>NZ_JBZFLC010000002.1:0-9437 GCF_058313395.1 Sphingomonas sp. SP1 | reverse complement strand
TTCGTTCGCCTCCGGGTTCCCGGCAGCGCCTCGGATCGACGTCTCGGAGAATGCGGTCATCCACCTGGAGGACGCAAACCCGGCTCATATCGGCACCGTGGGAACGCCGAACGTCGTGGCTGCGCCCGCTCGATCCGCCTTCCAGGTCGACATGAAGGTGCTGAAGTGCGTGCTTCGGGCCGCCTTCGCGATGCGCTCCGGGGCCATCGCCTTCACGGACTCAGCCACTTGGTAACAGCCGAAGGGAGGACCCACCCCATGGACGACAATCTCAACCAAGCCATTGCCAGGATGAGGTTCAAACGCCCGGCCAAGCTGACGCCAATCGCCATGTTCGCCTACCTCGAAGAGTTGGCGATGATCGCAGCCCGCAGGGCCTTTCGCTCACGCTCCAAGGAGCAGGAAGCCATGGGCCGGGTGATCGGCCAGGAATTGGCCCGCCGAGACAAGCGCCTGGACGCGCTAGAGGCTCGTTTGGCGCAGCTCGAAACGGGAGAGGACCAATGACCCAGTTCACCGGGATTGTTCGACCCTGCCCGAACCGGTCGGCCGCGTACGACACCATGCGGCAGATGATCACGCAGCGCCGATCCGAACTTGGCCAGCCGCGCCAGCCCTTCGAGGTGAAGGTTGCCTACACCGGCGCGCCCGGAGGCCGCGTGGTCCTGGCATGGCCGACCGGAGACACCGAGGGCGATTTGCTCGTCGCCTACTTCGAAGACCACCAGGTGTGGGAGTGAACGCAATGTCTGAAGCCACCGTCACCATCGCCAGGGACCACGCCGAAGCGTCGGAGATTTTGTCGCAGCTGATCCAGACGGCGAACGGCAACTACACCGACGCGGAATATCTTGAGGCCTGGGTCGTGGACGTGTTCCCGCTCCGCGACCAGAAAACGGGAAACAACATCACTGGGGCCAAGGTCTTGATCGCTTACCCGAAGGGTCAGCCGATCGACCCCGAGAATTTGCTGGCGGTCGTGTACGGCCTCCGGCTCGAACCAGCATGAAGATCGGCGGTCCCTTGTTTGGCATATCGCAAGGGAGCGCCGAGGTGGGCGAGCGGAAGTGGGTCTCCTCTCGTCCACCGGAGTTTTCCGCAAGCCCGAGCCTGGGCAGTGGCGGAATGGCGCAGGGGCCGCAGACCCCGTGCCGGCTGGGTGGACAGGTCAGGCGTTTCTTCCTTCCGCCGACCTGTCCACTTCCCCTCATGAGGAGGTGAGACGGTGACCAAGGACACGATCGCAACTGCACTCGAAAGGGCATTCCAAACCTGCCCGATCCATGACCCTGAAATGGCGGCGTTGCTTCAACAACTCGGGAACCCCGGCGCACGGATCGACGAGGATAAGTCGAGAGCACCCGCCCGTCATCAAGTGGCCCGGTTCCGCCCGGGTCGCTTCACCCGCAGGAGCTTCATGCCATGAACCCGCCGACCCATGTGCCACTTACCACCGAGGACATGCCCTTCTGGGACGAGGTGACCCGCGAACTTCCGTATGGCCAGGATGGATGGACGGAGGACCAGTTAGTCCTTGCCGCCACGCTCGCCAGGACCATGCGGGACCTGGACCAAGTGCAACGGCAAGTTCGGGCTGAAGGCTTCGTGGTCAAGTCCGACAAGGGCCGGTTGGTCGCCAACCCGCTCGCCGCCGTGGCCTCGGCCTTCACCCATCAGATCCTCAGCCTCCGCCGCACTTTGAAATTGCATGCAGCGGCGCAACCCTCGGGCAACCAGAAGATTGCCGACCGGCGACGACTGGCACGGGAGATTGAACGCCAAGTCCTGCCCGTTCATGACGAGGACGACCTGATTGCTCGGCCCCGGAGGGGTGTATGACAAGGGGCCGGTATCGGGTCGAACTGACCGACGAACTCCTGGCCTCGCTCAAGTACGTCAAAGGCGAACAACCGCCCTACTACTACGACACCGTGAAGCCGCTCTTGGCTGTGGCTCCTACCGCCAAGGACGGGGTGGTCTGGTATGAGCGGCAGAAGGGCAGCAACCAGTTGGTCCGGATCGGCTACTATCCCGCAATGACACTGGCATCGGCTCGGAGCCTCGTCGCCCCATCCGCCATGCTCCCGGAGCCGAAGGCCCAGGCGAACCCTGCCCGAGACAAGGCGGCGAAAGTCCCCGCAGCGGCATGGGAGACGAACTCATACGAAACTCGGTGGGCGAAGGACGCAGCCCGGGCGAATGACCGCTTCTTGACCACGATCCGGCAGGTCCATCCGGAGCGACTGAGCGCCTGATCGAGCAGAACAAACTGGCAACAGAAAAGTAAAGTTACATATCGGAAATGTGTGTCGGGGTGGGTTGCGGTCCTGTAAAACCGACGTTCGCACCACATGGTGTGGTGCGAGTCGAATGGAGACACCACATGAGCTTTGCTGACGCACTACGTTTGGACCCCAAACCAACACACATCCGGCTTGAACTGCTCTTGCGGCTTGCCGCCGCTCAGCACGCTTTGGCCTACCTCCGTGCTAACAACCATCCTGGCGATGCCCAAGCGATTGCCGAGTTGTCCGAGGAGGTGAAGACCTTGCGTGAAGACCTAGAGGAATACACGGCCCGGGACTGCTCGCTTTTTAGTGCCACCCCTTATCAGCTGTGGCTCCGCGTGAAGTGGGACCAATTCCAGGTCACGAAAGCGCCTGTTGGAACGGCCCCGTTCGCCGAGAAGTTGGCCAAGGCCAAGGTGGATATGAAGGAGGCGTGTGAAGAAGAGGCAGAGGCCGACGCCCTGGTCGACGCCCTCATGAAGAAGTAACCTTCAACTATCAGGTGCCGGGATCGGCGCTCGCACTACCAAAGGGAAAGGCAATACCTGGATAGGTGCCTTTTCTTTGGTCCCGACGAACAGCCCCGGATGGGGCTTTTTTTGTGCCTGCGCCACTGCCGATCGCAAAAAGGGACGCTGATTTTCCGGAACTTTTGCCGGTTTTCCCCAGGACATTCCCCGAAAAGACCCGATCCCCTCTTGTGAGGAGCGCCAATGCTGCTTCTAATGGCTGCATGCGGTTTGGTTTTCCATTCGACCGCTAGCCGGTTGGAACCGTGGTTCTCCAACGATGGGGGTCCAAACCTCACCGTTCCGAAGCTCCAACCGGCGACCTGCTTCTGGACCATCATCTGCGCCGGACGCAAGGGTGCTTAAAAGGGGTCTCACCAATGCGTATTGCGTCCCGGTCCGCTGCCCTCGGCTTAGCTCTTGCGGCCTCATTGAGCCTCACCTCCTGTGCCGACCCTAGAGCCACGGATAAACAGGCTTCTGCCAGCGACCGGGCACAAGTTCCGATCGGGCGCTACACCATCGTTCATGTTCCACACCTGACGGGGCAGGCTATCCTTTTGGATACGGCCACAGGTGAAACATGGAGCCAAGTGAGCACCGGGACAGCAGACAGCGGCGTCACGGAGTGGCTGCCGATGGATAGAACGACCCTGCAGGAGTGGGTGACGTTCAAAGAACGAGCGTTGAAGAACCCAACCAGCACCGCCGATAAGAACTGAAGAGCGCGAAGGGCATGGATGAAGACGAGCGGAGCGTAGCACGATGGGTGCGCGAGGAAATTGCCGTTAGCGAGGCGCGGCTTTTTGAGCATTCGGTTTCCACCTTCCGCTGGCTGATGGCGACCCTGTTTGCAGCGAATGGTGGCGCCATTATTGCGCTGCTGGACAGTGGAGCTCACGAGCTACCAGGGCGGCATTACGCTTTGCTTTGGCTGGCTCTTGGCTTGGTGCTGAGCCTCTTGATGGGCATAACGAGCGGGGTCGTATCGCTCCGAGCGAACCTCAAATTGACGAAGATGCGCATCAAGCTTGATGAAGCCATGATGCTGAACTTCTCCCCCGTGGATGAGCTTGAAAACTTCTCGAAGAGCATGAAGCTAAGTTGGAAGACTTGGCTCCCGACCTATGTTGGCGTTGGGTCGTTCGCGTTCTTCGTGATCGGATTAGCCACCATAGCTGGCAGTCTCGCACTTCAGGCGAAAGTGTAGTGGCCACTTGCCGCTAGTGTCTGAAAACGACCCATTGCGGACATTAGCGGCTTGCCACTAGCCTAAGGCGATGAGCGTCGTTCCTGAAAGTGTGCGGCCCCTGTTTCGGGCAGCGGGTTGGTTTGAAGGGCGAAATGTTGCCGTCGAAGCGGCAGTTCCAACCGGTCATCCAGCTACTGCCGTTCTGGCCGAGCTTGGTGGCCTCACCTTGATGAACCCTGCTTCAAACGTTTGTTCGGTCGCGTTTCAGCATGTGACCGAGGGCGCATCCTTACTGGCCGAATGGGAAGCAGTTCTAGGGACAAAGATGGTCGGTATTGCCGAGGAGGATGACGGCCACGGCGAACTTTACATGACCAGAGCCGGACAGGTCATATTCTGTAGCCTTGTCCATCCGGCGTGTTCTCTCGTCGGACGCACCTTTGCAGAGGCAATGGAGGCTATTAGACGCGGCGAGCGTAGTCGGCCCATGCTGTTGTCAGAACAGCCGGAAATGACGCTTTATGGTGTGGTGTTCCGCCAAGGTGACCCCGAAGTCCTTGGACCAGGCGCCCCTGAACTAGCTTAGCGCTAATGTCCGCTTCCCACCCATTGCGGACATTCGGCTCTTACTTGCCGCGAATGTCCCGCCAGTACTCGGCGCTCACCTCATCGTCGACCTCGACCGGCTTCGTGCTGCCGTCGTAGAGCCGGTCCTTTCCGTCCTTACGTGGGCCTGAAATCCAGAATTCATCACCGTTCTCAATGTCCGCGTAATTCGCCTTGAAGCCAGAGCCCCCGAGGCTCTGAAATGTGCGCCCGCCGTAGGTCAAAGACCGACCCGTTTTTGAGTAAGTGACCCGCCCGATGCGCGCGGGTCCGTCCAAGCCTTGCGACTTGTCCT
Source organism: Sphingomonas sp. SP1 (assembly GCF_058313395.1). Lineage (NCBI taxonomy): Bacteria > Pseudomonadati > Pseudomonadota > Alphaproteobacteria > Sphingomonadales > Sphingomonadaceae > Sphingomonas > Sphingomonas sp. SP1. The sequence continues at coordinate 4,547 of NZ_JBZFLC010000002.1, read as the reverse complement.
CGATATACATGATGCGTGTCTTCTTCGCGCTCACAAGCAGCCCCTTCTGAAGCTCGCGATGTAACTCGGACCAATGTCCGCTTTCCACCCATTGCGGACATTCGGCAGGTGTGTGACGTTCAAGGGATGAACTCGCTGAAAGTCGTGGTCGCTGTAGTCCTTCTCAGCGGCTGCTCGACGCCCCAAGAGCGTGACCGTGAAGCGCTCATGAATCGAATCGAGAAGCAGGTGCAGTTGCCGAAGGGTGCGCGGCCATTAGGCGAGTATGCGAGGTATTATGCCGACATCAACGGAGGCGAGGTTGTCGCTGTCTACCTGATACCGATGAACTATGAGATTCGGCCCGGCGAGAGTTGTGAGGAGCTTCTTGAGAACTTCGCAACCCGTGAAGTGCCGTGCGAGGCGACGCAGCCCGATTGGGCCATGCCTGCCGGTGAGCGCCGCTGGGTCAAGAGCGAGCAAGATTTGCCGTTCATCAATGACGGAGGCTGTGGCCAAGTCACTGTCATCTTCGATAAGGCCAAATCAGTCGTGAAAAGCGCAGACTGTAACGGCGTGGCGTAGGGTCCGCTTTCCACCCATTTCGGACATTAGCCGCAAACCGAGTCACCTAGACGCTCGGTGGCGAATACGTGATTAAATGGGTTCTTCGTCACAGAGTGCGAGGAACAAGAAGCCCAGAAAACAAAGGAAAAAGTGGCGCGCCCGGCAGGATTCGAACCTGCGACCACAAGCTTAGAAGGCTCGGGCTCTGTCCAGCTGAGCTACGGGCGCCCAATGTTAACCCATTCAATTCCTTCGATTTTCTCCGTTCCACTTTGTTATCGGTCTTGGTCCTATAACACCCACGAGAACACGAGCAAAGAGAACGGAGTGGGTTAGCCCCATGGCCTACACAACAAAGGGGAGCTGATCCACCCAAATGGGGTCAACCTCTCCCGGGCCTCGTGATACATTCGCCCGGTAGCACGAGGTTGTCACGGGCCACGTAGCTATCTTCCAAAGGGAAGGGCGGCCGATCCGGTTAGGACCAGCCGCCCTTCTTTTGTGGGCTGGATCGGGCAGGGTTTAGACGACCGTCACCGGGACCTTACGGGGTCGGCCTGCCGGCCTGCCCGTTCCCTTCCGTCTCCGGATCGCCCTGGGGCGCGTAGGAGCGCGTTCTGACTCCTCGACCACCTTCCCCCTGGCCTTAGGCCTTGTCGCGCTCCAGAGGGCGATAGCGGCGGCTCCCAGGGCCAGTTTCCATTGGGTCTTCATCTCCGCACTCCTTAGTTGATGGTCGGGCCGTTGCCCCAAGCGGGGACGAACTCGACCAGGACCTCTTCCGCCTCGGCCTCGTCATCCAAGGCGGCGATCATCTGCATGGCGGCAAATATCCCGAGGCCCGGGGCTTCGGCTACGGGCAGGGTTTCGAAGAACTCCGCCACCTCCTGGGCCAAGCGGCGGTCCATTTCGGCTAGGCAAGCTTCGAAGGTGCCAACGGCTCCGGCCTCTTCGGCCCGGCAGGCAGTGAGAACCAGTTCTTCGAGGGTCATGAGACGCAATCCAAACATCGTGGGTCTCCTCTCGCCACGGGTTGTGGCGGGGAGTGGTGTCTCGTAATTATGGATGAATTTAACCCTATTTGTCAGTCACTTAACTGACACTAGTCCTTGGCCGGGCGGGCACAAAAAAAACCCCATCCGGGGCTGTTCGTCGAGGCGAAAGAAAAGGTGCCTATCCAGGCCTTACCCTTTTCCTTTGGTAGTGCGAGCGCCGGTCTCGGCACTCGGTGGTGGTTAGGCGTCCTCCAGCACCTCCTTCATATCCGCCTTGGCCTTGGCCAGCTTCTCGGCGAACGGGGCCGTTCCAACAGGCGCTTTCGCAACCTGGAATTGGTCCCACTTCACGCGGAGCCAAAGTTGATATGGGGTGGAAGCATAAAGCGAGCAGTCTTGGGCTGTGTATTCCTCCAGGTCTTCGCGCAGGGTCTTCACCTCCTCGGACAACTCGGCAATCGCTTTGGCATCGCCAGGATGGTTGTTAGCACGGACGTAGGCCAAAGCGTGCTGAGCGGCGGCAAGCCGCAAGAGCAGTTCAAGCCGGATGTGTGTTGGTTTGGGGTCCAAACGAAGTGCGTCAACAAAGCTCATGTTGTGTCTCCATTCGACTCGCACCACACCATGTGGTGCGAGAAGCGGACTTATTTACATGATCGCAACCCACCCCGACACGACTTTCTGATATGTAGTCGAAGTTTTCTGTTGCTACTTTGTTCTGCCCGGTCAGGCCCTTGCCAGTCGCTCCGGGTGGACTTGGCGGAGGGTGGTCAAAAAGCGGTCGTTCGCCCGGGCTGCATCCTTGGCCCATCGGCTTTCGTAGGTGCTGGTTTCCCAAGTCGCCATCGTCGACGCCTTGGCAGCCGGGGCCTTCTCCCGGGCAGCCTGGGTCCGAGGGGTTAGAGGCTTGTATGGAGTTGAGGTCGGGGTCACTGTCCGGCGGGCCGATGCCAACGTCATCGTCGGATAGTAGCCGATCCGGACCAACTGGTTGCTGCCCCTTTGCCGCTCATACCAGACCACCCCGTCCTTGGCGGTAGGAGCCACAGCCAAGAACGGCTGCACGGTGTCGTAGTAGTAGGGTGGTTGTTCGCCTTTGACGTACTTGAGCGAGGCCAGGAGTTCGTCGGTCAGTTCGACCCGGAACCGGCCCCTTGTCATATGCCCCTCCGGGGCCGAGCGATGAGGCTGTCTCCGTCTTCGAGAAGGGTGCGACGGAACCGTTCCTCGGTCTCCTGGACCACCATTCTTCGGCGGGCGGTCTTCTCGTTCCCATGCAATGCCGCAGCCGGGTGGATCTTGAGGGCGCGGCGGGATGAGAGGATTTGAGACGTGAGCATGTTGGCCACGGCTGCCAACGGGTTGGGGATGATCCGGCCCCGGTCATTCTCGACCACGAAGCCTTCGGCCCTCAGCTGGCGTTGGACCCGTTCAAGGTTGCACATGGTCTTGGCGAGGTTGGCGGCGAGGCTCAGTTGGTGTTCGGTCCAACCACCCTGCCCGTGCGGAAGCTCCTTGGTGATCGCGTCCCAGAACGGAATGTCCTGCGGTTCAAGATTGCAGTGGTTCGGTGGGTTCATTTCATGAAGCTCCTACGGGTGAAACGCCCTGGTCGAAACCGGGCCACTTGATGACGGGCGGTTAGCCTGGCTGCGTCGTCGTCGATCCGTGCGCCTGAGTTGCCGAGTTCTTGAAGCAATGCCGCCATGTGCGGGTCACCGATCGGGCAGGTTAGGAACGCCTTTGTGAGTGCAGATGCGATTGCGTCCTTAATCACCGTCTCACCTCCTCATGAGGGGAATGGACAGGTCGGCGGAAGGAATACGCCTGACCCGTCCACCCTCAGCCGGCGCGGGGTCTGCGGCCCCTGCGCCACTCCGCCATTGGCCCAGGCACGGGCCTGCGGAAACTCCGGTGGACGAGGGGAGACCCACTTCCCCTCGCCCACCTCGGCACGATCTCCCCATATGCCAGAGGGAGAGAGCGCCGATCTTCATTTCACGGCCTGAAACCGTACATGACGGCCAGCACGTTCTTGAGGTCGAAAGGCTTGTCGCGGGGGTAGGCCACGATCACCTTCACCCCCTCCATGAAGTTGTCCGTTTTCGAGTCACGGACCGGGAACACATCCACGACATACGCCTCAAGGAAGTCGGTATCGACCATGCCGCCATTCCGGGTCTGGATCAGTTGGGACAAAATCTCCGACGCTTCGGCGTGGTCGCGGGCGATCTGAACCGTGGCAGTGGTTTCGGACATTTCATTCACTCCCAAACTGCGTGGTCTTCGAAGTAGGCGACCAAGACGTCACCTGTTCGGTCCGCCGTCGGCCATGCCAAAACCATGCGGCCCGCCGACCCCAGGCCATTGGCGTATGCGACCTTCACCTCGAAGGGCAGCGGACCGAGTTCGGACCGGCGCTGCGTGATCATTTGCCGCATGGTGTCGTAGGCGGCGGATCGGTTCGGGCAGGTTCGGACGATGCCAGTGAACTGGGTCATTGATCCTCTCCCTTGTCCAACTGGGCTAGGCGGGCCTCCAAAGCGTCGATGCGCTTGTCTCGCTTGGCCAATTCCTGGCCGATCACCCGGCCCATGGCTTCCTGCTCCTTGGAGCGTGAGCGAAAGGCCCGGCGGGCTGCGATCATCGCCAGTTCCTCAAGGTAACTGAACATGGCGATTGGGATCAGCTTGGCCGGGCGTTTGAACCGCATCGTGGCAATGGCTTGATTGAGATTGTCGTCACTCATGGGGTGGGCCTCCCTTCGGCTGTTACCAAGTGGCTGAGTCCGTGAAGGCGATGGCCCCGGAGCGCATGCCGAAGGCGGCCCGAAGCACGCACTTGAGCACCTTCATGTCGACCTGGAAGGCGGATCGGGCAGGTGCGGCCACCACGTTCGGCGTTCCAGCAGTGCCGATGTGCTCGGGGTTTGCGTCCTCCAAGTGGATGACCGCATTCTCCGACACGTCGATGCGAGGATCGGCGGGGAAACCCGAGGCGAACGAG
>NZ_JBZFLC010000001.1:532500-2383526 GCF_058313395.1 Sphingomonas sp. SP1 | reverse complement strand
ACGCCTTGCGGAAGTCCTTGAGTGGATCGAGCCGAGGTTCGACGGAAAACGGTAGGCGGTTCATCGTCATGCTCCCGTGTGTTCGTTGGGAGTGTTTTGACGGAACCGCAGGGCGGGCTGGCTAAACGATTAGAACTTAGCGCACTCCCACATCGTCGATGAATTGATCCAGGAGGCGGGCGACGGCAGCGTCCACGAAGCCTTTGTCCATTGCTTCCCGTTCGGTGAGCCTATTGGTGATCACGAGGGCGTTCAGCAGGCCTTCGGATATGTCGTATCGCCCAACCCTGAGGCCCATCGCCCTACGAGCCTGGAACCGATGCTGCGCCTCGTTCAACTGCTTGCGTCGGCGTTCCCTTGGGTCCGGGGTCAGTGGGGATTTAGCCATGGGACCGCGGGCCTTCGGTCCCACTTGTCGGGCAGGTTCGGTTTGGTTGCGCGCGGGTGCGAAACCGACCCTTCGATGAGTTTGTAAATCCCAACGCCGGTGTCCAAGGGGGCGCAGAATTAGTTTCAGACGATGCCCCCCGGGCCTTTTGATCCAACGAGCCACGGACCCGCTGCCCTAACGACTTCATGCGGCGCTCGTGGGTTGCGTGGAGATAGCGTTCGAACCGGTTGGGTCGGGCAGGTTTTAGTTGTGCTTCATATCCAGCCCCAGACCTGACCACGGGTAGGGGGTCCTTATAGACCCCCCAAACCCCGTGGTCGTGTGGTCGACCCGTGGTCAGACCCGTGGTCGACCCGTGGTCACCCGTGGTCAGTCGCATGGTTCAAACTCCGGAGCCAATGCCACTAGGTCACCATAAACCATTGTAATGTTTAGGCTTTCCAACACGGGGGCCACCCGGTCGAAGACGGTTCGGGCGTGTTTGGGTGTGAGGTCATGATCCGTGGTCAAGGCGACCACGGACCCATCCTTCCAGGCCATTCGTGAAACGCCGACCCGTGGTCGGTTTTCAGGGTCCTCTTCGGCCCCGGGAATGAGCACCCCTTCCTCGTGCCGAAGGCGGATCAATTCCTTGAATACCAGTTCGTGGTGTTCACCCGATCCACGCTTGCCGAGGTGGGCTTTGATCTTGGCGCGGGCCTTGTCCAACGGGTTGCGGGAGACAGCCGTCAGTCCCGTCTGCTCAATCGTGCAGGAGGTAACGGGGTCACCGTCCTCATCGACGCCGAGTTGGTGGACCTTGAGCTTGAAGCTCAACACGTAGCTCTTGGCCTCGCCATTCCGTTGCTTCACAATGTCCACGGTCCGGGTGCCGCCCAGGTCTTCGACCAGGAGGATCGTGTCGGTGTTGCCGACCAGGCTTGAGTGACCCCGGGGCCACTTGCTGCTGTCGTCCTTGGGCCGGTGGTGGATCGGCATGACGAAGCAGTTGTAGTCGGCTGCCAACTTGCCGCAGTTCCTCAAATAGACTGCAACCTCGTCGGTATTCTCCCTGCCCGACCCCAACGTCATCGAAAGTGTGTCGGCGACGATCAGGGCGGGTTTGCCGTGGATAATAGCCTGTTCCTCGATGACCTCCCGCAAGTCGGCGAGGTCAGTCTTAGAGTCGTACAGGTTGAGCGGTTGGGGAATGAGGATCAGCGGGAAGTCGTCCGTGATCCCATGCTCCCGGCAGAATGCGTCCACCCGGTTGCGCATCCCGGCTTGGCCTTCCGCCGCAATGTAGAAGACCGTGCCTTGCTTGACCTTGTTCCCGAACCAATCGAGGCCGAGGGCCACGTGCATGGCCATGGTCAATGCGAGATATGATTTGCCGCTCCCTGGGTGACCGAAAGTGAGGCCAACGCCTTGTTCCTCTATCCAGCCCTTGATCAGCCAGGACGCGGGCTTGCGGTGCGCTGCGTCCAAAATCTCTTGACCGCATTCGATGTAGAGGCCCGAGGAGCTGTTTGCCGGGGCGAATGCTTCTGCGGCCTCCCTCTTGCCCCGACCCTTGGCGGGGTTGACCCAACCTTCTCGGGCCGCTCGGGCAAACACCGCCTTGTAGCCGGTGCGCTCCGGTTCAAACGTGTGCCACCGCTCGTTGTCGCCGGGTTGGTATTTGCCGGAGGTCTTCGACCACGCGAGCCACAGGTCGTAGCCCTTGTTGTCGGGCAGGGTCTTGAGGGCCTGGCCGCAGGCGATCCACGCCTCGTAATCCGACGGGTCGATGTGCGTTAGCGCGTCCTGGAGCTCCTCGATGATCTTGGGGGTGATAATCCCGCCTTCGTCCTCGTCGACGCGCTCTCCGGCGATCCTACGCGTTGTGGCGACCATTTCTTGGAGGGCGGGGAGGTCGTCCAGGCTCGGCCAGGCGTTGCTCTGGTTCCAGACCCCTTTGTAGTCCAGGGCCATGAACCGCCTGTTGGTGTAAATCTCCACTCCCTCGACGGGCTGGCCATTGAACAGATCCGAGGTCGCGCCCCAGATGTGCAACCCCCTGCCCGACTGGCTGACAAACATCGGCGCGGCAGCGGCCTCGGCCTCGGCTGCAATGTCAAATCCAGGGTGCTCGGGGTCGAGCGTGCGGTCGTCACGGAGGATGTTGTCGAGGTCGATGACCTTGGTGCCATCGCCACCGACCAAGGCAACGCCGACTTTGCGGCCCGTCTTCTTAGCGGCTTTGCAGGCGTCGGTGTACGAAACGAGTTGGGCTAGGTCTTCGGGGGTGTCGAGCTTGATGTTTCCGCCCCGCATGTTCCCGTTGGTGTAAAACGGTCGCTTCCGCAGCTTGTCGGGGTTGGTCGGATGCGGCACCTCGTCATACGTCAGGAACCGCTGTGGCCGCTGGACGACCGGATCGGGCAGGATCTTGGTTAGATCGACTGCGGTAGAATTGTCACGGGCCACGGCACTTTACCTTCCTTCGATACACTCTCCTTTCCAGGATTTGGGTTGCTGTAAGCCGCCAAAATACGCGTCGGCGGACGCGGGTTCAAGGGTCCGTTAGCCACTGACCTCGTCCTCTTGGCTGACCCGAAATAACGAGACTTCACCTCTGAACCTGACGGCTAACGCGATGCCTGCCATTTCTTCATTTTCCAGATACGCTTGTGTCGCCTGGTCCAAGTTCATGAGTCCGCTGGACCCATGCACAACCTGGTTTGTCGCTGCTTCATAAAGGAATTCACGAACGGCCTTGCTCTCCTCGATGCCCCCATTTTCTCCTTCCCCCAGACAAATCATGAATGGGGTTGATTTGGGGAGGGGGTCCCGGGCAACGAAACCGCATCCGCCACCGGCCTTGTGGAAGAAAAGGAGCGCGGGAATATCGACGCCCTCAGCTACGTTATACAAGACTGCGTAAAGAGCCTGGTCTGCGCGTTCCCATTCAAAAGGAAAGACGACGGCCACTCGTCCGACAATTCGACCTGAAGCATTCGGGTCCAGAACGTTGAACGACTGCCAACCGAGCATTCTTTTCTTTCCTGAGAATTGTTCGATGTACCGGATGCATTGGGCGATTGCATCTGCGGGGCCACCGGAGATACGGACCCCGCGCTTCCGTTGAATTCGACTATGAGCGTTCATGGTGGCTTGATCCTTGTGGCTTGAGGGGGTGGTTAGGCCGTCACCTGCCGGTCCCGTGGAGGGTTGGTCTTCCCGTGGGGATTGCGGCCCGGGGCGTATGCGCCACGGCGCTCTTTGATCTGCTCGGCAATCCAGTCATTCACTTCGTCCTGGACGAAGACGAGACGCCATTGCGTCAGCCGGATCGGCTTGGGGAACTGACCCTCACGAACCATCCGGTCGAGGGTCGAACGGCTCAGTTTGAGGAGGCGGCAAACCTCACCCGTCGACATCAGTTGCGTGACGCCGTCGGGTGGTTGAGTAGTGGCATTCATTGGTCGATCCTTCCGTTTGAGGATGACCTTACAAGTAACCCTAAACTAACCCCAAGATAACCACTGCAGTCGCAATTTCTGTTCACAAGAAAAGGCCCGATTTCCCTAGGAAACCGGGGCCAGTTCAATGCTGCGATTTTCATTATTTTGTGCGGATCGGCACCACTTTGTTCGACGACCTGCCCGATACTTGGCGGAGCACTTCTTCCGTCCATCGGGTCAATGCAGCCCGCTTTTCGGACGCGTAGGTATTGCGGTTGTAAACCCGACCCGTGATCGAAACCCCAGCGCTGTGGTTGACGACCTTGCCGATCACTTCTTCGGGAATGCCGAGGGCGCTCATTTCCGTGCAAACCGTCCGACGGACGTCGTGGAAAACCCAATCTGCAATCTCCGGTCCACCATCGACCGACAAGAGGTTGTCCACCCTATTCTTTAGCTTCGACCATCCAGACGCCGGTGCGGCCCCGTTGGTCGTAAAAACATAAGGTCCGAACCTCGGGAGGTCCTTCAGGATTGCGACCACCGGATCGGGCAGGGGCACGAGATGCTCGCGGTTGGATTTGTTGGCCTCGGCGGGAATGACCCACGTGCCACGGTCCAAGTCCAGATCGTCCCATTTGAGGTTCGCGCATTCGGACCGGCGCTGGCCAGTGAGGATGAGCAACTTGAGCCACGGACCCGATGGGTAGCCGAGCAAGTCGGCCGCTCTGAACAGGCGGCAAATCTCGTCCATGGAAAGGACCCGATCCCTCGATTGCTCCGGCTTCGGTTTCTCCACGCCCTCGGCGAAATTGGTGGTGATGTAGTCCTGGCTCACCGCCCACCTCAGCACGGTCTTCACGAGCGTGAGAACCCGATTGCTAAGGACGGCACCGGGGATGTTTTCAACGAGGTCCCTTACGGATCGCCTGTCAATGTCGACGATCCGCTTGTCCTTCCAGGCGGGCAGGACATACATTTCGGCCCGGCGTTCCTGCATCTTCCAGGACCGGTTGCGCTCCTTGGCCCGGTCCAACCACTTCTCGAAGACCTGCCCGAACGTGCGTTCAAGCTTCTCGGTCGACCCCTCCCGGGCAACGGTGTCTAGGAACTCCTCCGCCGCCTTGCGGGCAGCGTTCAGATCGACTTGGGGATATGGACCAAGGGAGCGATGGAAAACGCGTCCACCGACCCTGGCCCGCAGCATCCATGATTTCTTCTTGGTCGCGGCCACTCTGAGCCGGAGGCCCGGGGTCCGTGAGTCCCGGATTTCGATTGCGCCTTCGGCTGGCGGTTTGATCCCGAGGACCTTTTGCTCGGTCAACGGAATGGCGTCGGTTGTGGTATGGGTGTTTTTTGCCATCGGTTTGCTCCCTTTCCGGTGGTGGCACGGTCCAGGTTTTCAGTGGCTTGAGCCTGGACCGTGCCCCTCTTGCTCAACGGTCGGTAACGGCGCTGCCGATCAACTCGGCCGCATCATTCAAGGCCTGGCAGGTGGCGACCTTCCCGTTCACGGTCATTTGGTTGTTCGAGAGGCTGATGTAGCCGAGTTCCTTGCGGGTCATCCGCTCCACCTTGTGGTGGACCCGGGCGACGTCCTCAAAGGACCGAACGTCAGCGAGCAGCGGGAGGATCGTCTCCTTGGCCACCCGGCCTTTGACCGATTGGGAGAGGTTGGTGCCAACCCAATCCAGGGCGTAGGCGATCCCGTGGTCAGTGATCCGTTCGATCATCTGCCGCTCGGCCTTTTCGCCTTCGAGCTGGTCCCGTTCGAAGTGGCTGATGAGGTAACCAAGGCGGGGGTGAAGGTCGGCCTCGGGGGTGGGGGTTTCGAGGTTGGTCATTGTGGGTCTCCTCGGAAGGGCCTGTTATCGGAGGGGCCTTCCGATAACAGAATGTATCACAAAACCGCGGTTCGTATAACATTTTATAGTTATTGTGGGGAGGTCGAGAACTGCATAAAGCGCGGAAAACCGGGCTTTTGGGGTTCAGTGGGGAACGGAGCATAATTTTAGAAGGCTCGTGCTCTATCCAACTGAGCTACGGGCGCGTCGCGGGTCGTGTAGTCGCTTGCGTCGTCGGGCGAAAGCGGGGCGTTCACCTGCCGTTAAACTTCCGAAGAGCCTTTTCACGGAAGTCAGGGGAGAAGGTTATGATCTGGAAAGTGGCGTTGGTCGCCGGATCCTTGTTGCTGCCGTCCGCAGCTTCGGCGGCGACGGTGGTGATCATGACCGATCCGATGAGCCTGGAAAAACGAACCCTGGTGCTTAACACCCCGGGCCCGGACCGGGTCCTGCTTTGCGCGATGCCGCCCGCGGTGAGCGGCTGCCGCGAGCTGTCCGTCCGCCGTTAAGCGGCGACCGTTTCCAGCAACCCTTCGAACAAACGGCGCCCGTCGGTGCCGCCGTGCGCGTCTTCCATCGCCCGCTCCGGATGCGGCATCATGCCGAGCACATTGCCGCTGTCGTTCACGATACCCGCGATGGAGTTGGCCGAACCATTCACTTCCCCGGCATAGCGAAACACGACGCGGCCTTCGCCTTCAAGCCGTTCGAGCGTCGGGGCATCCGCCTGGTAATTGCCGTCGTGATGGGCAACCGGGACCACGATCTCCTCGCCGTGGCCATAGCCGCTGGTGAAGATCGTCTGGCTGTTCTCGACAGTGAGATGAACCGGCCGACAGACAAAACTCAGACCTGAATTTCGCATCAGTGCGCCAGGCAACAGGCCTGCCTCTGTCAGCACCTGAAAGCCGTTGCAGATTCCCAGCACCGGGACACCGCGCCCGGCTGCGTCCGCCACGGCTCGCATCACCGGTGAGCGGGCCGCCATCGCGCCAGAGCGCAGGTAGTCGCCATAGGAAAAGCCGCCTGGAACCCCGATCATGTCGATGCCGGCCGGCAATTCGGTTTCGCGATGCCAGACCATATGCGGCTTGGCGCCCGTCACCAGTTCCAGGGCCACCGCCAGATCGCGGTCGCAATTGGAACCCGGAAACACGATCACCGCGCTGTTCATGACCTTACCCCAATCGCTCGATGCGAAAATTCTCGATCACCGTATTGGCCAGCAGCTTGCGGCACATGTCCTCGATGGCGGCATCGTCGGTTCCGTCGGCCAGGTCGAGCTCGATGAGCTTGCCCGCGCGCACGTCGTTCACCCCTTCGAAGCCCAGACCCTCCAGCGCGTGATGGATGGCCTTGCCCTGCGGATCGAGGACGCCGTTTTTCAGGGTGACGAATACACGAGCCTTCATCGGATCCTCGGGTCGGGGGTGATGCGCGCCCTATGGCGGGCGGTCCTGCCGCAGGCAAGCTTTACCATCTCTTCACCTTGTCGTGGAACAAGGGCGGCTCCGCTCCGGGGAGGGAAGGGGGAGAAGATGAGTTTCATCGCGCTGATCGCGTTCGCCATGCTTCTATTCATGGGGCATAGCTATGGCGCGTGGGAAGGTGCGTCGGGCAACGTACAACTGACCCTGGTGATCTGTTTTCTGCTCGGGGCGGTTTGCGGCTACAAGACGCGCGGTTGACGGCTGGGCGCGGGGCGGTCAGCATCCTGCCCATGAGCGAAGCGGACCTCAGACCGGACTCCAAGCCGGGCGATCCGGGCTACAGTTTCCCAAAGGAGGTCCATAACCTCCTCGTCGCGGCTGACAGCGGGCACATGGCCCTGTCGGAAATGGCGGACAACAAGTCGTCGATTTTGATGGGCGCGAGCTTCGTCGTCTTCAGCCTGTCGATCAGCGACATCGCGGAGGGCAAGGCCAGCTTGCCGCTGATCCTTTTGACCGCCTTTTCGTTCATGGCGACGCTGCTCGGCATCCTCACCGTTCGCCCCGGCCCGGTCAAGAAATGGACGGTCACGCCAGAGACGGTGAACCTGCTTTATTTCGGGTCGTTCGCAAACATCAGCCGCCAGGAATATGTCGAGCAGATGATCAAGGTGCTGTCTTCGGAAGAAGCGACCTACCGCCACCTTGCGGGCAGCATCTACGATCATGGTTGCATCCTGCGGCGAGAAAAATACCGCTGGCTCTACTGGAGCTACACCTTCTTCCTGACGGGTCTGATCGTCACCGGGCTGGCGGTCGTATGGGAACTGGCTGTCCGCTAAAGCCAGCCGGCCTTGCAATACCAGGCAACCGTGTCGGCCAGACCCTGCTCCAGCGGTACGCTTGGCCGCCAAAGGGTCGATGGCGGCGCCTTGCTCGCATCCGACACCCAATCGGGGTGGCAGAAATATGCGGCCCGATCCGGGGTCAATTTGGCGCCGGATCTCCGAACCAAGCGATCAGCCTTGGCGCCAAGCTTCAATAACGCCGCGGGCAGCGGGATCAGCAGCGGATTGCGCTCGACCGCGCAACCGATCGCCCGCGCGAAGTCGGCATGGCTGTAGCCCCCGGGGTGGCCGTCATCAGGTTCATAGATCACCTTGCCCGGCGTTCCCGGTGCCGTCAGGCTCAGCAGCAGGCGCGCGAGGTCGTCGGCGTGGATCGCCGACATTCGGCCGGCCGGGGGAAGCGGCATCACGCCCAGCCGGGCGGCCTTGAACAGTTCCAGCATCTCACGGTCGCCCGGGCCGTACACTGCTGGCGGCCGGACGATCGCCCAGTCGAGCCCGCTCTCCTGCACCAGCCGCTCGGCATGGGCTTTGGAGCGGCCGTAAAGGGACAATTGCGGCTCACGCGCGGCCAGGCTGGAAACATGGATGAAGCGCTGGACGCCGGCCGCGGTGGCAGCGGCCAGCAACTGCAGGGTTCCGGTGACATTGCCGGCGGTGAATTCCGCCTCGTCGGGTGCATTCACCACGCCCGCCACATGAATGATCGCGTCGGCTGCGCGGACCAGCCGATGGACCGCCTCACGGTCGTCGAGTGCACCGTCCACCCAGGTCACCCGGGTCATCTGGGGTTGGGGACGTCGCGTCAGCGCGGTGATTGCAATGCCTTCGCCAATCGCCTGCTTCAGCAGCCGGCCGCCGACGAAGCCGGTCCCTCCGGTGATCGCCAGCTTCACAGGGGCGACCAGGCCTTTTCGGTCACCCGTTCGTCCGCCGGCGCCGCGCCGAGGGTCTCGGCGATCCGATCGAGCAGCGCCTCGAGCCCGTCGCCCGTCGCCGCCGAAATCACCAGGGGCTCCTGACCGAGCTCATCGGCCAGTTCTGCGCGAAGCTCTTCCAACCGCTCGCCGTCGACCAGATCGGCGCGGCTGAGCGCCACGATCTCTGGCTTTCCTTCCAGCCCTGCGCCGTAATTGTCGAGCTCGCCCCGAACCACCCGATAGGCCTCGGCCGGATCCTCACCCTCGGCATCCACCAGGTGCAGCAGCAGCTTGCAGCGTTCCACATGGCCCAGGAACCGGTCGCCGATCCCCGCACCCTCCGCTGCGCCCTCGATCAGCCCGGGAATGTCCGCGACAACGAATTCAACGCCCTTGTGCCGCACCACCCCCAACTGCGGCCGCAGGGTGGTGAAGGGATAGGCGCCGACCTTTGCTACGGCGTTGGTGGTGCGGTTGAGGAAGGTCGATTTGCCCGCGTTTGGCAGTCCCACCAGCCCCACGTCGGCCAGCAGCTTCAGGCGGAGCCAGACCCATGCCTCCTCGCCGGGCCAGCCCGTGCCATGCTGGCGCGGCGCCCGATTGGTGGAGCTTTTGTAGCTGGCATTGCCCCGCCCGCCGTCGCCGCCGCGGAGGAAGACGATCCGCTGTCCCTCTTCCGTCAGGTCGGCGAGCAAGGTCCGCTCCTCGTCGTCGGCGAGGATCTGGGTGCCGACCGGGACCTTGATGACCAGGTCCTCACCGCCGGCGCCGGTACGATTGCTGCCCGCCCCACCTTTGCCGCGAGGCGCACGGAAATGCTGCGTGTAGCGGAAATCGATCAACGTATTGAGGCCGGGCACCGCTTCGAAGATGATGTCGGCGCCCTTGCCGCCGTCGCCGCCGTCGGGACCGCCATATTCGATGAACTTTTCGCGCCGGAAGCTGACCGCGCCCGGTCCGCCCGCGCCCGACCGGACGAAGATCTTTGCTTGATCGAGAAAATGCATGGGCCGGCCTCTACCCGCTCCGGCGCAGGAAGGCCAACTTCAGGCCAGGAGGTTCCACACGCCCCAACCGCTGGTCAGTGTCAGGACCACTCCGACCAGTACCAGCAGCTTGTCCGCTTCCACGCGCTTGGCGATGACCGCGCCGAGGGGGGCGGCGACGATGCCGCCGATCAGAAGGCCCACGATGGCCGTCGTGAAGGCTTCCAGACCGATCGTCGCCAGGAACGTGGCGCTGATTGTCAGCGTAAGGAAGAACTCGGCGGTATTGACGGTGCCGATGGTCGTTCGCGGCGTGGCGCCCTGGACCATGAGGTTGGAGGTGACGATCGGACCCCAGCCGCCGCCGCCCGCGGCGTCGAGGAAGCCGCCGATGAGACCGAGCGGTTCAACCACCTTGGGCTCGCGCTCCGTATGCTTGTGCATCGCGCCCCGGTAGAGAAGGTAAAGGCCAATGCCCATCAGGTACGCGAGGACGACGGGCCGGGCGACGTCCGCATGGATGTTGCTGATGACATAGGCGCCAAGCACGCCCCCGATCACGCCGGGGATGACGATCCGGAAGAACAACCGCCAATTTACGTTGCGATGCGCCACATGGCTGATCGCCGACACGCCGGTCGTAAAGGTTTCGACGGTATGGACCCCGGCAGAGGCGGCGGCGGGCGGGACGCCCATGCTCACAAGCAGGGTCGAACTGATCGCGCCGTAGGCCATGCCCAACGCTCCGTCGACCAGTTGCGCTGCGAACCCAATCAGAACGAAAGGAATGAGCACGGCCGGATCGGCAAGAAAGTCGAAAATGGCGGCTAACCCCTTGTTGCCTGTCTTCGCGCCTTTGCCGGAGGCACAAGCCCGCTGCAAGAGTCGCGAAACCGGGCTGGCGTAAGCGCGCAGCTAACCGCCGCACGACCGCGGACTTTCATTCGAGGCCGGCAGAACCTAAATTACCGCCCCGGAACAACAGGACTGCCAGGACTCGCTTTTGTCGCTGCTAAGCTATCTAGACTCGGTGCAGACGCGGGACCCCGCGGCGCGTACCCGCTGGGACGTCCTGTTTTATCCTGGAGCGTGGGCCATCGCCCTGCACCGGGTGGCGCACTGGCTGTGGATGGGCCGGCTCTATTTCCTTGCCCGGATGGTGAACCACCTTGCGCGCTTCCTGACCGCGATCGATATTCATCCGGGGGCGAGGATCGGGCGGCATTTCTTCATCGATCATGGCTTCACCGTCATCGGTGAAACGGCCGAAATCGGAGACAATGTCACCATCTATCAGAATGTCACCCTTGGCGGCACCAATCCGTCCACCGGGGTCGGCGGCAAGCGGCATCCCACCTTGCGCGACAATGTGGTGATCGGATCGGGCGCCCAGGTCCTCGGCCCGATCGAGGTGGGCGAGGGCGGCCGGGTCGGGGCCAACGCGGTGGTAACCAAGGACGTGTTGCCGAACACGACGGTGGTGGGGATTCCGGCGCGGCCTGTTCCGATCGACCTCGTGCACTATAGCCCGGGCTTCATTCCCTATGGGACGCCATGCGGGGAAGACGTGGACCCGGTTCGCGCCCGTCTGGCAGAAATGGAAGGTGAGCTGCAGGCTCTCCGGCAAGAAGTGCAGGCGTTGAGGGCGCAGACCCAGTCAGCCCCGGAGGCCAAGAGCGCGTGAGCGTCGTCCACCCTTTTCCGGGTGCTGCGGCCCGGAAAGCCGCAGTGACCGCGTTCGAACGATCGGAACTCCAACGGATCCTCGACCTCTATGGCCGAATGGTCGCCGCCGGTCATTGGCGTGACTATGCGATGCACTTCGGCCCCGAGGTCGCAAGCTTCGCTGCCTTCCGGCGCGCCGCCGAACGGCCGGAAGTGCGGATCGAGAAACGCCCCTCGCTTCGGCTGAAGCAAGGGGCGTGGGCATTGATCTCGGAACATGGCGCGGTGCTGAAGCGGGGGCACGAGCTTCAGCCCGTACTCGCCCCGCTGGAGCGCCGGCTTATGCGGCTGGTTGAGGAATAAGCCGCTCCCCGAGTGATGGCAGGCGCGCCTGCAAGCCTTCCGGTAGCTTGGTGACGATCGCCGCGCGGGCCTGGTGCCAGAAGGCGGACAGCAACAGCAGCGCCGAACCAATGACCAGCGCGGTCAAAGCAATGTTGAGCTCCACCGCGCCGAAGGTCTCGAACAGCCGATTGAGTGCGAACAGCACATAGGCGAGCGCCGAAACCAGCAGGGCACGACGGTCGATCGCCAGCGCGGTCAGGCCAAGCGCCACATAAAGGGCGATCACGACCAGCCCCTCTCCCACCGACGCGGTCCCATCGTTCAGGTCGAGCAAAGTGAAAACGGGATGCACGATCATCGGCGCCGCCAGCAGGTGCAGCCAGAAGGCCACGTCCGACCGGCGCGTCAGCCGCTGCGGATCGCTTGAGTCCCAACGCATGGCAAACAGGAACACGCCGATGCCGAGCGCAAGGACGAAGCCCAGGATCAGCTTGTCAATGTTTTCGACCGGACCAAGCAGCGCCACCAGCAGGCCGACGGCGACCGCCGCCGCCGCCGCGGCACCCGCGGCGATGGTGATCGGAACACGGAACCGACGCCAATGAAGGTAAGTGGCACTCACGGTGATTGCCGCTGCCAATGCTCCGGCAATTCCGGCGACGGCCGTGCCGAGCCGCTCATTGTCGTTGAAGGCGTCGGGCCCGAAGATGCTCATGACCCCCATCGCGAGCAGGAAGCCGCCGGCGGCGAGCACGCCGCCGGCAAACGCGAGTAGGAGCAGGATGGAGGGAAGGGCCATCCGCCGCTTGGCGGTGAAAAACTCAGCCAGGCCCCATGCAACCGCGGCAACCAGCGCGGGCGCGAGCGGGGAAGGGCCGGCGGTCCCGCCATCCGACACGATAAAGCCGACCGCCTGGCCGATGCTCTGCCCGATCCAGCCGACCGCAAATAGCAAAATGGCGGCCGCGATCGAAACGAAGATGTCGTTGAAGCCGGTGATCAGGCGAAACTGTTCTTCATCGACCGCCGGCGAGGAGCGCTGACGCTCCATGTGTGCGCGCAACGCCGCCGCGGAATCCGGGCTTAGCGCCCCTGCCGCGACAGCATCGTCGATATCTGCTTGTGAGTACATGACTCCACCTCCCTGTCGGCCGCGAGCCTAGGTGCGGTGTATTGCCATGTCAACACAGTCGCCGGCGGCCGTCCGTTGTCGCCGTCAGGGGACCACAGCGAAGGAAAGGGAAGCTAGGATGGCCGGCGTTCGACTGGGGGTGGGGTCGGGAACGCCGGCCAAGCCGATTAGCGGCAGCGGTAGCGCTTGCGGCCTCGATCGACTTCGCGACCGATCAGCGCGCCGGCAGCGGCGCCAAGAATGGTGCCCGTGGCGCGTTCGCCGCGGGTATCGATCGCCCGGCCCACCAGTGCGCCGCCGGCCGCGCCGACGATGAGGCCAGTGGTCCCGTTGGAGCGCTTGCAGCGCAGGCGGCCCTTGCCGTCGTACCAGGTCTTGCCGCTGTAATAACGGCTGTGCGCCTCGGCCGGGACGGCCATGGCGACGGGAACGGTCATGCTCGTGGCGGCCAGCGCCAACATCATCTTCCGCATTGGGATCTCCTCTTCTCGTTGCGGTGTGCGGATAAGCTGGTGGGGGCCTCAGCATGAACCCGCAGCAACGACGAGGGTCCGGTTAACGGCGAACGCGCCCGTTAACGGCGAGTCGTTGGTCGGCAGATGGTGAGGAGGCGGAGGCGGTTTGCCGGATGTTACTCCGTCCACTCCAGGCCGATCTCACGATACAGGCCGCGGTCTTCGTCCCAGCGGGGATTAACCTTCACGTGAAGGAAGAGGTGAACCTTGCGGTCCAGATGCTCGCCGATCGCCTCGCGTGCGGCAGCCCCGATCGCTTTCAGCCTCGTCCCGCCTTTGCCCAGCACGATTGCCTTCTGGCTGTCCCGCTCCACCAGAATCTGCTGGTGGATGACGGTCGAGCCGTCCTTGCGATCCTCCCACTTCTCGGTTTCGACTGCCGATGAATAGGGCAGTTCCGCATGGAGCTGCAGGTAGAGCTGCTCGCGGGTCAGTTCCGCCGCGACCATCCGGTCGGTCGCGTCCGACAGCTGGTCCTCGGGATAATGCCACGGGCTGTCCGGCATCGCGGATGCGAGATGGGCCTTGAGGTCGGCCACGCCATCTCCGACAGTTGCCGAGATCATGAAGATGGCCTCGGGCTGCAGCCGTTCGGACAGGCGGGCTGCGAGAGGGAGCAGCTCTTCCTTCGACGCGAGGTCGACCTTGTTCAGCACCAGGATCCGGGGCTCGGGCCGCTGCTCGACGCCGGTCAGGACTTCCTCGACCCGCGCGCCAAGCTTCGCGGCGGCATCGATCACCAGCAGCACACGATCGGCGCTCTCGGCGCCTTCCCAGGCCGCTTGGACCATCGCCCGGTCGAGCCGCCGGCGGGGAGCGAAGATGCCGGGCGTGTCGACCAGCAGGATCTGCGCGTCGCCGGCGATCGCAATGCCCATCAGCCGGGCGCGCGTGGTCTGCGCCTTCGGACTGACGATCGCGACCTTCTGCCCGACCAGCGCATTGACCAGCGTCGACTTACCCGCATTGGGCGCACCCAGCACAGCCACCAGTCCACAGCGTTTCGTCACCCGATCTTCTCCAGTAAGGCGGCCGCTGCCGCCGTTTCCGCTTCCTGCTTGCTTGAACCCTCCGCTTCGGCGTCGCCGCTGCCGGCCACGCTGACCCGCACGGTGAAGGTTGGGGCGTGCGGCGGCCCTCGGCGTCCAACGACCTCGTACAGCGGGGGCCTACGGCCCCGACCCTCGGCCCACTCATGCAACAGGGACTTGGGGTGGCGCGGGGCAGCGGAATCGAGCTTGGCGACATGATCTTCCCACGCGGAACGAACGAAGGCTCGGGCAAGCTCGAGGCCGCCCTCCGCGTAAAGGGCGGCGATCAGCGCCTCGACTGCATCCCCGACGACGTTTTCGCTTCGCTTGGCACCATCTTCCCGGGCCTGTTTGCCCAGTCGAAGCTGGCTTGGCACACCCAGCTCGGCACCGACCTCCGCACACATTGAGCGTGACACCAGGTTGGTCAGGCGATGGGATAATTGACCTTCGGGATCGCTGGGAAAGCGTTCGCTCAGCCACTCGGCAATCACCAGGCCGAGCACTCGGTCGCCCAAGAACTCAAGCCGCTGATAATTGTCGCGGCTGAAACTGGGGTGGGTCAGCGCTCGCTCGAACAGCTGCAAATCGCGTGGCCGATGACCCAGCTTCTCCTCCGCCCAGGCGGCAAGGCGGCTCATCGATGGGTGTCCCCGATCCGCTCGGGACGCAGAGCGGTAAACCAGGTCCAGGGCAACAGCCACGAAGAACTGCCGTCGGTCGACCAGAACGTGATCATCGCCCGTCCTACCAGCGCCTCGACAGGGACGAAGCCCATGCCCCCCAGCGCCGGGGAAAAGCGGCTGTCCGCGCTGTCGTCGCGATTGTCGCCCATCACGAAGACCGAACCTTCCGGGACGGTGACGGGCCCGAAGTCGTCGGCCACTGGGTTGTCGACCTGATCGAGCACGACGTAGCTGACACCATTGGGCAGCGTTTCCCGGAAAGCCGGATAAGCGCAGGCAGGACCGTTTGGTCCGCCGCGTATTTCGGGCTGGGAAGGTGGTACCCGCCTACAGGGGCTGTTTTCGGATACCGGCATCAGATGATCGCCGATTGCCGCTCGTTCCACCGGCCGGCCGTTCAGGACAAGCCGGCCATCGCGCGTCGCGACCGTATCGCCGGGCAGGCCGATGACGCGTTTGATGACGTCAACCCCGGTCGGACCGCGGAAGACCGCGACGTCGCCGCGCTCGGGCAGGCGGCTGAAAATCCGGCCGTCGAGCGGCGGAAAGCCGAACAGGAAACTCGCCCGGCTATAGCCGTACGGCCATTTGGCGACGATCAGATAGTCGCCGATGTACAGGCCGGGAAGCATGGAGCCGGACGGGATGCTGAAGGGTGCTACGATCAGGCTTCGCAGCAGCCAGGCGAACAGCGCCAGCCCGAGCAGCGATTTCCAGAAACTGCCGGCTTTTTCCTCTCGGGGCTTGTGTTGCTCGTCCATGCGCCCGCTTCTTTAGACCCGGCCCCGCAAGGTCAAGGGCGGTGCCGGGGCAGGGTGGCTTTTGCGGTTCCGGTGGCTATGTAGCCGCAATGCCTTCTCACCCGACTGTTCAGGAGGTGCTCGGCGCCGCCGAGATCCGGCCTCTGTCCCGCCTGTTCGCC
Source organism: Sphingomonas sp. SP1 (assembly GCF_058313395.1). Taxonomy (NCBI): domain Bacteria; kingdom Pseudomonadati; phylum Pseudomonadota; class Alphaproteobacteria; order Sphingomonadales; family Sphingomonadaceae; genus Sphingomonas; species Sphingomonas sp. SP1. The sequence goes on along the minus strand of NZ_JBZFLC010000001.1, from coordinate 2,367,386 downwards.
GACGATCCCGACCGGACCGCCAGGCTGAGCCACGATCTGGCCGGCATCCATTTCGACTTCAGCAAAACCCATCTGACGCCGGCCCTGCTCGAAGCGCTCCCTGAGCTTGCCGAGGGATGTGGCCTGGCGGAAGCGTTCGAGCGCCTGTTCGGGGGGGAGGTGGTCAATCCCACCGAAGGCCGCGCCGCCGAACATCCGGCCGAGCGTGGGCACGGGTCGGCCGAAGCAGTTGCGTTGGCGACCAGCCGCCGGACACGGATGCGTGGCCTGATCGACGCCATCGAAGCCGGCGCGTTCGGAGACGTGACCGGCGTCCTTCACATCGGCATCGGGGGCTCGGCCCTCGGTCCGGCCCTGCTCGTCGATGCGCTCGGCCGGCGGGAGCGGCGGTACAAGGTCGCGGTGCTGTCCAACATCGACGGACAAGCGTTCGACTCTGCCGTCGCCGACCTCGATCCGGCGACCACCCTCGTCGCGGTCGCGTCCAAGACGTTCACTACCGCCGAAACCCTTCGAAACGCGCAGGCTGCGCTGGAATGGCTGGGCGAGGGCGGGGTCGAGGATCCCTACGGTCGCCTGATCGGCATCACCGCCGCGCCGGACCGGGCGGTTGAATTCGGGATCGACGAGACCCGGATCCTGCCCTTCGCCGAAAGCGTCGGCGGGCGCTATTCGCTCTGGTCGGCGATCGGATTCCCGGCCGCCCTGGCGCTCGGTTTCGAAGCCTTCGAACATCTGCTGGATGGCGCCGCAGCCGTCGATGCGCACGTCCGCGAGGCGCCCCCGGCCTCGAACGTCGCCTTGATCGCCGCCCTGGCCGACCGGCTTTATGCGGAGTCCTTCGGCGCCGGCACGCGCGCTATTTTCGCCTATGACGAGCGCCTGCGCCTGCTGCCGTCCTATCTTCAGCAGCTGGTGATGGAGTCCAACGGAAAGTCGGTCACGGCCCACGGCCGCCCGCTCGAGCGTGCAAGCTCCGCCATTCTGTGGGGCGGCACCGGGACCGATGCCCAACATGCGGTATTCCAGCTACTTCACCAGGGCACGCATCTGTCGCCGGTCGAGTTTGTCACCGTTGCGGACGCCGATGACGATCAGGATCCGCTGCACCATCGCGAATTGCTGCTCAATGCCTTCGCGCAGGGAGCCGCGTTGATGAGCGGCCGCGCCAGCGACGATCCGGCGCGCCATTATGAAGGCAACAAACCTTCGACGACGATCCTGCTCGACGAACTGGATGCACGCACCCTTGGCGCGTTGCTCGCCTTCTACGAACACCGTACCTTTGCCGAGGCGATCCTGCTGGACATCAATCCGTTCGATCAGTTTGGCGTTGAGCTTGGCAAGGACATCGCCCGGGCGATCGACGATCCCGAGCAGCGCGAGACCTTCGACCCTTCCACCCGCGCCCTGATCGAAAAGGCTGGCTTGTGAGCGACTTCGACTTCGACCTTTTTGTTATCGGTGCCGGATCTGGCGGGGTCCGCGCTGCGCGGATCGCCGGCGGTCATGGCGCGCGGGTCGCCATTGCCGAAGAATATCGGGTCGGCGGGACGTGCGTGATCCGGGGCTGCGTTCCCAAGAAGCTGCTGGTCTATGGCGCGCACTTTGCCGAGGATCTCAACGACGCGGCGATGTTCGGCTGGGACGTCGGCAATTGTCGCTTCGACTGGCCGGTACTGCGCGACAATGTGCAGGCCGAGGTGTCACGGATCGAGGGCGCGTATGGCGACACGCTGCGCAACAACAAGGTTGAGCTGATTGCCGAGCGTGCCACCATCAGCGGAGCCAACGAGATCCGGCTTGCCTCTGGCCGGACTGTTACTGCCGGCAAGATCCTGATCGCCGTCGGGGCGCGGCCCTCGCTGCCGGAGATCGAGGGTGTGGAGCACGTCATCACCTCCAATGAGGTGTTCGGGCTGGAGCGCATGCCCAAGCGGGTGGTGATCGCAGGCGGCGGCTACATCGCGAACGAATTCGCCGGCATCTTCCACCAGTTCGGCTCGCACGTCACAATCGTCAATCGGTCGGACACGATCCTGCGCGGCTATGACGAGCAGATCGTCGACCGGCTGGTGAAGATCAGCCTCGCGAAGGGTATCGACTTCCGCTTCAACGCCGGCTTCGACCGGGTCGAGAAGCAGGCAGACGGCAGCCTTCGGTGCGTGATGAAGGGCTGCGACGATATCGAGGCGGACGAGGTGCTGTTCGCCATCGGGCGCCAGCCCAATATCGAAGGGCTTGGGCTCGAGGGCGTCGGAGTGGCGCTGGGCGAACGCGGCGCGATCAAGGTCGACGCGGACAACCGGACCAGCGTGCCCACCATCTTTGCGGTCGGCGATGTGACCGACCGGGTTCAGCTTACTCCCGTCGCGATCCGCGAAGGCCACGCCTTCGCCGACACTTTCTTCGGCAACAAGCCGCACAGGGTCGACTACGGTTGCATCCCGAGCGCCGTCTTCTCACACCCGCCGATCGGCGCCGTTGGCCTTACGGAAAGCCAGGCCAAGAACAGGCTCGGCGGCGTTCGCACCTTCACCTCCGATTTCCGGGCGATGAAGAACGTGCTGGCCGGCCGCAATGAACGGTCGCTCTACAAGCTGGTGGTGGACGGCGCATCCGACGAGGTGGTCGGTCTCCACATGATCGGACCGGACGCACCGGAAATTCTTCAGGCCGCCGCGATTGCGGTCAAGGCCCGCTTGAAGAAGGCCGACTTCGACGCCACGGTGGCCCTGCATCCAAGCATGGCCGAAGAACTGGTGCTGATGCGCTAACCTGGGTCCGGGGGGACGATTGACGTACGACGCGATCATTATCGGCGGCGGCCACAATGGCCTGACCTGCGGTTACTATCTGGCCCGGCGCGGCCTGAAGGTCGCGATCCTGGAAGCGCAGGACACGGTCGGCGGCGCGGCAGTCACCGACGAGTTCCTGCCCGGCTTTCGGAATTCCGCGGCCAGCTACACGGTCAGCCTGCTGCAGCCCAAGGTCATCCGCGACATGGAACTGGAGCGGCATGGCCTGAAGGTCGTGCTGCGCAAGATCGACAATTTTCTCCCCGGCGAGAACGACTATCTGCTCGGTGGCCGCAATGGGCTGACCCGCGCCGAGATCGTGCGCCATCACCCCGAGGACGGTGCCGGCTTCGACCGCTACATGGCCGAACTCGAAACCGTCGTCCCGTTGATCCAGAAGTGGATCCTCAAAAGCCCGCCGCAGGCCGGGGCGGGGGTCCGCGGGATACCGTCACTCCTCAGCTTGGCCAACGACATGCGCGGCCTGTCGACCGACCAGATCCGCATCGTCCATGAATATGCCACCAAGTCGGCAGGCGACATTCTCGACCAACACTTCCGGGGCGATCTGGCCAAGGCGTTGTTCGGCTTTGACGGAGTGGTCGGCAATTTCGCCTCGCCCTACACGCCAGGCACTGCCTACGTGCTTCTTCACCATCTGTTCGGCGAAGCGGCCGGCGTGCCCGGGGCGTGGGGCCATGCCATCGGCGGCATGGGCGCAATCACCCAAGCGATGGCCAAGGCCGCCCGCGAGGCCGGGGTCGACATCGTGCTCGGAACGCCCGTCGAGGAAGTCATCGTCGAGCGGGGCCGAGCGGCGGGCGTGGTCGCTGGCGGCAAGGCCTGGCGCGCCACCCAGACGATCGCCGGCGTCAACCCGCGCCTGTTGTTCGACCACCTCGTTCCAAAGGGCTCGATGCCGGAAGCGGCCGAGCGGCACCTTGCGGGCTGGTCCTGCGAAAGCGCCACCTTCCGAATGAACGTTGCGCTCAGCGAGCTGCCCAAATTCACGGTGCTTCCGAAAAAGGGCGATCACCTGACCGCCGGCATCATCATGGCGCCCAGCCTCGATTATATGGACCGCGCCTTCACCGACGCAAAGCAAGGCGGATGGAGCAAGCAGCCGATCATTGAGATGCTGCTGCCGACCACCCTCGATTCGAGCCTCGCGCCCAAGGGCAAGCACGTCGCCTCCCTGTTTTGCCAGCATTTCCGCTATCGGCTCCCTGCCGGCAAGAGCTGGGACAAGGTCCGCGACAAGGTGGCCGACCATGTCGTCGCCACGGTGGAGCAGCATGCGCCGGGTTTCGCGGCGTCCATCATCGGTCGGCAAATCCACTCGCCGCTGGACCTCGAGCGTCGGTTCGGCCTCATCGGAGGGGATATTTTTCACGGCAAGATGGGCCTCGACCAGCTCTTCAGCGCAAGACCGATGATCGGTCATGCCGACTACCGCATGCCGCTTCCCGGCCTTTATCTTTGTGGTTCCGGCGCGCACCCGGGCGGCGGGGTCACCGGCGCGCCCGGCCACAATGCCGCCCAGGCCGTCCTGGCCGACCGCAAGCCGTGGCGCCGCCGGGCGTGAAGCCGCTTGAAGGGATTCGCGTCCTCGATCTCAGCCGGGTCCTGGCCGGGCCCTGGTGCACCCAACTGCTCGCCGATCTGGGCGCCGAGGTCATCAAGGTCGAGCGGCCGGGGCAGGGCGACGATACCCGTCACTGGGGGCCGCCGTGGCACGGCGCGGGGGAGGAACGGGTGGCCGCCTATTTCCTCGCTGCCAATCGCGGGAAGCGCTCCGCCGCAATCGATTTTGCTCGCCCCGAAGGCGCCGAGCTAATTCGCCGTCTCGCCGCGACAAGCGATATTGTGGTGGAGAACTTCAAGGTCGGCGGGTTGAAGCGATTTGGGCTGGACGCCCACAGCCTGCGCGACGCGTACCCGCGGCTGGTCTATGCCAGCATTACCGGCTTCGGGCAGGGTGGTCCCTACAAGGACCGCGCTGGATACGATTTCATGATTCAGGGCCAGGCCGGACTGATGAGCATCACCGGGCAGCCCGACGGCGACCCGGGCGGCGGCCCGCTACGCGCCGGGGTGGCGGTGATCGATCTGTTCACCGGGATGTACACGGCAAGTGCGATCCTGGCAGCGCTGGTCCGGCGCGGCGTGACAGGGGAGGGCGCGCACATCGACAGCGCCTTGTTCGACGTGGGCGTGGCCGTCCTCGCCAATCAGGCGAGTAATTACCTTGTGTCGGGCAAAGAACCGCCTCGGCAGGGCAATACGCACCCGAACCTGGTGCCGTATCAGCCCTTCGATTGCGCGGACCAGCCGCTGATCGTCGCTGTGGGCAATGACCGGCAGTTCGCGCGATTGGCCACCATCCTTGGCGCATCCGAGTGGGCCGACGACGATCGCTTCGCCACCAACGCTGCGCGGGTCGCCAACCGGGACGCGCTCGTTCCCTTGATGCAAGAGCGGTTCGCCCGGCGGCCGGCCAGCGAATGGTTCGCCGAGCTGGAAGCGTCTGGCATTCCCGCCGGTCCGATCAACAGCGTTGGCCAGGCGCTTTCCGACCCGCAGGCCGCCTATCGCGAGCTGGTGCGGGAAATGGCCGGATTCCGCTTGGTCGGCTCGCCACTGCGAATGGACGACAACGCGCTGAATGCCGATCTCCCTCCGCCGCGGCTCGGCGAACATACGTCCGCCGTATTGGAGGAAGCTGGGATCGACCGCCAAGCGCTCGAGGTGCTTCGCAATGCCGGTGTGATTTCTTGATCGGTCCTACCGACGCGGAACCGACGAGCATCCGGACCCATCGGCGCCAATGGTTGATCGGTCGCAAAAAACGTATCGCCGACATGCCCGCTCACTTTCAGGTCTGCCAAATCGGCGCAGACCTGTTTTTGCACCACGACCCGGAATTGCTTGTCGCCGAGGACGCTTCGGGCGTGCTCACGCTGGGCGTGCTGATCGGCGATGCCCGGGATACGCCGGCCGAACACCGGCACCATCATTCCGGTCGGTTCGTGACCATCGCCAAGGGACGGCTCCATCTCGACGCGACCGGATCGATGGCCGTTTTCTATGCGGAACAGGCCGGGCCTGTGATTTGCAGTTCCAGCGTTGCGCTGATTGTGAAGACGACTGGCGCGGCAACCCGAAATCGCAAGCTCGAATGGATTGGCAAGTCCATGAATTGGGACCCTAGCCCGTCCTGTCGTGCTGTCGGTTTTTCGCGCCTGTATACCGACCAGGCGCTTGAGCTGGAGCGCGGCACGCCTCACCATCTGCCCCGTGCGTTGCTGCCGCTCGCCGGCGATCCCGCTAAGCGGCTGGCCGACTATCTCGCCGGTTACATCCGGGACCTCAAAAAGCTTTCCGTGCCCGTTTTCCTTCCTTTAACCGGCGGGCAGGATTCACGCACCCTGCTCGCCGCCGCGTTGGCTGAGGGGCTGGAATTCACCGCCTACACCGATCTTCGCGGCAAGCGGAGCAAGGTCGACGATCATGTCGCCCGTCGGCTGGCGCGTCGTTACGGCTTCCGCCACCGTTCTCACTGGCCGGGTGGGTGGGATGAACCGGGCACTGGACTATACGCTCGGCATACCGCGGGCTGCGAGGGCGACAGTATCGGAACGCAAGTCGCTCATCGCTTCTACGACGCCTTCCCGCCGGGCGCCGTATCGTTGAGTGGCGGTGTGTTCGAAGTCGGCAGGGTCTTCTACGGCAAACGGCTCGGCTCGATCGATTTCTCGGCGCCCGCGACGGCCGCGCGGCAGATCGCCGCCGTCTTCCTCAGTGACGACCAGGCGGTCATCGAAGCCGTCGAACAATGGGTTCGATACCGCCAGACGCACCCGGTTGACGGCATGGATCTCGTCGAGATGTTCTACCTCGATCAGCGTCTTGGCGCCTGGGCTTCGGCCAATCGCCAGGCCGAGGACTCGACCGGCCTCGTCCGCCTGACCCCGATGAACAGTTGGGTTGCGATCTCGATCCTGTTGTCGGTTTCACGCAAGCGCCGCGTTCACACCGATCTGCAGGCGACCGCGATGGACCTGTTGGTGCCCGGCATCAGCACGGCCGAGCCCATCAATCCCAAATTCCCGCACAACGTTGCGGCCAGGCTGGAATTCAGACTTAGGGCCGCACTCAAGGGCCGACCTTTCCTGAAGATCTAGGCCGGCGACTCGGGCTCGCCATATTTCGATTGGATGAAGCGGCCTTGCGTCTGGAACGCGTCCATATCGCGCCGGGCCAGCCGCTCGCCGACCTCGTTCAAGGCGGATCGCGCAGCGCCGAGCCCTTCCACCAGCCGTTCGTCCACCGTCTTGCCTTCCGCGTCCGGCTGCGTGCGATAGGCCGGGGGGACGTTGGCGTAGCGGTCCACCAGTCCCGGCAGGTGCACGCTCATCAGTCGCCGGGCATCCTGCGCGTCCGGGTCGAGCGGGTCTACTCGCTCCAGGGTCGCCTTGAGTGTGCCCAGATGGGCGCTGATATCGTCGACCACCTCCTGCGCCGGGCGGGGGAGGGACCGGCGGCTTTGGAACAGATAGCTGTCGAAACGCTGCACCATCTCGCCGTTGGGAACATCCTTCGGCACCGACGCGGCCTTGGCTTCGCCGAACACGTCGTAGAAGAAGATCAGTGCCGCAATCCCGCCCGCCAAAGCAACCGCGGCAAGGAACCCGATCATTCCGATCGGCGTGATCAGCCCGACGATGATGGTGATGATGCTGACCAGCAGCACCACCATGGCGGCGCGGCTCAACGCGCGACCATAGCGTTCCAGCGTGCGCTGCCGCTCGCGGCGAGCGGCTGAGGCGACGGAGCCCTGCTTCTCGTCGAGCGTGCGGTTGACCCGTTCGACGATTTCGAGGGTGCGGGCGACCTTGTTGGAGGTGTCTGTGCTCACTTCACCTCGAGCGGTACAAAGGCGGCCGGTCCCTCGAGCTTGGCCTGACTCGCACCCTCGGCCCGGGCGATATAGCCGCGCGACTTCTCGACCTCGTTGCCGAGCGTATTGACCGTCTGCTTCATGTTCTCGAGCGCCTTCAACTTGAAGCTGTCGATCGAATCCATCGTATCGTAGATGTTCTGGAACGCGCGCTGCAGCGTTTCCAGGGGGATGGTCGACGAAGCCGCCTGCTCGTGGATCGCCGCCGACTGCGTCTTCAGCATCGACCCCGTGCTTTCGATCATGCCGGCCGTGGTCGTGTTGAGTGCGCCGATCTGCTCCAGGACCAGCCGCTGGTTGGTCAGCGCCTGCGCCACTGTCACCGCCGTCCGCAGCGCTGACACGGTGGTGGTCGAGGCGCGGTCCACACCTTTCACCAATTCGACATTGTTCTTCTTGACGAGGTCCAGGGCGAGATAGCCCTGCACAGTGACCGCCATCTGCGTCAGCAAGTCGGTGGTCCGCTGCCGCGTATAGAACAGTGCGGTCTCGCGGATTGCCTTGGCCTTGGCCGGCTCGGTCGCGTCGAGCTCGTTGGCCTTGTCCTCCAGCTTCGCATCGAGCGCCTTGGAGATGTGGATCATCTGTTCCAGCCGGTGCATCGTCTTCCACAGGTTGGCGCGCTCGGTGTCGATGGCCGCATTATCCATCAGCAGTTCGTCCTTCCCGGACTGCAGCCGCGCCAGGATCTGCGAGATATGGGTCTGCGATGACTGATACTGCCGGAAATAGTTGGTTAGCTTGTTGCCGAATGGGATCAGACCAAACAGCTTGCGCCCCGGGGACATGGCGCCGTTGCGCTTCGGGTCGAGCGCCTCAACCGTGCGCCGAAGCTCGGTCAGGTCGGCGCCAATGCCGGTATCCGCGTCGATCGCCTTGACCGGCCGGTCGAGAAAGCGGTTGGAAGCGCCGGCCGCTTCCGCGATCTCCTTGCGACCCATGGCCGTAAGCTGATCGACCTTTCGGCCGAAATCGGGGCTATTCGCATCCAGCGAGACCAATTCACCGACGAACTGGTCGACCTTCTGTTCAAGCTGGCTCTGCTCGGCCTCCTTGAGCGGGACCAGACCCGCGGCCTCGGCCGGCGCAACCGTTTGCAGCACGGCCGGGGGCTCGAGGTTCAGTTTGGTCTCGGTCTTGGTCGTCGTGCTCGCCATCATCTTCCCCTTGTCCGGATGCCCACCATGAAGGGGCCAATCCACCCGCGCAAGCGCAGTTGCTGTGTTATAGGGATGGGACACCGCGGCTTCAACAGATGTCCCGGATCGAGGCTTTTCGCTCGTTAACCTTCTCTCTTTGCACTTCGCTCACCCTGTTGCGGCTAGCTGAGGGCCAGAAAACCGCCAAGCGCGGCCGAACAGGTGGGAGCGAGAGCTGACATGATTGGCTTTCTGAAGCGATTGAAGAAAAATCAGCGCGGCAACGTGCTGGTCATCATGGCCGCCGCCATGCCGATGCTGGTCGGCATGACCGGTCTTGCCACCGACACCATTCAGTGGGCCTTGTGGAAGCGCCAGTTGCAGCGTGCCGCCGACTCCGCTGCGATCGCCGGCGTTTACGAACGCAACGCGACCGCCCTCGGCGCCACGGATGGGGTCGAGGGCGCGGTCGAGCGCGACCTGGCGCTGAACCAGCATGCGGGAACGCTGCTCGGCGAACCCATCCTGGGCTATCCGGCCGACACGTCCGTTCCCGACAAGCGAATGAACCAGGTCAGCGTGACCCTGCGGGTGCAGCACAAGCTTGCCTTCAGTTCCTTCTTCATCGATACCCCCGCGATCGAGGTCAGGGCAACGGCGGCCAGCGTGCCTGGCGCCGGCGAATATTGCGTCATCGCGCTTGATCCGCGCGACGTGACCGGGGCCGACATCGGCGGCAGCACCAGTGTCGACCTTGGTGATTGCTGCCTGATCGCCAATTCGACTCACTCCAATCAGGCGTTCAAGAACACCGGCAGCGGATCGTCGGTGAAGGCCGGTTGCATCGCGGCGGCCGGAGGCGTGGATTATTCCAGTTCGTCCAATTGGGTGGTTGGCGGCTACTTCCCCTACAGCGAGCCCGCGGCCGATCCTTATGCCGACCTCCCGATCCCGACCCAGCCGACGGAATGCAGCAAGACCTGGAACATCGGCAATCAGCTCAAGGACGATACCGATCGCCGGACGGTCGACAGTCCCGGAGAGATCGTCTGCATCTCCAGCGGGTTCACGATCAATGCGAAGCTGACGTTGGGTTCAGCGACCTATGTCATCGATACCCAGAACAGCAACGACGACCTGACGATGAACTCGACCGGATCGAGCCTCAATTGCGTCAGCTGCACGATCATCCTGACCAACTTCGGTGATCGGGCCAATACGGGGAACGTTCGGCTGACCGGCGGCACCGTGAATATCTCGGCTCCGACCGACGCGGCCAATCCGTATCGCACCGTGGTCCTGTACCAGGACCGGCTGGCGACGGACGATAACAAGCGCAACACCAACCACGTGAACGGCAACAATACGTCGGGCGTTGAGGGGGTCATCTACATGCCCAACCGTTCCCTGCTCTATAACGGCGGCGGCGGTGTTGCTCAGGGCAAATGCATGCAGCTCATCGCCAAGCGGCTGGACTTCAGCGGCAACAGCAAATTCAAGATGGCGAACACCTGCGGCGGGATGCTCAATCCCCATAGCGGCGGCGGCTGGCTCGTCAGGCTGGTGGCATGATGACCGGGCGCTTCATCCAGCGGCTGCGCAGCGATCAGCAAGGCGCCGCAATCATCGAGCTTGCGATGGCCGCCCCGATCCTGGCGCTGCTCGTCATGGCCGCAGCCGACGTCGGCTCCGTCTTCAGCCGGAAACTCGCGCTGGAGCAAGGCGCTCAACGTGCGGTCGAGAAGGTCATGCAGACGACCGAGCTCGACAGGGTTCAGGACAATATTTCCGACGAGGTCGCGATCCAGGCCAACGTCGACCCCAGCCAGGCGGTCGTGACCTTTCCGCGCTACTGCAACGATCGGTTGATGACCGACACCGCGCGCGATGCCGACGGGTTCGCGATGGGCACCAACTGCGACGCCGGCGAGGTCCCTCGCCACTACATTCTGGTCACCGTCACCGAGGAATATGACCCGATCTTCCCGTTCCTCAGCATGGGCACCAAGCTGGCGAACGGCAAATACAAGATCGAGGCCAAGGCAGGGATGCGCACAAAATGAGCAAACATTTCCTCATCCGCGACGATCGCGGCGCCACCGTGGTAGAGCTCGCCTTCGCGCTGCCGGTGTTCATTGTTCTCGTCTGGAGCATGGTCCAGCTGGGCCTGGTCTACCGGGCCAACTCGGGCATCCAGCATTCGCTCGGGCAGGGCGCGCGCTTCGCAACCCTGTTTCCGACGCCCACCGACGAACTGATCGATCAGAAGATGGACGAAGCGGTCTACGGGATCGGGCCGGGCACGTTCCAGACGTTCGTAAGCAACCCGGTCGATGATCCAGCGACCGAGGACGTCAACGAAAGCAGGGCCGGCTACAAGGATCTGCGCGTCACCTACACGCAGCCGACCGACTTTCTGCTGTTCGAAGGCCCGACCATCAACATCACCAAAGCCAAGCGGGTGTGGGTGGCAGGTGCTGCCGCAGCGAGCAGCAGTGGTAGCGGGACAGGCGGCACGGGCGGCACGGGCGGCGCTGGCGGGACTGGCGGGACACCATCACCGGCCCCTGAACCGGCACCAGCGCCGGCCCCAGCACCGGCGCCAGCGCCAGCGCCAGCTCCGGCGCCAGCTCCGGCACCAGCACCTGCGCCGGCCCCCCAACCGGATCCGACGCCGACGCCAACGCCCACGCCGACCCCCACAGTGACGCCAACACCGTCGCCAACGCCCGCGCCTGCGCCTGCTCCGTCACCGACCCCAGGCAACGGCAACGGCAATGGCAATGGCTGCAAGAAGGCGAACGGGAAGAACTGCGTCTAGCGCTTCGCCTTCGCCGAGAAGAAGGCGGTGATCGCCGCCTTCACCTCGTCGGAGGTGAGACGTTCGGAGAAGTGGCCGTTTTCCCACTCCATCCGCTCAAGCACGGCATCGTGCGACGGGCCGCGAAGCAGGCGCTGGGTCAACCTCAGCGCCTGTTCGGGTTTGGCGAGCAACGCCTGGACCACGCGCTCCAGTTCCCCGGATAGGGTGCCGCGGTCGGCGCGATGGCTCACGAGACCATAGCGCTCGGCCTCCGCCACTCCGAACGGCTCACCCAACAAAAGATGCTTTGCTGCCACCCGCCGTCCGGCAAGCTGCGGCAGGATGAGTGAGCTGGCCGCTTCCGGCACCAACCCCAGGTCGGTAAACGGCATGACGAAGCGGCTGCCTTCCTCGGCGATCACGAGGTCGCAGTGGAACAGCATGGTGGTCCCGATGCCGACGGCGTTGCCATGCACCGCCGCGACCAGCGGTGTCATGTTCCTGGCGAGCGCGCGAAGCAGCCGCCACACCGGGATGTCGGTCTGTCCGTCCTGTGGCATCTCCTGCAGAAAATCGCCGAGATCGTTGCCGCCGGTGAAGTCCTCGCCCGCGCCTTCCAGCGTGATGATCCGGATGGTTTCGTCCGCCGCCGCACTTTCGATCGCGTCGGCCAGGGCAGCGTACATTGCGACCGTGATCGCATTGCGCCGTTCCGGCCGGTTCATGGTGAGGGCGAGGCGCGGCCCGCGACGGTCGATCAGCACATGGTCGGTCATGGACGCCCTTGTGCCGAGCGGCTAACGCCCGTGCAACCATCCCCGCCGTTCAGGAGCGATCATGAAGTTCTTCGCCGACACCGCAGACATCGCAGAAATCCGAGAATTAGCGGAAACGGGCCTGTTGGACGGCGTCACCACCAACCCGTCGCTGGTCCACAAGGCCGGGGGCAATTTCATCGAAACGGTGCGGGAGATCACGCAGGTGGTGACTGGCCCCGTCAGCGCCGAGGTGGTCGCGCTCGATCACGAAGAGATGATGCGCGAAGCCGAGGTGCTGCGGAAGATTGCCGATAATGTCGCGATCAAGGTGCCGCTGACCCCTGCCGGCCTTAAGACCTGCGCAAAGCTGACCGCCGACGGTACGATGGTGAACGTCACCTTGTGCTTCTCGGCTGCCCAGGCACTGCTTGCCGCCAAGGCCGGAGCGACTTTTATCTCGCCTTTTGTCGGACGACATGACGATGTCGGCTTCAACGGCATGGAGCTGATTGCGGACATCCGCCTCATCTACGACAACTACGACTTCGCGACGCAGATCCTGGTCGCGTCGGTTCGTCATCCGATGCACGTGGTCGACGCGGCAAAGCTTGGGGCGGACGTAATGACGGCCCCGCCCAAGATCATCCACCAGCTGTTCAAGCACCCGCTGACCGACAACGGCATTGCGGCGTTCCTCAAGGATTGGGAAGCGACCGGGCAGGCGATCGCCTAGCTTCTGGCGCTGGCCACTGGAAATTAACTCCTTCCTGCGACATCCTGTCAGCATGGCACGGGTGATCCGCTTCGAAGACCATGCGCTTGCCCGCCTGCGCGAGCGCGTTGCCGCGGCGGAAGAAGCCAATCAGGACCTGATTGCGTTCGCGCGCGGTCATTCTGGCGCGGTTTCGTCCATTCATGCGGCCGTCATTGCGGCGATGGATGCACCGACGCTGGACGATCTGCTCCACGTGGTGGCGCAGGAATGGCCCTTGATGCTCGGACTGGACGCCGTGGCGCTCGCGCTGATCGTCTGCGATCGTGGCTTCAGGGTCGATTCGTCCGGCGTGCAACTGGTCGACGCAGCCCTGCTTCGGCGTTCGCTGGATCAGGTCGACAGTGTGGTGCTGCGAACCGTCGAACGCGGCCATCCGCTGTTCGGGCCGGCCTGCGATCTTATCCGGGCAGAGGCCCTGATCCGGCTCGAAGGCGATACTCCCGCCGGCCTGATCGCACTGGGCCAGCGCACGCCGCAGGCGCTCGATGGGCGGCACGGTTCCGAACTGCTGCTGTTCCTCGGGCGCAGCCTGTCGTCTATGATCGCCCGGTGGATGAGGGACGAGTAGAAGGGTCGGGGGCCGCCGCGCTGGCAGTGCGCTTCGCCGAGCATCTGGCGCACGACCGCCGACGCAGCCCGCATACCGTGCGGGCATATCTTGCCACGGCGCACCGTTTCATCGACTTCATGAACCGCCATCGGGGGGAGGAGATCGGCCGCTATGCGTTGCTCGCCATCCAGCCGCCCGATCTGCGCGCCTTTCTGGCCGACCGCCGGATGAGCGGCCTCGGGCCGTCCTCCGCCGCCCGCGAACTATCGGCGGTACGTTCCTTCCTGGGCTTCGCGGCGGAGGAACTGGGCGAACAGGCTCAACTTCCCCGAACCCGCGCGCCGCGCCGCCCGCGCACCCTGCCGCGCCCGGCGTCGCCCGACGATGCCATGGCGCTGGCGGAAGACGCCGGCGAATGGGGAAGCCAGCCGTGGATCGGTGCCCGCGACCTGGCCATCCTGTTGCTGCTTTACGGCTCCGGCCTGCGGATTGCCGAAGCCATGTCATTGACGGCCCGCTCGTTGCCACTCGGCCCCGCGCTGCGAGTCGTGGGAAAGCGCAGCAAACCACGGGTGGTGCCGCTGATCCCCGCCGTGCGGGAAGCGATCGAGGCCTACCTCAAGCTATGTCCCTATCCGATCAGCGGCGATGCGCGGCTTTTTCTCGGGGCCAAGGGCGGCCCACTCAACCCCGACCTGGTACGGCGCGCGGTGGCTGCGGCACGCAAGCGGCTGAACCTGCCGGACACGCTGACGCCGCACGCGCTGCGGCACAGCTTTGCCACCCATTTGCTCGCTCGCGGCGCCGACCTGCGCTCGCTTCAGGAATTGCTGGGCCACGCCAGCCTGTCGTCGACCCAAATCTACACTGGCGTCGACGCGGCGCATTTGCTGGACGTCTACCGCACCGCCCACCCACGGGCTTGAACATCTATTTTTCCGCCGGCTTGTAGGTCCACAGCCGCCACAGATAGCCGGCGGCAAGAGTGATCAAAATCGCGTTGCTGACCGGGCCAAGCCATTCGTCGACTTCGCCGAAGTTCTCGCGCAGCTTGAAGCCGGCATAGGCCAGCATGCTGGTCCAGCCCGCCGTCCCGATGGTCGATGCTACCAGGAACGTCTTGAATCGCATCTTCAGCAACCCCGCCGGGACCGAGACCAGGCTGCGGACTGTGGGCAGCATGCGGCCGAGGAACACGAAGAAGCTGCCGTAGTCGCGAAACCAGCGTTCGGCCCGCTCCACTTCCTTCCAGCTCATGGTCAGCCAGCGGCCGTGCTTGTCGATGAATGGCCGCAGCCGGATGATTCCAAGGGCGCGCGCCGCGAGATACCACACCGTGTTGCCAAGCATTGCGCCGGCCGTTCCGCTGGCGATGACCCCCGCCAGGGACATCTGGCCCTTGGCAGCCGAGATGCCAGCGACCGGCATGATCACTTCCGAAGGGATCGGCGGAAAAATCGTCTCGACGAACATCAGGAATGCGACGCCGAGATATCCGCTCTGCTCGATCAGCCTGACGACCCAGTCGGCCATGGCTCAGGCAGCCTGCAACTTGCGGTCGATGGCGTTCCAGATCAGGCTGGCGCTGTTGATCTCGTTGAAGCGGTCGAGGGCTATGAGGCCGGTGGGTGAGGTCACGTTAATCTCGGTGAGGCGGCCGGCGATTACGTCGATGCCGACGAACAGCAGGCCGCGAGCCTTGAGTTCGGGGCCGAGCGCGGCGCAGATTTCATGCTCGCGCGGGGTCAGTTCGGTCCGGACGGCCGTTCCGCCCGCGGCGAGGTTGGAACGAATCTCACCCTTGCCCGGCACGCGGTTGATCGCGCCGATCGGCTCCCCGTCCACCAGGATGATGCGCTTGTCGCCTTCGCTCACCTCGCGAAGAAAGGCCTGCGCGATAAACGGTTCCTTCCAGGTATCGCTGAACAGCTCGGCCAGCGCGCGCAGGTTGGTGCCGGCCGCGTCGATCCGGAACACGGCCGCCCCAGCGTTGCCGTGCAGCGGCTTCAGCACGATCTCGCCGTGCCGGGCATGGAACGCGGTCAATTCGTCCATGTCGCGCGTGATCAGCGTCGGCGGCATGAATTCGGCAAAGTCCAGGACGAACAATTTCTCGGGCGCGTCCCGGACGGAGCGGGGGTCGTTCAACACCAGGGTTTCGCCCCGCAGCCGCTCCAGCAGGTGGGCCGCCGTGATGTAGGCGATGTCGAACGGCGGATCCTGCCGCATCAGCACCACATCCGCGTCCCGGCCCAGATCGATGCTGACCGGCTCGGCGGCGCGGAAATGGTCGCCCTCGACTCGCTGGACACTGACTTCGCGAGCCTTGGCCCGAACCCGCCCGTCTTCGTAGGTCAAGTCTTCCGCGAGATAGTGAAACAGCCGATGACCACGCGCCTGGGCTTCCAGCATCAGGGCGAAGGTCGAATCGCCGGCAATGGCGATGCTTTCCAGCGGATCCATCTGGACGGCGACCGTAAGTGGCAATCTACTCTCCGCTGCCCTGAGCCTGTCGAAGGGCTGTCCTGCCTTCTGGAGGGCCGCTAGGGGATGGGCAGGCCTTCGACAAGCTCAGGCCGGCGGTTTTCCTTTGCCAGCCAGAAGCAGTGCGCGGGCATAGACCTGCTTTCTGGGAAGCTTCAATTGCTCCGCCACCTGCGCCGCTGCCCGCGACGGCGACAGTTCCGCCAGTGCCTCGCCTAGCGCCCGGTCCAGCTCCTCCTCCCCGGCTGGCCCAGGCGGCGCAGGCGGCGCGACCACCACGACAATTTCACCTTTCGGGGCGACGTCGGCATAGCGCGCCGCCAATTCGGGCAGGGGGCCGGTGACGGTTTCCTCGTGCAGCTTGCTGATTTCCCGCGACACGGCCGCGTCCCGCTCGCCAAGCACGTCGGCCATCGCCGCTAGCGACGCCCCCAACCGCGGCCCGCTTTCGCAGAACACCAGTGTCGCGCGGATCGCGGCCACCTCGGCCAGCACCTCGGCCCGCGCACCTGCCTTCGAGGGCAGGAATCCCATGAACAGGAAGCGGTCGGTCGCGAGCCCGGACAGGGTGAGCGCCGCAATCGCCGCGCAGGGGCCGGGCAGGGTGTGCACTGCCAGCCCGGCGGCCCGCGCCGCGCGCACCAGCTTGAAGCCGGGGTCGGAGATCAGCGGCGTGCCCGCGTCGCTGACCAGCGCGACCGCTTCGCCGCCCAGCCGCGCCAGCACCGCCAGCCGGTCCGCCTCACTCGAATGGTCGTGATAAGCCTGCATCCGCGCCTTCGACCCGACATGTGCCAGCAGCTTGGCCGACACCCGCTTGTCCTCCGCCAGCACGAGGTCCGCCCGGCGCAGCACGTCGGCCGCCCGGGCGGTCAGGTCGCCGAGATTGCCGATCGGGGTCGCCACGATGTACAGACCGGGAGGCAGTTGTTCGCTCATCAAGGAGCCGGCATGACACCACCCGCCCGCAATCCGCAAGCGCGTCGCCTGTTTCTGCTCTCCGCCATCTCCATCTCGGTCCTGGCCGGCTGCTCGGCGGGACAGCGACAGGTGCGTCCGCTCCCGCCGGGACTTGAGCCGCAGAATGAGGTCGCGCTGCTCGCGCCGCTGACCGGCGAAGACGCGGCGGTCGGCCAGGCACTGGCCAATGCGGCGCGGCTCGCGCTGGCCGACATGAACAATCGTTCGATCCAGCTGACGATCTACAACACGGCCGAAGGGGGTGCGGCGGCGGCCGCCAACCGAGCGATCGGCAATGGCGCGCGCCTGATCCTTGGGCCGCTGCTGTCCGATCAGGTGCGTGCCGTCGCTCCGATCGCCCGGCAAGCGCGGGTGCCCGTGCTCGCGTTCTCCAATGACGAGATGGCTGCGGGAGGGGGGACCTATATCCTGGGCTTCGTGCCCGGTCAGGCGGTCGACCGCGTGGTCCGGCACGCTCGCGCGGCCGGCGCCGTCAACTTCGCGGCCCTGGCACCCGACAATGTCTATGGCCGGCGCGCCGAGCAGGCGCTGTTATTCGCGGCCCAGCGCGCCGGCGGCCAAGTGCTTGCCACGGCAACCTATGACAGCCTGGAGCAGGGCCGCACGATCGCCGCTCGGCTGGCGGATCGGCCAGGCCTGCAAGCCGTGCTGCTGGTGGAGGGCGGGCGGACCGGCGCAATCCTCGCCCGCCAATTCAGGCCCGCGGTTCGCATCCTCGGTCCCGACCTTTGGGCGAACGATCGCACGCTGGGCCGGACACCGCGACTGCGTGGCGCCTGGTATGCCGCGCCGTCCGACGCCCGCTTCGGCCAGTTCGCGACCCGTTACCGCGCGCGCTTCGGCGGCACCGCTCCGCCGCGGTTGGCGAGCATCGGCTATGACGCCATGCTGCTGACCATCCGCGCCTCTCGCGAATGGCGACCGGGCCGGCGTTTCCCGGTGCGGGCGCTCAGCGACGATGAAGGGTTTCTGGGCGTGGACGGCGTGTTCCGCTTCAATCGCCAGGGCATCGCGGAGCGCGGGCTGGAGGTGCGGCAGGTGAC
Organism: Sphingomonas sp. SP1; assembly: GCF_058313395.1. Classification (NCBI taxonomy): domain Bacteria; kingdom Pseudomonadati; phylum Pseudomonadota; class Alphaproteobacteria; order Sphingomonadales; family Sphingomonadaceae; genus Sphingomonas; species Sphingomonas sp. SP1. Next base: position 2,349,095 of record NZ_JBZFLC010000001.1, on the reverse strand, counting down.
GGCCGCCGGCTATTCGGTGGTCTCGCCCGCCCCGACGAGCTTCTAATCCTCCGTCATTGCGAGCGTAGCGAAGCAATCCAGCAGCCTGCAACAAGAACACTGGATCGCTTCGCTACGCTCGCAATGACGGCGAGTACTCGCTAACGGCGCTCTTCATGAGCGAACTGCCGAAGACGTTTGAACCGGGCCCGATCGAGGCTCGCTGGTACAGCCATTGGGAAGGACAGAATCTGTTCCGGCCCGACCGCTCCGATCGTGAGCCCTTCACCATCGTGATCCCGCCGCCGAACGTCACCGGTTCGCTGCACATCGGCCACGCGCTGGACAACACGCTGCAGGACATCCTCATCCGCCACGCCCGGATGCACGGCAAGGACGCGCTGTGGGTGGTGGGCATGGACCACGCCGGCATCGCCACCCAGATGGTGGTCGAGCGGCAGCTTGGCGAGACGCAGCAGAAGCGCACCGACTTCAGCCGTGACGAGTTCGTCGCCAAGGTGTGGGAGTGGAAGCAGGAAAGCGGCGGGCAGATCACCCGCCAGCTCCGCCGCCTGGGCGCCTCGTGCGATTGGAAAAACGAGCGCTTCACGATGGACGAGGGCTTTTCGAAAGCCGTCACCCACGTCTTCGTCGAGCTGCACAAGCGCGGGCTGCTCTACCGCGACAAAAGGCTGGTGAACTGGGACCCGAAGTTTCAGACCGCCATCTCCGACCTTGAGGTCGAGACCAACGAGGTGCCGGGCAAGTTCTGGACCTTGCGCTATCCGCTGGCCGATGGCTCCGGCCATGTCGAGGTCGCGACCACGCGGCCCGAGACGATGCTGGCCGATATGGCGGTCGCGGTGCACCCGGACGACGAGCGCTACCGCGCACTCGTCGGCAAGCAGGTCAAGCTGCCGATCACCGGGCGGCTCATTCCGATCATCACCGACGAACATGCCGATCCGGAGCTTGGCAGCGGCGCGGTGAAGATCACGCCGGGGCATGACTTCAACGACTTCGAGGTCGGCAAGCGGGCCGGGATCAAGCCCGCCGACATGCTCAACATGCTCGATGCCTCCGCCCGCATCTGCCAGACGCAGGACGGCTTGGTTCCGGAGGAGTTGCTGGGCCGCGAGCGCTTCGACGCACGCAAGCGGGTGGTCGAGCTGCTGGAAGCCGAAGGCGCGCTGGTCAAGGTCGAGGACCGCGTGATCGCAACCCCGTTCGGCGACCGCTCGGGCGTGGTGATCGAACCGTGGCTGACCGACCAATGGTATGTCGATGCGGCCAAGCTGGTCGGCCCGGTGATGGAGGCGACCCGCTCGGGCAAGATCAGGATCGTGCCGGAAAGCTGGTCCAAGACCTGGTTCAACTGGCTGGAGAATATCCAGCCGTGGTGTGTGTCACGCCAGCTGTGGTGGGGGCATCGGATACCGGCTTGGTTCGACGATCAGGGGAACGTGTTCGTCGCGGAGACGGAGCAAGAGGCGCGCGCGCAAGCCGGCGACGATCGCCCGCTAAAGCAGGACGAAGACGTCCTCGACACCTGGTTCTCTTCCGCGCTGTGGCCCTTCGCCACCCTCGGCTGGCCCGAGCAGACGGAGGACCTCGCCCGCCATTATCCCAACGACGTGCTCGTCTCCGGCTTCGACATCCTGTTCTTCTGGGACGCCCGCATGGCGATGCAGGGGATCGAGTTCATGGGGGAGGCGCCGTGGAAGACGCTCTATCTCCACGGGCTGGTCCGCGATGCGCAGGGCCAGAAAATGTCCAAGTCCAAGGGCAACACGGTCGATCCGCTCGGCCTCATCGACCAATACGGCGCCGATGCGCTGCGCTTCACGCTGGCGGCGATGGAAAGCCAGGGCCGCGACATCAAGCTCGATGAGAAGCGGGTCGAAGGCTATCGCAACTTCGCCACCAAGCTGTGGAATGCCGCGCGCTTCCTGCAGATGAACGGCGTCGGCGCGAGCACCAGCATCGCCGCGCCGGAGGCCACGCTGCCGGTCAACCGCTGGATCATCGGCGAGGTGGTCGAGACTTTGGACAAGCTCAACAAGGCGTTCGACGACCTCCGCTTCGACGGCATGGCCGACGCCATATACCACTTCACCTGGGGCACCTTCTGCGACTGGTATGTGGAGCTGGTGAAAGGCGGCTTCGACGAGGAAACCAAGGCGGTCGCGGCCTGGGCATTCGACCAGATCCTGGTGATGCTCCACCCCTTCATGCCCTTCGTCACCGAAGAGCTGTGGCATGCGATGGGCGAGCGGCCCTACGATCTGATCGTGGCGAAGTGGCCGGAGCCCGGGATGCAGGCGGATCAGTCCGCGAGGGCGGAGATCGGTGGACTGGTGGAAGTGATCGACGGTGCCCGTGCAATGCGGGCCGAGCTCAACATTCCATGGACGGCGACCCTGACGCCCCACCTGATTGGTGCTGACGAAGAAACGCTGACCCGGCTCTCGGCCAATGCGCCGACCTTGGCGCGGATGGCCAAATTAGGTGCGCCTGTCCTGGCCGAGGTCCCGCCGGAGAACTCGGCACAGATCAGTGCCGCTGGAGCCACCATCGCCTTTCCGCTTGGCGACGCCATCGACCTCGACGCCGAACGCGCTCGCCTCGCCAAGGCCATCGCCGCCGCCGAAAAGGACCGCGACAGCCTCGCTGCTCGCCTCGCCAACCCCAGCTTCACCGAGCGGGCGAAACCCGAAGCGGTGGAGAAAGCCCGCGCCGACCACGAGGCGCGGGCGGCCGAGGCGGAGCGGCTCGGGGCGGCTCTAGTGCGACTCGGCTGACGCCATCTCCGCCGTCAGCGCTCGCTTCACCATGGTGCGAAGGGCAAGCACGACCGCGAACATTCCGATCGCACTCCAGCTTGCCAGAGTAACGGTCTTCAGCAGCGTCGCCGCCGTCATCAGACCGAGCGCGCCGACCACTCCGTTGGCCAGCCGCAACCGGGCCCGGGTCAAGGCCGCGTCCGACCATCCCGCGCGCAGCGCGCCGAGCGCCCGGAAGCTCGCTCCTGCGATTGCCAAGGCGCCCACGAACTCGATCCACCGCGCCAGCAGCAGGACTACCGACGCCATCAGGCGGCCTGCTCTTCCTTGGACGAGCGCCGCTGTTCGGCCCGATCGATCTCCTTCTGCAGAAAATAGTTGAGCAGGGTCCGCAAAGCAGCGATCGCCGCCAGCTTGCCGATCTCGTCCCATGTCGGCGCCACGGCCGTTCGCAGGATGTCCGCCGCGAGCAGGAATTCTAGCGCCACTGCAAGCCAACGGCCAAGCCGAAGCCGGACATCCTCCTTTTCCGCGAGATGATGGCGGACGGAATTGCGCCAACCGGCCGGCAGGAACAGGAACAGCGCGCCCACCACCGCTTCCAGCACAGCGATGGCGATCACCAGCGCCGCGGCTCCTTCCGCGACGCTTGCCATGGTCAGGGTGGCGGTCTTGAGCAGCTCTTCCATGTGAACTCTACTTCGATCCGACCGGCTGCGGCGCCGCGACCCACACCGCCGCCCGAGCGACCGTCACCGTGACGGGCGTCTTGGCGCTCAGCTCGCCATCGATGGAGATCTTCTGACGCGGACGGGTGACGATCTTCAGCTCGCGCCCGCTATATTCGGTAGTGGTCAGCTTGCGCGAACGCAGCTTGAACAGCGTCGCGAACCAGCTCCATGCCAGCCCGAACACGCTGCGGCCAGTCACGGCCTGGACGATGATTTCGCCGGACTGAAGGCAGGCGTCCTCCACCAGCTCGACCCCGCCATGATAACGCCCGTTGGCGATCCGCGCCTCGGTCGCCCAGGTCTTGTGCAGCTGCTTTCCGTCATCGACATGCAGGCGGAACGGGCGGAATTTGACCGCCACCCGCAGCGCCCACAGCATGTAGCCGACCATGCCCAGATAGCGCTTGAGATTATGCGGGACGGTTTCGGCGATCAGCGGTGACAGGCCCATGGCCGCCGCGTTGGCGAAATAATCGCCGTCGATCGCGCCAAGATCGATCCGCAGCTTGCGGCCCTCGGCGATGGTTTCGACCGCGGCCGCGATGTCGGTTCCTATGCCCAACGTCTTGGCGAAGCTGTTGGCCGTCCCCAGCGGCAGCAGGGCAAAGACCGTCTCCGTGCCGAGAAAATCGTCGATGGTGGATGACAGCGAGCCGTCGCCGCCGCCGACGATGATCATCGGTGCCTTCGCCGTCAGCGCTCGCTGGACCGTCGGCCGCATCTCGTCGGGGTCGGTGATCGCGTGCGCTTCGATCAGTTCGACCCCGCGCTGTTCCAGCAATTCCTTGGCCTTGTCGAACGCGTCCGCGCCGTTGCGGCTCATGGCGTTGACGACCAGCACGGCCTGTTTCGGTAGCGTATCGCTCATGGAAGGCTGAATGCTTGGGAGGCGGCTTCTTTCCCGCTAGGAGGCGGACCATGTCTCAACCCGCCTTTCCAGCGCTCCGGATGCGGCGCGGCCGAACCGCACCCTGGATGCGGTCCATGCTGGCCGAACACCGGCTTCATCCCAGCGACCTGATCCTGCCGCTGTTCGTCTGCGCCGGGCAGGGCTGTGAGGAGCCGATCCCGTCCTTGCCGGGCGTGAGCCGCTGGACCGTCGATCGAATCGGCGAACAGGCGAGAAACGCCGCCGCGCTTGGCATCCCTTGCGTCGCCCTGTTCCCCAACACGCCGGGCGAACTGCGTAGCGAGCGTGGGGAGGAGGCGCTCAATCCCGACAACCTCATCTGCCGCGCGGTGAAGGCGGTAAAGGATGCCTGCCCCGACATCGGCGTGCTGACGGACGTGGCGCTCGACCCCTACACCGCGCACGGCCACGACGGTCTGGTCGACGAGCGCGGCTGCGTCCTCAACGACGAAACCACCGCCATTCTGGTCGAGCAGGCGCTGGTCCAGGCCGAGGCGGGTGCGGACATCGTGGCGCCGTCCGACATGATGGACGGCCGGGTCGGCGCAATCCGACATGGACTTGAACAGGCCGGAAGGTGCCACACCGCCATCATGGCTTATGCCGCGAAATATGCTTCGGCATTCTACGGCCCGTTTCGCGACGCGGTCGGATCGCGCGGCCTGCTGAAAGGTGACAAGCGCGGCTACCAGATGGACCCCGCCAACTCCGACGAGGCGATGCGGGAAGTGGCGCTCGACATTTCGGAAGGCGCCGACATGGTGATGGTGAAGCCGGGGCTGCCGTATCTCGACATCGTCCGCGCCGTTCGCGACGAATTCCGCGTGCCGGTCTTCGCCTACCAGGTCAGCGGCGAGTATGCGATGGTCGAATATGCCGCCGCAGCCGGGGCAGGGGAGCGGGACGCGTTGATTCTGGAGACGCTTTTGTCCTTTAAGCGAGCCGGCGCGACCGGAATCCTCAGCTATCACGCTGTCCATGCCGCCCGGCTGATCAATGGCTGAAGTGGTCGCACAGACCGGTCGGCTGCGCCTGCGCACGTGGGACGAGGCCGATCGGGTGTCCTTTTACCAGCGCATGAACGTGCCCGAAGTGATGCGGCATCTCGGCGGCGTGCAGGACTTCTCCACATGGTCCGCCGCCCTCGACCGAATCCTTGGATTCCAGGCCGATCATGGCCACACATTCTGGATCGTCGAGGATCGGGCCAGCGGGGAATTGTTCGGCTTTTGCGGATTGAAGCGAGTGAACGCACCCGGCGGTGAGGCGCTGCATGGCCAATATGAGATCGGCTGGCGGCTGCATCACAGCAGCTGGGGCAGGGGCATCGCCAAGGAGGCGGCAATTGCCAGCCTGGACCTCGCCTTCGGACGGTTCGGCGCGCCGCACGTCGTTGCTTTCACCGTTGCCGCGAACGAGGCAAGCTGGGGCTTGATGCAGCGCCTGGGGATGCAGCGGCGCCCAGACCTCGACTTCGAGGACAACCGGTTCGGGCCTGAACTCAACCCGACGATCGTCTACCGCATCGATGCTGCCGACTGGCCCGCCGCCCGCGCGAAAGCCCTGAGCTAGCGGGTCAAACGCGCCTGGATCGCGGCAATCCGCCCGGCCTGCGCACGATCGATCGCGGCGATTTCGGCGGCGGTCGCCTGCACAGTCTCGATGTCGGCGGGCACCAGTCCGCCGCGATCCCGAACGGCCCGGGCCGCGATCTCGTCGATGTCGCCCAGCGCCCTTGTCACCGGATAGCGAGCCGCCACCGCGGCGGACAGCAGTTGCTGCGCTGCGACCCAGCTTTCGCTGTCGCGCGGGCCGGCACTGGCTGCGGCGCGTTCGGCGGCATCGGCTGCCCGATCAAAACCGTCGGTTGCCCCCCGCGCCTGGGCCAGCAAGCCTGCCGCAATCCCGCGCAACTCGTCGCTTGCGGGGATCTGCGCGCTGGTATCGGGTACCGGCACCCGCGGATCGATCGCCTCGGCGGCGCGGGGCGCCAGCGACGGCTCGCGCGGGTTCTGCACGCTTGCGCAGCCGACAAGCAGCATCGGGATCAGCAGGGTAGCCAAACGCTTCATACCGCTTCGTCTAGGGTGCGCTCACCGGCCGCGCAACACGGGCGACATAGGGGTTGCGCGCCGGGCACCATCCCCCTAGATGCGCCCTCGGCACGCGCCCGTAGCTCAGCTGGATAGAGCATCAGACTACGAATCTGAGGGTCGGACGTTCGAATCGTTCCGGGCGCGCCATAACCGCAAACGGGGTTCTCCTAGCGGAGAGCCCCGTTTGTGTTTCTCAGTCGGTCACGGCTGACCCGCACCATTTGAGCGCAGCGGAAACAGCTCCGAGTTGGCTTGAGCGAAGTGGCCTCCGGATCCTTGCTAAGAGCCCTTGGTACCTTGGCTGTGCCAGCCTCAGCGCGGGATGAAGCTGATTTCCACTCGCCGGTTCTGCGGCTCGCGCACGCCGTCGGGCGTCGTGATGAAGGGGCGGCTCTCCCCGTAGGCGTCAATCTCCAACGCGGTCGCCTCGACACCTGCCTTGACCAGCGCGTCCCGCACCGCTCGAGCCCGCGCTTCGGAGGATCGGCGGTTCGCACCGAGCGGTCCCGACCGGTCGCTGTGCCCAGCGATCAGCAATCGCGCGACCCGCCCCCGACGCCAGATCGAGACGGCCTCGTCGATGACGGCCTGACCGTCGCGACTGATTTCCGCCTCACCGCTGTCGAAGAAGACCCGCAACAAGGGTGGCTTCGGACAGGCCGCAGTGGCGGCGACCTTCGCCCCATCCGGACAGGTCACGTCGCCGGTCGGCGGAGGCGGCGGTCCGGGGGGAGGCGGAGCCGCCTGCATCAACGCGGCAAGGAATAGGATCATGGGCGGCTGCTCTATGCGAAAAGGCCGCCGGAGCAAGTCCTGCGGCACTCTGGGCGCTGCGGCCCGCGTCCGAGTAAATCGGCGCCTGCGGTCAAGCGGTCAGTGCGACACCCTGGGACTCGGCTGCTCTAGCCGCGAATTGCTGGGCTAGTTTCGCATGCCAGTCGCGCGCGTTTTCCGTGATCGCGCGTTGCGCTGCGAGCCGTTCCTCCGCTGCCCGGCGGAAGTAGTAACGATGGTTCGATTCCACAGCCAATCTCCAACGCAAGCACTATTGGTCCACGGGCCGCACCATGCGGGATGTTTCCTACCGAATGGTAAATATCCACAGGGTTCCCGCGGAGATCCGATGCGTCCTTGAGCGGGACACTGCTGTGGCAGGGGGGTGACACCCGTAACAATCTGCGGCTTGTCTACGAAACCGAACGACTCGTCCCTCGTTCATGCAGGCAAAACACGGATGGAAGGACATCCCATGCTCAACACCGTCAACGCCAGCAGCCGCCAATTCAATCCGCACTTGCGCGGGTACCACGCCGTTTATCGGGAAAATGCGGTCAACCATTGCCCTGGCTGCGGACGCACGCACTGGCTGATCGGCCGGATGCTCGCCGAATGCGGATTCTGCGGGACCGCGCTTCCGCTCAGCGAATCATACCTCCGCGGGTCGTCGGCGCCGATCCATAGCCATGGCCGCCGCGCGCCACTCGCCGCCTGATTGTCGGCGAGGGGGTAAACGCGCTATAAACAGGGCGTGCTACGATTGCTCGTTCTGGGCCTGTTTGCAGCCTGGTCGGTGACCGCTTCGGCGGGGCCGGGCACGGTGGCGTTCGTGAATGGCACAGGCTCATCCTTGACCAACGTTGAAATCCGTCAGTTCGGCAAGGCATGGAAGCCGTTGACGCCGGGTCTTTCCCCGGGGGCCCGGACTGCAAGCGACCTGTCGGGCGACGAGTGTGCCTTCGATGTTCGTGCCGATGTGTCCGGCAGTGGCCGCGTCGAATGGGCCCGGCTCAACCTTTGCGAAGTGAAGTCGGTAACGTTGAACCGCCGGGCCGACGGAATGAGCTGGGCCGACTACGACTGATCCGCCGCGGCGGGGTCTTGGCAAGCTTCACCGGCGCAGTGGCGGGGACCGTCCGGACGCTGTCCAGCAGCTTTGGTCCCGCGATGAAGACGACCGCCGAACAGGCGAAGAAGAACATCCACCCCATCCAACCCGGATAGACCTCGAGATAGTGTTTGCCGCGTTCGACCGCGCCCAGCGAAATCGCCCAGATCACCGCCCACGCTTCCCAGCGGGTCTTGATCGTGAACAGGCGGCCCAGGCGTTTCAGCATCGTCATTGGTTAAGCAACGGCCATGCCAGCGGCGGAGTTCCGCCGATTCTGCGTTAACCAAAACTGTTAAAGTGTAAGCTATTCCGACAATTCGGACAGTTCGAGTTGGTCCAGGAGTGCGTTCCGCGCCTGCTCCATGTCCGCAATCAGAGTGGCGGACCGAAGCTCGTCCGGCGCGATCGTCTCCGGCCACGCGGCCTGAACCAGCGCCGACAGCCGATCGAGCTTCCGCTCGTCCACCATGAAGCGCGGGTCCACCGTCGCTGGATCCGCGACCACGCGCAGCCGCAGGCAGGCGGGGCCGCCGCCGTTGGCCATCGATTGGCGCACGTCGACGACCTCGACTCGGCGAACAGCCCCGTTGCCGGCCAGATGCCGTTGCAACCATTCCCAGACGCTCGGCGTCTCGCGCGCTTCTTGCGGAACGACCAGGGTCGGCTCACCGTTCAGCGGGGTCACCAGCTGCGCGTTGAACAAGTAGGATCGGATGGCATCTTCCAGACTGACCTCCGCCGCCGCCACCTCCACATACTCCAAGTCTGGGAAGCGGGATGAGAGGTCGGCGACGAACCCATCGCGGTCGGCAAAGGCCTGCTCATGTGCGAACAGCACGCGCTCATTGGCGACCGCCACCACGTCATTGTGGAACGCGCCGGCGGCAATCGCTTCTTCCGACTGCTGCACAAACAGGGTGCGGTCCGGCGCGAGGCGGTGGAGTCGCGCGATGGCGCGAAATGCCTCCGGATGCTGCCGGGCCGGGTAGGGACCGCCCGAAAGGCCGTAAACGAACACTTCCACGCCCGGCTGATCATGAGCCGTGGTCAGCCGCATGAAATTGGCAGCGCCTTCGTCGCCAAAGGCCGTGGGTACCGGTCCATGGACGGCGAAGTGCCGTTCGTCGGCAAACGCCAGGCGGAGCTGCTTCAGCGTCGCTGGCCATTCGTGGCTGCGATGCGGCATCGTGCGAAGATTGGCGACCGTCAGATGCGTGCGCCCGTCGCCGGTGTCCGGGGCCGGGGAGACCGTCGCGGCATTGGCCGCCCACATGGACGACGCGGACATGGCGTTGGCCAGCAACGGCAAGTCTGCCTGTTCGGGACTGGTGCCAAGCTCAGCCAGCCACCGCCGGGCCGGTCGCGGCTGCGGCACGAACAGTCCTTGCGCGAGGCCCAGCGCCAGGTTGGCGCGCATCTTGTCCAGGCCCTGCAGGGCCGCGGCCCGCGGATAGCTGACTTCCCCGGCGTTACGCATCGCCGCCAGATTGCCCAGACTCAAGCCGGCATAATTGTGGCTGGGGCCGACCAGCCCATCGAAATTGATCTCCCGCAGCGGCATCAGCGGCTCACCGCCAGGATTTTGTCGCCCTCGCCGACTTCCAGCAGTTCCGCAGTCTCGCGGCTGATCTGCAGGCCGTCGCCGACCCGCGCCACTTCGCCCATGCAGGCCCGGAACTGCTTGAGCCGCCCGGCTGCCAACAGCATTTTCAGCGGTCCGCCATCGCCGATCGCAGCGACCCGCTCCTCCGTCGACTCGCGCACGGTCCTGACCTGGTCGGTACGCGCCACAACCGTCGGCCCACCGTCGAAGATGTCGATGTAGCGATCATAGCTGAAGCCTTCCGCCTCGAGCATGCGCAAGGCGGCGCGGCCGGTCGGGTGCGGCTGTCCCATGACGGCCCGCGCGCTGTCGGGCAGCAGCGAGACGTAGATCGGCGACTTCGGCATCAGCTCGGCAATGAACTGGGTGCCGTGCATGGCATTGAACTGGTCCGCTTCGGGAAAGCTCATGTCGAAGAACTTGCCCGCCAGCGCATCCCAGAAGGGCGAATTGCCCCCTTCGTCCATCACTCCGCGCAATTCGGCCAGCAGGCGGTCGCCGAAGCGTTCGCGATGCTGGCGGATGAACATGTAGCGGCTGCGCGCCAGCAGCAGTCCCAGCCCGCCCGCGCGCATGGCCGGATGAAGGAAAAGGCCACCGACCTCGCTGGCGTCCTCAAGATCGGTGGTCAGCGTCAGCAGCTGATTCTTGAACGTCTTGCCAAGCTCAGGCGACCACTGGGTCAGGGTCGAAATGTGATAGCTGTAGAAGGCCTGTGTGACGCCGACCTGGCCGAACACCTGGCAGGTGCCGCGGATCGTGCCTGCCTTCGGGTCCTCCAGCATGAAGATGAAGCAATCGTTGCACTGCTGCTCCTCGGCCCGTGCGAACGCTTCATCCGACCGTGCGAGCTTCGCCACCAGCGTGCCCTTGTCGGCCGGCAGGTTGGTGAACCCGCCGCCGGTCAGCTTGGCCATTTCATACATGGCATCGAAGTCTTCCGGTCTGGCCGGCCGCACGCGAAAGCTCATGCGCGCGCCTCGGCAAGGCGCATCACGGTGAGGGCCGACAGCGCGGCGCGCTCGGCCAGGGACTCGACGATCAGATATTCCTCCGCTGAATGGATCTTGCCGCCGCGTACGCCCATCGTGTCGACGACCGGGACGCCGCAGGCAGCGATGTTGTTGCCGTCGCATACACCGCCGGACGGGGCCCAGGCGATGTGCTGGCCAAGGTCCTCGCCGGCGCGCTTGACCAGGCCGAACAGCCGCACCGAATCGGTCGTCATCGGTTTGGGCGGCCGTCCGAAGCCACCGTGGGTGTGGATGCCCACATCATGCTCGGTGGCCACGGCAGCCACTGCCGCGGCGATACCCGCCTGCGCCTCGTCCTGCAGTTCCGGCGTGACGGGCCGAAGGTTCACCCGCAGGACGGCGTGATCGGGGACGACATTGTTCGGTCCGCCGCCGTCCATGCGGGCGACATTGACGCTCAGCCCATGGCGCATCAGCTGCCGAAGCCGTAGCGCGAGGTCGGCCGCCGCAATGATCGCGTTGCGTCCATCTTCCGGGTTGCGCCCCGCGTGGGCCGAGCGGCCGGTGATGATGAAGCTGAAATTCCCGCTGCCCGGACGTGCTCCGGCCAGCGTTCCGTCGGGCAGTGCCGCGGGTTCGTAGGTCAGCGCCGCCCGCTTGCCCCGTGCCGCTTCAGCCAGCAAGGTGGCGGACGATGGGGAGCCCACCTCCTCGTCGGAATTAATCAGGATTTCATAACCGAGCAACGCCGCCACGGGGCTGGCTTCGACCGCCTTCAGCGCCGCCAGCATGACGGCCAGCCCACCCTTCATGTCGGCGACGCCCGGCCCGCCAAGCACGCCGTCCTCCCGCCAGGCGATGTGCTGAAACGGGTGATCGACCGGATACACCGTGTCCATATGGCCGGTGAACAGCAGTTGCACTGGCGCCTGGGGACGAACCGCCAGGTGCAGATGTCGACCGTGAGGTACGTCCATCTCGCGGCCGCCGGGATCGATGGCGGTTACGGGAGCGGGGTTGCGCAGGGTGAGATCGCCCGGAAGCGCGGAGAAGCAATCCGCAAGTGCGCCGGCCATCAGTTCCAACCCGCGCATATTGCCCGAACCGGAGTTGATTTCGCTCCACAACTCCACCTGCCGCAGCATCGGCTCCGCGCCCGCCCGTTCGACGGCGTCCTGCTCGGCGCTGGTCAAGTCCCCCATCATGGCGGCTCGCTCTAGCCGTGAGCGAGCCGGAACGCCACACCGGCCGCTACAGATACTCTGCCCAGTGATCGATCAGGCAGCGATAAAGGTCGCGCTTGAACGGCACGATGATGTCGGGAAGGTGATGCGCCTCGATCCATTTCCAGTCGCAGAATTCGGGATGCTTGGTCGCGATGTCGATGTCGCTTTGCCGGCCCAGAAAGCGGCACAGGAACCAGTCCTGCTCCTGGCCCCGCCACTTGCCGCCCCACAACTTCGGCTGCAGTTCCTCGGGAAGGTCGTAGCGCAGCCGCTCGGGATGATCGGCCACCCGCTCGACGAGAAACGGAGGGATGCCCGTTTCCTCCTCCAGTTCGCGCAGGGCGGTCGCCCACGGCTCCTCGCCTTCGTCGATCCCGCCTTGCGGCATCTGCCAGGCTTCGTCCGTATTATCGATGCGCCGGCCGACCCAGACCATCTTGTCCTGGTTCAGTAGCATCACGCCGACCCCGCGGCGGTATCCCATCGTCTTCGTCACTGCGCTCTTCCGATCTCTCCCGGCCCGATGCGGCTGGAAAGTTGCACGACCTGATTATTCAGTGCCCTCATGTTGGCAAGCTGGTTTGCAGTCGCGGCCTGGTGCCAGTTCAGTTCGGCCGGAAGATCGGTCCTCGCCCGCAGTGCCGCTGCGGTTCGCGCCGCCAGTGCCGGGTCGATGTCCACCGCGCAGGTTTCCGGCAAGATCAGGAAACCTTTGGGAGTCGGCCGGTCGCCGCAGCGCTCCACGATCGCCGCCTGAACCGCCGCTGGAATAACCTTGCGGACTTCCTCCCGATAGCGGGTCGCCACCACCCGGAGATCGACCAGTCCGTAGTCGAAGGTCATGACCCGGGCGACGCCTTCCCGAGTGGTCCGATCAGCGATGTCACGCATGTTCTCCGCACCGAAAATGGTGCTCCAGACCGAGAAATCCGTGACCACGCCTGTGATTTGGCTCGCCTGATAGGCCGCGATGATGAAATCGAGGTCGCTGACGGAAGAGTCGTTTCGCCAGCCCCGCTCCGCGGTCGCCACAAAGCTAGAGACGATCCGATAATATTGCTCGAAGTTGCTCAACTCCTCGCTGAATGCGCCCAATTCCGTATCGAGTTGTCCAAGCAGCCGTTGGGTTTCGCGTTGCTGGACACGTTCCTGGTTCCAGTTGGCGACCAGGGTACCGATGAAGACCCCGACGATGACGATCGCCAGCTCGATGGCGATCGCGGCCCAGTCCTGCGCCCGCAGCTTGGCCATCATGCGTTTATAGATCACCGCCGCCCCCCTGCCGCGCCTGACCTACGCGGGTCAGTCCGGCTGGAAAATAGCATGGCGGAGCGATCTCGTCCTTATCTGACCGCAGCGCCGTCGAAGCGGAAGCGATGCCGCTGCCATTACGGGGCTCGATCGCGGCGATCATCGTCTCCGCCGCACTGCCGTACGCACACGCTCGCAAACTTGCCACAAAGGGTCTAGATAACCTCTTAACACCCCAGATCTTCAGGTATGCTTCATGGCTACGGCCACCCATTTCCTCACCCCCGAAGAAGCTTCGCGCGGCGACGCTCCCGAATCCGTCGTAGTCCGTTTTGCTGGAGACAGCGGCGATGGCATGCAGCTGACGGGCGGGCAGTTCACACTGTCCACCGCGCTGGCCGGCAACGACCTTGCGACCTTCCCCGACTTCCCCGCGGAAATTCGCGCGCCGCAGGGCACGACGTTCGGCGTCTCCGCCTTCCAGATCAATTTCGGTTCGGCCGACATCGAGACCGCTGGCGACCAGCCGGACGTATTGGTGGCGATGAACCCCGCGGCGCTGAAGGTGAACGTCGAAAGCCTGCGTGACGGCGGCATGATCATTGCCGACGAGGGCGAATTCACCGCCCGCAACCTGGCCAAGGCGGGCTACGCCGAAAACCCGCTGGAGGACGGCAGCCTCCATCGCTGGCAGCTGATCAAGTTCAATATCTCCCAGCTAACCCTCGACGCCGTGAAACCGTTCGGGCTCGGCAACAAGGAAGCGCTGCGCTGCAAGAACATGTGGACGCTGGGCCTGGCGCTATGGATGTTCGACCGCGAACGCGGGCCGATCACGGACTGGCTCAAGACAAAATTCGCCAAGGCGCCGCAGCTTGCCGAGGCCAACATCGCGGCGCTGAACGCCGGCCACGCCTATGGCGAGACGATCGAGATGGGCGCTGCTTTCAAGCCGCGCCACATCGGTCCGGCGCCGGCCGAACCAGGGCTCTATCGCACCGTGACCGGCGCGGAATCGCTCGGGCTGGGGCTCGTTGCCGGCGCTCAACTGGCCGGCCTGCCGATGTTCTTCGGCTCCTACCCGATCACCCCGGCCTCGCCGTTGCTGCACCATCTGTCGCGGCTGAAGGAATTCGGCATCACCACCTTCCAGGCGGAAGATGAGATCGCCGCCATCTGCGCGGCGATCGGTGCTTCCTATGCCGGGCAGCTGGGGGTGACCTCCTCGTCGGGACCGGGCATTGCCCTGAAGACCGAGGCGATCGGCCTTGCCGTCATGACCGAGCTGCCGCTGGTGATCGTTAATTCCCAGCGTGGCGGCCCATCGACCGGCCTGCCGACCAAGACCGAGCAGTCCGATCTGTACCAGGCGGTCTATGGCCGAAACGGCGATGCGCCGCTGCCGGTGATCGCCGCCCGCTCGCCGGCGGACGCGTTCGACTGCGCGATCGAGGCCTGCCGCATCGCCGCCCACTACATGACCCCCGTCATGCTGTTGACCGATGGCTATATCGCCAACGCCGCCGAGCCGTGGCGCGTGCCGGACATGAGCGCCTACGAGCCGTTCCCGGTGACCTTCTTCGATACGCGGCCCGGCGAGGGCGAAAAGCCGCTGCCTTACGCCCGCAACGACAATCTCGCGCGGCCGTGGATCAAGCCCGGAACGCCCGGACTCACCCACCGCATCGGCGGGATCGAGAAGAATCCGTCCACCGGCGACATCGATTATTCGCCTGCCGCCCATGCCGAGATGACCCGCGTTCGTCATGCCAAGGTGGCCGGCATCGCGGACAGCATCCCGGACCAGGAGGTGTGCCTCGGGACGGAGGGCGGCAAGCTCGCCGTGGTCGGCTGGGGTTCGACGTTCGGCCCGATCCACCAGGCGGTTCGCCGCCTGCGCGATCGTGGCCATGACGTCAGCCACATTCATCTGCGCCACATCGCACCGATGCCGAGGAATCTGGGCGACCTCCTTCGTTCCTACGAGCATATCCTGGTTCCAGAGATGAACTCGGGGCAGCTCAAGACCATCCTTCGCGACCTGTTCCTGGTCGATGCGCGCAGCCTTACGAAAGTGTCGGGTCAACCGTTCCGGATCGTTGAGATCGAGGCCGCGATCGAGGAAGCGCTGAGGGGCCACGTCGGGGGCGCCATGTCCGCCGATCGGACCCAGTTGCCGGAGGCGGAATCTGGTCACGATCCGGGTGCTCCGGGGAAAGCGCTGGTATGAAACAGATCAATGCCTTCCCGCTGATCATGATGCTGATCGTCGTGCTTCTCCTCATCTATTGGCTGCTGTTCTGATGAACGATCTTTCCACCATCGAAAAAACCACTGCCAAGGACTGGGCGTCGGACCAGGAAGTCCGCTGGTGTCCGGGGTGCGGGGATTATGCGGTGCTGAAGGCCGTTCAGCGGACCATGCCCGATCTCGGCGTGGCGCGGGAAAAGACCGTATTCGTTTCCGGCATCGGCTGCTCCAGCCGGTTCCCCTATTACATGGAGACCTACGGCTTCCACACCATCCATGGCCGCGCGCCCGCGGTGGCTACGGGCGTCAAACTCGCCAATCCGGAACTCGACGTGTGGATTATCACTGGCGACGGCGACGCGCTGTCGATCGGCGGCAACCACACAATGCATGTTCTTCGCCGCAATCTCGATTGCCAGATCCTTCTGTTCAACAACGAGATCTACGGGCTGACCAAGGGACAATATTCCCCCACCTCAAGGATCGGGACGCGTTCGCCGTCCACGCCGTTCGGCTCGGTCGATCGTCCGGCGCGGCCCTGCGCCTTTGCACTTGGCTCGGGCGCCCGCTTCGTCGCGCGGGGGATCGACGTTCACAAGAACCTGCCCGAGGTCCTGAAGGCCGCTCACGCCCACAAGGGCGCGGCGTTTGTCGAGATCTTCCAGAATTGCGTGGTCTACAACGACGACGTGTTTGCGCCCTTCACGGCCAAGGAATTCGCCGCCGACATGCAGCTGTGGCTCAGGCCCGGCGAGAAAATGCTGTTCGCCAACGGCACGAAGGGGATCGCACTCGACCTCGAGACGCTGTCGCTGAAGGTGGTCGCGGGCGATGATCCTTCCGTCATCGTGCACAACCCGCGCAATCGCTCGATCGCGCATATGCTGGTCGAAATGCCGGGCCAGGGCTTTCCGGTGGCGCTCGGCGTCATTTACGATGACCCCGCACCGACCTTTGAAAGCGCCGTGCTCGAACAGAACAGCGCTGCAGCGGCGGGCAAGAAGCCCGACCTCCAGGCCCTGGTCGCGAAGGGTCAAAGCTGGATGGTGGAAAAGGAGCCGCGCTGAATAGTCCGGCGCGCGCATGATCCCCCGCACCCTCGTCGCCACTGCCAGGATCCCGGGCGGCGCGGAGATGCGCCTCTACCAGCGGGGGGGTGACCATATGATCCTGGTCGACCGGGACGAGCTCATGTCGACCCGGATGAGCGGGTCGGAGGAGGCTCTCGCCGACCTGACCGCGCAGCGGCTGGGTGGCGGCAAGAACCAGCGCTGGCTGATCGGCGGCTACGGCATGGGCTTCACCCTCCGCGCCGCGCTTCGGCTTCTCCCGCGCGACGCGAAGGTCACGGTGGCCGAACTGGTCCCCGAAATCCTCGATTGGGCGCGCGGGCCCATGGCGGACCTCACCGCCGGTTGTCTCGACGATCCGCGGGTATCGATCCGCCTTGGCGATGTTGCACAGGCGATGGCCCCGGCATCGTGGGACGCAATCCTGCTCGATGTGGACAATGGACCCGACGCGCTGGTGCGGCCGGAAAACGATCGGCTCTACTCTCCCGCTGGACTGCACGCCGCACAACAGGCGCTGAAGCCGGGTGGCCTTCTGGCCATCTGGTCCGCCGGTCCCGATCCGCGATTTACGCGCACCCTCCAGACGGCCGGCTTTCGCGTCGAGGAAGAGGTTGTCCGCGCCCGCGCCAACGGCAAGGGGCCGCGCCATCACATCTGGTTCGCGAAGGCTCGCTGATGGACAATCTGACGCACAGCATGGCCGGCGCGTTGCTGGGGCAGATGGGATTGAAGAAGCTTACAGGCCGCGCGATGCCGACCCTGATCATTGCGGCCAATATTCCGGACATCGATGCGATCGCTTCCGTTCTCGGGACACAAAGCCTGGCAATTCGCCGGGGGGTTACCCATGGTCCGATCGCGCTCGTCCTGCTGCCGCTGCTGCTCACCGGGCTCATGCTGCTCTACAATCGCTGGCGCCCGACGGAGCAGCCGGTCCGCCCGGCCATGTTGTTGCTGCTCGCCTACATCGGCACCCTCAGCCACCCGGCGCTTGACTGGCTGAACAGCTACGGCATTCGGCTGCTGGAGCCCTTCAGCAGCCGCTGGTACGCCGGCGACACGCTGTTCATCATCGATGTCTGGGTCTGGGCCGCTCTCATCGCCTGCTTCGTCTGGAGCCGGTTGCGCGAAAAGCGCGGCGGCGATTGGCGGCGCCCGGCCTGGATCGGATTCGCGGCGATCTGCGCCTACATCGTCGCCAACGGATTGATCACCGCCAAGGCCGAGGCGCTCGGCGCTGCGGCGGTGGCGGCCCGCGTTCAGCACCAGCCCACCGAATCTTTGCGGCGAGCCGCCTGGCGGGCGGGGCAGCCTTCCTCGCCGCCGCCGGTGGGCTATGGGCCGACCGTTTCGCCCGAACTGGTGGTCGCGAATCCGCAGCCCGTCGCCTTCTGGCGGCGGCAGGTGCTGTGGCGCGGGGAGGGGCTGTTCGGCAGTCTTGATTATGACGGCTGGCGGGACTGGAATGGCGTGATCTTCGAAGACGGTGGAGCCCGGACCAACCTCGACAGTCCGGCCCTGGCCGTGGCCCGTGGCCGCAAGGATGTCGCAGCCTTTCTGTTCTGGTCCCGCATGCCGATCGTCATCGAGCGCGATGGCCGGACCTATCTCGGCGATCAGCGCTTCAACTCCTCCCTGACGCGCGACACCTTTCTCGTCCCGCTCGATACGGCCGAAGGGCCGCGTAGCCGAACTGCCGGGTAAGGCGTTCAAGCCAGCTATGGCCGAACCGCAACTTATCTGGCTCCGACAGGACCTTCGCCTCGCCGACCAGCCGGCCTTCGCCGCCGCCGCCAAGGCAGGGCCGGTGCTTGCGCTCTACGTCCTCGACGACGAAACGCCCGGGGTGTGGAAGATTGGCGGTGCCCAGCGCTGGTGGCTTCATCATAGCCTGGCGTCGCTGACTCGTGAGATCGAGCGGCGTGGAGGCGCTCTCGTCCTCCGCCGCGGTCGCTCAGCCGAGGTCGTTCGCCAGGTGGCGGAGGAAGGCGGGGCCGCTGCGGTCCATGCAACCCGTCACTACGAACCCTGGTGGCGCAGGGCCGAAGCGGAGCTTGGCGACCGGCTGACGCTGCACGAAGGAGACGTGCTGCACGAGCCGTCCGATATTCGCAGCGGGTCGGGTGGCGCATTCAAAATCTATGGACCCTTTTATCGCGCCCTGTCCCGGCACCTCCCGCCATCGGCGCCGCAGCCTGCGCCGGCGAAGATGACGACGCCCGACAAGCTGCCCCGGTCGGACAAGCTCGCTGACTGGGATCTGCTGCCCACCAAGCCGGATTGGGCGAGCGGGTTCGACGTGTGGACGCCGGGCGAGGAGGGTGCGCAAAGGCACCTGCGTCGTTTCGCCAGTGAAGCGGGAAGCTACGCCAGGCGCCGTGATCTGCCGGCCGAGGTCGGGACCTCGAACCTTTCCCCGCATCTTCACTTCGGTGAGCTAAGTCCCCGCCAGGTCTGGCACGGCCTGCCGGAAGATGCCGGGGACAAGTTTCGCCGGGAGCTTGCGTGGCGCGATTTTTCCCGGTCGGTCATCCTCGCCGACCCGGACATCGGTACCCGCGAGCAGCGCTCGTTAGGGCTACGATACCGTACCGGCAAAAAGGCAGACGCGCAGTTCCGGGCGTGGAGCATAGGCCGCACCGGCTACCCGCTGGTGGACGCCGGCATGCGGCAATTGTGGGCAACCGGCTGGATGCACAATCGGGCCCGGCTGGTGACCGCCAGCTTTCTCGTCAAGCACCTGCTGATCGACTGGCGACGCGGCGCGCGGTGGTTCTGGGACACGCTGGTGGATGCGGACTACGCCAACAACAGCCAGAACTGGCAGTGGATCGCGGGCACCGGCTTCGACAGCCAGCCCTTTTACCGGGTCATGGCCCCGCTCACGCAGTCCGAGAAATTCGCCGCCGCCGACTACATCCGCCGCTGGGTGCCGGAGCTTGCCGATCTTTCCGACGCGCAAATCCACGATCCCTGGGGCAAGGACATGGCGCCCGCCGACTACCCCGAACCCCTGATCGGTCAGCGCGAAGCGCGTGAGCGTGCACTTGAGGCCTTCCGTGAGGCGCGTGCCCGCGGTTAAGAGATCTTGTGGCAAGCAGGGGCGAGCATTTACTCAACGCGGATCGTGGCTTCGCTACCGGCGGGGGCATTTTCGGCCGGCTGGTTGCGCCGGCCTTCGCGCGGGTGGTCGACCAGCTTCACGGACGCCTGCGCGAAGGCGGCATTCACGCGACCCTTCCGTCCGGGGAGCGCCGCCGTGTCGGCTTCTACGCACCCGGACCCGAACCGGTTGTCCACCTCCATAGGTGGATGGCGCTCGTCCGGCTGGCCACCTCTGGCAGCGTTGGTTGGTACAAGGCGTGGGAGCGGGGCGAGTGGTCCTCGCCCGACCCCGTGCCCCTGTTCGACCTCTTCATGCGCAATGCCGCGAGCCTTGGCGGCGTGGCCAGGGCCAAGGGCCCGTTCCGCGTGATGAGCTGGCTCGCCCACCAGTGGCGCGACAACGGCCCCGGCCAGGCCCGCGACAATATCGCCGCGCACTACGACCTCGGCAACGACTTCTACGCCGCCTGGCTCGACGAAAGCATGACCTACTCATCGGCGATTTTCGCCGGCGGCGATGACCTCGCAGCCGCGCAACTGCGCAAGGTCCAGGCATTGTTGGACCGCCTCGACCTCAAGGCCGGCGACCGCTTGCTGGAGATCGGATGCGGCTGGGGCACGCTGGCGATCGAAGCGGCGCGGCGCGGCGCCCATGTGACGGGCCTCACCCTGTCGACCGAGCAAAAGGCCTGGGCCGAGCAGCGCATTGCAGAAGCGGGCCTCTTGGACCGCATCACCATCCGCCTCCAGGATTACCGCGACGTCCGCGACACCTTCGACTCCGTCGCATCGGTGGAGATGGTCGAGGCGGTGGGTCAGCGCTGGTGGCCGGCTTACCTGGACACCATTGCCCGCGCTTTGAAGCCCGGCGGCCGGGCGGCGTTGCAGCTCATCTCGATCCAGCCCGCGCTGTTCGACCGATATGCCGCCTCCGCCGACTTCATCCAGGCCTATATCTTTCCCGGCGGCATGCTGCTGCACGAGCCGCGCTTCGCAGCGCTTGCGGCCGAGCGGGGACTCGACTGGCAGGACCGCGTCGGCTTCGGACTCGATTATGCCGAAACCCTCCGCCTGTGGCGCGAACGCTATGATCGTGCAGTGGCCGAAGGACGACTGCCGGATTTCGGCGAGCGCTTTCACCAGCTCTGGCGCTATTACCTCATGTACTGCGAAGGCGGTTTTCGTGGGCGGGGGATCGACGTCGCCCAGGTCACCCTGATCAAGAAGGATCATTGATGTTCAAGCGTTTGGCTGCCTGTGTCCTCCTGCTGTCGGCACCCGCCGCGGCCCAATCGCCCGTGCCGCAAGACCCGCGCAGCCGTGCGGCGCTGCGCCAGGCCGGTGCGGAGGTGCTGTTCTGGAACCAGGCGCAACGTGACCGCAACTTCCGGGCGATGGAGACCATCTTCCCGACGGTCACCGTCAAGGCGGGCCGGCATGTCCGCATGCTCCCCCGCGGGCGCCCGCTTCCCCTTCGCAATGCGGAGGTCGCGCGGTTCATTGCCGACCAGAACATCGCGGGCCTGATCGTCCTGCAGGACGGCCGGGTGCGGTTGGAGCGTTACGCGCGGGGCTTCTCGCCCGCCCAACGCTGGACCAGTTTCTCAGTCGCCAAGTCGCTGACGGCAACCTTGTTCGGCGCTGCCGTCGAGGATGGAAAGCTCAGTCTGGACGACCAGGTGGCCCGCTTCATTCCGGAAATGAAAGGCAGCGCCTACGACGGGGTAACCGTTCGGCAGGTGCTGACCATGTCATCCGGAGCGCGCTGGAACGAGGATTACACGGACCCCAAAAGCGACGTTGCCCGGATGTTCTCACAGCCGGTCGGGCCGGGCCAGGACGTTATCGTCTCCTACATGAAGACTCTCGGCCGGGCTGCGCAGCCGGGAAGCAAGTTCAACTACAACACGGGCGAGACCAATCTTGCCGGCACCATCCTGTCGCGCGCAGTCGGCATGCCGATCGGCCGCTACGCCTCCCAGCGGATTTGGCAGCGCTACGGCATGGAAGCGGACGCGTATTGGCAGGTGGACGAGAACGGTCGGGAAATCGCGGGCTGCTGCATTTCGATGCGGCTGCGCGATTATGCCCGGCTGGGTCAGCTGATGGTCGAAGGCGGACACGGCCTGCTGGCGCGCGACTGGGTCACGGACGCCACCCGCATCCATCAGCCGTTCCAGCAAGCAGGCCGCGGCTATGGCTATTTCTGGTGGATCGAACCGACCGGCTATCGTGCCAGCGGAATCTTCGGACAAAGCATCTGGATCGATCCGAAGCGCAGGCTGGTGATCGCCGCCGTCAGTGCCTGGCCTTCGGCACTCGACGATCGGCTCGGCCAGCAGCGGACCGCCTTTTTCCAGCGGATCGCCGCAGCTGCTCGCTAGTCGACGCGGACCCGCGCGCCGCTTTCGCGGTCTTCCGTAAGGAGGGCCAGGAGCCGCTCGGCGACGACCTCGGGGGGCTTGACGTCGGACGGCTCCTCGCCCGGGAAGGCGAGGGCGCGCATGCGGGTGCGCGTGGCGCCGGGGTCCAGGATCGTGACCCGCAGCTTGCCGGTGTAGGCGGTCTCGTCGGCATAGGCGCCAAGCAGCGTTTCGAGCGCGGCCTTGCTCGACCCGTAAGCACCCCAGAAAGCGCGCGGCTCACGCCCGACGGAACTGGTCACGCCGATCACCTCCGCCTTGTCCGAACGCTTCAGCAGGGGATCGAAAGCCGCCAGCATCGCCTGCGGTGCCAGCAGGTTCAGCGACAGGATGCGGCCATATTCCTTGGCGTCGATATGTTCGACCGGTGTCAGGCTGCCCAGCATGGCGGCGTTCAACACCATCAGGTCCAGTCGGCCCCAGCGCTCGGCCACCGCGGAGGCAAGCTTCGCGATGTTCGTGCCGTCGGTGATATCGAGCGGCGCGATGGTAGCGGTGCCGCCGGCTTCGTGAATCCGGTCCTCGACCTCTTCCAGGCCGTTGGTCGATCGGGCCACCAGAATGACGTGCGCGCCGGCCTTGGCGAGCGCCTCGGCGGTCGCCGCACCGATTCCGCGTGAGGCACCGGTGACGAGGGCGATCTTGTTTGAAAGGTCGGTCATGGCCGCGCCCTAAAGCGGGACCCCGCCGCTGTCACCATCGGCGGATCAGCGTGATGCCACCAGCTGCAGCCCCGCCTTGCCCGTTTCCTTCTCGGTCAGGTCGGTCAGGCGCGTCGGGTAATCGCCGGTGAAGCAGGCATCGCAGCGCTGCGGAGTTTCCGCGTTCCGTGTGTCGCCCAACGCCCGATAAAGTCCGTCGATCGAGATGAAGGCGAGGGAGTCCGCGTTGATGTACTTGGCCATTGCCTCGACATCCATCTGGGCTGCGAGCAGCTTCGCCCGTTCGGGCGTGTCGACGCCATAAAAGCAACTGTGCCGCGTCGGCGGCGAGGCGATCCGCATATGGACCTCCGCCGCGCCGGCATCGCGCATCATCTGCATGATTTTGAGACTGGTCGTCCCGCGCACGATCGAATCGTCGATCAGCACGACCCGCTTGCCCTTGATCAGGGCCGAGTTGGCGTTGTGCTTCAGCTTGACGCCCAGGTGCCGCACTTCCTGGTTCGGCTGAATGAATGTCCGTCCGACGTAGTGCGAGCGGATGATGCCCAGCTCGAAGGGCTGACCGCTGGCCTGGCTGTAGCCGATCGCTGCTGGAACGCCGCTGTCCGGTACCGGCACGACGATGTCGGCCTCGACCGGCGCTTCGCGGGCCAGTTCGGCCCCGATATTCTTGCGGCTCTCGTAGACCGAAATGCCGTCGACCACGCTGTCCGGACGGCTGAAATACACATGTTCGAAAATGCAGGGTCGCGGGGAAGCCGCTGCGAAGGGGCGGAAGCTGCGGATGCCCTGGTCGTTGACCAGCAGCATCTCGCCCGGGCCGACCTCCCGCTCATAGCGTGCGCCGATGACGTCCAGCGCCACGGTTTCGGACGCGAAGATGATCGAGTCGCCGATGCGGCCCATCACGAGGGGCCGAATGCCGAGCGGATCGCGACAGGCAATCAGGCCTGCTTCGGTCAGCATCAGCAGCGAATACGCGCCCTCCACCTGGCCCAGCGCATCGACAATCTTGTCGAGCAGCTGTGTGTGGTGGGATGTCGCCACAAGATGAATGATGACCTCGGTGTCGCTGGTGGACTGGAAGATCGATCCGCGGCGGTTCAGCGTGCGGCGAAGCTTCATCGCGTTGGACAGGTTGCCGTTGTGCGCGACGGCGAAGCCGCCTTCCGCGAGTTCGGCGAACAGCGGCTGGACGTTGCGCAGCGCCGAAGATCCGGTCGTCGAGTAACGCACATGCCCGATGGCGGTCCGGCCGGGGAGGGCGCGGATCACTTCGTCCCTGTCGAAATTACCCGCCACATGGCCCTGCGCACGATGCGAGTGAAAGCCGGTCGCATCCATGCTCGTGACACCGGCGGCTTCCTGGCCTCGGTGCTGCAGGGCATGAAGCCCAAGCGCGACGAAGCTGGCCGCCACATCGGCGTTCCAGATGCCGAACACGCCGCACTCCTCGCGTAGCTTGTCGTCGTCGAAGGGATTGGTCGTCAGCATGATTGCCCGCCGCCTGCCGGTTGGAGAAGGTCGCCTATAGGGGAAGGCGGACGCTTTGTCGCGGGCCCCATGAACAGGCCTTTAAGCTTGCTGAATAGCATCGGGCTTGCCATCTGCCGCTGGTGCTTATTCCGTCGAACCCGCTTGCTCCTATCCGGCTCGCGCTCACCGGCACCCGCATTTCGAGCCCGCGTAGGTGTTACCTTTGTCGCCTCTAGGTCGATCCGCAGCGATTTTGACCCTGCTTCTGGCTGCCTGTGGCGGATCGGAGGCCGACCAACAAAACCGGACCAACACGGGTGGGTCGGCGGGCGTCGCTGCGGCAGAAGCAGTGACTGCGAACGCCACCTATGCCACGGGGGCACGGGATCGCCTCTGCCTGTCACAAGGCGGCGGCGCCGGCCTTATCGTTTACGGGAATGGCGATGCGAACTGCACCGTTTCCGGCACCGCGGAGCGTTCGGGTTCACGATTTGCCATCATTCCAACAGGTGACCAGACCTGCCGGATTGAGGCTACGGTGCAAGGCGACCGCCTGACCTTGGGCGAGGTGAGTGAGGCCTGTGCCTATTATTGTGGTCCAACGGCCAGCTTTGCCGGCAAGGAATTTACCCGCACACCTGCGCCAGAACCGGTGACCGATGTCGCCGGGGATCCGCTTTGCTGACATTTTTGTTGATTACGGTGGGGTTGCCCACCTAGAGCCGACATCAACCGACCAAGCTGGAGACGCTTCGCATGCCCGTCTACACCGCTCCCGTCCGCGACACGCGCTACGTTCTCGATCATATCGTCGAGGTCGGCAATTACGGCAATCTCCCCGGATTTGCCGACGCAACTCCGGATCTGGTCGAGGCGATCCTGGAGGAGGGCGCGCGCTTTACCCAAGACGTGCTCGCGCCACTCAATCGGGTCGGGGACGAGGAAGGTTGCACCCGCCATGCCGATGGCAGCGTGACCACGCCCAAGGGCTTCAAGGACGCCTACAAGCAATTTTGTGAGCTTGGGTTCACCAGCCTCGCCGCGCCGACCGAATATGGCGGGCAGGGGCTGCCGCATGTGCTGGCGACCGCGATGAGCGAATATGTGCTGTCCGCGAACCAGAGCTTCGAGATGTATCATGGCCTCACCGCCGGCGCGATCGCCGCGATCTTGGTGAAGGGCTCGGACGAGCAGAAGTCGACCTATCTCCCCAAGATGGTGAGCGGTACCTGGACCGGCACCATGAACCTGACCGAACCGCATTGCGGTACCGACCTTGGCCTGCTCAAGACCCGGGCCGAGCCGCAGGCCGACGGCAGCTACAAGATCAGCGGGACCAAGATCTTCATCTCGTCGGGCGAACATGACATGTCCGACAACATCATCCATCTGGTGCTGGCCAAGATCACGGGCGCCCCGGACAATGTGAAGGGCATCTCGCTCTTCATCGTGCCCAAATTCCTCGTCAACGACGACGGCTCCGTGGGTGAGCGCAACAGCCTGTCGTGCGGTTCGATCGAGCACAAGATGGGGATCCACGGCAATTCGACGTGCGTCATGAACTATGACGGCGCGACGGGTTACCTGATCGGTGAGCCGGAAAAGGGTCTGGCCGCCATGTTCATCATGATGAATGCTGCGCGGCTCGGCGTGGGCCTGCAGGGTCTGGCACAGGGCGAGGTCGCCTATCAGAATGCCGTCGCCTACGCGAAGGACCGCCGGCAGGGCCGCGCGCTCAAGCCCGAGGAGCGCGACCCGAATGCAAAGGCGGACACGCTGTTCGTTCACCCGGACGTGCGCCGGATGCTGCTCGAGGCAAAGGCGTTCAACGAGGCGGCGCGCGCGCTGGTGCTATGGGGCTCGCTCCAGGTCGATCTCAGCCACAAGGGCGCGACCGAGGAGGAACGGCAGAAGGCCGACGACCTCATCAGCCTGCTGACCCCGGTCATCAAGGGCTATCTGACGGACAAGGGCTTCGAGGCCGCGGTCAACATGCAGCAGGTGTTCGGCGGGCACGGCTATGTCCGTGAATGGGGCATGGAGCAATTCGTGCGCGATGCCCGGATCGCCCAGATCTACGAAGGCACCAACGGCGTCCAGGCGATGGACCTGGTCGGTCGCAAGCTGGCGAAGGACGGCGGTCGCGGCGTCCGGACCTTCTTCGAAGTCGTGGCAGCCGAGATTGCGGAAGCGCGTGCGGCGGGTGATCCGGCCGGCGTCGCGGCGCCGCTGGAAAAGGCACTTGGCGATCTTCAGGCCGCGACCATGTGGCTGGCGCAGCACGGCATGGCCGACCCGAACAACGCAGGCGCCGGCGCTTATGCCTACATGAACCTGATGGGTGTCGTGACGCTGGGCTGGATGTGGCTGAAGATGGCCGCGGTCAGCGCTCGCCTTGCCGACCAGCCGGGCGAGGACAGGGCCTTCCACGACGCCAAGCTGGCGACGGCCCGATTTTATGCAGCGCGGGAACTGGTGAAGAGCCCGGCCCTGCGCTCCCAGGTCGAAGCTGGGGCGGAGACGCTGATGGCGATCCCGGTCGAAGCCTTCTGATCGGTATCCGGGCGGCTCAAGCCTGGGCGGCCCGGTCCATGTACCAGGGCCTGAGCATCGTGACCTCGTTGGCCCGCTCCCGCCTGATGGCGAGCCGGCCAAGGTCGAATTGCTCGTCGAAGTTCAGCCCGAATCGACCGGACTGTGCCCAGCGCACGGTCCCGATCACGGGGCCAACACCCACGATGTCGAGCGTAAGGCGGGTCCCGGGCGCGACCGGTTCGGGACACTCGACCAGCGTGCCCATGACCGAGATGTTGCGCAGCCGGACCTCCTGAACCTCGCCGGCGATGGCGATCAATGCACGCCGCATCAACCGTTGCCGGGGTTCACGGGTGCACTGATGACCGTCGGCCTCGACCGATTGCGACGTGGCCAGCTCCAGCGCCTGTTCGCTGGAGGCCGGCTTGCCGAAGATATAGCCCTGCACCTGGCTTACTCCGAGCTCTCGGATCAGCGCCAGGTCGTCATGGGTTTCAACACCCTCGGCGACCGTGTCCATCTGCAGACTATCGGCGAGCGTGACGATTGCGCGAATGATCGCCGCGTTCCGGTTCGACACGGAGGCCGCGCCGCGAACAAAGCTCTGGTCGATCTTGATCTTGTCGAACGGCGCCTTCTTCAGATAGCCGAGCGAGGAATAGCCTGTTCCGAAATCGTCGAGGGCCAGCCGGACGCCCAGCTTCTTCAGCCGCGCGAAAGTGCCGTCGGTCGCGTCGCTATCGGCCAGGAACACGCCTTCGGTGATCTCCAGCTCAAGCCGACTTGGGTTGATCCCGCTTTTGGCCAAGGCACGCTCGATCGTGTCGACGATGCTTGGATCGTTGAACTGGATAGGCGACAGATTGACCGCGACCCGGACATGGTCCGGCCAGCGAGCCGCCTCCGCAAGCGACTGGTTGAGCACCCATTCGCCGATCTTGCCGATCATGCCGCATTCTTCGGCAAGCGGAATGAATTTGTCAGGCGAGATCGGGCCGCGGACAGGGTGCTGCCAGCGGACCAGCGCTTCGAAGCCCGCAATCTCCTCGCCAGCGGTGCGCACGATCGGCTGGAACTTGACGGCCAACTCCTCCCGCTCAAGCACCTGCCGCAAGTCGTTCTCCAGCAATTGCCGATCGCTTGCTTCGGAATGCATTGCCGCTTCGTAGAAGCAATGCTTGCCGCGGCCGGCCGCCTTTGCCGCATAGAGGGCAAGGTCGGCATTGCGGATCAGGCTATCCGCGCAAGCCCGGCCCGGATCGCCGATCGCGATTCCGACCGAAGCGCCGATCGAGATGCGGTGACCTTCGATCTCATAGGGTTGCGACACGCTGCTGATCAGGGTCTTGGCGATCGATTCCAGTAGCCCGATGTCGACCGTGCCGGGAAGGACGGCCTTGAATTCGTCGCCGCCCAGCCGGCCGATCTGGCCCTGCTCACCCATTACCGCCGTCAGCCGCTGCGCCACCTGTTTCAGCAAAGCGTCGCCGACCGGGTGACCGAGCGTGTCGTTGACGTTCTTGAACCGATCGAGATCGATGAGGAACAGGCTGCAGCCCTTTTGACGGCGAGCGGCGTTGCGCAGCGCTTCGTCGAGGGTCTGACGCATCATTGCGCGGTTCGGAAGGCTGGTCAGGGAATCAAAGCGGGCGAGGCGGCTGATCTCCTGTTCGGAGCGTCGCTGCTCGGTCAAGTCGGTGCCGATACCGCGGAAACCCAGGAAACGGCCGTTCTCGTCGAACAGGGGATTGCCCGACAAGGACCAATGGACGTCCTCGTCGCTGGCCGGCCGGACCACCACGTCCGAAAAGGGAAAGCGGGCGGACAGGTGGAAGCCGAGCGTGCGCTCTTCGCGCATGCTGTCGCCTTGGGCGCTGTCGACGGAGAGAAGGTCGGTGAACTGCCGGCCCAGCAGCGCTTCCGGAGTTGTCTTGAAGTCGTCGGCCAGCTGCTGGCTGACATAGGACAGGGTGCCGGCATGATTGGTTTCCCAGAACCAGCCACGCCCGGAAGCCTCGAACTCCGCTACGAAGTTGAGCGCTTTCTTCGCAAGGTAGTCGAGTTGCAGCCGCCGGCGTGAGCTTGACAGCATGTTGCGTGTGATGGCGATGCTGTAGGCGACGGTCAGCAGAGACAAGCAGGCGATCGTGGCCGTAACCACGTCGTCGCCGGAGAACAGCGCCGCTCCGATGGTTCCGGCAAGGGCGTTGGTGACTGCCAGCGGCGGGGAGCCGACCGAAGTCAGGCTGCGCATGCTGACGCCGGCCCCCAGGACCAGCGGGAGGAAGCTGGCATGGTCGATACCGGTGAAGCCATGCGCACCGTTGGCGAACAGCATCCACAGCACGCCGGAGGCGCCGAGGTAGCCGATCAGCAGGCGCGCGACGTGATGCGGTGCAAAACCGAGTTTCCGGTGGGTGGCGAGCAGTACGCCGGCGCATGCGTCCAGCACCATTGCCAGCAACAGCGGCAGAACGGCCGTGAAAATCGCGTTCCAGCTCGACGAACCGACCCCCTGAATGAGGAGGGTCATGCCGACCACCGCGTGGGTCGCCGCCAGCAGCATCGGCGCGAACGAGAACATGGTCAGGCGCCGCAGGGCAAGCGAGGTATCGTCGTCGTTGTCGGGCAGGGACACGTCGAACAGCAATGCCTCTCGCACCGTTGCGCGAGGCAGGCTGTGCCGCTCTTCGATTCCAACGCCCAGACGAGTACGCCGCATAGGTCCCCACTTCGGTGTGCGGGGACCATAGGGCGCAAGCATTAACGCATCCGCTAAGTGTCGTGCTTGATCAGGCGTTAACCCTGTTCGGGAAGGAAGTCCGGTACCGAGAGGTAGCGTTCGCCCGTATCGTAATTGAACCCCAGCACCCGCGGCCGTTCACCAAGTTCGGGAAGTTTCTGCTGAATTGCGGCCAGCGTCGCGCCCGAGGAAATCCCGACCAGCAGGCCTTCCTCGCTGGCGGAGCGACGCGCCATTTCCTTGGCGTCCGCAGGATCGACTTGGATCGTCCCGTCGAGCACCGAAGTGTCGAGGTTCACCGGGATGAAGCCGGCGCCGATGCCCTGGATCGGATGCGGCGCCGGTTGGCCGCCGGAAATCACGGGCGACAGCGTCGGTTCGACAGCGAAGGCTTTGAGATTCGGCCAGCGTTCCTTGAGCACCCGGGCGACGGCGGTGATGTGGCCGCCGGTGCCGACTCCGGTAATCAGCGCATCGAACCCGCGGTCGTCGTCGCCGAAGTCGGCGATGATCTCACGAGCGGTGGTTTCGAGGTGGACCTGGATATTGGCCGGATTGTCGAACTGCTGCGGCATCCAGCTGTTCGGCGTTTCGGCGACGATCTCCTCGGCCCGGGCGATGGCTCCCTTCATGCCCTTTTCGCGCGGGGTAAGGTCGAAGGTCGCGCCATAGGCCAGCATCAGGCGGCGGCGCTCAAGGCTCATGCTTTCGGGCATGACCAGGACGAGCTTGTAGCCCTTCACGGCGGCGACCATCGCCAGGCCAACGCCGGTGTTGCCGCTGGTCGGCTCGACGATCACGCCGCCGGGCCTGAGCTTGCCCGACCGTTCCGCCTCCTCGATCATCGACAGCGCGATGCGGTCCTTGATCGAGCCGCCCGGGTTGGCGCGCTCGGACTTGATCCAGACCTCGGCGCGGTCGCCGAACAGGCGCTGGATCCGGATGTGCGGCGTATTGCCGATGGTATCGAGAACAGTGTCGGCCTTCATGCGGGTTTCTCCTCTTCGAGGGCCTGGGGGAGCATTTCGGGTGGCGGGTCGAAGGTTCGGGCCCGCCGGAGTTCGGGGAATAGATAGGTCCATGCGGCCGCGACTACCACCGCCAGGCCCCCGCCAATAACCACTGCGGCCACCGGCCCGACCAGCGCGGCGGCCGTTCCGGCGCGAAGTTCGCCCAATTCGTTGGAGGCGGAGATGGCGAGCCCCGAAACGGCCGACACGCGGCCGCGCATCCGGTCGGGGGTGTGGAGCTGGACCAGGCTGGAGCGGACATAGACCGACAGCATGTCCGCCGCGCCCAGCAACGTCAGCGCTGCAATCGACAGTGGCAGCGAGCGGGACCAGCCGAAGACCATGGTCATCAGCCCGAATACGCCGACCGCGACCAGCATCTTGACCCCGACATTGTTACGCAAGGGCCTGACGGCGAACCACAGGGCGACGATCGATGCCCCGACCGCCGGGGCGGCGCGGAGCAGGCCGAGGCCCTCCGTCCCGACCTCGAGGATGTCGCGGGCGAAGACCGGCAGCATGGCAGTCGCGCCGCCCAGCAACACCGCAAACAGATCGAGCGTGACCGCGCCGAGCAGGAACCGGTGACCCCGGACGTAGGTCAGCCCGTCCGCCATCTGGCGGATCGGGTGGGCGTGACCGGCGATCGGCGGCGGCTGCACCCGGCGGACGGGGGTCAGCGCGATGATGGCGAGCAGCATCAGCCCGGCCGCGACCCAATAGGGGAGGGCGGCCCCGGCATCGAACAGGAAGCCGCCGATCGCCGGGCCGAGGATGGTCCCGGCCTGCCAGGCGATGGACGACATGGCGATGGCGTTGGGCAGCAGCCGGGGCGGGACGATGTTCGGGGCGATGGCGGAAAGGGACGGACCGGTGAAGACCCGCGCCACGCCATGCAGCGCGCCAAGCGTGAACAGCAGCGGCAGGGTCAGCTGGTCGCTGACCGTGGCATAGCCGAGCGCCAGGGCGATCCCCATGTCCACCGCATTGGCCAGTCGCGCCACCGTGCGCCGTTCGAACCGGTCCGCCGTCCAGCCGGCGACCGGCGTCAGCAGCGCCAGGGGCACGAACTGCACAGCGCCCAGCAGCCCCAACTGGAAGGAGGCGTCGCGGATCGACATGCCATAGTCGGTGCGGGCGACGTCGTAGACCTGGAAGCCGAGGATCACGACCATCCCCATGGTCGCCAGCACGGCACAGAAACGCGCGATCAGGAACAGCTGGAAATCGCGGATCGCGAGTGGGGAGGAAGGCGCGCTGGGCAATGGGGGCACCGGCGGCGGTTAGCGGGCGCGGATAGGAGGAGCAAGCGAGCGGCGGCTGCAATGCCCTTGGTAAGCCGAGTCAGGACTTGCCAGAGACGGTGGAATAAGTCTGCAAAAGGGTGTGGCCCGCCGGGAGAATGGCGGGCCACGGGGGGAGACAAGAAAGAGTTTAGTCTTCGTTGCTCGAAACGGTTGCCTGGCCGGAGCCCTGGGCCGATGCGCTGCCGTTGGCCGCGGTGCTGCCGGTCAGGCTCTGGCCAAGGCCGCCTGCCGTCGCTGCCGCTCCATTCAGCGCGCCGGTGGCCTGGCTGCGGACCTGCTGAAGCTGTCCTCGCGCCGTACCCACAGTCCCGCGTGCGGTGCCCGCCAGCTGGCCGGCGGTCGAGCGGAGCTGATCGGTGCCGACACCCTGGATGCCAAAGCTTGCGCTCTTCTCACCAGAAGCACTGCCGGATGCAGCGGCCGCGAGGTTCGCAGCCTGGCCAAGGCCGCTGGCGCTGGTCGCAGAGCTCAGGGCCCCGGTGACGGTACCCGCCAGGCCGACCTCGCCGCTGGCCGACCCGTTGCGGGTATCCACCGAACGGCTGCTGCGGGCGCTGGCGCTGCCATCAACGCTGCCCGTGACGCTGTTGGTTACGCCCCCGGTCGCACGTCCCAGCGTTCCGCCAAGGCTGCCAGTGCCGCCCAAAACGCCGCCGAGCGAGCCGCCACCGCCAACTGTACCGTTGACGACGCCGCCGACCGCTCCACCAAGGTTGCCGAGGAGTTGTGCCGAGGCAGGAGCCGTGGCCGTCGTGGCAGCCAGTGCGGCGATGATCAGGGTCGTACTCTTCATGATCTTCTCCTTGAAGTCCGTGCGGCTCATGAAGCCAGCATGAGGAGAACGACGCCGGGGAACGGCTTCATCCCGGACCTGAAATTATTTTGCTCCGACCGTCTTGGGATCGACCCGACACGGCTTGCACAGAATGCCGCGGCCGACCCTGCCACGCCCGGGGACCGCCTCCCGAAGGAGCGCGGTGGCGTTGCCGGCTGAGGCCAGTCGCGCCGCCACTAAAGGAGTCGCGAAGCTGGTGCCCCGGACTTTGGCGTAGCCTTGGCCTGGCAGTGCCGCGGCCATGTCGGCGCCGGGCGCCGCGAAATCGAGGCGAGCGGCGCGCCCGGCCTCGGGCAGGGCACGATCGCGCGCATCGACGGCGGTCACCGCAACCACCTGCGGGTAGCCGGCCGGATACTGGACCGGTGCCGCTGGCCCATCGTTGCCGACGGCCGCGACCATCCGCACGCCACGCGCGCCGAGGATCTGAATTGCGCGCCGCAGGAGGGCGTTCGAGGGGCCGACCAGGCTGATGCTGATGACGTCCGGGCGCTTTGATGCGGCCCAGCCGAGCGCGCGCACGATGGCGGTGGCGGAGCCGGCCGCACGGCTTCCGCCATAGACATCGGCAACGAACAGCTGTGCGCCCGTGGCCGCGCCTCGGAATCGACCCTGTGCGCCGACCAGCAAGGACGCCACTGCAGTCCCGTGGCCGGTTGCCTTGGCATTGCCGGCGAAGGCACGCTGTTCGATCGCGCTATTGCGCAGGCTGGGGTGCGCGGCCACGCCGCCGTCGATCATCGCGATCGTCCGGCCCGCGCCCAGGCGCGCGTTGCCTGCGAGGGCGGCGGTAAGGGGCATCAACGCCGCGCCGGCAGGCTCATAGACATGGTCGAAGTCCGCCTCGATGGACGGCGCCGCCTGGCGCAAGCGCTTCAGCGCTTCACGCGCCGACATGCGTTGGGGGCTCGCAAGGGTCACTACGCGGGTGCCGAGGGTTTCGCTGACCTCGCTTCCGGTGATGCGGAATCCCGCCTTCGCCGCCTGCGCAAGGGCGGCATCGCTGGGATCGATGGCAACAATGACGCCGCGGCGGATCGGCTGACCATCGCCGTCCATTTCCAGCTCGCGCGGGTGACTGCGGACCATCTCCACCAGGCGCAACCGCCGCAGGTCCAATAGAGTGCTGGCAGGAAGACTGGAAACGGCAGGCGGAACCCCAAGGCTGTCCAACGTGGGCGCGATCGCGCGGGCCCGCTGCTCCGCGGGGATGACCTGCTCGACAATTGAACCAAGCACAGGCGTACGCATAAGCGGTCCCGTAACGCCGCCGACCGGCAGCGACGGCAGGAGCTGCGCGGTGGCACCGGTCGCAAGCAGCGCCAGCACGACGGCAGTGGTGAACAGGCGGGAGGGGCGGCTGGACATTTTTACCTTTCCTAATCAGTTCTCCAGGATGAAACGACGCGGCCCGGTCGTTTCATCCCCATGAGGATTGATGCCAAACACCGCAACGTTCGAACAACAGCTCGGCGAGCTGCTCCCAAAGCTGCGACGCTTTGCCTTTGCGCTGTCGCGGCACCCTGCGGACGCGGACGATCTCGCGGCCCAGACGGTCGAACGCGCACTCAAGTCCCGGTCGCAATGGCAGGAGGGCAGCAGGCTCGATTCATGGCTGTACCGGATCGCCCGCAACCTTTGGATAGACGAGGCTCGCAGCAGGGCGCGCAAGTCGCGTTGGGAAGCGCCGCCCGAAGCAGCGGAGCTGGCCGGGCACGATCCACGCGACGAACTGGAACGCAACCTGGAACTGCAGCGCGTCATGTCGGCGATGGGGCAGCTACCGGACGAGCAACGCGAAGTGGTGGCGCTGATCCTGGTGGAAGGGTTCGGCTATCGCGAGGCGGCGGAGCTGCTGGACCTGCCGATCGGAACCGTCTCCAGCCGCCTTGTGCGCGGGCGCACTGCGTTGCTGGCGCTGTTGGGCGAGGAAGGTTGAGATGAGCGACGATCCGAATTTCTACGCTTGGCTCGACGGAGAACTGAGCCCTGCGGAAAGTGCCGAGATGGAGCGACGGGTGGCCGCTGACCCGGCGCTTGCCGCGCTCGCCGAGCAGCATCGTGCATTGCACAAAAGGCTTGGCCACGCTTTTCAGGCCGTGGTCGCTGTGCCTGTACCGAAACAACTGGCCGCAGCCGCTAAGCCAACTGCCGAGATTATCGACCTGGCAGCTCAGCGGGAGCGCCGCCGCTGGTCATGGGGTGTCCAGGCAGCGGCGATGGCGGCCAGCCTTGCGGTCGGACTGGTGGGAGGAGCCGCGCTTCTTTCACCAGACAGTTCGGTGCGAACCAGTGATGGAGCCCTAGTCGCCGGGGGGAAGCTGGAACAGGCCCTATCGACGCAACTGGCAAGTGCGGGCGGCACCGGTCAGACGAGGATCGGTCTTACCTTTCAGACGAAAAACGGCAGCTATTGCCGCAGCTTCAGTGATGCAGG
Source organism: Sphingomonas sp. SP1 (assembly GCF_058313395.1). Taxonomy (NCBI): domain Bacteria; kingdom Pseudomonadati; phylum Pseudomonadota; class Alphaproteobacteria; order Sphingomonadales; family Sphingomonadaceae; genus Sphingomonas; species Sphingomonas sp. SP1. Next base: position 2,313,795 of record NZ_JBZFLC010000001.1, on the reverse strand, counting down.
GAGCGCCGGCCTTGCTTGCCGCGAAGGGGAGGCGTGGCGCATCCGCGCCTTGTTTGGCTCGAGCGGTGAGACGTCGGACTACCGCATGGCGGCGGGAGAGGACGTAAAGCTCATGGAACTGATCGACGCGACGATGGAGGGCGTACCGCTTGGTCCTGCGGCAGAAGCTGAGGTCGTCCGCCGCGGCTGGAAGGGTGGAGGGTCAGGACGAACCTAGCCCTCCCACCTTTCCTCGAGGTTATCGTGCCGTCAGTGGGATTGCGCTTTGGCCCTGGTCGGACATTGTGCCGCGAATGTCCCGGCTGAGAAATTCGACCATGTCCTTCGCCAGACGGTCCTTGTCGGTTTCCAGGATGCCGTGCGGGCTTCCGTCATATTCGATGAAGGTGGCGTGGGGCAGGGCCTCCGCCGCCTTTCGGCCGGTGGCGTCGATCGGGACGTTGGCGTCGCTGGTTCCGTGGATGATGAGGGTTGGCACGCCCTCGAACGCTGCCAGGTCGGGGCGGAAGTCGGTGGTGGCCCAGGCCTGTGCCGCAGCGTAGGTCGAGCGGGCGCCGGCCATCATTGCCTGGTTGAAGCTGGCGTCCAGCACCGCTTCGCTGACCGGGCGGGCGAGAACACCCCAGCCGTAGAACTGCTGCAGGAAGGTTTTCATGAAGCCGGCACGATCGGACGTCATCTGGGCGGTGAGCTGGTCGAGATCATTTTGCGGAACGCCGTCCTCCCAGTCGTCGCTTTGCGCAACCTTGGGCACGACCGAGCTCAACAGGATGGCATGGCTGACGCGGCGCTTGCCCTGCTTGGACAGGAAGCGCGCAACCTCGCCCCCACCCATGGAGAAGCCGGCGATGGCGACCGGCTGCTGGATTCGCGCGTCTTCCAGCACGGCGGCGACGTCATCGGCGAAGGTGTCGTAGTCGTAGCCGTCCCACGGCTGATCCGAGCGCCCGAACCCGCGGCGGTCGGGAATGATGCAGCGCTTGCCGGCCTCGACCAGCTTGATCGCCAGATCATCGAAGGTGTCGCCGGTGAGCGGCCAGCCGTGCATCAGGACGACCGGATCGCCGCGACCCCAATCCTTGTAGTAGAGCATCGTGCCGTCTTTGGCCTTGGCGTAGGGCATGGGGGATCTCCGGTGAGTGGGTGCGGGGTGAACGCGCCGTTGCGCGCCAAGTGCCGCCTGGCCTAGACGAAGCGCCCGATGGCCAAGCTCAAAACCCGATACGTCTGCCAGGCCTGCGGGTCGGTGCAGCCCCGCTGGCAGGGGCAATGCCCCGACTGCGCGGAATGGAACACGCTGGTTCAGGAGGCGAGCAACGTGACCGTCTTCTCCGCCAAGCACGACCTGCAGACCGGCGGGCGGGCGGTGGAGCTGGTCGGGCTGGATACGAATGTGCCCCTGCCCGAGCGGGTCCCGAGTGGTGTGCGCGAGTTCGATCGGGCGGTCGGCGGCGGGATCGTGCCGGGCAGCGCGATGCTGCTGGCCGGCGATCCGGGCATCGGCAAGTCGACGCTGCTGCTGCAGATCGCCGCACGGGTGGCGGCGAGCGGCAAGGGCGCGGTGTATATCTCGGGCGAGGAGGCGGTCGATCAGGTGCGGCTGCGGGCGCTCCGGCTGGGCCTTGGCGGGGCGCCGGTACAGCTGGCGAGCGTGACCTCCGTTCGGGATATCCTGACCACCGTCGGGAACGGCCCCGCGCCGGCCCTGCTGGTGATCGATTCGGTGCAGACCATGCATTCTGACCTGATCGAGGGGGCGCCGGGGACGGTCAGTCAGGTGCGGGCAAGCGCGCAGGAGCTGATCCGCTTTGCCAAGGAGCGAGGCACAGCGCTGATCCTGGTCGGGCATGTGACCAAGGACGGCAGCATCGCCGGACCGCGCGTGCTGGAACATATGGTCGACGCGGTGCTGAACGTCGAAGGGGAGCGGAGCCACCAGTATCGTATCCTGCGGGCGGTCAAGAACCGCTTTGGCGGGACGGACGAGATCGGCGTGTTCGCGATGGAGGGCGCCGGGCTGGCGGAGGTGCCGAACCCGAGCGCGCTGTTCCTGACCAAGCGCGACGATCCGGTCAGCGGGACAGCGATCTTCCCCGCGCTGGAAGGGACGCGGCCGGTGCTGGTCGAAATCCAGGCCCTGGTGATGCGGCTGGCAAGTGGGGCGACCCCGCGGCGGTCGGCGGTCGGCTGGGACGGCGGGCGGCTGGCGATGCTGCTGGCGGTGCTGGAAGCGCGCTGCGGGATGAGCTTCGCCTCAGCCGAAGTCTATCTCAACGTGGCGGGCGGGTACCGGCTGCAGGATCCGGCGGCGGATCTGGCGGTGGCGGCGGCACTGGTGTCGGCGCTGACCGAGCGACCGGTTCCGGCGGAAGCGGTCGTGCTGGGCGAAGTCGCGCTGTCGGGTGAGGTTCGGCCGGTGGCGCACACGGCGCTCAGGCTCAAGGAAGCAGCCAAGCTGGGGTTCGAGGAGGCATGGGTGCCGGGCGGGGTGGAATCGCCCAAAGGGATCAGGGTGGCGCGGTTCGGACAACTGCGTCAGCTTGTCGAACGCATCATGGGCCGGTAGCGCCGGCGCCCGTGACCGCCCTCGATATCTTCGTCATCCTCCTGCTCGGCGGCGGTGCGCTGGTCGGCTTCGTGCGCGGGTTCGTTCATGAGGTGCTGGCGCTGGGGGCGTGGCTGGGGGCGATCGTCGCGCTGAAGCTGTTTCACGAGCCGGTGACCCGGGCCGTGGAAAGCTGGACCGGCGGCCCTGCGGCGGCGGCGGCACTGGCGTTCGGGCTGATCTTCCTGCCGGTTTATTTCGCCGTCCGCTTCGTCGCGGGCAAGGCTGGCCGGGTCAGCCGGCGGTCGGTGCTTGGGCCGGTCGACCGGTTTCTTGGCGGCGGGTTCGGGATGCTGAAGGGTTTGGTCGGCGCGACTCTGTTCTTCCTACTGGCGAACCTTGCCACCGACATGGTCTATGGCCCCGACGAGGAACGTCCGGAGTGGATGACGGAAAGCCGCACCTTCCCACTGCTGAATGCCAGCGGGCGGGCGATCATCGACTGGGTCGAGACCTACAGACATTCCGGAAGAGTGAATTGATTCGCCTTTACGACACCGCCACGCGCGAGAAGCGCCTGTTCCAGCCCGCCGACGAAAATCGGGTCACCATGTATGTCTGCGGGCCGACGGTGTACGGCCGCGCGCATATCGGCAATGCGCGGCCGGCGGTGGTGTTCGACACGCTGCGGCGGCTGCTGCGGCACCAGTATGGCGCGGACAGCGTCGTCTATGCGCGCAACATCACGGACGTGGATGACAAGATCATCGACGCGGCGCGCCATGAAGGCGTCGCGCCCGAAGTTATTACCGAGCGCTTCGAGCAGGCCTATCTCGACGACATGCGGGCGCTGGGGGTCGAGGACCCCGACATCGCGCCGCATGCGACGGCCGAGATCGAACCGATGGTGGCAATGATCGGTGATCTGATCGCCAAGGGCCATGCCTATGCGGCGGAACGCCATGTGCTGTTCGACGTGGCCTCGGACCCCGATTACGGCGTCCTGTCGCGGCGGGATCTGGAGGCGATGCTGGCTGGGGCCCGGGTCGAGGTGGCGCCCTACAAGCGGGCTCCGGGCGATTTCGTACTGTGGAAGCCAAGCGCTCCGGACGTGATCGGCTGGGACTCGCCCTGGGGACGCGGACGGCCGGGGTGGCATATCGAGTGCTCGGCGATGATCGGTGCGCATCTGGGCGAGACGATCGACATCCACGGGGGCGGGATCGACCTCGTCTTCCCACATCATGAGAACGAGGCGGCGCAAAGTCGCTGCGCGCATGGCGGGGCTCCGCTGGCGAACTACTGGCTGCACAACGGCTTCGTGGATTTCGGCTCGGAGAAGATGAGCAAGAGCCTGGGCAACACGGTGCTGGTCAACGAGTTGCTGGAGCAGGGGCATCGTGGCGAAGTGCTGCGGCTTGCGCTGTTGAGCGGGCATTACCGATCGCCCTTGCCGTGGACGGAGAGCTTGATCGCGCAGAGCAAGGCGACTTTGGACGGCTTGTATCGTCGGGTCGGGGATGAGGCCGCTTCGACGCCGGACGCCGGAGTGATCGAGGCGCTGGACGACGATCTCAACACCCCGCTGGCGGTGGCACGGCTTGGTCAGCTCGACGATCCGGGGATTTTGCGCACAAGCGGCATGCTTCTGGGGCTTTTTGAGCAGTCGACCGATCAGTGGTTCCGGGGCGAGGGCGACGGAGCGGTCGACGCTCTTATTGCCGAACGCACTGCGGCAAAGCAGGCGCGCGACTTCGCTGCGGCTGACCGCATCCGGGACGAGCTCAAGGCCGAGGGCATTCTGCTCGAGGACGGGCCGCAGGGGACGACGTGGCGGCGGGCCTAAGCTCCGTCACTCCCGCGACGGCGGGAGCCCATCTCCCGAATCGCTCGCGTGAGGAGTGGATGGGAGATGGATCCCCGCCTTCGCGGGGATGACGTGGGTGTCAGACACTGATCTTGCGCCGCCTTCGCGGGGATGATGGAATGTGCGATGGGGCACTCTGATGAACGCTCCCCTCTACACCACCGACATCCTGCGCCTGGCAGCCTCGCTTCCGCTGGAGACCAGCCTCGCCGCCCCGCACGGCCGGGCAGAGCGGCGGTCGCGGGCTTGCGGGAGCGTGATAATGGCGGAGGTAGCGGTCGATGCCGAGGGTCGGATCAAGCAGCTGGCTCAGAGAGTTCAGGCCTGTGCCTTCGGGCAGGCGAGTGCAGCGCTGGTGCAACAATTTGCGGTTGGTCGTTCGTTGGCGGAGATGAGGGCGGCTCGAGCGCAATTGGCGGATTGGTTGAGCGACGGCGGAGCGGCTCCGAAGGGCTTTGAGGTGCTAATCCCTGCGCGGAGCAAGACCGGGCGGCACGGCGCCATGCTGCTGCCATTCGATGCGCTGATTGCAGCGCTGGAGGAAGTCGGGTCGTGAGATGCCATTACGCACTCGTCCCCGCTGGTCCTGAGCGAAGCGCAAACCTTCGGTCTTCCGCTCAGGACGAGCGGGTTTCTCGCCAAGATCGGTTCAGATGACCCAGCTGCTTACCGGCGGGGCGGTGATGCTGGGCGCGGCGTTGCTGTTCGTGATGATCTTCCGGCGGCTCGGCCTCGGCGCGACCCTCGGCTACATCGTCGCGGGCGCATTGGTCGGACCGCAACTGCTGGGGCTGGTCGGCAATGCCCAGGGCATCATGCAGGTGTCCGAGATCGGAATTGCGCTGCTGCTGTTCCTGGTGGGGCTGGAGCTTCGGCCGAGCCGACTGTGGCGGCTGCGCAAAGATATCTTCGGGCTGGGCCTCGCCCAAGTGGTGCTCTGCGGCGTTGTGCTGGCCGTGCTGATCCGACTGGTGCTTGGGCTTAGCTGGGAGGCGAGCCTGGCTGTGGGGTTGCCGCTGGGGCTGTCGTCCACCGCCCAGGTGCTTCCGATGCTGAGATCGTCGGGCGAGCTCAACACGCCGTTCGGTGAACGCGCTTTTTCGATCCTGTTGTTCCAGGATTTAAGCCTGATCCCGCTGATCACGATCGTGGCGGTCATGTCGCGCGTACCCGATCCGGACGCGCCGGGCGGTTGGTTGCTGGGTCTCTACACAGTCGGCGCGATCATCGGGCTCGTGCTGGTCGGACGCTATCTCATCAATCCGCTGTTCCGGCTGATCGGGCGGTTGTCGGAACGCGAACTGTTCGTGGTCGCCGGCTTGTTCTGCGTCATCGCCGCCGCGGCGCTGATGCATGCGCTGCACCTGTCGGTCGCGCTGGGGGCGTTCGTGGCCGGCGTGATGCTGGCCGAGTCGCCCTACCGTCACGAGCTGGAAAGCGATGTGGAGCCGTTCCGCTCGATCCTGCTCGGCCTGTTCTTCATGTCGGTCGGCATGCTGCTGGACCTGACGGTGATCGCCGAGCGGCCACTCACGGTGATCGGCCTCGCCGCCGGGGTGATCGTCGTCAAGGCCGCGCTGCTCTATCCCTTGGCTCGATTGTTCGGGCAGACGCCGGGACGAGCGATCACTCTGGCACTGCTGCTGAGCCAGGCGGGCGAGTTCGGTTTCGTGCTGTTTGCGCAGGCAACGGGCGCTTTGTTGATCGCGCCCGAAACCGCCAGCCTGTTTGGTGCGGTGGTGACGCTGAGCATGGTGGCGACGCCGTTCCTGATGCGGCTTGTCGACCGGGTGCAGGCCCGCCGGCCCGACGCGGACCCCGGCCTGCAGGGACCGGAATTCTCACCTGAAACCAATGTCATCGTGGTCGGATACGGCCGCTTCGGGCAAACGGTCGCACAAATGCTTCAGGCCAAGCGGATCCCGGTCACGCTGATCGACATCAAGGCCCGGCAGATCGAGCTCGCCGGCGAATTCGGGACGAAAGTCTATTACGGCGATGGAACGCGGGTCGACCTGCTGCGCACGGCGGGGGCGGAGACGGCCGAGGCGATCCTGTTCTGTCAGGACGGCACGATCGCTCGCGACAGGCTGCAGCCCGTGCTGGAAGCGTTTCCGCAGGCCCTGGTGATGGTGCGCGCATTCGACCGGCGGCAGATGATCGCGCTCGACGGCCTCGATATTCCGCTGATCCAGCGCGAGCTATTCGAAAGCGCGGTCGTGATGGGGCGCGAAGCGCTGCGCCGATTGGGCGTCGCGGAGCGGGACGTGGGCCGGATTGAACGCGAATATCGCCAGCGCGACAGCGAGCGGCTCCAGCTGCAGAGCGAGAGCGGGGATCTGCACTCCGGCATCGAGCGGAGTTTTTCGGCCGACCGGAGCCTACCGGACGAGCCGGCCACGCAGATTTAGGGCGCGCGCTCGAGGAAGCCGGCCAGCTGAGCGGTTTGGATGCCGTCGCTCAGGAACGCCCTGCCAATTCCGCGAGTCAGGACCAGCTTCAGCTTCCCGGCATCGTTCTTCTTGTCGGCGCCCATGAGGGGGAGAAGCGCGGCGCGGTCGATGCCAGCTTGGGCAAGGGCCGTCGGCAACTTCACCCCATCCAAATGCGTGCGGACGCGCTCGGCCCCTGCCGGGAGGCACAACCCGAGCTCGACCGAGAAATCATGCGCCAGGCACATGCCGATGGCGACCGCTTCGCCGTGGAGGATCGTGCCGAGGCCCGCCGCGGATTCGATCGCATGGCCAAAGGTGTGTCCGAGGTTCAGCAGGGCGCGAGTGCCGGACTTGTCCTCGACGTCATGCTCGACCGTGCGAGCCTTGGCGCGGATGCAGGTGGTGATGGCGTGCTCACGCGCCTCTGGATCGCCGGCAAGGAGGGCAGAACCGTTCGCTTCGCACCATGCGAAGAATTCGGGATCGTCGATCAGGCCATATTTGACGATTTCGGCATAGCCGGCACGGAGCTGGCGCTGGTCGAGCGTGTCGAGCAGCGCGGGGTCGGCAAGCACCAGGGAGGGCTGGTGGAACATGCCGACGAGGTTTTTCTGGCCTTCTGCATCGATTGCCGTCTTGCCGCCCACGGCGCTGTCGGCCTGGGCCAGCAGGGTCGTGGGGATATGCACCACCGGGCAGCCGCGCTTGAACAGCCCGGCAGCGAGGCCCGTCAGGTCGCCGACCGACCCTCCGCCCAGCGCCAGCACTGGGGTTGAGCGGTCCAGGTTCAGGTCAGCGAAGCGGGTGATCAGCCCCTGCAGATTAGGCCACCGCTTGGCTTCTTCACCTTCTGGTACCAGAACCGGCTCCACCGACACCAGTTCAGCCAGCATAGAACCGTGCAGGCCCCAGACGCGAGCATCGCTGACGACGGGCAGGGTTCGACCGCGAGCAAGCGCGCGGAGACGCTCGGCGGATGCGGCAAGAGGGCCGACGACGACGGGATAGTGGTCGCCGCCGGCGCGGACGTCGATGATGGTCATTTCAGGCCCAGATGCCCCTCGAGCGAATGGATGATGGCCTCCACCACTTCGCCATGCCCGCCGGTGCTGGACGGAATGCGGATGTGGGCCTCGGCATATTTGGGGCCGCGCTGCTCGATCAGGCCGGACAGGATTTGCGCGCGGTCGCCCTTGTTCAGCATCGGGCGCGTCTCGGGCCGGCGGGCTGTGCGCTCGGCCAGCAGGGTGACGGGCGCATCGAGCCAAACGGTAATGGCGCGTTCGTTGAGCAATTGGCGGGTCGCCTCGTTGACATAGGCGCCGCCGCCGGTGGCGATGACGCCTACGCCGCCGTCGTCGATCAGGCGTGCGACCAACCGACGTTCGCCGTCGCGGAAATCGGCCTCGCCGTAGCGTTCGAACACTTCGCCGGCGGGGAGGCCGGCCGCGTCCTCGATCGCTGCGTCGCTATCGACGAACGGCAGGCCGAGGCGGCGCGCCAGGCGGCGGCCAACGGTCGACTTGCCCGCCCCCATCAAGCCGACGAGTACGATTGGCCGGTCGAGGACGTCCAGCAAGGAGGGGCCTTCGCGCGAGGACATGACGCGAGGGCTATACAGGGCCTTGCCGCCTCGGCAAAAGGCCGCCCCATGGCCATCCACAGACGACCGCCGCACCCGGCGCGCGGACCGATCATCCTTCTTGTTCTACTGGTGCTGCTGATCGGCGCGGTAGTTCTTATCGCCCGCAGCGCTGGTGAAGTGCCGCAACGTCCGATCGAGGTGGACGTCCAGCGTGACCAGGCGAGCTAAGCTTTTCCTGACGGGCGGCGCGCTGGCGTTCGCGCTGCCGGCGCTGGCGCAGGAAGTGCTGTTGCCGCCGGGCTTCGGCAACGAGCAGGCGACGCCGCAGCCGACCCCGGCCGAGACGAATCAACAGGCACCGACCCCACGGTCGGAGGCTCCGCGCCCACGCCCGCGGCCGAGTCCCGCGGTGGAAGGGGGCGATGTCGTCGAGGGCGAACTGACGGAAGCCGACCTGCTGGTGGCGCCACCGCCGCCGATCGAAATTCCCGAAAGCTCCCGCCGCGATCCGCGGGTGGTGGGCGCGATCGATCCGGTAAAGCACGGCTTCGGGGCCGAACCGTGGGGCAGCGCCAACGGCAGCTTCCTGTCGCAACTGATGCGGCGGCAGGCGACTCCGCTGCCCTCGCGCTGGCTGCACATTACCTTGCGCAACGCCCTGCTGGCCCGGGCGCCGGCACCGATGATGGTCAATCCGGCCGACTGGACGGCCGAGCGTGCCTGGCTGCTGCTGCGGATGGGCGAGGCCGACGCGGCGGCGATGCTGGTCGCGGGCACGGACGTGGCGGACTATTCGCCCAAGCTGGCTCAGGTTGGCGTGCAGAGCGCGCTGGCGAGTGCCGATCCGGCCGCGCTCTGCCGGCTGCGGGGGAACCTGCGTGAGGTCGAGCCGAAAATCGTCCCGCTGACGGACGCGATGTGCGCGGCGCTGGAGGGCGAGGGGGCGAGCGCGGCATCGCAGATCGAGCAGGCTCGGCGACGGGGGCGGATCGGCGGCATCGATTTGACGCTGGCCGACAAAGTGGTGGGCGCGGGCGAGAATACCGGCCGCGCCACGACGGTCGAATGGGAACCGGTAGAGCAACTGACCGCCTGGCGCTTCGGGTTGGCGACGGCGACCGGTCTGCTCCCACCCGACCGGTTGATGAACGCGGCAGCGCCTCGACTTCGGGCCTGGCAGGCAAGGGCGCCATTGCTCTCGGCCGAGCAGCGGCTGCCTTCCGCGCGATTGGCGACAGGGCTTGGCGTCTTCTCTTCCGTAGCGCTGGTCGACGTTTACTCGTCGATCTACGACGCGACCGATCCGTCGGACCTGCCCGGCACCGATGCCTGGCGGGTGCGAACGGCGTTTGTCGGCCGTGGCCTCGATGCGCGGCTGGATGCGATGCGCGCCCTGTGGCGTGACGGCGATGACGAACTCGACCGGCAAGCGTCGCGGGCGTTGCTGGCGCTGGCGGCGACGCGCATCCGGCCCAATGCCGAGCTGCAGCGGGACGCGCCCGACCTGATCGCTTCGATGCTGGCGGGCGGGTATGACGCGCAGGCGGCCGAATGGGCGAGTGCGGTCGGCCAAATGGACGATGAGCCGGCGGATCGGGCCTGGGCGATGCTGGCGCTGGGGACGACGGCGACCGGGGTGGACGTCAGCTTCGGCCGGATCGATGCCTTCGTCGGTCGCGACGAAAGCCGCGACAAGCAGCGCAGCAAGTTGCTCGTCGCCGGGCTTGCCGGGACCGGCCGGATCGATGCGGAAACCGCGTCGCGTCTGAACCGGCGGCATGAGCTGGGGCTGGAACGTGCCAGCGTATGGACCCGCCTAGCCGAACAGGCGGGGCAGCGTCGGCAAGCCGGGTCCGCCGTACTCCTGACGGCGATCGGGTTGCAGGCGCCAAGCTTTGAGCAGGTGCCGGCAGCACAGCTTTATCGCGGGCTGACGGCCATGCGGCTGGCAGGGTTGGACTATGCCGCGCGGATGATCGCCGCCGAGGCGCTGGCGCGGACGTGACCCCCGACGACCGGGCGTTGGTCGATCGATTCCTCGACATGCTGGCGGCCGAGGCGGGTGCAGCTCGCAACACACTTCTGGCCTATCGTGCCGACCTGGAAGCGGCGGCGGCAACCGTGCATCCGCTCGGGGCTGCCGGCAGTGACGAGTTGGCCAAACTGGGTGCGGCATGGGCCGAACTTGCACCATCAACCGTGGCCCGGCGGTCGGCGGCGCTGAGGCGATTCTACGGCTTTCTTCACGACGAAGGACTGCGCGCGGACGATCCCTCGAGCGCTCTGCCGCGACCGGCGACCGAACGCCCGCTGCCGCGAATACTCGACCCGTATGAGGTCGAGGCGATGTTCCGGGAGGCGGAGGATCGCGCGGCGAGCGGCCAGCCGACGGCCTTGCGCAATCTTGCCTTGCTGGAACTGCTTTATGGGTCGGGATTACGCGCGACGGAGTTGGTCAGCCTGCCCCGGGGCGCGCTTCGGGAGGGGCAGCCCTTCCTGATCCTGCGCGGCAAAGGCGCCAAGGAGCGGCTGGTCCCGATCTCCGAACGGTCGCACGCGGCGGTGGCCAACTGGCTGCCGTATGTCCCCAAGGGGGGCGCCTGGCTGTTCCCCGGTGGCAAGTCCCACCTCAGCCGGGTGCGACTGTTCCAGCTAGTCCGGGAGATGGCGTCCTTGGCGGGCATCGCGCCCGATCGCGTCAGCCCGCATGTGTTGCGGCACGCCTTCGCAACCCACCTGCTGAGCAACGGCGCGGACCTTCGTGTGCTTCAGGCGCTGCTGGGACATGCCGATATCGCGACCACCCAGATCTACACGCACGTGGACAGCGCCCGGCTGGTCGAGCTGGTCAACCAGCGCCATCCGCTTGCCACCGACCGCCGGGGCGTCTAGCCGCGCCACCCATATGTTGAACTTCCTGGACTTCGAAAAGCCGATCGCCGAACTGGAGGCGCGGGTCGCCGAACTTCGCGAAACCGCAAGCAACGGCGAGATCGATATCGATCCGGAGATCGAGCGGCTTCAAGCCAAGGCCGAGCGGCTTCTGAAAGAAACCTATGGACGGTTGACGCCTTGGCAGAAGGCGCAGGTTGCCCGCCATCCCGACCGGCCGCACTTCAAGGATTATGTCGCCGGCCTCACGGATGAGTTTATTCCGCTGGCCGGTGACCGGGCGTTTGCCAATGACGAGGCGATCGTCGGTGGACTGGCCCGTATCGACGGGCGCCGGGTCGTCCTGATCGGCCATGAAAAGGGCGACGACACGGCCAGCCGCCTCAAGCATAATTTCGGCATGGCCAAGCCCGAGGGCTATCGCAAGGCGATCCGCCTGATGCAGTTGGCCGACCGCTTCGGGCTGCCGCTGGTCAGCCTGGTCGATACGTCCGGCGCCTTCCCGGGCGTTCAGGCCGAAGAGCGCGGCCAGGCCGAAGCGATTGCCCGTTCGACGGAGGCCGGCCTGCAGCTGCGCGTCCCGTTCATTGCCGCGGTCGTGGGCGAAGGCGGTTCAGGCGGCGCGATCGCGATTGCTGCCGCAAATCGCGTGATGATGTTCGAGCATGCAGTCTATTCTGTTATTTCGCCGGAGGGCTGCGCCTCCATCCTGTGGCGCACCGCGGACAAGGCGGCGGATGCGGCCGAAGCGATGCGGATCACCGCTTCCGACCTTCAGTCCCTGGGTGTCGTGGACCGGGTCATTCCGGAACCCCTGGGCGGGGCCCACCGCGATCCGGCCGCGGCGATTGCCAACCTCAAGGATGCGGTCACGGATGAGCTGGATCGGACTGCATCCATGAGCGGGGATGAGCTGCTCAAGGCGCGGCGGGAGAAGTTCCTGGCCATCGGCTGATCGGAACCGCCGTCGGTCAAACCCGTTCAGGGTGGCGAAAACGAGCCATTCGTAACGGGAACAACATGATCAAGACCATTCTCATGCTTTCGGCGGCCGCGACGGCGGTGGTGCCGGTCGCCGCCTCCGCCCAGGCTGTCCGCAATCTTCCGGCCCGTTACGTGCAGGAGGCGCAGCAGCAGCACCCGGCGCTGATCCAGGAATTCGGCGGGGCGGAAACCGGCCCGCGCGCGGCTTATGTCGATCAGGTCGGTCGCCGGATGGCGAACTACTCCGGCGTTAATCCGCAGGCATTCCGCTTCACGGCGTTGAACTCAGCCGTTGAGAACGCGTTCGCGGTGCCGGGCGGTTACATCTACATCACCCGGCAGCTGATGGGATTGATGAACAACGAGGCGGAGCTGGCCTTCGTCGTCGGGCATGAGGTCGGCCACGTCGCGGCCAATCATGCGCAGGCCCGCCAGTCGGCCAGCCGCACCAATTCGATCGGCAGCGTCCTGGGTGCGATCCTGGGTAGCGTAGTCGGCGGCGGGATCGGCAGCGCGCTTGGCCAGCTGCTCCAGACGGGGTCGCAGTTGCGCACGCTGCAATTCACCCGCGCACAGGAATATGACGCCGACCGGCTCGGGATCGGATATCTTGCCCGCGCCGGCTATGATCCGGCGGCGTCCGCCACCATGCTTGCGGCGCTCGGGCGCGCCGACGCGCTGCAGCTTCGCGTCCAGGGCCGCGACCAGCGCGAAACGCCGGAATGGGCGCAGACCCACCCCAACTCGGCCAACCGCGTGGCGCAGGCCTCCGCCCTCGCCCGCCAGACCGGACGAGCGGGGACTGGCCTGACCAATCGCGATCAGTTCCTGAACCAGCTGGACGGGATAACGGTCGACGACGACCCGGCCCAGGGTATCATCGATGGTCGGACCTTCACGCATCCGGACCTGAGACTGCAATTCACGGTGCCGACCGGGTACCTGATGCAGAACAGCACGGATGCGGTGACCGTGTCGGGTGGAACGGCGGGCAAGGCGCAGTTTTCGACCGGCCGGTACAATGGTAATCTCCAGGCCTATATCGCGCAGGAGCTGAATCAGCTGACCGGCGGACGGGTCCAGGTGCAAGTGGTCGATCGCGGGCGGACCACGGTGAATGGGCTTCCGACCGAATATTTCATCGGCCGTGCCAACACCTCGTCCGGATTGGTCGATGTCAGTTTCTTCGCCTACGAATTCGCTCGTGATCGGGCGTATCACTTCGTCACGCTGACCCGCGGTGGGCAGGGTGTCGGGCAGTTTACACCGATGGTGAATTCGGTTCGTCGCATCAGCCCGGCGGAAGCGGCGGCGATTCGGCCGCGGGTGATCGACGTCGTGACGGTGCGGCCGGGCGACACGGTTCAGTCTCTCGGCAACCGGATGGCCTACCGTGATTATCGGGTCGAGCGCTTCGCATCGCTGAACGGCCTGGCTGCGAACAGCCGGCTGGTACCCGGTCAGCGGGTCAAGCTCGTGGTCTATGGGACGCGGTCCCGCTAAGCTTCCGCGCTGATCGAAGTCCACCTATGCGGCGCACCTTCCGGCTGGAAAGTGCGCCGCTTCGCTTAATTGTCCATCGCGTTAGTGACTTCGTTGCTGATCTTGGTCCACATGCCGTCGGACCCGCCGCCGAGCGCCTGAAAGGCGCCGATGCAAGCCACCGCAAGCAGCGAAACAATCAATCCATATTCAATTGCCGTCGCACCCTGCTCCGACCGGAGCAGCTTGCGCAGCGTTGTTCGGATAGCGTCCACGCCACCCTCCTCTGGTCCACGTCCACGCGACGAGAATTAGTTACGTCAGGTTAACAAGTCGTAGGCGGAGCGGAGTTAGCCTCTTGCTAACCATCTTTATTGTCCGGGCACCCATGCCGCGAAGTGAATGAGTTCCACCGTCTCGACGGTCCCGCGTTCGTCACCGGCGGCGGCAAAGGCCTGGCTGGCGGCGTCTTTCTGGGTGCGGGTCAGCGGCCGTCGATTGCGTTGTGACAGGACGTTGGTCGCGCCCATGCCGCGCAGGTCGGCGACAAGGTCGTCCACTCGGCGATAGCGCAGGCGCACTCGATCGATATCGACCACTGGCTCAACAAACCCGCTGCTTCCCAGCAGCCCCGCCAGGGCCGCCGCCTCCAGCCGCGGGTGGGCTCGCGGGGAGGCGCCGCCGGCGAGCCGGTCGGCCGCGAGCAGGGCGCTGCGCAGGACGGGCAGGGTGTCGCCACCCGGAACCACCCCGGCGAGCAGCGCGCCGGGAGCAAGCCAATGACGGAGCACCTGCAACACGCCGGGCGGATCCTCGACCGTGTCGAGCTGACCGAGAACAAGGAGCAGGTCGACGCTTCCGGGCTCGATCGCGGCGATGGCATCAAGATCGGGGACGGAGCGCAGGCCCGAACCCAGGCCGAGCGGTTCCGCGAGCGCCGAGTCTGGCAGGCCGACGACGAGCGGCCGGTCGAACTGGCGGCGGACGAGCGAGAGCCGCTCGGCGATATCGTCCAGCGCGCGCTCGGCAAGGAACAGACGGGGGCCGGTCGCCAATGCCCGGCGGCGGCGCTGCTCCAGTGCTGAGCGGTCGAACAGGGGTTCGGTCATCGGGCAGGGCTTGTGCGTCGCGCGAGGCTGGCGGACAAGCCCGCTCGATGAAGATTGTCACTGCCGTTCGCTGGGCCGGGAGCCAAGCACTGGACTTCGCGCTGCCGCCGCGGTGCGCGGGCTGCGGAATGATCACGGCCGAGGTCGGGCTGTTCTGCGCCGGCTGTTGGCCGGAGGTCCAGTTCCAGCAGGCGAAACCGGACGGCTGCGACCGCTGCGGCGGTGCGCTTGGCCCGGACGAGCGCTGCGCCGATTGTCCGGAAGGGCGGCAGCCAGTGGACCGGCTTCGAGCGGCCGTCGCCTATGGCGATATTGCGCGGCGGATGGCCATTCGCCTGAAGTATGGACGCAAGACGGCGCTGGCGCGAACCATGGCCGGCTATATGCGGCGACCGCTGGGTGAACTGACGCCGGGCGCGATGCTGATCCCGGTCCCGCTGCACCGCTGGCGCTTGTGGAATCGAGGCTTCAATCAGGCCGCGCTGATCGCCGCCGCCTTGGCGAGGATGAGCGGGCATGCTTTCGACGCGACGCTGCTCAGACGGACGCGCGGGACGGCCAAGCTGAAGGGCATGAGTCCCCGCCAGCGCCGGGCCGCCGTGAAGGACGCCTTTGCCCTGCGCCGAGGAGCGGACGTCAACGGTCTCGATTTCATCCTGGTCGACGACGTGGTGACGACCGGCAGCACGGCCGACGAATGCGCCCGGCTGTTGAAGCGGAACGGTGCGCGGCGGGTGGAGCTCATCGCCTGGGCAAGGGTGGCCCGGTAGAGCGGCTTGCGCTAGAGCTACCCGCAACCTGCATGATGGAGACAAATTCTTGGCTCGCGTTGAAATGTATAGCAAATCCACCTGTCCCTACTGCTTTCGCGCCTCAGATTTGCTGCGGCAGAAAGGCGCGGAGGTCGAGGTAATCAGCCTTGATGCCGGCGGGCCCCGGCGCGACGAGATGATCGAGCGCTCCGGCCGCACCACCGTACCGCAGATCTTCATCGACGGGCGGCATATCGGCGGGTGCGACGACCTTTACGCACTGGATAGCGCGGGCAAACTGGATCAGCTGCTGGCGGCATGAGCCGAATCGCACTTCTTCAGGCGCAGACCGGGATCGACCCGGAGCGTAACGCCACGGCGCTGGTGGAAGCTGTCGAGCAGGCGAGGGCGGGCGGTGCGGCGATGCTGTTCACGCCAGAAATGTCCGGCCTGCTCGACAAGGAACGGGAGCGGGCGGGCCCGAAGCTGCGGAGCGAAGCGGATGACGGCGTGCTTGCCGCCGTTCGCGATGCGGCTGCCCGGGCGGGCCTGTGGGTCCACCTCGGCAGCCTGGCGCTGAAGGGGGAGGGTGGCAAGCTCGCCAACCGCGGTTTCGTGATCGATCGGGACGGCGAGGTGCGGGCTCGCTACGACAAGCTGCACCTGTTCGACGTCGACCTGCCCACCGGCGAGAGCTGGCGCGAGTCGGCGGTCTATGGAGCAGGCCAACGGGCGGTAGTCGTCGAAGGCACACCGGTCGGCAGACTGGGACTCACCATCTGCTACGACCTTCGCTTTCCGGCGCTGTTCGCAGCGCTGGCGGAGTCGGGCGCCGACACCATTGCCGTGCCCGCCGCCTTTACCGTTCCGACCGGGCAGGCCCACTGGCAGATCCTTCTGCGGGCGCGGGCGATCGAGGCCGGGCTGTTCGTGGTGGCAGCCGCTCAGGCCGGCCGGCACGAAGACGGCCGCGAGACCTATGGCCACAGCCTGGTCGCCGGACCGTGGGGCGAATTGCTGCTGGAGATGGACAGCGCGCCGGGGCTGGGATTTGCCGACATGGACTTGCACCGCATCGCCGACGTTCGCTCCCGCGTACCGGCCCTGCACCACCGCCGGTCGGTGCCATCGGTCGAGATCGTTCCCGCGCGTTGATTTTGGGCGCTTCAGTCCTGTAGGGCGGTCGGCCACGGCCCCGTAGCTCAGCAGGATAGAGCGGCAGATTCCTAATCTGTAGGCCACAGGTTCGAATCCTGTCGGGGTCACCATTATTCTAAGGACGAGCAATGCTCCGCCTGTTCACCGATCATCCGCGCAAGCTTGGCATGGGCTGGGCCGAACACGGCGTCGGCGCGGTGCGGATCGGGCTGCAGATGATCGGCGCCGGGGCGGCCTGTATCGTTCACGCGCTGGTGCCGGGCTGGTTCACGGAGACGGCCGGACGCACGGTCGTACGCCTGCACCATCATATGCAGCAGCGCCGGGCGGGCGCCAACGATCCGCAGCAGTGGCCCGATTATGAGATCTGACGCCTCGGCGCTGCCGGTGGTGATCGTCGGGGGTGGGTTTTCCGGAACAATGACCGCGGCGCAGCTGGCCCGGCGCGGCGTGGCGAGCGTGCTGGTCGACGGTTCGGGACGGATGGGGCGGGGCGTGGCATATTCCACGACCGAAAACGTGCACCTGCTGAACGTTCCGAGCGGCAAGATGAGCGCCTGGCCGGAGGCTCCGGGCCATTTTGCCGATTGGCTTCAAGATGACGGAACCAGCTTCGCGGAGCGCCGCGCGTTCGGACGGTATCTCGCCTCCATCCTGGACGCTTCGAATGGAGTGGAGCGCACAAACAGCGCTGCGGTCGCGGCCGAGCGGGACGGGGAAGGCTGGCGGCTGCGGCTGGCGGACGATCGCCTGATAAAGGCCTCGGCACTAATCCTCGCGAACGGCAACCAGCCACCGGTGCCGCTGAAGGTCGCGGAGGGACTGCCGGCCGACCTGTTCGTGAATAATCCCTGGGCAGATAGGGCGAAGCAGGCGATTTCCCGGGTGGCTGCGGACGGCCGCGACGTCCTGATCCTGGGCACCGGGCTGACCATGATCGACACGGTTCTGTCGCTGGTTGCGGCCGGGCATCGAGGACGGGTCACCGCCTTGTCGCGGCGCGGACTGATCCCAAAAGCGCATGCCCCGCATGAACCGATCGCCGTGGAGTGGGGCGAGTTGCCGGCGGGCGACCTCAATGCGCTGTGGCGCTGGGTCCGGCGATGCAGTGAGGATATGGATTTCCGCGCCGCGGTCGATTCGCTTCGGCCACACAGCCAGCGCTTGTGGCAGGATCTCGATGACCGCCAGCAGCGCCGGTTCCTTCGCCACGCTCGACCATGGTGGGACGTGCACCGTCACCGCATCGCGCCCCAGATCGGCCGCCAGCTGGAGCAGCTGATCGAGAGCGGCCAATTGACGATCGTCGCTGGCCGACTGCAGTCGCTGACGGAAGACCAGGGCGAGTTGGCGGCCGCCATCCAGCAGCGCGGCACGGGGTCGGTTCGGGTCGAACGGTTCGCCGCCGCCTTCAATTGCACCGGTCCCCTGGGCGAGTTGCGCCGAACGAGCGACCCGCTGCTTCGCCAACTGCTCGACGCGGGTGCGGTTAAGGTCGATCGGCTCGGCATGGGGCTGGAGGTCGACGCCCGCAACAAGGCGGGTGACGGGGTTTGGGCGGTCGGTCCGCTGACCAAAGGGCGGCACTGGGAGATTGTTGCGGTTCCCGATATTCGCGGGCAGGTGGCAGCGGTGGCTGACGAACTCGCGCGGGAGCTGGTGGCATGACGGTAGTGAGTGGCGGAACTCCGGACGATGGCGACCTGGTGGCTGCCGCTCCGAAGGTCCCGGTACCGAACGAAGTGGCGGACGCGGTTCGAACCCTGATCCGCTGGGCCGGCGACGATCCGGAGCGTGAGGGCTTGCTCGACACGCCGCAGCGGGTGGCGCGGGCCTGGAAGGAATATGCCCGCGGATACCGAGAAGACCCGGGCGAGCACCTGTCCCGCACTTTCGAGGAAGTCGGGGGTTACGACGAGATCGTGATCCTGAAGGACATCCCGTTCCAGTCGCATTGCGAACACCACATGGCGCCGATCATCGGCAAGGCGCATATCGCCTATTTACCCGACACGCGGGTCGTCGGCATTTCGAAGCTTGCCCGGGTACTGCATGGCTTTGCCCGCAGGCTACAGGTCCAGGAGCGACTGACGGCGGAGGTCGCGGATTGCATCTGCGAGCATCTGCATCCGAAGGGCGTAGCGGTGGTGATCGAGGCCAGCCACGCCTGCATGACCGCGCGCGGAGTGAACACGCCGGGCGTCATGATGACGACCAGCCGGATGATGGGCACCTTCCGCAAGGACGAACGCAGCCGCCGCGAAGTCTTGGCGCTGATGGGGTATTGATCATCGGGCGGGCACTCGTGTCCGTGATCATCGCGGTCGGGCTGGCCGCCTGCCAATCGGAACCCGTCACGGAGCCGCTTGCGAGCAATCAGATCCGGAGTGGAGACGCGAGCGCGCTCCCAGCCCCAGGGCCTGTGCCGCCGGGCACGCCTCTTCCCGATCCGCCCAAGCCGCCGCCCGCTCCCGCCATCGGGGGTCTGGAGCCGTTGGCTCAAGCGGACATCCAACGCGAGCTGGAGCCTGGGGCCGGATGCGGACTGGATGAGAACGGGCGGTCGGGGCCGCTGTTGTACGCCGTGAACAACGACGCCATCGTCAAGGTGAAGGGTCGGATCGTCCACCTTCGGCCAGCAGCCGCGAATCTGGACGAGTTGTTTGCGGGCGGACGCTTCGTCGGCGACAGCTTTGCGGTCGAAATCGAGCGCGAGCAGATGATCGAGGAGGGCGTGGGGTCGGCCACTTGGCAAGCGACGCTGCGGATCACCAGCGGCAAGACCGGATTTACCAGCTTCCACCATCGCTGGAGCTGCGGCTCCTGATTGAAGCGACAGTGGTGCCGTGGCACTGTCGATCGAATGGCAACCCAACTCCGCCCCGTTCCCGATCCGCTCGATGGCATGAGCCTGCCGGGCTGGCTGTATCACGACGCCGAGTTCTTTGCGGCTGAGAGAAAGGCCTTTCTTCGCGCGGCGCCGCAGGTGGTGTGTCACGAAAGCGAGATCGGGCACGCCGGCGACTGGCGCACGCTGGAATATTTGGGCGAGAGCGTGATCGTGATCCGGGGCGACGATGGGCAGGTGCGGGCATTCACCAACTTCTGCCGCCATCGCGGATCGCGGCTGGTCGACGGGGAAGCCGGGTGCGCCAGGGTGCTGACCTGCCCTTATCACGGCTGGAGCTATGCCCGTGACGGCCGCTTGGTCGGGGTGCCGCACCGGTCGGAATATCCCGGCCTGAACACGGATCGGCTAGGCCTCGTGCCGGTGGCGCTGGAGCGGTGGCACGGCTTCCTGTTTGTGACCCTTGCGCCCGGAGCCCCATCGGTTGCGCAGATGATGGCGCCCCACGAGGCGGAGGTGGCGCCCTACCGCTTTGAAGAGCTGCGGGCGATCGGGCGAGTGACGCTTCGGCCGCGCGCGCTCAATTGGAAGACGATCGCCGACAATTATTCGGACGGCCTGCACATTCCGGTAGGACACCCGGGCCTCACCCGCTTGTTCGGGCGCGGTTACCGGGTCGAGGCGGGCGAGCATGTCGACCGGATGGAGGGCGACCTGGTCGAGCAACCCTCGGCCAACCCATCCGAACGCGCCTATCAGAAGTATCTGCCCAAGGCCGAGCATCTGCCTGAGAGCCACCGGCGCAAGTGGCTCTACTACAAGCTGTGGCCGAACGTCGCGTTCGACATCTATCCCGACCAGGTCGATTTCATGCAGTTCCTTCCGGTCAGCGGGACCGAGACCGTCATCCGTGAGATCAGCTACGCGCTGCCGGATGGGCGACGCGAGATGCAGGCGGTGCGCTACCTCAATTGGCGCATCAACCGGCGCGTGAACGCCGAGGACACGGAACTCATCGCGCGCGTGCAGCAGGGGATGGCGTCGCCGACGTACGAGCCGGGGCCGCTTGGCACGAGCGAAGTCTGTTTGCGCAGTTTCGCGCAGAAGCTGCGACGGCTGGTGCCGGAGGCTAGGTTGCCGGCTCCGCCGCCGAGCGGTTGGAGTAGCGCCGGCTGAGCCAGCGGACGGGCAACCCGGCCAGCGCCAGCGCCAGACCCCATAGGCTCGCTTCGAGGCCTGCCCCGACGAACATCGCGAGCGCGTAGAGGAGCGCGAGGACGGTCACCAGCAGCAGGCCGCGGGTGACCTTCAGCTTCAACGTGGCAGCGGCGCAGACCGCGTAAAGGACCAGGCTTGCAACCGTCGAGACCAGCGCGATGAACACATAGACGCTGACAAAGCTGTCAGAGGTCGAGGCGATCACCAGCACAGCGGCGACGATCGCTCCGACCAGCAGCGATCCTACCGGAACGCCGGCGGAATTGGTCTGGCGGAACATCGGCGGCAAGTCGTTGGCGCCCGCGATGGAGCGCCCGACCTCGGCCGACAGCAGCAACAGGGCGTTGCACGTGCCGAACGCGCTGATGGCCGCGATCACCGCCACGATCGAACCCGCTGCTCCGCCCAGGATGGGGGAAATGGCGTCGGCGAAGGGCGCCGTGCTGTTTGCGGCCAGCGCGCTCGGCAGGAGGAGCAGGGCCGAAACGGTTGCCGTCAGGTAGATGAGGCCCGTGATGCCAGTGCCGATGATGGTCGCCTTGGGCACGGTTTGCTCAGATGCTTCCGTGACGTTCGCAGTCACGGTCGCCGCTTCGAACCCTGTCAGTGAGAAAAGCATGAGAGCCGCTGCAGCAGCGACGCCTGCCAGGGTCACCGGGACGGGCGCGAGGGGCTCGACGGGCTGGCCCGAGCCAAAGCGGGCCGCCACCAGCAGGACGACCGCGATGAGCGGAATGATCTTGATGAGGGTCGCGACCACCTGCACCCAGCCGGCCGAACGAGCGCCAGTAAGGTTGACGACCGTCAGAACGAGGATTGAGCCGAGCGCAACGATGGTCAGCCCGATGCCGGAGGAGGCCTGCGGAAGGACGAACCCGATCGCTCCAGCGACAGCGACGGCGACGGCCGCGACGCCGGTCCATTGAGAGACGAGATAGCTCCACAGCGTCAAGAACGCCGGCGTTTCTCCGAAAGCCGCCTCGACATAAGCGAACGGTCCGCCGGGAAGGCGAGCCGCGAGGCGGGCGAAGACCAGCGCAAGGCACATGGTCCCGGTGATCGTCACCGCGAATGCGACAACAAGATTGGGGCCGTAGGGCGCAAGGGTCGTCGGCAACAGGTAGATACCCGACCCGATCATGGTGCCGATCACCATCGCCAGGCTCATTCCTCGATTGAGGCGCTTGGCGGGCGGTGGCGGCGGGGGCGGTGCGTGGATCGGTTCGGACATGAAAGCGCGCTTTGCATCCGGGTGCCGGCTTGGCAACCGGCGCGGCCCGGCCTAACCGGCCGGGCAGTCACCAGGGGAGTCTGATGCGCGCATTTCTGTTTCCGGGTCAGGGCAGCCAATCCGTCGGCATGGGCGCGGCGTTGGCCGATGCCAGCCGCACTGCCCGCGATGTCTTCGACGAGGTCGACGAGGCTCTGGGCCAGAGCTTGTCGCGGTTGATGCGCGAAGGGCCCGAAGATCAGCTGATGCTGACGGAAAACGCTCAGCCGGCGATCATGGCGAACGCGTTAGCCGTCTTCCGGGTGCTTACGGTCGACGGCGGCGTGTCGCTGGAAAAGGCGGCGGGCTTCGTCGCGGGACACTCACTGGGCGAATATTCGGCGCTGTGCGCGGCCGGCTCCTTCGATCTGTCCACGACAGCTAGGCTGTTGAAGCTGCGCGGGCGGGCGATGCAGGCGGCGGTGCCGGTCGGGCAGGGCGCGATGGCGGCGTTGCTCGGGGCGGACCTGGAAAAGGCCGAGGCCATTGCCGCTGCTGCGGCCGAGGGCGAAATCTGCACCGTGGCCAACGACAATGACCCGTCGCAGGTGGTGATCTCCGGTCACAAGAGCGCGATCGAGCGGGCCGTTGGGCTGGCAAAGGATCACGGGGCCAAGCGCGCCGTGCTGCTGCCGGTCTCCGCCCCCTTCCACTGCCCGCTGATGCAGCCGGCCGCCGACCGGATGGCGGAAGCGCTGGCGGGAACGACGATCGCGATTCCGGACGTGCCGGTGTTCGCCAACGTCATTGCCGCTCCGGTCAGCGATCCGGATCGCATTCGCGAGCTGCTGGTCGAGCAGGTCACCGGAATGGTCCGCTGGCGCGAGAGCGTTGCCGAGATGGCCCGCGCAGGCGTGGAGGAATTCATCGAGCTGGGCGGCAAGGTCCTCGGCCCGATGGTCAAGCGCATCGTTCCGGATGCCCGGGTCACTAGCGTGGTCACGATCGACGATATCGAGACTTTGGCGAAAGAGTTGGCTTGAGCCGTCATCCCCGCGCAGGCGGGGATCCAGGTCCCGTGAAATTCAAATGTGCGAAGAGCGGGAAACGGCTTCCCGCCTTCGCGGGAATGACGAAGAGGTAACACATGTTCGAGCTTTCAGGGATGGCCGCGCTGGTGACCGGCGCTTCGGGTGGGCTGGGTTCGGCCATTGCGAAGGCGTTGGTGGCGCAGGGCGCGCGGCTGGCGATCAGCGGCAGCAATGAAAGCAAGCTCCAGGCCTTCCGCGACGAGCTCGGCGGCGAGCACGTGGCACTTGCGTGCAACCTGTCGGACGGCGCTGCGGTGGATGGCCTCGTGCCCCGGGCGGTCGAAGCACTTGGAGGCAAACTCGACATACTGGTGAACAACGCCGGCGTAACCCGCGACAACCTCCTCATGCGGATGAAAGACGAGGAGTTCGATCAGGTCATCGCGATCAATCTGGAAGCCGCCTTTCGCCTGATGCGCGCTGCCGCCAAGCCGATGATGAAGGCGCGGTTCGGTCGGATCATCTCCGTCACTTCGGTGGTGGGCACGACCGGCAACCCGGGACAGGCCAACTATGTGGCCTCGAAAGCTGGTCTTGCGGGCATGACCAAGGCCGTCGCGCAGGAGCTTGCGAGCCGAAACATCACGGTGAACTGCGTCGCACCCGGGTTCATGACTTCGGCCATGACCGATGCACTGAATGAGCAGCAGCGCGCCGCGATCCTCGCCAAGATCCCGTCCGGAGCGATGGGCACGGGCGAGGATATCGGCGCCGCGATCGTTTATCTCGCCAGCCGCGAGTCCGGCTACGTCACCGGGCAGACCCTGCACGTCAACGGCGGGATGGCGATGCTGTGACCCGTGGCGGTGTTGCATTCGGACACCGCCCCAAAACCGTATTGCAACATCTGCTTGCTTGAATCCTTGTCGCCGCTTTCCGCGCACCTATATCGCCGCCGAAACATCAAGTGACGGGCGTGCCTGACGGGGCGCCCGGGGGCGAGTGAAAGGTACTGGAAACTATGGCAAAAGTGATCGGGATCGACCTCGGCACGACCAACAGCTGCGTGGCTGTGATGGAGGGCGGCAAGCCCAAGGTTATCGAGAATTCGGAAGGCGCGCGCACCACGCCGTCGGTGGTGGCGTTCACCAAGGACGGCGAGCGCCTGATCGGGCAGCCGGCGAAGCGCCAGGCGGTAACCAACCCCGACAACACCATCTTCGCTGTGAAGCGCCTGATCGGCCGGCGCTTCGACGACCCGATCACCAAGAAGGACACCGAGCTGGTGCCCTACAAGATCGTCAAGGGTCCGAACGGCGACGCGTGGGTTAATGCGGGCGGCAAGGATTACAGCCCGTCGCAGATCAGTGCGTTCACGCTGCAGAAGATGAAGGAATCGGCCGAGGCCTATCTCGGCGAAACGGTGACCCAGGCGGTGATCACCGTCCCGGCCTACTTCAACGACGCGCAGCGCCAGGCGACCAAGGACGCGGGCCAGATCGCGGGTCTTGAAGTCCTGCGCATCATCAACGAACCGACGGCGGCCGCACTGGCCTATGGCCTCGAGAAGAACGACGGCAAGACGATTGCGGTCTACGACCTTGGCGGCGGCACGTTCGACGTGTCGGTGCTCGAAATTGGCGACGGCGTGTTCGAGGTGAAGTCCACCAACGGCGACACCTTCCTTGGCGGCGAGGACTTCGACGCCAAGATCGTGGAATACCTGGCCGACAAGTTCAAGGCGAAGGAGAATATCGACCTTCGCACGGACCGGCTTGCCCTCCAGCGGCTGAAGGAAGCGGCGGAGAAGGCCAAGATCGAGTTGTCCTCGGCCGCGACGACCGAGATCAACCAGCCGTTCATCACTGCGCGCATGGAGGGTGGCGCAACCACGCCCCTGCACCTGGTGGAGACCATCACTCGTGCGGACCTGGAGAAGCTGGTCGGTCCGCTGATCGACCGGACGCTGGAACCGTGCCGCAAGGCGCTGAAGGACGCCGGCATCGACGCCAATGCGATCGACGAAGTGGTGCTGGTGGGTGGCATGACCCGCATGCCGCGCGTGCGTGAAGTGGTAAAGGAGTTCTTCGGCAAGGAACCGCACACCGGCGTGAACCCGGACGAGGTGGTGGCGATCGGTGCGGCAATCCAGGCTGGCGTGCTGCAGGGCGACGTCAAGGACGTGCTGCTGCTGGACGTCACTCCATTGTCGCTGGGAATTGAGACCCTTGGCGGCGTGTTCACCCGCATGATCGACCGCAACACGACCATTCCGACCAAGAAGAGCCAGGTCTTCTCGACGGCCGACGACAACCAGAATGCGGTCACCATCCGGGTGTTCCAGGGTGAGCGCGAGATGGCGGCCGACAACAAGGCGCTTGGTCAGTTCGACCTGGTCGGCATTCCGCCGGCACCGCGCGGTGTGCCGCAGATCGAGGTCACGTTCGATATCGACGCCAACGGGATCGTCAACGTGTCGGCCAAGGACAAGGGCACCGGCAAGGAACAGCAGATCCGGATCCAGGCATCCGGCGGTCTCAGCGACTCCGACATCGACCAGATGGTCAAGCAGGCCGAGCAGTTTGCCGAGGAAGACAAGCAGCGGCGCGCTGCGGCCGAGGCCAAGAACAATGCCGAAAGCCTGATCCATTCGACCGAGCGGCAGCTGGCCGAGCATGGCGACAAGGTCTCGCCAGACGTGAAGAGTGAGATCGAGACGGCGCTTGCCGAAGCCAAGACTGCGGTCGAGAGCGGCGATGCGGACCAGATGAACCAGAAGGTCCAGGCGCTGACCCAGTCGGCAATGAAGCTGGGCCAGGCCATCTATGAATCGCAGCAGGGTGCCGCCGGCGGCGCCGAGACCGCGAGCGCCGAGACCGCCGACGCCGGCACTTCCCCGAATGAGGAGGAAGTGGTCGACGCGGAGTTTTCCGAAGTCGACGACGAGAAGAAGGCGTAATTACGGTGGGATGCGTCATCGTCACGACGGTGGCGCATTCCGCTGGCGTGGTGCTGCGTCATGGTTGAAACCGATTATTACGAACTGCTCGGGGTCGAGCGGACCGCGGACGATCGCGCGATCAAGGCCGCGTTCCGGAAAATGGCGATGGAGTGCCATCCGGACCGCCACGGCGGCTGCTCCGAACGCGAGCAGAAATTCAAGGCGATCAATGAAGCCTATGATTGCCTGAAGGACCCGCAGAAGCGGGCAGCCTACGACCGGTTCGGCAAGGCTGCGTTCCAGAATGGCGGAAGCGGGCCGTTCGGTGGAAACGGCCAGGGTTTCGATGGCTTTTCGGACATCTTCTCGTCGATCTTTGGCGAGTTCATGGACCCCCGCGGGCAGCGTCAGAACGCCGCGCGCGGAGCCGACCTTCGCTACGACCTGGAGCTGACGCTGGAGGAAGCGTTCGCGGGCAAGTCGGCGACGATCGAGATCGAAACGCTCCAGCCGTGCGAGCCGTGCGGAGCGGACGGAGCGCGGGGCGAGGCAGTGCCGCAGCGGTGCCAGACCTGCGGCGGCGCCGGCAAGGTCCGCGCGCAGCAGGGCTTTTTCGTGGTCGAGCGCGGGTGTCCGACCTGTTACGGTCATGGCGTCACCATCGCCGACCCCTGTCCCACCTGTCAGGGAGAGGGTCGTCTGCTCAAGCGTCGTTCGCTCAACATCCAGGTGCCGGCCGGGGTCGACGAGGGAACGCGAATCCGCGTTGCGGGGGAGGGCGAAGCGGGCGTTCGCGGCGCGCCCAACGGTGATCTCTACCTGTTCGTCCACCTGAAGCGGCATCCCATCTTCCAGCGCGAGGGAACGACGCTGGTCGCGGACTGCCCGGTGAGCTTCACGACGGCGGCGCTCGGCGGCGTGATCACCCTGTGCGGCATCGACGGCAAGCCGATTGAGGTGAAGATCCCGGTCGGAATGCAGTCGGGCGAAACCCTGCGTCAGCGCGGCGCGGGCATGAGCGTGCTGAATGGACGCGGCCGGGGCGACCTGGTGGTGCGCGTGCTTGTCGAAACGCCGACCAAGCTCAGCGCCAGGCAGAAGGAACTGCTCTGCCAGTTTCGCGAAACCGAGACTGGCGAGGAATGCCCCGCCAGCAAGAGCTTCTTCTCCCGCATAAAGGACGCGCTAGGTCACTAGGCCGGGTTGATAAGCCTCGCGGTACGGCTAGTCTTCCGACCAAACACGGGAGACGAACCATGCGCCGCCAACTGCTTGCCGCCACCATCCTTCTTGCAACCCCTGCCGCCGCTCAGCAGGACCTGTCGAAGGTCGAGATCAAGGTGGAGCAGGTTGCGCCGGGAGTGGCAGTCCTGTTTGGCGCCGGCGGTAACATCGGCCTCAGCTACGGCGAAGACGGCAATGTGCTGATCGACGATCAATTCGCGCCGCTGGTGCCCAGGATCGTCGCGGCGGTGAAAACGCTTGATCCCGACCCGGTGCGGTTCGTCATCAATACGCACTGGCATGGCGATCACACGGGTGGGAACGAGGCGCTTGGCGGGCAGGGCAGCGTGATCGTGGCGCAAGATAATGTTCGCAAGCGCATGTCGGTCGACAATATCAGTGCCCGTTTCAAGACGACGATCAAGGCGTCGCCCAAGGCCGCGCTGCCGGTGATTACTTTCGACCAGGGCGTCAGCTTTCACCTCAACGGCGACACGCTGCAGGTGGTGCACGTCGCCAATGCGCATACCGACGGCGACGCGATGATCTATTGGCAGAAGGCGAACGCGCTTCACGCCGGGGATACGTTTTTCCACAAGGCGACATTCCCCTTCATCGACCTGGAGAGCGGCGGGTCGATCGACGGCATGATCGCGGCCGCCGATCGCGGATTGGCGCTGGTCAAGGCTGGCGGCAGGATCATTCCCGGCCACGGTCCGGTCGCGACCCGGGAGGAGTATGAGGCTTATCGCGCGATGCTGGTCGATGTGCGGGGCAAGGTGGCTGCTGCCAAGGCTGCCGGCCGGACCAAGGCGCAGGTCGTCGCGAGTAAGCCTGCCGGACCCTATATCGGCAGGGTGCAGGAGGGCTTCATCAAGGCCGACGATTTCGCAGCCGCAGTGTACGACAGCTTGCGTTAGGCGCGGCCGAACACGCGTCGGAAAATCGTGTCCATGTGCTTAAGATGATAGCCGAGGTCGAAGCTTTCCTCGAGCTTTTCGGGTGGAATTGCGGCGGTGACCTCAGGGTCGGCCTTGAGCAGGTCGAGCAGGCTTAGCTGGCCGTCCGATTCCCACACTTTCATCGCGTTGCGCTGGACCAGCGCATAGCTGTCCTCGCGGCTGAGCCCGGCCTGGGTCAGGGCGAGGAGCACGCGCTGGGAATGGACGAGGCCGCCCATCCGATCGAGATTCTTCTGCATCCGCTCGGGATAGACCAGGAGCTTGTCGATCACGCCGGTCAGCCGCGCCAGTGCGAAGTCCAGGGTGATCGTCGCGTCGGGGCCGATGAAGCGCTCGACCGATGAGTGGCTGATGTCCCGCTCATGCCAAAGCGCGACATTCTCCAGCGCGGGAACGACGGCGCTGCGGACCATTCGGGCTAGGCCGGTGAGGTTCTCCGTCAGAACCGGGTTGCGCTTGTGCGGCATGGCCGAGCTGCCCTTCTGGCCCGGCGAGAAATATTCCTCCGCCTCCAGTACCTCGGTACGTTGGAGGTGGCGGACCTCGACCGCAAGGCGCTCGATCGACGAGGCGATCACGCCCAGAGTCGCGAAGAAGATGGCGTGACGGTCGCGGGGGATGACCTGGGTGGAGGTCGGCTCCGGAGTAAGGCCGAGGCGCTGGGCGACATGCTCCTCCACCCGCGGATCGATATTGGCGAAGGTGCCAACCGCGCCGGAAATGGCGCAGGTGGCGATCTCTTCGCGCGCATGCTGGAGCCGCGTCTTGCAGCGGGCGAACTCGGCATGGGCCTGCGCGAGCTTGAGGCCGAAGGTGACCGGCTCGGCATGGATGCCGTGGCTGCGGCCGATGGTGGGGGTCAGCTTGTGCTCGAAGGCGCGGCGTTCCAGCACCGCGAGCAGGGCGTCGAGGTCGTCGAGCAGAATATCGGCGGCCTGGGTCAACTGTACGTTCAGCGCGGTGTCGAGCACGTCCGAGCTTGTCATGCCCTGGTGGAGGTAGCGCTTCTCAGGCCCCATGCGCTCGCCGATCCAGGTCAGGAAGGCGATCACGTCATGCTTTGTGACCGCCTCGATCGCGTCGATCGCGGGCACATCGACCGGATCAATCACGCCGCGCGCGTGGGCATCGACGATCTTCTGCGCATCCTCCCGCGGGATCATCCCGATCTCGCCCATCGCCTCGGCGGCGAAGACCTCGATGTCGAACCAGATGCGGAAGCGGTTCTCGGGCTCCCAGATGGAAGCCATGGCGGGACGGGAATAGCGGGGGACCATGGCCAGCGCGGCTAGCAGGAGCGGGCGCTAGCTGCAACGAACGGGGCGCGAGTGTCTGCTTCGGGTCGAGAGCGGACAATACGCCCCACCGGCCTAAATCAATCCCTGCGCTCGCATGCTGGTCCGTCCGCCCGCGCCGACGATGACATGGTCGTGCACCGTCACCTTCATGTGCCTTCCGGCGTCGATTAGGTCGCGGGTGAGGCGGATGTCGGCCTGGCTGGGGGTGGGGTCGCCGCTCGGGTGATTGTGGACGATGATGATGGCGGTGGCGCCGAGCGCGATGGCGCGGGCGATGACTTCGCGGACGTGGACGGCCGCTTCGTCGACCGACCCCTGCCACATCGCCTCGTTGGCAATCAGGATGTTCCTGGCGTTGAGGAACAGCACGCGGACCTCTTCGATCAGCTTGTGGCCCATCGTCGCCTGGAGGTAGTCGCCAAGCGCGACCCAGCTGGACAGCAGGGGCCGCTGCTCGATCCGGGTTTCCAGCAGCCGTTGCGCAGTCGCGCGGGCAATGGCGAGGGCCCCGATCATGCCATCGGTCAGCCCTTCGCGACGAAGCACCTCGGCCGGCTTTTCTAGCAGTGGACCAAGCCCGCCCGCGTCCGAAATAAGCCGCTTTGCCAACGGCTTGGTGTCGCGCCGGGGAACCGCGAGAGTCAGGAGATATTCAACCAGCTCATGGTCAAGCAGCGCTTCGCCGCCACCGTCGAGCAGGCGTTGGCGGAGCCGGGAGCGGTGGCCTTCCGCCCCGGTCGGCTTGTTGTCGGCGGGCAACAGGCTAGGCTGAGAGTGTGGCACGCAACTTCACTCCTGGTACGACGCCGGAACGACAAAGGACGATCGAGGTTATCTGGGCGACAATGGTTCGGCACGCGTAATGGACGAGCACTCGGTTGAGCAAGCTCCCGAGGAGGCCGTCGTCGCGCGCCGACGCTGGCCACGGCTGCTCGGCTATGTGCTGCTGGGCTTTCTTGCCCTTCTGATCGTCGCCCTGATCGTGCTGTGGACCCAGCGCCGCCCGATTGCGTCCGACATCCTGGCGCGCGAGTTCGAAAAGCGGGGGGTTGAGGCCACCTATCGCCTCGACCGCGTGGGATTGCGCACCCAGCAGGTCAGCAACCTCGTCATCGGCGATCCTCGGCGGCCCGACCTGACGGCGCGGGTCGCGCAGATGCAGATGCGGATCCTGTGGAACGGCCGGGTCGAGATTTATCGCGTGGTAGCGCGCGGAGTTCGGCTGAACGGGCGGTTCGTGGGCAATCGGGTAAACTGGGGCCAGATCGACCGGCTGTTGCCGCCGCCGAGCGGCAAGCCGTTCACCTTGCCCGACATCACTGTGGATCTGGCGGATACGTCGATCTCGCTTGCGACCCCCTTTGGCCCGCTGGGCGTCGCCGTCGAGGGGGCGGGTAATTTGACCGGCGGTTTCCGAGGCAGGCTGGCGGCAGCATCTCCGCGTCTGGCCCCGGGCCGCTGCGAGCTGAATGGCCTGCGCGCGACGGTCGGTGTCGCGATCACGGCGCGGCGACCGCGGGTTAGCGGCCCGCTGTCGGCGGCAAGCTTCGGCTGTCCGGCCAGCAATGTCGCGATCGCCAATCCGCGCTTCGACGTGGATGTCCGGTTTACGGAGGCGTTCGAGAACTTCACTGGGCGCGGGCGGATGAGCGCCAATGCCTTGCAGGCCGGGGAGAATGGCTTGGCAGCGATCAATGGGGCGCTGACGTTCGGCGGCGATCCGACGCGGGTGCTGGGCACGATCCGGCTGGCAGCGGCCGGCGCGCGGCTGGCGCAGATCAGGGCGGAGCGGACGTTGCTTGACGGCAGTTATCTGCTGGATGCCCGAAAGGGGAATGTCGCGCTGGTTGCCGACTATGCGGCGCGTAACGCCGACATGGACGCGAACCTGACCGCCGGCTTCACCTCAGCCTTCGAGGGCATGAACGACACGCCCCTCGAGCCGATTGGGGCCGCCCTGTCGCGCGCGATCAGCGGCGCAACGCGGGGAATGGATGCGCGGGGATCGCTGCGTTTGGTGAATTTCGCCGGGGGCGGCGCGGTGAGGATCGAAACGGCCGATGTGCGGAGCCGGTCGGGTGCGAGGATCCAGGTCGCGGGCGGCGACGGCATCACTTACTATTGGCCGACCGGGCGCCTCCGGGTGGACGGCAACATCGCAACCGATGGCGGGGGGCTGCCGACCGCGAGGGTCGCGCTCAGCCAGCCGAGAAGCGGCGCGGCGATGAGCGGCATTGCCGAGATCGCGCCCTATGCGGCGGGTGGCGCACGGCTGGCGCTGGCGCCGATCCGCTTCGCCGCGCAGCCCAACGGGTTGACGTCCGTGACGACGGTGGCACTGCTGGACGGGCCGCTTTCGGGCGGTGCCGTGCGTGGCTTGCGCGTGCCGATCAGCGGCAGTTTCGGGCGCGGTGGAGCGATTGAATTCGGCCGCGGTTGCACCCCGATTAGCTTCGCGTCGTTACAGCTGGGCGGCTTGCGGCTTGGCCAGACCAGCATCCCTATTTGCGCGGCAGGCCGGGCGGTGATCGTGCGCAATCCCAATGGCGCGCTGCAACTTGGCGCGACGACCACCGACCTCCGCCTGAACGGGCGGCTTGGATCATCTCCCTTCAACCTGCTGGCCGGTCGAGCAGCCTTCGACCAGAGCCGCAGCTTCGACCTCGATGCGGTTCGCGCACGGCTGGGTCAGTCTGACGCGCCGGTCTTGATCAACGCGGATGACCTGAAAGGCAGCTTCCGCGGCAGCGGCATCCGCGGCACCTTTAGCGGCGCGGACGCGGTGATCGGTCGGGTTCCGATCCGGCTGTCGGAAGCAAATGGCAACTGGCTCTTCTATCGATCCCGGCTGACACTGGACGGGGCGCTGATCGCCAGCGATATGGCGGAGAACCCACGTTTCTACCCGTTACGCAGCGAAAACGTGAGCTTCACTTTGGCCGATAACCGGATCAGCGCCGGCGGCACGCTTAATCATCCAGCCTCCGGGACGCAGGTCACCGATGTGTCGATTGCCCACAATCTGTCGACCGGTACCGGCAATGCGGTTCTCGATGTGCCCGGACTGCGCTTTACGCCCGGGGGTTTCCAGCCGGACCAGCTAACCCGCCTGACCGAAGGCGTGGTCGCGCTGGTCAACGGCCCGGTCTACGGCCAGGGGCGGATCAATTGGACGGGCAGCGCGCCGGTCACGTCGACCGGGGAGTTTTCGACCGACAATCTCGACCTGGCGGCCGCCTTTGGCCCGGTCACCGGAATGCGCGGCACTATTCGCTTCAGCGACCTGCTGGCGCTGGAGACGGCTCCCGGGCAAGTGATGAACATCGCCGGCATCAACCCCGGTATTCTGGTCGAGAACGGGGTCATCCGCTACCAATTGCTGCCCGGTCAGCTGGTCAAGATCGAAAGCGGACGCTGGCCGTTCATGGGCGGCGAGCTGGTGTTGCAGGAGACGATCCTCAATCTCGGCCGGCCAAGCGCCAAACGTCTGACGTTCCAGGTCATCGGCCTGGACGCCAATCAGTTCGTGCAAAGTTTTGGCTTCGAGGAGCTTACGGCGGAAGGAATTTTCGACGGCGTCCTGCCGATGATCTTCGACGAAAACGGGGGTCGGGTGGTCGGCGGTCGGCTGGAATCGCGGGCGCCGGGTGGACGGCTGGCTTACAATGGCGTGGTCAACAAGGCGAACCTCGGCACCATGGGTAACATCGCGTTCGAGGCCCTGCGCGACCTCAAGTTCGGCAATATGGTGATCCGCCTCGACGGCGACCTGGCCGGCGAATTCGGCACCCGGCTGACCATCGACGCGGTCTCGCTGGCCGGCACGACCCGAACGCAGCGCTTTATCCGTGGCATCATCAACGTACCACTGAAGTTCAACGTTTCCATCCGCGGTCCCTTCCGGGCCTTGATCGCGATGGCCAAGGCCGTGCGTGATCCGCGAGACCTTATCTCGACGACGCTCGAGGTTCCGCTGCAGGACATCCCGGGGATAACCACCGAAGTCCGCCGCCGCGAAGAGGAAGCGACACAGACCCAGACACCTGTCGAAGAGCAGGTCACCACCGAACCCCCGACGACGAGGTAATCCCGAATGAAGACGCTCCCCCGCCTGGTTCTGGCCGCAGCGCTGACGCCCGCGCTGGCCGGCTGCATCTCGGTCAAGACTCCGGAAAAGCCAATCGAGATCAACCTCAACGTGGCCATTCGCCAGGAAGTCCTGGTGCGGATGCAGCGCGACGTGGAGCAGCTGATTAATCAAAATCCCGAGGCTTTCCCGCAGGCGCCGCAGCAGCCGGGTCCGAATCAGTGAGCTGGCGGGGTTGGCTTGGTGCGGCCGCGCTCGCCATAGCCGTGCCGGCTGCGGCGCAGAGCGGGCAGGCGGTGAACCAGGCGCGCGCCGCGGGGCAGGTCGGTGAACGGTTCGACGGCTACCTTGGCTATGCATCGCCGTCCGCAGCGATTCCCGGTGCTGCGCGGAGCCAGACCGAGGCGGTGAATATCAGGCGGCGCGCGCTTTATACGGGCTTGGCGCAGCGGCGCGGCGTGAGCCCGGGGGAAGTCGGGATCACGGCCGGCTGTACTTTGCTCGGGCGGGTCGCGGTCGGCGAGGCATACTTACTCAGCGACGGCGTGTGGCGACGGCGCGGGCCGGGGCAGCGGGCACCCGTTCCGGATTATTGCACGGGCGGCTGAGCTTCGAAAGACGCGCGATATTCCGGCTTCACGCGGGCCAGCATGGCGGTCGTGATGGGCAGCGAAACAACGTAATCACCCTCGGCATATGCCCCGGCGACATAGGGATCGGCGGTGATCCGGACGTGGTCCAGACGCCCGTTGCGGTCGCGGTCCTCAAGCGTTCGGGTGACCTCCCGGAGCTCCGGGCAGTTCCAGAACGGGTCCCCTGTCTGCACCGGTTCCTGGCGGCGCTTGGACCGCTCACGATTCAGCAGCGTGCAGAAAGGCTGGCGAATTGCGCCGTTCCACCAGTTGGCCCGAAGCAGCACTGCATCCCATCCGATCTCTCGCCCGCGCCGACGATCCCACAGCAGGGTCGAGGTGCCCCGATTGCCGTGCGCGCCGCCGGTGTAGGCGCCAGTCTCCGCTTCCAGCGATAGCAGGCGCGGCGTGGAACCGGCCGTCGTCCAGGAGCGCGAAAACATATGGCCCGTCCAGTCGCGCCGTGCACCGCCAGATCGAAGCCGCGCTTCGCGATCCGCCCGAGCTATCGCCAATCCCTTGGCTTTTTGCCGCGCCGCGTCAGCCCGGAACCGGCGGCGCAGCGCCGGGACGCTGTTCACCTCGGCCGACCAACGATACTCGAAGTCGAGCAAGTCGGTCTTGCTGCTGAGGGCAACGGGCGCGGCGGTGAGGAGGAGGAGCGTCAGCATGGCGCGGATATTATCCCGGATTCGCCTTGCCGGATATCCGGCACCGGTTGACGCGCCGCGCCGCCCTTCCTAAAGGGGCCGCGCCTTGGCGGGCTTTGCCAGCCGCCATGTTCCTTGCCCTTCGCGGACCGGCGCTCACTTTCCGAGCGTCGCCGCGCACATGGAGATGAGAAGCATGGCGGAAGACGAGCCCGCGCAGGATCCGAAGCTTCCCCCGGATGCGCGGCTGGACCGTCTCGAACAGAGGCTGGAACGGGCGCAGCGCCAGGAAGCGATCAGGACCGGCAAGGGGCCCGCACCGGATGCCAATGAGCAGCTCGGGCAGCGGGTTCTGGCCACCCTGATCGGCGGCCTGCTGGGTGGTACGCTCATCGGCTGGCTGCTTGACCGCCTGCTGGGAACGTGGCCGATGCTATTCATCACGCTGATGGTGCTTGGCACCGCCAGCGGGTTTTGGAGCATCATCAAGATGTCGAGCGCGAAGACGAAGAAGGACCGTTGAGTGGCCGCTGAATCGGGCAAGATCGATCCGATGCACCAGTTCCAGGTCGAACCACTGTTCGGCCAGGATTGGACCATTGCGGGCCAATCGATCGCTTTCACCAACAGCTCCTTGTGGATGCTGTTCACGCTGGCCGTGATCTGGATCTTCATGCTGGGCGGGATGAAGCGTCAGCTGGTTCCCGGCCGCTGGCAGGCTGCGGTCGAAGGCGTGACGGGATTCGTCACCAACATGATGGAAGCGAATATCGGCCCGGCCGGCCGCAAGTTCGTTCCTTATGTCTTCACGCTGTTCATGTTCATCCTGGTCGCCAATCTGATCGGCCTTTTGCCGTTCGGGATCATTCCGGGTGTCCATCCCTTCACCGTGACCAGCCACCTGACCGTAACCGCGGTGCTGGCTGTGGTGAGTTTCTCGATCGTGCTGATCGTCGGCTTCGCCAAGCATGGTCTGCATTTCTTCAGCCTGTTCGTGCCGCACGGCGCGCCGTGGTGGATGATGCCGATCCTGGTGCCGGTCGAGTTCGTTTCGTTCATGGTCCGCCCCTTCAGCCTCGCGCTGCGACTGTTCGTTGCAATGACTGCGGGTCATATCTTGCTGAAGGTGCTGGCGGGTTTCGTCATCAACGGCCTGAACGCCGAGGCGCTGTGGGTGGCGCCGGTGGTCAGTCTTCCTTCGCTCATCCTGATGATCGGCATTTCCGCACTCGAGCTGCTGGTTGCCGCCATCCAGGCCTACGTCTTCGCGCTGCTGACGAGCCTTTACCTCAACGACGCGATCAACCTTCACTAAGAACAGATACAAAGGGAGTAAGAAAACATGGACGCAGAAGCCGCAAAGCTGCTCGGTGCCGGTCTGGCCGCCATCGGTGTCGGCATGGCCGCGCTGGGCGTGGGTAACGTGTTCGGCTCGTTCCTCGAGTCCGCGCTGCGTAACCCGGCCGCCGCCGACAGCCAGCAGGGCCGCCTCTTCATCGGCTTCGCCGCTGCCGAGCTTCTTGGTCTGCTGGCGTTCGTCGTAGCGATGATCCTGCTGTTCGTCGCGTAATCAACGGCACATCCCTCCCCCCGCCCGTGCTGAGCTTGTCGAAGCACTGCTGTTCTTGAAGTAAGGGCAGCCCTTCGACAGGCGCAGGGCAGCGGAACAAGCCAAGCGAGACCAATGCCTCAAATCGCGCAAATTGGTGAGATTTACGCATCGCAGCTATTCTGGCTGGCGGTCGTGTTCGGCCTGCTGTTCGTATTCGTGGGTCTGGGCATGGTGCCCAAGATCCAAGGTACGGTGGATGCGCGCGATGCCCGGATCGCCGCCGACCTTGCGGAAGCGGCGACGGCTCGTGAAAATGCGGACAGGCTGGAGGAGCAATATCGTGCGGCGATGGACCGGAGCCGGGCCGAGGCGATGAAGCTGTCGGCGGAAGCAAAGGCCGCCGCGTCACGGGCGACCGAAGCTCGAGTAGCGGAAGCCGACGCGGCGATGAATGTCAGGTTGGACGAAGCCTCTACCCGGATCGCGGCTGCGAGACATGCCGCACAGGCGGAAATCGAGCAGGTCGCCGCCGACGCCGCGGCGGCGATGGTCGAGCGCGTCGCCGGTGTGTCCGTCGATCCGGCGACCGCACAGCGCGCCGTTCAGCAGGAGCTGATTCGTGGCTAATCCGCCGATCACCGATGAACTGAACACCGAGGTTCACGCGGGGTCGGAGGAATACTCCACGCCCAAAGCGCTCGGTTTCGACGCGACCATGCTGGTCGGTCTGGCTATGCTGGTCGTCGTGCTGCTGATGCTTTGGAAAAAGGTCCCGGCGGCGATTGGCAAGGCGCTGGATGGGAAGATCGCCACGATTCGTGCCCAGCTTGATGAGGCGGCTGCTTTGCGGGCCGAGGCTGAGGCGCTGAAGGCGGAGTACCAGAACAAGTTCGCGTCGGCCGATGCCGAGGCAGCGACCATGATCGAGCGGGCAAGGCACGAAGCCGAAGCCATTCGCGCCAAGGCCGAAGCCGACGCCCAGGCGCTGGTCGAGCGCCGCACCCGGATGGCCGAGGACAAGATCGCGGCTGAGGAGCGGAGCGCCGTGCAGCAGCTACGAGCAACCGCTGCGGAAGCGGCCGCGCGTGCCGCCGCGAAGATCATTGCCGAGCGTCATGACGGCGCTTCTGACAAGGCACTTGTCGATCAGGCCATCGCGGGCCTCGGGCGGGTGCAGTAACCCGCGTCGATCAGGGTCAGCGGTCCGGTCGGTTCGAATAGTCTATCCGGATCCGGACCCATTCCCCAACCAGCATGCGTCCACCAACCTGCGGAGGTCGGACGCGGAACTGCCATGCGGCGGCGAGCACCGCGCGAGCGAGGCGCGAGCCGCTGGGATATTCGTCCAGACCCACGCAATCGTCGACGCGGAAGTCGGCAACGGTCCGGCAGGCGATCATCGCCCAGCCGGGGCCCTGCGCAGTCGCGAGATAGCCGCGCAATTCGTTATCGTACGGTTCACGGTACCAGGCGGCGGCATAGAGGCGCTCGCCGTTTGGCCCACTTCCAACGACGGGTGTATCGCCCGACCCGCCGGACGGTGCGGCGGGACCGATCGGGCCGCGCCGCCTGGCAGGGCTGGCGGGACGGGCGCGCAGGTCGGATGCCACAAGGCCGTCGCGCGGAACTTCGACGATTGGCGTCGGGGCCTTCACCGGAACATCCGGGTCGGGGGCCGCAGCAACGGGCTGGGTGACCGGTCGCATCTCGGGCGACGGCGCGGGCTGCTGTTGCGGCGGCGCCAGCCGGTCGGGTTCAGCGGGAGCCGCTGGTGGAGCCTGAGGCTCCTGTGCGGGAATGGTAACATCGAAACTGACGATTGCGGGCGTGTCAGGATGGCTGTCCGGCCTTCCCCTGCCCAATGTCAGCAGCGCGAGGATCAGCAGGGCCTCCAGCGCCAAGGCCAGCAATAATCCCCAGGCGCGGCGACCGGCGGGTAGCTGAAGTGCGAGTGCCGAAGAGGGGCGCGGCCCGTCCTCGTGGCGTCGGTAACTGCTCACCTCAGGGCACATTCTCCGTCAGCAGATCATATGTGGCGACCAGTTCGTCCTTCTGGTTGAAGACCTCGACGGCCCAGCGAACCACGCCGGTTTCCTCGCTCTTGAGGCTCTTGGATCGGACGGTCAGTTCCACCCGCATGCTGTCTCCAGGATACAGGGGTGTCAGGAAGCGGAGGTTCTCGAGACCGGTGTTGGCAAGGACGGGGCCGGGATCGGGATCGACGAACAGGCCGGCGGCGAAGCTGAGGATCAGGTAGCCGTGTGCGACCCGGCCTTCGAAGATCGGCGAGGCCTTGGCCGCTTCCTCATCCATATGGGCGTAGAATGTGTCGCCGGTGAAGTGAGCGAAATGCTCGATATCCTCGATGCTGACGGTGCGGCTCGCCGTATTGAGCGTGTCGCCGATGGTGAGTTCGCTCATCCGCCGCCGGAAGGGGTGAGTGGCGATGACGTGCTTGGGTCCGCCGGGGATGTATTGACCGGTGATCGCCGCGATCATCGCGGGCGAGGACTGGACGGCGGTGCGCTGCATGTAGTGCATGACGCCGCGGATGCCGCCCATTTCCTCTCCGCCGCCTGCGCGGCCAGGTCCGCCGTGGGTCAGGACAGGCAGGGGCGAGCCGTGGCCGGTAGAGTCTTTCGCGTTCGTGCGGTCGATGACCAGCATGCGACCATGGAAACTCGCCGCGCCCAGCACGAAGTCGCGCGCGGCCTTGGGCGAGTGAGTGAAAAGCGACAGCGCCAGGCTGCCCCGGCCGCGATTGGCGAGGCGCACCGCATCATCGAGATCGGAGTAGGGCATGACCGTGCTGACCGGGCCGAAGGGCTCCACGTCGTGGGCAGCATCGCAGCTCCAGGGATCGTCGGTCCGGAGCAGGACCGGCTGGAGGAAGGCTCCGCCGTTGGGCCCGACACTGGCGTCCGGGTCGCCCGCGACAACGCGCGCACCAGCGGCGGTGATCTCCGTGATCCGCTGGCGCACGTCCTCACGCTGCGCGCGGTTGACGAGCGCGCCCATGCGGGTGGCCTCATCGCGCGGGTCGCCGACAATGGTGTTCGCCAGCCGATCGCGGATGGCGGCCTCGACCGCGTCGATGTGATCGGCGGGCGCAATCGCCCGGCGGATGGCGGTGCACTTCTGGCCCGCCTTGACCGTCATCTCGGTGACGACCTCCTCCACGAACAGCTCGAACTCGGGCGTGCCGGGCGCGGCGTCGGGGCCGAGGACGGAGGCGTTGAGGCTGTCACGCTCGGCAATGAAGCGAACCGATTCCCGTGCCATGACCGGATGGGTCTGCAGCTTCATCGCGGTCTGGGCGGAGCCGGTGAAACTGACCACGTCCTGAAGGGAGAGATGGTCCATCAGGTCGCCGACACCGCCGACGATCAGCTGGACCGCGCCGGGCGGGAGGACGCCGGCCTCGATCATCACCCGGAAGGCGGCTTCGGCCAGCCAGGCGGTTGCGCTGGCCGGCTTTACGATGGCGGGGACCCCTGCAAGCAGCGTCGGCGCGAGCTTTTCCAGCATGCCCCAGACCGGGAAGTTGAAGGCGTTGATATGGACCGCGACGCCCTGGAGCGAAGTGAAGATGTGCTGGCCCTGGAACAGGCCCGATTTGCTCAACGGCTCCAGCTGACCGTCGAGCAGCACTTGGGCGTCCGGCAACTCGCGCCGGCCCTTGGACGAGAAGGACAGAAGGGTGCCCGCCCCGCCTTCAATGTCGATCCAGCCGTCCTTCCGCGTTGCGCCGGTCGCGTAGTTAAGCGCGTAAAGCTCTTCCTTGTGGGCGAGAATGGCGAGGCCGAGCGCTTTCAGCATGCGGGCCCGCTCATGAAAGGTCATCCGACGCAGCGCCGGGCCGCCGACGTCGCGGGCATAGGTCGCCATGCCTGCGAAATCGAGCCCGCCGGAGCCTGTCAGCGCAACGGGCGAGCCATCGATGGCGGACGGCAATTCGGCGAGGGTGCCGGCGTCGCCGGGAAGCCACCGATCGCGGGCGTAGTTGAGGAGCTGGGGAGTCTTCATGCGACCTCCATGCGGAGCGCGGCAGTCGAGCGCAAGCGCGCCATGATCAAGTTCAACTTGGACAACATGGACGCTACGTCCCCACCATGTTCGCCCTCCCGTGCTTAAGGTGGAGGCGTCGGCGGGGTGGGGGAGGGCGGCATGGCAGCGCGCATGGGCGCGACTAAGTAGAGTTGGACTGTGTAGGACAGGTTTATGGTCCGTCGGCTATGTCTGCTTCCGACCCATTGCGGACATTACGGCGCGGGGGTTGGCCAGCTGGCCAGCACATGAATCGCGCGTTCTCGGTCGAGTTCATGCCCCGCACGTCAAAGCCGGGTAGTCGTTGCAACCGTGCAAGTGCGGCATCCTCGCCCGTCGCCATTTGTGGGAAGGCCACCTTCGTCCGACCGGCCTTGTCATCAAGCAGCCACCAGACGTCCGCTCCGCAAGGCCCGCCGTCGTTTGTCTCGACATAAACCGCCCCAAGGTCGGCCATCCTGAGGCGCTGCTCCGCTTTTTTGGGTGCTCGGCAGACAATCTCATCATCAGCCGTTACTTCTACGATGAACCGGGCTTCTGGATGCTTCATGCGGCTAAGCTGCCTTGATAGCTCATCTGGCGCAACGTCTGCTTCCCACCCAAAGCAGACCTTCCAAACCTCGCCCTGCGGATCGGTCAGCGTCCGCGGAACACTGCCGGCCGTTTCTCAAGAAACGCGGCGACGCCCTCCCGATAATCCTCGGTGAAGCCGAGGCGGCGCATTTCGTCGCGTTGCAGGTCGAGTTCCTGGTCGAGGGTGCGCTCCCCGGTGGTTCGGATGATTTGCTTGATGGCGGCGAGGCCCAGCGGGGGCAGGCTTGCGAGCCTGGCGGCGAGGGCGTCGACTTCGGCGTCGAGGGCTTCGTCGTCGACGCACCTCCAGATCAGACCCCATTCGGAGGCGCGTTCGGCCGGCAGCGGCTCTCCGGTCAGTGCAAGCCCGAGGGCGCGGGCCTGGCCGACGAGGCGGGGAAGATGCCAGCTGCCGCCGCTGTCGGGGATCAGGCCGAGGGCGGAGAAGCTTTGGATGAACCTGGCCGAACGGGCGGCGACGACCAGGTCGCAAGCCAGCGCGATATTTGCGCCGGCACCGGCCGCGACGCCATTCACGCGGGCGATCACCGGTTGCGGCATGCTCGCGAGTCTGCGGATCAGCGGGTTCCAGCTTTCCTCGACCGTGTCGCCGAGGTCCACCGCTTCGCCGGGTGCAACGGCGCGGTCGTTGAGGTCCTGGCCCGCGCAAAAGCCGCGCCCGGAGCCGGTCAGGATGATCACCCGGGCCTCCGCGCACCGATCGAGCGCATCGCGCAGTTCCGCGTGCATCTGGCGGGTGAAGCTGTTGAGGCGGTCGGGCCGGTTCAACGTGATCCGAGCGACGTGATCGGACTGATTGAGGATGATGGTTTCGTAGGTCATCGCGAACTCCCGTAACCCCGGATTCGAACGGGGCTGCGCCTTGTGACGGGTTGGCAGAAGAAGGAATGCCGATGCCGGGTCAAGTCCGGCAGGGCGCGCGGGGTCAGGCGGCGACCCGCTCCATCGCCTCGGCAAGCAAGCTGTAGGAGTGCAGCCGCGCCTCGGGGTCGAAGATTTGGGAAGTCACCATCAACTCGTCGGCTCCCGTGCGCTCCGCGAAGGCGTTCACAGCCCTCCTAACGGTAGCTGGACTGCCGATAGCCGAGCAGGACAGGACCTGTTCGAGGATCAGGCGCGAATTCATCGGTAAGCTGTCGCCGAAGCCTGGGCTGGGCGGCGGAAGCTTGCCTGGGTTGCCCGTCCGAAGTCTCACGAACGCCTGCTGCACCGAGGTTGCAAGCAGCTCGGCCTCTTTATCTGTGTCGGCAGCGATCACGTTGAAGCCCAGCATGACATAGGGCTTGTCGAGCTGAGCCGACGGTTGGAAGCGCTCGCGATAGATACGGATGGCCTCGTCCATCTGGGCCGGCGCGAAGTGCGAAGCGAAGGCGTAGGGCAGTCCAAGCGTGGCCGCGAGCTGCGCGCCGAATGTGCTGGAACCGAGGATCCACACCGGAATATCGAGACCCTCGCCCGGGATGGCGCGGACCCGCCCGCCCTCCCCGCGGAAATAGCCCATCAGCTCGACGACATCGCGCGGGAACTGGTTCTCGTCGGCGGCGAGGTTGCGGCGGAGCGCGAAGGCGGCGGCTTGATCCGTGCCCGGGGCGCGGCCAAGCCCAAGGTCGACCCGGCCGGGAAACAGCGATTCAAGCGTGCCGAACTGTTCGGCAATCGTCAGCGGAGCATGATTGGGCAGCATGATTCCGCCGGCCCCGATGCGGATGGTGGAGGTGCGCGTGCCGACATAGGCTAGTGCGACGGCGGTCGCCGCGCTGGCGATGCCGGGCATGCTGTGATGCTCAGCCATCCAGAACCGCTTGAAGCCCAATTGCTCGGCATGGGCCGCAAGGTCGCCCGACTGGCGGAGGGAATCACCCGGAGTGGAGCCTTCCGGCACAGGCGACAGGTCGAGGACGGAAAGGACAGCCATGGCGGAAACATGGGGGCGATCGACCGTATTTGAAGCGGGTGCCCGCAATCGCTACATGAGGACCATGTATACGACCGATCTTTCCAAGCCCGGCGCCAAGGTGCAGCCGATCGGCCCCGCCGAGGACCCGGCACTGCTCGAAGCGTTTGAAGCGCGCGTGGCGGCGGACGAGTTCATCGAGCCAAAGGACTGGATGCCCGAGGCCTATCGGCGGACGCTGACGCGGCAGATCAGCCAGCACGCCCATTCGGAGATCGTCGGCATGCTGCCGGAGGGTAATTGGATCACCCGCGCGCCGTCGCTTCGGCGCAAGGCAATCCTGCTCGCCAAGGTGCAGGACGAGGCCGGGCACGGGCTGTATCTTTATTGCGCCGCCGAGACGCTGGGCATGAGCCGCGAGGAAATGATCGAGGCGCTGCATTCCGGCAAGGCGAAGTATTCCACGATTTTCAACTATCCGACGCTCACCTGGGCTGACATTGCGGCGATCGGCTGGC
Organism: Sphingomonas sp. SP1; assembly: GCF_058313395.1. Lineage (NCBI taxonomy): Bacteria > Pseudomonadati > Pseudomonadota > Alphaproteobacteria > Sphingomonadales > Sphingomonadaceae > Sphingomonas > Sphingomonas sp. SP1. The sequence goes on along the minus strand of NZ_JBZFLC010000001.1, from coordinate 2,270,280 downwards.
TGGTGGACGGCGCGGCAATCATGAACCAGGTGCCGCTGCAGCGCACGAGCTACGGCCCCTACGCACGGGCGATGGTGCGGGTCTGCAAGGAAGAGAGCTTTCACCAGCGCCAGGGCTATGAGGCGATGACCGAGCTGTGCCGCGGCACGGCCGAGCAGAAGCGGATGGCGCAGGATGCGTTCAACCGCTGGTGGTGGCCGTCGCTGATGATGTTTGGGCCGCCGGACGAGAATTCGCCCAACACTGCGCAGAGCATGCGCTGGCGGATCAAGCGCGAAACCAATGACGAGCTTCGGCAGAAGTTCGTCGACATCACCGTGCCGCAGGCCGAGTTCCTCGGGCTGACGGTGCCCGACGCCGCGCTCAAGTGGAACGAGAGCAAGAACGAGGGCCAGGGCGGCTATGACTTCGGCGAGGTCGACTGGGACGAGTTCTACGCGGTGGTGAAGGGCGAGGGCCCGGTGGCGCGCGAACGGATCACGGCGCGGCGCGAGGCCTGGGAAAGCAACGCCTGGGTGCGCGAGGCCGCGGCAGCCCACGAGGCGAAGCGGCGGAGCCGGGCGGCGGCTTGATTTTGACCGTCACCCCGGCGAAGGCCGGCCTTCATTGGAGGTGACATGTCCGACTGGCCGTTGTGGGAAGTTTTCGTTCGCGCCAAGGGTGGCCTTGCGCACCGGCATGTCGGAAGCGTGCATGCGCCCGACGCCGAACTGGCGCTGAGACACGCGCGCGATACCTATACCCGTCGGCAGGAGGGGGTCAGCATGTGGGTTGTGCCGTCCGCTTCGATCATCGCCAGCGATCCCGATGAGGCTGGGCAGATGTTCGAACCGGCCGCCGACAAGGTCTATCGCCATCCGACCTTCTACGACATTCCCGACGAGGTGAAGCACATCTGATGGCGCCCTCGCTTCCCCCCATCCGGCCGGAAGACGAGGCCGTTGCCGAACGGCTGCGTCCTTCCGGCGCTTTCGATGCTCCCGCTGAGGAGGCGCACGATCCGCTGCGCCGCGTCTATCTGTTGCGGCTGGGCGACGATGCGCTGATCCTCGGGCAGCGCCTGTCCGAATGGTGCGGCCATGCGCCGAGTGTCGAGGTCGACCTGAGCCTGGCGAACATGGCGCTGGATTTGATCGGGCAGGCGACGTTGTTCCTGGCCGAAGCGGGCGATGCGGACGAATTGGCGTTCAAGCGCGACGTGCTCGATTTCCATAATTGTCTGCTGGTCGAGCAGCCGAACGGCGACTTCGCCCGAACGATGGTGCGCCAGCTGTTGTTCTCGACCTGGCAGCACATGCTTTACCAGCGGCTGGCGCAGAGCAACGACGCAGCCATTGCGGCGGTGGCGGCGAAGGCGGTGAAGGAAGTCGCCTATCACCGCGAACTTGCGGCCGAATGGGTCGTCCGGCTTGGCGACGGCACGGCGGAGAGCGCCGAGCGGACGCTCGATGGCCTAGGCTGGTGCTGGCGTTTCGTACCGGAACTGTTCGAGGTAGACGACCAGCTGGCCGAAGCGATCGCGCGCGGGCTGGCCGCCGATCCGCGCGAGTTCGAAGGTGAATATCGGTCGGCCGTCGCAGCGGTGCTGCAAGAGGCGACCCTTCCGGTTCCCGCGGACCAGCGGCCGATCCTGGGCGGACGGCGCGGACATCATAGCGAGCACCTGGGCCATCTGCTGGCGATCATGCAGTATCTTCCGCGAACCTATCCGGACGCGCGCTGGTAATGGCCGAGCATTTCCATGCGCTCCGGGTGGCCGAAGTGGTGCCGGAGACGGACGAGGCGCGCTCCATCCGTTTCGAGGTTCCGCCCGAACTGGCGCCGGCCTTCCGCTACCGGGCGGGACAGCATCTGACCTTGCGGGCCGAGATCGGCGGAGAAGAGGTGCGGCGTAATTATTCGCTGTGCACGGCGCCGGATGACGGTGCGCTGATGGTCACCGTCAAGCAGATTGCGGGCGGGGTCTTCAGCAATTGGGTGGCAAGCGAACTCACGGCTGGCGACGTGCTGGACGTGATGACGCCGCACGGCTCGTTCACCATCGACTTCGATCCGGCCCGGGCGGGGCGGTACGTCGGGTTCGCGGGCGGGTCGGGGATCACGCCGATCATGAGCCTGGTCCGGACGGCGCTGAGGACCGAGCCCGAGAGCCGCTTCACGCTGTTCTATGGCAATCGCGATGCCAGCTCGATCATCTTCCTCGAGCAACTCGCGACGCTGAAGGACCGCTATCTCGGGCGTCTGGAACTGTTTCACTTCCTGTCCGATGAGGAGGGCGATGTCGAGTTGCTGAACGGCATGCTCGACCGGGCGAAGTGCGACGAGGCGGTCGCGGCGTTCGTGACGGATCCGGACGAGGTCGACGCCTGGTTCATTTGCGGTCCGGGGCCGATGATGGATTCGGCCGAGGCGGCGTTGCTGGAGCGGGGCATCTCGCCCGATCGCATTCACATCGAGCGATTCACGGCCGGGCGACCCTCGGCGGCGCTGGCGGCGGAGATGGCGCAGCTGCAAAGCCAGGCGTCCGGCACGACGATGAGCGTGACGCTGGACGGGCGGACCCGGAAGGTGGCGTTCGATGGCAGCAACATCCTGGACAGTGCGCGGGCAAGCGGACTGCCGGCGCCGTTCGCCTGCAAGGCGGGCGTCTGCGCCACCTGCCGCGCACGGGTGATCGCGGGCGAAGTGTCGATGGCGGCACGCTATGGCCTGACCGACGAAGAGATCGCGGCCGGTTATGTGCTGACCTGCCAGTCGGTGCCCAAGGGGGCGGGCGTGGCGGTGGATTACGACGCCTAGTCGCGCTAAGCGGCCTGTCATGCTGACCAAGATTGCCGCGCTGGGGCTCTCCGATCTGCCACCGGTGCAGAGCGACTCGCTGCTCGCGCTCATCGCCATGGCCAATGCCGACCAGCGGCCCGAGAAGATCGACGTGGGGGTCGGGGTTTATCGCGACGGCGAGGGTCGGACGCCGGTTATGCGGTCGATCAAGGAAGCTGAGCGGCGGCTGCTGAACGATCAGCACAGCAAGGCCTATCTGGGCGGCGCGGGCGACAAGCTGTTCCCGGAGCTGTTGAAGCCAATCCTGCTGGGGACGCATGCGGGCGACAAACGGATCGCCGGGCTGCAGACGCCGGGAGGGTGCGGCGCAATCTATCTGGCGATGCACCTCATTCACCTCGCGAACCCTGAAGCGCGGGTGTTTGTGGGTGTCCCCACCTGGCCCAACCATCCGCCCATGATCCGTGGGGCGGGGCTGGAGATCGTCGAATTCCCGCACCTGGACCGCGACACCGGTGGAGTGCGGTTCGATGCACTGCTCGCCAAGCTGGACGAGGCGCGGCCCGGCGATGTCGTATTGCTGCATGGCTGTTGTCACAACCCGACCGGCGCCGACCTGTCGCCGGCGGAATGGGACCGGGTCGCTGACGAGCTCGCGCGGCGCGAGCTGCTGCCGCTGGTCGACATTGCCTATCAGGGGCTTGGACGCGGTCTGGAAGAGGACGCTTATGGCGTCCGCCGTATCCTCGACATCTGCGAGGAGGCCTTGATCGCGCAAAGCTGCGACAAGAATTTCGGCGTTTATCGGGACCGCGTCGGTTGCCTGTTCGTCAAGACCCGATCCGAAGACGCGACCGCCACGGCCTTTGCCCACCTGCTGCAACTGGCGCGTGAAGCCTGGTCGATGCCGCCCGACCATGGCGCGGCGGCGGTGCGGATCGTGCTGCAGGACGAGGCGCAGACCGCCGACTGGAAGGTCGAGCTGGAGGAGATGCGGCAGCGGATCGTCACTGTCCGCGCGCGCATCGCGGCGTCGGACGAGCGGCTGGCGTTCGTCGCGGACCAATATGGCATGTTCTCGATGCTGCCTCTCACCCGCGAACAAGTGGTGTCTTTACGGGAACGAAGCGCGATCTACATGGCGGACAGCGGGCGCATCAACATCGTGGGCATAGCCGACGAGGCGATCGACCGGTTCTGCGAGGCGGTGAAAGACGCGCTCGATGGCTGAGGCCGACCCGCAATTCACGACGGACACGGATTGGCGCGAAGTGGCGCGGCTGGTGCTGACCAGCCGGGAGCTCGACCGATTGGAGGAAGAGCAGCTCGTTCCGGAAAAGAAGGTGCTCTACCAGTTCAGCGCGCGCGGCCATGATATGGCGCAAGTGTTGCTGGGCCTGAGGTTGCTCGATGGCGACGCGGTGTGCGGCTATTATCGCTCGCGGCCGCTGTTGCTGGCGCTGGATGTGCCGCTGGCCGACGCGCTCGGCTCCGGCATGGGGCGCTCGGGCGGTTATTCCGGCGGGCGGGACATCGGCGTCGTGTTCAACTATCCCAATCCGGGCGGGGCCCATGCGCTGCCCATGTGCGGCGGGGTTGGCGCGCAATACACCCCGGCGGCTGGCTGGGCCCAGTCGATCAAGTATAAGAGTGCGGTTTTGGGCGAGGGGCCAGCGGACGCCATCGCCGTTGTCCTGGGCGGCGACGCGAGCTGCGCGACTGGTGGTTTCTGGTCTGCGCTGACCATCGCGACGACGCAGCAACTGCCGCTGCTGATCTATATCGAGGACAATGGGTACGGCATTTCCGTGCCGTCGACTTATCAGACGCCGGGGCAGGACATTGCTGCCAATCTGGCGAGCTTCAGAGGCCTGACGATCTTCAATGGCGACGGGACCAACCCCGTCGAGGCCGCCCGACTGGTGGACGAGGCGGTGGCGCATGTGCGCAGCGGCAAGCCGGCTTTGCTGCGGCTGACCGTGCCGCGGCTGGAGGGTCACAGCTACCAGGACACGCAGACCTACAAATCGGAGGCAGTGATCGCGGCTGAATGGGCGCGCGATCCGCTACCCAAGTTGAAGGCGCATTGCGCCAAGCTGCAAATCGGTGATGAGGCTTGGGTGTCCCTCGGCGAGGAGGTCCGCTGGCAGGTGGAGCAGGCGCGATCCGAGGCCGAGGACCGGCCGGTGTTGCCGGTGGAGAAGGTCGCCGACCATGTCTTCTTTTCCGGCGAGCATGCGGTCGTCGGCGGACGCGCCGGGCTCAACGTCGAGACCACCGACACGCCCCGCCCCGAGGGCCAGCGCATCAACATGGTCACCGCCATCCGCCGGGTGCTGGACCAGGAGCTGGAAGCCAATCCGCGAGTGATGGTCTTTGGCGAAGACGTGGGACCCAAGGGCGGCGTCCATGCGGTGACGCTTGGTCTTCAGGAGAAGTTCGGTCACGACCGGGTATTCGATACCTCGCTGAACGAAGAAGGCATTGTCGGTCGCGCCGTGGGCATGGCGCTGGCTGGTCTGGTGCCCGTACCGGAAATTCAGTTCCGCAAATATGCCGAGCCCGCGACCGAGCAGATCAACGATTGCGGAACCATGCGCTGGCGGACCGCGAACCGCTTTGCTGCGCCGATGGTGCTGCGGGTGCCGGGCGGCTTCTTCAAGTGCGGCGATCCATGGCACAGCCAGACCAACGAGGTGCAGTTCGTGCACAATCCGGGCTGGAAGGTCGCAGTGCCATCGAACGCCGAGGATGCCGTCGGTTTGTTGCGCGGCGCGCTGCGCGGACATGATCCAGTGCTGTTCTTCGAACATCGCGCGATGCTGGACGACAGCTGGGCGCGCCGGCCGTGGCCTGGCGATGCTTATGTGCTGCCGTTCGGCCGAGCGAAGAAGACGCGCGAAGGGGACCAGATCACGATCGTCACCTGGGGGGCGATGGTGCCGCGTTGCGAAGCCGCGGCTGAGGGCGTAAGCGCGGATGTGATCGACCTGCGGACCCTGATGCCGTGGGATCGGGAAATGGTGCTGGAGAGCGTGCAGCGGACCCGGCGCTGCCTGATCGTTCATGAGGATCTTCGCACCGGCGGCTTCGGGGCCGAAATCGCTGCGGTGGTGGTTGACGAGGCCTTTCTCGATCTCGACGCGCCGGTCGCCCGAGTGACCATGCCCGACATCCCGTCGCCCCATCATCCCGCACTGCTCGAGGCAGCCGTGCCCAGCGTGGCGCGCATCCGCGCAGAGATCGAGCGGCTGGTCGGGTTCTGATGAGCTGGTGGAAGGCCAACGCCTGGTGGCTTACGCTCGCGCTGACCCTGGCCGTGTGCGTCGCCGGCCTGGCCTTTGGAGTGCCGCCGGTGGAGGTGATGGGAGTGTTCCTGTTCGGTCTGGTCCTGACCACGATCAACAGGCTGGGACAAAGAGGTAAGGACAGTTGATCGAGGTTCGCGTTCCCGATGAGCAGGAGGGCACCAAGGCGGTTGTTCGCGCCTGGCTGAAGCAGGTCGGCGATACGGTGGCGGAGAATGATCCGCTGGTGGAACTGGAGACCGACAAGGTAACTCAGGAGGTTCCGGCCCCGGCTGCCGGAGTACTCACCGAAATCCTGCTCGTGACCGACGCGGAGGCCGTGCCCGGCGCAGTGCTTGGTCGGATCTCGGCTGGCGCGCAGAACGCTTCCGCTCCGCTTTTGTCGACCGAAATCGAGACACCTTCGCCTGAGCCGAGCCAGCGTCCCTCGACGTCGTTCGGGACGAACGGGGGTGTGGAAACAAGGCTTTCGCCGTCCGTCCGGCGCGCCCTGCAACAGCATGGGATCGACCCGGCCCGACTCACGGGCACCGGTCGTGACGGGCGAATTACGCGGGAAGATGTGGACCGGGCGGCCGAGCTGGCGACGGTTAGCCACGTCGACGGCGGGGCGAAGCAGATTGCGCAACCCCGCATCGCCGAGCCCTTCGCAGCGTCGGACATCCCGCATGATCGCATGCGGCGGACAATTGCCGAGAATATGGTCCGCGCGGTCGGCGACGCCCCGCATGTCACGGCGTTGTTCGAGGCCGATTTTTCGGCGATCACCGCGCACAAGAAGGCGTTTGGCGAACGCGGTGTGAAGCTCAGTTACACAGCCTACCTCATCAAGGCGGCCGCAGAGGCGATGGCGGTCGCGCCCGCCATCAACGGCAAGTGGCTGGACGACCGGATCGCCATCTCGCCGACGGTCGACGTCGGCGTCGGAACCGCGCTGGGCGAGAAGGGCCTGGTCGTTCCCGTGGTCAGGGACGCAGGGGCGCTCGGTCTTGAGGACATCGGTCGAAAGCTCGACCACCTCACCAGCCGGGCGCGCGAAGGGCGGCTGGAGCGGTCCGACGTTGCAGGCGGCAGCTTTACCATCTCCAACCACGGCGTGTCGGGATCGCTGCTGGCGGCCCCGATCATCCTGCATCAGGGTCAGGCGGCGATTCTGGGGGTCGGCAAATTGCAGAAGCGTGTGGTCGTGCGAGAGGTCGACGGCCAGGACGTGATCGCGATCCGGCCGATGGCCTATGTCACGCTGACCATCGACCACCGGGTGGTCGACGGGCACCAGACCAACGCGTGGCTGACGCGCTTTGTCGAGATCATCGAAGGCTGGCCGCACGCGCAGCCGTAACGACCGGAACGCCGCTGTAGAAGGACCGTTGGGCAGGCAGAACAGGAGCCTGTCCAATGCCCCACGAAATTCATGACAGTCCGCAGCATCGACGCGATGCGACGGCAAAAGTCGATAGCGACATCGCAAAGGATGTCGGGAAGCGTAACCGCCGCGCAGTGAAGGATGCCGCCAAGGAAAGCCGCGGCAGCAACGGCGGCAATCGCACGTTGATCGGCCTTGGCCTTGGTCTCGCCACTGCCGGCGCGGCAGCCTTTTTCTTTGCCAAGGCGAAGAATGAGGACGACGAACCCAGCGGGCCGCTGCTGAGCGATGCGCCGGACCATGTGCTTCGTGGGCGTGCGCGCGAGCGGGCCGGCAATGTCGAGAACGGTCGGACCCTGGTCGGCCGAACGGTAACCGTCAACAAGCCGCGGCAGGAGTTGTACGAGCGCTGGCGCGACTTCACCCGCTTTCCCGAATTCATGGATAATGTTCGTGAGATCGTGCGGCTGGACGATAAGCGGTCCAAATGGACGATTGAAGCGCCCATGGGTGCGACGGTGGAGGTCATCACCCGGATCGTCGAGGACAAGCCGGGCGAGACGATCGCTTGGGTATCGGAGCCCGATAGCCAGATCGCGACGGAAGGGCGGGTCGAATTCGCCGACGCTCCCCCGGGTCGCGGCACCTATGTTCGATTGGTGATGCGCTATACGCCGCCGGCCGGCACGATCGGAAGGCTTGCCGCCAAGGTGCTGCAGCGCGAGCCGCAGGTTCAGGCGCGCCGCGACCTGCGACGTTTCAAACAGCTGCTCGAAACCGGTGAAATCCCCGTCAACGCCTCACCATCGGCCCGCAAGAGCGAGAGCCCGACCGAAGCCCGGATTTAAGGAGTAGCAATATGCGCGCAGTCACATGGCACGGTCGCCACGACGTTCGCGTCGACACGGTTCCCGATCCCGAAATCGTCAATCCGCGCGATGCGATTATCAAGGTCACTTCGACCGCGATCTGCGGCTCGGACCTTCACCTTTACGATGGCTATATCCCGACCATGCGGGCCGGGGATATCCTGGGCCACGAAAACATGGGTGAGGTCGTCGAGGTGGGCGCCAAATCGCCGCTGAAGAAGGGACAGCGCGTGGTGATCCCCTTCACCATCAGCTGCGGCAGCTGCTTTTTCTGCAACAAGCAGCAGTTCAGCGCGTGCGACAACAGCAATCCGGCGGAGACGAGCGACGCTTCGGAAACGCTGATGGGCCACCCGATGGGTGCGGCGTTCGGCTATGCTCATCTGACTGGCGGTTATGCCGGTGGACAAGCCGAGTATCTGCGCGTGCCATTCAGCGACGTCGGTCCGATCGTCATCCCGGACGGGCTTGAGGACGATAAGGTCTTGTTCCTGTCCGACATCCTGCCGACCGGTTGGATGGCGGCGGAAAATGCCGACATCGAGGAAGGCGACACCGTTGCCGTCTGGGGCTGCGGCCCGGTCGGGTTGTTCGCGATTCAGAGCGCGTTCGTGATGGGCGCACACCGTGTCATCGCGATCGACCATTATCCCAACCGCCTGAAACTAGCGAAGCAGATGGGCGCGGACATCCTCGATTACCGCGAGGTCGAGGTGTTGGAGGCCCTGAAGGAAATGACCGGCGGGATCGGGCCGGACGCCGTGATCGATTGCGTCGGGATGGAGAGCCATGGCCTGGCCATCGACAACCTCATCGACACGGTTAAGGCCCACACCTTCCTTGGAACAGAGCGGCCGCATGCGCTGCGCCAAGCGATTATCGCCTGCCGCAAGGGCGGGCGCGTATCGGTCCCCGGAGTCTATGGCGGCTTTGCGGACAAGTTCCCGCTCGGCCAGTTCATGGAGAAGGGCCTGACCATGAAGACCGGTCAGACCCATGTGCAGAAATACGGCAAGAAGCTGCTGGAGATGATCGGGGAAGGGAAGCTGGATACGACCTTCCTGATCTCGCACCATGCCAGCCTGGAGAAGGCGCCGGAAATGTACCGGCACTGGCACGACGAGCAGGACTCCTACACCAAGATCGTCCTCAAGCCCGAAATGGCAAAGCAGCAGTCGCAATCCACCGGCCGTATTCCGGTCGAGGCCGGCGCGTAGGAACGGAGAAGAGAATGGCGAACAAGCTTGCAATCGTTACCGGTGCGTCGAGCGGCATCGGGCTTGAGATCGCGCGGCTGGCGGCCGGCGAGGGCTATGATCTGATCGTCGCCGCCGATACCCCGTTCGTGGATGCGGCGTCGGGCCTCGAGGAGCTTGGCGTCGACGTTCGGCAGGTCGAAGCCGACCTTGCGACCGAGCAGGGTGTGAAGCAGCTACTCGACATGGTCGGTGATCGGCCGGTCGACGTGCTGGTGGCCAACGCCGGACACGGCCTCGGCCAAGCCTTTCTCGACCAGCAGACGCGCGACTGGCGGCACGTGATCGACACCAATATCACAGGTACCCTGCTGCTGATCCAGCCGATTGCCAACAAGATGGTCGCGCGTGGCGAGGGCAAGATCCTGATCACGGGCTCGATCGCCGGTCATCTCGCGGGTGCGTTTCATGCTGTTTACAACGCCACCAAGGCGTTCATCGACAGTTTCTCGGCGGCGCTTGCCAACGAGTTGCAGGACACGGGTGTGACCGTGACTTGCCTAAAGCCCGGAGCGACCGAGACCGAATTTTTCGAGCGCGCAGGGCTTGAAGAAACCAAAGTCGGCCAGGCCAAGAAGGACGATCCGGCCGAGGTCGCAAAGACTGGCTGGAACGCGATGAAGAACGGCGATGAAAGCGTCGTCTATGGCCTCAAGAACAAGGCCCAGGTGCTGGTATCGGGAATCCTGCCCGAGAAGGCGACCGCGGCATTGCACCGCGCGCAGGCCCACCCCGGCAGCGGCGAGTAGCGAGCTTCGTTCCTGCGGCGGAACAGTTTCGCTCCGCCGTGGGTTCGCGCCGTCATGCAGTCCAATTCAGAGCCGCTCAGCGAAGCGCAGTTCATCCGCCGCACCCTCATCGTCATTGCATTGGTCGCGCTGGCGATGTTCCTGTGGATGTTGCGCGACGTCTTGCTGATGGTGTTCGGCGCGGTGGTGATCGCCACGCTGTTCCAGTCGTTGGCGAGCCAGTTTCAACGGTTACGAGTGCCAGCCGGGCTGTCGCTTTTCCTGTCCGTACTGACGGTCTTCGCAGTGGTCGGAGGCGCCCTGGCGCTGTTCGGCCAGCAACTCTTCGCGCAAACCGAAGCGTTGACGCAAACGCTTCCCAAGGCGTGGCAATCCTTTCAGCAACGGGTCGAGGGCTGGGGGCTGCCGATCGATGTTTCCCAGTTGCAGCCATCGGGCGCAACGAGCGGACTTGCGGCCAGCGCGGGCCGGTTCGTGATGTCGCTCGGCGGTGGCTTGGCCGATGCATTGCTGATCATCGTCGGCGGCATCTTCATCGCTGCGAGCACGCGTTTCTATTCCGCCGGGCTGGTCAAGCTCGTGCCGCCGACGAAGCGCGAATTGACCGAGGAAACGCTGAATGACAGCGGCAAGGCGTTGCGCCTGTGGCTGAAGGCCCAATTGGTGGCGATGGTGCTGATCGGCCTGCTGACCGGAATCGGCTTGTGGATCCTAGGTGTTCCAAGTGCCCTTGCGCTGGGGCTGATCGCCGGCCTGCTGGAATTTGTCCCGTTCGTCGGGCCGATCATCGCGGCCATTCCCGCGATTCTCATCGCGCTCGCCATCGATCCGCAACTCGCCCTGTGGACGGTGCTGCTCTACGTCCTCATTCAGAACATCGAGGGCTACGCGGTGCAGCCGATCATTCAGAGCTGGGCGGTCGAGGTGCCGGGTGCCGTGTTGCTCTTCGCGCTGCTGGCCTGCGGTGGGCTGTTCGGCCCCCTGGGCATCATCTTCGCAGCGCCGCTGACAGTGGTGGTGTATGTGCTGATCAAGCGGCTTTACGTGCGCGAGGCGCTGGACACGCACACGCCGATCCCGGGCGAAGATCAGCCGGAGACGGCGCCCGCGACATAAAGCGTCACGCCGCCCGCCGCGCATAGCAGGACGGTCCAGCCCACCCCGAGGCCAAAGCGGAAGATCGCCACGGCTGCCATTATGGCGAGACCGGCCGCTGGAAGATTGAGGCTGTCGAGGAATGGCAGCTCGGCGGCGAGGAATGGCACTCGCGCCGCGAACAGATTGTGGATCGCGAACCACAAGGCGAGGCTGGCAATTACTCCGACGACTGCGGCGGTGATGCCGGATAGTGCACCCGACAGCCGAACCGATCCGCGCAGCCGCTCGATGTGCGGCGCACCTGCAAAAATCCACAGAAAGCAGGGCGCGAAGGTAACAAAGGTTGCCAGCAGCCCACCAAGCGTGCCCGCAAGTAGCGGGTCGAGCGCGCCCGGATCGCGATAGGCAGCGAGGAAGCCGACGAATTGGAGAACCATGATCAACGGCCCCGGCGTCGTTTCCGCAAGCCCTAGCCCGTCCAGCATCTCGCCGGGACGCAGCCAGCCATAATGCTCTACCGCCTGTTGCCCGACATAGGCGAGCACCGCATAGGCGCCGCCGAAGGTGACGAGTGCAGCGCCGGAGAAGAAGCCGGCGATATCGGCATAGGGGGGCGGAGCGAAGGCGACGACCAGGCCTGCGGGAACCAGCCAGATTAGCAGCCATGGAACGGCGAGCCGAATTGAGCGCGCAAAGTCGACGCGCGGCGCCTCGTATCGCTCGCTCGGGCCGGAACTCAACCACCCGCCGATAAGCGCCGCACCGAGGACGACGACCGGAAAGGGAGCGCCAGCGAAGAACAACAGCAGGAAGGCGACAATTGCGACCACGGCTTTCCAGCGCTGCTTGAGGGCCCTTCGTCCGATCCGCAGCAGGGCCTCGGCGACAATGGCCAGTACCGCCGCCTTCAGCCCAAACAAAGCTGCGCTGATCGCGCCGACCCCACCGAACAGCACGTAAATCCAGCTCAATGCCATGATTGCCAAGATGCCCGGCAGAATGAACAGGAGGCCGGCTACCAGCCCGCCCCGTATGCCGTGCATCAGCCAGCCGATGTAGGTTGCAAGTTGCTGCGCCTCAGGCCCGGGCAAAAGCGTGCAGAAGTTGAGCGCATGGAGGAAGCGCTCTTCCTCCAGCCACCCTCTTTCGTCGACGACCACCCGATGCATGAGGGCGATCTGCGCGGCCGGCCCCCCGAACGAGAGCAGGGCAATGCGGGCCCAGACGGGCGCGGCCTCGCGGAGCGTGGGCTCCATCCGCTGGGCGCCGTCGGCCGTCACCGCGCAGGTCGGGCTAGCGGAGCTGTGAACCGATTCCGCTCACCGTTCGGCGAAGCGCCGTGATGCGATCGCTGGCGATCTGATCCGACGCGGGCGCCGTCAACCGCTCGGCCAACGTATTGAGCTGTCCGGCCAGCGCCGCGTCCTTGCGGCGGCCATCAAGGACGGTCCTGGCCTGCGCCAGTCCTGCGCGAAGGCCGGCCGTGCTGGTGGCGGGGAGGCTGCCGCCACGCTCCAGCTGATCGAGGTAGGCGAGGGCCACCACGGGATGGTCGGGCCATGTGACAGGGAATTGCTGCTGCGGGTTGAAGCGACCGCCATAGTCGGCAAGCGATGCAGCCGCGATCTCATTGGCGCTCAATTGGTCGCCGGGGGTCAGCGCCAGGACATCAAGACCGCGCACGATCTCCGTCGCGTAGATGCGCCCGCGGTACCAATAGGCCGACCAGAAACCGCCGAGGACCAGGTCTTCGCCGCTTAACGGACCGCGATCGAAATAAGCGATCTCTCGCGGGCGGCTCGAGTCGGTGAAGTCGGTCACCGAGATGCCGCCCTGATACCAGGCCTGCACGAACAGATCGCGGCCGGGGACGGGGACGATAGAGCCATTGTGCGCGACGCAGTTTTCCATCTCTCCCTGCGCGGCGGGAAGCTTGTTGTGCGAGCGGAAGCGCAGGCGGCTGTCGACGATGTCGTAGATCGCGTTGGCGCCCCAATTCTGCGGGTCCTGCACGCGGCAGCGCGGACGCGATCCGCCGCCCCATTCGTCGGTGAACAGAACCTTGGTGCCATCATTGTTGAAGGTCGCCGAGTGCCAATAGGCAAAGGTGGGGTCGACCACCGCGTCGATCCTGCGAGGCTTTCGAGGATTGGCGATGTCGAGGATGATGCCGTTGCCGGAGCATGCGCCCGCCGCCAGCTTGCGCGTGGGAAAGACGGTGATGTCGTGGCACTGATCGGTGCGATTGGTGTCTTGGGTGCCGTCGCCGTGATCACCGCCGCGCCACAAGCCGGCGACATTGCCGGTGGCGGTATCGGCAAACACCCGCGGGCTGTCGATGATGCGCGATTTCGATGGGTCGGCGACGGGGATTTCGACGACGTCGATGCGGAACAGCGCGGTGCGCGGATCGCCGGGGACGTCGCCGACGCATCCTGCCAGTTCACGCTCGTCCCGGACGCCGGAGGTCCCGGACACATAGACGATCACGGACCCGGTGCGTCCGTCGCCGGAGACAATCGAATGGGTATGGGACCCGCGGCAGGTCTGGACCTGGCCGACTTGGCGCGGCTGAGCAGGATTGCTGATATCGAAGATGCGCAGGCCGCGAAAACGCTCCGCGCTGACGTCTTCGCTGACGCCCTGCCGACCGCAATCGACCCGACCGCGGCGCTGCTCGACCGACATGACGAGAAGGTTGCCGATCACGGAAAGATCTCCCTGGCCGCCCGGGCAGATGACGGAGCTTACCAGTTGGGGCGTGCCGCCGCCCTGCATGCGATAAAGGTTGAAGCCGTGATAGTTGCCGACTGCCAGCAGGTCGCCCTGGAAGGCCATGTCGGTCTGCGCGAAGCTGAGCAGGGGGGAGCGGGATTCACCGCCCCCGCCGCCACCACCGGCCGCGGGCGCGCCCTTGCCCTTGGCGGCCGGCTTCTTCAATGGCAGGTCGCCCGGGTTGGCCGGGTCGAAAAAGCCGGTCGGCCTTGGCAGCGACGCCACCAGCTGCAGCCCACGGATCGCTTGTCCGGCATCGCGGACCCCCGGCTTCAGGCTTGTGCGCGGATCATCGGCGATGGTGCCGAGCAATTCCGTCATTCGCTTGATTTCGGCTTTTTGCTCGGTGATCACGTCGTTGACGAATTCGAACAGCGTCGGATCGTACGCCGAGCCGCCGCGGTCGAGCAGTTCGTTCGCCATCCGGACGGCGCCTTCGTGGTGGGTGATCATCAACCGGAGGAACAGACGGTCGAAGGCCGGGCCGCGGGCGGCCGCCAGCGAAGCGAGTTGCTGGGGCGTTGCCATACCCCACATTTCATGACCGCCGTGCCCGGCATGATGGCTCATTGCCGCACCCGCTTGAGCGACGGGTTGGCCGCGATCGCGCAGCCAGCGCTGCATGAAGGCGATCTCGTCCGCCTGGCTGGCGTCTATGCGCCGGGCCGCAGTCACGACCGCTGGTCGGTTGGTGCGTTCGCGCACCAGGGCCGTCATGGCAGTCGCCTGGGCGTGGTGCGGGATCATGTCGTTCATGAACCGCACGTCGTCCGGCGAAAAGCGGGTGTCCGCGATCCGTACCGCTTCCTGCGGGGTTAACGCACGCACCGGTTGCCCC
Organism: Sphingomonas sp. SP1; assembly: GCF_058313395.1. Taxonomy (NCBI): domain Bacteria; kingdom Pseudomonadati; phylum Pseudomonadota; class Alphaproteobacteria; order Sphingomonadales; family Sphingomonadaceae; genus Sphingomonas; species Sphingomonas sp. SP1. The sequence continues at coordinate 2,255,240 of NZ_JBZFLC010000001.1, read as the reverse complement.
GGAGCGCCGGGTTGCACGATGGGCACGATCTGGGCCGGGGCGGCCTGGGTCAGCGCAAGCAGGGAGGAACCGAGAAACATGGGCAGGAGTCGCGGCATCGGGCAGCCTTTTTCGAGGGAACGGGGACAACGCTAACACAGGCTGTGAAGCAGGGAAAAGTGGCTTGGTGAAACCAGTGGCACGCGGAGTAATCCGAACATGCTAGTCCGAACGAGGGAGCATGCCGCCAACCCTTGCTGCTGCTTGCGGCGAGGCAGACAATCCGTCTTCGATCTCATGGCGCGAACGGGCGTCTTTCCAGGAGGCGACGATGGACAATTACCTCTACGAGAACGAGACCATGGTCGGCGAAGCGCCACTCGGCATGTACGAGCAGGGCTCGTTCGAGGATTTTGCGAGTGATCAGTTCGGCGATCAATACTCGGACGGCTTCGGTGAGGGTTTCGGCGAAGGGGAGGAAGAGTTCAGCTTCGAGACCGACAGCTTCGACCAATATAGTTTCGAGGGCGAAGGCGAGGGCGACCCGTTCCTGGGTGGACTCTTCAAGGGCCTGAAGAATGTCGTCGCGAAGGTTGCGCCCATCGCCAAGAATTTCGCGCCGCAGATCGGCACGGTGATCGGAGGGGCGCTGGGCGGACCGGCCGGCGCCGCGTTGGGCGGCAAGCTGGGATCCATCGCCAAGTCGCTCGAGGGCGAGGAAGAAGGTGAAAGCGAAGACGAGCTGAATGCGCCTGCATCGGTTCCGCCGATCGACGAATCCTTGTCCGAGTCGATGGCCGACAGCGCGACCCGCCTTGCCGCGCCGTTGGCGCAAAGCATGGGATCAGCGATCACGGTGACACTTGCCAGCCGCGCGCCATTGCCGGTGAAGGCGGTAGTGCCGATCCTTGCTCGCGCGGGCGGCGACGTGGCGCGGCAACTGGCGGCGAGTCCCGATCCGCGGGCCCGGGTCCTCATTCGGACATTACCAACCATCCAGAAACGCACGCTGGCGACATTGTCGGCGAAAGCCCGGGGGGGCCGGCCGATCACGCCTCGCACCGCCGTTCGCGTGATGCGCACGCAGGCCAAGCGCGTGCTTGGCAATCCCCAGGCGCTCGGCCGGGCCCTGTCGAACAATGCGCGAAAGAAAGGGCAGATCAATCGCGCCGCCATCGCGCGGGCAGAGCGCTTCATGTAAATGGATTGGGTTCCGGCGGTCAGCATCAGCGCCGCCGGCCCAGTCGGATGCGAGGCATGCCATGCATGGACCGACCATCATCCGCGGCGACGCCGACCAGCAGCTTCGCAAGACCTGGCTAGCGGCAAAGGCCCTGCGCGAGCAGCCGCGCCCGTTGAGCGATGCCGCAAGGAATCGTTTCGGTTGGCAGGCCGGAAGGCTTGCGCAGGAAGCCCGCGACAAGCTGGCGATCGTCGACCGTCTAGCCAATCGCGCAGGCGCTGATGCGTCCGCCGACTTCCCAGGGGCGATCGCCTATGCCCGGCGGCAGCTGGCGGCGGCGTTGCAATATGCGCTGCATATCGGGCGCATGGCAGCGCTGCGGCGCCGGCCGGGCGTATCCGAGGCGGACGACATGGCCTGGCAGGGCAAGCCCAACCGAACCAAGACCGTCCACCTCGCCCAGCGCTCCAAACGGATGGTGCGACGTCTCGATCAGCGGAAGGCACTCGCGACACGCCGGTACAGCGAGCGGCAACGGCAAGCTCTAGCGGCGGCACAAGGCAAGCTTGCGGCGGATCTTGCGGTCGTCCTCGCCGGGCTGATGCGCAGATCCGGTACGCGGCGCGCTATCCCGCCGCAGGAAATCCGGATCGTGGCGGCACAGCTTGCGCGGGACGTGGCGGCGGAAGCGCTCAGCCTGGTTGCTGCCGGCAACGCGTCCGGCGTTCCGCCGACGTTGGGCGGCGTGGTGGGGCGTGGCTTCATCCTGCTGGCGCGGCGGCGTGGCTGGCCGGAAGGAGACATCGCGGTGACTGCGGAAGGGATTGCCCAGGCGTTCGATGCGGCGGCATTGCCTGCGATGAAGGCGATGATCGTCGCCGTGGCGGCCATTCTGCCGTTCACGCGAGGCGGCGGTGACAAATTCTCCGATGTCGAACTGCAGGACATGGAGCTGGCGGCATGAGCGCTGCACTGCTTCTAGAACGTCCGCAGGCACAGCGCGCGCGGCCGGTTGCTCCGAAATCCCAAGCCGGCAAGGTGCCTGCCCTCGGCTTTTTTGCCTTGCGCACGCAGGTCAATGCCCAGCGCCACGCCAACGCGCTGCGCTGCTTTCACAGGGAAGAGTTTGGACGTGGGCCCGAGTCGCCAAGCCCGGCGCACATCGCGGCCGTCAATGATATGCTGCGCGCCGCGCGGCGATCGGAACTGGCGGAGGATCGCCGGCTCGCGGTGGCATGCCGGGCCGTGGCAGCGACGGGAGACGATGCGGCCTGCAATGCGATGCTGCAATCGAAGCAGCGGCACCAGGCCTTGTCGGGCGAGATCGAGAAGTTGTGGGAGTTCTACTTCAATCTCTTCACCCAGCGCCGGGGGCCGTTTGCCCACCTGCTGCGCGGCATGGATCGGGTTGCACTGGATTGTTATCAGGCGACCTACCTCGGCCTTGGGCGAGCCCGCTCGATCCCCAGCCCGTCGCCATTCACCTATGTTGAAACCGGCTTCGGCCCGGCGACCTTCCGCCGCGGTGTGAAGCTGTCCCTGATCGGGGCCAAGCCGAACCCGTTTCCGCTGGTCAAGGTGCCCTATCACCGGCTGGTGAACCCGTGGTCGCTTGGCGCCATTCCGCACGAGGTGGCGCACAACCTGCAAAGCGACCTCGGACTATGGGACGTCATGCCGCGGCGGATCGCGGAGACGTTTGCAAAGGCAGGGCTGCCTCGCCGCAATGCAGCGGTATGGGCAAGGTGGCACAAGGAGAGCTTCGCCGATCTGGCCGGCACGCTGCTGATCGGGCCGGCCTATGTCGGTTCGTTGATGGACGTGGTCGGGCGATCGCGTGCGGCGACCTCGGCTTATTCGGACGACGCGGTGCATCCGTCTCCGATCATCCGGGTTCCGCTCAATATCCATTTGCTCGAGCGGGTCGGTTTTGCCGATGATGCGCAGCAGTTCCGAGCAGCCTGGGACAGGCTGTATCCCGCCTCTTCGTGGGCACAAATTCCGAAATGGGTGCGCGACAAATTGCCGCAACAGCTGGCGGCCATGGTGCAGGCGGTCTGCTTCACGCCGATGCCCGAATATGGCGGCAAGCGCCTTGTCGACGTGGTCCGCTTCGAACCGAAGCACGCGCTGCTCGTACAGGAAGCGGCGACGCGACTGGAGAGCGGCGATTCCACGGGAGTGTTGCCGGAGCGGTTCCTGATCGGCGCCGTCCGGCTCGCGCTTGCTCGGCGCAAGGTCAGTCCGGAAGTTCTGTACCGCGCCCTTTACGCCACCCTGGCAAGGAGCTGAGCCAATGCCGAACCCTCTGGCGAAAGCTTCTTCGGACAATCTCGAAAGCATACGAAAGATGCTGGACGGCCAGCGCGCGCAGCTGGCCACGGCGCTGCGGCGATTGAAGGCGGTCATCCCGCCGGTCGGCACCGCCGTCGGTGAATTGAAGAGTGTCGACCTTCTGCGCCGCAAGCTGGAGGCGAGTGGGACCGAACCGCTTCCGAAAGCCGATGACCCGCTGACCTTCGCGGCCGTGACCCAAGGCCTGCTCTGGCTGCAGGAACTCAAAGACGGCGTGCTTGAGCCCGGCATTGCCGAGGATTGCCAGTGCGAAGTCGAGGAAACCCATTCCGCGGCGGCCGAAAGGGTCGTCGCCCAGCTAAAGCAGGTCGAGAACAAGGCCGCCGCCTATCACACAGCCTTGGCCGATCTGGCCGACCAATTGCCACAGGAGGAGCCCGTCATGAACGAAGCAGATCGGGGCAGGATCGATCGCCCAATCCAGGTCCGGGTGAGCTCTGTGGGCCAATCGGCGACCGCGGGCGGAAGCAAGATCCAGGCGCAGCTGGTGGCGACACTCGACAGCTTTGGGCTCCCGCATCGCGACGGCATTCTCGATCCGCGGCGCCCCGATGCGTCGCGAATGGCGGACCGGTTAATCGAAGTGCTCGACCGGCGATTCGAGGTGAGCGACGATCCCATCAGCGGCTTGCGCGCGGTACCTCGCCGCTATTCGCTGACCGAGCGGTCCGGCAGTTCGGATGGTGAGCTGGTCGGACGGCTGGCGCTCGGCGCGGAACTGGGAACTGCACTGGCGACGCGGGTCGGCATGACCCTGGACGACCTGTTGGCTGTGGCCGATACGCTGGAAGACTGGCCGATCAACGACCCGGTGCGTGTGGAAAGTGCGCGCAGACGGTTCGGGCGCCAGCTCGACGCGGTGCGCGACCTTGCGTCGCGGCCCGGCGGACCGCCGGCACAGCGCGCTTCCTACGAGGTGGAAATGCTGAAGGACGCCCTCATCCAGCAGCTCTTCGCGCTCGGATTGCGCCCCAAAGGGTCGGCCAAGGACCCGAATTGGGAAAAGGTGGGCCAAGCGTTCCAAGCTGGCGCCAGTTCCCGGTTCAACAAATGGCCCGGCAGCGCGGTCGAAGAGGTCACCGGACTTATCGCGCAATTGTTCGAGCAGACTGGGAACCTGTTCAAGCAACTGACGGACCAGTGGAACACCGCGCAACGCAGCGAGCAGGCCTATCACCTGCGCCGCATCATGGAGGCGATCGCCACGCAGGTCGAAGCGACACGCGCGGACATCGACGGTAGCCGTGCCACCGCGACCTGGGTGGGGGCCACGGTAACGGGAGAGGATCGCAGGGATCGCTATCTCGCCGACGAGCTGAACGAGGCGCTCGACTGGCTGGAGGACCTCGCTGCCACCTACGGCTTGTCGGACCGGGCCTATGACGAAATGCGGCCGGGGACGATGGACGACCTTGGAGTCGCGTGCTCAACATTGAAAGGAACGCTGCAGCGTTGCCGATCCGTGCTCGCAGATCTCGACGTCCCCGACGACGACGATGTCATCGAACGCATCCTTGGCCTCGAGAAGTTGGTGGAATCAGCCGGCAACCTCGCGGCCGGGCTGCACAAGGTCTGACCGCGCCATCCAATCGAACCCGGCATCCCAGAAGGGGAGCATGATCATGTCCGACCATAAGGTACCGTATATCACCCGCCGCGAGTATGATGAGTTGCTCGCCAGGCTGGAGGCGCTACGCACGACAGTGGTCGGCGCCGCGCGGGACGAGTTGTCGGCCGGGCCGTCATCCGGCGCCGAGCTGCTCAACAGCTATGTCGATGCTGCACACGAGATGATCGACGAGGCTGTAGTCGAGAAGCTGCCCGAAGATGGGGGTCTGTCCAACCTCATCGGCCTCGGCAGCACGGTTGCCCGCAACGTCGGCGAAGCGCCGTCGCCGACCAGCGTTCCCGGCTATGACAATGATGTCCGGCGCGAACGGCTGCTGGCCGTCGGGGACCTGTATTACATCTATCAGCACGAGCGCGCGGGCGTCTTCCGGGCGATCTTGAAGCTGCAATCGCTGTTCCGCTCCGGCGAGGTGCGCCTGTCCGACGGCCCGGGCGCGATGTCGCTCTATCAATACGATCGCAAGAAAGTGCTGCGCTTTACCGCCAGCGAGCGCCATTCCGCCTATCGCAAGGTGTTCGGCTACACGAGCGCGCCAACGCCCACAGGATCGGAGCCTAACAATGCCTTCCATGGCCTGCTGAGCAATTTCTGCGAACATGTCAGCCGCTATTTCAGCGACAAGCGGGTGTCCGAGGTGCTGCGGCCCGACGGGACGCGCGAGACCTTTGGCAGCATGGCGGTGGTGCGGCGTTCCGGCCTGGACCTGCGGCACAACCTGAAGCAGGTCTCCTACGGCCATATCGCGGTGCTTCGCAGCGAAGTGCTGATCCTGCTGCGTGAGGCGTTCAACATCCTAGGCTCGGGCGACGTGCGGAGTCTGTTCGGCGCCGACAGCGCCTGGGATGTGCTGGAGGAAATCATGCAGCGGTACTTCGTCGAGGTCCCGCTGACGTCCCAGCGCAGCCGCATGGCAAGTTCCGGCCGGACCATCCTCAACTGGCTGGCACAGGACTATCTTCTGTCCAGCGTGCGGATCGATTTCGAGGCCTTCCTTGAGGCGATCGTAGATGCGTGCGATGATTGGCGCACAAGTGCCGAGTCGATTGGCTTAAGCCAGGAAGGGCCGGTTTCGGGGGCTAATGTGGTGCCGTTCCGCACCGCTGTTCCAAGATCTGCCTGACCATCGGTGCGGGGAGCCCAACCATGGTCACTCGCAGTGTTTTGTTCGCCTTTGACCGTCGGAACCCGGCGCCGAGCCCAGTCTATGGGGGCGCACCTGCGGTCGACGACTGGCTGGCAACGGTCCGGCCGACGGACCCGTTCGCCTGCCTGTCCGTTCGGGAATGCGAGATCGCGGGGCAGGTGGCGCGCGGACGATCGAACAAGGAAATCGCCCGGGCGCTGGATATCTCGCCAAACACGGTGTCCAGCCACCTGCGGCAGATCTTCGCCAAGCTGGGGCTGGTCCGCCGGGCCGAGCTTTGCCGGCTGTGGTACCGGGCGGAGCAATTGGAGCGCGAGCATGGGTGAAGCAGTGTCTCGCGAGACAAATACGTCGCCCGTTCCGATCAGCTAAGCGCGTACTTCCTCATCTTCTCGATCGGGCACAACGTCCACATTCCGCCATCCGGCCTTGCCCACATCTTTGAAATCTCTTTCGGCGCGCAGGTGTTCATCGTGGACACGCTCGGGGTCAATGTCGCTTACGGCGATATCCGGGTCGGGAACACGAAGGTGCTTGGTGCGCGCGGCGCCGCGATTGCCGACGTGCCGATGGCCGCAGCCGCTCCCACGAAAGCGGAGTATGACGCGCTCGCCACCGCTTTCAACACGCTTCTGGCCCGGCTTCGCCCCACCGCCGGGCACGGGATCATTGCGGCGTGACCCTAGTAGGTCGGCCTCCAGCGATAACCGCTTGGGCCGGTGCCCCGGATCGAGCGCAACCCGAAGTAGCGGGCCTGGCAGCGGTTGATGAGGTACGAGGCGTTGAAGTCGATTGCGCGGTTCGGTTGCATCGAGGGATACCGCGTGAAGTCGGACACCACCACGTCCTGCCCAGCCCTGCTCCGCAGATCGGCGTAGAGCCGCTTGTTGGCCGGGTTCCATTCGCTGAATACCATCGGCAGATCGTGCAGGTTGTTGCCGACGACCGGAGCGGTCAGGATCGCGACGGCAAGGGCGAAACCTGGGACTGCCGTTCCGACTTTCAGGGTTCCGCGCCACATCCATGCCGTCGCGATCCAGCCAATAAGGCCCAAGGCATACATGAAGCCGAGCACCCGCAAGCTCGGAGTGCTTCCCGAGGCGATGATAAAGGCGGCATTGCACAAGACGACGGCGGCAACGGTGGCGAGCGGAACAAGCCAAGCGGGCGGGCCGGCTCATGGCTCCCGGCAGGCAGGCAACGAACAAAGCCAAGACGAGCAATCGCGGGTCGGTCAGCACCGACACGGCGGACTCGTAGGGCCGAACGAGGCTGTAGGCGAGGCGGGGAAGGTCGAGGTTGAGATGTCCGCCCCGGGCGGCATTGCCGGGGGAAAAGGCGACCAGGGCAAAGCCGATTGCCGCTCCGATCAATGGCAGGGCGGCGCGGCGTTCGGACAGCATCAGGGCAGCGAATGCGACGATCAGGGCGATACCGGCCAGCTCGTTCATCCACGCCGCCACCAGCGCCGGAATAAGCGCCAGGGCGCAGCGACCCGTCGAAATGAGCAAAGCGGCTCCGGCGCCAAGCATGAAGCTGACCCCGTAAACTGCTGTGCCGGGCATCCAATAGAACAACTCGACCGTTCCGGGAGCCGCGCCCCACATCAGGGCGAGCATGGCGCCGCCCACCAGCAGGGCGGTGCGCCACGTCGCGCCGGTCAGAATTGCCTTGGCGGCGAACACGAAGCCAGCACCCCAGATGGGCAGCGACCAAAGCAGGTAGAGCGGCAGTTCGTCGGTGAGGTCGCGGCCATGCAGCGAAGCGGCCATCAACAGCATGGCGGGCCAGCGTCCGGACCATTCCATGTAGAGTGCGTTTGCCTGTTCGAGCGGGCTGCGCGGATCGATTGCGAAACACCAATCGTCCAGGAACGGCTGTGCGTAGGTGACGCTGAACGCGGCGAACAGCAAAACGAGGGTGATCGCGCCCCACAGGGCTGCGCGGGACAGGCTTTCTACGCTCACCGGGTCAAGCATAGCCCGGTCGGAGCGCCCCTAGCAACACTGGCGAGGGCGGCATGACAAGCCTCCCCGCCTCCCGCTTCCCGCCAAGCTTCGATGACAGCGCATGGGCCTATGGCTTTGCCCTGTTCGGCCTCACCCTGTTGTGCGGCATGGCCATTGCCTTGCTCGTGGTTAATCTCATGGAGGGGCGCACCAACCGCGAAATCAGCCTGCGCCTGGCCAACCCGGTCAGGCAGCCGTGGAACGAGGGCACCACCATCCTCTCGCTCTACCGGTTCAAGATCAACTGCCTGTTGTCCGTCATCATCATGGGGGCGGTGCCCGACGTCATCTTCCTGCTCAGTGGGGGAGAGGCCGGGCATCGCACCATCGAAGTCCTGTTCATGGTCGACCGGGTTGGCGACGGGATGGCCGTGATCCCGTTCCTGATGTTCGTCGCCACCTAAGCCATGCCGCCAGCGCGATCAGGCCAAGCCGGTCGCGGGTGAGGGATTGCGCGTCAGTCATGCTGGTTCCTTGTACGGGATTTGAACGCGTTTTCCCGGTCTGTTCCGGAATCTACCTGCAAGATTGTGCAAGGATTGGCGGCGGTAATGGGCGCGCACGGAGAGGGGAAAATGGCGCACCCGACACGATTCGAACGTGTGGCCTTTGCCTTCGGAGGGCAACGCTCTATCCAGCTGAGCTACGGGTGCGTGGGGACCGCTTAGCGGGGCATGCGATGGGCTTCAAGCCATTGGCGCAGGGGCCGATGCAGCTTTTCCGATGCTGAGCGGCCGACGATCATACCGACATGACCGGCCGGAGAAGCCAGATGTTCGCCGATCGGGGGGGCGGTGCCGGCGGGAACGATGAGGTCGTCGCTGGCCGAAAAGTGTAGCGTGGGGCATGCCGGTAGGCCATGGCCGATCCATTCGGCCCGGCCGGGGAGGTCCCGTCCGAACAGGTCCTCGATCAATTCCCGGGCAGCCGGCAGCGGCATGGGCTCACCCGTGTTGGCCCAGTCTTCCAGGGCAACGAACCGACGACATTCATCACCGTTCGGATTGAGCCGGGTCAACCGCGCGAACTTTGATACGACACGCACCGGAGCGATCGACCAGAACGCAGCCTGGAGCACTTCCAGCGGAAGAACCCCAAGTTGCTCGGCCGCCACCACGGATTGTTGCCAGAGGGTCAACAGCCGCCGGCGAGCCTCGGGCGGGTAGGCGTCAAACACCCAAGGCGCGGCAAGGGTGACCACCGCCGGGATCGCTGGGCGGAGGGCGGCAGCGGCCAGGGCCATGGACCCGCCAAGGCAATAACCTATCAGGATCGGTTGCTCGCCGAGCTGATCGAGCAGCGGCAGCAGTCTGCGGACGACGTGGGCGCCGACATCGAGGTCGAGGCGGTTGTTGGCACTGCCCCAATCGAGCAGCAGGATGCGGCCAACCGATGTCAATGCCTCGGCCAGCGATGATCCTGCGTCGAGGTCCAGGATCGCGGGCGGATTGATCAGCGACGGGACCAGGACAATGGGCGCGCCCGAGCCGCCGCAGTCGCGCAGCCTTGTTCCATCAAGATCGTGAAAAATCGGTCGCTTCCGACCGACGGGGCGGCGTTTGGCGCGCTGGTAGATGGAAAGACCGGCCAGCGCATCCCGACGAAGCGCCGGATCGCGCTCGCTGACCTGTCGGACCAGTTCGAGAAACAATGGCAGCGGCCTGGGACCGTACCTTTGTTGCAGTGCATCAGAAGCGGGTGCTAGATCGTCGCCCATGTCATTCAGGAGCCTAGCATGCCCAAGTCGCCCACCGACAAGGTGACGATCAAGAAATACGCGAACCGCCGGCTCTACGACACGGAAAGCAGCGCCTACGTCACTCTCGACCGACTTGCCCAGATGATCCGAGAAGGCCGTGACTTCGAAGTGGTCGATGCACGGACGGGGGAGGATATCACCCGGCAGGTGCTGACCCAAATCATCGTGGAGGAGGAATCCCGCAGCGGCGCGACCTTGTTGCCGGTGAACTTCCTGCGGCAGATCATCGGCCTGTACGGCAATTCGATGCAGGGTCTGGTTCCGCAATACCTCGACAGTGCTATGGCAAGTTTTCACAAGAACCAGGCTGCCTTCGCCGATGCCTTCGGGGCAAACATCTTCACCGATATCGCCAAGCGTAACATGGCCATGTTCGAGCAGTTCACCACTCGTTCGGGTACGCGCGGGCAGGAGGCTGCAGTTCCAGTGGACCCCATTGAGGGCGGCGATGTTGACGCGCTTCGGGCCGAATTGGAAGCTTTGAAGGCAAAGGTGGACAAGCTCGGCAAATGACAGCTCTTTCCGTGTTAATAATGGCCGCGGCGCAGGCGGTGGCCACCCCTCAGTTTATCCCCCCTCAGGCCGATTGGAGAGTGGCGCCCGTCTCGGCAGGAGCGTGGGTATGGCGTTCAATTCCGGGCGGCAGCGAGGCGCTGTTCCAGGGCACTGGTGGCGTGCAATTGATCCTGCGCTGCAATCTGCAGTCGCGGTTGTTGACCATTGTCCGGCCCGGCGCCGTCCCTGGCGCCAGCCTGACGGTACGCACGACCAGTCTTGAGCGCGTTCTTCCTATCAGTGGAACCTTGGGCGCGCGTGATCAACTGCTCGACGCGATCGCATTCAGCCGGGGCCGGTTCGCCGTTGATGGAGGAGGGGCAGTGCGCCTGATCTTGCCGGCTTGGCCGGAAGCGGCGCGAAGCATCGAAGATTGCCGAAAGTAAAAATCAAAACAAGACTTGATCGAACCTTTATTTCGCGCATTCATATGCATGGCGACAACGCAGCGAAAGGAGGTGATCCGATGTCTCATGGTTCAGCAGAGGGGTCGGTGAAGTTCGTTCGGGAGGCGCAGCTCTAAACAGGCTGCCCATGGTCTCCCGGGCTGGAGCTCTCCGGCCGCTGACCATGTTCGGAGGCGACCGTCACAGCAAAGTGGCGGTCGCCTTTGACTGGTCCGCCGTTTGACAAACGGAACCGTTTCGCGCCTGCATCGCTTGTCCCAACCAAACAGGAGGGAGTCGATCGTGGCGAAAGCGAAAACCACCGGTAAATCGAACAACGATGGAGGCAACGCGTCCTTCACCAGTCAGAACAGCAGCTTGCCGAGCGGCGGCGCCGGCGGCACCAAATCTCAGGCGGGTTCGAGTTCTTCCGATACTTCGGGTAGCCGGAAGGCGAAGACCGGGCCGGTCAGCCAGGAAACACTCGACAAGCTGGCCAAGGCGGCCATGAGCAAGGAGATGCTCGCCGCCGGCCTTGCCGCGGCGGCCGCAGCAATCAGCGCCTCGCCGAGTGCGCGCAAGAAGATCCGCGATGCGGGCCTCGACGCCGCCGATACGGCGAGCAAGGCCACCAGTTCGGTCGTTGGCAGCGCGGCGAAGCTTGGCTCGCTGATCGCGGACGCGGTGGCCGATGCTGCGCAGCGCGTTCTTTCGGGTGAGATTTTCGGGGCCGACAACGACCGGAGAAGCTCCACTTCCAGGTCGCAAGCCGCCTCGTCGGGAAGGACCTCGGCGAACCGTAGCACCTCGCGTGCCCGTTCGACGGGAAGCACTGCCAAGAGTGGCGCTGCGCGTACGGCCAAGCCGCGCGCCGCCGCAGCGGCCAGGACGGTCGAACCCGAGACCAAGAGCGGCGCGCGAAACGCTCCGGCTTCGTCGACGCGAAAGCGCGCGTCGTCGGCGACTGCCAAGCCCCGTTCGGCCGCTGCACGTCGCGGCAGCACTACCCGCGGTCGGGGCGGCAAGACGGGCCCCGGCACCGAAGGCTGAAATGCACGGACGGCCGAGCGTCCGTCGTCATCGCGGGGCGTCGCTGAAAAGCGGCGCCCCGCTTGCATCTGGCGCCGCGCTCACGGTCATGCCAAGGGACCGCCATGAACGCGTTTTCCGTTGTCATTCTCGCCGCCGGACAAGGCACCCGCATGCGGTCGGATACCCACAAGGTCCTGCACCCGGTCGCCGGCCGCCCGATGCTCGAGCATTTGCTCGATACCGTCGACCGTCTGGGGGCGGATCGGCGCGTGGTCGTGGTGGGCAAGGGCCGGGAGCAGGTCGAGGCGGCGCTGCAGAGCCATGATACCCGGATCGCGGTTCAGGAAGAGCAGAAGGGTACCGCCCACGCCGTGCAGCAGGCCGCAGAAGCGCTGGACGGCTTCGACGGGACCGTCATCATTCTGTACGGAGATACGCCATTCGTGGCGGCGGAAACGCTGGACGCCATGCGCGAGCGGCTGGACGGGGCGGATAAGCCCGGCGTGGTCGTGCTCGCGTCGTCGCCGGCCAACCCTGGGGCCTATGGCCGGGTGATCCTGGGAGATCAGGACCGCATTGCCCGGATGGTCGAATTCAAGGACGCCAATCCGGCGGAGCGCGCAGTCCGCCTGTGCAATTCCGGCATGATGGCGGTGCGATCCAAGGACCTGTTCCGCTGGCTGGGCAAAGTCGGCAATGCCAACGCGGCGGGCGAATATTATCTTCCAGACGTGGTCATGGTGGCGGCGGAAGAGGGGCGTCATTCGGTGGCGATCGAATGCGATCCCTGGCAGACTGCCGGGGTCAACAGCCGCGCCGAGCTGGCCGCGCTGGAGCGGGATTGGCAGGCTCGGCGCCGCTTGCAGGCGCTTGAGGAAGGCGCGACCCTGATCGACCCGGAAAGTGTCTGGTTCAGCTATGACACACAGTTGGGCCGAGATGTGACGGTCGAGCCGCATGTGGTCTTTGGGCCCGGCGTCCGGGTCGGCGACGACTCCGCGATCCGCGCCTTTTCGCATATCGACGGAGCCAATGTCGGGGAAGGTTGCGAGGTCGGTCCGTTCGCTCGCCTCCGTCCGGGAGCAGTGCTGGAGAAAGGCGCGAAGGTCGGTAACTTCGTGGAAATCAAGCAGGCGCGCCTTGGTGCTGGCGCCAAGGCCAATCATCTCAGTTATATCGGTGACGCCGAGGTTGGCGCGAAGGCGAATATCGGGGCGGGCACCATCACCTGCAACTATGACGGTTTCTTCAAGTACAAGACGGTGATCGGGGAGGGCGCCTTCATAGGGTCCAACTCGGCGCTCGTCGCGCCGGTGACCATCGGCCGGGGCGCGATTGTAGGCGCAGGATCCACCGTGACTCGCGATGTCGAGCCGGACGCGCTGGGGGTCACGCGCGCGGACCAGAAAGGCCTGTCCGGGTGGGCGGCGCGCTTCCGCGAACGGCAACTCGCCAAGAAGGGCAAGTAACATGTGCGGAATTGTGGCGATCGTCGGCAGGAGCGCTGTTGCGCAGCGCTTGTTCGAAGGGCTGAAACGGCTGGAGTACCGGGGTTACGATTCGGCCGGGATCTGCACGGTCCGGGATCATGCGTTCGAGCGGCAACGGGCCGAGGGCAAGCTGGACAATCTGGCGGCCAAACTGGCCCAGGATCAGCCGGAGGGCACGATCGGCATTGCGCACACTCGCTGGGCGACTCACGGGGCGCCGACCGAAGGAAACGCGCATCCCCATATCGTTGGCCCAGTCGCCCTGGTGCACAACGGGATTATCGAGAACTTCAAGCCGCTCCGCGACGAATTGATCGCGGAGGGACGCAGGTTCGGGAGCGAGACCGACAGCGAGGTCGTCGCCCATCTGGTCGCCCGCGAGATCGAGGCAGGGAAGGCCCCGCAGGAGGCAGTGGCAGCAGTGCTACCGCGGCTTCACGGAGCATTCGCCATGGCGTTCCTGTTCCGGGATCATCCCGACCTGGTGATTGGCGCGCGCATGGGTGCGCCGCTGACCGTCGGCTATGGCGATGGCGAGAACTTCCTTGGATCGGACGCGATAGCGCTGGCTCCCTGGACCCGCCGGATCGCCTATCTCGACGAGGGCGACTGGGTCGTCGTCAGACGCGAGGGCGTGCAGATTTTCGATCGTGCTAACCAGCCGGTCGAGCGGCAACGGGTCGACAGCGGCGCATCCGCCGAAACGATTTCCAAAGGTAATCACGCGCACTTCATGCGCAAGGAGATCTTCGAGCAGCCGATCGTCGTCGCGCAAACGCTGCAAAGCTATGTCCGCGCCTACGAAGGCGAGGTCGCCATCCCCGCATTCGATTTCGACCTGTCCACGATCGAGCGCGTGACGATCGTTGCCTGCGGCACCAGCTACTACGCCGGCATGGTCGCGAAATACTGGTTCGAACGGTTCGCCCGAGTGCCGGTCGACATCGATGTGGCGAGCGAATTCCGCTACCGCGATCCCGTGCTTGACGAGGGCGGCCTCGCCCTTTTCATCTCGCAAAGCGGCGAAACGGCCGACACGCTGGCGGCCCTGCGGCATGCGCGCGAAAAAGGACAGACCATCGCGGTGGTGGTCAACGTCCCGACCAGCTCAATGGCGCGCGAGGCCGATCTGCTGCTCCCGACGCGGGCCGGACCGGAGATCGGGGTCGCCTCCACCAAGGCATTCACTTGTCAGCTTGCGGTGCTGGCTTCGTTTGCAACGAACCTTGCCCGGGCCAAGGGTCGGATGACCCAAGACGAGGAACGGGAGATCGTCGCCCATCTGCAGGAAGCGCCTGAGGCGTTGAGCCGAGCGATCGATCATGACGCGGACATCGCCGCCATGGCCCACCTGATCGTACCGGCTCGCGACGTGCTCTATCTTGGTCGCGGCCCGGACTATCCCATGGCGCTCGAGGGAGCGCTGAAGCTTAAGGAAATCAGCTACATCCATGCCGAGGGCTATGCCGCGGGCGAGATGAAGCATGGGCCGATCGCCCTGATCGACGACCAGGTTCCAGTGATCGTACTCGCGCCCTCCGGCCCGCTGTTCGACAAGACCGTCAGCAATATGCAGGAGGTTCGCGCGCGCGGCGGGCAAATTGTCCTGATCAGCGATGCTGTCGGCATCGCGGCGGCAGGTGAGGGGTGCATCGCCACCATTGAAATGCCGCAGGTGCATCCGTTGATCGCACCGCTCGTCTATGCCGTGCCCGTCCAGCTACTCGCCTATCATGTGGCGGTGCTGAAAGGCACCGATGTCGACCAGCCACGCAACTTGGCGAAGAGCGTCACCGTCGAATAGCCGGTCAGGCGGCTTCGGCCGGCTCCTCGATCCGGTGAACATGGGCGATCAGCCGTTCGTAGAGGAAGTCGATCACCGCCCGGACGGCAGGATTATGCCGGACCCGCTCGTGCGTACAAAGCCATAGGTGCCGTTCTTCGTCCCGCGGCGGCGGTGCGCAGCGGATAAGGTCGGGTTCAGCGTCCGCGACGATGCACGGCAGAACCGCGATTCCGAGTCCGGTACGGACGCTGGTCAGCAGACCCGTTGCCGATCCCTGTTCCATCGTCACCCGATGCGACAGGCCGGCCTGCTCCAGCCACTCACCATATTCCTGGGCGAGATGACCCCCGCCGCCCCCGATGATAGCGTGATGCTGCAGGTTGGGAATGGACGTCGGCACCCCGTTGCGGGCGGCGTAATCCCGGCTGCAGTAGAGCGTCCAGCCGTCCCAGCAAATGATCCGGCCGACCAGCCCTGCCGGCTGCTGCCGGCTGGTGCTGCGAAGCGCAATGTCGGCTTCGCCGTTACCCAGGTCGCGGAGCAGCGGGGTTGTGTCGATTTCCAGCCGGATGTTGGGAAAACGGTCGTGAAGATCGCGAAGGTGCGGCGCGATGAGGCAACTTGCGAACACTTCTTCGGTCGTGAGCCGAACGGTTCCGACCGCCTCGCGCCCCTGTGCCCGGGCTTTCTGCTCAAGGCCGATCGCACTTTGTTCCAGCTGCTGCGCCTGCTCGACCAGCGCGGCGCCGGCCGACGTGGTCGCGTAACCGGCGCTGCGGCGTTCGAACAGCACGAGGCCGACCGCCTCCTCCAGCGCGGCGATACGGCGGGCCACGGTCGTTTGGCTAACGTGCAATGCCCGCGCCGCCGACAGCGTGCTGCCGCTCCGCGCCACTTCCAGGAAATAGCGCCAATCGTTCCAGTCAGCCGCCCGTTCCGTCATAGCTCATCCTTGTGCCGGATTGTTCAGCTTAGCGCATCCTGCGCTTTTGCAGAACCGTTCTGCATTGCTGCTCGCTTGCGGGCATGTCACATTATCACTTGAACCAAAGACGGAGCCGACCATGGCCGACCCCGCCAATCCCACCACCGACGATCTTCCAACCACCGATCCCGAAGTCCGGCCAGCCAGGCAGCGAGGGTTCCTCGGTTTCGTGGAACGGGCCGGCAATCTGCTGCCGGACCCGGTGATGATCTTCGTCTACATGATCGCGATCCTGATGGTGGTGAGCGCGATCGGATCATGGCTCGGGTGGTCGGCCTCGATTACCTATGACGGGGACGAGGCGCCGGACTGGGCTACGCTGGAAGGTGGGGTGCTGACCTATCAGGCCAGCAGCCTGTTCGCAGAAGACAATGTCGCGCGGCTCCTGACGGAAATGCCGCGAACCCTCACCGGCTTTGCCCCCCTCGGGCTGATCCTGGTGGTGATCTTCGGTGCGGCGGTGGCCGATCGGTCAGGACTATTCAGTGCGCTTATTCGCAAGAGCCTTCGCGGCGCACCTCGCGCAGTACTGACGCCGATCGTCGCGGTAATCGGCATGATTTCGCATCACGCGTCCGACGCCGCCTATGTCGTATTCATCCCGCTCGCCGGGCTGACCTACGCGGCGGTAGGGCGGCATCCGCTCGCCGGCATCGCCGCAGCGTTCGCGGCGGTGTCGGGAGGATTTGCGGGCAACGTCACGCCTGGGCAACTCGACGTGCTGCTGTTCGGCTTCACTCAGGAAGCAGCACGGATCGTGGAGCCGGGGTGGGCGATGAATCCGCTTGGGAACTGGTGGTTCATCCTGTCGATCGTGGTGATTTTCACGCCGTTCATCTGGTTTATCACCGACCGCATCATCGAGCCTCGCCTTGGTCAATGGGGAGGGACGCCGGACGAGGAGTTGAAAGCCGAACTGGCGAAATCGGCGCTCACCGCCGACGAGAATCGCGGTTTGCGCCGGGCCGGCCTGGTGGCGCTCGCGATCGTCGGAGCATGGGCGGCGCTGTCGCTGTGGCCCGGCTATACCCCGCTGATCGATGAGACGCGGCCTGGCACCGCGGGGCTGCAGCCCTTCTACCAGTCGCTCATTGCTGGCTTCTTCCTGCTGTTTCTGACCACCGGCATCGCCTTCGGGACCGGTGTCGGCAAAATCAAAGGGGCGAACGATGTCATCGCCATGATGGTGGAGGGCGTCCGAACCATGGCGCCCTACATCCTGTTTGCCTTTTTCGCGGCGCACTTCGTCGCGATGTTCAACTGGTCGCGACTGGGGCCGATCGCGGCGATCGACGGCGCGGAATTGCTAAAGGGCCTTAATCTCCCCGCCCCGGTGCTGCTGGTCAGCGTTCAGGCATTTTCCTCGATCCTGGACCTGTTCATCGGTTCGGCCAGCGCGAAGTGGAGCGCAATGGCGCCGGTCGTGGTTCCGATGTTCATGCTACTGGGCATCAGCCCGGAAATGACCACTGCCGCATACCGGATGGGAGACAGCTACACCAACATCATGACCCCGCTGATGAGCTACTTTCCGCTGATCCTCGGTTTTGCTCGGCGCTGGGACGGAACCGTCGGTGTGGGCAGTCTGTTGGCGCTAATGCTTCCCTATGCGCTGACCTTCATGGTGATTGGCTTCACCATAGTCGGGATGTGGGTAGCGCTGGATCTCCCGCTGGGGCCCGGGGCGGAAGTTCATTACCGACCCAAGGCGCGGCTCGATTGAACCAAGCGCCTCGTCGGGCCGTTGTTCGGGGACCCGACGGAGGAGGAATAGAATGCAAGCGAAGACCCTTGCGCTGCTTGGTGGTGCGGCTCTGCTGGCGGCGTGCCAGGCCCAGACGCAGCAGGATGCTAACGACGTGCTGGAAATGGAAAATGCGACGTCCGGCGCCGTGCCGGTGAATGGTGCGACCGAGACTCTCGGCACCAGCACGACGGGAAGCGGAGCGCTTCAGCAGGCGGTTCTTCGGACTGCGGACGGCCGTAATGTCGGCGAGGTGTCGATGCGGGAAGAGGCCGGCGCGACGATCTTGTCGGTGGGCGTCACGGGAATGCCGCAAGGCGAATATGGGATGCACATCCATGCGGTCGGCCGGTGCGAGGGACCCAAGTTCGAGAGTGCCGGAGCGCACTGGAACCCGGACAACAAGCAGCATGGCAAGAGCAATCCGCAAGGGCCGCATGCCGGAGACCTCGACAATTTGACGGTCGGCGCCACCGGAAGCGGTGGAGCGACGATCAACTTGCCGTCCGTAGCCTTGACCGGCGGTTTGGCGCCGTTGCTTGACGCGGACGGTGCATCCCTCCTGATCCACGCCAAGGCGGACGATTATCGGACCGATCCGAGCGGCAATAGCGGCGACCGGATCGCCTGCGCCGTGCTTCGCGGCCCGGCGAGCAGCGGGAGCGACGCGGCGACGCGCTGACGACCGTTACGGCACAATCCGACTGTTCCAAATCCGAGGCGAGCGGAGTCGCCACTTCGCTCGCTTCCGCGTTCTGGCGATTGGGTCGGACGCGCTGTCCGGACCCGGTGTCAAGGAGCAGAACATGCCGCAGCGATTTACCGCGACCGAGAATGCGTTCGAGAAGGGGATTGAGAAGACCAGTCCCAAGCAGGGTGCCAAGCTGGCGGGTGACTGGGTGGACGAGCTTCGCAAGGCCGATTTCCCGGGCGCCAAGGGCCTGGCGAGTGAGCTGGAGCGGTTGGAGAAATTGCTGAACGAGGACGAGCCGGACGGCCGGAAGGTGCAGGACCTGCTCGAGAAGATCGGCGAAACCACTGCCAAGGCGGCGGAGCGGGCCGAGGATGAGCGGATCGCCGACAAGGTCCGCAAGCTGGCCGCGGCGATGGGCGCCAAGACCACCGCCTGAAGCTACACCGTCGTAGCGGGTAAGCCGGCGGCGTCGTCCGTCGCCGGCTCCACTTTCAAGGTGCCGGGCGGCAAGGGCCTGATCAGCTCGGTCGCGGGCGCCGTGCCATCCAGCCACGGCTGCCAATATTGCGGCGGCAGCACCGCCACGCCGCGATGGTGATAGGGCGCCACGTCCTGGTTGGGCGGCGTGGTCAGCATGGTGAAGGCCTCGATGCCAAGATCAGGCGCATCGCGAACCAGGCCGGCAATGCCGAGCAGCCCGCCGTCGGAATCCGAAAAGCGCCAGCGGTCCTTGCGCTTCTGCTTGGGGTCCTTCGGCGTGGTGAACTCGTAGAAGGCGTCGGCGACGATCAGGCAGCGCCCGGTCGCAAATTCGCGCCCGTCGGAGCGAAAATTATAGACCGGCTTGCCATTGGGACCGGGCCAGCTCCAGCGGCGGACCACCAATTCATGGCCGGTCGATGACGCGCGGACGATCGGGGCCGGATCAGTGATGCGGATATCGGTCGGGCGAAGATTGGGCACGCCTTCCGGAAAGGCGAGCAGGATGCCCCGGTCGCGAAACAGCTGGCGGATCGCTTCCGGCGCCTTGGTCTGGGAGTAGAGGTTACACATGCCCCGCGCGCCGATTCAGGGTTGAAAGCGACGGCATTCCCCTTCCCATCGGGGGGTTGTCGGAGTTGTCGGAGTCGCTTCCCATCGGGGGGTTGTCGGAGTTGTCGGAGTCGCTTCGTTGCGGGTATGGAATGATCAGGCCGGAGCGAGTGCGAAACATGGTCGGCAGACTAGACCCACCACGCCCCTGTAGGACAGGATTTTCGCATCCGCGCCAAACAGGTCGCCTGCCAAAAGCAAGCCGGGCGCGCGGCAGGGGTCGGCCACGCGCCCGGCAGGAGCCGCGCCGTTAGACGCGGTTGAAGCGGAGGTTGGTCACCCGGCCCGCATAATCCACGTTGCAGCGGAAGCGCAGGTCGGCGCGGTTGTAGCCCTGATTATAGCGGCCGGTGTCGATGTAGCCGGTCACTCGCAGGGTGGAATTGTTGCGCCGTTCGACGTTGCTGATCTGCGTCACCCGGGCATAGCCGGCCGGGTACTGGTTATAATAGCCATAGGCGTTGCCATAGGGCGCGCCGTAATTGCCGCGGTAACGGGCAGGGTAGCGGCGGGCGGCCTCCTGCGAGGCGACGCTGGCGCACTGGGTGATCGCCTGCCGATCGTTCACGGCGTAACGGTTGCCGAGCAGCGCGCCGATGATGCCGCCGATCCCGCCCTGCGGATAGCCATAGCCGGGCGCCGGATAGGCCTGGTTCGGATAACCGTACCCCTGATTGGGATAATAGCCGTACCCCGGCTGACCCGGAGCCGGCTGGGGCACGCCCTGCGGCGGGTAATATTGCGCCGCGGCGGGCACGGCGACGCCGCCCATCGCGGTGGCGGCGGCAAGAAGAATGAGCTTGCGCATGATGTCTGTCCCTCAGGTTCTTCGCCCGGGAAGTGCCGGGGAAGTTCACACGGGGTCTAAACGAACAGGTGCAGCGCGAGATGCATGAACCGAAAACTACAGCCTGGTCATCGACAGGAAAGATAGGTTTCGCGCGCAGGACCGGAATGGATGCGCGGCTAACCGCCTGGTAAGATTGGCGCGGCAGAATAGGCCGTCATGGAAAGTGACAATCCCTATTTCGGCATCCTGACCGGCGGCCTGGCGAATGCGGCGGAATATGCGCCCTACCTGCTTGCCATGCTGGTGTTCGTCGTTCTTGTGAACCTGATCGAGGGCAAGGCCAAGGCGAAGCGCCGGGGCCGGCCACGGGGGCGCGGAGGCTGGCGGGAGCGGGCGCCGCGGTCCGGCGCTCCGCATGGCTGGCGTGGTGCGTGGACGCCGTCGAGCGGTGCGGCGGCGCCGGGCGGAGCTCCGCAATCACGCATTCCCGACGCCGCCGACCAGTTGCGCACGGTGATGGGCGGGCAGTTCAAGGCCAAGCGCCTGCTGAACCGGGGCGAGGAGCGGGTGTTCATCGCGCTGGAGCAGATCGTCGGCGAGCTGGCCCCCGGCTGGCACGTCATGGCGCAGGTCAGCCTGGGCGAAGTGCTGGACGCGGACAGCACGGAAGCGTTCAACACCATCAACGCCAAGCGGGTCGACTTCCTGCTGGTCGACGCCGAGATGAAGCCGCGCCATGCGATCGAGTATCAGGGGCAGGGGCATCACCAGGGCATGGCGGCAGCGCGCGACGCGGTGAAGAAGGAGGCGCTACGCCGCGCCGGCGTCGGCTATGCCGAGGTATTCGCCGACGACACGCCGGCCGAGCTGCGGGTCACGGTGGCGCGGATCATCGGGACGGCGGCGCAGGTGCGGCCGTTCGGGCGGGCGCAGGTTGCGGTGGGCGTGCCGCGGGCGGGGTGAGCGCTACCAGCGCGTGCCGGTGGCCTCGATCGCCTTCAAGAGCGCCTTCTTACTGGATCGCGGGCCGTGCCGCTGGCGTACTGCCCCATGCGGTCGGCGATCATGTCTCCGACCGAGAGCCGTCATGCCGGGTCTGACAAGGCATCCGCCTTTCTTTGCCCGCGAAGACGTGAAGGCGCGAAAAGGCAGGCGGACCCTGGCTCAGGGCCGGGGTGACGTGGGTTTCAGCTTTGCCAGGCAGACGCTTACGACGGCATGCAGGTCGTCGAAGCCCACCCGTTCGGCGAGGGCGCGCAGGGCGGCGAGGCCTATGGTTTCCTGGGCCGGCAGCTTGCTGGCAGCGATGACGTAGAAGTCCCACTGCATGGGATCGCGATGGTCGGCGGAGTCATCGGTGACCGGGTGGTGCGCGAAGAGGTAGAGGGCGGCGGCTCGGCCGGGGGTGGCGATCCATTTGCTCTCGTCGGTCCAGTAGCCGGTGCGCTCGGCGATGTCGAAGCGGGCGGGGCAAGGCTTGGCGTCCGGGCGGTGCCAGTTCTGGCGGGCGGCGGATTGCTTGACCTCCAGCCCGATGCCGCCCGGACCTTCGAAGTCGAACGAAGCCCAGCCGTCCGCGCACCAGCGCCACTCCGGCGCCAGCGCCTCTGCCACCATCGCCTCCACTAGCGTGCCGCGAAAGGCATTGCCGACGAGCGGCTTGCCGAGAAGTTCGGAGATGAGGCGCTGGTGGATGCGGGTGGTGAGTTGGCTCATCTTGATTTTAGCCTTTCTCCCATTCCAGGATCTTCGTTGAAGATCTTGGCGTTCTGAGTATTGGTTCCGTTTTTTAGAAGGTTCGTCGCGTGATCAAAGTTTTCCTTTCACATCAGAGAGCAGATACTCAGCGTGCCAGCGAAATCGCATACAGATTGAAATACGACCACCAGATCGACTCATACCTTGATGTCATCGATCCTTATCTTGGGAGGCCTGGAGGTGATCTCGCCGCGCATATCCGAAGCGAAATGGATAAGTGCACACAATTGCTTGCAATAGTTTCAACGGCAACGCCAGCTTCACAGTGGGTGCCTTGGGAGGTTGGAGTGGCAACCGAGAAGGACTATCCACTCGCGACCTACGCGAGTCTTTCCTCGCTGATTCCCGAGTTTCTGAGGGCTTGGCCATACCTTACTAGCTTGACCGACGTTGACGCGTACGCACTCGCTTCAAAGGAGGCCGCTAGAGAGCGCGTTGTGAAGGAGTATCGAACGACCGCCTCCGTCGCACGACGCGAAACTACTCCATCCTTTTTTGTCGACTTACGCTCGCGACTTGGCCAACGATGAAGGCCAGCGAAAAGGAATAGCAGATGGCAACTCAGCGTAAGGTAGTCTTTGTAGCGTTTGCGATTGAGGATGAGCGCCAGCGCGATTTTTTGAAGGGTCAGGCTCTCAACACTCGAACTCCGTTCGATTACATCGACATGTCGGTTCGAGAGGCCTACGAATCCGATTGGAAAGCTAAAGTACGAACGCGCATCAAGCGGTCGGATGCAGTGATCGCACTCGTCAGCAAGAACTCTCTCACGTCTTCAGGTCAAAAATGGGAGATTGAATGCGCGAGAGAGGAAGGCAAGCCACTTTTGGCGATATGGGCCTATACCGATGACCGCACCCGTCCCCAGGGCCTTAGCGTGTCGGAATGGAATTGGGCAGTGATTACCGCATTCATCAATGGTCTATGAGTTGATATATCTGCAGATGGCGGCGGCGCCCTGCGCACCATAGGCCAAAATAAACACCCAAGGAACGAGCACTTCTACCTTGTGGAACGGTGTGTGCCGCTCTCCATCCTGCTCGGGATCAAGTCGCTTCCATTCATCCGTATAAGGCTGTGTCGGCAAACGCTTCTCTAGGTCTTGGATGACAGTGAACTTAGCTGCATTAAGCGTCTTGTAGCTTGCAATGTTGCGTATCCACAACATGGAGATTGCCAGTCCGGCAAGCGTAATGAGAAGAGAGTTCATGAGCTTATTGTCGCTTGGTAGTAAGTAAGCAGAACTTCCCAAAAGTAGCGTGTTGACAGAGAGGTAAAAACTATTGGCCGCCTGGCGACGCTGACTAACCCGATCTGCCATTTCCACCAAGAGTTTGTAAACCTCGAGAACTTGGTCTCGGTCTTTCTCATCGACCTTCAAAGTCGTCTCCATGGCGTAGCCACACCTGCAACGCGGAAATCAGATATTAGTCGGGTCCAAACGCCTTGTCGCACTGCAAGCAGCTACTCACGCCAGAGTTGTCCTCGTAAGCTGCCTTGATCGCGTCCGTCAGCCTCTTACGGTTCTCCGCAGTCGGCTCCCCATACTCGCCACGACTGATTTTCGCGTTAGCCAATTGGTAGGCTTGCTGCACGTCGGAGCCGCCGTCGTAGTAAGTGCCAGGATGGTTTTCACATTCGGAGATAGCTCCCGCTTCGATGCAAAACTGAAGACCTTCATTGTAGCGAGCCTCCTGCTCCTCCATCCGATGCTTCATGCCGCCCATGAACGAAATCCTTTGCTAGCGTTGAGTGAAGCTGGAACAATGTTGAGAAGGTAGCAAGGGCGCCTTCAAGCGGCTACTCGGCAGCCTCAGTCACCTTCCGTCGCCGCGTGCGCTTGGGGTCGGTCACCCCTCTGTCGGCTGGGCTGACATCTCCCCCAAGAGGGAGTAGCTGGGAGGCACCCCGCTCCAGCAACGGCCGCAGGTAGCTCCCCGTAAAGCTCGCCTCCTTCGCCGCGACGCTCTCCGGCGTGCCTTCCGCGACGATCTCGCCGCCCTTGACGCCGCCGCCCGGCCCCAGGTCCAGCACCCAGTCGGCGGTCTTGATGACGTCGAGGTTGTGTTCGATCACGACCACCGTGTTGCCCTGCTCAACCAGGGCGTGGAGGACCTCGAGGAGCTTGCGGACGTCTTCGAAGTGCAAGCCCGTGGTGGGCTCGTCGAGGATGTAGAGGGTGTTGCCGGTGGCGCGGCGGCTGAGTTCCTTGGCGAGCTTGACGCGCTGGGCCTCGCCGCCGGACAGGGTGGTCGCCTGCTGCCCGACCTTGACGTAGCCGAGGCCAACCTCGGCCAGCATCGCCATCTTGTCGCGGATGCCGGGGACGGCCTTGAAGAACTCGACCGCGTCCTCGACCGTCATGTCGAGCACGTCGGCGATGCTGCGGCCCTTGAACTTCACCTCCAGCGTTTCGCGGTTGTAGCGCTGGCCGTGGCAGACGTCGCAGGTGACGTAGACGTCAGGCAGGAAGTGCATCTCGATCTTCAGGAGGCCATCGCCGGTGCAGGCCTCGCAGCGGCCGCCCTTGACGTTGAAGGAGAAGCGGCCGGGCTTGTAGCCGCGGGCCTGGGCCTCGGGCAGGCCGGCGAACCAGTCGCGGATCTGGGTAAAGGCACCGGTGTAGGTCGCCGGGTTGGAGCGCGGGGTGCGGCCGATCGGCGACTGGTCGATATCGATGACCTTGTCGAGATGCTCGAGGCCGGTGACCTTGTCGTGCTTGCCGGCGAGGATGCGGGCGCCGTTCAGGGAGCGCGCGGCGGCGGCGTAGAGGGTGTCGATGGTGAAGCTCGACTTGCCCGAGCCGGAAACGCCGGTGACGCAGGTGAAGGTGCCGAGCGGGATTGATGCGGTGACGTTGCGGAGGTTGTTCTCGCGCGCGCCGTGGACGGTGAGCTTCTTGCCGGTGCCCTTGCGGCGCTTTGCCGGCACGGGGATGGAGCGGCGGCCGGAAAGGTAGTCGGCGGTCAGGCTGCCCTCGGTGGTCAGCAGCTGGTCGAGGGTGCCGGAGAAGACCACCTCGCCGCCGTGCACGCCGGCGCCGGGGCCCATGTCGATGACATGGTCGGCGGTGCGGATGGCGTCCTCGTCATGCTCCACCACCAGCACGGTGTTGCCGAGGCCGCGCAGCCGCTTGAGGGTTTCCAGCAGGCGGTCATTGTCCTTCTGGTGGAGGCCGATCGATGGCTCGTCGAGGACGTAGAGGACGCCGGACAGGCCGGAGCCGATCTGGCTGGCGAGGCGGATGCGCTGGCTCTCGCCGCCGGACAGGGTGCCGGAGGTGCGGTCGAGGTTGAGATAGTCGAGGCCGACGTTGTGGAGGAAGCCGAGGCGTTCGTTGATTTCCTTCAGGATCGCGCGGGCGATTTCCTGGTGCTGGGGGGTGAGCTTGGCCTCCAGCGTGGAGAAGAAGGCGAGGGCGTCGGCGACGGAGCGGCGGGTGGACTGGCTGATGTCCTCGCCGGCGATCTTGACGGAGAGCGGCTCGGCCTTGAGGCGCGCGCCGCCGCAGGTCTCGCACGGGTGGGAGGCCTGGTAGCGGCTGAGCTCCTCGCGCATCCACGCGCTTTCGGTCTGCATCATGCGGCGGTTCAAATTGCCGATGACGCCTTCGAACGGCTTCTTCACCTCGTAGGATTTCTTGCCGTCGATAAAGCGCAGGGTGACGGGCTTGCCGCCGGTACCGTGGAGGATGACGCGCTGCTGTTCCGGCGTCAGGTCGCGCCAGGGCGTGTCGAGGGTGAAGTCGTAGGCGCGGGCGAGGCTGGCCAGCACCTGCATGTAATAGGGTGAAGGCGGCTGGCTCTTGGCCCAGGGGACGACGGCGCCCTTCTTGAGGGTCAGTTCGTGGTTGGGGACCACCAGATCCTCGTCGAATTCCATCTTCTCGCCGAGGCCGTCGCAGGCCGGGCAGGCGCCTTGCGGGGCGTTGAAGGAGAACAGGCGCGGCTCGATCTCGGCGATGGTGAAGCCGCTGACGGGGCAGGCGAACTTCTCGGAGAAGCAGATGCGACCGGGGGGCGCGTTGGTGGCGAGGACCACGCGGTCGGCGGCCTTGTGCAGGGCGGCTGCAACTCCGACGTTGTCCATGGATTCTTCCCGCTCGTCCTGAGCGGAGGACCGCAGGTCCGTAGTCGAAGGGCGTTCGTGCGGGCCAGCGCCCTTCGACTGCGCTTCGCTCCGCTCAGGACGAGCGGAAGTATCCAGTGCCGGAGGGTCGGCCGGATCCAGATACGCCAGTCCTTCCGCCAGCTTCAGCGCGGTTTCGAAGCTGTCGGCCAGGCGGCTCTCGATGCCCTCGCGGACGACGATGCGATCGACGACGACTTCCAGGTCGTGCTTGTATTTCTTGTCGAGGGCGGGGGCCTCGTCGATCTCGTAGAACTGGCCGTCGATCCGGACGCGGGTGAAGCCGGCCTTCTGCCACTCGGCGAGCTCCTTGCGATACTCGCCCTTGCGGCCGCGGACGACGGGGGCGAGCAGGTAGTGGCGCGAACCTTCGGGCAGGGCCATGACCCGGTCGACCATCTGGCTGACCTGCTGCGCCTCGATCGGCAGGCCGGTGGCCGGCGAGTAGGGGACGCCGACGCGGGCCCAGAGCAGGCGCATATAGTCGTAGATTTCGGTCACGGTGGCGACCGTGGAGCGCGGGTTGCGCGACGTGGTCTTCTGCTCGATCGAGATGGCGGGGGACAGGCCGTCGATATGCTCGACGTCCGGCTTCTGCATCATCTCCAAGAACTGGCGCGCATAGGCGGACAGGGACTCGACGTAGCGGCGCTGCCCCTCGGCATAGATGGTGTCGAAGGCGAGGGAGGACTTGCCCGAGCCGGACAGGCCGGTGATCACCGTCAGGCTCTCACGCGGAATGTCGATATCCACGCCCTTGAGATTGTGCTCGCGCGCGCCGCGCACGGAGATATGAGTCAGCATGGAGGCAGTTTGTTCCGTTTTCGTTCTGGAGGCAAGCGCGGGGCTTGGCCCTACAGATAGGAACGCCGGGTCGGCTTGTCAGTGTCCGGCCGCTCGTTCCTGATTGAGGCGGAACAGGCGGGCAAGGATTTCGTCGTCGGTCAGTAAACCGGCGCGCCAATCGTCGCCCCAGCCATAAGCCTCCGCCACCGCCTCATCGAGCGCGGCGTGGGCGTTAGCGAGCCACTGCGGCCGAGCGTTGTAAAGGTTGGTGAGGGTGCGCTTCTTCAGCTCCTTCGCGGCCTCCTCGTCCTTTGGCAGGATGCGGTCGGGATAGCCGGGCACCACCTCCGGCTCACGCACGACAAGGTCGGGCGGGTTGAGCCAGTTCTCGCGCAACTCGTTGAGGCGAGAAGCGGCGGCGGCGATCCTCTGCGCGCGGGGGTCGTTGGCTTGAGTTGCGGCGGGGATGTTGGGGGTAAGGCCTTCGGGGAAGGGGAAGGTCTCGAACGTGGTGGAGGGCGTGTACGTGGGATCGTTGCCAACGCCTATAAATTGCCCAAGCTTCAAAGACCAAAGCTCATGAAGCTTCGAACTTAATATTCCTAAGCTCGTGAGATCGTCGCGCACGATGATAATGATCAAATTTGAAGGAAGGACAATCTTCTCTTCAAGGACGAAAAATCTGTGGCGAGAGACCTTGGGTGTAGCGATATATCGGCTGAGTGCGTCGATTCTCTTCCGCAATCCGGGTCTGGCTTCAGCGTGTATCCACCAACGGTTTCGATACGCATCGCGCCGAGCTACGGCACGCACCGGTTTCACAGTCTTTTCAACTAGCTCAAACGGAGCTTCGTAAAGGGCTGCATCATTCACCGGGGTGTTGGTGCCAAAGTCAACGATCCACTGATCTTCTCGCCTCTTTGCCAAGTCTGTTCCAGTAAGCCACGGCCTTACGACGTCAGAATTTAAGCGACCGTTGGGATTGGTTGGAGAGAGGAGAAGTCTCCTGGCCTCGTCACCCGTCAACTCAAACGGCCCTACCTTGCTAACTCCCATGAAACTAACGCCTGCGTTTTCTGTCAGGCGTGATGCGCACGTCAAATCTAAGTCAGATGTAATCTCCGCAAGATCAGGTCCGATGACTAGAACCGCTTGACCATTCAGGGCGGCTGGACCCGGATGCTCGGCAGCGAAGGAAAGAAGCGACACACGTACGGCGGCTCCATCCACTACCCAAGGTTCATCGGTCCAAGCATCGAAAAGCTTGCCACCCTTGACGATGGTGCGCAGAACGGTCTGACCGGCGCCGCCGCGAATGCTGTTGGTGGCGACCAGCCCGGCGCGCTTGAGCTTGCCTTCCCGCATCATCTCCCATGCCTTGGCGAACCAGTAGCAGACGAGATCGACGCCGCCCGGCACCTCCGGCCACGCCTTGCGCAAGCGCCTGGTGTAGTCCTCGCCAAGCTCACCGATCATCTTCTTGTTACCGAGGAAGGGCGGGTTGCCGATCAGCACGTCGGCTTCCGGCCATTCGGCGCGGGCGGGAGCGGCGTGGGTTTCGTCACCCCGGACTTGATCCGGGGTCTGCCTGCCTTCTTTGCAGTCGGCCGCGACTTCGGTTGCACCGGCGTCCAAGGAAGGCGGATGCCGGGTCGGGCCCGGCATGACGGGAGTGGTAACATGCGCCCCCTCTCCCTGAGCAGCTGCGCTGCTCTGTCCCTCTCCCGCGAGGGGAGAGGGGCTGGATAGCACCGCGTCTCGGCACTCGATCGTGTCGAGCGGGCGGAGAATTGGGTTGCGGGCGGCGTCGAAGCCGTTGCGGCGCATCCACTGGATTTCGCCGATCCACACCGATACGCGGGCAAGCTCGGCCGCATAGGGGTTGAGCTCGATGCCGAGCACATTTTCCGGGCCGACACGGGGGAAGCCGCGCGGCAGGCCAAGCGCCTCGGCGTCGAGATTGGCGCGATGCTCGATGTCCTTCAATGCGCGCAAGGCGACATAAAGGAAGTTGCCAGAGCCGCAGGCCGGGTCGAGCACGCGGAACCTGGCCAGCCGCTCGATAAAGGCGGAGTGGATGGCGGACGCCTCGGCCCGCAGCTTCTCCGCCTTGCGTTTCTCGGCGGGGCTGAGGAGGCGATCGGCGGTGCGCTTCGGCGCGCTTTCCACCAGTGCGGTCATCTTGGCCAGCGCTTCGGCCCACTCTGCCTCCAGCGGATCGATGATCACCGGCTGGACGATCAGCATGATCTTGGCCCGGTCGGTGTAGTGGGCGCCAAGCTGGCTGCGCTTGGCGGGGTCCAGGCCGCGCTCGAACAGGGTGCCGAGGATGGAGGGGTCGATCTGCGACCAGTCGCGCCGGGCGGCGGCTAGCAGGTCGTCGATGTCGGCGACGCTGACGGGAAGCGCATGGTCGTCGTTGAACAGGCCGCCGTTGAACCAGTCGATCTTCTTGAAATCGAGCTTCCCGCCGGTGGCCATTGCCCCGAACAGCCGGCTGGCATTGTCGGCGAACTCGGAGGGCGTGTCTCGGCTGGCCTCCAGCATCTGCGTGAACAGATTGTCGCGCAGCAGGCCGACGTCCTCGGCGAACATGCAGAAGACCAGCTGGTTGACGAAGTGGGCGACCCGATGGGCCTCGTGCCCGCGATCGCGCAGACGCTGGGCGATGGCGGCGAACTCGCGCGCGGTTTCCTCGGTCAGCGCCTGGCGGGTCTTGGAGGGACGGAACGCCTCCGGCTCGGTGAAGGCCTGCTTGAGCCTGGCGCGCGCCGCCCCGTCCAGCAGATCGTCGAGGGTGAATTCGTGCACCTCCTGCACCGTGTTGGTCCAGTTGGTGTGGATGCGGATGCGGTCCATGTCGGACACGATCAGCAGCGGCGGGTTCTCCAGCGCGACGCTGTATTGAAGGAGTTGGGAAAAGGCCTTGTCGAGGTCCTTGCGCGGACCCTTGTACTCCCACGCAAAGCAGCCGCGCCGCCACACGTCGGCCCAACCTTCGCCGCCGCTGGTCTTGGACGCGCCTTTTTCAAAGGCGAACCATTCGCCAGCACGGTCGGCGGTGATCGGGTCGGCGACGCCCAGCAGCGCGCACAGATCGTTGAAATGACTTTGAGAAGCCGAGCGTTCCTTCAGTTCAACGCCACGCCACTTGGCGACAAATTCATGCGGAGACATGGGGCCGGTGTGGCAGGATCAATGCGCGAACGGAAGCGAGCTTAAATCGCCGCCAGCAACGTCGCCCTGACGCCCTGGTGGCCGGGGTCGTAATCGACCTTGCTGGACAAAGATCGCGCCATGGCGGTGATCAGGCGGGTGCCGAGGCCGGTTCCGCGCGGGTCGGCGCCGGGGGACAGGCCGCAGCCGTCGTCTTCGACCTGCAGGCGGAAGTGGTGTTCGTCCACTCGGCGGAAATTGATGCGGATTTCGCCGGCGGCATCGGCGGGGTAGGCGTATTTGCAGGCGTTGCTGACCAGTTCGTTGACGATCACGCCCAGGCTGACGGCTTTTTCGGCCTGGACCTTGATCGGCTCGGCGTCGAGTTCGATCCGGCGGGGGGCGTGTTCGCTCGACCAGGTTTCGCGCAGCTCAGCGATCAGCGCGCCGAGATATTCGTCCATCGCGACGCTTTGCACGTCGTCGGACGCATAGAGCCGCCGGTGAACCTGCGCGATGGCCAGGATGCGGCGTTCCGTGTCCGCGAGCGCCTCGCGGGCGGGCCCTTCCTCCAGCAGGCGTGACTGCATGCCGACCATGTTGGACACGATCTGGAGAGAATTGGCGACCCGGTGATTGACCTCGTGCAGCAGCGTTTCCAGTCGGGCGTTCGACGCCCGAAGCGCTTCCTCGGCCTCGGCCTTGGCGCGTTGGAGACGAATATTCTCGAGCGCATGGGCGAAGGCCTGCTCCAGCAGATCGACGAAGTCAGGGCCGACGGATTTCACGACATAGTCGACCGCGCCCGCTTTCAAGGCGGCCACGGCGACGCTGCTTTCCTCCGAACCGGTGACGTACACGACCGGGGGCGCGTCGGGGAGTTGGCGGATCGCCGCAAGCGTCGCCACACCATCCATTTCCGGCATGTAATGGTCGACGGCAATGACGTCGAAGCCACCTTCGGCCGCCAGCGCCACGCCCTCTGCGCCGCTGGCCGCGCCGACCACGGTGTGACCCCGCCGCCCGAGCAGCTTCTCGACCAGCCGGCGAAGGCCGGCATCATCGTCGATGTAAAGGATGCGGCGAGGCTGATGCATCAGATCTCGACGTCTGGGACCTGAATTACGGACAGGAACAGGCCCAGCTGCCGGATCGCATCGGCGAAGCTTTCGTAATTCACCGGCTTGGTGATGTAGACGTTGCAGCCGAGGTCGTAGCAGCGCTGGATCTCGACCTTGTCGTCGGTGGTGGTCAGCACCACGACCGGCGTGCGCTTCAAATGATCGTCGCCCTTGATCTTGGCGAGGATGTCGGTGCCGCTCATGTCCGGCAGGTTGAGGTCGAGGAGGACCAGGGCCGGGCCGTTGCGGCCGGGTCCGTCCGGATGGTTGAACAGATAATCGAGCGCGTCCGACCCATTGAGGAAGTGGCACAGCTCGTTGGATATGCCGGCCCGCCGGATATTCTTCTCGATAAGCCGGGCGTGGCCCTCGTCGTCTTCGATCATCACGATGTTGACGGGCCGTTGATCGTTCACTGCGCTGCTCCGATGGTCAGGGTCTGGGGAAGGGTTACCCGGAAGGTGGTGCCGACGCCAACCGCCGAGTCCAGTTCGATCTGTCCGCCCAGGCGATAGATCAGCGCGCGGACGTGGGCGAGGCCGATGCCTTCACCGGGCTGATCCTGCCGGCCGGCCCGGCGGAACAGGTCGAACACGCGGTCCCTGTCGACCTCGCTGATCCCACGGCCATTGTCGCGCACCTCGAACACCGCGCGCGGACCGTCCTTCCAGCCAGCTATGCCGATCTCGCCGGGACGCGCGGGGTCGAGATATTTGACCGCATTGTCCATCAGGTTGGAGAAGATCTGCTCTATCGCCAGCCGGTCGGCGACGATGTCGGGCAGGGCGGGATCCACCGTCAGGGTCGCGCCCTTGTCGATCAGGGCATGCTCCAGCGATCGCCCGAGCTCGGTGAGCAAGGGGGACATCTTCAATTTTTCAGGGGCCAGCGTTCGTTGTCCCTGGCGCGAGAGCTTGAGGATGGCGTTGATCAGCCGATCCATCTTCTGGGTGGAAGATCGGATAAAGCCGATGGCCTCGGGCAGGTCCTCCCGCGCGTGGCGTGTCTCGGCGTCGATGATCTGCGGCGCTTCGGCTTCGGCGCGTTCGAGCAGCTTGCCGATCGTTGTGTTGGCGGTCTCCAGCTCGGCCGTGAAGCCCAGGATGTTGACCAGCGGTGAGCGCAGATCGTGACTGACGATATAGGCGAAGCGCTGAATCTCGGCATTGGCGCGGGTCAGATCGGCGGTTCGGGTACGGACCTGGCCTTCGAGGTCGGAATTGAGCACGGCGAGACGGTCGCGGGCCGCGGTCAGGTCGTGCGTGTAGCGCCGCACGAGCCAGAAGGCGGCGCCGGCGAAGACCAGCAGCAGGATCCCCATCGTCGCGAGCACGGCGTTGACGAGTTGCAGCGTCCGGCCTTCGGCAGCCGTGCGCTGGGCGAGCAACGCATCCTCTTGTTGCCGAAGCCGGCTCGTCAATTGGCGCATCCGGCGGATATTCGTGATCTGGCTCGCGGCGGCGAATTGCCGCCGCGCCTCCTCGGCTCGCCCGCTCGCCACCAACGCGACGGAAGCGCGTGTTTCCTGCAATTCCCGCTGGAGCAGCGGCCCCAAGTCGTCCCGGAGGATACGCAACTGTGAAGGATTGTCGCGCACCAGTTGTTCGATGCGCGCGAAGCTTTGCGGCACCAGCCGCGCGTTGGTTGCGTACACCTCGAGCCGGTACGGGTTCTGCGCAATCAGGTAGCCCCGCCGCCCGGTCTCCATGCGCTCCAGCTGCGTTTCGAAGGTCGCAATGGCCTGGACCACCCGGTAGGTGTGCCGGACACGATCCGTCGAGTCCCGGCTGAGGACGTAGGAATAAATGGCCGCGCCGAAGGCGGCGGCAAGAAGCAGCAGGCTGAGCGCCAGGCCGCCAAGCGCAAGGCGATTGAAGCGGCGGTCGTCGATCTCCAGCATAGATGTGATCAATTCCCCCGCAGTCGGCGCCGTCCCTCAGCCACCTTATTGAAAAGACGATAGTTTCGGAGCCGTGCCGGTCTCTAGCAGGGCAGCGGCGGGATGCAACATTGCCACCACTCGGCCGACCGTCACGTGAGAAAAAACAATCTTAGATCCCGATCCCTTCCAATGCCCCATCCGCCAGATATTCGCTCACCGGCTCGTAATGCGCGCCGTCCTTGCGCAAGTGGCTTTCGTAGAGCGTGAAACGGTCCACCGGCCAGGGCGGGGACGCTAACCCCACATGAACTTGCATCCAGCTATCGAGCAGCGGTTCGGGACCGGTCCAGCGCGCCAGCGTAATATGCGGGTGGTAGGTGCGATGCTCCGGTTCCACCCCGGCCGCCGTGCAGGCGCGGCTCACCTTTGTGGCGAGGGCGGCGAGGGGCTCGCGCGGGGCCGCTGCCGCCCAGAGAGTACCGTGACGCCGTTGTGCGAAGCGCCCAACGCCGGCGAGCCAGCAAGGAAATGGCCCGAACCGAACGGCAGCGAGGGCGGCGGCGATGTCCTCCGCCTGCGGACGTTCGACCTCGCCGATGAAGCGGAGGGTGAGGTGCAGCTGGTCCTCGTTTTGCCAGCGCAGCGGCCGGCCGTGGTCCATCACGTCCAATAATTGGTCACGGACGGTAGAGGGCGGCCGAAGGGCGACAAACAAGCGGTGCATCGACGGACCTGACGTTTTGGCAGGCAAAGCGTATGAGTTGGTTCCTTCGGGCAAGTAAAGCCGTACGCTTCCGGCAACATTTGTGTCCGGTTTCGCTTGAAAGGGTTCACGCCTTCCACGATATAGGATCACAAGGCAGGCCCATTGACCTGCCGAACATGGAGCTACTGATGCAGAACTGGTCTGACCCGCGCACGACGACCGCCGCCGCGCCCGACTATGTCGGCGTACCGCGTGCCGCCCGCGATGCGGGCCTGCGGTCCTACATGCTTTCCGTTTATAACTACATGGCGTCGGGCGTTTTGCTGACCGGCATCGTCGCCCTGCTGTTCGCCAACAGCGGAATGGCCGAGCAGGTGCTGGCCACCCCGCTGCGGTGGGTCATCATGCTGGCGCCGCTGGCGTTCGTGATGGTCATGAGCTTCGGCATGAACCGGCTTTCGACCGGTACGCTGCAGGCGCTCTACTGGGCCTTCGCGGTCGTGATGGGCCTGTCGATGAGCTCGATCTTCCTGGTCTTCACCGGCACCAGCATCGCGCAGACCTTCTTCGCGGTGGCCGCGGCCTTCGCCGGTCTTAGCCTTTGGGGCTATACCACCAAGAAGGATCTGTCGGGCTTCGGCACTTTCCTGATCATGGGTGTCGTTGGTCTGCTGGTCGCGATGGTGATCAACATCTTCCTGCAGTCCACGGTTCTGCAGCTAGCGATCAGCGCCATCGGCGTGCTGATCTTCGCCGGCCTGACCGCCTACGATACGCAGCGGATCAAGAGCATGTACGCCCACGTCGCCGGCACGGACATGATGGGCAAGGTCGTGATCATGGGCGCGCTGTCGCTTTATCTCGACTTCATCAACATGTTCACCTTCCTGCTGCAGTTCATGGGTAACCGCGAATAATGCAGTTGAGCCGCCTGGCGGCGCGCCTTGCGCGTGTCGCCGTGCGGCGGACGGTAACGAGACGAGGGCTCGGCGGGTGACCGCCGGGCCCTTTCTCTTTGTCCAGTCTTCACGGCGCTGCATTGCGGAAGAGGGCGGCCGAGAAGAGCCAAGGGACGACGAACATCATGCTGAACGTGCCCCCGCGCGGATCGCTGGGATAACCGAAGGCGGCGACCGTGAATTGCGCGGCGGCGGCGACGAGCATTGCGATCGCCATTCCCCGCGGCTGGAACCTGGCAAGGATTGCTCCGAGCAGCGCCAGCGCGAGTACGCCGCCAAACAGGAGGTTGTAGGGGTTGTCCTCCGATCGGATCATACCAACGGCGAGATTGGCCCAGACGGTGAGGAAGGCGACGCCGACCGCGATGATCGCCGCGATCCGGTAGGACCCGTTGTCCGACAGGCGGCTGGCGATTTCGACCGTACCGCACGCTACCGCGAGCATGATGCCGATGACGATGAAATCGGTTTCGTCCCAGTCAAAACCGGAGCCGGGGAACTGCATGGCGACCGCCGGCACCAGCAGCAAGGCGATGGCGCCACCCCACATCAGCACCCGCCAGCGGCTC
Organism: Sphingomonas sp. SP1; assembly: GCF_058313395.1. NCBI lineage: Bacteria > Pseudomonadati > Pseudomonadota > Alphaproteobacteria > Sphingomonadales > Sphingomonadaceae > Sphingomonas > Sphingomonas sp. SP1. The sequence continues at coordinate 2,219,562 of NZ_JBZFLC010000001.1, read as the reverse complement.
CAGCGGCGACCTTCGAAATTGTTGGCGATCCCGGTCATTGCTTGCCTCCTTCATGTGTAACGGCTTTGCTGATGCCTCAGTTCGCCAGTGAGCGGCATGAGCAGAGCATGAGGAAGTACTGAGGAATGGCGGGGGCGGGTTTCAGGTTCGGCGATTACCGGCTCGACGCGGCCGAGCGGCAGTTGTGGCGAGGCACCGAGCCGGTAGATGTCAACGGACGCTATCTCGACGCGCTGCTCCTGCTGGTGCGCGAAGGGGGGCGACTGGTGTCCAAGGACCGCTTCATGGCGGAGGTCTGGCGCGGGGTGCCGGTCACGGACGAGGCGTTGACCCAGTGCATCCGTACCCTGCGCCGGTGCCTGGGCGATGAGGCGGCGCGGCCGCGTTTCATCGAAACGGTGCCGAAGCACGGTTATCGCTTCATCGCTTCGGTCGACGATGCCGGCAAATTGCCCGCTGCGCGCCCGAAGCTCAGCCGTCGCTGGTTGCCGATGGCCTTGGCTGGCGTCGGCGGCGGGGCCGCGGCGGGCTTAGCGGGCGGGCTGGTCTATGGTTTTGTGGCGGGGGGCCAGCCGGGGGTCGGGGCGGCATCGGTCCTTGCAGTCGTAGTAAGCGTCTGCCTGCTGGTCGGTGCGCTGGGAGCGAGCGGGGTGGCGGGCGGCATCGCGATGCTGGGAACCGGAAGGCCGCTGCAATGGAGTGCCGCTGGCGGAGCGCTGGGCGGGCTGGTCGTCGGGGCGCTGTTTCGGCTGGTCGGCCTGGATGCCTTTGCACTGTTGCTGGGACGCGCGCCGCTGGGGGTGGCGGGGCCATTCGAGGGCGTGTTGCTGGGCGGCGCCGTCGGGCTGGGTGCGGGGCTGGCGTTCGGCAAAGGTTGGAGCTTCCGGCGTGCTGTGCTGATCGCGACCGCCGCCGGCGGCATCGCGGGGCTCGTCATTCCATTGCTTGGCGGGCGCTTGATGGCCGGCAGCCTGCAATTGCTGTCGACCGCGTTTCCAAGCTCACGCATTCGAATGGATGGGATCGGCCAACTGCTCGGCGAGCAAGGTTTCGGGCCAGTGAGCCAAGCGGTCACTGGCGCGCTGGAGGGTGGTCTGTTCGCCGGCTGCATCGTCGCGGCGATGCTGGCGGCGGCGCGGCGGATCAGCCGAGGTGACGCTTGAAGAAGCGGATGGTCCGGCCCCAGGCGAGGTCGGACGCTGCCTTGTTGTAGCGTTCGGCCGAGGTGTCGTTGTTGAAGGCGTGATTGGCACCGTCATAGATCTGGAAGGTGACAGGCTTGCCCGCCTCGCGAAGGGCCGTGACCCACGGGAAGAGGGTCTGGGCGACGCGCTCGTCGAGGCTGGCGTGGTGAATCAGTAGCGGCGCCTGGACCCTGGTCGCCTCTGTCGGCGCTGGCGCTGGACCATAATAGACGACACCGGCGTCGAGCTTGTCACCAGCCGCAACGGCGAGGCGGTTCACATAGGCACCGCCCCAGCAGAAGCCGACTGCACCGACCTTGCCCCCGCGGCTTGAGCGGGCGAACTCGTTCAGCATGGCGACCCCCGTCTGCGTGGCGACGGCCAGGTCAAGCTTGCCGATGGCGTCGCGGGCCGCGTCCTCGTCAGCCGGGGTGCCACCGACGGGAGACAGGAAGTCTGGTGCGACAGCACGATAGCCAGCGAGCGCAGCGCGGCGCGCGACGTCACGGATGTGGTCATTGAGTCCGCGGTTTTCGTGAATGACGATCACCGTCGGCTTCAGGGAACGGCTGCGGGGCTCTGCCACATAGGCTTTGTAGCCGCCGGCTGTGGTGATGGTGCGGGTGACGAGACGTTTGTCGTCCGCCGGGACAACGGCGGCTGCGGCAGGACTGGCCGCGATGGAGCCGATCAGCGCTTCGGCTGCGGCGGCACTGCCGGCAAGGGCAACCATCCGCGTCATGAAGTCGCGGCGCGGCATCCCGTCGTGGGTGAAGCGATCGTAGAGCGCGATGGCCTTCTGCTTGAGTTGATCGTCCATCGCCTTACTCCTTGCTAGTTCGCGGCGCCGGCCTTCAGCGCTTCGGCGGCTTCTTCATCGATTCGCTTGGCGCGTCGATACGCCTCTCGTTCCGTACAGCGGGTCACGAACGCCCCGATTGCGGGGCGGGGTTCCAGCATGCCGAACATCATCATGAAGCCGAGTTGCGATGCGACATACAAATCCGCCGCGGTGAAATGGTCGCCACAGATGAACGTGCGGCCTTCCAGCAGTTGCTCGATCGTATCGATGGTAAGGTCGAAATTGCCGTAGCCGAACATGCGCTGGCGTTCGGGCGTGGGTTCGAAGCCGGCGGCCTTGTTGCTGAAGGCGTGCTCGATGGGGCCGGAAGCAAAGAAAAGAAAACGGTAATAGTCCGCCCGGTCGTCGGTCGGCGGGGCAAGGCCGGCGGCGGGAAACGCGTCGGCCAGGTAGGCGCAAATGGCCGCGACCTCCGTCACCACCCGATCGCCGTGACGGATGGCCGGGATCTTGCCCATCGGGTTCACCGCCAGATAATCGGGACCTTTCAGGGTTGTCGCATAGTCGAGGATCACCGTCTCATAGGGCGCGCCGACCTCTTCCAGCATCCACCGGACGATCTGCCCGCGCGATTGCGGATTGGTATAGAAGGTGAGGTCGGACATGGTCGCTCCTCCTTGCAGAACAAACGGCGAACCTATCGGTCTTTCGCAGCCGCTTCAAGCGTATCGGGCACCGCACCGGTCCCGCCCTTCGGAGCCGGACCGGTCGACGTGCCAGGCTCAGCCCCGCTCCCCGGCCGGGCTGACAGGGGGCGCTTCCTGCGGTGCGGAAGGAGCCTGGCCACGATCGGTGGACGTGCCATCGCGGACCGAGCGGAACTCGCTGTCCGGGCTCCAGTTCGGCCAAGCGGTCGAATTGGCGAGGTCACGCCCGACCAGATGCAGCAGTTGGGCATCCTGCACCATGCCCGAAAAGTCCCAGCCGGGCTGATATTCGTCATCCTGCTGATGATAGCGCTTGGCGGTGTAATCGGCCGCGATCGCGTCGCCGCGGGCGATGCCGCCGTTCACCAGATCATTGCCGGAGCGGAAGCTGATCGCCGGGACACCCTGCTTGGCGAAGGGGAAGTGATCGGAACGGAAGAAGCCGCCGGCTTCGGGCCGGGGATCGGGCGTGAAGGTCCGGCGCTGCGTCTGCGCGGCTGCGATCAGTCGGTCGAGCAATTCAAGCCGGGCGGTCCCCGAAATGGAGAAGTTACGGGCCGGCCCATTCACACCCATTGAGTCGGTATTCAGGACCCCAACCGTCTTGCTGAGCGGAAACAAAGGGTTGGCGACATAGTATTCGGAACCGAGCAGCCCCTTTTCCTCTGCGCCGACCGCGAGGAATACGACCGAGCGGTCGGTCCGAGGCGCGCGGGCAAACATGCGCCCCTGCTCGATCAGCTGCGCGATCCCGGTCGCGTTGTCGATCGCGCCGTTGTAGATGGTGTCGCCGTTCGCGTCCGGCGCGCCCACCCCGATATGGTCGTGGTGAGCGGTGTAGATGACCGTCTCGTCCGGGCGCCTTTTGCCGGGCAGCATGCCGACGACGTTGTAGCTGGTGATCACCTGGGTCCGCGCGTTGGCGGTGGCGCCAAGTGTCGCCTTGAGATCGATGGGCTGAAAGTCGCGCCGCCGGGCCGCTGCCTTGGCCTGCTCAAAATCTAGTCCGGCGTCGGCAAAGATGCGACGCGCGGTTTCCAGCGTGATCCAGCTTTCAAAAGGCGTGTGGCGTTGCGCCGGATTCTGCCGGACGATGTCGAACATGGTATTGGTGTTCGAATTCTTGACCGTGTTCCAGCCGTAGGAGGCGGGCTCGGTTTCGTGCACGATCATGACACCGGCGGCGCCGCGCTTTGCGGCCTCTTCATACTTGTAGGTCCAGCGGCCGTAATAGGTCATCGCCTTGCCGCCGAAATCGCCTTCCCCGCCCTCGAAATCCGGATCGTTGATCAGGACCACCAGAATCTTCCCGCGCACGTCCTGGTTCTTGAAATCGTCCCACTGCCGTTCCGGCGCACTGGTGCCATAGCCGGCAAAGACGAGCGGTGCGTTGGCGATGCGCAGCTGAGTCGTGCCGTTGAGCGGCGAACGGACGGCGATCTCGTTGCCCTGGGTCAGGCGAAGGCCGCTGCGAGCGGTCTGGACCGTAAACACGGGATCGCCCGCGAAGTCGGACTGAAGCAGGGGCACGGCCTGGGTCCACTGCCGCCGGCCGTCGCGAATGTCGCCACCGGGCTGCAAACCGGCGGCGCGGAACTGCTGCGTCAGGTAGGCGACGGTCTTGGTCTCACCCGGGGTCGCAGGAGCGCGGCCCTGGTAGCTGTCGTCACTGATGGTCTTGACCGTCTGCTCCATGCGCGCGGCAGCGCCCTGCTGGGCAGCGGCGGGAACGGCGGTTAGAGAGGTGGCGGCAAGCAGAAGGGCAAGGGGTCGGATCACGGTTGACGCTCCAGACTGTTGAACGATGCGAGCCGTTCATGCGCCGGAGACGGTCGCAGGGGAAGGGTTTCCGTGATCCATGAAAAAGGCCCGTCCGGAGGATACCTCCAGACGGGCCTGTCGAGCGGTGTCGTAGCGATCAGGCGCGCTTCTTGGCGGGCACCGTGATGCGAACCGTTTCGCCGCTGCGTCCCGGGAAGCCGGTAAACATGGCCTCTATCAGGTTCGGAACCAGCGTTTGCAGTTCGTCGGTCTGGGAGCGGGCCTGGGCGCGGCCTTCGAACAGCGGCTGGTTGGTCGCGCGGTCGCGGATGTCGAGTTCCAGCTTGCTGCGATACTCGGTGTAGGAGCTGATCCCGCCGCCGTACCAGAAGGGATCGTCCCAGCCATAGTAGAAGGGGGAGCGATAACCGGCGTAGCCAAAGCGGCTGTAGTAGGGCCGGCCGCGGTACACGCCCCAGAAGGGATCATAACCGAACCGGCTGCCATAATAACCGCGATAGAAGGGATCGTTGAGGCGGCTGCGGACAAACGGATCCTCGACGATCACCTGCCGGCCATCATCCACCCCATAACCGAGCTGGACGACGAACTGGGCCTGCTGGGGCGATGCCACCTGGCGATAGCCGCGGGCAGCCATCTGCTGCGCCACGAGCTGGGCATACTGATTGAACTCAAGACCGCCGCCACGGGCTGCGCCGAGGCCGGGAACGACCGCGAAGGTCTGCCCCTGGGCAACCGGCATCGCCTGGAAGCGGGTGACCTTGGTTGGGAGGGAGGCGGCACAGCCACTCACCGCCAGTGCCGACGCGCCGAGCAGGACAGCTGCGGCCAGCTTCTTCGAAATGTTCATGCAGGCAAGCCTTTCGACTCGGAGAAATTCCGTTCTACCAAAGGCTTATAACAGAACAGGGGGTGAACCGTCGATGAAGCGAGTGTCAGTGTCGACGGGCCGACTTTACTTGAGACCGACCGCCTGTTGCGCGGCAAGGAGGGTGGGGGCCGCCAGCTCGCGGGCCTTGGCGGCGCCGGACGCGAGGTGCGCGTCGAGCGCGGCGGGATCGGTGCGAAGGTCGATCAATCGGCCGCGGATGGGGGCGAGCAAGGCGATCAGGGCATCGGCGAGAGCGGGCTTGAATGCGCCGAAACCCTGGCCGGCGTGATCGGTCAGGATCTGTTCGACCGAGCGGCCCTGGACTGCAGCCATGATCCCGACGAGGTTGCGAGCCTCCGCCCGGCCTTCCAGGAGCGCGGGATCGTCTGGCAGCGGATCAGGGTCGGTCCGGGCCTTGCGAATTTTCTGCGCGATAAGATCGTCGTCGTCGGTCAGGTTGACCCGGCTCATGTCCGACGGGTCGGACTTGCTCATCTTGGCCGATCCATCGCGCAGCGACATGACGCGCGCTGCCGCCCCGCCGCCGATGAACGGTTCGGGCGGGGTGAAGACATCGCAGTCGTAATCCGTGTTGAACTTAAGCGCGATGTCGCGGGTCAGTTCGACGTGCTGCTTCTGGTCTTCGCCGACGGGCACGTGGCTGGCGCGATAGAGCAGGATATCGGCCGCCTGCAGGACCGGATAGTCGAACAGGGCGACCGAAGCGCCTTCGCGGTTCTTGCCCGACTTGTCCTTCCACTGCGTCATTCGATTGAGCCAACCCATGCGGGCGGTGCCGTTGAGGATCCAGCACAGCTCGGAATGGGCGGGAACATCGGTCTGGGTGAACAGCGCCGACCTGGCCGGGTCGATTCCGCTGGCGATCAGGGCCGCCGCCATTTCGCGGATCTGCGCACGGCGGAGCGCCGGGTCGATATAGTCCGAAAGAGAATGGAGATCGGCCAGGAAGAAGAGGCAAGGCGCCTCGTCCTGCATCTGGACCCAGCGGAGGATAGCGCCAAGCAGGTTGCCTATGTGCAGGCTGCCGGTCGGCTGGATGCCGGACACGACGCGGGTGACGGGAATATCGTTCATCAGGTAGCGGCCCGCTTGCGGCGCAGGCTGGCGATCGCTTCCCGGTCGACGCCGCCGATCAGGAAGGCGACCCCGAAATAGACGAGCGCGCCCGTGCCGACGAGGACCCCGAGGCCTACGACCCGCTCGACGAAGCTGCCCAGGAACCAGTCGGCGAGCACTTCACGCAGGACGAATAGTGCGACCGCCATGGCGAGGGCGGAGATAATCTGTCGGACCACCCTGCTGACCAGCCAGACCGGCATGCGGAACTGACCGCGGGCGTAAAGGATCGACAGCAGCGCCAAAAAATTGATCCACGCGCCCGCCGACGTGACCGTTGCGAGGCTGAAGATGCCGATCTGGGGGATCAGCAGGAAATTGGCAGGAATGCTGAGCGCCAGGATCGACATGGCGATGAAAACCGGTGTGCGGACGTCCTTGCGGGCGTAGAAGGCAGGCGTCAGCACCTTCACCAGCACATAGGCGGGCAGTCCGGTGACCAGGATCGCGAGAATGCTCGCCGTGGTCTGCGCCGCCTCCAGCGAATAATCGCCGGCACGGTAAAGGGCGCCGATGATCGGAAAGGCCGCGACCATCAGCGCGAGTGTGGCCGGTAGGGTCAACAGCATCGACAGGTCGAAGGCGCGGGCCTGAACGTCGCTGGCAGCGCTTTCATCATTGCGGGCGATGGCCTGGCTGATCGACGGCAGGATGGCGACGCCGAGGGCGGTGCCGATGATCGACAGCGGCAGCTGGTTCAACCGGTCGGCATAGCTGAGCATCGTCAGCGCGCCTTCGCCAAGACTGGACGAGAAGTAGGCATAGAATAATTGGCTGATCTGGTAGACGCCGGCCGCGATCGTGGCGGGCAGGATCAGGATCACCAGTTCCTTGACGGCCGGGGTCATGCGTGGCCGGCCGAAGTGAAGGTGGATGCCGGCCCGGCGCACCGCGACCCAGCACAGCGCGAACTGGACGATGCCGCCGACCAACACCGCGATCGCCATGGTGCGAACAACCGAGATATCGTCGCGGGGGGCGACCAACAGGCCAACGATGAGCGCGATGTTGAGCAGAGCCGGCGCAAACGCCGCGGCAACGAAGCGGGTCAGCGAATTAAGGACGCCGGACAGTAGCGCCACCATGCTAATGAACAGCAGGTAGGGGAAGGTCCAGCGCGACAGTTCGGTCGCAAGTTGAAGCTTGCCCGGCACGTCCGCATAGTCAGGCACGACCAGCAGCAGCACTGCCGGCATGAAGATGACGAACACCACCGTAACCAGCAGCAGCGCGGGCATGAATACGGAGAGGATTTCGTTGGAGAAACGCTCCGCTTCCTCCTGACCACCGCTTGCCAGCCTGCGGCTGAACAGGGGCACGAAGCCCGACGAGAAGGCGCCTTCCGCAAATAACCGGCGGAAGATGTTGGGCAGGAGGAAGGCGAGATTGAACGCGTCGTTGGCGTGACTGGCGCCAAGCACACGCGCGGCAATCATGTCGCGCACGAAACCCAGCACCCGGCTGACCATTGTCAGCCCGCCGATGGTTCCGGTCGTCTTGAGTAGATTCACTTCTGGGTCCCCCGCCCGAGCGTCCGGTTACTGGACGGACGGGGCCCCGTTTTCGCCCGCCTGATCATGCTGCGCCTGCATCTGCGCCATGTAGATCGCGCCGAAGTCGATCGGGTCGAGCATCAGCGGCGGGAAGCCGAGGTCCTGGGTCGCACTCGCGATCACCTGGCGCGCAAACGGGAACAGCAGTCGCGGCGCCTCCACCAGCAGGAAGGGGGCCAAGGCCTCTTCGGGGACGTTGCGGAGCGCGAACAGGCCGCCGTAACTGAGGTCGATCACGAAATGGACGCCACTCTGCGACTTGGCTGAGGCGTCGATCTTCAGCACCACCTCATGCACCTCGTCGGCGGCCTTGGTGAGGTTGATGTTGAACTGGACGTCGAGCTGCGGCTGTTCGCCCCACTGGTAGACCTGCGGCGACGACGGATTCTCGACCGACAGGTCCTTGATGTACTGGGCAATCGCCGCGACCTGCGGCTGGTCGTCGAGCGCCGGATCGCCATTGCCGTTACCAGCGGCGGTCGGAGTGATGGTGCTGTCCTGCTCGTCGGCCATGATCGTCTTTTCAAACCTTTGCGATGGGGCTGGGAAAAAGGGGCAATGCGCCCCTCCACCTTCAGCCGGGCGCGTAGCAGCAGGGTAAGGACGGCGCAACCGCGGGTCGGACTGCGCGATAGGCACAATGAAGGGGTTGGACGGGTGCATCCCTGCGCCTATGTTGCGCGTTACATACGCAACCCCTTGTCAGGACGAGCCTTGGTTTCGATCATCATCCTTGCCCTCGTGGCCTTGTTCATCGGCCTGCGCCTTTACAGCGTGTTGGGCGAGCGCACCGGCCATGAGCAGCAATTGACTCTGAAGCCGGCGGAGCAGGATGCCGCGGTCGGCCCGCGTCCTGCGACCTCCCCCCTGGCGCCGGCGAACCCGGCGGATCCCGGCGGCGATGCCTACCTGCCGACGGCGGGACCGGGTGTGCGCGCTTTGCTGGCATCCGATCCGCAGTTTGACGTGGCCCGCTTCCTGGAAGGTGCGCAGGCGGCGTACCGGATGATCCTGGAAGCTTTCTGGAAGGGCGAGCTGGAGTCGGTTCGTGAATTCCTCGATCCGGAAGTCTATGACACGTTCGCCACTGCTCTGGCGGATCGGGAGGCGGCGGGGCATAGCCTGGACAACCGCCTGGTGGCCATTGAACAGGCGCTGATCGCCGCGGCCCAAGTCGACGGCAAGGTCGCGACCCTGGCGGTTCGGTTCGAAGCCGACATCGCCGCGGTGACCCGCAATGCCGAGGGCGAGGTGATCGCCGGCTCGTTGAGCGATGCGGTTCAGACTCGGGACAAGTGGACCTTCCGCCGCGACCTTGGCTCGGCCGATCCGAACTGGATCCTGATCGAAACCGACGAAGAAGAGTGAGCCGTTCCTTTCGTTTGGTCGCGGCCGCCGGCGCGGCATTGCTAGCCGCGGCCTGCACAACCGTCCGTACGCCGGCTCCAGTGCCTCCCGTCGTGCCGCCGGTGGTGACACCGGTGCCGGCGCCGCCTCCGGTCGTTGAGGCGCCCAAGCCCCGTACCGCCGTCGAGGCAGGGGTCGCGCTGGCGTCGCCGCGCACCTTCACGCACGCCCATGCCGAGCGCGCGCTGAATGCCTTTCGTCGCAGCTGTCCGGTGCTGGTCCGTCGCCGGGACGCGTCCGGCCTGACCGCTGGCGCTGATTGGCAGGCCCTCTGCGCCGAGGCCGCGACCGTCCAGCCGGCAACCGCAAGCGCCTTTTTCCGGGATCGTTTCGAGTGGGTCCGGGTCGGGGCCGAGCCGGCCTTTGCAACCGGCTATTACGAGCCGGAGATCGTGGGGTCCCGCACTCCGCAGCCAGGCTACACGCCAATCTATCGAACCCCGCCCGATCTCATCCGCTGTACGCGTGCCGACGGCCAGACCGGCCGCGGGCGCTATGATGAAACCGGGCAATGCGTCCTGTACCCGACCCGGGCGGAGATCGAGGACGGAGCGCTTGCGGGCAAGGGCCTGGAGCTTGCATGGGCGGCTGATCCGGTCGAACTGTTCTTTCTGGAGATCCAAGGCTCCGGGCGTCTCCGCCTGCCGGACGGGTCCGTGATGCGGCTGGGTTATGACAACCAGAACGGCCGGGAATACGTCGCCATCGGGCGGTTGCTGCGCGAGCGCAACATCCTTCCGCCGGGTGGTGCCAACATGGCCGCAATTCGGGCCTGGATGAAGAGTCAGCCCGATGGCGGGCGATCGCTCATGCGAGAGAATCTGAGCTACATCTTTTTCCGGGAATTGACCGGGCCCGGACCGCTTGGTGCGATGAATGTCCCGGTGACGGCGCAGGCGACGGTTGCAGCCGATCCGCTGTTCGTTCCGCTGGGCGCTCCGGTTTGGCTGGACGTCGACCGGCCGGAGGCGGACGGCCTCTGGGTAGCGCAGGATACCGGGGGCGCGATCAAGGGCACCAACCGCTTCGACACTTTCTGGGGCGCAGGCGATTATGCCACCGTTGTCGCCGGTGGAATGGCGGCAAAGGGCGAGGCGTTGCTGCTGTTGCCGCGCGGCAGCGTCAGCCGGGCGCTGGCCGCGCGAGCGACAGCGGCGGCGAGCGGTGCGGCCACTCAGCGCTGAGGAGCAGGCGCTTTGGGCCAAAGTCACCGCGACAATCACGCCGCTTAGCCGCGAGCCGGTCCCGCGCAGTGCTGTTACACATGAAGCTGTCGCTTTAGCGGCCGCCAAACCGCCCCCGCCCGTCAAGGTGAAGGGGAGGGTGCCCCCGCCGCGCCTTGCGCCGCAACCCCCTCCAGCCCCGATTCGGATTGAAGGCAATCTCGACGGGCATTGGGACCGGCGCCTTCGTGCCGGTACGGTCACCCCGGACCGCATCCTCGACCTTCACGGCCATTCGCTGAATGGCGCCTGGGAAGCGATCGACGGGGTATTGGAGCGGGCAATCGCCGGCGGCGACCGGCTGGTGTTGCTGATCACCGGACACCATCGGCCGGGCGAAGCACCGGTTCAGCGGGACAAGATCCGCGCGGCCGTGCACGACTGGCTGGCGGTCTCACGCCACGCTCCGAGGATCGCGGCGGTCCGCAACGCGCACCGACGGCATGGGGGCGGCGGGAGCCTGTACATCATCCTTCGCCGGTGAGCGTTCCTACCAGCCGTCACGCTTTCTTAACTGGCTTTCATTAACCCTGATGAAGCGCGGACCCTTGCCTCCGCGCAAAGGGAAGCGATGAAGGACGGCGAAGCGCAGAAGCTCAGCAACGTCATCCTGTCCGGTGTGGCAGGGGTGGCGTCGTTCGTCTTCAGCCTTGGCGCGTTCCTGACCCTGACGCAACTGAACCAGCAAATCCTCGCCAGCGTGCTGGCCGGCGCGTTCTGCCTGCTGATCTGCTACATCGCGGCCGAACGGCCCAACAGCGAAAGTGCCCGGGCGCTTGCAGCCCTGGGGGAGCGGCTGCTGGCGGTGGAGGAGGGCGATCTGACCAGCCCTACTCCGCCGATCGTCGGCCGGACGCACCCAAAGCTTGCCGCCGCGGTCGACAGCCTGTTTGCCGAGGTGCGTTCGTCGATCGACAATGCCCAGGCCCTGGGAATGTTCGATTCCGTCACCTCGCTTCCGAACCGATTGAACTTCCGCGCCGAGGCCGAACGGCTTTTGACGGGCTCCGACGAACCCCGGGGCGGCGCACTGATGTTCGTCGATCTCGACCGGTTCAAGGCGGTCAACGACAGCCTTGGCCATGCCCGTGGGGACCAGTTGCTGGTGATGGTCGCCAACCGGCTGCGAGTGGTGGTGAACGGGGAAAGCGGTCAAAGCCCGCTGCGTCCGCTGCTTGCGAGGCTGGCAGGCGACGAGTTCACACTGTTCTTCCCGGGGCTCACCGATGTGGGCGAGATCGACCGGATTGCCCGGCGCGTAGTCCTGGCGATCGGCGAGCCGTTCGAACTGCACGGACACAGCATCGATATCGGTGCGTCCGTAGGCGTTGCCCTGGCGCCGAGCCAGGCGGCGGGCATCGAGAATCTGATGAAATCGGCCGACATCGCCATGTATCAGGCGAAGCGGCGCGGCGGCGGGCAGCATTGCCTGTTCAGCGAAGCGCTGGCGGCCGAGCATATCCGCAAAGTAGAAACCGAAAAGGCTTTGACCGAAGCCGTGCAACGAGGCGAGTTCCTGCTCGCCCTGCAACCGCAGCTGAGCCTTTCGACGGGAGAGATCACCGGGGCGGAAGCGCTGCTGCGCTGGAACCACCCCCGGGAAGGAATGCGCGCGCCTGCGACGTTCATTCCAGTCGCCGAGCAGACCGGGATCATCGGCGAGATTGGCGACTGGGTGATTGCGGAGGTCGCGGCGTTGCTTGCCAACTGGAACGACGCAGGGACAGTAGGGCGGCGCATCGCATTCAACGTCAGCCCCCGCCAGCTTGACCGCGCGGACTTCTTCGCCAGGCTTCGGCAGGCGCTGGCGGATCAGCGGGTTCCGTTGAGACAGGTCGAGCTGGAGTTCACCGAAAGCTGCGCGATGGAATGTTCGACGGCGGTCCTGAAGGAGATTGCCGCGCTACGGGCCGACGGCGCGACCATCGCTTTGGACGATTTCGGTACTGGCTATTCCAACATCTCGCGCTTGCGGACGCTGCCGATTGACCGGGTCAAGCTGGACCCGACGCTGATCGCTGACATCGAGAGCTGCGACAAGGCGCGGGTCATGGTGCAGGCGATCATCCACCTGGTGAAAGGTGTCGGCTGCGAAGTGGTTGCGGAAGCGGTCGAGAGCGTGGACCAGGCGGACATCCTGCGCGCAATGGGTTGCGATACTGTCCAGGGGTTCGTTTTCGCCCAGCCGATGTTCGAGGTCGAGTTCGACAGATGGACGAGCAACGCCGCGCGCGGATCCGGGCGGAACGTCGCCTAAGCGACCACCTGCGTCAGGATGCGCCGGTAGACGCGCATCAACGCGCGGATATCCTCGACCCCGGCGCTTTCATCGACTTTGTGCATCGTCGCATTGGGAAGGCCGAAATCGACCACCGGACATAGTTGGATGAGAAAGCGGCCGTCGGAAGTGCCGCCACTGGTCGAGAGTGCCGGCGTGATTCCGCATTCGGCCTCGATGGCGCTCACCACCAGATCATAAAGTTGGCCTGGCGGGGTCAGAAAGGCCTCCCCCGAAATACGGGAGCGAACGGAGGCGCGAGGTTCGACCTCCTGCGCGATGCGCTCCACCGTTCGGATCAGATCCTCGCCGCGCTGCAGATTGTTGAAGCGAATGTTCAGCTGCGCCGTGGCCGAGGCGGGAATGACGTTGCTGGCATGGGTCGGCGTGTCCACGCCGGTAAATTCCAGGTTGGACGGCGGAAAGGCATCGGTGCCGTCGTCCAGCTCCAGCGCGGACAGGGCCTCGATGATGCGACCGAGCTTCGGGACGGGGTTGTCGGCCTTGTGCGGATAGGCAACATGGCCCTGGGTTCCGGGCACGTCGATCCACATGTTGACCGAGCCGCGGCGGCCGATCTTGACCGTGTCGCCCAGTTGTCCCTCGGACGTGGGTTCACCGATCAGGATCATGTCGGGTCGGATGCCGCGCTCTTTCAGCCAGTTGATGATGCGCGGCGTGCCGTAGGTGGCATAGCCTTCCTCATCTCCGGTGATCAGGAAGGACAGAGTGCCGCGCTGATGGGGGGTGGAGGCAACCGCCCCGACCATCGCCGCGATGGCGCTTTTCATGTCGTTCGAGCCCCGGCCGACCAGGCGCCCGTCCTCAATCCGCGCGGCAAACGGGTCGCCGCTCCAGCCCGCGCCCGCCGGAACGACGTCGAGATGACCGGCAAAGCCGAAATGGGGGCCTGGCCCGGCCTCTCGAATTGCAACCATGTTTTCGGTGGGACCGTCCGGGGCCTCCCCAAGGACGAAGCGGTGGACGGCGAAACCAAGGCTCGTCAAAGCCTGGTCCAGCACGTCGAATACGGCTCCGCTCGCGGGCGTGACGGACGGAACGGAAATCAGCTTGGCGGCGAGCTCGACCGGGTCGATGATGGGCATGGGCATGGGCGCAGGCGCTAGCACAGGGGAGAGGTATGCCGAAACTGGACCTTGAGAGCATCCCCCAGGTCAATCGGACGGGCTATCCCGCGCCTTTCGACCGGGAAGTGCAGGGCCGTTGGTACCGGCGACTGGCGCCGGCATCCGGCCTCTTGGATTTTGCGGCCAGCCATGTGGTGCTGAAGCCCGGTGCCTGGTCGTCGCAGCGCCACTGGCACGACGCCGAGGACGAGATGCTGATCGTGATCGCGGGCGAGGCGGTGATGGTCGAGGACGATGGTCGGACAACACTTTATCCGGGCGACATCGCGGTCTGGCCCAAGGGGACCGGCGTCGGGCATCACCTTCGCAACGTGGGCGACGCAGACTGCGTTTTCGTGGTGATCGGCGGCGGAGACGCGCGCAACAGCGGCGGCGGGTACAGCGACATCGACATTTTGTTCAGCGCGGACGGCAGCTACACGCACAAGGACGGAACGCCTTATCCCGCCAAGGAGGGGTGATCAGCGCCCGGACAAGACCCCCAACATGCCGAGGGGACCCGCCGGGAACACTCCGCAATTCGCAGCTGCCTTGCCGACCTCGATTGGCACTCGGGCATCCTGGACCTGGCTGGCAACCCGAAGCAGGTCGTTGGCGGTCAAGGCCTGCGGGTCGGGATCATTCTCTTTGTAGGCACGCGCCAGAGCGGAAAGTTGCTGCAACTGATTGAGGGTCAGCCGGTCTTCCAGCCGGGCGCCGACGCACTGCGCATCGGCGGGCGCGATGCCATAGGAGACGAGCGCGTCCGCGATCCGCTCCCGCGGGCTTGCGCAGGCGGACAGGGCAAGGGCGGCGATCACGGAAGAAATAATGCGCATACAAGCGCTTAACGAACGTTAGCGCCGCGAAGTTGCGGAAAGTTTGACGTCAGCCAGGGTTTTTTTCCGTGGGCTCGTATTCCTCGATCACCCACGGCTCGTCCTGCGCCTGTTCGATCCAGTCGCGCACGTCCGGATGACGAAAGACCGCTTCCATATAGGCGCGCGCAAAGGGCGGGACGGGGACCGAGTAGGTGACGAAGCGGGTCACCACGGGGGCGAACATGATGTCGGCCGCGCACCAATCACCGAACAGGAAGGGGCCGGTGCCGCCGAAGCGGGCACGGGCCTGGGCCCACAGAGTGAGGATGCGATTGATCTCCGCCTTCACCTCTTCCGAAAGCTTTTGCGGACCCGACAATGTCCGGACGTTCATCGGCAGGTCGCGGCGCAGGTTGGAGAAGCCCGAATGCATCTCGGCGGCCATCGATCGGGCTATGCCGCGGGCAGCATCGTCTTCCGGCCAGAACCGGTTGCGGCCCGTCAGGTCGGCGCAGTACTCGATGATCGCCAGACTGTCCCAGACGACGATGTCCTCACCCCACAGGATCGGCACCTTGCCGAGGGAGGGCGCGAATTCATCACCTTCGCGACGGTCGTTCCATTCTTGGTTATAGAGCGGGACGACTAGCTCTTCGAACTCCAGCCCGCTGTGCCTGAGCGCCAGCCAGCCACGCATCGACCAGCTGGAATAGGCGCGATTGCCGATGATGAGCTTGAGCATGGGTGTCCCTTGCCGTCAGGTCAGTGCCGCGTCCAGCACCGCCGTCCGCAATTCGGCAATGCCCATCCCGGTCTCGCTGGAGGTGACGAGCAGCAAAGGGTGAGCGGCGGGGCGCTTGGTGGCCTCGGCGGCAGTGGCACGCCGGACCTCCTCCAGCGCACTCGCCTTCACCTTGTCGGCCTTGGTCAGCACCAGATGGTAGGAGACGGCCGCCGCATCGAGCATGTCCATCACGTCGCGATCGACCGGCTTGATGCCGTGCCGACTGTCGATCAGCACGAGCGCCCGCTTCAGGACCTGCCGGCCGCGCAGATAATCGTTCACCAGGAAGCGCCAGCGCTTGACCAGGTCGCGGGGCGCTTCGGCGAATCCATAGCCCGGCATGTCGACCAGCCGCAGGAACAGGGGCTGCCCAACGTCGAAGAAGTTCAGTTCCTGCGTGCGGCCCGGCGTGTTGGACGTGCGCGCAAGCTTGTTGCGGTTGGTCAGCGCATTAAGCAGCGACGACTTGCCGACGTTGGAGCGGCCGGCAAAGGCGATTTCCGGAACGTCGGGCGAGGGCAGGAACTGCAGCCCGGGCGCCGACTTCAGGAACTCGATCGGCCCCGCGAAGAGCTTGCGCGCGCGCTCTGGGAAATCTTCGTCCTCCACTAGCCTTTCGCCGCCGCGGCCTTGGCGCCACCGGCCTGACGCTCGGTGTCGTACTTGTAGTAGAGCCACTTCTGCTGGGCGATGCCCAGGATGTTCGATACGACCCAGTACAGCTGCAAGCCTGCCGCGAACGGCGCCATGACGAACATCAGCACCCACGGCATGATGGAAAAGACCTGCTTCTGGATGGGGTCCATCGGGGCCGGATTGAGCTTGAATTGCAGCCACATGGTGATGCCGAGCAGGATCGGCAGCACGCCCAGGTGCAGCAGCCCCGGCGGGTCGAAGTTGAGGAGGCCGAACAGGTTCACCGGGGTGAGCGGATCGGGTGCGGAAAGATCCTTGATCCACAGGAAGAACGGCTGGTGCCGCATCTCCACCGTGACGGTCAGCACCTTGTACAGCGCGTAGAACACCGGAATCTGCAGGAAGATGGGGAGGCAGCCGGCGGCGGGATTGATCTTCTCCCGCTTGTACAGGTCCATCATTTCCTGCTGCAGGCGCGGGCGGTCGTCCTTGTGCCGTTCCTGGAGCTCCTTCAGCTTGGGCTGCAGCGTCCGCATCGCCGCCATGGAGCGGAACTGCTTGTCGAAGATCGGGTACATCAGCAGGCGGACGATGAAGACCAGCGCGATGATCGCGAGGCCGAAATTGCCGAGCGTGTGGAACAGCCACAGCAGCAACGCGAAAATCGGCCGCATGAACCATTCGAACCAGCCCCAGTCGATCGACTTGGAGAGCTTCGGAATGCCGGCGTCCTCATAACGGTCGAGCCACGCCTTTTCCTTGGCGCCCGCGAATAGACGGGTTTCGGTGGTCAGCGCCTGCCCAGGCTGAATAATAGACGGGGCAAGGGCGAAGTCTGCCTGGTAAGCGCCGGTCGGCGCCTGGCGGAACGACCCGGAAAAACTTGGTCCCTGTTGCGGGACCAATGCGGTCAGCCAATATTTGTCGGTGAAGCCGAGCCAACCACTGGTCGCGCTGAAGCTTTCGCCATTGCTTCCGGCTTCCGCCAATTCGTCATAATCGATGCCGTAGTTGGCAGCACCGTTCAGCAGCGTCATCGGGCCGACATGGTGGGTCCAGGCGTCTGGATCGACGGCAGCCTGCGCCCGGCTGAGCAAGGCGTAGGGACGGGCGGCGACCGCGCCGCTGCCACCGTTCACCACGCGCTGCTGAACCGTGAACAGATAGCCGTCGTCGACCGACAGCTTCATCTCGAACCGCTGACCCGTCGGGTTGATCCAGCTCAGGGTTACGGGGCGCTCGGGCGTCAAGACCGTGCCGCTGGCCTGCCATACCGTGCTGGCATCCGGCAGCTGCACGCCTTCGCCCAGCCAGCCGAAGCTGGCGAAGTACGCGCCGCGAGTCCCGGCCGGGGCCAGCAACCGGGTCGGTTCCGGGTCGCGCCGAAGGTCGCCGGTATGACGGACCAGGCTCAGGTCGTCGAGCCGCGGCCCCGCCGTGCTGATCGATCCGCGGAGCGACGGCGTCTCGATCCGGATGCGGGGGGCGTTCACCCTCTGCGGTTGCGCTGCCGCCGGCTGCGTCGGCTGCGCCGATGCGGTCGGACGTTGGGCGGGGGCGGTCCGGGTCGCCGGGGTCGCCGGCTGCGGAAAGAAGCGGTCGCTGATTGCCGTCCATCCGAGCAGGACCAGTGCCGACAGCACCACCGCGAGGATCATGTTGCGCGTTTCGTTCACTTGGGTGTCGATCCTCGTATCTCAGGAACCGGGTCATGGCCGGAGCCGCCCCAGGGATGGCAACGGCCGATGCGTTTTAGCGCCAGCCAACTGCCTTTGGCGGCCCCATAGCGCGTCCAGGCGGTGATCGCATAGGCCGAGCAGCTGGGCTGAAAGCGGCACGACGGCGGAAGGATCGCCGAAGGACCTTTCTGCCAGCCTTTGGCAAGCAGAATAAGCGCTCGGGCGATCATCTGGCGGCCTTTGCCAGCGCGCGCTGGAGGTCGTTGCGCAGGTCGGCAAAGGGGCGCTCGATCCCGCTCTGGCGACCGATCATGACATGATCTGCCCCCGGCACCCCTGACACGGGCAAGATTTCTCGCGCCAGGGCGCGGAAGCGGCGCTTCATGCGGTTGCGCACCACGGCGTTGCCGACCTTGCGACTGACCGTGTAGCCGATCCGCATGGTGTCGGAGCCATCCGCCCGCGGACGGACCAGCAGCACGAATCCAGAAGTAGGCGCACGCCGTCCGGCGTTGCAGCGAAGAAAGTCGGCGCGCTTGGTCAGCGTCGCCGGAGGAACTAGGCGCTCAGCTTCTTGCGGCCGCGCGCACGGCGCGCCGCCAGCACCTTGCGGCCGCCCACGGTCGCCGACCGGCTGCGGAACCCGTGCCGCCGCTTGCGGACCAGATTGCTCGGCTGAAAGGTGCGCTTCATCGCTCATTGCCCTAAAACTGAAAATGAAAAGGGCTGCCGTCGGAGGCAGCCGCTCGTTGCCGTGGGCCGTTAGTGGAGCGGGGCGCGCAAGTCAACGCTTTGCCGAGTCCCCGGGGAGGCTGGCCGGAGTGAGTTCCGCAGGCGTGGGATCGACCGGTGATACCTCCATCCCCGCGTGGGGAAGCGGATCGTCGATGCGCTCGACGCAATGCGGCGGTGGCGTGTCGCGCCGCTCCTGTTCCTTTCGCAGGGCCTCCCGGCGCTGGTGGCTCTTGCGCCGCAGCCCCCAATCGGTCCAGCGTCCCGCCTTGGGCTGCCACCGCTTGAAGCGGACATAGTGACGCCGCGCCCACAGGCTGGTCCTCAGCACCAGCGTCAACCCGCCCGCGAACAGCAGGATTCCGCCAGGACCGGGCAGCGGGCTGGCGATTGGGGCGGCAATGATTAGCAGCACGCCCAACAGCAGCTGCGCCAGCTGCATCGGCCGGCTGTTCATGAAGTAGTGCCATCGGGCGCGGGTGACCATGATTGGGGTGATGTAGGGGGGCAACACGGACCCAACAAGAAGCTGTCGGATGGGCTTGAGCAGGCGGGGGCGCTCGCTTAACACCGCGGCGCCGAGCCAGGGGGTATTTTGCGTATCGAGATTGCTGTTGCCGGGGTGCGGGCCTGATGGTCGCGACCGTGGCAACCTGTGCCTACCTTGGGCTGGAGGCGCGCGCCGTGGAGGTGCAGGTCCAGCTGTCCACCAACGTCCCGGCGTTCATCGTGGTCGGGCTGCCTGACAAGGCGGTGGCGGAAAGCCGCGAACGGGTGCGGGCCGCGCTGTCGGCGATCGGGCTGGCGCTTCCGCCCAAGCGGATCACCGTCAACCTTTCCCCGGCGGACTTGCCCAAGGAGGGCAGCCACTTCGACCTGCCGATCGCGCTGGGTCTGCTGGCGGCGATCGGCGCGATCGATGCGGAAAGCCTGTCACACTTCGTTGCGGTCGGCGAGCTGGGCCTCGACGGACGGATCGCGGCTAGCCCGGGCGTCCTGCTGGCGGCCCTGCACGCAAGCGGGCAAGGCAAGGGGCTGATCTGTCCCGCAGCGCAGGGCGGAGAGGCGGCGTGGGCCGGCGAAGTGGAGGTGCTTGCGGCGCCCGATCTGCTGGCGCTGTTGGCTCACCTGCGCGGAACATCCCTGCTGCCGACGCCGGAACCGGGCGAGGTGACGGTGGTGGGCGGCGGGCCCGACCTGAAACAGGTCAAGGGACAGGAAACCGCAAAGCGCGCGCTGGAGATCGCCGCGGCGGGCGGACACAATCTGTTGATGAGCGGTCCGCCGGGCGCGGGCAAGTCGCTGCTGGCTGCCTGCCTGCCGGGCATCCTGCCGCCGCTGAGCCCATCCGAGGCGCTGGAAGTCTCGATGGTCGCGTCCGTTGCCGGGGACTTGAACGGCGGCAAGATGACCCGCGCGCGGCCCTTCCGGACTCCGCACCATAGCGCATCGATGCCGGCGCTGGTCGGTGGGGGATTGCGGGTCCGTCCGGGCGAGATCAGCCTGGCGCACCTCGGCGTCCTGTTTCTCGACGAATTGCCAGAGTTTCAGCGGGCCGTGCTCGATTCGCTGCGTCAGCCGCTCGAGACGGGGACGGTCAGCGTGGCGCGGGCGAACAGCCATGTGACGTTCCCGGCCCGGGTCCAGCTGGTCGCGGCGATGAACCCGTGCCGGTGCGGGCATTTGGGCGACCCGTCGCTCGCCTGCGCCAGGGCGCCGAGGTGCGCGGCGGATTATCAGGCGAAGGTGAGCGGCCCGCTGCTCGACCGGATCGATCTCCATATCGAAGTGCAGGGCGTCAGCGCCGCCGATCTTACCTTGCCCCCGCCGGCGGAGGGCAGCGCCGACGTGGCCGAACGCGTGCGGCAAGCGCGGGCGGTTCAGACGGAACGCTATAACGGCCACGGTCCCCGAACCAATGCCGAAGCCGACGGCGAACTGCTGGAGGAGGTCGCAACGCCGGACGACGCCGGTCGCAAGCTGCTGGCCGATGCGGCCGCTGCCATGCGATTAACTGCGCGCGGTTTCCACCGTGTGCTGCGGGTGGCGCGGACGGTGGCCGATCTCTCCGGGGCGGAGCAGGTCGGCCGCATCCACGTGGCCGAGGCGCTGAGCTATCGCCGGCAGGCGCCGCGAAACTGATTGCGATGGACAAGCCTGAGCATATGCTTGAGCATGGAGCGGGTGAGAGGGCCAAAGTCAGAATGTTGTCGATCCGCACCTACTTGCTCGCAGCGGCAGTGATCGCTTTGACAGCCTTTGGATTGGGCCAGATCTGGGCCGGATCTGGGGCAATGTTTGCACTGCTCGCATCGACGCTTTGGGTCGCTTATTCGCTCGCTCGCGCCAAGCAGGGCATTGCCCCCGATGCGGAGCGCCGCTAGCAGGCGCATCAGTGCCCCCGTGGCGGAATGGTAGACGCGATCGACTCAAAATCGATTGCCGAGAGGCGTGTCCGTTCGAGTCGGACCGGGGGCACCATTCCCTTCTTGCAGCAACGACGCGGTGGTGACAGGTTCGGGCGATGGCTGAACGTGCGTGCCGAACCTTTGCCGAATTCTGGCCCTATTACCTGCGCGAGCACGCCGGTTCCCGCACCCGGGCGCTGCATTATGTCGGTACCGCGCTGGTGCTCGTGCTCGGTGGACTGCTCGCCCTGACCGGTAGTTGGTGGCTGATCCCGGCCATGCTGTTTGCAGGTTACGGGTTCGCCTGGGCCGCCCACTTTTTCGTCGAGAAGAACCGGCCGGCGACGTTCACCTACCCGTTATGGTCGCTCATCAGCGACTTTCGGATGTTCTTCCTGGCGATTACCGGGCGGCTGGGACGGCATCTCGACGCTGCGGGGGTGACACCGCGCTGATGCTGGCGGGACGGGGCGCGCTGCCTTAAGACGGCGTCATGGAAGTACCCGCGCCGACCGTCGAGCCGACCAATCCACCGCCATCCCCGGCACCGCTCGACGTGCGCACCGACGATCCGGTGGAGCTGGCCGAGGGACTGACGATCAAGCGTGACCGGCTGCTCGCTTCCCTGACACTGATTGGCGGCATCGGCCTCATTATCGCCTTGCCGTTTGCGCTTCGGGCCGGAGCGGAGTTCTTCCTTCCGGTCACGGCGGCACTGGTGATCGCGATCGCGCTGGTGCCGCTGCTCGAATGGTTCGAGCGGCGCGGGGTACCGTCCGCCCTGGCGTCGGGTCTGTGCATTATCCTATTCCTGGCCGCCATGGCCTTTGCCATCTTGTCAATCGTCATTCCGGCCATCGATTGGGTCGCGCGACTGCCGGAGGGGCTGACCCGGATCCGTGCGACGCTGGAACCCGTCCTCGACCTGTACAAGAATCTTGACCGCTTCATGGACCGCATCTGGAACCAGATGCCGGCAACCGACACCGCCGCGGGCCGCACGGTCAGGCTGGAAACTCCCAACAGCATGCTGGACCTGCTAACGACATCGGCGCCGCATGCGCTGATCCAGCTGTTCTTCGCCTTGCTGGTGATCTACTTCTTCCTCGCAGGCTGGACCGGCATGCGGAAGCAGACGATCACCGGCCGGTCGAGCTTCGAGGGCGCCCTCACAACCGCGCGCGTCATTCAGCAGGTGGTGGACGCGACTTCCACCTATATCGGGACAATCACGCTCATCAACGTGACGCTTGGCGCAACCACCGCTCTGATCCTCTGGTGGCTGGGGATGGATTCGCCCCTGATGTGGGGCGGCATCGTCGCCGTGCTGAATTACGTGCCCTACCTTGGTCCGATCGCGGCAGCACTGCTGCTCGGCGTCGGCGGCCTGATGACCTTCAGCGATCCCTGGACTGCGCTCCTGCCGCCGGCGATCTTCGTCGGGCTTCACATGATCGAGGCCAACGTCATCACCCCGTTGATCGTCGGCAAGCGGGTGAAGATCAATCCGTTGCTCATCCTGATCTCATTGAGTTTCTGGGCCTGGGTGTGGGGAACGACCGGCGCACTGCTGGCCATTCCGCTGCTCATCATCATGAAGACCGTCTTCGCGGCGGCCGGTACGCCGGACATCGCGGGCTTCCTGTTCGAGCAAGGGACGCTGACCCATGCCGGCGAGGAAGATGAGGAAAAGGACTGATCGGGGCATTAAGCCGGTTGACGGGTCCGGACGGCTCCCTTAGTTGGCCGCCCACACCCAGAGCGCGGGTGTAGCTCAGTTGGTTAGAGCGCCGGCCTGTCACGCCGGAGGTCGCGGGTTCGAGCCCCGTCACTCGCGCCATTTTCCCCACATGATTGGATAACCCGTCGTCCGACGGGCAGCCGGCGTGAAGGCACGGCTATTGCTGGCCGGTGCTGCTTAGCGGCTTGGCTTGAGCGGTCGCGGACGGCTGCAAAGGCGCGGCGTCGCTGCGTCCGAGCGGTTTTTCCGACGAGGGCGGGGCATTGCCCGACAGGGTCCACTGAAGATCGGACGACAATGGCGCGCGGCCGGTGACCTTGCCGCGCTCGGCGGCTTCGGCGTCGGCCAGCTTGCCGGCAGGAATGCGCATGGTCACCCGTCCACCCTTGCCTTTGGCACCGACCTCGCTGTCGACCAGTTTCGCCAGTTCGGGCGGCAGGTTCTGCTTCGCCTCGGCAATCGCTTCCGGCGCCTTGTCCGGGGTGGCCCGGTCCCGGGCTTCGGCGGCGAGGCTGGCGGCGCGAAGCACGTAGGGATCGCCCTCCCTGCCCGAATAACGCTGAGCGAAAGCCGCGGGCTGCCCCCAGGCACCGCGCCAGCGGTAGAAGATGTGCTGACCGACGACCGCGTTCTTCGTCAATGTCGAGGCCCAATAGGGGACGACATAGTTCGCATGATAATGGGTAGCGTTGCCGGCAGGCGCATAGACATAGCCTTGCAGAGCCGCATGGGCGACCTTGCGCGCCTTGTCCCAATAGGACCGGACGGGCTGCCGGGCCAGCGACCCATCGCAAGTGAAAGTGAATTGGCAGCCGGTGTCCCGCTCATGACCCTGATAGACCACGCCGCAGACACTGGCGGGATAGGCGGGGTGACGCGCGCGATTAAGGACAACCTGTGCCACGGCGCGCTGACCGTCTTCCGGCTCCAACGCCGCCTCGTAATAAACCGCCTGCGTGAGACATTCGAGAGCGCGCCGATAGGCGAGGCTGTTCGCAGCCGGCGCCTTGAAGGAGCGTGCGGCCGGATTCGGGCCGCCGGCGACCGGCAAGGCGGCATTGAGTTCGAGCGCCTTGTCGGGCGCGAGCGCGCGGACCTGAAAGGGATTGACCGCCGCCGCGGCCGGCGCGCGAACCAGCGCGCGTTCGTCCGGAGACAGCAGGCGCGGAGTCGACCCGGCCTCGCCGCCGATCATGGTGAAACCGCCCAGCACGGCAGCAGCTACCGCTACGCTGCCGGCGATCTCGTGCGGACGACGGCGCAGCCAGCGCAAGGCCGGGTGCTGTGCCGATGAGGGCGCGGGAGAGAGAGCAACGGCTGTCATGGATGTGTGTTACTTAGGCAACTCACCACAAAAAATCAAGGTGGAACAGTTTACTCCCGCCAGCGCCCGGTCTCGCTCCATCGTAAAATCGGCTTGAGCGGAACAATCCAGACAATGCCAGCGACAGTATAGAAAAGTGCCTGAACCGGCCATGGCCAAGCCGTTACGATGTCGGACAGGCTGGCGATCAACAGAGCCCAGACGACGATGATGCCCAGGATCATGAAGATGGCGATGGTCGGGCGGGGCCGCGGCTGTTCTTCGTTCATTGCCTGGCGAGCTCCAGCAAGCCGTCCGGAGACGCAAAACCATCCAGCGGAATATCCCACGGGTCGGAATCGATCGGCCCATCCACCAGCTGGAAAGCCCACCCGACGCCGATCAGCCTGGCTCCAGCGTCGCGAAGACCTGGCAGGGCGCGGTCATAGTGGCCCTTTCCCATGCCGATCCGGTTGCCGCTGCGATCGATCGCGATCAGTGGGATCAGCAGCAGGTCGGGAGAGACGATCGGCGCGTCGGCGTCCGGCTGGAGGATGCCCCACGGGCCCGGATCGACCGGATCGCCATCACGAAAGGTCATTCGGCTGTCGCGGTCGGCGAAGAAGGGGAGGGCCGTGCGCTTGCCCATGCTTCGCGCGCGGATCAGCGCCGAGAGGGCGCTCACCTCGTCCTTCATCGGGAAATAGGCGGCTACCGCGGTGGCTGCGAACAGCAGCGGGTCGAGATGCTCGGCCAACTGCGCTTCCATCCGCTTGCGCGTGTCCGGATCGAGGCTCGCAGCGAACGCACGGCGCTCGGCCCGCATCGAATCACGCAGGTCGGACTTGCTTGTCGGAAGGGGTGACGGGACCGCCATAAGGTCGTTTGCTCGCAAATCCTCTGACGCCATAAGCATCAGGTGGGAACCATATGTTCCGGACCAGGGTCCGGGCAGGGACAGCTCCCTTGGATCGGGAATAGCCTCAGGGATGTGTAGGAACTCGTACCTGGCAGTACCCGTCGGCAATCAACTTAGGACGTCGCGGCCGTCTTCTCAAGGTCGCCGGCAAGCCGCTCCAGCCGGTCGGCCAGCGCATCGACGCGGCGGACCACCTGCGGGTCGGCCTGGCTCGGCGATGCTGGAGCTTCCGTCGAGCCCTGGCGCTCGACCAGTTGGTCGGCCACCAGCAGCGACGCGAACAACAGCGTCCGTGCCTCGCTGAGCGCGCCCATGCCGGCCAGCGCCTCGCGCGCACGGTCATCGACGATCGCAGCGGCGGAGCGAAGATTGTCCTCCTCGCCGTCGCGGCAGGCGACCCGATAGTCCCGGCCGGCGATATTCAGGGTGACTTCGGCCATGTGCGTCAGGCCTCCGCCCGCTGGATGAGATGGTCGAGTTCGGCGATGACCTCACGAACCTGAGTGCGCAGCGACTCGTCCCGGCTGTCCCGGCGGGACAAGGCGTCGGCGGCACGCTCGGCGCGGGCCAGGGCGCGCTCGGCGCGGACAAGAGCGTGTTCGAGGGCCTGTTCATCCATGTTCCTTGAGCTAGGCCTCCCGCAACCGGCCCGCAAGGTTGACGCCCAACCGCTCACCGCCCAAAGGGTCCATCCCATCGGCCCCGCCGAATCCGGTGAAGGGCTGCTTGTCTATGACGGAGCCTTATGCAGCCGACCCAGCGCCGCCTTGCCAACGCCATCCGCGCGTTGGCCATGGACGCGGTGGAAACCGCCAACAGCGGCCATCCGGGCATGCCGATGGGCATGGCGGACGCCGCGACGGCGCTGTTCACGCGCCACCTGCGGTTCGATCCGGCCGATCCCCACTGGCCCGACCGCGATCGCTTCGTGCTGTCGGCCGGGCATGGCTCCATGCTGATCTACGCGCTGCTGTACCTGTGCGGTTACGAGCGGCCGACGATGGACGATATCCGCCGCTTCCGGCAGCTGGGTTCGCCCTGCGCCGGACACCCTGAGAATTTCGAGTTGGCTGGTGTCGAGACCACGACAGGCCCACTTGGCCAGGGGCTGGCAACGGCGGTCGGCATGGCCATCGCGGAGCGGCACCTCAACGCCCTCTACGGCGACGATCTGGTCGACCACCGAACCTTTGTCATCGCCGGCGACGGCTGCCTGATGGAAGGCATCCACCATGAGGCTGCGGGGCTCGCCGGCAACCTGAAGCTCGGCCGGCTGATCGTTCTGTGGGACGACAACCAAATCACGATCGACGGTTCGACCGACCTCAGCCGCAACGAGGACGTGATGGCCCGTCACGCGGCGATGGGTTGGCACACGGTCGAATGCGACGGAATGGACGCCGGCAAGGTCGCGGCGGCGATCGAGAAGGCGAAGGCCGATCTTCGTCCAAGCCTGATCCGCTGCAAGACGATCATCGGCTATGGCGCACCCAACAAGCAGGGCACGGCCGCGACCCACGGTGCTGCACTGGGCAAGGACGAGGTCGAAGCGGCCCGCGCCGAGCTTGGTCTGGCCCCGGAGGAGTTCACCGTTCCCGACGACGTGCTTGCCGCCTGGCGGCAGGTGGGCAGTCGTGGCGCTGCCGATCGGGCGGCATGGGAGAAGCGGCTGCGGGCCAGCGGAAAGGCCGACGAGTTTCATGCTCGTATGGCCGGCAAGCCGGACGAGCGCTGGCTTGCACCCTATCTCGACGCGCTGATCGCCAGCCCGCCGACGGTCGCCACGCGCAAGGCGTCGGAAATGGCGCTGGAGGTGATCAACACCGCCGTGCCCGCGACGATCGGCGGGTCGGCTGACCTTACCGGATCGAACAACACCAAGACCAAGACGCTGCAACCGCTGACGGCCGAGGACTATTCCGGCCGCTATCTCTACTACGGAATCCGGGAATTCGGGATGGCCGCCGCCATGAACGGGATGGCCTTGCACGGCGGCGTCATCCCCTATGGCGGCACGTTTCTCGTTTTCTCCGACTATTGCCGGCCGGCCATTCGCCTAAGCGCGCTCCAGAACGCGCGCGTCGTCTACGTGATGACGCATGACTCGATCGGTCTTGGCGAGGATGGGCCGACGCACCAGCCGGTCGAACATCTGATGAGCCTTCGGGTTATTCCGAACCTGGAGGTCTGGCGCCCGGCCGATGCGGTGGAGACCGCCGAATGCTGGGCCGAGGCATTGAAGCAGGACGGTCCGAGCGTGCTTGCGCTATCGCGGCAGAACCTGAAGCCGGTGCGGACCGAGGCTGCGGCCGAGAACCGGTCGGCGCGCGGCGGCTACACGCTCCGCAAGGCCGACGGCGAGCGCAAGGTGATCATCATCGCCACGGGGTCGGAGGTCGAGATCGCGCTGGACGTCGCGGACCGGCTGGCAGGTGAGGGGATCGGCGCGGACGTCGTCTCCCTTCCCAACTGGCGCCGCTTCGAAGCGCAGGACGAGGCGTATCGCGAAAGCGTCTTGCCGAGCGTCGATCCGGAACAGATCCTGCGCGTCTCGATCGAGGCGGGAACCACTTTCGGCTGGGAGCGGCTGACCATGGCCAAGGGCTTGCGCTTCGGCCTCGACGGCTTCGGGGCGAGCGCTCCCGCCAGCGACCTTTACCGGCACTTCGGCCTGACCGCCGATGCCATCACACCCAAGATCATGGAGGCTCTTCGAGCATGACCAAAGTTGCAATCAACGGCTTCGGCCGCATCGGCCGGCTGGTCGCCCGCGCCATTCTCGAGCGGCCGGATTGCGGGCTGGAACTGGTTGCGATCAACGACCTGGCCGACGCCAAGGCCAATGCGCTGCTGTTCAAGCGCGACAGCGTCCACGGGCCGTTCCCGGGCGAGGTCAGCGCCGAGGGCGAGGAGCTGGTCATCAACGGCAAGCGGATCAAGGTCACGGCCGAGCGCGATCCGGCCAACCTGCCGCACCGCGAACTCGGCGTCGAACTGGCCTTGGAATGCACCGGCTTCTTCACTGACAAGGCCGGTGGGCAGAAGCACATCGATGCGGGCGCCAAGCGCGTGCTCATCTCTGCCCCGGCCAAAGGTGCGGACCTGACCGTCGTCTACGGCGTCAACCACGACAAGCTGACGGCCGAGCACACGATCGTCTCCAACGCCAGCTGCACGACGAACTGCCTGGCGCCGGTCGCCAAGGTGCTCAACGACGTGATCGGCATCGAGCGCGGCCTGATGACCACCATCCATGCCTACACCAACGATCAGAAGATCCTGGACCAGATCCACGGTGACATGCGCAGGGCCCGCGCGGCGGGAATGTCGATCATTCCGACGACGACCGGAGCTGCCCGCGCCGTGGGCGAAGTGCTGCCCGAACTGAAGGGCAAGCTCGACGGCTCGGCGGTGCGCGTACCGACTCCGAACGTTAGCCTCGTCGACCTTACCTTCACCCCGAAGCGGGACACGACGCTCGAAGAGGTGAACGGCGCCCTCAAGGCCGCCTCCGAAAGCGGCCCGCTCAAGGGCATTCTCGCCTACACCGACGAACCGCTGGTCTCGATCGACCTCAACCACGACCCCGCCAGTTCGACCGTGGATAGCCTCGAGACCGCGGTGCTGGAAGGCAAGCTGGTCAGGGTGGTCAGCTGGTACGACAATGAATGGGGCTTCTCCAACCGCATGGTCGACACGGCGGCGGCGATGGCGAAGCTTGGCTGAGCGGACTGTCCTACAGCCTGCCAGGGGAGCTAGGGAGACAGGCATAACTCGCTCTTCGCTCTTTCCCCCCCGACCGGCACAAGTCCGCGGAAGGACGACATATTTCATGCACGTACCTGTTATCTTTGTAACCTTTGGGATCGGTGAGTGAGCGGCTTCAAGACCCTCGACGACCTTCCCTCGGACCTGACCGCCAAGCGCGTCCTGGTCCGGGTGGACCTGAACGTGCCGATGCAGGACGGCGCAGTCTCGGATGCGACCCGACTCAAGGCCGCGTTGCCGACGGTCCTTGAACTGGCCGACCGCGGGGCGATCGTGCTGCTGCTCAGCCACTTCGGCCGCCCGAAGGGGCAGAATCGTCCGGACATGAGCACGGCCCTGCTGGTCAAGCCGCTGACCGATCTCACCGGCCGCTCGGTGCGGTTCATCGAGGACTGCCAGGGACCCCAGGCCGAGCGGGCGATCACGACCATGACGCCGGGTTCGATCGGGGTGCTGGAAAATACTCGCTTTCACCCGGGCGAAGAAAAGAACGATCCCGCGCTGAGCCAGGCAATGGCGGCGCTGGGAGATTATTACGTCAACGATGCCTTCTCCGCGGCACACCGGGCGCACTGTTCGACCGAAGGCGTGGCGCACCTGCTGCCGAGTTTTGCCGGGCGAGCAATGGAAGCCGAGCTCAAAGCGCTCGAACAAGCATTGGGCTCGCCCGAGCGGCCGGTCGCGGCTGTGGTCGGCGGGGCCAAGGTCTCGTCCAAGCTCGCAGTGCTCGGCCATCTGGTCGACAAGGTGGATCACCTCATCATTGGCGGAGGGATGGCCAACACCTTCCTAGCCGCGCGCGGCGTGAATGTCGGCAAGTCCCTGTGCGAACATGACCTGACCGGCGAGGCGGAGGCTATCCTGGCGCGCGCCGACGAGGCCGGCTGTACGGTTCACCTCCCTTATGACGTGGTGGTCGCCACCGAGTTCGCCGCCAATCCGCCCAGCATGCGGACGGTCAACGTGCATGAAGTCGGACCGCAGGAGATGATCCTCGATGTCGGTCCGGCGGCGGTGGAAGCGCTTGCCGACGCGCTGAAGACCTGCCGGACGCTGGTCTGGAACGGGCCGCTCGGGGCGTTCGAAACCCCGCCGTTCGATGCCGCTACGGTGGCGCTTGCCAAGACGGCTGCGGCGCTGACCCAGGACGGCAGCCTCGTCTCGGTCGCCGGGGGCGGGGACACGGTCGCGGCGCTAAATCATGCCGGGGTGGCAGACGAGTTCACCTTCGTGTCCACGGCCGGAGGGGCATTTCTCGAGTGGATGGAGGGCCGCACGCTTCCGGGCGTCGCCGCTCTCATGCGTTAGACAGGAAAGACGAACAGATGCAGCAGCAGGACATGCGCGAGAAGATCAAGGCAGGGCACGGGTTCATTGCCGCGCTCGACCAGAGCGGCGGTTCGACGCCCAAGGCGCTGAAGGGGTATGGCATCGACGACGACGCCTGGTCGAGCGACGAGGAGATGTTCGGCCTCATCCACGACATGCGCAGCCGGATCATCACCTCGCCGTGCTTCTCGGGCGACAAGGTCATTGGCGCCATCCTGTTCGAACGGACGATGGACGGCCAGGTGGACGGCGAGCCGACCCCCCAGGCCCTGATCGAGCGCGGCGTCGTTCCCTTCATCAAAATCGACAAGGGCCTGGAAGACGAGGCAAATGGCGTCCAGCTGATGAAGCCGATGCCGGAGCTCGACGCCCTGCTGACCCGCGCCAAGGGACTTGGCGTGTTCGGGACCAAGGAGCGGTCGGTCATCAACCAGGCGAACGAAGCGGGGATCGCGGCCGTGGTCGGCCAGCAGTTTGAAGTGGCGACGCAGGTCCTGCGGCATGGCCTCGTCCCGATCATCGAGCCGGAGGTTAACATCAAGAGTGCCGACCGCGCGGCGTCCGATCAGCTTTTGCGCGATGAAATTCTGCGGCACCTCGACCGCCTGTCGGAAGGCGAAGAGGTCATGCTGAAGCTTTCGATCCCGTCCGAGCCGGGCCTGTTTCAACCATTGATCGACCATCCGCGCGTGCTTCGTGTCGTCGCACTGTCGGGCGGCTTCACCCGGGAAGAGGCCTGCCGCGAGCTGGCCCGCAACCCCGGCATGATCGCCAGCTTCTCCCGCGCCCTGTTGTCGGACCTTCGCCACGGCATGACCGACGAGGAATTCGACCGCTCGCTGGGGACGGCAATCGACGAGATCCATGCGGCGAGCACGGAAAAGGTGTCGGCGTAAGCAGCCTCATGACAGAAGATGAGGAGCTGAGCGTCGAGGGCTTCGCCGAGGGCTTCGACCATGATGGGCGCAGCGATGCTGAGCTTTACCTGATCAGCCCGCAGGAGGTTGGTGGCGGTTTCCCCGATCGGCTGCGCGCGGCACTGGACGGCGGCCCGGTGGCGGCATTCCAGTTGCGGGTGAAAGGTGTCGATCAACATCAGCTCGCGCGGCTGGCCGAGCCGTTGCAGATCATCTGCGCAGAGCGCGAAGTCGCGTTCATCGTCAATGACGACATGGGACTGGCCAAGCGCATCGGCGCCGACGGCGTGCACCTTGGGCAAAGCGACGGCGATGTCCGGGATGCGCGGGAATTGCTCGGCCCATCCGCACAGATCGGGGTTACCTGCCACGATAGCCGTCATCTGGCGATGGAAGCGGGTGAAGCGGGGGCGGATTATGTCGCCTTTGGCGCCTTCTACCCGACCACGACCAAGCCGAGCGAACACCGCCCGGACCCTTCGATCCTGGGCTGGTGGTCGACCCTGTTCACCATTCCGAGCGTCGCGATCGGCGGCATCACGCCGACCAACGCCAGGCCGCTGGTCGATGCCGGCGCCGACTTCATCGCGGTGTGCCAAGCGGTATGGGGCGAAGACGACGCCGCGGCTGCGGTGGCTGCCTTCACCCAGGTGCTTCGGCGCAGCTGACCGCCGCCGAGGAGCCGCGTCAACGCGCGGCGCTCGACCAATGGAAACTCCGCGTCGTTTGGTCGTTTCGCTCCTGAATGTTTTGATCATTGGAGAGTTGCGTTGTCGAAGAATCGCATTGCCCCGATCGGCCTCGGGCTGTCGCTTGTTGCAGCCCTGGGCGTGGTGGCCGTCAGCGCCACTGCTCAACCGGCGGCAAATTCCAATACCACTTCCGCGGCACGCGATAAGCCGTGGGTGAAGCCAGGGACGCCAGGGTCCGAGATCGGCGGCACGGTCTTCCACGCGCAGGTGCTGCTGGACCTCGCCGGCTTCCCCACCGGCGTGATCGACGGCAAGCAGGGCATGGTCTACGAGCAGGCGCTGCGCGGTTTCCAGCAGGCCCGTGGCCTTCCCGTCACCGGCGAACTCGATGCGCGTACCCGCGCCGCCCTGCTGCAGGACAAACGGCCTCCGGTACGGCGCCTCCGCCTGACGGAGACGGACGTCGGCGGGCCGTTCGTCTACCCCTTCCCCGAAAAGGCGGATGCCCAGGCGAAGCTCGACGGCCTGCACTATCGAAACATGCTGGAAAAGGTGGCGGAGAGGTTTCACACCACGCCCCGGACCATCGTTGCGCTGAATGGTCCCGACAAGCTGATCGGCCCTGGGCAGGTGCTGATCCTGCCGAACGTGCTGCCGGCCTCGCGGGAATATGCCGGCGCGATCAACGATCAGCAGCAGCAATTGCTGAACCAGTTCAACATCAATGCCGACCAGCCGCGAGGCGACTTCATCGTCGTGGACAAGTCCGAAGGCGTCATGCGGGTCTATCAGGGACAAGTCCCCAAGGGGCAGGAAAGCACCAACGAGCGGGCTGGCCCTGCGCCGCGTCTTGGCGACGACGCCGGCAAGCTGATCGCACAGTTCCCGGTCACCATGGGGTCGGACGAATATCCGCTGCCGATCGGCCGGTGGCGGGTCACCAACTATGCCTTCATGCCGGAGTTCAAATATCAGCCCGAATTGCTCAACGGGGGTGACGAGAGCATCGGCGAGCAGATGCTTCCGCCCGGCCCCAACGGTCCGGTCGGGGTCGCGTGGCTCGACCTTACCAAGGAGCATTACGGTATTCACGGGACCGACGAGCCGAGCACCATCGGTCGCGCAGAATCGAGCGGCTGTATCCGCCTCGCCAACTGGGACGTCATCCGTCTGTCGCGCATCATGAAGCCGGGCTTCACGGCTATCTTCCAGGCCTGAAGCGCGGCATGATGCTCACATGGTGAGCAAGCTGGGAGTGATCGGCAACGGGGTCGTTCTGGCGATCCTTGCCGGCGGTGGATATCTGGTCTGGACGAATGCACGAGGGTCCGGACCGCCATCGCCAATGGTGGCCGAGCTGTCCACGGCGGCAGAGCGGGTCGGGTTCGGCGATACGAACCGGGCGCCGCGGTCCGGGACGATCAGCACCCGTTCCGTGTCGGTGGCGCCAAGCGGCCTGGCAATCCCGGTCGATGGCATTCGTCCGGCCGAGCTGGTCGACACTTACACTCAGAGCCGATCTGGCGGAGCGCGGGTGCACAATGCGATCGACATCATGGCCCCGACCGGCCGCCCCGTCGTGGCCGCCGCCCCCGGAGTGGTAGAAAAACTGTTCTACAGTCGCGGCGGCGGCGGGGTCACGGCTTACGTCCGCAGCCTGGATGGGCAGTGGATGCACTATTACGCCCACCTTAACGCCTATGCGCCGGGCCTGCGCGAAGGCCAGCGCATCGACCGCGGCGATCCGATCGGGACGGTCGGCTACAGCGGCAATGCCAATCCATCCGGTCCGCACCTGCATTACGCAATCAACCGGATGGCGCCAGGCGAGAAGTGGTACGATGGCCGCCCGATCAATCCCTATCCGCTGCTTGCCGGAAAGCTGGCTTCGCGCTAGGGGCGCGCCGTATTCCGGGCTTTTGCTCGGGCGCTCTTTCAACCTCGTGAAGCGGAAGCAGGCGATCCATGAAGATCAGCGGCGTGGACATCCGTCCCGGCAACATCATCGAATATGAAGGCGGCATCTGGCGCGCGGTCAAGATCCAGCACACCCAGCCAGGCAAGGGCGGCGCCTACATGCAGGTGGAGCTGAAGAACCTGATCGACGGGCGAAAGAACAACGTCCGCTTCCGTTCCGCCGAGACCGTCGAGCGCATTCGCCTCGACACCAAGGACTTTCAGTATCTCTACGCCGAGGGCGACGACCTCGTCTTCATGGACAAGGACAGCTACGAGCAGATCACCCTGCCGCGCGACCTTCTCGGTGACGCCGCCGCCTTCCTGCAGGACGGCATGGACGTGCTGATGGAGCTTCATGAAGAGCGTCCGATCTCCGTCCAGCTGCCGGACACGGTCGAGGCGACGATCGTCGACGCCGACGCGGTGGTGAAGGGGCAGACGGCGTCGTCGTCCTACAAGCCCGCAGTGCTCGACAATGGCGTCCGCATCATGGTCCCGCCGCATATCGCTTCGGGCACGAAGATCGTGGTCGACGTCTACGAACAGACGTACGTCCGCCGGGCGGACTAATGGCTTCCCATTCCGGCCTCATCACCGTCATGCAGCGGGCCGCCCGAAAGGCCGCGCCGCGCCTGCGCCGCGACTTTGGCGAGGTGGAGCAGCTGCAGGTTTCCAAGAAGGGGCCGGGCGACTTTGTTTCGATGGCCGACAAGCGCGCCGAGCAGACGCTGGTCGAGGAACTGCGTAACGCGCGGCCGGACTGGGGCATGCTGCTGGAAGAAGGTGGTGAGATCGCCGGCGATCCGGCCAAGCCGCGCTGGATCGTCGATCCACTCGATGGCACCACCAACTTTCTTCACGGCATCCCACATTTTGCCATCTCGATCGCAGTCGAGGAGAAGAAGCCGGACGGCCGCGGCGAGGTCACCCAGGGACTGGTTTATCAACCTCTGACCGACGAGAGCTTCTGGGCGGAAAAGGGCCGCGGGGCCTGGCTTCACGACCGCCGCCTGCGGGTGTCGGCGCGCCGTTATCTCGACGAGGCTTTGATCGGCAGCGGAATTCCGCATCTTGGCCGCTCCGACGCGCCGAGATGGACCAGGATCTATGCGGCCCTGGCGCCGGAAGTCGCCGGCATCCGCCGCCTCGGCGCTGCGAGCCTTGATTTTGCCTGGCTCGCGGCGGGTCGCTTCGACGGTTTCTGGGAAGACGATCTGGACCTGTGGGACACTGCGGCGGGCATGCTGCTGGTCAGGGAGGCCGGGGGCTTCGTCTCCGACTTCCGCGGGCAGGACCGCATGACCGACCGGCGCGAGTATCTGGCCGCGAACGGTGAGCTGCACAGCCGCCTTCACAAGCTGGTTGCAGGAGCGCTGCGCTAACGTCAGCTGCCCGAAGAAAAGGGGGAACGTTGGCCCTTCGTCCCTGTTGCCCCTCAGCCGGCCCTGTTCTAGAGGGCCGCCAAGCCTTTTTCCGGAGAGTCTTTCCGTGGCCGCAACTGCTGCCGGTTACCTGCCAATCCTGTTGTTCCTGGGCATCGCACTGGGACTGTCGGTCGCGTTTGTATTTCTGCCGATGATCGCGGCGAAGTTCACGGGCGCGGCCAAGCCTTATGCCGAGAAGCTGACGGAGTATGAGTGCGGTTTTCCCGCCTTCGAAGACAGCCGGTCGCAGTTCGATGTCCGTTTCTATCTGGTTGCCATCCTGTTCATTGTCTTCGATCTCGAGGCGGCATTCCTTTTCCCGTGGGCAGTGACGCTGGATGAAACCGGCTGGGTCGGCTGGGCGGCGATGATGGTATTCCTCGCCGAACTTGGCCTTGGCCTCGCCTACGCCTGGAAGAAGGGGGCGCTCGAATGGGAGTGATGCTCGACCCCCTGGCCAATCCTTATCCCACGGAGGAGGAGCTGGCCCGTGCCGTTGGGCTGGTGCCCGGCTCGCCCCAGCACCAGAACCTTGAGCAGATGCGCAAGGACCTGGACGAGAAGGGGTTCCTGGTCACCTCCACCGAGGACCTGTTTAACTGGGCCCGTACGGGCTCCCTGTGGTGGATGACCTTCGGCCTCGCCTGCTGCGCGGTGGAAATGATCCATGTGAACATGCCGCGCTACGACCTGGAACGCTTTGGTGTCGCGCCGCGTGCCTCGCCGCGCCAATCGGACGTGATGATCGTCGCCGGCACGCTGTGCAACAAGATGGCCCCGGCCTTGCGCCGCGTCTACGACCAGATGGCCGAACCGCGGTACGTCATCTCGATGGGCTCATGCGCCAATGGCGGCGGCTATTATCACTACAGCTATTCCGTAGTGCGCGGCTGCGACCGGATTGTCCCGGTGGACATCTATGTCCCGGGTTGCCCGCCGACCGCCGAGGCGCTGCTCTACGGGATCTTGCAGCTGCAACGGAAAATCCGCCGCGAAGGGACGATCGAGCGTTAACATGGCGAGCAGCGCACCCCGCATGGCCTCCGATGAGGGCGTGATCGAGGCCGCAAGGTCGGCGCTCGGTTCGCTGATCCTCGACGTCAAGGATCAGGCCGACGAGATCACGCTGACGGTGCAGCGCGAAGGCGTTGCGGAGGCCTGCCGCCTGCTCCGTGACACGCCCGGCCTTGAATATCAGCAGCTCGTCGAGATCGCAGGCGTCGACTACCCAGAGCGGCCCGAACGCTTCGAGGTCAATTACCACCTGCTCTCGCTGACGCAGAACCGGCGCATTCGCGTCAAGGTGCTGACCGACGAGGCAACGCCAGTGCCCACGGTCACCACGCTGTGGCCCGTCGCCGGATGGCTCGAGCGCGAGGTGTTCGACCTCTACGGCGTGACGTTCGCGGGCAACCCCGACCTGCGCCGCATCCTCACCGACTATGGGTTCGAGGGGCATCCGCTGCGCAAGGATTTCCCGCTGACCGGTCACGTCGAGATGCGTTATTCGGAGGCGGAGAAGCGCGTCGTTTACGAACCGGTGAAGCTGGCTCAGGACTTTCGCGCGTTCGACTTCCTCACGACCTGGAATGGGCCGGAGTACCGGTTGCCGGGCGATGAGAAGGCGGAGCCGGAGGCTGCCGGCGCGCCGTCACCCGCGCCCGCCAAGAACGAAGCGCCAAAGGTCGAGGCGGCGACCAAGACCGACCAGCGCAAGGACGACAAGCCCTACACGACCGATCACGAGGATCGGAAAACCAAGGGCGCCGACGAGGCTCAGGCCGAGGCGCGCAAGCCCAACGCCGAGAAGGCGGCGCAGGCCGGCGGCGTGAAGACGAATATCGATGAGCCCGCCCCCGGCGGCAATGTGACCCGCGACAGCGGGGAGGCGCAGTGATGAGCAGCACCGATAACGAGACGGCCGTGGCCGATCCGGTCCGCGAAACCCGCCGCGTCGAGGTTGGCGTCCTCGGCGAGGCCGGCGATACCAGCCTCGGCGACGAGGCGATCCGCAATTACACCATCAACTTTGGCCCCCAGCACCCGGCCGCGCACGGCGTGCTTCGGCTGATCATGGAGCTCGACGGCGAGATCGTCGAGCGGGTCGACCCGCACGTCGGCCTGCTTCATCGCGGCACCGAAAAGCTGATGGAGTACAAGACCTACGCGCAGGCGATCCCCTATCTCGATCGGCTCGATTACTGCTCGCCGATGTGCATGGAGCACAGCTTCGTGCTGGCGGCCGAGAAGCTGATGGGTCTCGAGATTCCGCTGCGCGCCCAGTACATCCGCGTGCTGATGGCGGAACTGACCCGCATCAAGAACCACATGCTGAACCTCGGCTCCCACGTCATGGACGTGGGCGCGATGACGCCCAACCTGTGGCTGTTCGAGCTGCGCGAAGACCTGATGCAGATCTACGAAGCGGTGTCCGGCGCCCGGATGCACGCCAACTATTTCCGCGTCGGCGGTGTGCATCAGGACATCCCGCCGCGCGCCTTCGCGATGATCGGCGACTTCCTCGACACCCGCCTGAAACTGTTCGAGGACGCGATCAGCCTGGTTGCCGACAATCGCATCTTCAAGCAGCGCAACGTGGACATCGCCGTCGTCTCCAAGGAAGACGCAATCGCCTGGGGCTTCTCCGGCCCGATGATCCGCGGCTCCGGTATTCCCTGGGACATCCGCCGCTCGCAGCCCTACGAGGTGTACGACCGGATGGACTTCGAGATCCCGGTTGGAACCCGCGGCGACTGCTACGACCGGTTCATGGTCCGGGTGGAAGAGGTCCGCCAGAGCTGGCGCATCGCCCGCCAGTGCCTGAAGGAAATGCCCGAAGGCCCGATCGGCACCGAGGATCGCAAGGTCTTCCCGCCCTCGCGCGCCGAGATGAAAACCTCGATGGAGGCGCTCATCCACCATTTCAAGCTCTACACCGAAGGCTATCACGTGCCCGCCGGCGAGGTCTATGTCGCCACCGAGAGCCCCAAGGGCGAGTTCGGCGTTTATCTGGTCGCGGACGGCACCAACAAGCCGTACCGCGTCAAGCTCCGCCCGACTGCGTTCAGCCACCTGCAGGCGATGGACTTCATGATGAAGGGGCACATGCTGGCCGACACCACGGCAGTGCTGGGCGCGATGGATATCGTGTTCGGGGAGTGTGACCGGTGAGGGCAAGTTGGTATGAGATCATCTGGCTCGCCGCTGTATTCGCCTTCATGGCCTATCCGGTCGGAGACATCCTGAACTTCTGGGACATTCAAGCTCCGGCGATCTTGCTCGCATCGAGCCTGTTGCTTCTGAGCGGGTGGAATGTTGGGAAGCGGAGACAGTCGCGTCATGGCTGAACGTCACTTCGCCCCCGACGTCCCCGAGCTGCGTGAGCGCTGGGGCAACTTCGCCTGGGCCGCCAAGCACAAGGCGCGCGTTGAGGAGATCCTTGCTCGCTATCCGGAGGGCCGCAAAGCCTCGGCCGTGATGCCGCTGCTCGACCTCGCCCAGCGGCAGGTCGGGGAGGAGACGGGCACGCAGGGCTGGCTGCCGATCCCGGTGATCGAGTTCGTCGCCGCCGAATGCGCAATGCCCGCCATGCGGGCGATGGAGGTCGCCAGCTTCTACACCATGTACAATCTGGTGCCGGTCGGGAAGTTCCACATCCAGCTCTGCGGCACCACGCCGTGCATGCTGCGCGGCTCCGACGACGTGCTCGCGGCGTGCGAGAAGCGCGGGATCAAGAAGGGCTATACCACCGCCGACGGCCTGTTCACGCTGACCGAGGTCGAGTGCCTCGGCGCCTGCGCCAACGCGCCGATGGTGCAGATCAACGACGACAATTTCGAAGACCTGACCGAGGACAAGATGGGCGCCGTGCTCGACGCCCTGGCTCGCGGCGAGACGCCCAGGCCCGGCCCGCAGGTCGATCGCCAGACCAGCTGCCCGGAAGGCGGTCCGACCACGCTCAAGAAGATGGCCGAGCGCAACTACGACTATCGCCCGCAGTGGACCGCGACGGCAGGAGAGGGCGCGTGATGGCCAATGCTCCGCAAAAAGCATCGGGTGTCGTCGGCGCGATCTTCCTCGTGCTCGCGCTCGTGCAGATGCTCAAGGGTGATGATTGGGTCGTCTGGGCGATCCTCGGCGTGCTGTTTGGCGGGCTGACGTTCTTGCGGGGCAAGTCCGGCGGGGGCGCGGCCTGATGGAAATCGCCGTCATCCTCGTCGCGGTGGTCGCCGCATTCCTGGCCTTTCGTTTCATCGCGGGCATGATCAAGTTCGCCGTGCTTCTGCTGATCGCAGGGGCGGCCTTCTACTTCCTCACTCAGGGTAGTTTCTGATGGGCTACACCGGACCTCTTGCGGACAAGGACCGCATCTTCACCAATCTTTACGGCTTCCAGTCGCCCGACCTGAAGGCGGCGCAGGCGCGTGGGGATTGGGACAATACCGCCAAATTGATGCAGGTCGGCCCCGACCAGATCATCGAGGAAGTGAAGGCCTCGGGCCTGCGCGGGCGCGGCGGGGCGGGGTTCCCGACCGGCATGAAGTGGAGCTTCATGCCCAAGGAGCCCAAGCCCGGTAAGCCCAACTTCCTGGTCATCAACGCCGACGAATCCGAGCCGGGCAGCTGCAAGGACCGCGAAATCCTGCGCCATGATCCGCACAAGCTGATTGAAGGCGCGCTGATCGCCGGCTTCGCGATGCGCGCTCGGGCAGGCTACGTCTATGTCCGCGGCGAGTTCATCGTCGAGGCGGCGGCGCTGGAGAAGGCGGTCAAGGAAGCCTATGCCGCCGGTTTGCTCGGCAAGAATGCGGCGGGCTCCGGCTACGACTTCGATCTGTTCGTCCATCGCGGCGCGGGCGCCTACATCTGCGGCGAAGAGACCGCGATGCTGGAAAGCCTGGAAGGCAAGATGGGCCGTCCGCGCCTCAAGCCGCCGTTCCCGGCCGGCGCCGGCCTCTACGGTTGCCCGACCACGGTCAACAACGTGGAGTCGATCGCGGTCGTGCCGACAATCCTCCGGCGCGGTGCGGCCTGGTTCGCTGGGTTCGGCAACCCCAAGAACGAAGGCACCAAGCTGTTCCAGATCAGCGGCCATGTGAACCAGCCGTGCGTGGTCGAGGAAAGCATGTCGATCCCCTTCCGCGAGCTGATCGATCGCCATTGCGGCGGCATCCGCGGCGGATGGGACAATCTGCTCGCCGTGATCCCCGGCGGCTCGTCCGTGCCGCTGGTTCCGGCCGAGCAGATCATGGACGCGCCGATGGACTTCGACGGACTGAAGGCGCTCGGGAGCGGCCTCGGCACCGCCGCGGTGATCGTCATGGACAAGTCCACCGACATCGTCCGCGCGATCAGCCGCATCAGCTATTTCTACAAGCACGAAAGCTGCGGCCAGTGCACGCCGTGCCGCGAGGGCACCGGCTGGATGTGGCGCATCATGGAACGCCTCCGCGAAGGCGAGGCCGCGCCTGAGATGATCGACCGCCTCTACGACGTCACCAAGCAGGTCGAAGGCCACACCATCTGCGCCCTCGGCGACGCTGCCGCCTGGCCGATCCAGGGCCTCATCCGCCACTTCCGCCCCGAACTCGAACGCCGCATCGCCGAGCGGTCGGGTCGTGAAATGCTCGAGGCTGCCGAGTAATGCCCAAGGTCACCGTCGACGGTCAGGAAATCGAGGTCCCCGCGGGCGCGACCGTGCTGCAGGCTTGCGAGCTTGCCGGCAAGGAGATTCCCCGCTTCTGCTATCATGAGCGGCTGAGCATCGCCGGCAACTGCCGCATGTGCCTGGTCGAGGTGGCGCCCGGACCGCCCAAGCCGCAGGCGAGCTGCGCGCTGCCCGCCGCCGAC
Organism: Sphingomonas sp. SP1; assembly: GCF_058313395.1. NCBI lineage: Bacteria > Pseudomonadati > Pseudomonadota > Alphaproteobacteria > Sphingomonadales > Sphingomonadaceae > Sphingomonas > Sphingomonas sp. SP1. The sequence goes on along the minus strand of NZ_JBZFLC010000001.1, from coordinate 2,178,530 downwards.
GGGCAGACGATCCGCACGGACACCGCGATGGTGAAAAAGGCGCGCGAGGGGGTGATGGAGTTCCTGCTCATCAACCACCCGCTCGACTGCCCGATCTGCGACCAGGGGGGCGAGTGCGACCTGCAGGACCAGGCGATGGCCTATGGCCGCAGCGCGTCGCGTTTCGATGAGAACAAGCGCTCGGTCGACGACAAATATATGGGGCCGATCATCAAGACGGCCATGACCCGCTGCATTCAGTGCACCCGCTGCGTCCGCTTCGCCGAGGAAGTCGCGGGGACGCCGGAGCTTGGCATGCTCTACCGCGGCGAGGACGCGCAGATCACGGCGTATCTGGAGCGGGCACTGACCAGCGAGCTGTCCGGCAACCTCGCCGACCTTTGCCCGGTCGGAGCGCTGCTGCAGGCGCCGCAGAGCTTCGAGGCGCGGCCGTGGGAGCTGCGCAGGGTGCCCTTGATCGACGTGATGGATGCGGTCGGCTCCAACATCCGCCTCGACCTGCGCGGCCCGCAGGTGATGCGGGTGCTGCCGCGCATCAACGAGGACGTGAACGAGGAGTGGATCAGCGACAAGACGCGCCACCACGCCGACGCGCTGGTCCGTAATCGGCTCGACCGCCCGTGGGTGAGCGAGAACGGCAAGCTGCGCGCGGCCGACTGGGCCGAAGCGCTGGAAGTCTTCTCAAGTAAGCTCAAGAGCGCTGGCGCGAAAGTCGCAGCCGTTGCGGGCGACCTGCTCGACGCCGAAACGATGTTCGCGGCGAAGAAGCTGCTGGACGGACAGGGATCGGCGCTGCTCGAGGGTCGTCAGACTGGCCTTGACTACGATACGTCGTCGCTGAGCGCGGTGGCGTTCAACTCGACGATTGCCGGCATCGAGACGGCGGACGTCATCCTGCTGGTCGGCACCAACCCGCGCTGGGAAGCGCCGCTGGTCAACACCCGCATCCGCAAGGCCGTGCGCCGCGGCGGCGCGACCGTATTCAGTGTCGGCCCGCTGGTCGACCTGGCCTATCCGGTGACGAACATCGGCGATGACCTGGCGCTGCTCGGCAAGCTGCCAAGCAACGTCGCTGAGGCATTCGCCAAGGCGGAGCGTCCGGCGGTGATCCTCGGGCCCGGCGCCTTGGCAGCCGGTGCACTTGGTGCCGGTCTTGCGCTGGTCGACAGTCTCGGCCTGATCAAAGGCGACTGGAACGGCTTCAACGTCATCCACACCGCCGCCAGCCGCATGGCCGGTATCCTGCTCGGCTATGCGCAAAAAGGCGGCATTGCCGACCTGGAGGCGGCCGCACCGGAACTGGTGCTGCTGCTCGGCGCGGACGAGGTAGCCGCCGACCGCTTCCCGGGCGCTTTCAAAGTCTACATCGGCCACCATGGCGACGCCGGTGCGCGGCAAGCAGATCTGGTGCTGCCTGCCGCCGCCTACAGCGAGAAGCATGGGACGTATGTGAATCTTGAGGGCCGGGTGCAGCGCGCGGAAAAGGCAAGCTTTCCCCCCGGCGAGGCGCGTGAAGATTGGACGATCTTCCGTGCGGTGTCCGATCTGATCGGCAGCCCGCTGCCGTTCGATCGTTTCGACCAGCTTCATGCGGCGATGATCGCCGAAGTGCCGGCGCTCGGATCGCAAGGCCTGATCGACATGCCTTGGGTGCCGCCACGGCTTTCCGCCGACGTCAGCGGTTCCGTGAAGTTGCCGATCGCCGACTTCTATCTCACCAACGCCGTAACCCGGGCAAGCCCGACCATGAACCGCTGCAGCGAAGAGCTGATCCACGGCCGCACCTTTGCGGAGGCCGCGCAGTGACCGCCACGTTCCAGAATTGGGGTCTGACCTATGAATGGTCGTGGTTTACCGCGACCGTGCTTGGCATCCTGCTGATCGCCCTGCCGCTGATGCTGGCGGTGGCGATGATTATTTATGCCGAGCGCAAGATCTGGGCGGCGATTGCATTGCGCCGCGGGCCCAACGTCGTGGGTCCGTTCGGTCTGCTGCAGAGCTTCGCCGATGGCCTCAAGGTCTTCCTGAAAGAGACCATCATCCCGACCAGCGCGAACAAGGGATTGTTCCTGGTCGCGCCGATCATCAGCTTCACGGTTGCGCTGATCGTGTGGGCGGTGGTTCCGTTCGACGTCGGCGTGGTGTTGGCCGACATCAACGTCGGGCTGCTCTACGTCCTCGCGGCGAGCTCGCTCGGCGTTTACGGCGTGATTATCGCCGGCTGGGCATCCAACTCAAAATATCCGTTTTTCTCCGCCCTTCGCGCCGCCGCGCAGATGGTGAGCTATGAGGTGTCGATCGGCTTCGTGCTGATCTGTGTCGTGCTCTACGCCGGCACCTTCAACATGACGCAGATCGTCATGCAGCAGCAGGGTCATATTTTTGGCCTGCTGAATGGCTTCGGCTTCAACCCGCTGCTGTTCCCGATGGCGGTAGTGTTCCTGATCTCGTCCATGGCCGAGACGTTCCGCACGCCCTTCGACCTGACCGAGGCGGAGAGCGAGCTCGTCGCCGGCTTCCAGACCGAATATAGCTCAATGAGCTTCGCGCTGTTCTGGCTGGGCGAATACGGCAACGTCATCCTGATGTGTGCGCTCAACGCCATTCTGTTCTGGGGCGGGTTCCTGCCGCCGATCGACTGGGCTCCGCTTTATTATATCCCCGGCATCATCTGGCTGTTCGCCAAGATGTTGCTGTTTTTCTTCATCTTCGGCTGGGTCCGCGCGACCGTGCCGCGGTATCGCTACGACCAGCTGATGCGGCTGGGCTGGAAGATCTTCCTGCCCATGAGCCTGGTCTTCGTTGTCCTGATTTCCGGGTGGCTGATGCTCACCCGCTATGGAGCCTGACGGCCATGAATGCCGCGCAGTGGATCAAGTCGTTCACCCTGTGGGAATTCGTGAAGGCGCACGCCCTCACCTTGAAGTATTTCTTCAAGCCCAAGGCGACGATCAACTACCCGTACGAGAAGACTCCGCAGGGCCCGCGCTTTCGCGGTGAGCATGCGTTGCGTCGCTACCCCAACGGGGAAGAGCGCTGCATTGCCTGCAAGCTGTGCGAGGCGGTGTGTCCGGCGCTGGCGATCACCATCGAGGCCGAACCGCGCGAGGACGGCAGCCGCCGCACGACCCGCTACGACATCGACATGGTCAAGTGCATCTATTGCGGCCTGTGTCAGGAAGCCTGTCCGGTCGACGCCATCGTTGAGACGCCGAACCTCGAGTTTTCCACAGAAACTCGCGAGGAATTGCTCTACGACAAGGCGAAACTGCTCGCCAACGGCGATCGGTGGGAGGCAGCCATCGCGGCGAACCTTGCCGCCGATGCGCCCTACCGTTAAGCGGCCCGCCAACCCCTCATGATCGCCCTTCTCGCCTTTTACCTGTTCGCGACCGTAACCATCACCTCGGCGGTGCTGGTGATCTTCGCGCGCAACCCGGTCCACTCCGTGCTGTGGCTGATCCTGGCCTTCTTCAACGCGGCGGGACTGATGCTGCTGGTTGGCGCCGAGTTCATCGCGATGCTGCTCGTCATCGTCTACGTCGGTGCCGTCGCAGTTCTGTTCCTGTTCGTGGTGATGATGCTCGACATCGATTTCTCGCAGTTGCGCAGCGGCTTCAATCGCAACCTGCCGTTCGGATTGCTGATCGCCATCGTCCTGCTGGCCGAGATCGTGATCGCGATCAGTGCACGCCAGGCCGGTCCGGTACTGGCGGGGCCGGGCGGGGCCCCCGCTGCCAACCCAGTGCCCAATATCGAAGCGTTGGGGGTCGAGCTTTATAGTCGCTACCTGCTTCCATTCGAATTGGCCGGCCTGATCCTGCTGGTCGCCATGATCGGCGCAATCGTCCTCACGCACCGCAGCCGGGGCGATGCTCGCGGTCAGAACGCGAGCCGGCAGATCGGACGCCGTCCGGAGGATGCGACGCGCAACGCGAATCCGGCAGTTGGCGAGGGGATGACGCTATGATCGGTCTTGCCCACCTCCTGACCGTCGCCGCGATCCTGTTCGTGATTGGCGTACTCGGCATCTTCCTCAATCGCCGCAACGTGATTCTGATGCTGATGGCGATCGAGCTGTTGCTCTTGTCGGTAAACATCAACCTCGTCGCCTTCTCCGCCTACCTCGGTGACATGAAGGGGCAGGTGTTCGCCATGTTCGTGCTGACCGTGGCCGCCGCCGAGGCGGCGATCGGCCTGGCCATCATGGTCATCTTCTTCCGCCGGCGCGGCAGCATCGCCATCGACGCCGCCGACCAGATGCGCGGGTAAGCATGAATTCCATCATCCTCATCGTTTTCCTGCCTTTGCTGGCGGCCATGGTCGCCGGCCTCGGCGGGCGCGTCATCGGCAGTTTCGCCGCCAAGATCATCACGACCGGCGCCCTGTTCGTTTCGGCGGCGCTGAGCTGGCCGATCTTTCTTGCGTTTCTCAGCTGCGATGCCCAGGCGACCGTGGTCCCGGTGCTCGACTGGATCCGCTCGGGCGATCTGCAGGTCGACTGGACGCTGCGGGTCGATGCGCTGACGGCGGTCATGCTGGTGGTGGTGACCACTGTGTCCAGCCTCGTCCACCTCTACAGCTGGGGCTATATGGAGGAGGACCCGAGCCAGTCGCGGTTCTTCGCCTATCTTTCGCTGTTCACCTTCGCCATGCTGATGCTGGTCACGGCCGACAGCCTCATCCAGATGTTCTTCGGCTGGGAGGGAGTCGGCCTCGCCTCCTACCTTCTGATCGGCTTCTGGTACCACAAGCCGAGCGCCAACGCGGCGGCGATGAAGGCGTTCGTGGTCAACCGGGTCGGCGACTTCGGCTTTTCGCTCGGGATCTTTGGCACCTTCCTGGTGTTCGGCACCGTGTCGATCCCGGCGATCCTCGCCGCGGCGCCCGGCATGGCGGGATCGACCATCGGCTTTGCGGGTCTGCGGGTCGACACGATGACGCTGCTCTGCATCCTGTTATTCATCGGCGCGATGGGCAAGTCGGCACAGCTTGGCCTGCATACCTGGTTGCCAGACGCGATGGAGGGGCCGACCCCGGTGTCGGCGTTGATTCACGCAGCGACGATGGTGACCGCGGGCGTCTTCATGGTCTGCCGCCTGTCGCCGATGTTCGAAACCAGCGAGACGGCGCTGAATCTCGTCACCTACATCGGCCTTGCAACTGCACTGTTCGCGGCAACGGTCGGACTGGTGCAGAACGACATCAAGCGGGTGATCGCTTACTCCACCTGTTCGCAGCTTGGCTTCATGTTCTTCGCCGCCGGCGTGGGTGCTTACGGCGCAGCGATGTTCCATCTGTTCACGCACGCCTTCTTCAAGGCGCTGCTGTTCCTGGGCGCGGGCTCGGTGATCCACGCCATGCACCATGAGCAGGACATGCGCTACTACGGTGCGCTTCGGAAGGAGATTCCGCTGACGTTCTGGGCGATGGTGATCGGCACGCTGGCGATTACCGGAGTTGGTATCCCGCTCACCTATTTCGGTTTCGCTGGCTTTTTCTCGAAAGACGCCATTCTGGAAAGTGCCTTCGCAGCGGGAACGGTACCGGGCACGATCGCCTTCTGGGTCGGCGCTTTCACCGCTTTGCTGACGAGCTTCTATTCCTGGCGGCTGATCTTCCTGACCTTCTTCGGCCAGGCGCGCTGGGCCGGCAGCGAGCACATCCAGCATGCGGTGCACGGTCACCACGACCATCCTGACGAGGAGCACGGCGATAGCTCGCACGCGGTCGCTTCTCCGCAGGTCGGCACCGCCGGCTACCATCCGCACGAGAGTCCCTGGTCCATGCTGGTGCCTCTCGGCGTGCTCAGCCTTGGTGCGGTGTTTGCCGGGTTCGCCTTCTACTATCCGTTCTTTGGTGTCGAAGAGGGCGCTCGCTTCTGGGCCGGGAGCCTGGTGCACGACGAACACCTGGTTCACGAGGCTCATGAAGTTGCGACCTGGGTCAAGCTCACGCCATTCGTCGTGATGCTGATCGGTCTGTCGCTAGCCTGGATTAGCTACATCCGGTCACCGGGTACCCCCGCGCGGATCGTCGCAGCGACCGGCGGTCTCCACACCTTCCTGATGAAGAAGTGGTATTTCGACGAACTGTACGATCGCATCTTCGTTCGCCCGTCATTGTGGCTGGGCCGACTGTTCTGGAAGCGCGGTGACGAACAGACGATCGACCGCTTCGGCCCGCACGGCGCGGCTTATGCTGTCGGCGTCGGCAACCGCATCACGGCGCGGCTGCAGTCCGGCTACCTCAACTCCTATGCATTGATCATGCTGCTTGGCCTCGTCGCCGCGGCGACCTGGGCGATGACGCGGTAATGGACGGCTTTCCCATTCTTTCGGTGATGATCGCGTTGCCGCTGTTGGCGGCACTCGCCTGCATGTTCGTGCGCGCTGACGGAGCGCGCTGGATTGCGTTGGGGGCGACCCTGGCCGAGCTCGCGCTCGGCATCGTGCTTTGGTCGGCCTATGTCCCTGGCGGACCGCAGTGGCAGTTCGTGGAAAGCGTCCCGCTGGGCGGTCAATACCTCAACTGGGCGCTCGGCATCGACGGCATCGCCTTGATGCTAATCATGCTCAGCGTGTTCCTGATGCCGATCTGCATCGGCGCAAGCTGGCGAGCGATCGAGAAGCGGGTGCCGGAGTATATGGCAGCCTTCCTGTTGATGGAGGCGCTGATGATCGGCGTTTTCGCGGCGCAGGATCTGCTGCTGTTCTACATCTTCTTCGAGGGCGGCCTGATCCCGATGTATCTGATCATCGGCATCTGGGGCGGGGCCGAGCGGATCAAGGCCAGCTACAAGTTCTTCCTTTACACGCTGCTCGGCTCGGTCCTGATGCTGATTGCCATGCTGGTGATGATCGCCGAGGCGGGTACCGGCGATATCCCGACGCTGATGGCGACCGATTTCGCGCCCAGCCTGCAATACTGGCTGTGGCTCGCCTTCTTCGCATCCTTTGCGGTGAAGATGCCAATGTGGCCGGTGCATACCTGGCTGCCCGACGCCCACGTCCAGGCGCCGACAGCAGGCTCGGTGATCCTTGCCGGGGTGCTGTTGAAGATGGGCGGCTATGGTTTCATTCGCTTCAGCCTGCCGATGTTTCCGGAGGCGAGCGCGACCTTCCTGCCGCTGGTGTTTGGGTTGAGTTCGGTGGCGGTGGTCTACACCAGTCTCGTTGCGCTGGTGCAGCAGGACATGAAGAAGCTGATCGCTTACTCGTCCGTGGCGCATATGGCCTTCGTCACCTTCGGCCTGTTTGCCTTCAATCGCCAGGGGATCGAAGGCGCGCTGATCGTCATGCTCAGCCACGGCCTCGTTTCCGGTGCGCTTTTCCTGTGCGTCGGCGTGATCTACGACCGGATGCACACCCGTGAGATCGCCAGATATGGTGGACTTGCCAACAACATGCCGGGCTATGCGCTGTTGTTCCTACTCTTTACCATGGCCGCGGTTGGGCTTCCGGGGACCAGCGGCTTCGTCGGCGAATTCCTGGCCATGATGGGCACCTATGCCGTGTCGACCTGGGGCGCGATCTTCGCGACCACCGGAATCATCCTCGGCGCGGCCTACATGCTCTACCTGTACTGGCGCATCGCCTATGGCGAGGCCCGCACTGCCGAGGCGAAGGCGATGGTCGATCTCGACCGCCGCGAATGGGCGCTGCTTGCGCCGATTGCCGCAGTGGTGCTGTGGATGGGCGTCTATCCCGAAAGCTTCATGGCGCCCATGCGCGACGATGTCGGGCGGATTCTCGCCCGGATTGAGCGGGCCGCGCCTGCCGGTGACAGCCGGCCCACGGCCGGCAATCCCGCTGCCGCAGCCGAGGCCCAAGCTTCCCATGGCGGCGCGGAGGCCGCGCACTGATGTCCTATCTTGCTCCGATCCTGCCCGAAGTGATCGTCGGTGCTGCCGCCATAATCCTGATGATGGTCGCGGCCTTCGCCCGCCGCGGCTCGACGATCACGCACTGGGGCGCCATCGCCGCCCTTATCGCTGCCTCGGTTGCGCTGATCGGGGCGCCGCAGGAAAGCGGGCCGGTATTCGGCGGCATGTTCGCCGCGGACGGCTTTGCCGCTTTCGGCAAGCTGCTCATCTTCCTGTCGGCAGCAGTGGCCATCGTCATGGCGCAGGGCTGGTTCGACCGCGACTTCGAGCACAGCGGCGAGTATCCCGTGCTGATCCTGTTGAGCAGCGTCGGTGCGTCGGTGATGGTCAGCGCGACCGACTTGATGATGCTGTACGTTGGCCTCGAGTTGCAGAGCCTGTCGGCCTATGTCCTCGCCTCCTATCGTCGCCATGACGAGCGGTCGGCTGAAGCGGGCCTCAAATATTTCGTCCTTGGCGGTCTGGCCTCGGGCATTCTGCTTTATGGCATCTCGTTGCTGTACGGTTTTGCCGGGACAACCTATTTCACCGGCATTGCCGTGGCTTTCGGGGGTGAGAACGCCGGTTCCATCGGCCTGATCTTCGGCCTCGTCTTCACGCTTGCCGGGATTGCCTTCAAGATTTCGGCCGTGCCATTCCATATGTGGACGCCGGACGTCTATGAAGGCGCGCCGACGCCCGTCACCGCCTTCTTCGCTTCCGGCCCCAAGATTGCTGCCATCCTGCTGGGGACCCGCGTCTGCCTTGACGCGATGGGGCCGGCGACGGATTCCTGGCGGCAAATCGTGATCTTCGCGGCACTGGCCTCGATCATCCTGGGCGCGGTCGCGGCTTACGGACAGACCAACATCAAGCGGCTGCTGGCCTACTCCTCGATCAACAACGTCGGCTTTGCACTGGTCGGCCTGGCTGCCGGCGGGCAGGGCGGGGCGCAGGCAGTGCTGTTCTACAGCCTGGTTTATGTCGTGATGACGCTGGGTGCGTTTCTGTGCGTCATGCGCATGCGCGACATGGACGGACGACCGGTCGAAAGCCTCGCGTCCTTGAGCGGCCTGTCGCAGACGCGGCCGTTGCTGGCGCTCGGCATGGCCATGTTCATGTTCAGCCTCGCCGGCATCCCGCCGCTGTTCGGGTTCTGGCCCAAGCTGATGGTCTTCAACGCCGCTGTCGATGCTGGTCTGCAGCTGCTGGCGCTCGCGGCGGCTGCGCTGACTGTGATCGGCGCTTACTATTACCTCAAGGTCGTCAAGATCATGTATTTCGACGAGCCCGCTGCGCCGTTCGTGAAGGCCCGCGCTCCCCTGGAGACGACACTCATTGCTGCCTGCGCTATATTCATCAGTCCGTTGGGCTATCTGCTGATCCAGCCGATCGGGCGGATGGCCGCCAACGCCGCGAGCGTGTTCTGAGCCGACTGCACTTCGTCGAGCGGACCGGGTCGACCAACAGCGACCTGCTTGGCGGCGAGACGGCGGCGGAAGGCGAGTGGCTGATCGCCGCCGTTCAGGATCATGGCCGGGGGCGCCAGGGTCGTGAGTGGTCTAGCCCGACCGGCAACTTTCATGGATCCACGGTTGTTCGGCTGCGCGAAACGGATCCTCCCGCACCCAGCCTGGCCCTGGTTTGCGGCGTTGCGCTGATCCGCGCGGTCGAAACGGCGGCACCGGCGACCGGGCTGATGCTCAAGTGGCCGAACGATCTGCTACTCGGTCCAGGCAAGCTTGCCGGCATCCTGCTTGAGCGGGCGGGTGACAAGGTGGTCGCCGGCTTCGGAGTCAATCTGAAGGCCGCTCCTGATCTGCCGGATCGGCCGACCGCGGCGCTCTCGTCGGTCGCCCTGGTCAGTCCGCAGGCGTTTGCACCGTTGCTCGCCGCCGCCTTCGCTCGCGAACTCGATCGTTGGCGGAACGATTTGCCGGCGCTCACAGCACTTTGGCTGGAAAGCGCCCATAAGGTGGGTACCCCGCTCAGCGTCCACGCTGGAGCGGATGAGAAACTGGACGGCGTTTTTGCCGGTCTCGAAGCCGACGGCGCCCTGCGATTGGAATTGCCCTCGGGTGAGGTTCGCGTCATCCGCGCAGCGGACGTCACGGTAGGATCAAGCTGATGCTGCTCGCAATCGACGCCGGCAATACCAACCTGGTCTTCGCGCTGGTGGACGGCGCGGGGCAGATCCGCGCCCGTTGGCGCATCGCCACCGATCCGCGCCGCACCGCCGACCAATATTCCGTCTGGCTGCATCAACTGCTGGAACTTGAAGGCTTCAGCCGGGACCAGGTCGAAGGCGTGATCATCGGCACGGTGGTACCCCGCGCACTGCACAACCTTCAGGTGCTAAGCGAGAAATATTTCCGTCGCGAACCGTTGATCGCTGGGCAGGGGGCCGCTGCCTGGCCGATCGTGCTCGACGTCGACGAGCCGCATAATGTCGGTGCCGACCGTGCGCTGAACGCGATCGCCGCCCATGCGAAATACCAGGGCGACCTCATCGTCATCGATTTCGGGACCGCCACCACCTGGGACGTCGTCGCGGCCGACGGGGCGTACAAAGGGGGCATCATCGCGCCCGGCATCAATCTGTCCCTCGATGCGCTGGTTGCTGCCGCCGCCAAGCTCCCTCGCATCGCGATCGAGGCGCCGGAAGACACGACGGTGATCGGTCGCACCACGCAAAGCCAGATGCTTTCGGGCATATACTGGGGCTATGTGGCCATGCTGGAAGGGCTGACGACACGGGTGAAGGCCGAAATCGGCCGCCCGGCTACCGTCGTTGCAACCGGGGGCCTTGCTACTCTGTTTCAACAACACACCAGCGTATTCGATGCTGTCGAGCCTGACCTGACGATCCAGGGGCTGGCCCAGCTTTATCGCAGCGCATCCGCGGCCTGACCGGGCCGTGACCACGAAAGAAGACAATGACCCCAGGGGATGAACTGCTTTTCCTAGCGCTCGGCGGATCGGGCGAAATCGGGATGAACGTCAATCTGTACGGCTGCCAGGGCAAGTGGCTGATGGTCGATTGCGGCATGACGTTCGGCGAGCATGATTATCCCGGCATCGACCTTATCCTGCCCGATCTGGATTTTATCGAGCGGCGCCGCAAGGACCTGGTCGGCCTGGTCCTGACGCACGGCCATGAAGACCATATCGGCGCGATCCCCTACCTTGCCGCCGACCTTGGCGTACCGCTTTACGCCACCCCCTTCACGGCTGGCCTGATCGCACATAAGCTGGAGGAAGAGGGACTGACCGGCCAGGTTTCGGTCAAACTCATCCAGCCAAACGACGTCCTGGAACTGGGGCCGTTCCGTGTCACTCCGGTTCCGCTGGCCCACTCCATTCCAGAAGCCAACGCGCTGCTGATCGAGACGGCCGTCGGCCGTGTGTTCCATACCGGCGACTGGAAGCTGGACCCGACCCCGGTCATCGGCAATCCGACCTCGCCGGACATGCTGAAGGCGATCGGCGACCGCGGCATCCTGGCGATGGTGTGCGATTCGACCAACGCCTTCACCGACAAGGAGTCGGGCTCCGAAGCGGAGGTTCACGCCGGCCTGCTGGCGGCATCCGTCGAGGCGCCGGGGCGCGTATTGGTTACGACATTCGCGTCCAACGCGGCCCGGCTGCACACCATCGGCCAGGTCGCGGAAGAATCCGGCCGGCGGGTCGCGATCGCGGGCCGCTCGATCGAACGCTACATCAAGGTGGCAAAGGCGACCGGCTACCTCCGCAATTTCCCCGAACCTGTCCGGTACGACGAAGCGATGCGGCTGCCGCGCAAGGAATTGCTGGTCGTGGCCACCGGCGGGCAGGGCGAGCCGCGCGCAGCCCTTGGCCGCATCGCGACGGGTCAGCATGAGTTGAAGCTGGGTGAGGGGGACACGGTGATCTTCTCGTCCCGCCAGATACCCGGCAATGAAGTCGCGGTGGGGCGGGTGATGAACGCTCTGGCGGAACTGGGCGTTCGCACCGTGACGGAGCGGCAGGCGCATGTTCATGTCTCGGGCCATCCCGGACGGCCAGAACTCGTGAAAATGTATCATTGGATTCGCCCGGAGTTGCTGGTCCCGGTCCATGGAGAGCGCCGCCACATGCTTGAACAGGCGCGGCTGGCACTTGCCAACGGAGTCCCGGCATCGCTGGTGCAGGAAAACGGCGACCTCATTCGCCTCGCTCCGGGAATTCCAAAGAAGCTCGGCGAGGAACGGGTCGGGCGGTTGGTGCTCGACGGCGATGTGATCCTCCCGGCGGACGGCTCGACCATGAACGAGCGCCGCAAGCTCGCATTTCAGGGCGTGATCGCCGTTAGCATTGCGCTTGATCAACGCGGCAAGCTGCTCGGACAGCCGGTCGTGAAGCCAGTTGGAGTTCCGGTGGAAGCGGATCGGGATGATTTCATTCGCGATGCCGTTGCCACCGCGGCCCGAGCCGTGGAGCCCGGTCTCGCCGAGGACAAGTTGCGCGAAACCGTTCGCCTGGCAGTCCGGCGTTGCGCCACGCTGTGGACGGGCAAGAAGCCAATGGTGGAAGTGTTGGTGATCCGCCCGTGAATTGGGGATCAGCGCTCGCCATCTATTTCCTGTTCTTCGTCGGGGTGGCGTTCCTCATGCTGCCGTTCGGGGTGAGGACGGACGAAGAGGTCGGCGCATCGCGTGTGGCGGGGCAAGCGGACAGCGCGCCGCATCGCTTCGACCTCAAGCGCCACCTGCTTCGCGCGGCGGTGATCGCGCTCGGCGTATTCGCCTTATATTACCTCAACTTCATTTTTGGCTGGATCACCGCTGAAGACCTGGACTTCTACCACTAGTGTTAGCGGCGCTTCTCCACGATTTGCGCCAGCGCCGCATAAAGCTTGCCCATGTCGCTGGACATCAGGGTGACCGCCATCGGTCCACCGTCCCGCTCCGCCAAGACCCTGCGCAGCATGGCTTCGAAGTCATGCACGAAGCGATTGGAGGCGGCCTGGAATTCACCGTCCTGCTCATAGTGCGCCGACAACGCGCGTGATTCGCTGTTACCGAGCAGGCGCACCGCGCGACGAGTGAATACGCCGCGATCGCCCTTCAGATAGCTGGTCCAGGCCCGTTCATCGACCTCGTCGGACAGGATCTTGCCGACGTCGATCGCGGCCGAGTTCATCGAATCGATCAGCATGGCCGTGCGCCGTGCGAAGGCCTCGCTGTCAGCCGCCTGGCTGGCCTGCTCACGCCGCTCGATATGCGTCTCGAGCGCGGTTGCCGTCTGGCCGATGGTAAGTAGCTGGGCGGTGAGGCGGTCCGAAGCAGTCCGGGCGGCTTCAACGGCCCGGGAGGCGGCGGCCTCCACTTCGGTGAGTTGGTCGCGCACCGTGTCGCGCACGACCTGCTCCAGGACCGCACGGGTCTGGGCCGAGAATTGTTCGGCGCTGTCGGGGATAACGGCCGCGATAGCCTCCCGCGCCCGGTCGGCAGCATGGGCCGACGCTTCGCGTACCTGAACCATGGCCTGGACGAGTGCAGGCGCGGTTTCGGCCTGCAGCCGGGCCGCGTCCGCCTCCGCGCTGGCGATAGCTTGGGACAGCGCGGCAAGCCGCTTTTCCGCGGTCCCGACGCCCTCGTCCAGTCCGGACAACAGCGCGGCGAGACGCTCCTGCTGATCGGCCAGGTCCGATGCAGAACCGGACAGGACTGTCGTTGCCTGGCCAACCGCTTCGTGCATCCAGTCGACCTGGGGCCGGGCGGCCTGAACGGCTGCAAGCAGGCGCTCCGCCCCGCCTTCCGCATCGCCGAGAGCAGTCGACAGCCGGTCGCCCAGATCGCTGTGGAGCGTGCCAAGCGCATTCCGTAGCGTTTCGGTGCGCTTGCTGAGATTTTCCAGGGAGCCGTCGCTGGAGGCTGCCTGTTGCGCCAGATTGTCGAGCTCGCCGCGTACCCGGCCGATCGATGTTGCAATGCTGGCGGCTCGCAGGTCTCCTTCGGCGGCAAGATCGACGAACCGCTGGTCCAGATCGGCCAGGCTGCGCTCGATGCCCGCGACCAGCGACTGGGCGGCCCGATCCTGCTCCGCCAGGCGAGATGACAGCTGGTCCAGCGAGGTTCCGGCCGCGCCGAGCCGCTCGCCCAGCGCTTGGGCGGTATCGACGCCCGCCCGGCTCATTCCAGCGGCGGCCTGATCCACCAGCGCGGCGACGGCGGCCGACTGGACATCGATACCCTGGCGGATCTCACCGAGGGCGTGCGAGGCCCGTTCCAGCAAGGCGTCGACGTCCGCCGAGCTCGCCGAGGCTGCCTCGGATACGCGAATGGCGGCGGCGCCGCCGGCGCTCTCGATCTGGGTAAGGTGGGCGACCAGCCGTTGTGCAGCGCCGCCGACGCTTTCGTCTGCCTCGCGCGCCCGGACCGCGATGTTGTGAAGCTGTGCTTCCAGCTGCGAGGCCTGGCTGCTGGCCTGCAGACCCGATCCGCGCAGTTCCTCCGCCATGGCCCGTGCGCTCGCTTCGGCGCGCGGCAAATCCTGGAGCAGGACGCCGATGTCGCTCCGCGCATTCTCCGCTGCCCGGTCGAGCGCAATTCCTTGCCTTGCAAGCACCTCTGCACCGCCCTCGAATTCGCGCGTAATGCCATGCAATCGGTGGCTCGTCTCGTCACCAAGGCGCATCATTCGCTCGGCCATCTTGGCCAGCGCGGACTGTTCCTCGTCGATCCGCTGCCGAAGAACGCTGAGCAGGCCTTCCAGCCCGCGCGCTTCGGTCTGCATGCGTTGAACGGCGTGCGTGAAACGCTCCGCCTCCCGCCGGCGGGTGCGCCCGAACAGCAGCCAGCCCAGGCCCAGCAGCGCCAGCGGGCCGGCGGCGACGGCCAGCCACTGTGCGATCACTGCTGCGCTGATTGCCTGGCCCCCCAGGGACGTGCCCGCAGACCATGCCACGAACCCGATCCACAGCAGCGCCAGCGCGGAAAGCGACCAGCCGAGAACCTGCCTGCCCCCGGCACCCGTTTCACTTTCGCTCTCATAGCCGGCGTCGGCGGCAGCGTAGCCGTCGTCAGGCACGAACTCCTGTGCCGGCGTGAGCTCCAGGGGTTCAAGCACCGGTTCGGCGCGCTGCGGCTGAGCGATCATGGGAGGGAGTTTACCATCTTTGCCCGCCAGCGGAAGCATGCAAGAGAGCAACGGTGGGGAGGGTTTTTGCATGACGCTTGGCGCCCTGATCGGGGCCTACCAGGAGGATTCGGCTGGCAGTCTTGCCGCCCTGCAGCCGCTCGCCGGCCGAACCCTGATCGAATATCAGGCGCGCTGCGCGGCCGCCGCCGGTGCGGCACCGATCGTCGTATTGGTCGAAAAAGTGCCCGTGGCGCTCGCCGCCGCCATGGAACGCCTTCGCGCCGAGGGAATCTCGGTCGTGCCGGTCAGCGATGCCGCGGAAGCAGCCTCGCGCTTCGAGGCGCATTCCCTGTTGCTGCAGATGGGGGACGGCGTTGCGCCGGCGATGGGATTGGTTGAGCGCGTGGTCGCAGTGGGAGAGCGGGCCGTCGCGACCGTTCCGGACAATGAGGCGCACGCCGCGTTCGAACGCATCGACAACACGCATCGCTGGGCCGGCCTCGCGCTGGTCGACGCGGTCACCCTGTCGTCGACCGCCGCGATGCTGGGCGACTGGGACCTGCAATCGACGCTGCTGCGGCGGACGATCCAGGCCGGCGCGACGCAGGTTACGGCCGATGAGGCATTGGCGCCATTCCTCGCCTCGTCCGCGTCCGACCCGCAGGCCTTTGATCGACATCTGCTGGTCGCATCGCGGCAGGCCCGGCGCGACTGGCCGAGCCGCTATCTGCTTCCGATCGTCGAAGAATTTGCGACCGAGAAGTTGATGCGTTCGCCTGTACGGCCGGCGTGGCTGGTGCTGGCCGCGCTCGGCATGACGCTTCTCGCCGCGCTTTGCTTCAGCCGGGGGTGGCATTGGCCGGGACTTGCGCTGCTCCTGCTCGCGAGCCCGCTCGACCTGATCGCCGAGCGCTTGGGTCAGCTTCGTCTGCAGCCGCTTCCGACCGGTCTGATGGCGCGGCGCCTGCTGTGGCCCGCCGGCGGTCTTGCTCTGCTTGCGCTGGGATGGTGGGAGTCGCGGCATGGTGGAGGGTGGGGCGCATTCGCTTCGGCGCTGGCCGCCATCGCCTTCGCCGAGGCGCAGCGGATCGAACTGGCCGGCTGCCCGTCCCCACCATTCGAAACCTGGCTGTTTGGCTGGCGGCCCGCAGTGGTCGCGTCCTTGCCCTTCGCCGCGTTTGGTTGGTGGACCGGCCTCATCGCCTTCCTGGCGCTGTATGCCACCATCAGCTTTTTCCTCAGCCAGCACTGGGTCCACCGTATTCAGCGGGATTGAGGACGCGTTAACTTAAATCATCTAACGCTGGCCGCATGGCGCCTAACAGGCCGAATGCTGCTCCGGCGGCCGTCCGGGTAAACGACCACGCGCGTGCGGGCGATGGCGGACGACGCCTCGCGACCGTGACCACCGATTTCCTTCTCGATCCCGACGAGCGACTGACGGAGCAGGCACGGGCCCTGATGAGCGCCATGCTGCTTGGCCTCGTCGAGACCCTCGCGGACGAAATTCGCGTGCGCCTGCCACCGGAGATTGCGGACCGGACCGATGCGTCGCCGGCACAGATCGTCGACCGACTGCGCCGCGCCCGGCTGCTTCACGCTCCCAAGCTGATCGAACTGCTGCTGCGGCGCGCGGAGGAGGTCCGGGTTCGAGATTCGATCCATGCGGCGGAGGGTCCGCTGCAAGCGTTCACCGCCGATGCGGTCCCGGCCGTGGCCGCCGCGGCGATGGCGGTCGTCCTCGCCCGTGCTGGTGCCACCGACCGGTTTGGCCGGTCGGGACTGGAAATCAACGACTGCGAGGCGGAAACGGCCGTCCATCTCAGCTATGCGATCGCCGCCGAACTCGCGACGCGCGTGCCCGGGCACGACGAAAGCATGATTGCCGCGGCTGTCGACGTCCTCAGCCGGCACGACGAGGGTCAGCGTCTTCATGCCTTGGAGACGCGCCTTGTGATTGCCTTGGAAAGCGCTGGCCGGCTGAATGGCCAACTGCTCACTCAGCTTGCGAGCGCGGGTGAGGTCGGGTTGCTGGCGGAGGCCCTGGCGAGGCTGGCGGGGATCGGAGGACAGGCCGCCTGGACGATGCTCATGCCACCGTTCCGGCCAGGTGACATGGGGGTCCTTCTTCGGCTGGCGGGGCAGCCGCGGGAGGTGGCGGCGGCAGTCATGGCCGCATTGGCGGTCACCGCGGGCGCCCTGGACCCAGCGACGGAGATCGACGCGTTCGGAGACCTCGCGGAAGCCGACCTCCCGCTGTGGCGCGGGGTCCTGCGGCAGCCGCCCGACTTTGCGCAGGCACTCCAGGCTCTGACGGATCATGGCTGAGGCGATCGTCCTGCCGGTTCGGGGATCGGTCGATCGGGACGGGCGGTTAGCCAGTGCCGACCCGCCGCTCGCGCGGCTCCAGCAGGAAGCCGGCGGCTCCGTCGGCAGCCCGCTCGCGGTTCCGCAACTTGCCGCGCTCGTACGGCTGGCACGCAAGCTCGATATCAAACTATCGCGCCCGGCCCTCGCCGGAACAGCCAATGCGGAGCTTGATTTGTGGGTCCGCGTCGAACCTGACGCCGACCAGGTTCGTCTCATCATCGAGCGCTGGGCAGAACGGCCGGCACCGTCCCTGCGTTGGGGTCAGCTTCCTGCCGCCCGGCCCGATTCGGTTGGCGAAGAGGCCTCTGCTTTCGAATTGGACGCGCAATTGCGGATCGTGCGGTTGGCTCCCGGCGTTGCCCGTCAACTCGGGGCTGGGGCCGACGGGAGTGTGGGAATACCTCTCACCCGGCTGCTCCATCTGCAGGCAGACGACCACGGCGAGCTTCCGCTGCTTACAGCCCTCGCCTCGCGCATCAGCTTCGAGGGTCAGCTTGCCACCACTCGCGACGGGACGGTTTTCATCCTGTCCGCTGACCCGCTGGAGACGGACGGCGCCTTCGCCGGTTATCGGGGGAGCGCCGTCGCCCGGGTCGGCAAGCCCGGAGCAGCATTACCGGCCGACGCCGAGTGGGGCGATCTGCTCCGCGAGCCGATCGACATCATCATGTCGGAGGCGGGCCGTATCTCCGACAAGGCGGAAGGCCCGCTCCGCAGCGACTATGCAGGTTATGCGGCCGACATCGCGGCTGCCGCGCGTCATTTGCTCGACGTGCTCGGTAACATGAACCGCGAGGCCGAAGTCACATCGAAGGAGGTCGAACCTATCGACCTTGCGGCACTTGCGGCCGAAGCGGCAGGGCTGGTGCAACCGCAGGCCGCTGAAGCGGGGGTCACGCTGGAACTGGAGGGCGTCACCAGCCTGCCGGCGATCGGGCAGCCCCGCGCGGTCACGCAGATTTTGGTCAATCTCATCGGCAATGCGGTCCGCTACTCGCCGAAAGGCAGCTTGGTGCGGATCGAGGCGGAAGCCGGCTCACGGGCGTCGGTTACCATTTCCGACCAGGGCCCGGGCATTGCCGCCAAGGACCGCGACCGGATTTTCGAACCCTTTGAGCAGGCCGGCGCCAAGAAGGAAGGTGCAGGCTTGGGCCTCGCCATCTCCCGCCGCCTTGCGCGCTCCATGGGGGGCGACATCAGTCTCGACAGCGCGCCCGGCAAAGGCGCGCGCTTCACCCTGGCCCTTCCGCCACGCTGAGGGTGCGGCCGGACGCCAGTGAGCGTCCTTAAGACCTCAGCGCTGCGTCACTGGCACATAGTCGCGGTGCGCCGCGCCGGTGTAGAGCTGGCGCGGACGGCCGATCTTCTGCTCGGGGTCCGAGATCATCTCGTTCCACTGCGCGACCCATCCGACCGTGCGGGCCAGAGCGAACAGCGCCGTGAACATCTCGGTCGGAAAGCCGATCGCGTTGAGGATCACGCCCGAATAGAAATCGACGTTCGGGTAGAGCTTCTTCTCGATGAAGTACGGGTCGTTGAGTGCGATCTGTTCCAGCTCGCGGGCCGTATCCAGCACCGGGTCGGAGATGTTGAGCTCCTTCAGCACCTCCTCGGCGGTCTGCTGCATGACCTTCGCGCGCGGGTCATAGTTCTTGTAGACCCGGTGCCCGAAGCCCATCAGGCGGAAAGGATCGTCCTTGTCCTTGGCCCGGTCGATGTATTCCGGGATGCGCTCCGGACGACCAATCTCGCGCAGCATGTTGAGCGCCGCTTCATTGGCGCCACCGTGGGCCGGACCCCACAGGCAGGCGATGCCGGCCGCGATGCACGCGAAAGGATTGGCGCCGGAAGATCCCGCCAGACGAACGGTGGAGGTCGACGCATTCTGCTCATGGTCGGCATGGAGGATGAAGATCCGGTCCATCGCCCGCTCGATGATCGGGTTGACGACATATTTCTCGGCCGGAACGCCGAACGTCATCCGCAGGAAATTGCCGGTGTAGCTGAGCGTGTTGTCCGGATAGAGGAACGGCTGCCCGATGCTGTATTTGTGCGCCATCGCCGCGATGGTCGGCATCTTGGCGATCAACCGGTGGGACGCGATTTCGCGCTGCTTGGGATCGGTGATGTCCGTGCTGTCGTGATAGAATGCAGACAGGGCGCCGACCACGCCGCACATGATCGCCATCGGATGGGCGTCCCGGCGGAACCCACGGAAGAACATCGCCAACTGCTCGTGCAGCATGGTGTGGCGCGTGATCGTGTAGGTGAACTTGTCCAGCTCGGCCTGGGTCGGCAGCTCGCCATGCAGCAGCAGATAGCTCACTTCGGGGAAGCTCGACTGCTCCGCCAGCTGGTCGATCGGATAGCCGCGGTGCAGGAGAATGCCCTCCTCGCCGTCGATATAGGTAATCGCGCTGCGGCAGCTGGCGGTCGAGGTGAAGCCCGGATCATAGGTGAAGGCGCCGGTCTGACCGTACAGCTTCCTGATATCGAGCACGTCCGGACCAACGCTGCCGGACAGGACGGGAAGGTCGACCTGTTTGTCGGCAAATGTCAGGTTGGCGTTCACGTCGGACATCAAGCTTGCTCCATCATCTGATCTTGAATGCGGGCCAGGCTCTCGCCCTGCCCCAGAAGCACGAGCACGTCAAAGATGCCCGGGCTGGTAGTCCTGCCGGTCAGGGCGGCGCGAAGCGGCTGGGCCAGCTTGCCAAGCTTCAGGTCCAGTTGGGCCGCCACCTGCTTCACCGCGGCTTCGGTGCCGTCGTGCGTCCAGTCGCCCAAAGCCGCCAGGGCCGCATGGACGAGGTTGAGGTTGCGCCGCGCATCATCGGTCAGCAATGCAGCGGCGGCGGGTTCCATCGCCAGCGGCCTCGTCGCGAACAGGAATTCCGACGCGCCGGCGAGTTCGTTGAGGTCCTTGGCCCGGGCCTTCAGCTCCGGCATCGCCCGCTCGAGCAGCTCGAGCTCAGCGGGCGCCAACCCGCCGCGGCGCTCGGCGACCATCGCGGCCAGCCGGGAGTCCTCCGCCTGCCGGAGATAATGCCCGTTGAGGTTCTCCAGCTTCTTCGTGTCGAACCGGCTGGGAGACCGGCCGACATGGTCCAGGTCGAACCATTCGGTCGCCTGTTCGCGGCTGATGATCTCATCGTCTCCATGCCCCCAACCGAGCCGCAGCAAGTAATTCGACAGGGCTTCGGGCAAGATGCCGAGCTCGTCGCGGTAGGCGTCGACGCCGAGCGCACCGTGGCGCTTGGATAGCTTGGCTCCGTCCTGACCGTGGATCAGGGGGACATGGGCATAGGTCGGCTCCGGCCACCCCATTGCGTGAATGATCGCCCGCTGGCGGAAGGCGTTGTTGAGATGGTCGTCGCCGCGAATGACGTGGGTGACGCCCATGTCGTGGTCGTCGACGACCACAGCGAGCATATAGGTCGGCGTTCCGTCGGACCGGAGCAGGATGAAGTCGTCGAGTTCGCTGTTCTGGACGGTGACCCGGCCTTGCACCTTGTCCGCGATGACGGACTCGCCATCGCGCGGTGCTTTGAGGCGGATCACATATTGGGCGTCGGACGCCGGGCCATCCGGGCGGTCTCGCCACGGACTGTTGATACGGAACGGCCGCCGCTCCGCCTGCGCCTTCTCGCGCTCGGCACGCAACTCCTCTGGGGTCATGTAACAGCGATAGGCCTGACCGCGCTCCAGCAACTCGTGCGCGACCTCCGCGTGCCGTGCCCAGAATTGCGACTGGTAATATTCGTGCCCGTCCCAGTCGAGATTGAGCCAGCGCATGCCGTCGAGGATCGCGTCGATCGCCTCGGCCGTGGACCGCGCCTTGTCGGTGTCCTCGATCCGCAGCAGGAACTTGCCACCGTGGCGGCGGGCGAAGAGCCAGTTGAACAAGGCGGTTCGGGCGCCGCCGATGTGCAAGAAGCCAGTCGGGCTCGGCGCGAAGCGGGTTACAACGGTGCTTGCGCTCACGCGCGCTTTCCTCTTTGACTGTGCGCGCCGGATTGCGCGAGGCCGGGGGCCCGTAACATGACTATTGCCACGCTTCCACGCCGCTTGCCGGCGTTTGCGCAGTGGCGCGTCCCGGCGCTCTTCGCAAGTGCGGAATCCTTTCTTGAGCGAGAGCGCGAGCAGCTGGCGCTCTGGTGGGTGGTCGGTCTTGGCCTTGGGATCGCGACCTGGTTCGCCTTGCCGACCCCTCGCACCTGGACCGCAGCCCTCTGCTTTGCCGTAGGGATCGCCGGCCTTGCCGCCGCCGGCGGATCCGGCCGCATCGCGCGGTCCATAGCCGGGTTTGCGATTGCTGCCGCGCTTGGCCTCGCGCTAATCTGGGTCCGGAGCGAGTGGGTCGCGGCGCCCCGGCTGGAACAACCATTGATTGCCCGCTTCTCGGCTCGGGTCGTCGACCTGCAGCCGCTCGCGGCCCGGGACAGCATCCGGCTGACCCTTGCGCCCGACGACGCCGCGTTGCCGCCCCTGGTGCGCGTCAATATCGACGATGACGAGGTCCCGGCCGGATTGGCCATCGACGCCCATGTCCGGCTTCGCGCCCGCCTGATGCCTCCCATGGCGATGCCCTTGCCCGGCGCCCACGATTATGCCCGCGACGCCTGGTTCCGTGGCTTCGGCGGTACGGGGCGAGCGCTTGGGCCCGTGGAAGTGCTAAAAGCGGGCAAGGCGACGGGCCTGGCCGGCGTTCGCGACCGGCTGGACCGACATATACGTGAACAACTGCCAAGCCCCGAAGGCGCCATCGCCACCGCGCTCGCTACCGGCGACCAGGGCGCCATCCCGGATGACGATGCGGACGCCATGCGTCGGTCCGGACTGGCGCACCTTCTGTCGGTGAGCGGCCTGCACATCGCGGCCGTCGTCGGCGCGGCCTTTCTCCTGACTCTTCGGCTGCTGGCGCTGTCCGAACGCCTCGCGCTGCGCGTCAATCTGGTCCTCGCTGCCGCCGCCGCAGGTGCGGCGGCGGGTGTCGCGTACACGGTGCTGACGGGAATGCAGGTGCCGACCGTTCGGAGCTGTATCGCGGCGTTGCTCGTACTGGCCGGGATCGCGCTTGGCCGGGAAGCGCTCAGCCTGCGGCTGATTGCGACCGGCGCAGTGATCGTCATGCTGATACGACCGGAGTCGCTTGCTGGACCAAGCTTTCAGCTCAGCTTCGCTGCCGTTACCAGCATCGTGACCCTCTACAGCCTGCCATGGTTCAAACGTCACTTCGAACGCCGCGACGAGGGCTGGGCGATCGGCGGAGCGCGCAGCTTTGGCGTCATGCTGCTCACTGGCCTGGCGGTGGAATTCGCGCTGCTTCCGTTTGCCTTGTATCACTTCCATAAAGCCGGCCTGTATGGCGTCCTGGCGAACCTGGTCGCCATTCCGATGACGACCTTCGTGATCATGCCGCTGAAGGCAGGGGCGCTGCTTCTCGACGGTGTGGGCCTGGGCGCACCCCTGTGGACCTTGACCGGCTGGGCGCTATCCTGGCTGCTGGCCCTGGCGCATGCCGTCGCTGGGGCGAAAGGGGCCGTTGCGCTTCTGCCCGCCATGCCGACCTGGGCCTTTGGGTGCATCGTTGCTGGTGGACTATGGCTGTGCTTGTGGAACAGCAAACCTCGCCTTTTTGGGGCGGTACCGATCATGATCGGCATCGCCGGCGCCGCTGCAGAGCCACGGCCGGACCTGCTCATCACTGGGGATGGCCGACACCTCGCAATCGTCGGCGAGGACGGCACCCCGTTCTTGCTAAGGGGTCGAGCAGGCGATTTCGTCCGTGACATGGTCGGTGAAAACAGCGGCTTCGATGGCGAGGCACTCGAACTGGCGGAAGCGCACGGCGCTCATTGTTCACGTGACGCCTGCATTGCGGACTTCAGCCGCGGCGGCCGAGTGTGGCGGGTTCTCGCCCTGAAATCGAACCAGCGCCTTGAATGGTCTGAACTTACCGCCGCCTGCGCGCGGAGCGACATCGTGGTCGCCGAACGGAGGCTGCCAAAGGGCTGCGCTCCCCGCTGGTTGAAACTCGACCGAGCCGCGCTGCGGGAGACCGGTGGGCTTGCCGTCACCTTGAGTAAGGATCCTGAGATCAGGACCGTTGCCGAGAGGGTCGGAGAGCATCCCTGGGGTCAGTTTGAGCGAACCAGGTTGCCTACGATGCCAGTGGCCGCGCGCCTCGATTATTCTTCCGACCAGACGGCAAGTTCGCTGCCGGCGGGATCGATGAAGTGAAAGCGCCGACCCCCGGGGAAGCTGAAGATCTCTCGCGCCACGGTGCCGCCGGCGGACACCACTGCCCGAAGCGCAGCTTCGAGATCGTGCACCCGGATGACCGGCAAGGGGGCAGATAGTGCCTCGTCGGTCATGCCGTTCAGGCCGACATCGACGTCACCTGTCGTGGTCGACGCATAATCGGGACCATAGCTGGTAAATGTCGAGCCGAACGCCCTGCTGTAAAAAACACGGGTGAGCTCATGGGCCGTAAGGCTCGGCAGCTCGATATAATTGATCCGCGCCATGGGGTCAGCCATACCACACGTCCGGTAAATGCCGTGGCAGATGGCCGGGAACAATCAGCATGGCGTCAATTCGTACGGTGTCGCATCCGTCCATATAGCGCGGAGCAAGCCGTTCAGCCGCAACGGCGACACGCTGCAAACGATGCCGGTCGAGCGCCCAGGCTGCTGCTTCCTCGGTCGCTCGCTGTTTGACTTCCACGAAAGCCAGGGTGCGGCCGCGGCGAACAATCAGGTCAACCTCTCCCCCGGCGACGCGCATCCGTTGCGCAAGAATAGTCCAGCCACGCATTCGAAACCACCAGGCGGCAAGAGCTTCCGCCCTTCGCCCGCGCTGTTCGGCCTGCTGCCGCCGCGGGCTCGGTTTCGCCGACGCGGTGGACAATTCAATAACGCCGAATCAGCCCGGCCAATCGGCCCTGGATAGCGACCCGTCGAGACTCGTAACGTTGCGGTTCGTAGGAACGGTTCGCCGGGTCCAGCCGGACCATCGCGCCTTCCCGGTGGAACGTCTTGAGTGTCGCCTCCTCTCCATCGATCAGAGCAACAACGATATCGCCTTCGCGCGCATCCTCGACCTTGCGGATGAGCGCATAATCACCGTTCAGGATACCCTCTTCGACCATCGAGTCACCGGATACCTCGAGTGCGTAATGCTCGCCCGGACCCAGTAAGGCAGCCGGGACCGCGAGCGCCTCCGTGCCTTGAAGCGCCTCGATCGGAGTACCCGCGGCAATCTTGCCGTGAAGCGGGATCTCGATTGTGTCGTTGGCAGCGGCAAGCGCCGGCCGAACGGAAGCCGCTGCGATCACGCCCTGATTTCCCGATGCGTCAGGCATGCGCAATACCTCGAGCGCCCGGGCGCGATTGGGAAGACGCCGGATGAACTGGCGCTCCTCCAACGCCGAGATCAGCCGGTGCACGCCGGACTTGGACTTCAGCTCGAGCGCTTCCCGCATCTCGTCGAAGCTTGGACTGACGCCCGTCGCACTGACGCGGTCGTTGATGAATTGCAGAAGCTCGCGCTGCTTGGCCGTGAGCATGATCGGGCTCCATCGTGAACAGACGGAGAACAACTACAGAACGTTCCCGGTTCCGTCAACAGCAGATGGACAGGAAGCGAGCGAGAAGATCGTGGCCACGTTCCGACGCAACGCTTTCCGGGTGGAACTGCACGCCGTGAACGGGCGCCTCACTGTGTCGTAAACCCTGAATTCCGGCCGCGTCCCAAGCATTCGCCTGTAGGGAAGCGGGAATCGTCGTCACCATCAGGCTGTTGTAACGGGCGGCTTTGAACGGGGAGGGGAGGCTCTCGAACAACCCGGTTCGGTCATGGTTTATCTCGACTGCCTTGCCGTGCACAGGGCGACCTTGATCCACTGTGCCACCGGCCGCCACCGCGATTGCCTGGTGGCCAAGACAGACCCCTAGAAGGGGGCGCCTCGCTGTAATGCAGGCCCGGGCGAGGGCTACTGAAACACCCGCTGATTCGGGACGGCCAGGGCCAGGCGACAGGACGAAACCGTCGACCGGTTGGCCCAGCGCGCGGTCAAGAGACAAAGCATCGGCCCGCGCGACTTCAACCTTGGCGCCGAGTGTCAGGAAATAGTCGGCCAGAGTGAACGTGAAGCTGTCGTTGTTGTCGACGACCAGCAGCAGCGGCACCCCAGCTAGCCGCCGGTTGTGAAGCGGGCGCGCGCGGCTTGGATTGCAGCGTCGTTGCGTTCGATGCCCAATTCCTTCTGAGCGGCGGAGAGGAACTGCAAGGCGAGTTCCTCTCCGGACGCCCGATTGAAATCGGTCTGGACCTGCGCGACGAGGGTCGGCTGCGTCGATGCGTCGCCCGGCGTGATCCGGTTGAGCTTGACCAGGAAATAGCCTTCATTGTTCGGGGCCGGCACCAGCCGCACCTTCCCCTGGGCAAGGCTGAAGAGCATTTGCAGCGGGGCCGGCACCTCGCCCTGCACTTGGGCAAGCTGAAGGCGACGGACCTTCAGCGGAGCCGGAGCCGGAGCGCCAGTAATTTGCGTTTCCCGCATCGCCTGAGCGATCGGCATGCCGGCTGAAACCTTCGTCACCACGCTATTGCCCGCGGCCCGGGCTCGGTCGAGCGCGCGCCTCGCAGCGAAGTCGGCCGCGACACGATCCCGGATCCGAGCCAGCGGCGCGGGTGCGGAGGGCGTGACGTCGCCGACCGCAAGCAGCGCGTACCCAGCGTCGTTGGGGAGGGTTTCCACAACCGGATCGTCGGAGGGCGACATCTGGAAACCGTCGCGCACTAACTGCGCGTATTCCGTCGGTAGTTTGAAGGACGGGTCAGCCGACGACTGGCCACCAGCGGTGATTGGCGGCGTCTGCGTCACCTGCAACCGATTGGCCTGCGCCACTTCGGCGAAGTTACGTCCGTCCGCGATCTGGTCCTCGATCCTGGTCACGAGGTCGGCCATCGCGTTCTTGCGCTTTTCCGCGGTCAGCTTCTCGACGATTTCGGCGCGCGCGGCCGCCAGCGTGCGACCGGCGGCCCGATTGACGCTTTCGACCTTGATGACGTCCCAGCCGGTGCTGGACTGGATCGGCCCGACAACGGCTCCCGCCGGCGCCCCGAACACCTGGGCGGCGACCTGCGCGCCGGCCAATCCGGACAACTCCGTACGATTCTGCGGCCCCAGACTTACATCGGCGGCGGAGAAGCCGGCTGGCGCGGCGGCGGCGGCGAAGCTGCCGCCGGCTTTCGCGCGGGCGGCGATCTGGGCGGCCTGGGCCTGGTCTCCGACCGAAGCCCGGCTGAGCACTCTGGTCTCGGTGCCACCATAGGTTGCCTGATTGGCGTTGTAGTAAGCGGTGATTTCCTGCTCGGTCGGAGCAATATTGCCAAGTTGCGCGTCGGAAATGCGGGCGATGCGCAGGACGCGTTGTTCCGGGACCATATAGCGCTGGCGATTCTGCCCATAGAAGCGCTGCAGGTCGGCATCGGTCGGCGCCGGACCGGCGGTGAAGGCTGCCGCGGGGATCAATGCGATTTCCCCTTCGCGCTCCTCGAGCAGCATGGAAGCGTAAGGACGCGCGACCCCGACTGGAATGCGCGTATTCGCGACCAGGGGCGATAGCACCAGGCGCTGCAACAACATGGTGGTAATCTCGTCGCGAACCTGCGCATCGGTCAGCCGCTGCGACTGCAGAAAGCTTTGGTAGGCCGCTTCGCTGAACCGTCCGTCGAGGCCGCGAACGCCCGGAATTTTTACGATCTCACTGTCGATTAACTTCTTGGAGGGCATCAGGCCGTGCTCGATCGCGTATGCCTTGAGCGTCTTCTGCTGGATGAGGCTGTCGACAATGGCGTTGAACTGCGGCGCCAGGTCCGCATAGGTCGCATCGGGCTTTTGTTCGCGCAGCCGCGCGAGCTCACGCTGCATCACGCTGGACAGTTCGGCCTCGGTCACCTGCTCGGAACCCACCTTCGCCAGCACGCCCTGGCTCAGGCTTCCACCCTGTCGAAAGTTGCTGAGATCGGCCAGTGCGAAGCTGGCAAGGATGGTCAGCAGAAACACGACCACGATCACGGTGCCGACCTTGGATTTCGAAAGGCGGCGGAAGGTTGCAAACATGGTCGTCGATGATCCTGCGAACTGTTGTGAGGAGCGCGTGTAGGGGCGCGAGCGCTTCCCATCAATATGCATGGGCGCTAGGCGGCTCTCCGCTAACTGGAGGTGAATGAATGACCAAGGCCGTGAAGCTCGTCGCTGGCAATTGGAAGATGCACGGCACCTCGGCCGACCTCGCCGAAGTGGAGGCCATTGCCGCCGCCGCGCAACAGCTGGCCGGGCGCGTGGACGTGGCCCTGTGCTTGCCGGCAACATTGATCCATCGAGCGGCCGAGCAGGTGCCCGGTTTCAAGGTCGGCGCGCAGGATATCCACATGGCCGACAAGGGCGCCCATACCGGAGACGTCTGTGCGGCCATGTTACACGACGCCGGGGCGTCACTGGTAATCGTCGGCCATAGCGAGCGACGCGAAGCTCATCGCGAGGACGACGCCACCGTTCGGGCGAAGGCCGAGGCGGCGCTTCGCTCCGGGCTCGATGTCATTCTGTGCATCGGGGAGAGCGATACGGAGCGGGAAGCGGGACGGGCGGTCGAGGTGGTCACGGCGCAGCTTCGCAAATCACTGCCGACGGAAGGCGGCTCCGCTCACAAACTCGCAATCGCTTATGAGCCGATATGGGCGATCGGAACGGGCAAGGTTCCCTCGACGGGCGACATCGGCGAAATGCACACTGCTCTTCGCCAGACGCTGATCGAAGAGCTGGGGCAGCCGGGCAGCGACCTGCGCATCCTTTATGGCGGCTCCGTCAAGGGCTCGAACGCTGCGGAAATCTTTGCGGTCTTGGATGTCGATGGCGCTCTTGTCGGCGGGGCAAGCCTCAAGGCGGCCGACTTCCTGCCGATCGTGGCGGCCGCGGCCGGCGTTGAAACGGACACGCTCGCCCGCTAAGTGCCTGCGCGAAACCTTATCCGAAAGCTTGCCGTCCCATGTTCACCTTCCTCCTGATCCTCGAAGCATTGGTGGCCTTCGCCCTGTGCGCGGTCATCCTGATGCAGCGTTCGGAAGGCGGCGGGCTTGGCGTCGGCGGCAGTTCGGCCGGCCTCATGACGGCACGCGGGGCGGCCGACTTCCTGACCCGCGCGACCTCCATCCTTGGTGCTGTATTCGTCATCTTGTGCATTGCACTCGCGGCAGTGGCGGGCACTCGCGGAGCCAGCCAGTCGGTTGATGCGTCGGTTGCCAACCAGGTCGCTCCGGCGGCGCCGATCAGCCCGCTCGAGCCTGGTGGCAATCCGTTGAGCGCGCCCCCCGCCGGCCCGAACACGGCGCCGCCAGACAACGCGGAGCCCGGGACTCAGCAGCCGGCCGACAACGGCGCCGTTCCGCTCGCCCAATAGGTCACAGGCGACGGAAATGTTCGCTTCGAGCGGGAAACCGCTTGCTTGTTCCTGCGCGTAACTCTTAAGGCCCGACTCCCATGGCGCGGTTTATTTTTGTTACCGGCGGCGTGGTCTCCAGCCTCGGCAAAGGTCTTCTCTCGGCATCGCTTGCAGCCTTGCTGCAGGCGCGCGGCTACAAGTGCCGCATCCGCAAATTCGACCCTTATCTGAATGTCGATCCGGGGACGATGAGCCCCTATCAGCACGGCGAGGTCTATGTGACCGACGACGGTGCGGAGACCGACCTTGACCTCGGTCACTACGAGCGCTTCAGCGGTGTGTCGGCGCGGCAGTCGGACAACATCACGACCGGTCGGATTTACCGCGACATTATCGCAAAGGAACGGCGCGGCGACTATCTCGGCGCCACGGTGCAGGTCGTGCCGCACGTCACCAATGCGATCAAGGAGTTCGCATTGGCGGAAACCGACGGCCTGGATTTCGTGATCTGCGAAATCGGCGGCACCGTCGGTGACATCGAGAGCCTGCCGTTCATCGAGGCGCTTCGCCAGCTTCGCAATGACCTCGGCCGGGGCAACACGGTCAGTGTCCACACCACATTGGTGCCATGGATCAAGGCCGCCGGCGAACTCAAGACCAAGCCGACCCAGCATTCGGTCCGCGAAATTTCCAGCCTCGGGGTTCAACCCGACGTGCTGCTGTGCCGCGCAGAGATGCCGATCCCGGACAGCGACAAGGCCAAGATCGCGCAGTT
The DNA here is from genome assembly GCF_058313395.1 of Sphingomonas sp. SP1. Taxonomy (NCBI): domain Bacteria; kingdom Pseudomonadati; phylum Pseudomonadota; class Alphaproteobacteria; order Sphingomonadales; family Sphingomonadaceae; genus Sphingomonas; species Sphingomonas sp. SP1. The sequence goes on along the minus strand of NZ_JBZFLC010000001.1, from coordinate 2,148,970 downwards.
CTGCAACGTGCCCAAGTCCGCCGTCATCGAGGCGCTGGACGCCCGGTCGATCTACGACGTGCCGTTGCAATATCACCGCGAGGGCCTCGACGACGAGGTCCTTGCCGCTTTCGGAATCACCGACGCGCCCGCACCTGAGCTCACCCGCTGGGAGGAGATCATGGATCGCCTCGACCATCCGGAAGGGGAGGTCACGATCGGTGTGGTCGGCAAATATGTCGGCCTGCCCGACGCCTATAAATCGCTGCGTGAGGCACTGGTCCACGGAGGCATCGCCAACCGGGTCAAGGTCAACATCAAGTGGCTCGACGCCGAACTGTTCGAGAAGGGTGATGACCTCGCCGGCGAGCTTGAGCCCATGCACGCGATTCTCGTCCCCGGCGGCTTTGGCGAGCGCGGTTCCGAGGGCAAGATTGCATCCGTCAGGTTCGCCCGTGAGCGGAAGGTGCCTTTCTTTGGCATCTGCCTTGGTATGCAGATGGCCTGCATAGAGGGTGCCCGGAACACGGCCGGGATCGCCCAGGCATCAACCACCGAATTCGGGGATACGCCCGAACCGGTGGTCGGGCTCATTACCGAGTGGATGAGCAAGGAGGGGCTTGAGCAGCGGGCTGCTGACGGTGACTTGGGCGGCACCATGCGGCTGGGCGCCTATGAGGCGGTGCTTGGCGGCAACAGTCATGTCGCGGCCATCTATGGGACGACGGAAATCATCGAGCGCCACCGCCACCGCTACGAGGTTAACGCGCATTACAAGGACGCGCTGGAGCAGGGCGGCCTGGTTTTCAGCGGCATGTCCCCCGACGGGCGGTTGCCCGAAATCGTCGAGCGGCCAGATCACCCCTGGTTCGTCGGGGTCCAATTCCATCCCGAGCTCAAGAGCCGTCCGTTCGAGCCGCATCCGCTTTTCGCCAGCTTCATCGAAGCGGCGGTGAAGCAGAGCCGGCTCGTTTGAAATGCTTCGTCATTGCGAGCGCAGCGAAGCAATCCAGCAGCACAAGATGGATTGCTTCGCCTGCGGCTCGCAATGAGGAGGGAGGCTTGAAGCCCTTTTATCAAGAGACCACAACCAGACCATGAGCGACACTCTCCACACTCGCATGGCCGTGCTCGGCTCCGGCCCGGCCGGCCTGACCGCCGCCATCTATGCCGCGCGCGCCGGGCTTCAGCCGATCGTCATCCAGGGTATCCAGCCTGGCGGGCAGCTGACGACCACGACCGACGTGGAGAACTACCCGGGCTTCCGCGACGTCATCCAGGGCCCGTGGCTGATGGAGGAGATGCAGGCCCAGGCCGAGCATGTCGGAACCCGCATGGTGTGGGACCACATCAGCGAGGTCGACCTTTCCCGTCGCCCGTTCCGGCTGATCGGCGATAGCGGGACCGTCACCACCGCCGACACGCTGGTGATCGCCACCGGCGCCCAGGCAAAGTGGCTCGGCCTTCCGTCGGAAGAGCATATGAAGGGGAAGGGCGCGAGCGCCTGCGCGACCTGCGACGGCTTCTTCTATCGCGGCAAGAAGGTGGCAGTGATCGGCGGTGGCAACACCGCGGTGGAAGAGGCGCTCTACCTCACCAACCACTCCCAGGATGTTACCCTGATCCACCGCCGCGATTCGCTGCGGGCCGAGCGCATCCTGCAGGACCGACTGTTCGCCAACCCGCACATCAAGGTCATCTGGAACCACGAAGTGGAGGAGTTCCTTTCCGGTGGCGAGCCCGAGGCACTGACCGGTCTTCGTCTCAAGGACCGCCTTACTGGCGCGAGCCAGGATATCGAGGTTGATGGCGCCTTTGTCGCTATCGGCCACAAGCCAGCCACCGAGCTTTTCCAAGGCAAGCTCAAGCTCGACTTAGAAGGCTATATCGAAGTGGAGACCGGCACCACGCGAACCAGCGTCGATGGCGTGTTCGCCTGTGGTGACGTGATGGATAAGATCTATCGCCAAGCGGTCACGGCTGCCGGAACGGGCTGTATGGCAGCGCTGGACGCGGAGAAATATTTGGCCGCGCAGGAATATGAGGCAATCGCGGCGGAATAGCTTCGCTCAAGGGTAAACGGCCTCGACGAAGTACAAGCCGTCAGGCGGAGCGTTGAAGCCGAGAGCCGCCCGATCGCGTGCCTCTAGCGCCTGCCGCATCTGCTCCGGCCGCCACTGGCCTTGGCCGACCAGCGCCAGGCATCCCACCATGGAACGGACCTGATGGTGAAGGAAGCTCCGTGCCGCCGCATGGATGCGGATCTCTTCCCCGATGTGCTCTACGTCCAGCCGATCTAGCGTTTTCAACGGGCTGTCTGATTGGCAATGGACCGAGCGGAAGGTGGTGAAATCGTGCCTGCCGACCAGCATGGCGGCAGATTCCTGCATGGCGGCGATATTGAGGTCGGGTCCGATTCGCCATGCCTTGCCCCGCTCCAGCGTAAGCGGTGCGCGGCGGTTGACGATGCGATACAGGTAGCGTCGACCGACGCAGGAAAATCGCGCATGCCAGTCGGCCGCAACAGGGTGCGCGCTCAACACCGCCACTGGATCGGGCCGCAGGAGCGCATTGAGGCCCTCTCTCAAGCGGTGCGGAGTCATGTCTTTGGCGAGCTCAAGGTGCGCCGCCATGCCGAGGGCATGCACGCCGGCATCGGTCCTTCCTGCGGCGTGAGCGGTGATGTCTTCACCGCTAATGGCTTTGGCAGCGCGTTCCAGCGACGCCTGGACTGACGGGCCGTGGTCCTGCCGCTGCCAGCCCATGAACGGCGCGCCGTCCCACTCAAGGATCAGCTTCCAGCGCGTCACGCCAGCAGGGTACCCTTGGGCACCGGGAAACCGCGTAACAGTTCGGCGGGGTTCATCGGCCCCCGGCCGGCGCGTTGCACGAGCTCGGGGCGGATGGAGTCCTTGCCGCAGGCCACGGTCAACCGGTCATCCAGCACCTCGCCCGGGCTACCCGTTTCCGTTGCGATCTGCGCTGCGAGCAGCTTCACGCGTTCGCCATTTGCCTCGAACCAGGCACCTGGAACGGGCGCGAAGGCGCGCACCTGCCGCTCGATCTGCACGGCCGGCTGGCTCCAGTCGATCCGCGCCTCCGCCTTGTCGATCTTGGGGGCATAGGTGACGCCGTGCTGCGGCTGTAACTCGGGGGGCGAATTGGCCGGGTCTGCGAGATAGTCGAGCATCAGTCCGGCACCGAGTTTCGCAAGATCTTCCGTCAGTTCGCCGGCGTTCCTGCGACCTACTGAAAGTTCGGCGCGCATCAGCATGGGGCCGGTGTCCAGGCCGGCCTGCATCTGCATAATGGTGACGCCCGTGACCTCATCGCCGGCCAGGATCGCGCGGTGGATCGGCGCCGCCCCGCGCCATCTCGGCAGCAAGGATGCGTGCACGTTCACGCAACCCCTGGGTGGAGCGTCCAGAACCGGCTGCGGCAGGATCAAGCCATATGCCGCGACTACTGCGATGTCAGCGTTGAGAGCGGCAAAGGCCTCCTGTTCGGCGGCGTCGCGTAGCCGGGCGGGGGTCCGAACCGGCAGGCCCAGCTCTTCAGCCCGCTGCTGCACCGCGGTCGGCTGCAGTCTCTTGCCACGCTGGGCCGGGCGCGGCGGCTGGCAATATACCGCCAGCACGTCGTGGCCCGCCTCGACCAGAGCGTCCAATGTGGGCACGGCGAAGCCCGGCGATCCCATGAAAATCACCCGCATGGCGCGCCTATGGCCTAGCGCGCCGGAAATTCCTATCTGCCGTTCACATGGCTTCTCAGGAAATCGAGGCATTGGCCGGCGCGCTCGCCCGGCTCCCCGGACTTGGCCCCCGGTCGGCTCGGCGCGCGGTGCTGCACCTGATGAAGCGCCGGGAAAGCGCGCTCGAACCACTGCTGGCGGCACTGCAGACTGTCGCGGGCAAGCTTTCCACCTGTTCGACCTGCGGGAACGTCGACACCGCCGATCCCTGCACCATCTGCCGCGATCCCCGTCGCGACGAGCGTAGCCTTTGCGTGGTCGAGGAGGTGTCTGACCTGTGGGCCCTGGATCGGTCGCGGCTGTTTCCCGGAAGGTACCACGTCCTTGGCGGCCGGCTATCAGCGCTGGAAGGTGTCAGGCCCGAGGATCTCCACATCGACACCCTCATGCGGCGTGTTGCGGCCGGGGGCATCGACGAGGTGGTTCTGGCCATGAACGCCACGCTGGAAGGGCAGACCACCGCCCACTACCTGTCGGAGCGGCTGGAGAAATATCCGGTGCGGCTGACCCAATTGGCTCACGGACTCCCGGTTGGCGGCGAGCTCGATTATCTCGACGAGGGGACGCTGGCGCAGGCGCTCAGGGCGCGGCGGCCGATTGCTTGAACGGATGCCGCTAACGGCCTAACGCGCGCGCCATGTCCTTGCTGCCGATCATCGAAGTCCCAGATCCGATCCTCCGCGCGCCGTCCGCCCCTGTCGAGCGGGTGGACGATGAGCTGCAGCGCCTGATCGCCGACATGTTCGAGACCATGTACAGAGCGCCGGGCATTGGCTTGGCGGCCGTACAGGTTGCCGTTCCGCGCCGCTTGGTCGTGATCGACCTTCAGGACCCGGAACCAGCCGGAGAAGGCGAGGAGGAGGGGCCGCCCGTCAAGCGCCCCCATGTGTTCATCAATCCGGAAATCCTGCACCGCTCCGATGCACGCAAGATCTACAATGAGGGCTGCCTGTCGATCCCGGAGCAATATGCCGAGATCGAGCGGCCCGACAGCATCCGCCTCAAGTGGCTCGACGAGAAGGGCGCCACCCAGCAAGGCGAGTTCGACGGGTTGATGTCTGTTTGCCTGCAGCACGAGGTTGATCACCTCGATGGCGTGTTGTTCATCGACTACCTGTCCCGCCTGAAGCGCGACATGATCGTCAAGAAGGTAGTGAAAAGCCGCCGCGATCGCGAGAAGGCGGCCGTTCTTTAAGGGTCAGGCCGCCAGGCGCGTTCTCAGGCAAGGGATTGGGCTGCATTCCGGCAATCCGCCGCGCATTCGCGGCAGATCTGGGCGCACAGCTTGCAATGCTCGTGATCGTGCCGCTCGCATTCGGCCGCGCATTGATCGCACATGCGGGCGCACAGATCGAGCAGTTCGCGCAGAATCAGATTGTCCTCGCCGGTCCGCCGAGTTCCCAGACGCGCCGTCGCCTCGCAAATGTCGCTGCAGTCGGAGCAGAGGCGGATGCACTGGGTCATGTCATGCCCGCTTTCCGCCAGACAAGCGTCCGCACAGGACAGGCACATCTTGGCGCAATACATCAAGTGGTGAACGGCATCGCCCAGCGCCTGATTGTAGTGAGAAGCGCTGTTGGGATGCAGCGAGATCATCTTGCGGATGGACATGGAATCTCCTTGGGTCTTGTAGTGGGAGTGTGAGCGCAAGGAAGCGCTTGAGCAAGCCGGGAAGCACGTTTAAGGTTCGCACTTTGTTCCTGTGGGGTGCGTAACGGCGATGGATGCGATGCTGATGGTCGGGGCTGCGATCCTTGCACTGGTCGCCGGGGTCGTGCTCGGCTGGGTGCTGGGAAAACAGTCAAGCGCGCCACTTCGAACCGAAATCGGGGGACTTCGTGAGCGCTGCACGACGGCGGAGCAGGAGCTTGCCGTCACCGCCGAGCGTGCCCGGCGCCTGCAGCAGGCCGAGGAAATGTTGAAGGCGGTCACCGACGAGCGGGACGAGGTCCGTCAGCACCTCGCCGCGGCGAGCGAGCGAGCAGCGCGCGTCGATCAGCTTGGCGAGCGGCTGAACGCCGTGACGCTGGAGCGCGATGAAGCGCTGCGGGGAAAGGCGGCGCTGGAGGCGGACGTGCGCAACTTCGACAAGCAGTTGAGGCTGCTGCAGGACTCCAAGGAGCAGCTGGTCACGCAGTTTCGCGAGGTCGGAGACAAGCTGCTGGAAAAGGCGCAGTCCGAATTTCTCGCCAAGGCTGATGACCGGCTGGCCAAGGCCGATCAGGAACAAAGCGCCAAGCTCAAGCACCTGCTGCAGCCGGTCGAGACCACGCTGAAGCGTTATGAAGAAGGATTGCAGCGCGTCGAGAAAGAGCGGGTCGACCATTATGCTGGCCTTCGCGAGGCCGTCGAACTGGTCCGGGCGGGCCAGGGACAGGTTCGCGACGAGGCCCGGCGACTCGTGACGGCGCTTACGTCGTCGCCCAAGCAGCGCGGTCGGTGGGGCGAGAAGAGTCTCGAAAACGTGCTGACCCAAGCCGGCCTGGTGAAGGGCGTCGATTTCCGCATGGAAGTGTCGGTCGAGGCGGAAGAGGGGCGGCTCCGTCCCGACGCGGTCGTCAATCTGCCCGACGGACGCAAGCTGATCATTGACGCGAAATGCTCATTGAACGCCTATCTCGACGGCTGCGACGAGGTCGACGACGACAAGCGCACCGCCTGCTTTAAGGCGCATCTGGCTTCGATCGTGCGCCACGCGCAGCAGCTCGGTAGCAAGAATTACTGGGCGCAGTTCGGCGACTCGGCCGACTATGTCGTCATGTACATTCCCGGTGAGCACTTCCTCTCCGCTGCGCTGGAGCAGGATCCTGACCTGTGGGAAAAGGCGCACAAGGACCGGGTGCTGCTGGCAACCCCGACGAACCTAGTGGCGATCGCCCGCACGGTGGCCAGTATGTGGAAGCAGGAGAAGCTGGCTCGCGATCACCAGGAAATTGCTTCGCTCGGCAAGGAGTTGCACTCCCGCCTGGCGACGATGGCCGGGCACATCCAGCGAATGGGCAACAATCTTGCCACCGCCAATACGGCCTACAATCAGATGGTCGGCAGTTTCGAAAGCCAGGTGTTCACCCAGGCGCGGCGGTTCGAAGGACTGGGTGCCGGCAGCGCCAAGGAGATTGCAACTCCGCCGATGGTTGAAGTCAGCCCGCGTCCGATGACCAAGCTGCCCGCACCCGCGACATCGGAACAGCCGCCGCAGATCGCGGCCGAGTGAGCGTGCTCAGGGCAGGCGCCTCAGAGTTAGACTACCCGCACGATTGCTGAGGCTGAGCAGGTTGCCGACCATCTCCATTTTCATGGGTCGGCTCAGAATACGGAAGCCCCGTTCTTCGAATCGCATCGGGTCGGGCGCGCCGGGCCGCGGGTCGTAGCAGCCACGTTCGGTGTTCATGCTGCCGGTCAGGATGAGTTGGTCTGCTCGAACAACGTAGGTTCCCCGCAACTCGTTACACCCGAGGTTGGCGCGCAAGCCGTTCCCCTCGAAGCTGATAACGTAGTGCCCTCGTCCTCCAGTCCCCTCACCACCCACCGCCATTGCCTCCCAACTGGTGCCGTCGAGCGAAAACGCCACCTCGGGCGGCGGAACCGGTACGCTGGCCACCTCCGGGCTCGACACACCCCCGCAACCCGCCAGAGTAATCGCAAGCGCAACCGCAAGCCCGGCCGACCGCATCAATACTGCCGCCGCAAGGTGATGCTGCCCGCCGCATTGCTCATCGCCAGCGTGTCGCCCGGCAGCATGCTGAGCTGAACCGGTTGCTCCAGAATCCGCGCAGCTTGGGTTTCGAAGCTCATGTCCGGGCACGCCATGCGGGTCATGGCCAGGTTGCCGGCGGTCAGCGTCATGCCTGCCACATTGTAAGCGCCCGATACTCGGTTGCAGCCGAATTGCCCACTCATCCGCTCGGTCTCGAAGCGCAGCTGGAACCGCTCTCCGCCGCCGGTCGGGCGACCGTTGACGGCTTCCACCGTCCAACTGCTGTTCGCCAGGTTCGCAGGTGCTATCGGCTCCCCTCCGCATCCCTCGAATGCCCGATCGTCGATCCTCACCTGCACCTTGTCGGGGTAGATGCGATCACTCATGCCGTCGCTGCAGCGGGCGTGGACGATGTTCACGTTGATGCGAGCCGTCTGGTAGATTTCGCCGGCGATGCCGATGATCGGCCGCGGACGGGCCTGAACGATGCGAGCGCCAGGTGCATTCGCCTCCTCGAAGACCAGCGAGCGTTGGTCGATGGTCAGGCTCCAGAACGGTTCGGTCCCAAGGGCCCGATAGACGTCGTCGTTGGCCGGCGGCGGTGATACGGTCGTGCAACCGGCGAGCATCACGCCCAAGAGGGGAAGGAAGCGCTTCATGCCGTGGGAACCTCCTGTTGTGGCGGCGTTAATTCGATCACGCCGGCCTCGCTGACCAGCCGGACGACGCCGCCGACTTTCTCGATTCGTGGGCCCGAGCTTAGAACTCGCTGGGCCGCCCTTTCCCATGCCTCGGTTGCCGGGCAGCCCATAAGGTTTTGAGCAAAGTCGCCACCGGTCAACGAAAGATGGTCCCCGTTCCGGCTGTAACCGCTGGTGAAGACATTGCAGCCGAACTGGCCGGTCACCTGCCCATTGGCGAAGCCCAGCCACCAGTTGCCACGAGTTCGGATTGGCGCACCGTTGATTGCGCTGACGCGAAATCGGGTTCCTTCGATGGCATTGGGATCCTCGACTGCAAGCAGTCCGCCGCCGCACCCGCGCACCGTCGCTCCGCCGGCGACGGCCACCGTCACCCTGTCACGCCAGCGATGGTTGCTCATCCCGTCACTGCACGGACCGCGTGCGATGCTGACCGTCAGCCGGCCCGAGCGGATGGATCCGGGTCCGGGTGTGAAGCCGGGCGGACTGGCCTCAACGATTCGGAGCGCACCATAATTTCCCTGGTACAGCATCGCGCCTTGCCGGATGACGAGTGACCATCCCGGTTCGGTCCCAAGCGCCTTGTAAAGGATGTCGCCGATGTCCGAAGGAAGGTCGGCCGGAAGCTCCCCCCCGGATGGCGGCACGATCAGCTCATTGTCTCCCTGCGCGGCCCGGGCGGCAGCCTGCTCGTCGGTCAGGCGATCGCGATTCTCGCATCCGGCAAGCAGAACCAAGGCCAAAAGCGGAACCGCCACGCGTCTCATGATCGGCAATACCCCGGACCCATCGCGAATGTTCCTGCCGCGCAACGGATGAATATGAGCTTAGGCAGGGCAGGGCGCTGCACTGCGCCAATTCGCCTTGACCTGGAACGCCATGACGGCGGCCGCGATGGCGGCATTAAGGCTGTCGGCGCGGCCTGCCATCGGGATCTTCACCAGCAAATCGCATTCGGATTCATACTCGGCGGGCAAGCCGGCCTGTTCGTTGCCGATCAGCAGGAAGCAGGGACGGCGATAATCTGCCGCAAGATAGTCGGTCTGCGTACGCAGGCTGGTCCCGACCAGTTGGCCCGAGCCGCTGCGAAGCCATGGCAGCAATTCGCTCCAGGAAGCCTGGACAACCGACTGCGTGAACAGCGCACCCATCGAGGCCCGCACAGCCTCGACCGAATAAGGATCGGCGCAATCGTCGACCAGGATCAGTCCGCCCGCGCCGACTGCATCGCCCGTGCGCAGGATTGTGCCGATATTGCCGGGATCGCGCAGGCGTTCGGCCACGAACCAGAGGTCCGCCGTCGATCGGTCGAGATCAGCCAGGGTGCGCCGCGGCTGCCGGTAAGCGGCCAGCAGCATCTGCGGATTGTCCTTGCCGCTCATCTTCGAAAGGATGTCCGGCGTGGTTTCAATGGCGTCGCCGCCCGCAATCTCGGTCGCCTCGACGATTTCTGCCGCGAGGGGATGGAGGCCGGGGCCGGCCGCGTAAGCGATGATTTCCGGCAGCACGCCCGAATCACGAGCCTCCGCGATGATGCGCAGCCCCTCGGCCAGAAACAGGCCTTCGGCCCGGCGCGCTTTCTTGTCACGCAGGGCCCGAAGCCGCTTGACCGTGTCGTTCGAAAAGGAAGTGATCAGACGGGGCATGATCGCGCACTAGCGGAAGCCGACCGCGCTGAGTAGCGGGGCCTAATCCTCGCCGAACCGGTCTTCCACCAGCGCGACCAGCTGGGCGAGCGCATCGTCGGCGCCGTCGCCGCTGGCACGGATGACGATCAGGTCGCCCTTGGCGGCACCCAGCATCATCAGACCCATGATCGACGTGCCGCAGACCGCATTGCCGTCCTTCGCCACCTCGATCTCGGCGGAGAGCTGACTTGCCAGGTTGACGAATTTAGCGCTGGCGCGTGCGTGCAGTCCCCGCTTGTTGTCGATCCGGACTTCCTGCGCGAGCGGGCTCAAGCGGCGGCCTCGCCCAAAATCTCGCTGGCGACGGAGATGTATTTGCGGCCCGCCTCCCGGGCTGCGGCGACGGCGGCGCGAACGCTCATCACCTTGCGGGCGCCTTCCAGGCGGATCAGCATCGGCAGGTTCACGCCGGCGATCACCTCCACATTCTCGCTCTTCATCAGGCTGATGGCGAGGTTTGAGGGAGTGCCGCCGAAGAGGTCGGTCAGAACAATGACGCCCTGGCCGCGATCGACGTGCGCGATGGCGTCGGCGATATCCTTGCGCCGCCCTTCCATGTCGTCATCGGGTCCGATGCAGACGGCCTCGATCGCTTCCTGCGGGCCGACCACATGTTCCATCGCAACGACGAACTCCGCGGCCAGACGACCGTGGGTCACCAATACCAATCCGATCATTCAGTCACTCTGTTTCAGATCCGGGCGCCCGGTTCGAACGCCATATCGTCCTCGATGGAATCGCTGGGTCGCAGCGATAAGTCGCGGTGCCGGATATTCGGCGAAAAGCCGCGGGCGCGCAACCGTTCGCCCATTTCGGTGGCGGCGGCCACGGAACGGTGCCGCCCGCCCGTGCAGCCGAAGGCGACCCCGACATAGGCCTTACCGCCCCGCCAGTAGCGCGGAATGAGGTCCGCCAGCAATTCTTCGACGCGGTCCAGCGTGGACGACCACCCGTCCTGCGCAGCGACATATTCGCGTACCGGCCGATCCACCCCGGTCAATGGGCGCAGGTTATCCACCCAATGCGGATTGGGGATGAAGCGCAGGTCGAAGACAAGGTCGGCGGTGCGGCTGATCCCGCGCGCGAAGCCGAAGCTGGTGATGGTGATGACCGGTTCGTCGCGGTCTTCGCCGAAGCGGCGGCGGAGTTCGTCACGCAACTCGGCGGGCTTGAGGTCAGTCGTATCGAGCACAGAGTCGGCCGCAAGCCGAAGTGCGGACGTCAGGTTGCGCTCACGCGCGATCCCGTCTTCCGCCGGCCGATCAGGCGCCAGCGGGTGCCGGCGCCGCGTTTCGTCGTAGCGGCGCATCAGCTCGGCGCCCGATGCGTCCAGGTACAGGATCTCCGGCGTAACGCCTTCCACGCCCCGGATGATGTCGGGCAGGCGATGGGCGTCGAACCCGCGGCTGCGCGAATCCATTCCGATCGCGACATGGGCATCGGGCCGGCCGCGGTCGGCGCCGTGAACAAACTCCTGGAGAAGGGCGGTGGGAAGATTGTCGACCGTGTCCCAGCCCATGTCCTCCAGCGCGTCGAGCACCGACGACTTGCCCGCGCCCGACATGCCGGTGACCAGCAACAGGCGCGGCAGCCTTCTGCCGGAGGTCCGCGCCTCGTCACTCATCGGGAAAGCCCCATCCGCTCCAGCGCCATCGCGACCTTGATCGCGGCCGAGGACGTGCGGGCGTCGATGGAGACGAGCGGGACGGCGGTACCCAGGATTGAACGTTCTCGCGAATCATCGGGCAGGCGCTGGAACTCGCTCGCCAGCTCTACCACCAGCGCGACGGGCATGTCGGACACGGTCGGCATTTCGACGATGCCGATGCCACGAATTTCCAGCTTGCCGGCGATCGTGCTGGGCGCCGAGGCCAGCAAGCGTGAACCAGCCTTACGAACGATGGTCTGGTCGTCGCTCACGAGCGCGAAACCGCGATCGATGAGACGCAGGGCGAGGTCGGACTTCCCCGAGCCCGACGCCCCGGTCAGCAGCACCGCACGCCCGTCCGTTGCAACGCAGGTGGCATGAATGGTCTCGGAGGACAGGCGCAGGTTCATTGGGGCACCTCGGCCGTCTCCGGCGCGGCCCGCAGGCAAATGGTAAAGCGCGCTCCCGACGGCGCATCGTCCCGGTCCGCCACATCAATCTCCCCATTGTGGCCCTTCACGATCGCCCGGGCGATCGCGAGGCCAAGGCCCGAATGGCGACCGAACTGGTCGCTGTCCGGCCGTACTGAGTGAAATCGGTTAAAGATGGCCTCACGCGCGTCCGGAGGGACGCCCGGGCCCTCGTCGTCGATGCGGATGCGGACCATGTCGCCGACCCGGGCGACAGCCACTTCCACCAGGCCGCCGGCCGGGGAGAAGCTGATGGCGTTGTCGATAATATTATCGATGGCGCGCGCCAGCCGGTTGGGCTCGCCGAGAACGATCGCGCTTTGGGCCCGGGGTCGGGCGAAGGCGATGCGTACGTCGCCAGCCAGGCGCTGGCTTTCCCAGCCATGGACCAGCTGCCCGATCATCTCGCCCAGGTCGACCGATTCGAAGCGGGCGCGGGCGAGTTCCGCGTCGGTGCGGGCCGCCTCGCCGATATCGCCGATCAGCCGGTCGAGCCGAAGCACATCCTGGCGCACGATATCGAGCAGCTGCCGCTTGAGGTCCGGGTCGTCGATCCGTTCCAGTCCGTCGACCGCGCTGCGCAGCGAGGCCAGCGGGTTCTTGAGTTCATGCGTAACGTCGGCCGCGAACGCCTCGATATTGTCGATCCGCTGCCGCAGCGCCTGGCTCATGTCGCTGACCGATCGGGCCAACAGGCCGATTTCGTCTCGCCGGGAAGGCAGGCGCGGAACTTTGACCTCGCGCGCCCGACCCTGCCGAACCCGGTGAGCCGCAAGCGCGAGACGGCGGAGCGGGCGGGCGATCGTCCTGGCCAGGAACAGCGACAGGAGAACGGACAGAACGGTCGCGACGGCAAGCCCCACGGCCAGCTTGCGCCGTTCCAGTCGAACAGTGCGCGTGAAATTGCGGTCGTTGTAAGTGACCAGCATGATCCGGCCGTCGCTGACCGGCGCGGCGGTCGAGATTACGGGTGTCAGGTCCGGCGCGTTGCGGACCTCGGTGACCGGCCGGCCCCGCTCCGCCGCGCGGGTCGCTTCCGGCCATGCCTGCAGGCGGTCGGCCGCGGGCTCCGCGAAATCGACGGGCGTGCGCTCGCCGACGATGGCGTTGAAGCCGCGATCGAGCGAGCGGGCGATCGACTTGGTCCACGGCTGCTCGGACGGGTAGCGGAGGCGATAGGTCGGCCCGGTGGTGCGCCAACTGTCCTGCAACAGCGCACCATCGGCATCGTACAGCCGAAAGCGGCTATCGCTCGCCCGCCCGATCCGCTGCAGGTAGGGCGGTATCTCGGCCGGCGAAAGTTCGGACAAGGCCGCCGCCGCGAGCGTCGCTTCGCGTGCAACCTGTCGCTCGCGTTCGTCGAGCAGCTGGTTGCGGAAACTGTCCAGGAACAGGATGGCCAGCCCGACCACGACCAGGGCGAGCACATTCACCGCGAGGATTCGGCCGGTCAGCGACCAGCGCCGCGACCAGCCGAGGCTCAGGTCGCGCTCGGCCGCATCGACCGGTTCACTCTTCGCCAAAACGATACCCGACGCCGTAGAGGGTCTCGATGCCATCGAAATGGGCATCCACCGCGCGAAACTTGCGGCGGATGCGCTTGATATGGCTGTCGATGGTCCGGTCATCGACATAAACGTCATCCTGATAGGCAATGTCGAGCAGCTGGTTGCGGCTTTTCACCACTCCCGGGCGGCTGGCGAGCGCCTCCAGGATCAGGAATTCCGTGACGGTCAACGTTACTGGCTTGCCGTCCCACAGCACCTTGTGGCGCGCGGGATCCATCGACAGCCGGCCGCGGTCGAGCACTTCGAGCTTTTGCTCATCGTCGCCGCTGTCCCCCGGTCCGCGTGCCATTTCGGCGCGGCGCAGGATGGCCCGGATGCGGGCGATGAGCAGCCGCTGGCTGAACGGCTTGGCGATGTAATCGTCCGCGCCCATGGCCAGGCCGAGCGCCTCGTCCAACTCGTCGTCCTTGGAGGTGAGGAAGATGACCGGCATCAGGGCCGTCCGCTCGCCGCTTTCCCGCAGCCGGCGGAGCAATTCCATCCCGTCCATTCCCGGCATCTTGATATCGAGGACGCCAAGATCGGCCGGATTTTCCGTCAGCGCCTTCAGCGCGCTGGCGCCATCGGTGTAGACGCGGGCCACGAAGCCTTCGGCCTGCAACGCGATCGATACGGAAGTCAGGATATTGCGGTCGTCGTCGACCAGCGCGATCACCTGGCTCATCAGGCCCTTTCCCCAACGGACGATCCGATTACCGGCGGCGCCAGGCAGACACAAGCCGGACCGCTGCCACTTTGACCGCGTGCAACCGCAACGGTATAGCAGCCGTTACGAAGCGAAGCGGCGGCAGCTCACCGGTTGCGGAGGGCTCTGCCGCCGTTTGTGTTTTTGAAGCAACAAGGGGAAGAGCGAGTGGCAGACCGGATTCCGCAGCATGGACTTGAAGCGCAGGGCATCAGGACCAATGCCGAAATTTTCTGGAATCTGACCACCGCCCCGCTCGTCGAACAGGCCGTCAGCCGGGGCGAGGGGCTGCTGGCCAAGGACGGGCCGATCGTGGTCAAGACCGGTCGTCACACCGGCCGCTCCGCCCAGGACCGCTTCGTCGTCCGCGACGAGACGACCGAGAACACCGTCTGGTGGGGCAAGTCGAACAAGCCGATGGACCCGACTGCCTTTGACCGGCTCTACGTCGATTTCCTGAAGGCGCTGGCGGAAAAGCCGACGCTGTTCGTGGCGGACCTGTATGGCGGTTCCCAGCCGGAGCACCGGGTCAAGGTGCGGGTCGTCAACGAATATGCCTGGCACAATCTGTTCATTCGCACGATGCTGGTCCGGCCGGAGACACAGGAGCTGGCAAGCTTCCTGCCCGATTACACGATCATCGATTTGCCCAGCTTCAAGGCCGACCCGGATAAGCACGGCTGCCGTTCCGAAACCGTCATCGCCATCAACCTGACCCGCAAACTGATCCTGATCGGCGGCACGGAATATGGCGGCGAGATGAAGAAGAGTGTCTTTGGACTGCTCAACTTCCTGCTGCCGGAGCAGGGGATCATGCCGATGCACTGCTCGGCCAACATTGGCCCCAAGGGTGACACGGCAGTGTTCTTCGGCCTGTCCGGCACCGGCAAGACCACCCTCTCGGCCGACCCGAGTCGCACCCTGATCGGTGACGACGAACATGGCTGGTCCGACACGGCCGTCTTCAACTTCGAGGGCGGCTGCTATGCCAAGATGATCCGGCTGTCGGCCGAGGCGGAGCCGGAGATCTACGCAACCACCAAGCGGTTCGGCACGGTGCTGGAAAACGTGGTCATGGACCCGGTGACGCGTGAACTGGACCTCGACGACAATAGCCTCGCCGAAAACAGCCGCGGCGCCTATCCGATCGACTTCATCCCCAACAGCAGCGAGCAGAACCTCGGCCCGGTGCCTAAGAACATCATCATGCTGACCGCCGACGCGTTCGGCGTCCTGCCACCGATCGCGCGGCTGACGCCTGATCAGGCGATGTTCCATTTCCTGTCGGGTTACACGGCCAAGGTGGCGGGCACGGAAATTGGCGTGACCGAGCCGGAGGCGACCTTCTCGACCTGCTTTGGCGCTCCGTTCATGCCTCGCCACCCGTCCGTCTACGGCAATCTGCTAAAGGAGCGGATCGCGCGGGGCGGGGTGACCTGCTGGCTGGTCAACACCGGCTGGACCGGCGGCAAGTACGGCACCGGCAAGCGGATGCCGATCAAGGCTACCCGTGCGCTGCTGAATGCCGCGCTGGATGGCAGCCTCAACAGCGCGGAGTTCCGCAAGGATCCCTATTTCGGCTTCGAAGTGCCGGTCAGCGTTCCGGGGGTCGACAGCGTCATCCTCGACCCGCGTCAGACCTGGGCCGACAAGGACGAGTTCGACCGCACCGCGGCCAAGCTCGTCGACCTGTTCTGCGAGAATTTCGAACAGTTCGCGGAGCATGTGGACGAAGGCGTGCGGCAGTGCGCGCCAACGGCGGCGATCGCCGCGGCCTGATCTTCGGGCGGAGCGGCGCGTCCGGCGGATTCATCCGGAACGAACCGCTCCGCCCGGCCATTACCTTCCTGACTTCATAAACAGGAGAGTTCCCCATGAGCATGCTCGACGCGCTTTTGCAGCAGGGCGCTGCGCAGTCGGTCAGCCGTGATCTCGGCGTCGATCCGCAAACCGCGCAGACCGGCATCGCCGCACTGCTGCCCGCGGTGCTTGGCGGGATGCAGAACCAGGCCCAGGCGCAGCCCCAGGGACTGGGCGGGCTTGCGGGCATGCTCGGCGGTCTTGGCGGAGGCGGCTTGCTCGACAATGTGCTCGGGTCTCAGCCGACGGACGTCGGACAGGGCAACCAAGTCCTTGGGGAGATCTTCGGATCGAAGGACACCAGCCGAACGGTCGCAACCCACGCGGCGCAGCAGACCGGTCTGTCGCCCGACCTGTTGAAGAAGATGCTACCGATCGTTGCCATGCTCGCCGCAGGTTATCTCGCGCGGCAGTCGAGCACCGGGCAGGGCGGAGCGGGCGGGCTGGGCGATCTGATCGGCGGTATGCTGGGCGGCGGTCGAAGCTCCGGCGGCAATCCCCTCAACGACATATTGGGCGGCCTGATGGGCGGGCGCCGGTAAAGCGACGGCGGAGCGATGAGGCTGGCCTTCGCCTTTCGTCCTTATCGTCCGAAATTATAGGTCAGCCCGACCAGCAGCGTGCGAGAACGATACTCGCCTTCGATGTCGGACAGGATGCGGGCGGAGGTGGTCCGATCGACGACCGTTGTGCCGCCGCTGCCGTCGGGGACGCTCAACCGGTCGGGATTGCCGGCGAACTCGAACGCACGGTCGTCGAATTTCAGAATGCCGGAATTGAAGTAACGGTATTTGACCCCGAGTTCGAGCGCCGAGGTGAGCGGCAAGCGCGCGCCGATCATATATTGGCCCGCCAGCTTCGACTGGTCCTTGTCGCCGAAAGCCCGGCCGAATGTCTTGCCCAGCCCGCCGCCTGCGGACAGGGTCACCCTTCCGACCGGAATATCGAACATCAGGTTGGCCATCACGTTCAACAGGCGCACGCTGCCGCGGCTCTGAAAGTCATCCAGCGTCAGCGGGGTTCGCCCCGGAGCGCCTGGATCGGGTGAGGCAGAGGGCCGGTTGAGCGCCTGGTTGACGCCGGCAAGAAAGTCGATCGTGCCGTCGTCGGCCTGGATCTCCCGCACGCCCGCACGCTTGTGGCTTAGCTCGATCTCGGGGCGGAACCAGCCGAAGTCGTAGCCGGCGGCCAGGCCCAGATTGCGCTCCCGGCCATAATCGACACCGAAGACGTCGTCGATGAACCCACCGGTGACCGACGGCGGCGCAATCGGCGCGGCTGGGGTCTGGATCGTCGAGAAATCAACCGTCTCGTCGACGTCATTGCCGCGGACTTTGCCAATGCCGGCTTCGACGCTGACGTAGGGATTGCCTGCCCATGCCGGGGTCGAGCATGCCAAAGCCGCTGCCGCGCCGGTTCGGAGGACATTCTTCATCATATGCTGCCTGCTCACTTCGTCCTGACTGAGGTTAGCCCCGGGTCGAGGCGATATATTGATCCACGTTCCGGGCCAGCACGTCCATCGGCACGTTGCCGCCCAGCACCACGGCATCGTTGAAGTCGCGCAGGTCGTAGCGAGTACCGAGCGCCGCCTGGGCCCGACCGCGCTGGCGAACGATTTCCTGGTGGCCGACCTCATAGCCGCAGGCCTGGCCCGGCCAGGAGCAATAGCGATCGACCTCGCTCGCCACTTCCAGCGGGTTGGACCCATTCTCCTCGACGAAGAAGCGCACGGCCTGCTCGCGGGTCCAGCGCTTGTGGTGGAGCCCGGTGTCCACGACCAGCCGGACGGCGCGAAAGGCGATCGATTGCAGGTAGCCGAGGCGATAAGCGGGCTCGCGATCGAAGACGCCAAGCTCGTCCGCCAATTGCTCCGCATAGAGCGCCCAGCCCTCGGAATAGGCGTTGAACGCCAGGATCGAACGAATGAGCGGCAGCTTCTGGGCATATTCGCCCTGCCAGACATGGCCCGGGATAGCCTCGTGATGGGTCAGGTCGGGCAAGCTGTACTTGCTGTGGAGGTCCGTCGTTCGCAGGTTGATCCAGAACTTGCCGGGAATGGTGCCGTCGATGGAGCCGGGACCGCCGTAGGCACCCGGCGCGCCGGGCTCCTCCTCGGGCGGCAGGCGCTTCACTTCCAGGTTGCCGCGGGTGAGGGTGCGGAAAGCACGCGGCATCTGCGCGCGGATGATGCGCAGCCGTTCCTCGATGAAGGCCATGATCTCGGCCCGGCCCTTGTCGCCCTCGCTGAACTGGTAGCGCGGGTCCTTGGCAAGCGCCTGCATCCGCGTGCCGACCGAGCCCTGCGTCAGCCCGAGTTGGCGGAGGATCGGGTCCATCCGGCCCTGCAGCGAACGGAGGGTGTCGAGCCCAAGCTGGTGCACTTCGTCGGGCGTCATCGTCGTGGTGGTGGAGGCCTTGAGCGCCCAGCGGTAATATTCGGCGCCGCCCGGCCTGGCCCACATGCCCGCATCGTTGCTGGCGAGCGGCCGCTGCGCCTGAAGCTCCGCGATCTGGCGCGTAAGCGCCGGGGCCACCTGCCCGGTGACGATCGAACGGGCGCGCGCCTCCCAATCGCCGGGGATGTCCCGCGTCTTGGTCTTCACCAGTTCGACCAGCGATCCGCCGGAGCGAGCGCTGGCCAGGCTCTGGCCCATCTGGGTAAGCGCCTTGTCGATCAGAAAGGCGGGGGGAACGAGACCCTTGGCGCGGGCGTCACGGATGCGGCCGAGTTCGCCGTCGAGCACCGCGGGATATTGCGCGAGCCGGCTCATCAACGCCTCGGCGTCCGCCGCGGTCTTCACCTGATGCTCGGAATCGAGGAAGCGCGGGATGTCGAGGTAGGCGCCGACGTTCTGGATCACGACATAGGGTGTGTTGCGCCAGCCGCCGACCGCCACGTCGCCATAGGGTAGCGCAAAGCCTTCGAGCGCGGTGCGATAGGCGCTGCGCACCACCTCCACGCTGGTGCGGGTGGAATGGGTCAGAGCGGAGGTCTCGATCCCTTCCGCCCTGGCGAGATCGGCACGAAGGGTGGCGGCGATGCGAAACTGGCCGGCAGCCGAGCGGTCGCCGAGCAGGCTGCGTAGTCCGGCCAGCGCATTCTTGTCGACGCCAAGGCTGGTCGCGGTCTCCGGTTGCAGGCGGAGGAGATTGTCGGCGGCTGCGGCGAGGAAGGCATTAGCGCCAGCCTCCTGCAGAGGAGCTTGGCCGACAGTTGGCGTGGAAACCAACGTCGGCGCGGTGGTCGTGCAGCCCGCCAACGCGGCTGAGGAGCCAAGCGTGGCCAGGGTTTCGCGGCGGGTCAGAGCGGTCATGAACTCTCCGGCAGGTTCAGGCGGATGGAAGTTGACGTTCGGCTTCGACGGTCAGGCAATTGCCGTCAACTCCGGTAATGCGGACGCGCTCTCCGGCAGCGGCAGGACCGCCCCGGGCGCTCCACTCACTGTCGCCGACGCGCACTCGTCCGCCACGCTCGTCGATCGGCGACACGGCCTCCACGCTGCGCCCGATCAATCGCGCGGAACGGTCGTTGAGATGGGGGTCGCTGGTGGCGACGGGTCGCGCGGCATAGACCTTTCGGCCAATCATCACCGCCACGATCGTGTAGATCACGAACAACGCGAGCGCCGGGGCTGGCCCGAGGTCGAACAGCAAAACGAATGCGCCCGTCACCATGGCGGCGGCGCCGATGAACAGCAGGAAGAAGCCCGGCGCGACGACCTCGGCGATCAGCATCACCAGTCCCGCGATGAGCCATAGCCAACCGGGCTGAAGATCGTCCAGCATCAGCCCTGGACCCGCGGCACGCCCGACGTCGCTGCCGCTGCGCCGCGCTCTGCGGTGAGGTCGCGCTTTTGCTGCTGCGGAGAGCTTTCATCCTTGCCGAATGCCGAGCGCGCCAGCTCGCCGATCCCGCCCAGTGAGCCGATCAACTGGGTGGCTTCGACCGGGAACAGGATGGTCTTGGCGTTCGGCGAATTGGCAAACATGCCAAGCGCCTCGACGTACTTCTGCGCGATGAAATAGTTGATCGCCTGCGTGTTGCCGTCCTGAATCGCGTCGCTGACCGACTTGGTCGCGGCGGCTTCAGCCTGGGCCGCGCGTTCGCGGGCCTCGGCGTTCCGAAAGGCAGCTTCCTTGCGGCCTTCGGCTTCTAGGATCTGGGCCTGCTTCTCGCCCTCCGCCCGCAGAATTTCGGAGGCGCGCATGCCTTCGCTCTCGAGGATCGCGGCGCGTTTTTCGCGCTCGGCCTTCATCTGTCGGGTCATGGCGTTGACGATGTCGGACGGTGGGCGGATGTCTTTCAGTTCAACGCGGGTGATCTTGACGCCCCAGGCTTCGGTGGCGTGATCGACCACGCTGAGCAGCCGGGCATTGATCTCATCGCGCTTGGACAAGGTTTCGTCGAGGTCCATCGAGCCCATGACCGTGCGCAGGTTGGTGGTCGAAAGGGCCAGGATCGAGGTGTAAAGCTCGCTCACCTCATAGGCGGCCTTGGCCGGGTCAAGCACCTGGAAGAACACGACGCCGTCGACCGCGACCATGGCGTTGTCCTTGGTGATGATCTCCTGCCCCGGGATGTCGAGGACCTGCTCCATCATGTTGATCTTGCGCCCGACCCGGTAGAAGAAGGCGGGCACGAAATTGAAGCCGGGATCGGCAACGCGCACGAACCGGCCGAAGTGCTCGATCGTGTAGCGAAAGCCCTGGTGCACGATCTTGATGCTCATCATCATGTAGAGCACCACCAGCGCAGCCAGGATGAGCATGAAGGTCGTAAGCATGTCTTCCCCCGATGATTCTGCCGCGGACAATGCGATGTTCTCAGCCTCGTGCGAAGCGAAATCGGCATGACGCTCAATCTCTTCGGCAGACGGTCGGCCCTCTTCCTGCCCGCGAGCAATGCTCGGGCTATCGCCAAGGCGCGTGAAGCCGGTGCCGACCTCGTGATCCTGGACCTTGAGGATGCGGTCAGGCCAGATGCCAAGGACGCGGCGCGACAGGCTGCCGTAGAGGCTGTGGCGCAGTCGTGGCCTTGCCCCGTCGCCATTCGGGTAAACGGCCTCACCAGCGAGTGGCACCGCGCCGATGAGGCGGCGGTGCAGGGTTCCAACGCGGATCTTGTCGTGCTGCCCCGGTGCGAGGACGAAGCGCAGCTTCGGCTGGTTCATGAGCGGACCGGCAAGCCTTGCGCGGCGATGATCGAAACGCCGGCAGGGGTGCTCGCCTCACCCGGCATCGCGCGCGCGGCGGCCGCCTTGATCGCTGGCACCAACGACCTCAGGGCGGGCCTGCGACTACCGGCGGGGGCGGGGCGCGAGCGGATCAGCGCCTCGCTGCAGCTGATCGTTCTTTCCGCGCGGGCCGCCGGGGTCCCGGCCTTCGACGGGGTCTTCAACGGCCTGGAGGACGCCGACGGATTCGCCGCCGAAGCGCGAGACGGACGCGAACTCGGGTTCGACGGCAAGACCCTGATCCATCCCGACCAGATCGCGCCCTGCCACCAGGCCTGGGCGCCGAGCGCGGAGGAATTGGCTCGGGCCGGGCGGCTCGTAGCGGCGGCCCAGGGTGGCGCCGAACGCTTCGAAGGCGAGATGATAGAGCGCATGCATGTGGAGGCCGCGCGACGCCTGCTTGGCCGCTAGCACTTGCCGAATCGCCGCTCCCCGGTCAAAGGCGCGCATGGCCGATATCCTCGACGCTCCCGACATTCCGCTTGGTCTGACCTTCGATGACGTGCTTCTCCAGCCGCTGGAGTCGAGCGTGTTGCCGAGCCAGGCCGATACCCGCACGTTCCTGACCCGCGACATCCCCTTGTGCATCCCGATCCTGTCGTCCGCGATGGACACGGTAACTGAAGCGGACATGGCGATTGCCATGGCGCAACTGGGCGGCATCGGCGTCCTTCATCGCAACCTGACCATTGAGGAGCAGGCCAGCGCCGTCCGTCAGGTCAAGCGCTTCGAAAGCGGGATGGTGGTGAACCCCATCACCATGACCCCCGACCAGACGCTGGCCGAAGCGCTGGAACTGATGCGCGCCAACCGGATCAGCGGCATTCCGATCGTCGAGCGCTCTGGCAAGCTGGCTGGAATTCTGACCAACCGCGACGTCCGCTTTGCCGAAAATCCGCGCCAGCCGGTCGCGGAGTTGATGACCAAGGAAAACCTCGCCACCGTTCCGACCGGGACCAGCCAGGAAGATGCTCGCCGTTTGCTGCACCAGCGGCGGATCGAGAAGCTGCTGGTGGTCGACAATGCCGGCCATTGCGTCGGCCTGATCACCGTCAAGGACATCGAGAAGGCGGTCGCGTCCCCGAACGCAACCAAGGACGGGGAAGGGCGGCTGCGCGTTGCCGCGGCGAGTACGGTGGGGGACACCGGCTGGGAGCGATCGCAGGCCTTGATGGACGCCGGGGTGGACTGCCTGGTGATCGACACGGCCCACGGTCACAATGTCGAGGTGAGCCGCGCCGTGGAGCGGGCCAAGGCCGCTTCCAACCGGGTCCAGGTCATTGCCGGCAATGTCGCGACCGCCGACGCCGCCAAGGCGCTGGCCGATGCCGGCGCGGATGCGATCAAGGTCGGCATCGGCCCGGGATCGATCTGTACCACCCGGATCGTTGCGGGGGTCGGCGTGCCGCAGTTGTCGGCAGTGATGAGCGCGGCTTCCGCCGCCGCGAAAAAGGGCGTGCCGGTGATCGCCGACGGCGGCATCCGCACCTCGGGCGACATCGCCAAGGCGCTGGCCGCCGGCGCCTCGACGGTGATGGTCGGATCGCTTCTTGCCGGAACCGAGGAAGCTCCTGGCGAGACATTTCTCTACCAGGGCCGTTCCTACAAGTCGTACCGCGGCATGGGCAGTGTCGGGGCGATGGCCCGCGGCTCGGCCGACCGCTATTTTCAACAGGACATCAAGGACCAGATGAAGCTGGTCCCGGAAGGCATCGAAGGCCAGGTGCCCTACAAAGGGCCGACATCGGCGATCGTTCACCAGCTGGTGGGCGGGGTGAAGGCGGCGATGGGGTATACCGGCGCGACCAGTATTGCCGAACTGCAAAAGCGGGCGCGGTTTGTCCGGATCACCAATGCTGGCCTCAGCGAAAGTCATGTGCACGACGTCGCGATCACTCGCGAGGCGCCCAATTACCCGTCGCGCTAGGTCATGACTCCTTCGGCCCGTGCTCAGGCGGCGATCGAGATCCTCGATCAGGTGATCGCTTCAGCGACGAACGACGGCCCGCCGGCGGATGCGCTGGTGAGCGCCTATTTCAAGACCCGCCGCTATGCCGGATCAAAGGACCGCCGGGCAGTGCGGGAGCTGGTGTTCGCTGCCGTCCGCCACAGCGCGGAGCGACCGGCCAGCGGCCGATCGGCCTTGCTACCGATCGCATCCGAACTGTTCGACGGCTCGCCGCACGGGCCGGCGACAGTGGGCCCGAACGAGGCGGGCGCGATCCCCGGGATCGTGCCGCAATGGCTGGTCCCCGAATTATCGCCATTGGTGGAGGTGGGCGCAACGCTGGTTGCCCGGGCCCCGCTCGACGTTCGAGTCACCCGGGACCGGGAGTCGATGCTTGCGGAATTGCCAGGCGCCGAGCTTTCGCCGCACAGCCCCTGGGGATTGCGACTGCCTTCCGACAGCAAGGTTTCCGACCACCCGGCTTACCGGGAAGGCCGGCTGGAGGTGCAGGACGAGGGCAGCCAGCTGGTTGCGCTGGCGTGCGCTCCGGCCAATGGGGAATTGCTGCTCGATCTTTGTGCAGGGGCGGGGGGCAAATCGCTCGCACTCGCGGCCGCGGCGCCGGGCGCCACAATCATCGCCTGCGACACCAACCGGCAGCGCCTGTCGCGCTTGCAGCCGCGGGCCGACCGGGCGGGGGCAAGGATCGAGACCCGACTACTGAACGCGCCGCGCGAGCTTGATGCCCTTAGCGAATTCGAAGGCCGCTGCGATCTGGTATTGGTGGACGCGCCATGTTCGGGGTCGGGAACGTGGCGGCGCAATCCGGAAGGGCGCTGGCGTCTGACCCCCGAACGGCTTGAGCGGTTGCTGGCGTTGCAGGCGCGGGTGCTCGACCTCGCGGCTCCATTGGCCAAACCGGGCGGCAGGCTGGTGTACGCTGTCTGCTCTTTGCTGACCCGCGAAGGGGCGGGCCAGGCGGAGGCTTTCCTCAGCCGACATTCAGCTTACAAAGCCAAGGATACAGGGATAGCGGCTGGGCGTTACGATGGTCTCGGAAAGCTTCTCACACCGGGACACGACGAGACGGACGGCTTTTTTGTTGCACGGTTCGACCGTAACGCGTGAAATGCGGGTCGACTGGCTGGAGATGACGATGCGGATATTGCCAATTGCGGGTGCCCTGGGGATTGCTGCGGCGCTGGTGGCGAGCAGCGGTCAAAGCCAGACTCCGGACAGTCAGCTTAACCCGACCTCCGTTTCGTTGCAGAAGCAGGGTGAGGCCGCGTTGGCGGCTGGCAACTTCACGGCTGCCGACGATGCGCTTGAGACTGCGCTGGCGGTCGATCCGCGCAATCGGCAGGCGTTCGTTGCCCTGGCGAGGGTCGCGCAACGGCAAAAGCTTTACGGGCAGGCCGTGCGCTACACCAACAAGGCGCTGGCGCTGGAACCGAACGATATCAACGCCTTGACGGTCCAGGGCGAAGCCATGGTCGAGATGGGGGCAGGCGCCCGCGCGCAACAGAACCTGACCAAGGTCAAGCAGCTGTGCGGCGCCAACACTTGCGTCCAAGCCACCCAGTTGGCCGCCGCGATTGCCCGCGGCCCGGCGGTGGCGCAGAAGACCACGCCGGCCCCAGCCAAGCAGAACTAGCTCAGCGCCCGAGCCACTGCGACCCATTCGTCGACGCTGACCGTCTCGGCGCGGCGATCGGCCGCGATGCCCATCTGCGCCAGCGCGTCCAGCGCGTTGGGGACGGCCTTCACGCTTTGACGAAGCATCTTCCGGCGCTGACCGAACGCTGCTGCGGTCAATTGCTCGAGCACTCGTGGACTCACGCCATCAGGCTGTTCGGCGGGTACGATGTGAACCACCGCGCTCGCAACTTTCGGCGGAGGCGTGAACGCGGAGCGGTGGACGGGCAGGGCCAGGCGCGGACTGCATCGCCACTGCGCCGCGACCGCCAGCCGCCCGTAATGCTCGCTGCCCGGTGCCGCGACGATGCGCTCAGCTACCTCCCGCTGGAACATGAGGGTGAGCGAACGCCACCAGGGCGGCCACTGCTCTGTGCCTAGCCAGCGAAGCAACAGGGCTGTGCCGACATTGTAGGGCAGGTTGGAGATGATATGCGCCCCGACGCCGACCAGCGCAGGCTCATCGATCTTGAGGGCATCATCTTCGACCAGCGTCAGCTTGCCGGGAAACGCGTCCTGCAGCTCGGACAGGGCCGGCAGACAACGGCGATCCCGCTCGACCGCAGTCACGGAAGCGCCCGCTTCAAGCAATGCAGCGGTCAGGCCCCCGGGACCAGGTCCGACCTCGTAAACCCGCTCGCCGGCCAGCGAACCGGGGATGGCGGCGATGCGAGCGAGCAACTGGCGGTCGAGGATGAAATTTTGGCCGAGCGCTTTCGACGCGCTGAGCCCGTGCCGCGCGATCACTTCGCGGAGGGGCGGGAGGGTCACAGTCCGGGAGAGGGCGGGTTGGCCGCGCGATGGGCCGCGCAACTGGCGGCCATCGTGATCGCAGCGGCCATGGCGCGCGGGTCGGCCCGGTCCTCTCCGGCGATGTCGAACGCCGTGCCATGGTCTGGCGCGGTGCGGACGATTGGCAGGCCGAGCGTGATGTTGACGCCCTCTTCGAAATGCAGCGCCTTCAGTGGGATCAGCGCCTGGTCATGATACATGCAGAGCGCGGCGTCGTAGCGTGCGCGGGCGCTGCCGTGGAACATGGTGTCGGGCGGCAGCGGGCCGTGGACGCGCCAGCCTTCGGCGCGCAGGGCCTCGATCGCCGGTGCGATGATGTCGATCTCTTCCCGGCCGAGAGCGCCGCCCTCGCCCGCGTGAGGGTTGAACCCGGCCACTGCGAGAACCGGCTCGGCGATGCCGAAATTCCGCTGAAGGCCCCGCAAGGCCGCGCGCCCGCGGGCCTCGATCAGCTGTGAGGTCAAATGGGTCGCCACGTCGGCGAGCGGCATGTGAGTGGTGACCGGGACGGTCCGGAGGCTTGGCCCTGCCAGCATCATCGCGACATTGGTCGGCGCGACGCCGCATCGCTCGGCGACGAACTCGGTCTGTCCAGGGTGCGAAAAGCCGATTGCGTAAAGCTGTTGCTTGCTGACTGGACCCGTCGTCACGGCCGTTACCGAGCCGGACCTTGCCAACCCGACGGCAATTTCCAAGCTGTCCAGCGAGCAATGCGCGCCGGCGACCGTTGGGCAGCCGGCGATGCCACTTTCGGCCGCCGGCACCGCCAGCAGCGGCAACCCGATGTCGAAAGCCGATTCCGCATCCCGCGGATCGTCGATCACCGCGATCTCTCCGTCCCAGACCTGCGACAAGGAACGCGGATCGCCGACCGCGACGAACGGCGGCAGATTGAACCGATCGCGCGCGTCCCAGCATTTGGCGACGACTTCCGGACCGATCCCGGCCGGGTCGCCAAGCGAGACTGCGATGGGGGAAAGCGAAGGGGAGGCCACCATGGGTGCCTCCCCTTAGCCGCTGATCCTAGCGAAAGTCGATGACCGCATCGCGCCGCAGATCACGCAGGTAACGACGAGCGATCCGGTCGACGCGCTCTTCCGTCAGCTGGGCAAAGACCTGGTCGGTGCTCGGCGCCTCGCCGCCGGTGCCCTCGTCGCGACCGCAGATCACGAGGACCCGCACACCGTCGTCCAGGCTGCCGAAGGGGCGGGTGGATTGACCGACCTGCATCGGCAGCATCATCTGCTGGAGCGCGGGCGGCAGATCGCGCAGCTTGACGCCGTCCGAGCTCACCACCTCGCCGCGGAAGTCGGCGGCCAGCTTGTCCGCGCCACCGCAACCCCCGACGTTCTGCGCAGCGGCGGCGAACCGCGCCAAAACCGGTTCGGCCTGCGCCCGATTGGTGCCGGCCGGGAAGCTAATGGAAACCTGCTTGAGGCTCAGCTCCGCATCGCGCGGATCGGCCATTGCCACCTTGCGCATGTCCTGAACGGCGATGATCGAGATGCCGCCCGGCACGGGAATTGGCTGGCTGAGCTGGCCGGGCCCCATCTGACGGAGCACGTTCGCCAGCGAATCGGGCAATTGCTCGGGCCGCAGCCAGCCGAGATCGCCACCCACCGCCGCGGCGGTCGACTGGCCGAACTGGCGGGCATAGCCGGCGAAGGACGCGCCCTGTTGCAGGGCCGCGACGATCTTCTGAGCGTTGGCCTGGACCTCGGCCTGATTGGCCGGCGTGGCGGCGAGGAAGATTTCGCCGACGCGATATTCCTGCGTCCCCTTGGCTGCATTCAACCGGTCGATGACGGCCTTGACCTCCTCATCCCCGACGCTGACCCGGCTTTCGATCTTGGCGCGCTGCAGGCGCTGCCAGGCGATCTCGCCTTCGATCTGCCGGCGCATGGTACGGATCGAACTGCCGCGCGAGCGAAGGAACTCGGTCAGCTGCTCGGGGGTCTGCTTGTTGGTCCCGGCTACCCGCGCGACCGTGCGGTCGATATCCGCCGGCGTCACCGTGATCTCCGCCGCCTTGGCCGCCTGCACCTGCAATGTTTCGTCGATCAGGTTGCGCAGCACCTGAACGCGCAGCCGCTCCATCTCCTCCGCGGGGATCTTTCCGCCCTGCGAGATGGCCAGCAAAGCCAGCCGCTGATCAATGTCGGTCTGAGTGATGACCTCGCCATTCACGATCGCGCTGGCCTTGACCACCGAAGGGATCGCGCCGCCGAACACGGTGACGTCGGTCGGCAGGCGAAGGCCGGCGGTGGTGCTTGGCGTCGCCGGACGGGGAGCGGCGGGCTGCGCCGTCTGCGCCACCGCCATCGTCGCGCCGGTCACTGCCGCCGCGGCTGCCAGATACTTGCTGAAGCGAGCTGCCACTTGTATCTCAATCCCTTGTTATTTCAGCGAATAAGTCGCTTTGTTGCATCGCCGCTGAACCCGCGATGAGCGAGAGGGTCATCGACCGAGGCCCTTGAGCGCCAGCCGGAACTGAAAGGTGTTGCCCTCCCGAAGCGAACCGAACCGCTCATAGTCGCGCCGCCAGGATATGCCAATCGCCAGGCAATCG
Source organism: Sphingomonas sp. SP1 (assembly GCF_058313395.1). NCBI lineage: Bacteria > Pseudomonadati > Pseudomonadota > Alphaproteobacteria > Sphingomonadales > Sphingomonadaceae > Sphingomonas > Sphingomonas sp. SP1. Next base: position 2,120,682 of record NZ_JBZFLC010000001.1, on the reverse strand, counting down.
TCCTCATAATCCAGGCTGAGCCGGTGCCGGACCGGGTCCAAGCCGTCGGCCACCGACAGCGGGTCTTCAGCCTGGTCGGTCAAGTCCACCACGGTGGAACCGAAGACGGACCAATAGCGGCGGAATTGCCAGCGGCCCGCAAGCCGCACCTCTTCCTTGTCGCGCAAATCCTCGACCGAAGGATCGACGTTGCGGTTGAGCCTCAGATAGCCGACCCGCGCGTAGGTGTTGGTGGTGCCGAGCGTCAGGTCCAACTCGTTGCGGCGAACGACGAAGCCGTCCTTGTCGAGTCGGAAGCGATGGGTGAGGTCGACGAGGCGCCCGAACTGAAAGCGGGTGCGCCCGACGATGTCGGACCAGCGATCGGTAAGGCCCGTCCCGTCGGGAAAGATGCGCTCGTCCCGGTTGAGGCGATAGCTTTGCCCGATGGTCGTCGCGATGGCGAGGTTGGGACGGTCGTAGGCCCAGTCCAGCCCATAGGTCAGCCGCGAACCGTCTTCCCACCGGTCGTATCCGGGAAAGCGGTTGAGCGCGAATAGGTTGCTATCCTCAAGGTCGACCGCGCGGGAATCCTCATTGGGTATGCTGAAGTTCTTGCTCGGCGGCGTGAGGACCAGTTGCAGCCGCGGCGTGACCCGCTGGATGCCGCCGGCAAGGCCGCCGATGAGGGGCCAGCGTGCTTCGGCTGCCGCCGCAAAGATGCTGCGGGTGTGCCATCCGTCGTTTCCTCGATAGATGGCGGCGGAAGTCTTCGCGGTTTCGTCGGTATGATAAACGTCCGCGCGAGCGTAGCCCGTCAACAGCAATTCCTGCCCCATCGCGGTAAGGAATCGGCGGTCCCAGCGCGCGCCTGCGAATGCCCGTTGCGTGTCTTGTCCGTCGCGGCGAAGAACGGCCAGGCTGTTTGCCTGCAGTTCCACCCGCCCGCCGATCGCCGGTGGTACCAGTCGCCAGCGTGCATCGACTGCCGGCAGGGCGATCGGGATTCGCTGTTGCCGATCGGTCTCGCGAAGTCCCTGGAAGGACCAGCCGGCGATCGAGATATAGCTGTCGAAGTCGATCCGCTCGAGATTGAAGAATGAGCGGAGCTTGTCTTCGCGGGTGATGTCGTACCGGCGAGCCACCGTCTTGTCGGTCGCACGGCGCAACTGTCCAGTCAGCGACCAACGCGGTGTAAACTGAAATTTGCCGTTGGCGTCGATATAGGCCCTGAGGCCATTGTCCGAACCCGGATCGTCGTCGTTGCGGTCGCCATAGGTGACGAAGCCGCCTATCTGAAACGCGCCCAGACGGTTCAGATCGCGATACTTCAGGTCCAGACCGGGCAGCGATCCGCTGTAGATATGCGGCGTCAACGTCAGGTCGCGGTTGGGCGCAATGGCGAAGTGAACGGGAACGGAGACTTCGAAACCGTTCCGCCCCGACAATTTGATGTCCGGGAACAGCACGCCCGTCACGCCCTGCGAGCCCTGGCCCGTGCCGATGCTGAAGATCGGGATCAACGGCAACGGGATACCCAGAATCTCGAGCCGGCCGCGCTGGAAGCGGACGCGATCGCGGGCGCTGTCATACGTGACCCGCGCGGCCGTCACCTTCCAGCTAGGACGGCGTGGGCAACCGCTTTCGGTCGTCACCGGACAGGGGGAATAGACCGCGTTTTCAAGCGTGGTGACATCGCCGGTGCGCGTTGCCCGCTCGGCCGCCAGTCGGCCACCGCTTTCCAACACGACCAGCAGATTTTCGACCGTCGCGTCCCGAATGTCGTCGGTCAACACTGCGCGGTCGCCGACGAACTTGTCGCCTTCCGGGTTGGTGACGACCACATTGCCGGTGGCGACGACCTGACCGGTGCTGCGGGTCCAGATCACCTGGTCGGCGGCGACATAATTGCCGTCCTTTGCCAATCGGACCTGCCCCTGGGCAGTCACCACCTCGTTATCGCTGTCATAGGTGACGGTATCGGCGCTGAACGAGACTGCGTCGGCATCGGGAACGACGCTTGGTTCGGTCGAAGACGGAGCCGCCTGCTCCTGCGCGAGCGCGGGCGTGGCGAGCGCAAAAATCAGCGGCAACGCCGTCCAGCCAGTGAAACGCACCCGCAAGTTCCCCGCCGCCCTTTTGCCCTTGTTCCCGAAGAGCCCGGCCTATCGCACCTCGGGGGTCCAGCGGCAATGCCTTGCAAGCCACGCCTGACCGCTTAAGAGCCCCGATCAACCCTTTGCGCCAATTTCTCGAGGTTTCCACCCATGCAGATCCGCTTCGCTTCAAGCCGTCCGGCCGGTAGCCATGCAACTATCCTTCCCGTCGCCGGTGCCGATCGTTCGGTTCTCGCTTCGCTGGGCGCGGAGCAGGCGCAGGTTGAGGCGGCTGCGCGGCTGCAACGGTTCGAGGGCGAGGCGGGGGGCGTTGCCGAAACCTATGTCGCTGGTGAAAACGGCGCAGCCCGCCGGCTGGTGCTGATCGGGATTGGCGCGAAGGGCGATGAGGCGGCGGAAAAGCTGGGTGGCACGGCCGTCGCACGGCTGCTGACGTCGGGCGAGACGATCGCGGTGCTGGACGTCTCCAGTGCCGGCCTGTCGGCGGACGGAGTAGCCAAGGTCGCGCTGGCCGCGGCTCTTCGGTCATGGCGCCATGACCGTTACCGGACCAGACTCAAGGAGAAGCAAAAGCCGACCCTTGCCGAACTGGTGATCGTTGGCGCCCCCGACGATGCAGAGGCGCGGTGGACCGGCCGCTACCAGGCCGTCCTCAAGGGTGTGCAACTTACGCGTGAACTGGTCGCCGAACCGGCCAACATCATCTACCCCGAAACGTTCGTCGAGCGTTGCCGCCAGGCGATGGAGGGCACAGGTCTCGAGATCGAGGTCCTCGATGGGCCGGCGATGGAGAAGCTGGGCATGGGCGCGCTGCTGGGCGTTGCCATGGGTTCGGTCCGCGAGCCGCGCCTGCTGATCATGAAATGGAACGGCGGCGAGGCGAATGCCGCCCCGATCAGCCTGATCGGCAAGGGCGTGACCTTCGATACCGGCGGGATTTCGATCAAGCCGGCGGCCGGCATGGAGTCGATGAAATGGGACATGGGCGGCGCTGGCGCGGTCGCCGGCGCCATGCTCGCCATTGCCGGGCGCAAGGCCAAGGCGAACGTGATCGGCGTCTGCGGCCTGGTCGAGAACATGCCGGACGGCAAGGCGCAGCGCCCGGGCGACGTGGTCACTTCCATGAGCGGACAGACCATCGAGGTGATCAACACGGACGCCGAAGGCCGCCTCGTGCTTTGCGATGCCATCACCTACGTCCAGCGCACCTTCGCGCCGCGGCTGATGGTGGATCTCGCCACGCTGACCGGGGCCATGGTCATCGGCCTGGGACACGAATATGCCGGCGTTTTCTCCAACGACGATGGGTTGGCCAACGACCTGATCGCGGCGGGCACCGCGACCGGCGACAAGTTGTGGCGGATGCCGTTGGGCGATGCCTACGACCGCCTGATCGACTCGCCGATCGCCGACATCAAGAATGTCGGTCCGCGCGAGGGCGGCTCGATCACGGCCGCGCAGTTCCTCCACCGCTTCGTCAAAGACGGAATTAAATGGGCGCATCTGGACGTGGCCGGCGTCGTATGGAGCGACAAGCCGGGAACCACCTACGACAAGGGCGCGACCGGCTTCGGCGTACGCCTGCTCGACCAGTTCGTGGAGGCTTCGGCGGAGCGATGAACCAACGCCCGTGAAGGTCGATTTCTATCAGCTTGGCGGCATGCCGGTGGACGAGGTGATTGCGTCGCTCGCCGCCAAGCTGCTGGCGGAAGACGGGCGTTTGCTGGTGGTCGCCGCCGATGAGGGCGCGCTGGCCCGGCTCGACCGGCAATTGTGGGACCAGGGGCCGACAAGCTTTCTGCCGCACGGAATTGCCGGCGGGACCGATGATCCGCGCCAGCCGATCCTTCTGTCGACCACTCCGGACGCACCGAACCTTGCCCGCAATCTGGCCATCGCCGACGGCGAATGGCGGGAGGCGGCGCTGGCATTCGATCGCGCTTTCTATCTCTTCGACGAGGCGCACCTGCAGGGCGCGCGACTGGCCTGGAAGCTGCTGTCCGGGCGGGAAGGAGTGGAGCGCCGCTATTGGGCGCGTGAAGACGGACGCTGGATCCACAAGGCCTGACCTTGCCCTTTGTTGGTCTGCTCGCTAGGGGCGCGGCCAACCCGAACAATCCACCCATACAGGAGATCGCCCGGTCATGGCCGTGACGCGCACCTTTTCGATCATCAAGCCCGACGCCACCCGCCGCAACCTGACCGGTGCGGTCACCAAGATGCTGGAGGAAGCGGGTCTTCGCGTCGTCGCTTCCAAGCGCATCCAGATGACCCGCGAGCAGGCCGAGGGTTTCTACGGCGTCCATCGCGAGCGCCCCTTCTTCAACGACCTCGTCAGCTTCATGACCAGCGGCCCCGTGGTCGTGCAGGTGCTGGAAGGTGAAGACGCCGTGAAGCGCAACCGCGACATCATGGGCGCCACCAACCCGGAAAATGCCGAGCCCGGCACGATCCGCAAGGAATTGGCGGAATCCATCGAGGCCAATTCGGTCCATGGTTCGGACAGCGATGAAAACGCCAGGATCGAGATCGACTATTTCTTCAAGCCGGAAGAAATCGTCGGCTGAACTGGTCCAGCTTCATTGACTATCCCGCATTGGGCCGCCGGAGTGATCCGGCGGCCCTTTTGCGCTCAGCCAATCGGTTGTGCGGCGCCCGGCGAGCTTTCGCGAGTGGCCCGTTCGCCCAGCCAACGGGATACCAGAAGACCGATCGAGAGCACTCCCGCCCAAGCGAGCGTACGATTCATGAAGCTCGTATGGACAATGCCATGACTCACGAACAGCAAGTGCCATCCGAATATCACCACAAGCGGCGACAGGGTCAGCGCCGTTCCCAGCCAAGCGGCCTTTCCATGCAGCCGACGGAGCAGCGTGATGCCCACCAAAAGCGCCGGAACCAGGATCATGACGCCCGCGCCAAGGATCCGCGACCCCATCATGTAGGGCGAGTGATAGACCATCTTGGCGATGTTGTAGCCGAAGCCGAGCAGACGACTGTCCTTGATCTGTTCCGGCGAGATCCCCAGCCGCTCTAAGGTCAGCGCGTTTTCGGGTGCGATGTCCCATTGGTCGATCGACATCCATTTTGCGAGGCGACCTGCCGCCTCCTGCCCGATGGCAGGTTCAGTGCTAAGCGCGACGAGCAGGAATTTCGCAGCAAACATCGTGAGGAACGCAAGCGAAAAGCACCATATCGCCAGCCCGACCCGCCGCCATTCGAGGCTTCTCTCGATAGCGAAGATCGCAAGGATCAGGGCGAGTGCGATTGGCACGTAGCCGGTCAGGAACTCGAACGCGGCAACGCCTGCTCCAAAGAGGGCCGTGGCCGTCGCCAGGCGGGCTTTCGATATTTCCGCCAAGCTGTTTCGGGCGGCAAACAGCAGGAACCCGAGCAGGGTGAGATCGCCGAACGAAAAGGACGGCGACCAGCCGAAGGAATGCATTCCGGTGAAGAGGAATGCCCCCGTGCCAAGTGCCGCGTAGGGGAATCCGGCCTCGCGCGGTCGACGGATCAGTCCGGACCAGACGATCAGGCCCGCCAGGACGAGATTAAAGCCATAAAGCAGGGCTGTCGCGACGCCGAAGTCAAACGGAATGAGGAGCAATCCGATTCCGGTGACATAGCCATGAATGTACCGATGATAGGGCATGATGGCGCCTGAGCGGCCCGACGCCGATTCAATCATGTTGGCACATAGGTCCGGCCCCATGTTCGAGTAGCTCCGGAGGCTCCTCGACAAGGAATTGGATCGCTGTTCCAGGTTTGCAGTTGGCCTGGTGACGAGCATGTCGAGGACAAGGCAATCGTTGCCGTTGTAGCGGGGGCTTGCGAACTCCACGCCCTTCAGCGCCGGGAAAAGTCGAGGAAGGACCCCCCGGTCGACGGCAGCAAGAATTCGCTGCTGATACAAGCTTACCGGCATTGCGCGAACGACCATGGTCGCCGCCAGGACGGCGCCAAGACACGACAGCGCGACCAGGACGGTACGGCCACTCAAACCCAATAGATCACGCACGCTCTGGAGACCCCTTGCAAACGGTGAGCCTGACTAAAAAAGATCGGCGGTGCGCATCAGCTTCGTCAGTCTTGTCGGCGCGCAGGACCGCCAGCTGCGTTCCAGCCAATTGGCCACCTGGTCCCAGTCCACGTCGCGGCGATTCAGCTTGAGCCCCAACCAGCCGCTCGCGCCGTAATATTTGGGCCAGTAGTAAAGGTCCGGCTGCGCTTCGATCAGCCCGGCCATCTCGTCAGGACCGCTGGCTTTGACCAGTAGGCCGACCGCGTCTTCGCCGTGGTGACGATCGGCGATGATGGCGAACAGCTTGCCATTCTTCTCACCGCCGACCGCCCAGCCGGGTGAACCGTGGCTGGTCTTGCGCGTGACTTCCGGCAGCCGGCCGGCGAGCGCGTCGACCTGGCGCTCGATCCAGCCGGCGTCGAATGGGCGTGCTGCGAAGTCGGCAAGGACGCGGGGATAAAGCTGGTGCTCCGCGATCCTCACCCGCTCGGCCAGCGTTTCGGGCGTGTCTCCGGGCATGATCGCGACAGCAACCTGCCCAAGGACTTCGCCGGCGTCCACTTCGGGGGTCACGAGGTGAACGGAGGCGCCACCATGGGTGTCGCCGGCGTCAATCGCTCGGGCATGCGTATGGAGGCCGCGATACTTGGGCAGGAGCGAGGGATGAATGTTGAGAAGCTTTCCTTCCCACGCGCCGACAAACCGGGCGGGAAGAATGCGCATGAAGCCGGCGAGGGCGACAAGATCGGGCTGGGCATCGCGCAAGGTGCTGTCCAGCCGCTCGAAGAAATCTGTCTTGTTGAACGGCAAGCGAACGACCGAGACGCCTTCGGCCTCGGCCAGCGCGAGGCCGGGCGCGTCCGGCGTGTCTCCGCTGACCAGGACGATCTCGTAGGGGCAGTTGGCCGCCCGTGCGGCATAGATGAGGGCGGCCATATTGCTGCCGGTCCCGGACACGAGGACGGCGACGCGCGCCTTGTCACCCATGATGGTGCGTGGCGCTCCAGCAGCCTTGAGCGCTCCACGTCTCATCGGAGCCGCGCACGGTGCAGCCGCGGATGCCTGCCTCGATGCGACCGATCTGGTGAATCGTCTCGCCCGAAGCCTGCAGGTTGGCTGCGACCTCTTGCGCCGTCTCGGCAGCGACAATCGCGACCATTCCGATGCCGCAGTTGAACGTCCGCGCGAGTTCTTCCGGCTCGATGCCACCGCCAGCCTGAAGCCAGGCGAAGAGGCGAGGAAGGTCCCAGCTGTCGGCATCGACCACTGCGTGCGCGCCGTTGGGCAACACGCGCGGAATATTCTCCAGCAGACCGCCACCTGTAATGTGCGCAAGACCCTTGATCCGCCCGGCGCGAATCTCGGGAAGAAGCGACTTCACGTAGATCCGCGTGGGCTCCAGCAGCGCATCGCCGAGCAATCGTTCCGGATAGAACCGAGCGGGGCGATCGAGCTTCCAGTCCCGATCGGCGACGATGCGGCGGACGAGGCTGAAACCATTGCTGTGCACGCCGGAACTGGCGAGCCCAAGGATAAGGTCGCCCGGCGCGATGGTCTCTCCGGTCAGGGACTGCCCGCGCTCGACCGCGCCGACGCAAAAGCCCGCGAGATCGTAGTCGCCGGGGGCGTACATACCCGGCATCTCGGCCGTTTCGCCGCCGATCAGTGCGCAGCCGGCTTGGCGGCACCCCTCGGCGATCGACGCCACGACCTCTTCCGCTACCGCGTTGTCGAGCTTCCCGGTGGCGAAATAGTCGAGGAAGAATAACGGCTCTGCGCCCTGAACAACCAGATCGTTGGCGCACATGGCGACCAGGTCAATGCCGGCACCCCCGTGCTTGCCCGTATCGATCGCGAGTTTCAGCTTGGTGCCCACACCGTCGTTAGCCGCGACCAGCAGCGGGTCGGAGTAGCCGGCCGCCCTGAGGTCGAAAAAGCCGCCGAAGCCGCCCAACTCCGCGTCCGCGCCCGGCCGGCGGGTGGATTTGGCGAGCGGTCCGATTGCCTTCACCAAGGCGTTGCCGGCGGCGATGTTCACCCCGGCCTGTTCATATGTCAGCCCCATGGATTGATGCCGTAGCCGAGAAGGCGCTTGGAAATCCACGCCGTTGTCGCCAGAAGGCGGCTCATGCTGCCCAACCGGACGGTCCGTTTCCTTGGCTTCGCGCTCCTCCTCTCCGCCATCGGTGGCGGTGCGGTGTGGGCCCAGCTCGAATCCGGGGATCGCGGAATCCTGCCTCTCGACAGTTCCAACACGCTGGAAGTCGGCGGGATCAAGGTCGACGTCGGCGGCAAGACCGCGGACGAGGCGCGCTATGCCGGGTGGCGCATTGCCCAGCGCGAAGGCTTCAGGAAACTTTGGGCTCAGACCAATCGACGCCCGATCAGCGAAGCGCCGAACCTGCCGGATTCGACGCTGGACGGGCTGGTCAGCTCGATCATCGTCGAACAGGAGCAGATCGGGCCCACCCGCTACATCGCCAGCCTTGGCGTGCTGTTCGACCGCGCGCGGGCAGGGGAGCTGCTGGGCGTGGCGGGCCGGATCCGGCGCTCGGCCCCGATGCTGCTGATCCCGGTGACGGTCAGCGGCGGCACGATGACCAGCGTCGAGACCCGCAATGCATGGCAGCGCGCCTGGGCCGAATTCCGCACCTCGCAAAGCCCGATCGATTATGTCCGCGTCTCCGGCATGGGCATCGACCCGCTGCTGATCAACGCCGCGCAGACCAGGCGCCCGGGGCGGGGCTGGTGGCGCAACATCATCGATCTCTACGGCGCCGCCGACGTGCTGGTGGCCGAAGTGCAGGTTCGGCGCATCTATCCCGGCGGCCCCGCTGCCGCGACGTTTGTCGGTTACTTCGGCGCCGACCGGAAGCCGCTCGGCACCTTCACCTTGACCGCGCAGAACAGTGCCGAACTGCAGGGGATGATGAATGAGGGCGCGCAGCGAATGGATGCGCTGTTCGCCCGATATCAGGCGGCGGGCCTGCTGCAACCCGATCGCAGCCTGATCGTATTCGAACCGCCGCCCGTGGTGGAAGAGGAAACGCCAAACGAGCAGGAGCGCCAGACGGAGGCGCCGATCCGCACCATCCAGATCGTGGTGACAAGTCCCTACTCGCCAGTGGGCTGGCTCCGCTCGATCCCCGGCGTGACCGGGGTGCAGGAATTCGGCCGCGCCGTGCTGGCGGTGACTTATCGGGGCACACAGGGGCAGCTCGCGGCCGCACTCAATGCGCGCGGCTGGACCACGGACGTGGCGGAGGGCGGCGTGTTCCGGATCACCGGCTACCGTGCCGCGCCGACTCCCGCGCCCGCGCCTCAGCCGGCGCCTGCTCCACCGCAGCCCGCGCCGCCGCCGGCTCAACCGCAGCCGCAGCCGCAGGGCCAGAGCGACTGATGCGGCCGCCGGACCAGATCGCGCTTCCGCTCGACTGGCCGCAAGGGGGCGACGAAAGCCGGTTCATCCTGGGAGCGGCCAATAGCGAGGCATGGGAGCATTTTCGCCGCTGGAGCATGTGGCCGGTCAAGGCTACGATCCTGACCGGCCCCCGGCGGTCCGGCCGCTCGCTGCTTGCCCGCGGGTTCGTCGCCCGAGTCGGCGGGCGCCTGTTTGACGATGCCCAGTCACACGATGAAGAGGCGCTGTTCCACGCGTGGAACGCGGCGCAAGAAAGCGGCCGCCCGTTGGTGATCGTCGCGGATGAGGCGCCCCCGGCGTGGCAGCCGACACTGCCGGACCTCCGCACCCGGCTGGCGGTCACCCCTGTGGCGCGGATCTTTCCACCCGATGACCAGCTGTTCGCGGCGATCCTGCGGCGGCTATTTGCTGACCGGGGACTGCATCTTCCGGATGAGGCGATGCGTTATGTCGTGGCGCGGGTCACGCGCGACTACTGGACGGCGGAGCGGATCGTCGAAGCGATCGACCGTTTTGCCATTGCCGAACGGGCGCGTCTGACCCTGCCGACCGTCAAGCGGGCGCTGGTCGCGGGCGGCCTGATCGATGGAGGAAGTTGAGCCGTGAATGCGCCGGTTGACATCAAGGCGTCACGGGGCGGCCCCAAGCCCGGCACCGTGTCACCCTATTTTAATCGGGAACTCAGCTGGCTGGCCTTCAACCGGCGCGTGCTGGAGGAGGCAGCGAACCTCGCCCACCCCCTGCTGGAACGGCTCCGCTTCCTGTCCATCAGCGGATCCAACCTTGATGAATTCTTCATGGTCCGGGTGGCCGGCCTCAAGGAACAGCAGCTGGAAGGCGTGGACGAGCCGTCCAAGGATGGGCTCACGCCCGGCCAGCAGCTGACCCTGATCAGCGGGGAAGCCGACCGGTTGGTCAGTGAGCAGCAGGCCGCATGGAGTGAGCTGTCTGCACTGCTGGCCGCGGAAGGGCTGGCAGTGATCACTCCGGCCGACCTTGAGGATGCGGAGCGGGCGTGGCTTCGTGACTGGTTTGCCCAGCAGATCCTGCCGGTGCTGACGCCGCTGGCAATCGATCCGTCGCATCCCTTTCCGTTCATTCCCAACGGTGGCTTCAGCCTGATTTTCGCAATGGTCGACCCGTCCGACGGGGAGCTGGTCAACGAAGTCGTGATGATCCCGGCCTCCATCCCGCGCTTCGTCCGCCTGCCCGGCGACAAGGCCCGGTTCGTTGCAATCGATGCGGTGGTCGCAGCGCACCTCGACCTGCTGTTCCCGGGCTTCGAGCTGCTGGGCGCGGGTGCCTTCCGAGTGCTGCGGGACAGCGATATCGAGATCGAGGAAGACGCCGAGGACCTTGTCCGTCACTTTCGCTCCGCATTGAAGGAGCGTCGGCGCGGCCGGGTAATCCGGCTGGAATTCAGTGCCGACGCGCCCGCCGAGCTGGAACTGCTGGTGCGCATGGGCCTCAAGGCGGAACATGCGATCATCGCGGAAAGCGGCGGCTTCATCGGCATCGCGGACCTGGGTCAGCTGGTCGAGGAGGAGCGACCGGACCTCAAATTCACGCCCTACCAGCCCCGCTTCCCCGAACGGATCGTCGAATATGGCGGTGATTGCTTTGCCGCGATCCGCGCCAAGGACATCGTCATCCATCACCCGTTCGAAAGTTTCGACGTGGTGGTCGCCTTTCTGCGGCAGGCGGCGAGCGATCCGGACGTCGTCGCGATCAAGCAAACGCTTTACCGCGCCGGCAAACAGTCGGCGATCATCGATGCTTTGGTGGCAGCGGCGGAAGCTGGAAAGTCGGTCACCGCGGTGGTCGAACTGAAGGCTCGCTTCGACGAGGAGCAGAACTTGCTGTGGGCTTCGCGCCTCGAGCGAGCGGGCGTGCAGGTCGTGTATGGCTTCGTCGAATGGAAGACCCACGCCAAGGTGTCGATGGTAGTCCGGCGCGAGGGCGAGATCTTTCGCACCTACTGCCATTTCGGTACCGGCAACTACCACCCGACCACGACCAAGGTGTACACCGACCTCAGCTTCTTCACCGCCTCGCGACGGGCGGCGCGGGATGCGGCCAAACTGTTCAATTATGTGTCCGGCTACGTACCGCCCAAGGGGCTGGAACTGATCACCATGAGCCCGCTCGCGCTGCGGCAGAAGCTGCTGAGCCTGATCGACAGCGAGATTGCGAACGCCAAGGCGGGCAAACCAGCGGCGATCTGGGCCAAGATGAATAGCGTGGTCGACGGCCAGGTCATCGACAAGCTGTACGAGGCCAGTTCGGCCGGGGTGTCGATCGACCTCGTCATCCGGGGAGTCTGCTGTCTTCGCCCGGGTGTGCCAGGCCTGTCCGAGAACATCCGGGTAAAGAGCATCGTCGGCCGCTTCCTGGAGCATAGCCGGATCTGGGCGTTCGCCAACGGCGCCAAGATGCCGCACCGCAAGGCGAAGGTCTTCATTTCCTCCGCCGACTGGATGCCGCGCAACCTGGATCGCCGAGTGGAGGTGGCCGTGCCGCTGGAAAATGCCACGGTGCACGCGCAGGTGCTGGACCAGATCATGGTCGCCAACCTCATCGATAATCAGCAAAGCTGGGTCCTCGACGGGGACGGGCGTTACACCCGGGTGGTTCCCGGCAAGAAGAGCTTCAACCTGCACCGCTATTTCATGACCAACCCCTCTCTCTCCGGCAGGGGCCAGGCGCTGGGCGGCAAGGCGGTGCCCAAGCTGCGCCTGGACCAGGGCGGTTGATGACCTCGTCCCGGCCGTTCGGCCCCGTCGGCATCATCGACATCGGCTCAAACTCGGTCCGCTTCGTCGCCTATGGCGGATCGGAGCGAGTGCCGAGCACACTTTTCAACGAAAAGGTGATGGCCGGCCTTGGCCGCGAACTCGACGAGAGCGGCAAGATGTCCGACAAGTCGATGAACGCGGCGCTGGAGGCGCTGGCCCGCTTCAGGCTTCTGGCCAGGGAAATGAAGCTCAAGAAGCTTCACGCCGTTGCAACCGCCGCCGTGCGGGACGCGTCCAACGGACCTGATTTCCTCAAGCGGGCGGAAAAAGCCGGGATCAAGCCCGAGCTGATCAGCGGCGAAGAGGAGGCGAGGATTTCGGCCCTGGGCGTAATCTCCGCCATTCCGCAAGCGCATGGCCTGGTTGCGGATCTGGGTGGCGGCAGCCTGGAACTGACCCCCGTGAGCGACGGAGTTCCGGCACGCGGCGTTTCCCTCCCGCTTGGCGTCTTGCGACTTGGTGACAAGGCCAGTGCCCGTGCAATCAGCGAAGCGCTTCGCAAGGGCATCCCGCCCGAAATCCGTCGCGCCGCGCGCGAGGGTAGCCTGTATCTCGTGGGAGGCTCATTCCGGGCCTTTGTACAACTCGATCAGCATCTTACGGGGCACCCGCTGCCGATCATCCACCAGCACCAGCTCGAACCGGAGCGGGTGCGCGAATTGCGGCAACTTGTCCGAAGCAGCAGCGTGGACGAGTTGCGTGACCGGATGGGGTTCCAATCCTCGCGCCTGCAGACCTTGCCGGCCGCGGCGGCCGTTCTCGATGCGCTGTGCCGAGTGCTCCAGCCGGGGCGGATCGTCGCGAGCGCCTTTGGGCTGCGCGAGGGCATCTTGTTCGACAATTTGTCGCCGGAGATGAAGGCGGAAGACCCGCTGATGGCGGCTGCGCTGGAGGTCGGCGAGCGGCTTGGCAGGTTCGGCGACCATGGGCATCTGCTCGACCGCTGGATCGCGCCGCTCTTCCCCGACGACAGCCGCGAGGATGCCCGGCTACGGCTTGCGTCCTGTCTGTTGGCCGACGTCGCCTGGAACGCTCACCCGGACTTTCGCGCCGAATGGGCCGTCGACATGGGCGTGCATGGCAATTGGGTCGGGATCGACGCGGAGGGCCGGGCGATCCTGGGTCGCGCACTGTGCAGCGCGTTCGGCGGCGACGGCGCCTATGATCCCAATGTGGGCACGCTGGTCGAGGAACGGGTGCTGGAGCACGCTGACCGCTGGGGCCGCGCCATCCGTCTCGCGCAGCGGCTCAGCGGCGGAACGGCAAGCCTGTTGAAGCGCACTGCCTTGTCGGTCGACGGCGAACGGCTGCTATTGTCGTTCAAGGCAAGCGATCGCGCGCTTTACTCTGATACGGTGCGCAAGCGCTTCCGTCAGCTTGCCGCCGCCCTCGGCCTTGAGCCGGTTCTCGCCAATTCCTGACGCTTAGCCGCAGCGGGCGCGCTCGACCCGGTTGTTCGCATCCAGGCTGACGCGGAGCCGGTCGGAGCGGAACTCCATCGTCACCATCATTCCCTGCGGAATCCATTGCAGCGTCCGAGCTCCGGAGACCCGCAGCATTTCCGCGCCGAGCTCAGCCGTCGCGGGCTGACCGGTGAAGCGCTCCAAGCCTTCGTTGCGGCACTCCCCGACACCGACCCGCGCGACGGGTTCGTCGCCCGGCATCGCGGCACAGGCGGCAAGGGGAATCAGCGTCAAGCCGATCAATTTACGCATCCACAGGTTCCTTTGCCGTCCGGGTCATCTTGAGCTTGCCGTTCTCCGTCGCGAACGCGAGCCGGCCTTCGACCAGATCCAGTGCGTCATGTCCGAATTGGTCGAACCGCCAACCGGACAGGATCGCCAGCCCGTCGCGAACGCCCGCCGCCAGCATCTCCAGCTCGTCTGAACGAGCGATGAGCTTGGGCGCGACGCCGACCTCCTTGGCCCGGATCTTGAGCAGCAGCTTGAGGAGATCGCTGACCAGCGCGGCATCCTTGGTCAGGCCGGGCCGGCGCGGTTCCCGGTCCGGCAGATCGGCGCCGCCCAATGGCTCCGCCTCGGCCAGCGCGGTCATCAGCCTGGCCCCGATGTCGTTGTTTCGCCAGCCTGCCGACAGGCCGCGAACGCGACCAAGATCGTCCTGCGACTTGGGCGGATGAGCCGCCAACTCGTTAAGAGTGTCGTCCTTGATGATCCGGCCGCGCGGCAGGTTTTTTCCCCGGGCTTCGGTCTCGCGCCACGCGGCCAGCGCCTTCAGCCGGCCCAAGACCGCCGGATTGCGCGACGGCAGCTTCAGCCGCTTCCACGCGTCCTCGGCCGCAAAAGCGAAGGAAGAGGGGTCCGCCAGCCGCTCCATTTCCTCGTCGAGCCAGTCGCCCCGACGCTGACGGCGCAGCTTTTCCACCATGCGGGGGAAAATCGTCGCCAGATGGGTGACATCCCCGATCGCGTAATCGATCTGACGCTTGTCGAGCGGGCGGCGGCTCCAGTCGGTGAAGCGAGCGCCCTTGTCGAGACTGTGGCCAAGCATGGATTCGATCAGATTGGAATATCCGACCTGCTCGCCGAACCCCAGCGCCATTGCCGCTATCTGGGTGTCGAACAGCGGGTGGGGCACCTTGCCCGTCATGTTGTGCACGATTTCGAGGTCCTGCCCGCCGGCGTGGAAGACCTTGAGCACCTCCTCGTTGGCTACCAACAGGTCCCACAGCGGCGTCAGGTCCAGCCCTTCCGCCTTGGGATCGATGGCGGCGGCCTCGTCCGGCGAGGCGATCTGCAGCAGGCACAGGTCGGGCCAGTAGGTATTCTCGCGCATGAACTCGGTATCGACCGCGACGAATGGGTGTTGGGCGAGGCGGCTCACCAGCGCGGCCAGACTGGCGCTGTCGGTAATCAGCGGATGAATATGCATGTTGCCGTAGCCCTTAGCGCCGGGCGCGCGGGTTGACAAAGCGGGAGGGGGAGGGGAAGCGCGCCGCGTTCCTCCTTACCCAATCGGACAAGCGAAACATGCACGCCTATCGCACCCACAACTGCGCCCAGCTTCGCGGCGAAAATGTCGGCGAGACCGTCCGGCTGTCGGGCTGGATCCACCGCAAGCGCGATCATGGCGGGGTGCTTTTCGTCGACCTGCGCGACCATTACGGCCTTACCCAGATCGTGGCCGACACGGACAGTCCGGCGCTGCCGATCCTTGATCGCCTGCGGGTCGAATCGGTCGTGACGATCGACGGTACCGTGAAGGCCCGCGCCGAGGGCACGACCAACGCCAACCTGCCCACCGGTGAGATTGAGGTCTTCGCGCGCGGAGTGACGGTGCAGAGCCAGGCGTCCGAACTGCCGATGCCGGTGGCGGGCGAGCAGGAGTATCCCGAGGATATCCGGCTGAAATACCGTTATCTCGATTTGCGCCGCGAAAAGGTGCACGCGAACATGATGCTTCGTTCGGAGGTCATTGCCTCCGTACGGCGGCGCATGATCGAGCAGGGCTTCACCGAGTTCCAGACGCCGATCCTGACCGCCTCGTCACCGGAAGGCGCGCGCGATTATCTGGTGCCCAGCCGGGTGCACCCGGGCAAGTTCTACGCGCTGCCGCAGGCGCCGCAGATGTTCAAGCAGCTGCTGATGGTGGCCGGGTTCGACCGCTATTTCCAGATTGCGCCTTGCTTCCGCGACGAGGATGCGCGTGCGGATCGCTCGCCGGGCGAGTTCTACCAGCTCGACTTCGAGATGAGCTTCGTCACCCAGGACGACGTGTTCAACGCGATCGAGCCGGTCCTTGCCGGCCTGTTCCGCCAATTCGCCAAGGGGCGTTCGGTGACCGAAGGCGCCTTCCCGCGCATCCCCTACAAGGAGGCGATGCTCAAGTACGGGAATGACAAGCCGGACCTGCGCAATCCGCTGATCATCGCCGATGTTGGCGACCACTTCCGCGGCTCGGGCTTCGGCCTGTTCGCCGGCTTGGTGGAAAAGGGCGCCGTCGTGCGCGCCATCCCGGCGCCGAACACGGCCGACAGGAGCCGCAAATTCTTCGACGACATGAACGACTGGGCTCGCAGCGAAGGCTTCGCGGGCCTGGGTTACGCCACCCGTAAGGGCGGTGAGTGGGGCGGCCCCATCGCCAAGAATCACGGAACGGACGGCATGGACAAGCTTGCTGCCGACCTCGGCCTCGGACCGGACGACGGCATCTTCTTCGCCGCCGGCAAGGAAGCTGAAGCCGCCAAGCTTGCCGGCCTGGCCCGGACGCGCGTCGGCCATAGCCTTGGCCTCATTGACGAGAACAGGTTCGAGTTCTGTTGGATCGTCGACTTTCCGATGTTCGAATATGACGAGGACGCGAAGAAGATCGACTTCAGCCACAACCCCTTCTCCATGCCGCAGGGCGAGTTGGAGGCGCTGGAGACCCAGGATCCGCTCGACATCCTAGCGTGGCAGTATGACATCGTCTGCAACGGCGTGGAGCTTTCCTCCGGCGCGATCCGGAACCACCGGCCGGACATCATGTATAAGGCCTTCGAGATCGCCGGCTATACGCAGGAAGAAGTCGACACCAACTTCTCCGGCATGATTAATGCCTTCAAGTTCGGCGCTCCGCCCCACGGCGGTTCGGCGCCGGGCATCGACCGGATCGTCATGCTGCTTGCCGGCGAACCCAACATCCGCGAGGTCGTGGTCTTCCCGATGAACCAGAAGGCCGAGGATCTGATGATGAACGCCCCGGCTCCTGTCACCGCCAGGCAGCTCAAGGAGCTTTCGATCAAGGTGACGGGGGAGGCGGCCGCGCAGCCGGTCGGCTGACCGTCCGGTGTCCGACTGGTACCGCAACACCGACTGGAACAACGACGTCGCAGCAGCCTTCGAAGCCAAGCTCTGTCGGGCGAAGGCACAGAAGGCACAATATCTCCGCATCCAAGGTTCACTGCTGAAGGACACGCACCCGGCCGTTGCGATCGACCTGCTCGGCCGGTGCGTCGAAATGGGTGACCCCATGTTCGTGGCGCACGCGCTGCTCGACATTGCCCATGCACGATATGTGTCGGGTGATGTCGATCAAGCGCTCGACACGCTCGAAATGTTGCTGGAGCAGCAGCGTCGAGAGCCCCGCTATCGCACCAGTGTGGAGTTCGATTACCCGTTTTTGGTCGCCATTCACGGCCTAACAGAGCGCTACGATCGGGCGCTGGGCGTCCTGAAGGGCCCGGGTGATGCGCTGTTCCCTGGAATGGAGTTCGAACAGGCTTCCGCCTGGGCAATCATCTCGCTGAAGCAAGGCGACCGTGTGCTTGCGGCTGAAGCAGCAAAGCTCGCCCTGCTAAGTTGCGAACAGGACGGATGGCTTCCCGGCTTCGCGGCGGTGGGAACGGTGCCAATGACCGAGCATCCGCTGTTCGAGCGACTTCGGGGCATTGCCGCTCAGGCCGGATAATCGATCGCCACCACCTCGTAGCTCTTCTCTCCACTCGGCAACCGCACGACCCGCTCGTCGCCGACTCTTGCCCCGACCAGAGCGCGAGCGATCGGTGAGTTCCAGCTGATCCGGCCGTTGGTGGCGTCCGCCTCGTCCTCGCCGACCAGCGTCAGGACGCGGCGGTTATCTCCGTCGTCGGCCAGCTCCACCGTTGCCCCGAAGCGGACCTCGTCCCGGCTATCCTGGCGGGCGGGATCCACCACCCTTGCGGTCTTCATCACCTTGGATAGGTAGCCCAGCCGCCGATCGATCTCGCGCAGTCGCTTGCGACCGTAGATGTAGTCGCCGTTCTCTGAACGATCTCCGTTTCCGGCCGCCCAGCTGATCACCTCGACCAGTTTCGGCCGTTCCTCGCCGAACAGTTTTTCATATTCGGCCCGGATGCCCGCAAAGCCCGCCGGCGTGATGAAGCGGTCGGCCATGCCCCGGCCCCTAGCCGAGGTTGTTCTTCCGAAGGAAGTAGCTGAGCTGCCGCGGCTGGCGCGACGCGGGCGGGTTCAGCCGGTCGTAGACCACCGTGTTTTCCAGCACGCGCTGGACATAGCCGCGGGTTTCAAGGAACGGGATATCCTCGATCCAGGCGACGATGTCCGCCCCTTGCCGCCGCGGATCGCCGTTGGCGTTGATCCACTTTCGCACATTGCCGGCACCCGCATTGTAGCTGGCGATGGCGAGGGGATAATTCCCGTCCCAGGTGTTAAGAAGCCGCCGGAAATAGGCCGAGCCAAGCATCACATTATACGCCGGGTCCGACGTCAACCGATTAAAATCATAGCCATAGCCCATCTTGCCCGACTGTTCCCGGGCAGTCCCCGGCATCAGCTGCATCAGGCCTCGGGCGCCGGCGTGGCTGACGGCGGAGCGGTCGAAGCTCGATTCCTGACGGGTGATTCCATGCGCCAGCGACCACAGGCTGGCATCGGCCAGCGGCGCGCCGATGACCGGGTAGGCCTGACGGACATAGAAGGCAGTGCCGTCGTTGCGGGCCGACCGCGCCGTCCAGACGGCAAGGTCCTGGCGCCCGATCTGGGCTGCGAGTTCGGTCGCCAGTTGCCGGTCGGCGTCGTTATGCACGGACTCGCTCAGGGCGCGGGCGAAGAGGGCGGCTTCCTGCCGATAGCCACCGGCGTTCAGTGCCTGCAGGGCCCGCACGAGGCGGCGGGTCTGGAACGCCTGTCGCTGCAACGGCGTGGGAATCACCGCTGATCCTTGCGGCGCCGGGACTGCACGACCCAGCCGCTCGAGGGCCAACTGGCCGTAGAACAGTTCGGGATAGATGGCGGCGCGCCCGAAATAGCCGGTCGCCTCGGCAAATCGGCCTGCCTGCGTCGCGGCGCGTCCCGCCCAGTAATTGCCCTTGGATGAGACTTGCAGTGAGCGGCCGCCACGGGCGTAACGGTCGAACATGGCCACGGCATCTCCGGGCCGGTTGAGGCCGCGCAGCGCGGTCGTGCCCGCCAGCCAGGTCAACGAGGTGTATTTGTCGCGGATGCCAAGCGGTTGAAGGCTCAGGTTCGCACCGGCCGGCAGCGCATCGTCGACCTGTCGCGCGATATTGTAAGCCAAGGTCAATTGACCATCGCGAGCCGCTCCCTGAGCCACGGACAGCAGCAATTCATACCATTTGTCGGCGTCGACCGGACGATGGACGAAGCCGTGCGGACGGGCGAGCAGCTGACGCGCGGCGGCATCCCAATTGGCCTCGCGCAGATAGCGGGCCCGATCCTGCATGAGGCCGGCGTCTTGCGTCACCTGGCCCATCACCCGGTTGTAGCGGGCTTCGACATCCGGCAGTCGAAGCTGCATCGCGACCCGGGCCTCGAACGCGGGGCGGCGCGCAGGGCTGGCGGACACCAGCATGCGCTGGGCATTCTGCGGGTCGCGGTCGATCAGCAGCCGATCGACCCGGCGGTCATGGTCGGCGCTTGTGAAGGTGGTGCCGAACCGTTGGAACAGGGCGTATTCATCGGTTGCGCTGAGATTCGGCGCGGCCCACGCCTCCCGAGCGGCGGCTATCGCTTCCGCCTGCCGTCCTTGCGCCAGCAGGCTTTCGGCAAGCCGCGCCCAGCCGGCGCCCGTGGTTGGCTTCTCGGTTGCGAAGAAGGCCGCCACGGTCGCCGGGTTCTCGCCGGCCCGCATTTGCCGTTCCGCGTTGCGGCGCATCGCGCTTTCGCCCGGCCAATCGGGGTTGGCGATGAGGAAGCGCGCATAGTCGGCAAAGCTGTATCCGTTGGACGCCCGCAGCCGGCGCCAGTCGGTGATCGCCCAGTTGACGTCACCCGCCGCGCCCGGCGCCGGCGTGTAGGCCAGGCGGGTCTGAACGGGTACCAGCTGGGTCGAGCTCGCCATCGCGGCCGATCCGAGCACCAGGGGGAGCAGAAAAGCCACGTTCCTCATGCTGGACATACTCCGCCACTCGTCCTTATCAGCTGATGAATAGCATTTAACTATCACCAATGCGCTTCGATTGAATCCCCTCGTGAAGGAAATGCCGATGTTTTCCGGGTCGATCCCCGCACTTGTGACACCGTTCACCGCAGGAAAGGTCGACGAGGGTGCATTTCGCGAATTCGTGGAGTGGCAGATCGCCGAGGGCACGGACGGCCTGGTGGCCTGCGGAACGACCGGGGAATCGGCGACCCTGAGCGATGAAGAACATCGCCGCCTGATCGCCTTCACCGTGGAGATTGCCGATGGCCGGGTCCCGGTGATCGCCGGCTGCGGTTCCAACGTCACCGATCATGCCGTCGCGCTGACCCGCGCCGCCAGGGACGCCGGCGCTGCCGCCGCGCTCCATGTTCCGCCCTACTATAATCGCCCGAACCAGGAGGGCATCTATCTCCACCTGTCGAAGGTGGCCGAAGTCGGCATACCGATCGTCCTTTATAATGTGCCGGCCCGAACCGTGACCGACATCGCGGTCGAGACGATGGGCCGGCTGGCCAAGCTGCCCAATGTCGTTGCGGTGAAGGATGCGACCGGAGCGATCGGCCGGGTATCCGCGCAGCGGGCAGCGTGCGGCGCTGACTTCGTCCAGTTGTCGGGCAACGACGACATGGCGCTGGCATTCAACGCCATGGGCGGGCGCGGCTGCATCAGCGTCACGGCCAATGTTGCGCCCCGGCTCTGTGCAGAGTTTCAGGAGGCTACGCTGGCCGGGAACTATGCCCGCGCGTTGGAACTCCAGGATCGGCTTTATCCGCTTCATACGGCACTATTCACCGACGCCTCGCCCGGGCCGGTCAAATACGCCCTCAGCCGGGTCCGCCCTGGCTTTCCGCAGGACCTTCGCGCTCCGATGACTCGCGCCGGCGACGCGAGCCGCCGGGAAGTGGATCAGGCGCTGGAGCATGCAGGGCTCCTAACGCACTAGTAAGTTCGGCGCGGCCCCTCTACTTGCCCATCGACACGTCATGGCCAAGCCACTTCCCGCACCATTCGACAAGCACAAGGTCGTCGCTGAGAACCGGCGCGCCCGCTTCGATTATTTTGTCGAGGACCGGTTCGAGGCGGGTATCGCGCTACAGGGCACCGAGGTGAAGTCACTGCGCATCGGCGAAGGGTCTATCGCGGAAAGCTATGCAACCGTGGAGGGAGACGAGATCTTCCTGATCAACTCGTCCATCCCGCAATATGGCGCTGGCAGCTGGATGAATCATGAGCCGCGGCGACGGCGCAAACTGCTCCTCAAAGCGCGGGAAATCGGGCGGCTGCAGGGCGCGATCACCCGGCAAGGGCTGACGGTGGTGCCGCTCAGCATCTACTTCAATTCGGCCGGCAAGGCGAAGGTCGAACTGGCACTTGCCCGCGGCAAGAAGGTCCATGACAAGCGCGCAACCATCAAGGAACGCGACTGGAAGCGTGAACAGGGGCGCTTGCTGCGCAACAATGGCTGATCGCTCGACCTGGTTCTCACGGCTCGCCGCCAGGGCCACCCCCTCTCGCGAGGAAGTGCTGGAAAGCCGCTGGCTGCGGCCGTTCGGGGAGCGGGTCCGTCATTCTGAGCTGTGGCGGTTCACTCGGCGCTCGGTCCCGCGCGGCGTCTTTGCCGGCCTGTTCATCGGCATCTTCCTCATGGTCCCGGGCCTGCAGATCGTCGGCGCCGCGCTGTTGTCGATCCCGCTCCGGGCCAACATCCCGATCGCGGCGGCCATGACGTTCCTATCGAATCCGGCGACCACGCCCTTTTTTCTGGTGGCCTCGATCTGGGTCGGCAATCGTCTGGGATTCCACGCCGACCTGGCAGCATTCGAAGCTCTCTACACCAGCGGCGCGTCCGTTAGCCGCTGGGTCTCCTGGCTACTGTCCGATGCGGCTCCCTCGATGATCTCCGGCCTGTTCATCATCGCGATCGTGAGTGCGTTGGTCGGCTATGGCGTGTCGATGGTCGTTTGGCGCTGGTGGGTCGGGGCCAAATGGCGCAGGCGCACGCGTCCGGAATTGTTCAAACATTAAGTCTCAATCTGGAGAGGTAACCTGATGAAGCGTATCGCTTTCCTGCTTTCGGCGAGCACCATCCTGGCCGGCTGCGCAACCACTCCGTCGGCAATCGAAACGGCGGCTCCGGTCGACACTGCGCCCGCGGTTGCCGAGGCGGCTCCGGCAAAGCCGGCACTCGGTACCTTCGGCTTCGACACGACCGGCATGGACACCTCTGTCCGGCCGGGCGACAATTTTTACACCTATTCCAACGGGACCTGGGCGAAGAACACGCCCATCCCGGCCGACAAGTCCAACTACGGAATGTTCGGCGCGCTTGACGACCTGTCGCGGGAACGGACGCGGACGCTGATCGAGGAAGCGTCCAAGGACCCGAACAGCCGCATCGGCGCGGCCTTCGCCAGCTTCATGGACGAAGCCGCGATCGAGACCAAGGGCCTCGCCCCGTTCCAGCCGTGGCTCGACCAGGTCAAAGGCGTCCCCGGCAAGGCCCAGCTCCCCGCGCTCTACGCCGAGGCCGCCAGGATGGGCGTTTCGACCCCGTTCGGCGCTTATGTCGGGCAGGACGACAAGAACCCCGACCAGTATATTCTGTCGATGTTCCAGGCGGGTATCGGCATGCCCGACCGCGACTATTACCTGTCCACCGACGCCAAGCTGGTCGAAACCCGGGCCAAATATCTGCAGCACCTCACCAACGTGCTGACGCTTGCGGGTGAGGGCAACGCCGCCGCGCGGGCCAGGGCCATCCTCAATTTCGAGACGGGAATTGCCCGCGCGCACTGGAACCGGGTCGACAGCCGGGATGCGGACAAGACCTACAATAAGATGACCGTGGCGGAGCTGGAGCGGCGCGCGCCCGGCTTCGATTTCAGCCAGATGATCGATGCCAGCGGCGCGCAGGGGGTGGATAGCCTGATCGTGGCTCAGCCGAGCGCTATCACGGGCATCGCCGCGGCGGTTCGCCAGGCGCCGCTTGGCGTACTGAAGGACCAGCTGCTGGTTCGCTCACTGATGGCGTATGCGCCCTACCTTCCCAAGAAGTTCGACCAGGAACAGTTCGCCTTCTACGGAACGGCGCTGTCGGGTACGCCGCAGCAGGAAGAGCGGTGGAAGCGCGGCGTCGACTTCACGGTTGGTGCGCTGCAGGACGATGTCAGCAAGCTCTATGTCGCCCGCTATTTCCCGCCGGAGACCAAGGCTGCCGCGGACGCCCTCGTGAAGAATGTGGTGGAAGCGA
This sequence comes from Sphingomonas sp. SP1, assembly GCF_058313395.1. Lineage (NCBI taxonomy): Bacteria > Pseudomonadati > Pseudomonadota > Alphaproteobacteria > Sphingomonadales > Sphingomonadaceae > Sphingomonas > Sphingomonas sp. SP1. The sequence continues at coordinate 2,097,218 of NZ_JBZFLC010000001.1, read as the reverse complement.
TGGGCCGCCGCATCGATGGCCTGACCTGGATGGCGCCGGCCACCAAGCAGCGTGCGCGGGCCAAGCTCGCCAATTTCACGACCAAGATCGGCTATCCCGATCAGTGGCGGGACATGTCCGGCCTGGAAGTCAGCCGCAACGACCTCATCGGCAATGCCATGCGGTCCAATCGGTTCGATTATGCTTGGAACATCGGCAAGCTGGGCAAGCCGATCTACCGCTGGGAGTGGGGCATGACCCCGATGATGGTCAACGCTTATGCCAATTTCGGCATGCAGGAGATCGTGTTTCCGGCCGCCATCCTCCAGCCGCCGTTCTTCGACCCCAACGCCGATCCGGCCATCAACTATGGCGGAATCGGCGCGGTGATCGGGCATGAAATCAGCCATCATTTCGACGACCAGGGTTCGAAGTATGACGAGAACGGCCGGCTGAACGAATGGTGGACACCTGCCGACAAGGCGGCGTTCGAGGCTGCGACCAAGCAACTGGTGGCGCAGTATGACGCTTACCAGATCTTCCCGGGCGCCAATGTGAAGGGTGCCTTTACCCTGGGCGAAAACATCGGTGATCTGGCGGGGCTCACCATTGCCTACGACGCCTACAAGCATTCGCTTGGACAGCAGGACGCGCCGACCCTCGACGGCACCACCGGGGACCAGCGCTTCTACCTTGGCTGGGCGCAGGTATGGCGGCGCAACTACCGTGAGGCGAACCTGCGCCAGCGGTTGATCACCGACCCGCATTCCCCGTCCGAACAGCGGGTGTGGGTCGTCCGCAACCTCGACCCCTGGTACGGCGCTTACAACGTGCAGCCCAACGAAAAGCTCTATCTGGCGCCCACCGCCCGGGTGCGCGTATGGTAGGCTGATGCTCCATACCAGGCTCGCCGCGCTCGACGCTCAACCGCTCGGTCGTGGCGAGCCCTGGCTGGTTCCGGCCCTGCTCGCCGCTGCGTTGGCGAGCGGGGCCTTTCTATTCTGGATTGCCGGGCACCTGCTGGTCGGGAGCATGCTGGCGTTCAGCACTTTTGTGGCGGGCGCGGTGTCGTGGCTCGCCGCGCGCCGCTCGAATATCGTCGCGCCGCCTGCTCCGGCAGTTCCCGACTACGCGCTGGTCGCTTCCGCGCTTGCCATCTCCGCCGACGCTGCCGCACTGACCGACGGCGACGGTCGGCTGATCACCGCCAACGCTGCCTACCGGACCCGCTTCCCGGGTGCGCCCGCGCCGACCGACCTTGGCCTGGACGAGGACGCCGCTACGACCCTCGCGTCGGCCAGGACCATGGCCTGGCGTGACGGCGAGGGGTGCGTCAGCGGGATTATCACCGCAGCGGGCCCGGCAGCGGTGGAGGTTCAGCGGGTGGGCGCCCGGGGCGATCAGCTGTTATGGCGCTTTCCACGACCGCGCCGCGACCCCCTGGCCGTGCTGATCAAGCGGATCGACGGCCTGGAAGGCGAGATTCTGTCTCGCAACGGAATGCTGGCGGCAGTTACCGACAAGGACGGTGAACTCCTGGCGGCAAACCAACCGCTCCGCGATCGGGCCGGAATCGCGCCGGAAGAGCCGGCTCAGCTTTCCGAACTGCTCGTTTCGCTGGAAGATGGACGGGTGCGGCTTCTGAACGAGGGGGAGGCCGGAAGGCCGCTCCGCATTCTGCACGTTCCGGTGGATCCCGAGCGCCTGGGTGCGGCCGGCATCACCATCCTGTTCGACACGCCCGAAGCGGCGCGGCTGAATGACGGGGCGAACGTCCAGGCGCTGCTCGATATCTTGCCTGTCGGCCTGGCGCTGGTGGACCGCGACGGCCGCTTCCTCACGACCAACCAGGCCTTTCGGATTGCGGGCGGGATCGCCGAAGACGCGACCCCGGCGTACCCTGGGGACCTCGTCGTCAAGGAAGACAAGGGGGCGGTGGCCGACGCTGTACGCCGCAATACCCGTGGTCCGGCCATGTCGTCGGACCTTGCCGTTCGCCTGACCCACCAGCCGGGGGAGCCCGTCGCATTGACGATCGCCGGCCTTCGCGGCCTGGGCGATGCAGCCGTCCTCCTGCTGCTCAAGGACAATAGCGAGGAAGCCAAGCTGAAGCGGCAGATCGCACAGGCAACCAAGATGCAGGCGGTCGGTCAGCTCGCCGGCGGCGTGGCGCACGATTTCAACAACATCCTCACGGCCATCATCGGTCATTGCGACCTCATGCTGATGCGCCATACCCCGGGCGACAGCGATTACGACGATATCCAGCAGATCAAGTCCAACTCGAACCGCGCGGCTGGCCTGACCCGTCAGCTGCTCGCCTTTTCGCGCCAGCAGACGCTACGGCCGCAGGTTCTGCAACTGCCGGATGTCGTGTCGGAGGTGTCCCATCTGCTGAAGCGCTTGCTGGGCGAAACCGTGGTCCTGCAGCTGAAGCATGGGCGTGATCTTGGCTCGGTCCGCGCCGATCCCGGTCAGCTCGAACAGGTCATTGTCAACCTCGCCGTCAACGCCCGCGACGCGATGGCGGGGAAGGGCGGGGGGACGCTTACCATCCAGACCTATCCGGTGCGGGCCGACCAGGTGGCGGAGATCGGGTCGGAGATCCTGCCGGTCGCGGACTATTCGGCCCTGTCCATCTCCGACACCGGCTGCGGGATCGCGCCTAATGTGCTCGGCAAGGTGTTCGAGCCCTTTTTCACCACCAAGGAAGTCGGGAAGGGCACTGGCCTCGGCCTTTCCACGGTGTACGGCATCGTGAAGCAGTCCGGCGGCTACATCTTCGCCGACTCACGGGTCGGCGTCGGCACCACCTTCGTCATCTACCTTCCCGTGCACCGCGAGGACGCCGAGGTCAGCAAGGCTCCCAAGGCGCCCCCGCCCAAGAAGGAGGAATTGTGGGGCAGTGGCACCGTTCTGCTGGTCGAGGACGAGCCGATGGTCCGCACGGTCGCCGAGCGGGCGCTCACCCGGCAAGGCTACACGGTGTTGACTGCCAACAACGGCGAAGAAGCGCTGGAGATCATCAGTCGTGGCGATCCCATCGACCTGTTGATTTCCGATGTCGTCATGCCGGTCCTCGATGGGCCGACGATGGTCCGCGAAGCGCGCAAGATCAGGCCAGACGTGCCGGTGCTCTTCATGTCCGGCTATGCAGAGGAGCAGCTGCGGAAATCGATCGACATCGACCAGGTCGCCTTTCTCCCCAAGCCCTTCTCCGTTCAGGAACTGGCGCAAGCGGCCCGTAACATATTGTCTGCAAAATAGATTTGCGTGCGCAACGATCGCCGCTTATGCAGCGCCTCGTGAGTGAGGGGCGTAATATTCTCGTCGTTGAAGACGAGCCGCTGATCGCGATGATGCTCGAGGATTTCCTCGAGACGCTTGGGCATACCATTGCCGCAAGCTGCGATAACCTGTCCGATGCCATGCGCCATGCGGAGATGGACGGCTATGATGTCGCCATCCTCGACGTGAACCTGAAGGGCGAATCGGTTTGGCCCGTGGCTGAAAAGCTGCGCGAGCGCGGGGTTCCGTTCGTGATTGCCAGCGGGGGCCATGTGGAGCCGCCACCCTCCGAGTTCGCCTCCGTTCCATTGCTGGAAAAGCCATACACGATTGACCGGATCGCGCCGGCGCTCGCACAGGCCGCGGGCTAAGCAAGCTCTCGTTTTGCTGTCCTACATGGGTCCGGGCTGGCACGGTCGCCCGGATGGTTCGACCTGCATCCCGCTCTTGCGTCCGCTCCTGCATCTCCCGTTCCGAACGGGGCGAACAGAGGGGGACCTAGTATCCATGTCGTAAAGGTTGGACGCTTGCTGAGCCGATTCCCGCTTGTCGCCCCGGGCTAATCTTCTATGCAGGTCGGGCTCGGCTAACCTGATTGCCGGCCACCATTCTTCCGTCCGCGCGCACGGCTATGTTCCCCACTTGTTCTACGGGAACAAACTGTGTACGAAGATGACCATAAGGTAGTGAAAACTGCCTGACGGGCTGGAAGAGGGAGTGGTCATGGCAACGCAGTTGAAAGTCGTCGGAATGGGCGGGGATGTGGTGACCATGGATCGTCAAAAGGCGCTTGAAGCGGCGCTGGCGCAGATTGACAGGGCGTTCGGCAAGGGCTCGGCAATGAAGCTGGGCAGCCGTGAGAAAATGGAGATCGAAACGGTTTCCACCGGCTCGCTCGGGCTGGATATCGCCCTTGGTGTCGGCGGCCTGCCACGCGGTCGGATTATTGAGATTTACGGCCCGGAAAGCTCGGGCAAGACGACGCTTGCACTGCACTCGATCGCAGAGGCGCAGAAGGTGGGCGGCACCGCGGCATTCGTCGACGCCGAGCATGCGCTCGACCCGGTCTATGCCAAGAAGCTGGGCGTCAACATCGACGAGTTGATTGTCTCGCAGCCCGACACGGGCGAGCAGGCGCTGGAAATCGTCGATACGCTGGTCCGCTCCAACGCAGTCGACGTACTAGTGGTGGACTCGGTGGCCGCCCTGGTGCCGCGGGCCGAGATCGAGGGTGAGATGGGCGACAGCCACGTCGGGCTCCAGGCGCGTTTGATGAGCCAGGCGCTCCGCAAGCTCACCGGCTCCATCAGCCGCTCGCGCTGCACGGTCATCTTCATCAACCAGGTTCGCATGAAGATCGGCGTCATGTACGGTAACCCGGAAACGACCACCGGCGGCAACGCGCTGAAGTTCTACGCTTCCGTCCGCCTCGACATTCGCCGCACCGGTCAGATCAAAGACCGCGACGATATCGTCGGCAACACGACCCGCGTGAAGGTCGTCAAGAACAAGGTCGCGCCCCCGTTCAAGCAGGTCGAATTCGACATCATGTACGGCGAGGGCGTTTCCAAGGTCGGTGAGATCCTCGACCTGGGCGTCAAGGCTGGGCTGGTCGAGAAGTCGGGCGCGTGGTTCAGCTATGATTCGGTGCGCATCGGCCAGGGTCGTGAAAACGCCAAGAACTATCTGCGCGAAAACCCGGACATGGCCGCCAAGCTGGAAAACGCGATCCGCGGAAGCCGGGATGAAGTCGGGGAAGCGCTGATGGTCGGCGCGGGTCCGGAGGACGACGCTTAAGTTATCCGGCTGAACATGGATGGGTTCGGGGCAACCTTAGTGCCGCCCCGAACCTTTCATCCGACCCTACCTACTCGGCAGGAACGACAGCCGTGTCGACCTGCTTCCTGCGTTCCATGAGGCGCCGTGGCTCGGTCAGGACCACCAACGCGGCTGCGGTGATACCGCACAGCGCGAAGCCCCACAAAAACGGTATCTGGGTCCCGTCGAACTGCTGTCCGATTGCAAACCCGGCCAGCGCCGCGATGATGGTCCCGACCACGCCCTGAATCGATGACGCCATCCCCGCGATCGGCGCCATCTTCTCCATCGCCAGAGTGCTCAGGTTCGAGGATGTGAAGGCGAAGCTTGCCATCACCAGCCCTTGGACCAGGACAAAGCCCAGTAGGCTTTCACCATAAAACGTCGCGAACGTGGCGTGGCCAAGCGTCAGAAGCACGAATGCGGCAACGCCCAGATGCCCGATGCGCCGAAGGCCATAGCGGCCGACCAATCGGCTATTTAGCCAACTGGCGAGCGCCATCGGCGCCGCGACCGCTCCGAACACCCAGCCGATCGCCTCGGGCCGCCCGAACGCATCGAACACGATCTGCTGGATGGACGAGATGTATGCAACGAGCCCGGCAAAGATGGCGGTTTGTGCCAGGGTGTAGCCGACCGACTGGCGCTCGCTCATCACGCTGCGCGCGGCGGTCAGCAGTTCGGCCGGTTTCAAGGTCCGGCGATAATCCTCGTGGAGTGTCTCAGGCAGCCGGAAAAATGACCAGAGGCCCATCGTAACTCCATAGCCCGCAAGCACCAGGAAGATCGCTTGCCACGGGCCGGCAAGCAGGATCAGCTGTCCGACGCTGGGCGCGAGGACGGGCACCAGCATGAACACCATGAATACCAGGCTCATTACCCGCGCCATGGCCTCGCCGGAAAACATGTCCCGCACCATCGCGATCACCAGCACCCGGGTCGCTGCTGCAGACGCCCCCTGCAGCAGGCGGCCAGCGACCAGCAGCGGGAAACTCCAGGCCGCGGCGCATAGCAGGGCAAAGAAGGCGTAAAGGGCGATCCCGACGGCAAGCACCGGCTTGCGCCCGAACCGGTCGGCGAGCGGACCCCAGATCAGCTGCCCGCAGCCGAAGCCAAAGGTATAGGCGACGATTACCAACTGCCGCCGGTTCTCCTCCGTGACGCCAAGCTGCGCCCCGATGTCGGGCAGGGCCGGGATCATGGCGTCGATGGCAAACGCATTGAGCGCCATGAGGCCGGCCAGCAGGGCAACGGTCTCGCGCGAGCCCGGCCGCGGCCCTGTGCCGGGCAGGTTATTCAGTGAGATGGGCATGAAGGCTTTCCAAATGGCCCATACGCCCGGCAGTTCCAAGTGCAGCAGCGGCCCAAGGGTGCGGTCCAAGCCGCGAAGACTGGCGCGGCCCGGTGGGGCGTGCCACAACCGTGCCCGTGATCACCGTCCATCATCTCGAGAACAGTCGCTCGCAGCGTATCCTCTGGCTGCTCGAGGAATTGGAGATGCCGTACCAGGTCAAGCGCTACCAGCGCGATCCGCGCACCATGCTCGCCCCGCCCGAGCTGCGTCGCATTCACCCGTTGGGCAAATCGCCGGTGATCGACGATGACGGTTGCGTCGTCAGCGAGAGCGGCGCCATCGTCGAATATCTCGTCGACAAGGCAGGCGGGCGGCTTGGCGCTCCGGACGACCGCTGCAATTGCCTCCGCTACCGCCAGTTCCTGCACTATGCCGAAGGATCGCTGATGCCGCCGCTACTTGCGTTGCTGGTCATCGGCCGCCTGGGACTCCTCGGCCGCCCTGCGCGAAAGCCGATGATGAAGATGATCGGCCGCCATCTGGACTATTGCGACCAGGAACTTGCCGGCCGCCAATTCTTTGCCGGTGATGAACTGACCGGTGCGGACATCATGATGAGCTTTCCCATCGAAGCGGCGGCAAGCCGGGCGGGACTGGGACCTGCCCGCAAGCACCTTTGGGCCTGGCTGGAGCGCATCCACGAACGGCCAGCCTACCAGCGAGCGCTCAAGGCCGGCGGCCCCTACGCCTATGCTTGAAGTCAGTCGCCGGGCCAGCCTTGGCCTAAGCGTTGGCGCGCTTGCCGCAATTGCCATGCCGGCTCCGCTCAGTGCCGTTGCCTCGACGCCCGTCCCGCCGCAGATCGGCGCCGCCGAACGCCAGGGGCGGATTCGCCGGGCGCAGGCACGGATGCGCCAGTTGGGCTTAGGCGCAATGCTGATCGAACCGGGCGCCAGTCTCGATTATTTCACCGGGGTGCAATGGTGGCGCAGTGAGCGGCTGACGGCGGCGGTCATCCCGGCCAGCGGCGATCCCATCGTCGTCACTCCGTTCTTCGAGCGTCCATCCGTGGCCGAGAGCCTGAAAGTCCCGGCCGAGATCCGGGTCTGGCAGGAGCATGAAAGCCCATTCGCGTTGGTCGCGAGCTTTCTCAGGGCACGCGGCGTCGATCGAATGCCGGTGGCCGTAGAAGAAACCGTCCGACATTTTGCGGTCGACGGCCTGCAAAAGGCGTTGCGCGGAGTAAGGATAGTCAGTGCGGATCGGGTGGTGCGGGCGCTGAGGATGATCAAGTCGATGTCGGAAATCGCGCTGATGCAGCATGCGGCCGACTTGACCATCGAGGCCCTGCGAAGGACCCATGCCGAGGTGAAGCTGGGCATGACCAACAGTGCGATCGGGGCTGCCTTCGAACGCCATGTTGCAGCGCTGGGCGGCGAAAGCCCGTGGAGCCTTGTTCTCATCGACGAAGCATCGGCGCTGCCACACGGCACCGGAAAGCCGCAGCAAGTCCGGCACGGCAGCGTGGTGCTGATGGACTGCGGCTGCGGCTTCGGCGGTTACCAGGCGGACATCAGCCGGACCTTTGTCTGGGGTGCGTCGCCCACCGCCCAGCAGCGCAAGGTCTGGCAGCAAGTGCGCCGCGGACAGGAGGTGGCCTTTGCGGCCGCCCGATTGGGCGCGACTGCTGGCAGTGTCGATGATGCGGTTCGGCGGCAGTATGAAAGCTGGGGCTATGGGCCCGGCTATGCTCTCCCGGGCCTTTCGCATCGGACCGGGCACGGTATCGGGATGGAAGGGCATGAGCCCGTCAATCTGGTGCGGGGGGAAACCACGCGGCTGGCGGCCGGCATGTGCTTCTCGAACGAGCCGGGCATCTACCTGCCGGGCAAATTCGGCATCCGTTTGGAGGACTGCGTTCACATGACGGCGTCGGGCCCGAAATGGTTCACGGTGCCACCGCCCTCGATCGACCGTCCGTTCGGCTAAAGCGAGTCCACCACCGCGACAGGCGCCCAGTCGCCGAGCCCATGTGCCTCCGCGAAGTCGTGCGGAAACGGCTCGCCTTCGTGAATGCCGCCGGTCACGAATATGCAGTCGATGCCGAACCGCGCCGCCCCGAGCACGTCGGTCTTCAGGCCGTCGCCGATCGTGATCACCTCGCTTTTCGGCCTTCCTCCGGCAAGCTCCATCGCGCGCTCATAGATCGGCGCAAAGGGCTTACCGTACCAGCACACGCGCCCGCCCATCGCTTCATATTCATCGGCCAGCGCGCCGGCGCAGACCATGCGCTGCCCGCAATGAAGAACGATGCGATCGGGGTTGAGGCAGTGCATCAGGATGTCGGCGTCGCGCCAGCGCTGCAATTCGTCGCGATGCTCTCCGACCGTCTCGCCGACCTCCAGGCCGGCGCAGGCCAGCTCGGTGAAGCCATGTTCCACGAAGACCATGCCCCGGGCCTCCAGGTCGACGCGGTCTTCCCGGGTTCCGCAGAAGCCGACCGGCCGGCCTTCCAGTTTCGACGCAGCAGCCTCCCCGGCGCTCACGATTCCGTCCTCGATCCCGCGGGGAAAACCCAATCGGTCAAGCTGGGCCCGAACCGACGCGCCGGTTCGGGGCGCGTTGGTGACGAACAACAGCGTTCGCCCCTCACTCTTCCATCCGCTCAACCGCTCGACCACGCCAGGAAAGATCGTGCGCCCGTCGTGGACCACCCCCCACAGATCGCACAGGACGACGGAATAGCGTTCCGGCAATGTATCCAGGAACGCGGTCACGCCACCTGCGGAGGCGCGACAGGCGTCAGGTCCTCGGGCTCACCGCCGTGCGGCTCGTCCTTGCTGACGAGTGTCGCAAGGGTGAGGTCGCCGGTGACGTTCAGGGTCGTCCGGCACATGTCGAGGAAACGATCGACGCCCAGGACCAGGCCGATCGCTTCGGGCGGAACCCCGATCTGGGCGAGGATCAGCGCCACCACCGGCAGCGATCCGGCGGGAACGCCGGCCGTACCGATGCCGCCCAGGATGCAGATCATCAGCACGACGAATTGCTGCCCAAGGTTCAGGTCGACCCCGAACACCTGTGCCAGGAATAGGACCGTGACGCCTTCGAAGATGGCCGTTCCGTTCTGATTGGCGGTGGCGCCGATCGTCAGCACGAAGCGGGCGACGCGGGGCGGCAGGTGCAGCTTGGTTTCCGCCACCCGCAGCGCCGTCGGCAGGGTGGCGTTGGAGCTGGCGGTTGAAAAGGCCATCAGCATGGCCTCCTGGCTGTTGCGGAAGAACCAGACCGGCGACACGCCGCCGAACAGCTTCAGCAGCAGCGGATAAACCACGAACATCTGGGTGCCGAGCGCGAGAAGCACCACGCCGACATAGATGGCAAGTCGAATGATCAGGTCCCAACCGAAGGCTGCCGCCAGGTTGAACATGAAGCAAAATACCGCGATGGGCGCCAGGCGGATGATGTAGCCGATCAGCTTCATGGAGACGTGGAACACGCCCTCCACCGTGTGCTGCAGCTGGCGGGCCGGCGCGGTCCGGGTGAGCAGCAGGCCGATCCCGAAGAACAGGGCGAAGAACATGACGGCCAGGATGTCGTTCTGGCTCATCGATTCGATGATGTTGCGGGGAACAATGGCCAGCACGGCATCGATGCCCGACGGCTTGTCGACCTGACCGGCAAGGATCTCCGAGGCACGATCGCCGCCGGCGGCTAGCTGTTCGGTCACCACCACGCGGTCGAAGCCGTCGCCGGGGCGAATGAGGTTGGTGAAGGCAAGGGCGATCACCACGCCGACGGCGCTGACCAAAACGGTGAAGATCAGGGTTCGAATGCCGACCCGCCGCAACGCGCCGATGTCGCCCATTTCCGCGATGCCGACGACCAACGCCGACACCAACAACGGAATGATCAGCATGAACAACAGGCGCAGGAACAGGTCGCCGAACTTGCCGGTGTAGAAGGCCAGATTCTCGACCCACGGCAAGTCCGTCCCGCCGGCGGAATAGGCAAGCAGGCCAAGGGCGAGGCCGGCCAAGAAGCCGATCGCCATCTGCCAGTGCAGGGCAAGGCCCTTCGTCTTCACGTCTTCCATCGTCACCCTTGCCCCCGCTACGCCGGATACAGCCGGGTCGCGGGGGAGGGGACGATTGTCAAGCGTGCTCCGGCTCGCGGGACTTGACGACCTTGTCGGCCAAGGTGCCGTTGAGCTCGGCCAGGTGATCGAACTCGGCTTCGTAAGCGGCCAGGCCCTGGCTCAAGGAGCGCAGTTCCGCTTCCAGTCCGGACAGCTCTGCCTGCGGGATCAGGGCGTCGACCCGGTCCCAGCCGTTCCACCCGTCGCGCGGTCCCATGCCCAGCATCTGGCCGCGCCGACTTGCCACCGCCGAGCTGACCTTGCTGGTGGCCGAGGCGGGCGAGACCACCGACACTTTCTGAACCGGCTCCAGCAGGTGCGGTGAAGCGGCGGCCAGCGCCTCCTGCATGGCGACTCGCCCGGCGGTGCGAAAGGCCAGCTCCGAACTGTCCACGCTGTGGTAGCTGCCGTCCGTCAGGGTCACGGCGACATCGACGACCGGGAAGCCGAGCGGACCCTTGGCCATGGCGTCGCGGACCCCTTGCTCGACCGCCGGGATATATTGGCGCGGTATGGCCCCGCCGTGGATTTTCTCCTCGAAGCGGAACCCTTCGCCGCGGGGCAGGGGAGCGACGTCGATCACCACGTCGCCGAACTGGCCGTGACCACCCGACTGCTTCTTGTGGCGGCCGCGCTGAGTGACCGTGCGCCGAATGGACTCGCGATAGCCGATCGTCGGTGCACGATGCCGCACTTCCACCCCGAAGCGACGCTTCAGACGCGCGATGGTGGTCTGAAGCTGCTCGTCGTTGACGCCGTGAAGCCGCATCTCATGGCTGCCCTCGTCATGCTCCAGCTTCAGCGCCGGGTCTTCCTCCAGCAGTCGGGTGAGCGCACCGGACAGTTTGACGTCATCCTTGCGATCGGCCGGCTCGATCGCCAGCGCGCAATTGAGGGCGGGCATCGGAACTTCCGGCTCGGGCGGAAGGGCACCAATCCCCAGCCACTGGCCGGCGCGCACCGAATCCAGCTTGGCCAGACCGACGATGTCGCCGTCCCTGGCGGAACCAAGCTTCTGCATCTTCTCGCCCTGGACGGAGAAAAGGCCGCCCAACCGTTGGCTACGCCCATCGGCGTCGCGGACTTCCACGCCCTCGTTGAGCGATCCCCCAAGCAGCCGCGCGAACGCCACCCGGCCCATGGCCCCGGCGTTGCTGACCTTGAAGGTCCACAGCGCTGGATCAGTCACGCCCAACCTTGCCGCGGTTTCGGTTGGGGCTGGAACCTCGTGCCGCAGCGCTTTCAGCAATCGGCGCACACCCCAGCAGTTGCCGGCCGATCCGAACAGCACCGGCACCGCCAAATTCTCGCCGGTTTCGCGCGCAAGATCGCGGAACACGTGGTTTGCCTCCGGCACTTCGTCCATCAACAATTGTTCGAGCAGCGCGTCGTCGTGATCCGCCAGCTGTTCAAGCAACTGGGTGCGCGCTTCCTGCTCGCGGTCGGCAAGATCGGGAGGAATGTCGATGCGCTCGGACGGCTTGCCCGGCTCGTAGTGGAAGGCCCGCTCCAACGCGACGTCGACGAAGCCGCTGACCTTGTCGCCGTCCCGGATCGGAATTTGCCGTGCGAGCAGGGGCGAGACGCTCATCGGCTGGAGCGCTTGCAGCAATTCGCGGATCGAACCGCGCGCCTGGTCGATCCGGTTGACGAAGATGAGGTGCGGAACGCCCATTTCGTCGAGCGCGCGCAGGGCCGGGGCGGCAAGCGGCGCTCGGGCCGGATCGGGATCGACCACCACGATGGCCAGGTCCGCCGCCGCCACTGCCCGTGCACCGTCGGCGGCGAAGCCGATCGATCCGGGGCAATCGGCGATGGCGAAATGCTCGTCCAGGTAAGAAAAGTGCGTGAGGTTGAGTTCGGTCGATCCGCCCCGGGCGCGCGCTTCCGCGCTGCTATCGCCGATGCTGGTCCCATTGCCCGTGCTGCCCTGCCGGTCGATCGTGCCGCTGGCGTAGAGCAGGGCATCCGCAAGGCAGGTCTTTCCCGCGCCGGCCGGTCCGACCAGCGCGACAACTCGGGTGCCGTCGATTGCCTGATGCATGCAACTCTCCTCCGTCCGAATGATCGGGCGCCGAGTCGCCTGGGGCGCCTCACGCGCCACTCCCAATCCTGAGGGTCGGACTGTTCGCTCCCCTTGGCAAGAGCGGAACGGCTTGGTCACAGGGCGGTTGGGCGTGGGACAAGGAGTAAGCGTAGTCCATGGCCACTGCCGTTCACCAACAACCCGCCGGAGAACTCGGCGAGAATGCCGACAAGCCCACCCAGATTCCGGCCGCTGGCTGGAAGGAGATTGCGCTCCGCGCATGGAAGGAGACGGGCAAGGACAATGTCGGCATCGTCGCGGCCGGTGTCGCCTTTTACGGCTTTCTGGCGCTTGTCCCGCTGCTTGGCGCAACGGTGCTGACCTATGGCCTGTTCGCGTCGCCGGAGACGGTGGTCCGGCAAGCGCAAGGCTTGACCTCGGTGCTTCCCCAAGACGCCGCCAAGCTGATCGGCGAGCAGTTGTTGAACGTGGTCCAGACCAGCGGCGGGAAGAAGGGCTTCGGCCTGCTGGCGGCGCTGGCGGTTGCGTTCTGGGGCGCCCGCAATGCCGCCGGGTCGGTCGTGACCGCGCTCAATATCGCCTATGAGGAAGAGGAGAAGCGCGGCTTTATCAAGACCACGCTTCTCGCTCTCGCGATCACCGCCGGCGCGGTGGTGCTGGCGGGACTTGCCGGGGGCGCGACCGCGGTCCTGAGCGCGCTCCAGCACCTTGCCCCCGACATGGGTCTGATCGGCCTGATCTTCTGGCGCGCGCTGACCTACCTTCTACTGGCCGGCGTGGCGGCCGCAGCGGCGGCGACGCTCTATCGCTACGGCCCCTCGCGAGAAAAGGCGCGCTGGACCTGGCTGACGCCCGGCTCGATCTTCTTCGCGGTCATCTGGATCGTGCTGACGCTCGGTTTTGGCTTCTACGTAAGCAACTTCGGGAGCTACGGCGCGACCTACGGCTCGCTGAGCGCGGTCGTGGTCATGCTGACGTGGCTGTACCTGTCGAGCTACATCCTCCTGTTCGGGGCCGAGCTCAACAGCGAGATCGAGCATCAGACGGCGAGGGACACCACCGACCAGCCGCACGACAAGCCGCTCGGTGCGCGGGGGGCCTGGTCCGCGGATCATGTCGCGGCGGGCAAGACGGAAACGACCGAGGATCAGGAACAGAGCAGCGGCCTGTCCAAGGCGAGCGCGACCGGCGAGCAGGCCGTCGCCGGAAAGAAGCCCGTCGCTTCCGGGCAGGCCACCCCGGCCGGCGAGCACCCGTATCTGACCTCCAGGATCGCTTCGCGAGCTGGTCAGGTGGCTGGGGCGCGGAAGATCGGCATGGTGAGTTCGGGGCTGGCGACACTCGGGCTCGGCTTCCTCAAGAAGCGCGGCAAGGAGAAGACCGGCGCGGTCCTGTTGGTCACTGCGGCGGGACTGGCGTTGCTCAGGCGAAAGTAGATACGCGGAGCGCCGCTCGTCCTGAGCGGAGTACCACGTCAATCGAAGTCAAGCCGCCGGCAGCAGCCGCTGCTCGTCCGCAATCCGCAACAGCGCGGCTTGCAGCTTCTCGAACGCCCGGACCTCGATCTGCCGGATTCGCTCGCGACTGACGCTGTAGACCTGGCTCAGCTCTTCCAGTGTCTTCGGCTCGTCGGACAGACGCCGCTCGGCCAGAATGTGCTTCTCCCGGTCGTTGAGCGATTCCATCGCGCGCTGCAGCAGATCGTGCCGAACCTGCCGCTCTTCCTCGTCGGCCACGATCTCGTCCTGCAACGGGCCGGAATCGACCAGGAAGTCCTGCCACTGGTTCTCACCACCCTCGTCGCCCTTCAGGGGCGCATTGAGCGAGGTGTCGCCGCCCATGCCCATCCGGCGGTTCATGGAGATGACCTCGTCCTCGGTAACGCCCAGATCGGTCGCGATCTTGGTGACGTCGGCCGGCTTCATGTCGCCATCTTCGAACGCGTCGATCTGGTTCTTCATTCGGCGCAGGTTGAAGAACAGCTTTTTCTGCGCGGCGGTGGTGCCCATCTTCACCAGCGACCAGCTGCGCAGGATGAATTCCTGGATGGACGCACGGATCCACCACATGGCGTAGGTCGCCAGGCGGAAACCCCGATCGGGCTCGAACTTCTTGACGCCCTGCATCAGTCCGATGTTGCCCTCGGAGATTAGCTCGCTGACCGGCAAGCCATAGCCGCGGTAGCCCATGGCGATCTTGGCCACGAGCCGCAGGTGGCTGTTGACCAGCTTGGCTGCCGCTTCCGTATCCCCATGCTCACGCCAACGCTTGGCGAGCATATACTCCTCCTCGGGAGCAAGGATCGGAAACTTCTTGATCTCGGTCAGATAGCGGTTGAGCCCGGCTTCACCGCCGGCCGCAGGTATCGAGATCGCCTTCGCCTGTGCCATATCGGAATTCGCGTCCTCTTCAGGGCCGGACAGTCTGAACAGCCGTCCTAGCCGTTGCATATTCTATACACCAAGGGCCGTGAACAGTTCCTGCATATCTTGCGGAACATCGCTCCGAAACGACATACGGACCTTGGTCACGGGATGAATGAAGCCAAGTTCGGCCGCATGCAGCGCCTGGCGGTTGAAGTTCAGCTCGCGCAGCAATTCGCGCACGCGCTGGTGCGGGGCCCGCCCGTAGACTGGATCCCCCAGCAACGGGTGGCCGATGGATGCCATGTGGACACGAACCTGGTGCGTCCGGCCCGTCTCCAGCCGGCACTCCACTTCGGCGGCGTCGCGCCACTGGCGAAGCTTGCGCCAATGGGTGACCGCCCGCTTGCCCCGACCGCCCTTGACGATCGCGATCTTCTTCCGATCGTGCGTCGACCTGGCGAGCGGAGCATCGACCCTGCCCGACGCCAGTGCCGGAACGCCGGACACCACCGCGATGTAACGGCGATCGATACTGTGAGCCGCGAACTGCCGTGCAAGTCCCTCATGCGCCGGATCGGTCTTGGCCACCACCAGCAGGCCTGACGTATCCTTGTCGATCCGGTGGACGATGCCCGGCCGCGCCACGCCGCCGATCCCCGACAGCTGTCCGGCACAATGATGCAGCAGAGCATTGACCAGCGTCCCATCGCGATTGCCCGCTGCGGGATGAACCACCAGACCCGCAGGCTTGTCGACGACCAGCAGATGCTCGTCCTCGAACACGATGCTGAGTGCGATGTCCTGTGCTTCGTTGTGGGGCGGCTCGGGCGCCGGGATGAGCAGGCTGAACGCCTCGGTTCCCTTGACCTTGTAGGCCGGGTCCCGCAGCCGCCCTTCGTCCAGCGCGCCCGAGCGAACGAGCGCCTTCAGCCGTTCGCGCGACAGGGACGGGATCGCGTCCGCCAGCGCGCGGTCCAGCCGCCAGCCGGCGTGGCCTGGCTGCAACGCCACATTGATGATCTCGGAGCCCCCGCCCATGCTTGTTTGGAGATGGGGAAGGATGTCGGCGTCTTCAAGCTTGCACGGCTCGGGTCCTTCCGCCACCAGCAATCTCATGAATTCCATCGATCTCGCCAGCCTGCTCTGCTCCCGCCTGTGTCATGATCTTCTGTCGCCGGTCGGCGCGCTCAATAACGGCATCGAGCTGTTGTCCGATGAGCAGGACCCCGATATGCGAGAGAAGTGTCTGGAGCTGCTGGCCGAAAGCGCCCGCGCATCCGCGGCCAAGCTGAAATTCTTTCGCATCGCCTTCGGGGCCGGTGGCGGCTTTGGCGCGGAGATCGATACCCGGGAGGCGCAGGCAGCGCTCGAAGGACTGTTCGGGCCGGAAAAGCGGATCGAACTCGGCTGGATGGTTGCCGACCCAAAACTGCCGAAGGATGCGGTAAAACTGCTGCTGAACCTGGCCCTGATCGCGGGCGATGCGCTGGTGCGCGGCGGGCGGCTCGACATCGGGGCGGAGCGTTCGGGGAACGGCATCGAATTGGTCATTCGTGCCGAAGGGCCGCGCCTGCTGCTCGACCCGGTGCTGCGCGAAACCCTGCAGCGTGGTTCGGCCGCTGGCACGATCGAACCGCGCGCCGCCGGCGCCTGGCTCGCCCACGGCCTGGCTAGCGGAGCGGGCGGCACCATCAAGCTTTCCCCCCCGGATAGCGAAGTGCTGCTGATCGGGGCGGACCTGCCAAGCCAGGGCTAACGGCCTCTTAACTCCTCCCGTCCTATCCCGGCCTCACGACAGCGAGTGCGTGGGGCGGAATGGACGATCTTATTGCCGATTTCGTGGCCGAATGCCGGGAAATGCTGGAAAGCCTTGGGGGCGAGATCGTGGCGTGGGAAGCCGCGCCCAACGACCGGGCACGGCTCGACAGCATTTTCCGCTTCGTCCACACGGTGAAGGGAAATTGCGGCTTCTTCGATTTCCCCCGGCTCGAGGCGCTCAGCCATGCGGCGGAAGATGCGCTGGCCGACGTGCGCGCCGGGCGGCGTCAGGCCGATCCGCGACTGGTCAGCGCCGTGCTGGCCATCATCGATCGCATCGGCGAGATGATCGACGTGATCGCTGCCGGCGACAAATTGCCCGACGGGGACGACAGCGACCTCACGGACGCGCTGGCGCCTGGGGCCGATACCAGCGCCACGACCCCCTCTGCCATTGTTGGCGAGATCAAGGGGCCGAGCGCCGCACCGCGAACCATTCGCCTGTCCGTCGAACTGCTCGACCGGGTGATGAGCGGCGTGTCCGACATGGTGCTCGCCCGCAACGAACTCGCGCGGCGGCTGCGGGACGCGAATTCGGATGTCGTCGTGGACGGCGCGTTCGAGCGCCTAAGCGGCATCATCGCCGAAATGCGCGACGCCATCACCCGCACGCGGATGCAACGGATCGAAAATCTGTTCGTGGGCCTGCCGCGAATGGTCCGCGACCTGTCCGCCGAATTGGGCAAACAGGTGCTGGTCGATATCGAGGGTGGCGACGTCGAACTCGACCGCGAAATGATCGAAATGATCCGCGATCCGCTGACCCACATTGTCCGCAATGCGGTCGACCACGGCATCGAGAAGCCGGCGGATCGGCTGAAGACCGGCAAGCGGGAGATCGGCATCCTGTCCGTGTCAGCCCGTCAGTCGGGCAATCAGATCCTGATCGACATTTGCGATGACGGTCGAGGAATCGACGGCAAGCGGCTGGTCGAGAAAGCGATTTCGGCCGGGATCGTCGATAAGGACGCGGCTGCCCGGCTGTCGCCCCGCGAACAATTCGAGCTGATGTTCGAAGCCGGGCTTTCGACCGCGCAGGCGGTGACCAGCATTTCCGGACGAGGCGTGGGCATGGACGTGGTCCGCTCGAACATTGAGCGGATCGGCGGCATCGTGGAGGTGGATTCAAAGCCCGGACAGGGCAGCCGGATGACCCTTCGCGTCCCCCTTACGCTCACCATCATCCCGGCCTTGACCGTGTCCATCGGCGCGCAGCATTTCGCCATCCCCCGGTCCGCCATCGACGAGATTGTGCGTGCCAACGGGGAAAGCGTGACCTTAGCGCAGGTCGGCGGGGCCGGGGTCGCCACCATTCGCGGACGCCGTGTGCCAGAAGTCGCGCTTGCGGATATCCTCGGGCTACCAAGCGCACTGACCGACGCAGAGCGTACGCTGATCGTCCTGAAGCCCGCAGGCGGCGACGTCTTCGCGCTGGCGGTTGATCGCGTCCACGATCATGAAGAATTGGTGGTCAAGCCTGCCGCCCCGGCGGTGATGGCGACCGGTCTTTATGCCGGCACGACCCTGGCCGACGACGGATCGCCGATCCTGCTGTTCGATGCGGCCGGACTCGCGCGCGTCGGCGGCGTCAAGCTGGAAAGCCAGGAGCGCGGCAGCCGGGTCCTCGACAATGCGGCCTCGACACCGGCGAAAACCGGAACTTCGGTGCTCCTCTTCAGGACGCTCGAAGGCGCTCGCCGCGCCATTCAGCTGGCGTTGGTGGACCGGATCGAGGAAGTGCCCGCCGCGGCAATTCACAGCAGCTCCGGCCAAATGCGGGTACAACTGGACGACCACATCTTCCCGCTTCTCGGCCTGGCGGCGGTGCCGGACGGAGATGCGAAGACCCGGCTGTTCCGCTTGAACGACGGAAGCATCGAACTCGGGCTGGCCTTCCGCGAGGTTATCGACATGGCCGAACTGGAGGGCGACGTCATTCCCGCCGAAGCGCCGGGCGAAGTGTCCGGAATCACGCTGGTTGGTGGCGAGCCGGCCGAACTGGTCGACGCGCACTGGCTATTCGCCCGTTACGGTCATGCCGCCGTGAAAACCGCCGAGCCTTTGATTTGCCGGCTCCCGGACGAGGATCCGTGGATGCAGAACATGCTCCGCCCGATCATCGAGGCGGCAGGTTATCGGGTGGTTGGAAGCGCGTCGGAAATCGAGGCCGATCTCGTCATCGCCGCCAAGGGCCAGCCGCTCCCCGCCAACGACGAAGGTGCCCGCACCATCTGGCTGCGGAGCGAGCCCGAAGCGAAGAAAAACGACAAGAGCATCTATCGCTATGACCGTGCGGGCCTGATGGTCGCGCTCAAGGCTGCGGAAGGAGGCGCCAAGTGAACGAACTCCTTCTGATCGTGACCATTGGGGGCCAGCGCGTGGCCTTGCCTGCGGCGTCGGTCGAAAGCGTGGTCGAGCTGGAATCGCTGATCCCCGTTCCCCGCGCCGCGCCGCATGTCGCTGGTCTGTCGGCCCTGCGCAGCCGGGTGCTGACCGTGATCGACTGCATGCGCGCGCTGGACCTCGGCACCACCGACGTCAGCGACGGCATCCGCGAGGCCGCGGTGGTCGAGATGGACGGCCATCATTACGCCCTCATCGTCGATAGCGTGGAGGACGTGGTCGAGGCCCAATCGGACCCGTCGCCGATCCGCGCAGCCATGGAAAAAGGCTGGGAGCATGTCGCCCTTGGAATGGTCGAAACCGAAGAAGGCGCGCTGCTGCTGGTCGATGTCGCCCAGCTGATCGAAGGCATCGAAGCCAAGGCCGCTTAAGCGCTTGGAAACCCTTGGCGCCTAAGACAGTCGAAGTCACCGGACAGGAACAAGAGAACTCATGAAGACCTGCCTCATCGTCGATGACTCCAAGGTAATCCGAAAGGTCGCCCGCCACATTCTGGAAACGCTGGAATTCAGCGTGGAAGAGGCCGGCGACGGCAAGGAGGCGCTGGAGCGGTGCGAACATGCCATGCCCGACGTGGTGCTGCTCGACTGGAACATGCCCGTGATGAGCGGCATGGAATTCCTGAAGCTTCTGCGCCAGCGTGGTCATTCGGACCAGCCCAAGGTCGTTTTCTGCACCACCGAGAACGACATGGCCCACATCCGTGCCGCGCTTGAAGCAGGTGCGGACGAATATGTGATGAAGCCGTTCGACCGCGAAACCCTGCACATCAAGCTTCAGCTCGTCGGCGTCGCGTAAGGAGGCTCGCATGAGCCCCGCGCTCGCAAGATCAGCGCTGGGGTCGACGAGCAGCCGTCCCATTCGGCTGATGATCGTCGATGACTCGACCGTCGCCCGTGCGGTGCTCAGCCGCATGATCGAGACGGACGGAGGCTTCGAGGTCGCGGCCGTCGCCGGTACGGCCGAGGATGCCATCGACGCGCTCGCCCACGTCGAGGTCGACGTGATCCTGCTCGACCTGGCGATGCCCGGGGCGGGCGGCCTCAAGATGCTTCCGCGTATCCTGGAGGCGGCCCGCGGCGCGCGGGTGATCATCGTGTCGGGTCAGGCCGAGGACGGGGCCCAGGTCACCGTGTCGGCCCTCGCGCTCGGAGCGGCCGACACCTTGCCCAAACCGGGGATCGGGCGCTTCAACGGCCAGTTTTCCCAGATTCTCCTGTCCAAGCTGCGGATGCTCGGCGCGGCCGACCGTCCGCCGGCCCGGCCGGTCGGAGCATCGCTCCGCGCCATGGGCAGCGAGTCCATGCAGGTGCTGGCCATTGGCGCTTCCACCGGCGGCATCCACTCGCTGGGTCAGATGTTCGCCGCCTTGCCGGACAAGCTTGGCGTGCCGATCCTGGTGACCCAGCATCTGCCGCCTGCATTCATGAGCGTCTTCGCGCGGCAGCTCGGCACGGCAGCCAAGCGTCCGGCAGTTGTCGCCCAGGACGGCATCGCCCTGCAGCCTGACGTGATCCTGATTGCACCAGGTGACGCGCACCTGACGGTCGAAAATCGGGGTGGCCGCCCCGTCGTCCGTCTCGACCGTCGCTCCGCCAACAGCGGCTGCATGCCCTCGGTCGATCCGATGCTGACCAGCGTCGCCGAATTCTACGGGGCGACGGGCATCGGGGTCATCCTTTCCGGCATGGGTCGCGACGGCGTTCTCGGCGCTGCCCGGCTCGTCAACGCCGGCGGATCCATCATCGCCCAGGATGAGCGCAGTTGCGCCGTCTGGGGCATGCCCAAGGCCGTTACCGACGCCGGTCTCGCCTGCGCCGTCCTGCCCCCCGACAAGATCGCCCGCCGTGTTGCGTCCCGGGCGGGAGAAGACCCATGGAAATAAGCGATAGCTCAAGCCGAATTCTCGCCGGTCTGCTGGAGGCGCGAACCGGCCAGCAGCTGACCATGAACCGACGCTGGAGGCTGGAAACCGCGCTTTCGGCCCTGATGCGCCAGCGGAGCATCGCCAGCATCGACGAACTCATCACCATCCTTGTCATGGGGAAGGAGCCGGGTCTGGCCGGTCAGGTCGTGGAGGCATTGTTGAACAACGAAACCTACTTCTTTCGCGATCGCGCGCCGTTCGACCTGCTTGCCCGCTCGGCCCTGCCGCAGCTGCAGCAGCGCCGCGCCTCGTCCCGGCGAATCAAGATCTGGTCGGCCGGCTGCTCGACCGGGCAGGAGGTCTACAGCCTGGCCATGATGTTCGCGGAAGAGCCGCTGAAATGGGCCGGCTGGACGATCGACATCCTCGGCACCGACGTTTCCGGCGCGGCGGTCGAGCGCGCCCGTTGCGGGACCTACACTCAATTCGAGGTGCAGCGCGGCCTGGCGATCACCCAGATGATCAAATGGTTCGACGAAACGCCGGACGGCTGGCGCGCCAACGAAGCCTTGCGCCGCACCATCCGTTTCCAGGAGCACAATCTGCTCGAAGCGCCGCCGCATCCGGGCGACTTCGACATCGTGCTGTGCCGCAATGTTCTCTTGTACCTCAGTCAGGAAACCCGAACCAAGGCGTTCGACCGGCTGGCTTCCGCGATGGCCGCGGACGGCTGGCTGATGCTGGGGGCGGGCGAAACGGTGATCGGGCAGACGCGCCGCCTGACCGCCGACAAGGATGCGCGGGGACTGTACGTCCTGGCGACCAACGCGGAGCATGCCGACCGCCGCGTCGCCTAGCACTTGACCGCTTGCGTGCGTCGTGCGCCATTGGGGAACGTGACGTTCAGCGAGCTACCTTCTCCCAACCACGACGAGCGCCAGCTGCCGATCAGCATGATCGTGCTGCATTATACCGGCATGCCGGACTGCCAGGGCGCGCTGGACCGGCTGACCTCGCCCGAGGCCAAGGTCAGCTGTCATTATTGCGTCGACGAAGACGGAACGATCTACCAGCTGGTCGACGAGCATCGCCGCGCCTGGCACGCGGGCCAGAGCTATTGGCGGGGAACGCGCGACGTGAACTCGGCGTCCATCGGCATCGAGATCGTCAATCCGGGCCACGAATTCGGCTACCGCCCGTTCCCGGATGAGCAGGTCGCGGCGCTCATTCCCCTGATCGCCGACATCAAGGAGCGGCACGGCATCGGCCGCGGCGATGTCGTCGGGCACTCCGACATCGCGCCCGCCCGCAAGGACGACCCGGGCGAGCTGTTTCCATGGGATGCCCTCGCCAAGCGCCGGCTGGCCCTGCCGAGCCCGACCCGCAACCTGATCGATCCCTACTGGTCCGACGCCGCGTTTCTGCTGGCGCTCGAACGCTTCGGATATGACGTGACCGACAGCTGGAAAGCCGTGATCGCCTTTCAGCGGCGCTTCCGCCCCGAACGGATCGACGGGATCATCGACGGCGAATGCCGCGCGAAGCTTCTCGCGCTCCTGTTGCCGCGCCCGCAAGGCGAACCGTGACGAGCGTGGCGCTTGTTGCTATAGCTGACCCGTCAGAGGGCTGGGCGGCCGCGGGTTTCGCAAGGAACACGAGGAAAGTCCGGGCTCCACGGAACAGCGGTGCCGGGTAACGCCCGGCCGGGGGCTTGCCCTCGAGGGATAGTGCCACAGAAAGCATACCGCCCGTTTTCGGACGGGTAAGGGCGAAAGGGTGCGGCAAGAGCGCACCGCGCGGCCGGCAACGGCGGCGGCATGGTAAACCCCACCGGGTGCAAGACCGAATAGGGGCGGCATATGGGCCTTGTTCCGGCTCGCCGCCCGGGTTGGTCGCTTGAGCCCTTCCGCAAGGTCGGGCCTAGAGGAATGGTCGCCCATCCGCCGTTTGGCGGAGGACAGAACCCGGCTTACAGGCCCTCTGGCATTCATCCTCGCAACATCCGTGCAGGACCATTAGTTAGGCACTGATGCCCAAGCAGAAGAGATCGGACGATTGGGGCTTTCCCCGCTGGCGCTCCTACGGCGCAAAAGGCCGCGACGCGGCCAACGTACGCCTGTGCGACCGCGACGGCTGCACGAGCGCGGGCGACCGGCCGGCGCCCAAGGCGCCCAACAGCCCCGACCGCTGGTACTTCTGCGAGACCCATGCGGCCGAATACAACAAGGGCTGGAACTATTTCGAAGGCCTGGCCGAGGCGGACGCGCAGGAACGTGCGCGCAGCGAGCAGGCCGGAGCCAACGGCTATCGTCGTTCCGCGCACTGGGCGTGGGGCGGGGAAGGGGACGGCACCCGCTCGCGTGACGAGATGCGGGCGCTTGGCGTGCTCGAGCTGGAAAGCGATGCCAGCATGACCGAGATCAAGGCCGCTCATCGGCGACTGGCCAAGGCCAATCATCCGGACCTGAAGCCGGGGGATCAGGCTGCCGCCGACACCTTCACCAAGGTCCAGGCCGCCTATGAGGTCCTTCGCAAGGCCGAGGAGCGGCGCGAGGCGATCAGGACCCAGCCGGGTCCGTGATCATGAAGGTCGCGGCAGAGTGCGCCACCGGTCGCCCGGCATCGCCGCCGTGGGCGACGCCGCGAACGAAGGCGACCTTGCGGGTCAGCTTATAGCATTCGCACCGCGCAATGACCGTTTCGCCCTTCGCTGCGGCGCGCAGGTAATCGATGCGCAAGTCCACCGTTACGATCGGCTTGAACCCGCCCATCTTTTGCCAGACCGCGGTCCCGGAACAGGTGTCGATCAGGCTGACGATTGCGCCCGTCGCCATCACGCCCGTGTCCGGCATGCTCACCAGTTCGGGCCGCCACGGCAGCGCAAGCTCGACCCAATCCTCGCCACTCGAATGGTAACGGAGGCCAAGCGCCCGGCCGTGACCGACCTTGCGGGCCAGCTTGAAGAATTGTTCGGGATCGAACCCCCCGCTGTCGATCATGCCGCCAGCCGGGCGGCGGTATCGCGAATGAGGGCGATCATGTTCGGAATGCCCTGCGTCCGGTTGGACGACAGCTGCCGCGAAAGGTCGAACGGCGCCAGTTCCGCGGCAATGTCGGTCGCCATGATCTCCGCCGGCGAGCGATCCTGGACCGCGCTCAGCACCAGCGCGACGATCCCCTTGGTGATCGCGGCATTGCTGTCCGCCAGAAAGTGCAGCCGCCCGTCGTCCGTCCGGGTTGGATAAACCCACACGGAGGCGGAGCAGCCCCGCACCTTGGTCGCATCGGTCTTGAGCGCGTCGGGCATCGGCTCCAGCGACCTGCCGAGATCGATCAACAGGCCGTAGCGCTCGTCGGTGTCAAGCAATTCGTAATCGTCATGGATATCGGCAAGTCGGGGAAGGGCGGTCATCGTCATCGCACTTAGTGCGTCAGAACCGTCACGTCATCCCGACGCAGGCCGGAGGACTATCGGCAATCAAGGTCGGGTCCGCAGATCCTCGATCTCGCGAGCGAGGCTGTTTTCCTTCTCCACCGTGATCCGCTCCAGCGTCTGCACGCGCTCCTTCAGGCGCTGAACCTCATCGCGCAGTTGGCGCGCCTCAAGTGAGTCCTGCGGCTCCGCGTCAACCTGGGACCGGCGATGGCGGCTCTTGAAGATACTCGCGATCATGACGATCGCTACGATCAGGACCACCATTTCAAACGGATTCATTGCACATGTTCCTTGGTCGGCGAGGCATTGGGCAGGTCGCGCAACGCCTCGATCTGAGCGGCGGTCTGGATGCCGCCGTCGGTCACGATCTGCTCCAGCACTCGGACCCGTTGCTCGAGCTCGGCGATCTTCGCCTCGTTCCGAGACGCTTCGACGCTGCCGCGCTGCGCGTCATACTTAATCCGCTTTTCCTTGAGGTGCAGCAGGTACATGACCGGCCCCATCAGGATAGCGAGGATCGGGATAAGCAGGCCCCACTCCATCGCTCAATTCTTCGTGAGATGTAGAGCGTCGATCTCGCGCGCAAGCCTGCCGCTCTCGTCCGTGACGATGCGCTCGACCGTCGCCAGCCGGTCCTTGACCGATCCGATCTCGGCGCGAAGCTGGGCATTTTCCTGCGTCAGCAGCTTGATCCGCTCCTGCGCTTCCTTATCGTTCGAAGGATGCAGCGGAGTGCCCCAGCTGGTCTCCAACGGATAGCCATGCTTGATCCGCATCCAGGTGGTAATCACCCAGCCGACAACCCCGGTCACGCCGATAATGGCGATCATCGGGAAGATATTCTGCACGAAGGCGAGCTTTTCCGGCTCCATATTCATTCCCCTAAATGAACGGAAACTATCGCAATTGTTCGATTTCGCTGGCGATCCGCGATCCCGGATCGGTTGCGATGCGTTCCAGGACTTTCACTCTCTCGATCATTTGATTCAGCTGACGCCTCAGTTCAGCATTCTCATCTCGGAGCTTCTGGACCTCCGCCGGTTTCAAGACCCCGCCGTCTTCATCTTCGAGTGGGTATCCGTGCCGAGCCCGGATCCAGTTGCTCACCAGGCTTGCGACCGTCGACAAGGCGATGATCGCGAAGATGAAGGTCCAGAGGTTCATCCGGAATGCTCCTCAGCGTAGCTGCTCGATTTCGCGCGCCAGACTCCGATTGTTGGACAGCGTGTAGCTTTCCACGTCGGCCAGGCGCCGGTCGATCGACCGCAAGGTGGAGCGGATGTCGCGCGCGGTTCTGGCCGGCGATTGCCGCACGCCCTGCCAGAAGCGTCTCTGCTCCGGGTCGTCCGTCGCCAATTCGCGCGGCTTGTCGTTGGCGATCCAACCCGCCGCCAGATACACCGGAAGCATCGCGCCGCTAGACAGCAGGATCGCCGCAAACATCAGGATTCGAACCAGCGTAACGTCGAACCCCGCATAGTCGGCGATCCCGGCGCAAACGCCCATGACCTTGCCATTGCGCTTGTCGAGGTAGAAACGCGTGTGGCTGGGCGGCTGATAGGAGGGGGGCATCAGCGATACTCCTTGTCACGCGTGCGGCTGGACAGGCCCGCAAGCTCTTCGTCCAGGTCGGAAGCGCCGCTCGATCGCTCGCTCAGCCGCGGCAGGTCCGGGGCGCACTGCTGACGCCAGTTCGGGTTTTCCGCCGTCATGATCCGCTCGATCGAACATAGCCGGTCGTCCAGCCGACGCGCCATGTCGTGCAGTTCGTCCAACAGCTTCTCGTCGGATCCCGACAGCGTCGCTGCTGTCTTCCAGCGGGTGATGTAGTGCATGATCAGCCACGGCAATCCGATGAACAGCGTGACGATGGCGATGACGCCTTCCAGTTCCATGTAATCAATTCCCCTTGTTCGCCAGCCGGGCCTTCAGCGCTTCCAGCTCGGCGTCCACTGCATCCTCGGCCTTCAGGTCGGCAATCTCTTCTTCCAGGCTCTTTGGCCCGGTCATGCCGAGCGCTTCGGCGCGGCCCTCTGCGAAGTCGGCCCGGCGCTCCAGCAATTCGAAGCGGCTGAAAGCATCTTCCGTCCGGCTGCCGTGCAGCAGTTCGCGAGCCTTGGCCCGGGTGACCGCGCTTTCGATCCGGGTCGAAACGCTGTTCTGCCGGGCGCGCGCTTCGCGCAGCTTGCCCTGCAGCTTGGCGATATCGCCCTCGTAGGTCTTGAGCGTACCTTCCACGACCTTGATCTCGGCATCCAAACCCGCCGCCATGTCGGCCGCCTTCTGCCGCTCGACCAGGGCTGCCTTGGCCAGGTCCTCGCGGCCCTTGCTCAGCGCCAGCTCCGCTTTTTCCGTCCAGCCGTCCCGCAGACCGTCGAGGCGAACCATCGCCCGGCGCATTTCCTTGGCATCAGCAATACAGCGCGCGGCCGAGGCGCGAACCTCCACCAGCGTTTCCTCCATTTCCAGAATGATCATCCGGATCATCCGGCTGGGATCTTCCGAGCGGTCGAGCAGCTCGGTGAAATTCGCCGCCATGATGTCCCGGGTGCGTGAAAAGATGCTCATTCAATGACCCTCTGAACCAGTTATCGGCCCTGTCTGCCCACTGTTATGCAGGGGATGTGCCAACTTTCGCAAATTACGGAAATCAGCAGAAAGCGCACTTTTCTCCCATCCCAACTCGCGAAACATCTTGCCAAGGCGTGGGAAAAAGCACCAACTTTCCGGCGTGGAACGAACCCAGACCTTTGTCGGCTCAAGCATCCCCTTCCTCGACGCGGTGGAGCGTGCCAGCCGCGCCGCGCCGCTCAACCGCCCGGTTCTTGTGATTGGCGAACGCGGCACAGGCAAGGAGTTGATCGCCGAACGCCTGCACCACTTGTCCACCCGCTGGGCCGGGCCGCTGGTCACCATGAATTGCGCGGCGCTGCCGGAAAACCTTATTGAAGCGGAGCTGTTCGGGCACGAGGCGGGCAGCTTCACCGGCGCCGCCAAGACCCGTCATGGCCGGTTCGAGGAAGCGGACGGCGGCACCTTGTTCCTCGACGAGTTGGCGACCCTGTCGTCGCCCGCGCAGGACCGGCTGCTCCGCGCGGTCGAATATGGCGAGATCACCCGCATCGGCGCATCCAAGCCGGTCAAGGTCGACGTCCGGATCGTCGCTGCCACCAACGAGCATCTGCCGAGGCTCGTCGACCAGGGCCGGTTCCGCGCCGACTTGCTCGATCGGCTGAGCTTCGAGGTCGTCACGCTGCCGCCGCTTCGCCTTCGCCTGGGCGACATACCGCTGCTGACCGAACATTTCGGCCGGCGCATGGCGGTGGAGCTCGACTGGCCCGGCTGGCCCGGCTTCTCGGCCAAGGCGATGGCCGAACTCGAAGCCTATGGCTGGCCCGGCAACGTGCGTGAATTGCGCAACGTCGTCGAACGTGCCGTTTACCGTTGGGAGGATCCCGAGCGGCCAATCGGGCAGATCCAGTTCGATCCGTTCGCCTCTCCCTGGATGCCCGGCACGACGCCGGCATACCAAGCGGCACCGGCGCCGCCGCAACCCTCGCCCGAGCTGGACGCAGAGGCAGCGCCGACCGCACCTGGCACTCAGGCTGCGTCGACCAACGATTTCCGCGCCGCCGTCACCGCCTACGAGCGGGCGCTGCTCGAAGATGCGCTGGCCAGGAACCGCTATAATCAGCGGGCCACCGCGTCCGCCCTTTCGCTCAGCTACGACCAGCTGCGCCACGCGCTCAAGCGCCACAAGCTGATGGATAGCGAACCGGCCTGATCGGCGCGTTGACACTGTCGGATGGGCGGACCACATCGCGGCCAACCCCAACAGGAGACGAGCCATGGCCTTTGAAGTCGCCCCACTGCCGTACGACTATGCCGCGCTGGAGCCGCACATCGACGCGCAGACGATGAAGCTGCACCACGACAAGCACCACCAGACCTATGTCGACAATCTCAACAAGGCGATCGAAGGCGACTCCGCGCTGCAGGGCAAGAGCCTCGAGGAATTGGTCGCGAGCGCGGGGTCGGCCGCTCCGGTGGTCCGCAACAACGGCGGCGGCCACTGGAATCACAGCTTTTTCTGGGAAATCATGGGTCCGGGCGGCGGCGAGCCTTCGGGCGAACTCGCCGACGCCATCAGCAGCAAGTTCGGGTCGCTCGACGCCATGAAGGAGCAGTTCAATACCGCCGGTGCCGGCCGTTTCGGCTCGGGCTGGGTCTGGCTTATCGCCGTGCCGGGGCAGGGGCTGGAAATCACCTCGACGCCCAATCAGGACAACCCGCTGATGGACGTTGCCGAGAAGAAGGGCACGCCCATCCTTGGCAACGACGTGTGGGAACACGCCTATTACCTTACCTACAACAATCGCCGCGCGGATTATCTCAAGGCGTGGTGGAACGTGGTAAACTGGGACAAGGTGCAGCAGCGCTTCGCTGCGATCTAGCACGCAGCCGGGCCGGTCGCGCTACGCCGCGGCCGGCTCCTGGCCCTTGGCAACGGCCTCGGCAACCCGGTCGACCTTGGCTGGACCCCCCGTGTCGGCAGCCTTGATCGCCGCCTCGACCGCAACCGACGGCTTGGCCGCTGCCGCCCGTTTCACGCGCTGCTTCCTCCGGCCTTTCAGCAGGAACTCGAGTAGGCCGACCTCTTCGCTGGACAGCCACTTGCGTGCGCGGGGCCGCTGAAAATCGCCCAGCGGCTCCTTGGGATTGTCGCGCGCTGCTTCGATCAGCTTTGGATGGACATAGCTCTTGCGACTGATCGCCGGCGTGTTCCCAAGCGCTTCGGCGACCGGTTCCAGCACGGTCTTCAGGCTGATCTTGCGCCGTTCCGCCTCCTGCGCTTCGAGCATTTTCTCGAATGCGATGACGCTTGCGCCCCAGGTGCGGAAGTTCTTGGCGGTAAAGTCTCCACCGGTCGCGTTGCGGATGTAATCGTTCACGTCCGCGGAAGTGATCGGGCAGGCCGTGCCGTCCTCGTCGACATATTGGAACAGGTTCTGACCAGGCAATTCCTGGCACCTGCCCACGATCCGCTTGAGGTTGCTGTCGCTGACCGGCACCTCATGAATGATCCCATGCTTGCCGGCGAAGCGCATCACCAGCTTGCTGCCTTGCTTCTTGACGTGCCGAGTCCGCAGCGTGGTCGCGCCGAAGCTCTTGTTCGACTTTGCGTATTGTTCGTTGCCGACGCGGATGAAATTGGTGTCGATCAGACGCACCACCGCGGCCAGCACCGCGTCGCGCGACAGCTTGCGCTTTTTCAGATCGGCATCGACCCTGCGTCGCAGCTTGGGCAGCGACGAGCCGAACTCGACCGCGCCGAGATATTTCTTCTTGTCCGCCCGCGCCCGGAAATCTTCATGATAACGATATTGCTTGCGCCCCTTGGCGTCCCGTCCGGTCGCCTGGATGTGGCCGTTGGGATAGGGGCAGAACCACGCCTCGGTATAAGCGGGTGGCAGTGCGATCTTGTTCAGTCGGTCGATTTCGTCCCGATCGGTGATGCGCTTGCCGTCCGGATCGAAGTAGGCCCACTTGCCCTTGACCTGTTGACGAGTAATCCCCGGCTGATCGTCGGAGCAGTGGCGAAGCTGGACCATGGGCGCATAAGCGGCCGTCAACAAAGAGAGTTCCCGTGGCGAAACGAATCCTCATCATGGCCAGCAGCGGGTTTGAAGAGGACGAGCTGTTCGTTCCTTTGGGCCTGCTTCGCTCGAAAGGCTGCGAAGTGGCGGTCGCGGCGCCCTCGCTGGATCCGATCCGTGCGACGGTCCGTGACGAACCCGGCCGGTCGATCACGCCCGACCTCACGATTGGCGACGCCCGCGCCGACGACTGGGATGCGCTGTTGCTGCCGGGTGGCCTGATCAACCCGGATCATCTCCGCACTCGGCCGGAGGCGGTCGCGCTGGTTCGGGCCTTCGCCGGTGCCGAAAAGCCCGTCGGCGCCATCTGCCATGGGCCGTGGCTGCTGGTCGAAGCCGATCTGCTGCGGGGCCGGCGCGCGACCAGCTGGCCCTCCATCCGAACCGACCTCCGCAACGCCGGCGCGATCCTGTCCGAAGAACCGGTCGTCACCGACGGCGTGATTGTCACCGCCGTCGGCCCCGACGATTCCGCGCGCTTCGCACTGGCGCTGCTGGAAGCAACGAACCGATAAGCTTTCCCGGCTAGCCTGGCGCGATGGATGACGAGACGAGCGCCGCTGAATTGATCATCGACCTCGCCGTGGCCGGGCTGCTGGCGGCAGCCGCGGGGTGGAGTGGAGCGTCGGTAAGCGGCTGGTTTGCCGCCGTTTGCGCGTCGGCAACGGCGCTGGGCCTGGGTTTCGCGATCCTTCGTGGGGTCGGACGGGCAGGGCGTCGGTTCCCTCTTCCGGCGTTCAGCCCGCTGGGCTGGGATTCTGCGGTCGCGCCCGTGCGCCATGACGACAAGGTGGTCGAGCTTTTTCCCGAAGCCTCGCTGCCGACCCCGGGCGAGTTGCAGCAGCGCATTGATCGTCATCTTGAGGCGCGGGCTGCCGGCAACGCCACGCCGGATACCGGCGACGTGGTGCTGCTCGGCGCCGATGCTTCGGCGGCACTGCGTAGTGCGTTGGGAGAGCTCAAACGTTCACTGCGCTAGTCCGCTAGCGTCAAGGCCTCCAGTTCCACCAGGACCGCGCCGTCCTGGCGCGATGCGAGCGGCGCGGCGAGCCCGATGTCCGCCACGAATCCGCGCGGAATATCGAACTCATGCTCGCCGATCCCGGCCGTCCATCGTTCGGCCAGCGCGAGGGCATCCGGTCCCTTGATCACGAAGCCCGCGCGGTGGCGTTCCCCAGAAAAGGTCAGCGACTGCCAGTCCGTACTAATCCACTCACTAAGAAAAATCCTGTTTCCCTCTCCATCAACGCGGCCGAGCAGTTGACGATGGAGCGCCGATGCAGCCTTGCTCATTTGTGGGCGGATCATTTTACCTTCTCCAGATAAGCCTTTACGCGCTGCACGGTCTTCCGCCGCGGCTCGCGTCCACGCCGGAGATCGAAGACAAATCGGGGGTCACCCATCACCTCGCGGCCAAAACGCGCCGCGCTGACATTTTTGTTATTGAGAAACCGCTCAACGTCATGAAGTAAATACACTTTCGAAATCCCCGACCTGCGACTCGGCCTGTCGGATTTCTCAATCGATTTCCTACTTGTCTAGGCACTTTCCTATGCCTAAAAGGTTTTTTCATGTTGATTGATGCGCGCGAGACATTGCAGCGGCTATGTGCCGAGCGGGACGTGGACTTCGCCGGGCTGTCACGGCTCGTTGGACGAAATCCGGCCTATATTCAACAATTTGTGCGCCGTGGCACGCCGCGCCGACTGCCCGAGGCGGAGCGGCGAATGATCGCCGACTTCTTTGGCGTGTCGGAATCGATCCTCGGCGGACCCGCTCGACCGGCGTCGGACACCGACGGCATGGTCGCGGTGCCATTACTTCCCGTACGGGCGGCCGCGGGAGCGGGAGCGTTGGCCGACGACGAGCGGCCGCGTGCTCACATGGCCTTCGATCAGGCCTGGCTGAGGCGACTGACGGGCGCGCCGGCCGACCAGCTGTCCCTCATCAACGTCAGCGGCGATTCGATGGCGCCGACCCTGACCGACAGTGACGAGCTGTTGATCGATCGTTCGGACGGTGCGGAGCGGCTTCGTGACGGCGTCTACGTCATGCGGATCGAGGACATGCTGGTGGTGAAGCGGTTGACCCTGCACCCTGTCACTCATCGCGTGACCGTGCAGTCGGACAACCCGTCCTATGCGGATTGGCCCGATTGCGATCCCGGCGAGCTGGAGATTATCGGCCGGGTCATCTGGACCGGACGCCGGGTCGCGTAGCCGCCGATCCTAGCGTCCGCGCCGCATCCGGTCGAACAGCCACATCGCCAAGGCCGCGACAATGCCGGCCCCGGTGCCGAAGATCAGCCCGCGCCCGACCGCGCCGTTCTGAAGGCCGATCCATCCGCCGATGAAGATGCAAACGACCAGCAGGAAGCCGCCGGCCTGGGGAGCGCGATTGGTCATGCCCTCAGCCTTGCCAGAGCCCGCGCCGCGCTTCCAGTGACCTTGGTGAAGATCGGCTTAAGGATATTCGTTGCCCGGTCCCGTAACCCGCTCGCCCTAAGGCTTGGGTCATGGAAGTGCCGTTCATCGCCAGCCGTCCCGCCCTGCATGATGCCGCCGACCTGATGGAGCGGTTCGGCGACGACGCCGGTTACGAAGCGGCGGCCCGGGCGGAGCTCAGCCGGGATTGCGACAATCTGTTGCGCTACTGCCATTGGCGTCAGATCGAACGCGTGATTGCGGCGCTAAGCTCGCCCGATATTCAAGGAACCGTGCACTAAGTTCCTTGCTCCCGCGAAGGTGCGGGCTAAGGCTGGCGCTCATGAGCGGGAAGGGGAGATGGCTGCTGGCCGGCGCGCTGCTTGCCGGTGTTGGCCTGGGCGGCGGACGGTCTGCCCTTGCCCAGCAATCTGCGCCGGCGCCTTCGGGGGCGGAGATCGATCCGTCGGCACCGCTCGATCCGATGCCCGATCTCGGGGTCGAGTGGCCTGACCTCGATGCACCCGAAGCCGACCCGTTGTCGTCGCTTCCCGACGCCGCCTCGGACATTGCTGCGCCGCAGAATGATACGCTGGATGACCTCGCTGCGGATCGGCGCTACGCACTGACCGTCACCGGCCTCGACGCGGACCTGGCTGAACTGCTGGACCGCTTCCGTACCCAGTCCGCGCTCGAGGCCGACGGCAATCAGAGCGCCAACGCTGCCACTCTGGACCGCCGGGCCCGGGCCGATGCCGAGCTGCTGTCCGAATTACTGCGCGCCGCCGGTTATTATGACGCGCAGGTGCGCCCCTCCGTTCAGCCGGACGGCGGGCTGATCCGGATCACGCTCGCTGCTCGACCGGGCCCGCTGTACCGCTTCACCTCCATCGAACTGCCCGGCCTCGAGGCCGCCGGCGCGGAGGATCTGGCAGCGCTTCGTGAAGCGTTCGCGGTCAAGGCCGGCGACGCGGTGGACGCAACCAAGGTCACCGCCGCGGGAGTGGCGCTCCAGGTCGCCCTCGGTCAGCGCGGCTTCGCCCTCGCGCGGGTCGGTGAACAGGACATCGTGATCGACCATGCCACCCGCACCGCCAAACTCGTCCTGCCGGTCGATCCGGGCGCTTACCAGCGGTTCGGCCGAATCCGGGTCAACGCCGGTGCCCCGTTCGACGCGGCCCACGTCGCCACCATCGCCCGCTTCGATCCGAACGAGCGTTATCGTCAAAGCCGGATCGACGACCTTCGCCGAGCGCTGGTTGCGACCGGTCTCGTATCCCTTGCCGAGGTGCGCGTGGTCCCCGGACTGGACGGGCGCACGGTCGATCTGGACGTGCGGTTGGAACCGGCGCCGCCCCGCACCATTGCCGGGGAGATCGGCTATGGCACGGGCGAGGGCTTCCGCGCCGAAGCAAGCTGGCAACACCGCAACTTCTTCCCGCCGGAAGGGGCGCTGACGGTCCGCGGCGTAATCGGCACGCAGGAGCAGCTCGCCGGAGTCACGGTTCGCTTCAACAATTGGCGGGCCCGCGACCGGGTCCTGTCGTTCTCCGCCAACGCCTCCCACGTCGACCGCGACGCGTTCGAGGCGCGAACCCTGCAGCTGGTCGGCACCGTTGAGCGGCAGAGCAATTTCCTGTGGCAGAAGCCGTGGACCTGGAGCGTGGGGGGAGAGCTGCTCGCCTCGGACGAGCGCGACGTCGACACGGTGACGGATCTTGAGCGCCGCCGCACCTTCTTCATCGCCGCCGTGCCCGCCACGCTCACCTATGATGGCAGCAACGATCTGCTCGACCCTTCTCATGGTTTTCGGCTCGGCGGCCGCATCAGCCCGGAACTGAGCTTGCAGGGCAGCGCCTTCGGTTATGCCCGTCTGCAAGTCGACGCCAGCGCCTATCGTCCCCTGACTGCGCGGACCGTGGTCGCCGCTCGCGCTCGTCTCGGCACCATTATCGGCGCCGACCGCGACCGCATCGCACCCTCCCGCCGCTTCTACGCCGGTGGCGGCGGCTCCGTGCGCGGCTACGGCTATCAGCGGCTTGGCCCACGTGACGCTGCCGGCGATCCCATCGGCGGCCGTAGCCTCGCCGAGTTCAGCCTCGAGACGCGCGTCCGGTTCGGCAATTTCGGCGTGGTGCCCTTTATCGACGCCGGCACGCTGGCGACCAGCGCGCTGCCCAAACTCGACGATTGGCAGGTCGGGGTTGGCGTGGGTCTTCGCTACTACAGCAGTTTCGGCCCGATCCGGCTCGACATCGGCGCTCCGCTGAACCGACGTCCGGGCGACGGACGGATCGCCGTCGCCGTAAGCCTCGGCCAAGCCTTCTGACGATGGTCGAAGCGGCACTTCCGGCCGGCGCCGCGCCCCACGAGCCGCCGCCGGCCGGCATGCGTTCCAGCAAGCGCTTGCTCCGACGATTTGCAATCGAGGGCACGACGTTGCTGCTCGGCCTGGCCTTGCTGCTCGGTCTCGGGCTCGCGTTTCTGGACAGCGCGCCCGGCCATCGGTGGATCGTCGATCGCATCGCACAGGTTGAAACCGCGTCCGGCCTCCGCATCCGCATCGGCCGGATCGACGGCTCGATCTTTGGCAAGGCTCGCCTCCGCTCGGTGGCCGTGTCCGATACGCGCGGCGTGTTCCTGACCAGCCCGGAGATACTGGTCGACTGGGCCCCCGGGGCGTGGCTCTACAACAGTCTTCACCTCGACCGGCTCGAAAGCCGCCGGGTGACGCTTTCCCGCCTGCCTGACCTTCGCCGCGCTGGCCGTCGCGGGCCGATCCTGCCCAAGTTCGACATTCACATCGGTCGCCTTCGCATCGATCGCCTGGAACTGCTTGCCCCTGTTACCGGGCAACCACGCTACGGCCGGGTGGAGGGGGCGGCGGACATCCGCTCCGGTCGGGCGATGATCGACCTTGCCGCCCGCCTGAACGCCAACGGCGACCGCCTTCGAGCGCTGATCGATGCCGAGCCCGATCGCGACCGGTTCGACCTTGAGGTGAACCTTGCCGCGCCGGCCAATGGCCTCATTCCCGCCATACTCGGTCTCCGCCGGCCACTCGGCGTCCGAATCGGCGGGCAGGGCAGCTGGAGCGCGTGGCGCGGCGGAGCGGAAATCGACATTGCCGCCCGTCCGGCCGCCCGCTTGCGTCTCACCGCCGAGCAGGGCCGCTACCGCCTCGGCGGCCAGTTGACCGCGGCGCCGTTGCTCACCGGCAGGCTCCAGCGCCTGACCAGCCCGCGCATCGACCTCGCCGGAGAAGGCACGTTGAATGATCGCGTGCTCGACGGGCGCCTGATCGCAAGATCGGCCGCCTTGCGCGCGGTCGCGACCGGAGCGGTCGATCTTGCCGGGGGCCGCTATGACGAGGTTTCGCTGGGTGTCGACCTGCTTCGTCCAACCGCCCTGTTCCCTAACATGCGGGGCCGCAAGGTTCGGCTGGTCTGGACTCTCGATGGTCCCTTCGACACCGCCCGCTACGCCTATCGGCTGACCTCGCCCGCGGTTCAGTTCGACGACGTGGGCTTCACCGATGTGCGCGCCGAGGGCAGGGGGCGCTTGTCCCGGTGGCCGATGCGCGTGCCCCTGCGGCTTACGGCAGGCCGTATCACCGGCGTTGGCAACGAGGCCGGCGCGATCCTCGCCAACGCCCGCCTTGAAGGCATGCTGTCGCTGACGCCCCAAAGACTGACGGGCGAACGCCTGCGCCTGACAAGCGATAAGCTCAGCGCCAACGTCTCCCTGTTGATCGACCTCGCCACTGGCCGCTTCGACATCCTGCTGTCCGGCGGCCTGACCCGTTACTTCATCCGTGGGCTCGGTATCGTCGACGTGTCCAGCGAGCTGCGGGTCGTGCCCGGACCGAACGGTCGTGGCAGCAGGGTGGTGGGCACCGGCAAGGCGTGGGTTCGCCGCCTCGACAACGGCTTCTTCCGCGAACTCACCGGCGGCCTTCCACGGCTCGAAACCAATCTCGAGCGCGGGTCCGACGGCATTCTTCGGTTCAGCAATCTCCAGCTTTATTCACCCCGGCTGCGCCTTGGCGGACAAGGCTATCGGAATCGCGATGGCACCTTCCACATCGAGGCGACGGGCCGGCAGGCGCAGTATGGCCCCGTGCTGATGATCCTGGACGGACCGATCAACCGGCCGCGTATCGAGCTCTTGCTCGCGTCGCCCAACGAGTCGCTTGGCCTCAAGAGCGTTCGCCTGTCGCTGCTCCCGAACCCTGCGGGCTTCGCCTTTCGTGCCGCCGGCGGTTCACGCCTCGGTCCTTTCACCGGCAATGGCCAGCTACTGCTGCCGCAGGGTGCCCCGGCCACCATCCAGATCGCTGCCCTCGACGTGTCCGGAATTCGTGGGAGCGGCAGCCTGCGCGCCGATCCGGGCGGGTTCACGGGACAGCTTGCCCTCGCTGGCGGCGCACTGACGGGAACGCTCGGCTTCGCGCCGGTCGGCGGCGCCCAGCGCATCGACGCGCGGCTGACCGCCAATAGTTTACAGCTCGAAGGCCCGCCGGCCCTGGCAGTCCGCAGCGGCGCATTGAACGGGGTCATCATTCTTCGCGATGGTGCCACCAGTCTGGAGGGCACGCTGGACGCGCGCGGCGTACAAAGCGCGGGGATCAGTCTTGCCCGGCTGACCGCCAGCGGGCGGCTCATCAATGGAGCCGGTCAGGTCCGAGCCGCGCTGGCCGGGCGCCGCGGCAGCGAATTCGCATTCACGACGCTGGCCGACGTCCAGCCCGACCGCATCACCCTGCGCGGCAACGGCTCCGTCGAAGGTCGCCCGCTTCAACTCGTCACGCCCGCCGTGCTCACGAGTGAGGGCGACGGCTGGCGAATTGCGCCCACCAGCATCAGTTTCGCTGGGGGGGCGGCCAGGGTGGGTGGCCGGACCGGCGGCAACCCGCAGCTCAGCGCCCAGCTTCAGGCGATGCCGCTGTCGGTGCTCGACATCTTCAATCCCGGCCTCGACCTCAGCGGCCTGGCGAGCGGACGCCTCGACTATGCCTGGAACGGCGGTCGCCCCAGCGGCCGCGCCGATTTGCGCGTTCGCGGTCTCAGTCGCGCCGGCCTGGTGCTCGCCTCGCGACCAATCGACGTGGGGCTGGCCGCGGTTTTGAGCGGGGGCAATGCTGCCGTCCGCGCCGTCGCCGCAAGCGGTGGCCAGACCGTCGGTCGCGCCCAGGTCCGCTTCGCTCCGCTGGCCGGCGGTGGTGTGATCCAGGCGCTTCGGAATGCGCCGCTCTTCGCGCAGGTGCGCTACCTTGGACCCGCCGATACCCTGTGGCGCTTGTCCGGCACCGAAGTGCTCGACCTGTCCGGGCCGGTCGCGATCGGGGCCGACATCCGCGGACGACTGGTCGATCCGCAGATCCGCGGCTCGCTCAGGACTACTGGTGCGCGGCTGGAAAGCGCGGTGACCGGCATGGTCATAACCAACGTTGCGACCAGCGGTCAATTCAACGGATCGCGTCTGGTCCTGCAACAGCTGAGGGGGAACACGCCCGGCGGCGGCTCGCTCAGCGGCAGCGGCGCCATCGATTTTTCTGGCGGCCGCCCGGCGCTGGACCTCGCTTTCCAGGCCCGCTCCGCCAGACTGCTCGCCCGCGACGACATCGCCGCCGATTTGTCCGGACCCTTCACCATCCGCTCGAGCGGCTCTGGCGGGACGATCAGCGGCAATCTTCGGTTGGAGCGTGGCCGTTTCACCCTGGGCCGGGCCAGCGCGGCTGCCGATGTTCCGCGCCTGCGCGTGCGCGAGGTGGGCCGGGATACCGAGGAAGCGATTGAAACGGCCGATCTTTCGCCCTGGCGTTTGGACCTTGGCATGGAAGGCGGCGACCTTCAGGTTCGCGGACTGGGCATCGATAGCCGCTGGACCACCGATATCCGGGTCGGTGGCACCGCCGATGCGCCGCGTCTGACCGGAACCGCCGGCCTCGTCCGCGGCGACTATGAATTCGCCGGCCGGAATTTCCGGTTGAGCCGGGGCGCCATTCGGTTTCGCGGGGAAACACCCCCCGACCCGCTGCTCGACATTGCAGCCGAGGCGGAGGTGCAGGGACTGGAAGCCAGCGTCCGGGTCACGGGCACCGGCCTCAAGCCGCAGATCGCCTTCGCCTCCGTTCCGCAGCTGCCGCAGGACGAACTGCTGTCCAGGCTTTTGTTCGGGACTTCGCTCGCGAACCTTTCAGCACCCGAGGCGCTGCAGCTCGCCTCGGCAATTGCCGGCTTGCAGGACGGGGATGGGGGGCTCGACCCGATCAACGCCATCCGCCGCACGGTTGGCCTCGATCGTCTTCGAATCCTCCCCGCGGACGTCGCGACGGGCCAGCGAACGTCGATCAGCGCCGGCAAATATCTCAGCCGCAAGCTGTTCGTCGAAGTGATTACCGATGGCCAGGGCTACAGCGCCACGCGCGTCGAGTATCAGATGACCCGCTGGCTTTCGCTTCTGTCCAGCATCTCGACCATCGGCCGAACCAGCGCCAATGTGCGAGTGAGCAGGGATTATTGACGTGAACGAAGGCGCGCTTGTTTTCGCATCGATCATCGTCGGCGTGGCGGTGACCGACCTGTTGACCAGCTTTCATCGTCTGTTGCGCGCCCGCCAGCGCGTGCAATGGGATTTTCTTCCCCTGTGGGTCGCCCTGTCGGTCCTGCTGACCCTCGTTCAAGTCTGGTGGGGGCTGGCCGGTGAAGAGCAGACGTCGTTGACCATCAGGGCTTTCCTGCCGACCCTTACCGTTCTGATCATCCTGTTCCTGCTGTCCGCGGCTGCCTTGCCGGACGATGCCGGTCCCGAAGGGGTGGATTTGCGCGCGTTCTATCTTGAGCATCAGCGCACCATCTGGATCCTCTATTCGGCAGCTTTGGCGGCGCTAATTGCCGGCAACGCAATCTCTAATCTGACAGAGGGCGGCGGCTGGCAAATGGTGGTCGACAACGCAGTTGGCGACGTCATCGTTCTGCTCATCATGATGTCACTCGCGGTTTTCCGGACCCGCTGGTGGCACATCGTCGGCCTGGCGGTCCTGTCTACCGGTCCGATCCATTGGCTGTCGCGCACCCTGGGCTAGGCCGTTGACCTTGCCCGCTCCGGCTTTAGGTTGGCGGCAAAAGGGGCAAGCATGAAGAATTGGAACGTCAAGAAGGCGATCGTCTCGCGTGAGGAGATGCCGGAACATCACCGGCTGACTCAGTCGCTTTCCTGGCCGCACCTCGTTGCCCTTGGTGTCGGCGCCATCGTCGGTACGGGTATCCTGACGCTGATCGGCGTCGGCGCGGGCAAGGCGGGTCCGGCGGTGATCCTGTCGTTCGCGATTGCCGGTGTCATCTGTGCCTGCGCCGCACTCGCCTATGCCGAGGTCGCGACCATGATCCCGGCGTCGGGCTCGGCCTACACCTACAGCTATGTCGTGTTCGGCGAGCTGATCGCCTGGATCATCGGCTGGTCCCTCATCCTGGAATACAGCTTGGTCGTCAGTGCGGTCGCAGTCGGCTGGTCGGGGTATCTGTCCCCCTTGATCGGAATCGCTCACGATTTCGCCAACGGCCCACACGCCGGCGGACTGATCAACCTGCCGGCCATCTTCATCATCACGGTTGTCGCTGGTCTGCTCATCGCCGGGACTCGGGAAAGCGCCAATTTCAACGCCCTTCTGGTGCTGGTGAAGATGGTGGCCCTTGCCGTGTTCATCATCGTCGCGCTGCCCTATTTCAACGCCGCCAATTTTGAGCCGTTCATGCCCTATGGCTTCCCGCGCTCCGGCCCGTCGGGCAGCGAGGTGGGGGTGATGGCCGCCGCCGCCATCATCTTCTTCGCCTTCTATGGCTTCGACGCCATCGCGACGGCGGCGGAGGAAGCCAAGAACCCGGGCCGCGACCTGGCGATCGGCATCGTCGGCTCCATGCTGATTTGCGTCGCCATCTACATGGCCGTCGCGGCCACGGCCGTCGGCGCGTTGGCCTTCACGCGCTTCGCCGACAGCCCGGAGCCGCTGGCCCTGATCCTGCGGGAGATTGGCCAGCCGTGGGCGGCCTGGTTCCTCGCCGTCTCGGCCGTGGTCGCGCTGCCGACCGTGATCCTGGCATTCTTCTACGGCCAGAGCCGCATCTTCTTCACCATGGCCCGCGACGGAATGCTGCCCCCGTCGCTCGCCACCGTGTCGAAGCGGGGAAGCCCGACCCGCATCACCATTTTTACCGCCTTGGTGGTGGCGGTCATCGCCGGCATTTTTCCGCTCGACGAGATCGCGGCCCTCGCCAATGCGGGTACGCTTGCGGCGTTTATCGCGGTGTGCGCAGCCATGCTGGTGATGCGCCGGCAACGGCCCGATGCGCAGCGTCTGTTCCGTACACCGCTAGCCTGGATCGTCGGTCCGGCCGGTATCCTGGGCTGTCTCTACCTGTTCATCAGCCTGCCGGTGAAGACGCAGACCTATTTCCTGATCTGGAACCTGATCGGCCTGGCGGTTTATTACCTGTACGCTTCCGGCCAGGCGGCCCGGGCGCGGGCCGCACGGGCCTGACGAACAGGAGCGCCGGGGCTCAGCGCCCCAGTGTCTTCTTCAGTTCGGGCAAGGACAGGCGACTCCACTCCGACGCCCAGGGCGAGGACTCGCTGTTCCCGTCGCGCAAATACTCGGGCTTGGCCCAGCGGTTGGGGGCCAGCTGCGGCTTGGACCGGGCCAGATTGGCGAGGTCGAACGGCGAACGGAACGCTAGCCCAGCCTGATCGCCGTGGACCCAACTTACCCGTGCAAAGCAGGTTCCCGCCTCGTCCAGGTCCAGCAGCATCTCCGCGCCGACCGGAAAGGCCGGCCCGCCTTCGATCAGCGCGCCGGTGCTAGAGATATTGCGCAATCGAACGGACGTGGTTTCATGATCGTAGTGCACGACGCCGTTCCAGATCAGCGGATGCCGCGCTTCGCCCCGCCTGCTGTGCGCGTCCACGATGTCCGCGTCGGATGCAGACGTTTCCGCCACCGGCGACTCGGGCGCGGCGGGTTCGCCCACTTCCACTCCGGCATCCGGAAAATTCTGCGCCAGCACCTGCCGCAGCAGTTCGCGCCGCGTGTCGGCGTCCGCGTCGATCCGGGTCTCGTGCGCGAACTCCAGCCCCAGCCGGCTACCCTTGATCCAGCGAACGGCGCATTCCAGCCGCCCGCAGGTGTCGCCGCTGCCCAAATCCAGCTCGACGCGATCCCAAAGTTCGGGGCGCAGATCGCCATCGATCATCGCTCCGCCGCCCGACAGGTTGATCAGCCGCACCGGATAGCTCTCGCTTCCGTGCCGCACCGTGATCGGCTGGTCGAGCAGGCGGTGCCGGTCGGCGTCGCGGTGATTGACCGTCCGCGCTTCCGTCCGCGCCACGCTGACCCGCGCCAGACTGTCTTCCACGCCTTCCTTGCGGTTACGTGGCCGCTTCGCCGACAACAGTCCGCTATCTTTGGCCGACTTGCCCGACAGCAGCTTGGAACGAAAATCATTCATGGCAAAACAAACCCCCGCGCGCCCAGGTCGCTGCACCGTAGCCGCGCGGGGTTAAAAAGCTGCTTACATCGAATAATACATGTCGAATTCGACCGGGCTCGGTGTCGTTTCCCAGCGCATCACTTCTTCCCACTTCAGCTCGATGTACGCATCGATCTGATCGGACGAGAAGACGTCGCCTTTCAGCAAGAAGTCCTTGTCCGCCGCCAGCGCCACCAGCGCCTCGCGCAGGCTTCCGCACACCGTCGGCACGTTGACCAGCTCGGCCGGCGGCAGGTCGTACAGGTTCTTGTTTATCGGATCGCCGGGGTGGATGCGGTTCTGGATGCCGTCCAGGCCGGCCATCATGATCGCCGCATAGGCAAGGTAGGGGTTCGCCATGGCGTCGGGAAAGCGGAACTCGACCCGCTTGGCCTTCTCGCCCGTTCCATAGGGAATGCGGCACGACGCTGACCGATTGCGGGACGAATAGGCCAGCAGCACCGGTGCCTCGAACCCGGGCACCAGCCGCTTGTAGCTGTTGGTCGTCGGGTTGGTGAACGCATTCAGCGCCCGCGCATGCTTGATTACGCCACCGATGAAATAGAGCGCCAGATCGCTCAGGCCCGCATACCCATTGCCGGCGAACAGCGGCTTGCCGCCGTTCCAGATCGAGAAGTGGGTGTGCATGCCCGATCCGTTATCCTGCGCGATCGGTTTGGGCATGAAGGTCGCCGTTTTGCCATAGGCGTGCGCGACCATGTGGACGACGTACTTGTACACCTGCATCCGGTCGGCCGTCTCGACCAGCGTGCCATAGGTCAGGCCAAGCTCATGCTGCGCCGCCGCCACCTCATGGTGATGCTTGTCGCACGGCAGGCCCATCTCTAGCATGGTGGAAACCATCTCGCCGCGGATATCGACGGCACTGTCGACCGGCGCCACCGGGAAGTAACCGCCCTTGGCCCGCGGCCGGTGCGCCTGGTTGCCGCCCTCATATTCGCGGCCGCTGTTGGTCGGCAGCTCGATGTCGTCGAACTTGAAGTAGCTGACGTTGTATCCGTCCTCGAACCGAACGTCGTCGAACATGAAGAATTCGGCTTCCGGCCCGACGAACACCGTGTCCCCGATCCCGCTCGCTTTCAGATAGGCCTCCGCCCGCGTCGCGGTGGAGCGCGGATCGCGGGCATAAAGCTCGCCGGTCGACGGCTCGACCACGTTGCAGACCAGGATCATCATCGGCGTCGCGCTGAACGGATCGACATAGGCGGCGCTCAAATCCGGCTTCAGGATCATGTCGCTTTCATTGATCGCCTTCCAGCCGGCGATGGACGAACCATCGAACATGAAGCCGTCGTCCAGCATGTCCTCATCGACCGCGCCCGCGGCCATGGTCAGGTGCTGCCACTTGCCCTTGGGATCCGTGAAACGAAGGTCGATCCACTCGATCTCCTCTTCTTCTAGGCGCTTCATGATGGACGAGGCGGTTGCTTTGTTGGCCATGGACGAATCCCTTTGGTGCGGAGCGGAGATGCTGCTGCAGCGATTCCAGCCCTGCGCCGCCCGGTCGAGTCCGCCGTGAAAACTTCACGTGGGCGAAAGCGGGCGCTACCACGGCCGCATGAAAAAGGTCGAAGCCATCATCAAGCCGTTCAAGCTCGACGACGTGAAGGACGCGCTGCACGAAGTCGGCGTGTCCGGCATGACGGTCACGGAGGTCAAAGGCTTCGGCCGCCAGAAGGGCCATACCGAGCTTTATCGCGGGGCCGAATATGTCATCGACTTCATTCCCAAGGTGAAGGTCG
This sequence comes from Sphingomonas sp. SP1, assembly GCF_058313395.1. NCBI lineage: Bacteria > Pseudomonadati > Pseudomonadota > Alphaproteobacteria > Sphingomonadales > Sphingomonadaceae > Sphingomonas > Sphingomonas sp. SP1. The sequence goes on along the minus strand of NZ_JBZFLC010000001.1, from coordinate 2,053,397 downwards.
AGGTCGTGGTGGAGGACGGCCAACTCGACAATGTCCTCGACGCCATCGCCACCGCCGCCCGCACCGGCCGCATCGGCGACGGCAAGATCTTCGTCCATCCGATCGAGGACGCCATTCGGATCAGGACCGGCGACAGGGGCACAGACGCGATCTGACATCCATCGCCCGGACGCAACAGACTTGATCCGGGGTCGGCCTGCCTTCTAGCGTAGGCCCTCGAAGGAGAAGGCGGCTGCCGGATCGAATCCGGCATGACGAACCCAGCAATGCCAGCAGACCCCCGCCTAGCCTCCATGAGCCCCGAGGAGCTCCGCACCCACATGCGTGCGCTCGGCTACCGAACCCAAAGCGACCTCGCCGCCGCCATCGGCGTCAGCCGCTCGGCAGTGTCTTTGTGGTTGGAAGGGAAGGTGGGGGTGCCACGGCCGGTGGCAATGCTGCTGCGGATGATGCTCGCGGCGCAGCGACGCGCTTACTAGGCCCATCCCTGATATTGCCGCGACGCCTAAGTTTGCCTCGCCGGTTACGATCGCCGCCCGCCACTAGCCACCTAGCGGCCCTTCCGAATGGCCTCCATGAGGATGCGGCTGAATTCGCGGTGCGTCGCCGTTTCGCGATGACACCCCTGATCGGAAGGTGCGATACCCAATGCGGCGGAAGGCGTGAAGGTCAGTTCGCCGAAGTAAACGCCATCAATCCCGTCATAAAGATCGACGCGGACATATTCGAATGGCGCGGCCAGCGTCCGGACAGCAGCAATCATCGCGGCGAGGCGGTCAGGCCTGGGGAGCCTCACTCCCACGGGAACGACAAGCCCGTCGCCCCGATCCATCGGCGCGAAGTCCGGGATTCGAAGAACCCGGCTCCACGGCATGCCAAACCGGGCGTGATCGATCTGGCACAACAGCGGCTCGCCATGGACGCAGTGGAACTTCAGATCGTCGGGCGGAAGACCGTCGATGGTCGGGATCAGCGCTTCGACGATCACCCGCCGTTGCAACCCGGCATATTGCATCTCGCGCATCACCAGCGCGTAATCTTCGGTCGCCAGCGCATGAAGCTCGGCCAGTTCGGCCGGGCTGGAGATATTTCGAAGGAACACGGTGCCACCGCTGGCGTGCGAAGGCTTGGCGATCGCGTCGGTGCCGATGAACTTATGCAACAGGTCGTAAAGCTCGGCCGACGATCGAACACCCTCCATCTCAATCGTCGCCAGCGTGGGGGCTGTCCGCAGGCCAGGACACAGCCGGGCCGCCTCCGCCTTCGCGCTGATCTTGTCGACCATGATGCGCTCGGCCTCAGACCATTCGGGCTCGATCATGCGCGCGAAGATCAGGTCGTTGATCGACGAAGCGGGATCGGTCGGGGGCAGCGGTGGGCGGCCGAACCTCTTGAGATAAATCGGCGCCACCGCCGCATGGTTGGCTGAACGGGTGAAGTTCGCTGCGACCAACCCGTTTTCGGCAACTTCCACGCTTACCGCCATATCCGCCTTCTTACCCGACTATATTACGGGAAGGGTTGATCAGGCACGGCGCGAACGTCCGCAATAGGGTGCGCGATTTTCAAGGTCCGCAAGGGTGGCGAAATGGACATTGCACGACGTGTCTGGCGCTTTTCACAAAGGCATATCCTGGCGGTTTGACAAACCGTCGCATTGACATGGGCCAAATATTGGTAATCACTCGGTTTTTCGGCCCCCTTGTGCTCCTGTCGGATACAAGGTGCTAATCGGCCGAGGGGGATTGTGAAATGGACCAGGCGGGGCCGGTGGCAGACGAAACCATGATGGAAAAGACGTCAATTTGGCGCCGCGTGATCGCATTTCCACTTTCCGCCCTGTTTCTTGGCCTGCTCTCCTTCGGGCTGATGCTCGCCCTCCTGGCCGCGATTGCCGCCGGTTACGGCAAGGCTGCGGGGATTGAGCGGATCCAGGATATACCGGAGTGGTTCGCGACCTACCTCCGGCCGATCATGGTGGCAGTCGGTTCCATCATCGTGTTGAAGCTGGTGATCCGGCGTCTTGGCGCGGAAAAGCGCGACGACCTTCCCTTTGACAGCCGCAGCCGCGATTTCTTTACCGGGATCCTGTTCGCAGCAATTCTGGTGAGCATCATCGTCGGAATCGCCGCGCTGTTGGGCGGTTATCGCGTGAGCGACTGGGGCGGGAACACTTCGCTGCCGTGGCTGCTGCTTGGGGCAGGTTTGAAGGCCGCCTTCTTTGAAGAAATCCTTTTCCGCGGCGTGACCTTTCGCTTCCTCGAGGAATTCGCGGGCAGTTGGATCGCGCTGCTCCTCTCGGCAATATTGTTCGGCCTGATTCATCATCGCAATCCCGGCGCCACGCTGTTCACCAGTCTCTCCATCGCCGCCCAGGCCGGGTTGTTGCTGGGCGGTGCGTACATGCTGACGCGCAATCTGTGGTTCGCGATCGGCCTCCACGGGGGCTGGAACGTCACGCAGGGCTATGTCTGGGACGTTCCAGTATCGGGCATCGCCGTCGACGGGATGCTGCAATCGCACCCGGCAGGAAATCCGCTGATCTCGGGCGGCGCCTTCGGGCTTGAGGCTTCGGTCATCGCAACGGTGCTGGTGACTGCTGCCGGGATCTGGCTGATCGCAAAATCGGCCAGGCTCGGCCACGTCGTCCGGCCATGGTGGGTGCGGCGGAGGGAGGGTCTGGCATTACCAGTCTCGACTGGTCGGCTTGGGTTCAACCTCTCGCCGCAAAAGACGGGCCTTGCCAGCGGCCTCGGCGCTGTCGAGGCAGCCTGACGCCCGGAAGGGGGCGCAACCGAACCAAGCAGGCCCAGCGGCAAAACCGGCGAGCCACTCCGCTGCAAAGGTGGGAAGAGATGCAACGCGATGCCTGCGAAGCCTTTCGCAGGCTGCTGGAAAGGGAAGGGGTCGAAAGCGAGGCAGGGGAGTGGGAAAACATGGGGACGTAGTGTCCATGTTGTCCATATTGCATCGTCGACGCCGGCGCCCCTGTCGCGCAATTGCCTCATTTTCCGGGCAGCCGACGCGCCCATGAACAAGGCGATCATTCTTTCGGCGGGCCAGGGCTCGCGGCTCGGCCACCTCACCGACGACCGGCCCAAATGCCTGATCGAGTTCGGCGGCCGGACGCTGCTCGATCGTCAGCTCGATACGCTTGCCGCCAGCGGCGTCGAACAGGCCGTGGTCGTCACCGGCTTTCGCGACGACCAGATCGAACGCGCGCTCGAGCGGCGCCGGGCGGCGGGGGAGGGACCGGCGGTGCGCACCGTCTTCAATCCCTTCTACAAGGTCGCCGACAACACCGGCTCGCTCTACATGGCTCGCGAGGAATTGTCCGGCGACACCCTCGTCTGGAACGGCGACACCATGGTCTCGTCCGCGCTGATGGCCCGCGTCGTTGCCAACGATCGGCCCGGCATCTGCGTCACCATCGACCGCAAGGACGACTATGACGCCGACGACATGAAAGTGGTGGAAGAACGCGGCCGGCTCCGCGCCATCGGCAAGCGGCTGGACACGGGCGTCAATGCGGAATCCATCGGCCTGCTCGCCTTCCGGGCCGGCGGTGCCGAACGCTTCCGCTCCGCTATCGAGGACGCGATGCGCTCACCGGAAGGCACTCAGATCTGGTACCTCCGTGTCATTCATCACCTCGCCCAGGACGAGGACGTCTGGACCCTCGACATCGCCGGCCAGCAATGGGGCGAGGTCGACTTCCCCGAGGACGTCGAAGCGGCAGAGGCGCTGGTGAAGGGCTGGGCCTAGTAGGGCGGGCGATCCAGCCCCTTGGGACTGGCCGTGAAGACCTCATGGCCATCTTCGGTGATGCCGATGGAATGCTCGAACTGCGCGGACAACTGCCGGTCGCGAGTGACCGCGGTCCACCCGTCGTCCAGCATCTTGCAGTCGGGTCGGCCGATGTTGATCATCGGCTCGACAGTGAAGAACATGCCGGGCTTCAGCTCCGGACCGGTGCCCGGCCGTCCGGCATGGACCACCTCCGGGCTGTCGTGAAACAGGCGTCCAAGGCCGTGCCCGCAAAAGTCTCGGACGACGGAATAGCGGTGTTTCTCGGCATGCCGCTGAATGGCGTTGGAGATATCGCCCAACCGGTTGCCCGGCTTCGCCTGCTCCAGCCCCAGCATCAGGCATTCATAGGTGATGTCGACCAGTCGCCTGGCCTTCACGCCGACGTCGCCGACCAGGTACATCCGGCTGCTGTCGCCGTGCCAGCCGTCAAGGATCGGGGTCACGTCGATGTTGATGATATCACCGTCCTTCAGCGGCTTGTCCGCCGGAATGCCGTGGCACACCACATGGTTGATCGAGGTGCAGCAGCTGTGGGTATAGCCGCGATAGCCCAGCGTCGCCGGCACCGCGCCTGCGCTCGCCATGTGCTCATATACCAGCCGATCGATCTCGGCTGTCGTCACGCCCGGCACCACATGGGGCACCAGCATGTCCAGGATCTCGGCCGCCAGCCTGCCGGCCCGGCGCATCCCTTCAAACCCATCGGGGCCGTGCAGCTTGATCACGCCGCTCCGCGCTTCGGAGCAGTCGTCGGCGGCAACGGTTACGTATTGCGTCATTCCGCCCATATAGGCCGCACTCGCTGAAAAGGTTAGCCCCGCTTCCCATGACCGAACACCGCACCTGGACCGCCGCCCTCGTCATCATCGGCGACGAGATCCTGTCCGGCCGCACGCAGGACAAGAATGTCGCCCAGATCGCCAGCTGGCTGAACGTGCAAGGCATCAGGCTTGGCGAGGTCCGCGTCGTTCCCGACGTGCAGGACCGGATCGTCGAGGCCGTGAACGCCCTCCGCTCACAGCACGATTATCTCTTCACCACCGGTGGCATCGGCCCGACCCACGACGACATCACCGTCGACGCGATCGCTGCCGCGCTAGGCGTACCGGTCGTCATCCATCCCGAAGCCCGCGCCATCCTGGAACGTTATTACGAGACCCGCGGCGGCCTTAACGAAGGCCGTCTCCGCATGGCCCGGGTTCCTGAAGGAGCGCAGTTGATCCCCAACCGCATGTCGGGCGCGCCAGGCATCAGGCTCGGCAATCTGTTTCTGCTCGCCGGGGTGCCGCACATCACCGCCGGCATGCTGGATGCGCTGACCGGTACGCTCGAAGGCGGTCGGCCCCTCGTCAGCGTGCAGATCGGGGGAATGGTGCCCGAAAGCGAAGTCGCCGAACTCCTCCGCGAAACGGAGCGCACGAACGAAGGCGTCAGCATCGGCAGCTATCCCTTCTTCCGCGAGGGCAAGGTCGGCGCCAACTTCGTCATCCGGTCCGAAGACAGGGACCGGGCCCAATCAGTCGCCGACCTTTTGATCGCCAGCATGGAAAGCGCCGGATTCAGCGTCGTTCCCGGAGGTATCTAGCGAGGCAAACCAGTCGGCGTAGGGTGTGTTGCGCGCCATGTGTCGGTTCCAGTCCGGCGCGCCGTCGCTCCACCACGGGTCACCCCGCTCGCCCAGCGCCCGCTTGGCCGCATCCACCCCGGGCCGGTCGCGGGTCCGGCGGGCCTGCATCAGCGCGCGCACCAGTTCGGCCCGCCGTTTCGGATCGAGGCCGGGATTGCTGCACCGCCACAGCCGCCCGCGCGCCACGAAATATCGTCCGTCCGGTGTGACCGGGTAATTCTTCAGGCCTCGACCCCAACCTTGGCGGGGACGACCTGGCTGTGCTGCACAACTGTCCAGTCGTCATGTCCGCGTCGCCGCAGCGTTGAACTGGCATAGCAGCGATAGGTCTCATCGCCACGGCTCGCCTCCACCTGATAACCAATCACGATCAGGCCCTCTTCCGGGCGCGACACCTTTTGGTCGGAAAAGCGCACCGCCTCCCACCGCGGAGTGTCCTTCACCGCCTCGATCGCAGCATCCCGGGAGAAGATGAACGGTTCAGCCGGAAGCGCCATGACGACCTCGTCATCGACCAGTTGCTCATAGACTTCGGCACCGCCGTGCCACAGCTTCTCTTCCATCTCCCAGATGCGGGCGTCTTCCATCGCGTCTCTCCTGTCAGGTTGCAGGAGAAAACCGGCGGAATGGATGGAGGTTGCGTGGGAAACGCAGAACTGGAGCGGGTAGCGGGAATCGAACCCGCGCGTTCAGCTTGGGAAGCTGACAGGCTACCATTACATCATACCCGCTCGGGTTGAGCGCCGCGCCGATTGCCACAGCATTGCGCATAAGAAAAGGGCGCCGCTTGGATAAGCGACGCCCTTTCTTTCAGGCGAACTCGCTTAGAACGAGATGCTGAGCGTTCCCGAGACGGTGCGCGGCGCACCAATCTGCACGTTGGGGGCGTTGCCGTAGAGCGTGCCCGCGGTGTTGAACGACTGGGCCAGACCACCGCCGAAGCCGCCGACATAGAACTTGTCGAACAGGTTATAGACGTTCAGCTGGAAGTAGCTGTCCTCCAGGCCCTTGATCATCTTCAGCTTCAGGCGGGCGTCGAGGTTGACCAGCCAGTAGGCCGGGGCGGTGGCACCATAGACCTGGGTCTCACCGGCACCCGGAGTGTCGTTCGATTCGAACACCGGGCGGTTGTTGTCGAAGATGAAGCGGGGACCGGTGCGCTTAGCGGTCGCGCCGAGTTCGATCAGGTCACCGATGCGACCGACGCCCGAGAAACCGAAGGTGTACTTCGGCGAACCGGCTTCGCGATTGCCCTTGGTGAAGGCGCAGCTGCGGATCGCGGCGTTGGAATTCTCATCCGTCACGTCGTCGCAATCGGTAACTCCACCAACGCTTCCGAGCTGGATGTTCTCCTTGATCTCGCTCTTGTTCCACGAACCGAATGCGTAAAGCGTCAGCTCGCGGATCGGCTCGTAGGAAACCGAACCATCGATGCCCCACTTATCGACCCGGCCCAGGTTACGGTACACGGTGGCGTTCAGTTCGGGATCGTAGGCGGACGCCAGGCGATTGTTGAACTTGGTGAACCAGCCCGACACCTGCGCCTGAACGAAACGGCTGCGGTACCGCAGACCGCCGTCGAAGCTGTCGGTGGTTTCCGGAGCCGGCTTCGCCTCGTCCGCATCGCGGTCGAAGAAGAAGCTGTTGTAGAGGTTGTCCGTGCCCGGGACCGACAGGCCCTTGGCATAGCTCACAAAGCCGGAGATCTGCGGCGTGAAATCGAACACTGCGCCGATGTTGGGAAGCAGCTTGTCGTATTTGAACGTGCGCTTCTGCGGGCCCTGGAAGGTCGTGGCGTCGTCGTAAGCCTCTTCCAGCGCGGCGCTGTTGAAGCAGTCGATGAAGCCGCCGGCCGACGTCGTGAAGCAGTTGTTGTTCAGGCGACGCTCGAAGAAGGGCGCACGCAGGCCCAGGTTGACCGTCAGCCGGTCCTCAAGGAATTCGCCACGGTACTCGCCCGAAACCTGGTTCAGGACGGCATAGGACAAACGATCGCGCTTCTGAACGACGTTTCCGTTCGCATCCTCGATCGGATCGTTGACCGGGAACACGTCTTCCGGCTCACCATCGCGGTTGAGGAAGCCGACTTCGCCGGTCTGCCGGTGACGGGCGTGATCGAGCGTGTAGCTGACACGGAACACATTGTCGTCGTTCAGGTCCCAGCGAAGACCGGCGATCACACCGTAGCGGCGGGTCTGGGTCTGGCTCGGGGCGAGGAGGTTGACGCCCGCGAAGTTGGTGCTGCCGCAAGAAGCGCCGGTGGTGTTGCAGGTGTCGATCGTGTCGCCGTCGCCGTTGAGGTCGCGGCCGAAGTAATACTGCCCGCCGATGAAGCCGGTGTATTCCACGCCGTTGATGATACGCACGCCTTCGCGGCCGATCACCGTGCCGCCGCCGTTCGCCTTCACATATTGGAAGCTCGGGTCAACCGTCAGGACGAGATTGTCGGTGAGCGTGAAACGCGACGCGCCGCGCAGGTTACCGGTGTTGGACGGGTTGTAGCGCCGATCGAACTCGGTGCCGCAGCTCGCCTGGTTCGGCGGGGGCGGGGCAGTGGTGTCGACAACGTCCGTCTGCGGATCGTCGGTGCGGCACGGGAAGTTGATGTCGTAGAACCGCTCGTCGCGATTGCGGGGATAACGGTTGCCGCTGTTCGGGCCGACCACTCGGGTCGCGTCCAGGCGCAGCGGCAGCGAACCGAAGAAATTGTTCCGGTTCTCGTTGTAATGGCCAGCCAGCGAGATGAAGTCGCCGTTGGTGCCGATCGGCTGCCAGATGCGGGCGTTGTACTGCTGCTTGTCGACCTTGCCGTAGTTGTTGAACGGATTGTCGTTCTTGGCGGTCGACGCGGAGATGAAGGCACGCGTGCCCCACGAACCGATCTCGCCGGTGTGGATCACGGCGAAGATGCGGCGGAAATCGTCCTCGCCAAGCGAGCCGCTGATGGTACCGCCGAATTGCTTCTTCGGCATGATCGTGCGGTAGTTGACGGTGCCGCCGACGGCCGACGCAGTCGGCGAGTCGACGTCGGTCGAACCGAGATTGACGTTGACCTGCTCGATCAGCTCCGGGTCGAGCTGCTGGTTCGAGTAGATCGCATAGTTGCCGCTGTCGTTCAGCTGGATGCCGTCGAACGTCAGGCTGATGCGGCTCGAATCGAAGCCGCGAATCGTGAGCGTCCCGCCCGACGAGCCGTAGGCGTCGTTGTTCTGGAAGCTGACGCCCGGGACCAGGTTGATCGTGTCGAGGATGGTCTGTCCGGGGTTGGACCGAGCGATGATCTCCTGCGTCAGGACCGCCTTCGCCTTCGACGAATCAGGGGCCTGCACGCCGCCGACATCCTGCACGCGGGTGCCGGTGACCACGATGGTCTCTTCTTCGAAGTCGACCGTACCGGTCGACTGGGCGAACGCTGCGGTTGGAGCAAGGACGGTTGCGGCAAATGGCACGGCAAAGGCTGCGCAGCTGCGCAGCAGGAGAGCTTTGTTCACGTTAAACCCCGATGGTTAGATGGACACCCGGAACTCAGTCAGGCGCGATGGGGCTAGTGGCGGTAGAATAAGACGAAAGGGTGACACCCGACACCGGGCTCACCCTTCCCTTATCTACTGTTGCAGAAACACAACTTTGCCAGTCGCCACCCCCGCGACTCGGGCGGGGGAACAGCAGATTAGCTGTCCGTAATCAACCCGCGCGGCTGTCCAGCCGCCGCCCGATGCCTACAAAAATGTAAATGAGTGGCGGAACGAACACAATCGACAGAACCACCTTGGCGACCATCTGTCCACCAAGCAGGGAAGCGATCGGAAATACGCCGTAAAATGCGATGGTGATGAACAGCAGCGTGTCGACGATCTGGCTGAGCACGCTCGCGATACCGGATCGCAGCCACAAAAGGCGGGTGCCCTCGCGGCCTTTCAGGCGCGTGAAGATCGTCACGTTGAGCAGGGTCGAGATGCCGTAGGCGATGATGCCCGCGATCCAGATTCGCGGCGTGCCTGTCATCAGCAGGTTGAAGGCGTCAAGGCGCGCCGGCTCCATCTTGGGGGAGGCAGGAAGCGCCAGCACCGCAACCGTGAGCACGAGCGACACCAGCAGCGGCACGAAGCCCCACAGCACCAGCCGGTTGGCGATCGTCCGACCGTGCAATTCCGCAATCGCGCTGGATGTCACCACCAGCATCAGGAAGGCGAAGATTCCCGCTTCCACCGCCAATGGGCCCAGCGCGACCTGCTTGTTGCCCAGTACGCCGGCGATACACACCATGCCCCCATAGAAGATGGCGAAGGCGAACAGGGACGGCGAGATGACAGAGGCGGGAGCGGGGGACGCCGCGGGATCGGTGCTCATGGGCGCGGAGGCCTAGCGGGTTTGCGCCAGTTCGCAAGCCCGCGGAAGGCCGCCTTCCTTGACCCGGCCCGCGTCCGCTTCTACCCGGCCCCGCCGTGACCTCCCGCACCCTTGATATCCTCGCCATCGGCGACGCGCTGGTGGACGTCATCGCGACGTGCGACGACGATTTCCTCCGGCAGCACGATCTTCCCAAAGGCTCGATGCAGCTTCTGGATCCGCCTGCCGCCGACGCACTTTACGATGCGATGGGCTCCGCCAGGGAAATGAGTGGCGGGTCGGCCGCGAACAGCATGGCGGGCGCCTCGGCCATGGGAATCGACACCGGCTTCATAGGTCAGGTCGCGGACGATCAGTTGGGTGCGATCTTTGCCCATGACATGCGCGCGCTCGGCGTCCAGTTCGACACGCCGCCGATCAGCGATGGGGTCCCGACCGGCCGATGCCTGATCCTCGTCACGCCCGATGCGCAGCGGACGATGAACACCTGTCCAGGAGCGTCGCACCTCCTTCGGCCCGAGGCGCTCGACGAGACGCTCATTTCCTCGGCCAGGATCGTCATGCTCGAAGGCTATTTGTTCGGACCCGAACAGCCGCGCCGCGCAATGAACAAGGCGATCGCGGTCACCCGCAAAGCGGGCCGCGAAGTTGCGCTGACTCTTTCGGAAAGCGTCTGCATCCCGGGGCGCAAGGATAATTTCATTGGCGCGATCGAAAGCGGCGGGTTCGACCTGCTGTTCGCCAATGAAGACGAAATCCTGCAGCTGACCGGCTGCACCGATCTCGAAGCGGCCATCGCTCACCTGCAGCGGACAGTGCCGACGCTGGTCATCACCCGCGGTGCGGCCGGAGCGCTGGCGGTCGAGGACGGCGTCCGGACCGATATGCCTGCGATGGCGGTACGCAATGTCGTGGACACCACCGGTGCGGGAGACCTCTTCGCGGCAGGATTCCTCGCCGCGCGCTGCAAGGGATATGGCATCGATCGCCAGCTGATGACTGGCGGCATCGCCGCGGCCGAGATCATCTCCCACTTCGGTGCTCGCCCGGTTGCCGACCTCAAGGAACTGGTGAAGCTGTGATGAAGCGCGTCGCGGTCTATTGCGGCTCCAGCATGGGCGGGGAACCGGCCTTTGCCGAGATGGCCCGGAGCCTCGCGCATGAGATGGTCGCCCGCGACATCGACCTTGTCTATGGCGGTGGCCGCCTCGGGCTGATGGGAGTGGTCGCCGACACGGTGCTGCAGGCCGGAGGCAAGGCCTATGGCGTCATTCCAGCCGCGCTGGTCGACAAGGAGGTGGCCCACACCGGACTGACCGAACTGTACCAGGTCGCGGGGATGCACGAACGCAAGGCGAAGATGACCGAGCTTTGCGACGGCTTCGTCGCGCTTCCCGGCGGGATCGGCACGCTCGACGAACTGTTCGAGGCCTGGACCTGGAACGCGCTCGGCTATCACGCCAAGCCCTTTTGCCTGCTCGATGTTCATGGCTTTTGGCGCGGGCTGGACCTGTTCATGGACCATGTCAGCGATAGCGGTTTCCTGTCGCCGGCGCGGCGTGAGCAGCTCATGCTGGCGCACTCGCCGTCCGAAGCGATCGACATGCTGGACGCCGCGGCGAAGAACGCTACGCAAGGCATGGTCTGGTAAGGGGCGGGGAGGCCCTCACAAGAATGAACCATTTGTTCGGCCTGGTCGGCGTCGCCGCCATACTGCTGCTCGCGTTCCTGCTTTCGAGCGATCGTCGCGCCATTCGACCCCGCGTGGTGGGCGCCGCCTTCGCGCTGCAGGCCGTCATCGCCTTTCTCGTCCTCTACACCCCGTGGGGCCGCGCGGCGATCGAGGCCATGGCGACAGGCGTCTCGAACCTGCTCGGCTATGCGGGTGAGGGAACGGCGTTCTTGTTCGGGCCAAAGGAGAACAACCCGGCGTTGTGGAATACCTTCGCGCTGGGCGCCCTGCCGGTGATCATCTTCTTCGCCTCGCTGGTGTCGATCCTTTACTATCTTGGCATCATGCAGCGGATCGTGCGCTGGGTCGGTGGCGCGATCGGCTGGATTACCGGTGTCGGCCGGGTCGAGGCACTCGGCTCCGCCGCCAATATCTTCGTCGGCCAGTCGGAAAGTCCGTTGGTGGTTCGACCCTATCTCGCCGCGCTTCCGCCCGCCAAGCTGTTCACACTGATGGTGGTCGGCATGGCCGGTGTCGCAGGCACGATCCTGGCCGCTTACGCCAGCCTGCTCGGCGCGCAATACCTGCCCTATCTGCTGGCCGCCGCATTCATGTCCGCGCCGGGGGGCATTCTGATGGCCAAGATCATCATGCCCGATCCCAAGGAGCCGGCCGAAGCGCCCACGCCGGAGATGGCTGCGGCAATGGCAGGGCCGCCTGCGGAAACGGTTGAGATCGCTGAGACCTTCGAAGAGGGCGAAAAGCCCGCGAACATCATCATGGCGGCCGCGCAGGGCGCTCAAACCGGCGTCAAGCTGGCGGTCGCAGTCGGCGCGATGGTGCTTGCCTTCGTGGCTCTGGTGGCGCTCGCCAACGGCCTGCTTGGCGGGATCGGCGGCTGGTTCGGCGTCGAAGGCCTCAGCTTCCAGCGGCTGGTCGGATACATCTTCCAGCCATTCATGTTCCTGATCGGGGTTCCGTGGAACGAGGCCGGAATTGCCGGAGGTCTGTTCGGGACCAAGATCGTGTTGAACGAATTCGTTGCCTTCATCGACCTCGGCAACGCCCAGGGCGCGGCCGCCGCGCTGACCGATCGGAGCCGCGCGATCGTCACCTTCGCGCTGTGCGGTTTTGCGAACTTCTCGAGCATCGCGATCCAGATGGCCGTCACCGGTGGACTTGCACCCAATCAGCGCCCCGTGATCGCCCGCCTTGGCATCCGCGCGTTGATTGCAGGCAGCCTTGCGAACCTGATGAGCGCGGCACTGGCCGGGATCATGATGCCTTGATCGTCATCCCCGCGAAGGCGGGGATCCATCTCCCACAATGCCGACTTGTGCCAAAGTCCGGAGATGGACTCCCGCCTTCGCGGGAGTGACGGCGTGTATGATCTCAAACAATTGCGACCCATCGTGCAGCGGAGTAGAGGCGCCCGCATGACCACCGATCTGCTTACCCCCGATAACATCGCCTCGGTATCTCTCGCCGAGGCCGACCGTGACCGCGATGCCTTTGCGACGAAGCTTGGCCGGAGTTTCGAGGAATATGGCTTTGCCGTGATTGCCGATCACGGCATCCCCGAAGATCTGATCCACCGTGCCGAAGAAAAGGCGAGGGCGTTCTTCGCGCTGCCGGACGAGGCCAAGCGGAAGTACGCCCTCGGGCAGGGCGGCGCGCGTGGTTACACGCCGTTCGGGATCGAGACCGCCAAGGGCCACAAGGCGCACGACCTCAAGGAATTCTGGCACGTCGGCCGCGAACTGCCGGAGGGGCACAAGTTCACCGACGTCATGTCCCCCAACGTGTGGCCCGAGGAGGTGCCGGGCTTCAAGGAGACCTTCCTCGAACTCTACGACACCTTCGACCGAACCGGGCTCAAGATCCTCTCCGCGATCGCTCGCTACCTCGGCGTCGACGAGGACTATTTCGCCGACACCGTGCGGGACGGGAACAGCGTGATGCGGCTGCTTCACTACCCGCCGCAAACGGAACCGACCGGCGAACATATCCGGGCCGGGGCGCATGAGGACATCAACACCATCACTCTGCTGCTCGGGGCCGAAGAGGCGGGGCTGGAGCTGCTTACGAAGGACGGCCGCTGGATCCCGGTTTCACCCAAGCCTGGCGAACTGGTGATCAACATCGGCGACATGCTGCAGCGCCTGACCAACGGCAAGCTGCGCTCGACCTCGCACCGGGTGGTTAACCCGGCGCTCGACCGGGCGAGCAAGGCGCGTTATTCGATGCCCTTCTTTCTCCACTTCCGGCCCGACTTCGTCATCGAAGCGCTGCCGGGCACGGTGCCGCCGGGCGTTGAGCCGAAGTGGCCGCCGATCAGCAGTCACGATTACCTGATGGAGCGACTGCGCGAGATCAAGTTGGCCTGAGCGCTGTTACCAGCGGCGGCCCGAGCCGCGCCGTCCGGTCAGGCGTCGCATCAGCCAGCCGATGCCAACCGTAAACAATAGCCGTCGCAACATGAGGTTTCTCCTTGTGGCGAATGAGCGAACGCGAGGCGCGTCTGTTCCCTAGTGGGCCCGAATGGCAGGCGAGCTCGTTGCGCTTCCATGCTGTCATTCTCAACCGAGGGCTCGGGCCCGAAGCTGCTGCTGATCCATGGGCTCGGCAGTTCCCGTCAGGCTTGGTCACCGATCATCCGGTCGCTGGCGCCAAGGCGGGAACTGATCCTGGTGGACTTGCCAGGACACGGCGCCACTCCGCCGGAAGCGGACAGTGGCACCTTTGCCGGGCTGGCGCGAAGCCTGCGCGAGTTCCTGGAGACGCAAGGGATCATCGGCGTGGACATGGTGGGCAGCTCGCTGGGGGGGCGGCTGGTGCTGGAGATGGCTCGGACGGGCGAATCGGGTGCGGTCGTGGCGCTCGATCCGGGCGGCTTCTGGCGGGGCTGGGAGCGGACCTTCTTCAGCGCGACAATCTCGGCATCCGTCAACCTGCTGCGGCTGGCTGGGCGGAGCCTTCCAGCACTTGCAGGCAACCCGGTATCGAGGACAGCGCTGCTTGCGCAATTGTCGGCGCGGCCGTGGGCGCTTGATCCCAAATTGGTCGCGAACGAGCTGCGGAGCTTTACCTCTACCCCCAACTTCGACGCCCTGGTGGCCGACCTCGCCAATGGGCCGGAGCAGAAAGGTCCGGCGGCGGCGAGCACTGGCACAGTGGTTATCGGCTGGGGCAGGCAGGACCGACTATGCATCCCCGTGCAGGCCAAGCGGGCGCAGGCGGCGTTTCCATCCTCAACGCTTCACTGGTTCAAGGGCAGCGGTCATTTTCCCATGTGGGATCAGCCGGGCGAGACAGCGCAGGTGATCCTGGACGCGACCGGCGGGCGGTGGCGTCAGGACTGACCGCTTTTCCTCCCGCGGCGAGAGGTCAGCTCCCACAGCCGCGGCCGGAACCAGTCGCAGACGATGTCGGGACGGGCCCGATGCAGTCGCTCGAACTCCTCCCTCGGCGCAAATCGCGCAGTGCCGATGAACCTCAACGCCGGGCACTCTGCCAGTGGCATGAGGCATTTCTCCTCGAGCCTGGTGGATGTGGTCAGCAGCGCCTGAAGCGCGGGAAGGCCGCGCAAGGGCTCGAGGCTCGGGATCGTGTACGTGCTGTCCATGCCGCCTTCGATGCCGATCACTTCGAGCCGCCGAGCGTCGCTCAGCCACTCTAGGTTGGACATTCGCTTGGCGTTCGCAATGAGCAGGGTGCCGAGCGCCGGAAGGTCGAGCAAGGGCGAGAAGTCGCCCAGCTTGCGCGGGGAATCAATGCTCAGGAATCGCAAGGAGCGCAGGTTCAGCAACGGCGACAAGTCCGCTGCGACAAATGGATATTCGAGTTCCAGGCGCTCAAGGCCGTGCAATTGGCCGATTTCGTCGAGGCAGGCCTGGTCGGCTTTCCCCACGATCAGGTGCCTTAATGCCGTCTTCGTCCCGATGCCGCGATAGCTGTGCTCCTCTTGCCGCCCGAGCAGGACCTTGTCGGCTGCGTCCGGAATGCACGCGGCGGTCGGGTAGTAGTAGTGCGCGTGCCATTCCTCCCAATTACGATCGGCGTGGCCGCGGAATCGGCCACTGAGCGCGCTGCTAAGGCTGGGATAGGTATCGGCCGCTTCGGACATGAGAAGGGTCCAGGGCGACGGAGTGAAAAATTGCCTACTCGGCGTCCTTCAGATTGTCCGGGCCGAATCCGCAGGGAAGGAGATTGCCAATCCGGTGCTGCTCGACCTCATGACCGTCCCCGCTAGCGCACAGGATCTCAATGTCGTTGCCGGACAGGTGGGCAGCTTCGAGTATCGCCTGCCGGCATCCGCCGCACGGGGTGACCGACTGCTCACCCGTCAGGCCGTCAGGACCGATCCCCCCGCCGGCGACGGCGATCCTGACCACCTTTTGGAGCCCGAATGCGTGTTGCGCCGCGGTCAGCGCGCTTTGCTCCGCGCAGATGCCAAGCCGATAACAGGCGTTCTCCATGTTCGCGCCGGTAACCACCTCGCCATCCACACTCTCGATTGCGCATCCCACATGAAAACGCGAGTAGGGCGCATAGGCCTTGAGCGCCGCTGCGCGCGCTCTTGCAATCAGTTCGTCATCGTTCATGGGCAAGCACCTAAGCGCTCTGCCAAAGCTTGTCGAAGGGTCCCCTCTTGAACCGCGTTGCATTCCTGCTGCCCGCCCTGCTGCTGTCCGCTTGCGCCACCGTCCGCACTCCGCCGACCCCGGTCCAGCCGGTCGAAGTCCAGATCCTCGGGCTCAATGACTTCCACGGCAACCTTGAGGCCCCGGCGGCTCCCGTTGCTGTGATTCAGCCGGACGGCAGCAAGGTGGAGGGCCGGTTCGGCGGCGCGGCGGCCTTGGCCGGAACCTTGCAGCGGCTGCGCGCGGGGAAGGCCAGCGTCACCGTCGCGGCCGGCGACCTGATCGGCGCGACGCCGCTCGCCAGCGCCTACTTTCTCGACGAACCGGCGATCGCCTCGCTGACCGCCGCCGGATTGGAAATTGCGGCTGTCGGAAACCATGAATTCGACAAGGGCAGCGCCGAGCTTCTCCGCATGCAGCGCGGCGGCTGCGACAAGCATAGCAGCCGCACGCCCTGCCGGCTCGAACCCTTCCGCGGCGCCGGTTTTTCCTACCTGGCCGCCAATGTGCTGACCGATCGCGGCACCAGCCTGTTCCCAGGCACTTCAATCAAGCAGCTGGGCCCGGTCCGGGTCGGCTTCATCGGCATGACCCTGAAAGAGACCCAGACGCTGGTCACGCCCGCGGGTGTCGCCGGCCTCCGCTTCGCCGACGAGGCCGATACCGCCAACGCGCTGGTGCCGACGCTGAAGTCGGCCGGCGTCGATGCGATCGTGCTGCTCATCCATCAGGGCGGACGGGTGAAGGACGTGTATCGCGAAACCGGCTGCGAAGGCCTGTCCGGCGACATTCTGCCGATCCTGGACCGCCTGCATCCGGAGATCGGAGTGGTCGTCTCTGGCCACACGCATAACAGCTACGCGTGCGAAGTGGAGCGGGGCGGCGCCCGGCGACTGCTGACGAGCGCGGGCAAGAACGGCTATCTCATAAGCGACATCCGCCTGTCCTTCGATCCTCGTACCCGCCGCCTGCTGAGCCGCTCGGCGGCCAACGTCCCGGTGGACGGAGCCGCCGACCCGCAGGTGGCCGGCCTGGTCCAGCGTTATGTCGATGCGGCCCGGCCGGCGGCTCGGCGAACGGTTGGGCGCCTGCCCGGTCCAGCGCTCAAGGATGCGGACGACGGCGAATCGGCGGCTGCAGCGCTGGTTGCGGATGCCCAGCTTGCCTGGACCCGGCCCGCGGAGCGAGGCGGCGCGCAGATCGCGTTCATCAATGCCAGCGGGGTCAGGACCGACCTCAAGCCGCAGGCCGATGGCACGGTCACCTACGGCGACATCTTTGCGCTTCAACCATTCGGCAACAATCTGGTGGTGAAGACGCTGACCGGCATGCAGCTGAAGGAATTGCTGGAACAGCAGTTCGAAGAGGTGCCCGGCGCGACGAAGGTGAACTCGCTGCTCGTGCCTTCCGCGGGGTTCGCCTTCTCGTACGACCTGCGCTTTCGCAAAGGGCAGCGGATCCAGTCGATGACTCTGAACGGCCGACCCATCCGTAATGAAGAAAATTATCGCGTGACGGTGAACAACTTCCTGGCGAGCGGCGGCGACGGGTTTTCCATGCTGGCGCAGGGCAGGGACAGCTTTGATGCGGGGCTTGATCTGGATGCGCTCGAAGCGTGGCTGGCGCGAAATCCGAAGTTACCGGCGCCGGGGCGAGTGCGGGAAGTGAAATAACCCCGTGCCACTAGCGCGCAAGCAGAATCAACGGAACGGCGGCTCGTCGAAGCTCCTGAGCTTGCGGCTGTGAAGCGCGTCGCCTTCCTCACGCAGCAGCCCCAGCGTCTCGATCCCGATCCGCAGATGCTGGCTGATGGCCCGCTCGTAGAAGGCGTTGGCTTGTCCCGGCAGTTTCAGTTCGCCATGCAGCGGCTTGTCCGACACGCACAACAGGGTGCCGTAGGGCACGCGGAAGCGGTAGCCCTGGGCGGCGACGGTGGCGCTCTCCATGTCGATGGCGACCGCGCGGCTCTGGTTGAAGCGCAGCGCCGACTGGGTGTAGCGCAGCTCCCAGTTGCGGTCGTCCGTCGTGACGACCGTGCCGGTCCGAAGGCGGGTCTTGAGCTGATCTTCGTCCTCTCCGGTGACCTTCGACGCCGCATTGAACAGCGCGGTCTGCACCTCGGCAATGGCGGGAATGGGAATCTCGACCGGCAAGACGTCGTCCAGCACATGGTCGTCCCGCAGGTAGGCGTGGGCGAGCACATAATCACCGATCGACTGGCTTGGACGAAGCCCGCCGCAATGTCCGATCATCAGCCATGCCTCAGGGCGCAGCACGGCGATATGGTCGCAGATCGTCTTGGCGTTTGACGGGCCGACGCCGATGTTCACCAGGCTGATCCCGTCGTCGCCGTTCGGTCCGATCAGGTGATAGGCGGGCATCTGGTAGCGCCGCCACGACCCCGCCGCGATCTCCGCCTCAGCATTCTCCAGCATGCCGCGATCATAACGGCCCCCCGGCACTGACAAGCCTTGGTAGGGGGTGTCGGGCCTGCGCAGGGCATCGGCGGAAAAGCGCACAAACTCATCGACATAGCGCACGTAGTTGGTGAACAGGATGAACCGCTGGAAGTGGGCTGGCGGAGTGCCGGTATAGTGCCGGAGGCGTGCCAGGCTGAAGTCGGTCCGGGGCGCATCGAACAGGGCCAGCGGACGCGCGCTGTGCTGGGCGAAATCCCATGACCCGTCGGCGATCTCGTCGCCGATATGAACCAGCTCGGTCGTCGGAAACCAGCGTCCAAGCTCGGCCGAGGCGATACCGTTGAGCTGGAGGTCTTCCGACCCGTCGAGCACATAAGGGTAGGGGATTTCGCTCGCCGATCGCCCGACACTGATCTCGACCTGATAATCGCGCAGCAGATGTTCGAGCTGCGTCGTCAGATATTCCCGGAACAGCTGCGGTCGGGCAATCGAGGCGGTGTAGATGCCGGCCTGGTTCAGCCGCGCAAAGGCTCGGGCCGGGACCGGCGGCGGCAGGTCCGGATCGTAGGCGATCCTCAGCTCTGGATAGGCGAACGCGCCCGCGGCCCGCGCTTCGGCGTCGGGACGGATGCCCTTGGTCACATACGCGATCAGGGCACGTCGGAGGTTGGCGGCCGACTCGTCGAAGATATCGCCGAGTTGGTTGAGAATGCCGGGAATGGCGTCAGTGCTGGTCATTAAAGAAAGCCCGATGCGGCAAGGGCGGAGCGCTGGCAACCCCTGTTGCGGGCTCCATGGGTTCGCGGCAGAACATTCGAGTTCCGGGGGGGAGGACGACATGGCACGCAAGGCCCTGAGGCACGGCGCCAGTTTCGCGCATCTGGCACTGATCCTTGCCATCGCATCGGCGCTGAGTACCTGGCTGCTTTCGATCGGGAGCATTCGCGGGTGGTGGAGTGCCGCGACGGCTCTCGCGCTCTTGCCTTGGTGCTTCGGGTTAGCGTTGGCGGCGCTGGCTGTCGGATTATTCGCTCGCTTCCGCCGCCGCGAGGGCCAGATGGTGGCGGTGATCGCGTTCCTCCTCGGCCTTGCGGTCGCCGGCTTCCTTGCGGGCGAGAAGATGCGTTGGGACCGTCATCCCGCATTGCATGACGTCACCACCAATCTCGACGACCCGCCGGCATTTTTGGCCTTGCCCATTCGCCGCGACCTCCTGTCGGGCGTACCGCTGCACGACCGGCCCGGCTATGCGGCACTTACCCCGGTCGAGCGGTGGAAGGCCGTGCATGCGGAAGCCTATCCGGACCTGCGCCCCATCTCCGTCGACTGGGAGCCGGGGGAAGCGATCGGTCGGGCCGACGCCATTGCCAGAAGCCGCGGCTGGACGATCGCGCGCACCGATCGAGCCCGAGGAACTCTAGAGGCCACGGCACGATCGCGCTTCCTGGGTTTCGCGGACGACATTGCCATCCGCGCAAAGCCGGGTCGATCCGGCGGCAGCATCGTCGACATCCGCTCCGTCGCGCGGGACGGGATGAGCGACCACGGACGCGGCGCGCAGCATATTCGTATGCTGAGCCGCGCACTTGCTCCGCACCATTGACGAAGATGCATGCCATTGCATTAGTAAGCACGCTTATTATATGGCCATGCCATGGAACAGCTGGCGTGGGACATTGGCGAGACGTCGCATCTGCTTCGGCGCGCCTTCGATCGGCGCGCGGCCGAATTAGGCGTAACTCGCGCGCAATGGCGGGTGTTGGCGCATCTCGGCCGAGTGCCCGGGCAGCGGCAGGTCGATCTTGCCGACCGCATGGACATCGAACCGATCACCTTGTGCCGCATCGTCGATCGGCTGGCTGACGCCGAACTCGTGGAGCGTCGCCGCGATCCCGGTGATCGCCGCGCCTGGCAATTGTTCAACACCCCCAAGGCCGAGCCGCTGCTCGAACGACTTCATCTGCTCGCCGATGAGATGAGCGCGCAGGCGTTTGCAGGACTCGGGTCGAACCAGATCGAATCCGTCCGGCAAGCGCTTGCGCGCATTCGCGCCAACCTCGCCGGGGAGCAAAGGAACAGGGCGTCGGCATGAACAAGATCAGCAGCGAACCGATGGTCGGCGAGGAACTCCCGGTCACTCAGTCGTCCAGGCCAGGCTGGAAGCGCATCCTGCTGATGTGGGTCGTTCCGCTTCTGCTGCTCGGCGCGGGCGGCTGGTATTATCTTTCCGGCCAGAACGAGGTCGAGACCGACAATGCCGCCGTGAAGCAGGATATCACCGCGGTCGGCGCGCAGGTCAGCGGTCCGATCTCCGAGGTGTTCGTCAAAGACGGCGACCGGGTGCGGGCCGGCCAATTGCTCTTCCGTATCGATCCCGCGCCCTATCAGGTCGCACTGGCGCAGGCTGAGGCGCAGTTGGCCGCGGCGCGGCTGCAGGAAACCCAAGTCGTCACCCAGGCGGCGGGGACATCGGCCGATATTGTCGGCGCGCAGGGCCAGTTGACCATTTCCCAGCGCGCCCTGGACCGTCAGACCGAATTGCTGAAGCGCGGCTTCACCACCCGGGTGGACTACGACGCCGCGCTGGCGGAGGTTACCGCCGCCCGCACCCGTTTGGCGGAAGCCCGTGCGCAGGCGGCCAACGCACAAGCCGCGATCGCGCCGACCGGCGAACAGCCCAGCGAAGCGGCCGCCCGCGCCGCCATTGCCAAGGCGCGGCTCGACCTGGCCCGCACCGAGGTCAGGGCGCCGGCTGCCGGAGTCATCGCCAACGCCGACCGCCTGCTTGTCGGGCAGCAGGTCGTGCCCGGCATCGGCATGCTGTCGCTCGTTGCCGGCAATGACGCTTGGGTGGAAGCCAACTTCAAGGAAAAGGACTTGGCGCGCATGGTTCCGGGCCAGCAGGCGAAGATCGAGATCGACGCCTACCCCGGCGAGACCTTTACTGGCCGCATCCAGAGCATCGGCGCCGGTACCGGCAGCGAATTCGCGATCATCCCGGCCCAGAACGCCAACGGCAACTGGGTCAAGGTGACGCAGCGCGTGCCCGTCCGGATCCGCTTTGACCAAAGGCCGGCCCGGCCGATGATCGCGGGCCTGTCGGCCACCGTAACGGTCGATCTGAAGGACTAAGGCCCCGTGCAAGCCGCGTCGCACCCGCTGCCGTCGGGCGAGCGTCTGCTCGTCACGGTCGCCGTCATGCTGGCGGTGCTCATGCAGGTGCTCGACACCACCATCGCCAATGTCGCATTGCCGCACATGCAGGCGAGCCTCGGGGCGACGCAGGACAGCATCAACTGGGTCCTCACCAGCTACATCGTGGCCAGCGCGATCGCCATTCCCATCAGCGGGTGGCTGGCCGACCGGGTCGGACGCAAGCGGTTGATGCTGATCGCGGTGGTCGGGTTTACAGTTGCTTCCATCCTGTGCGCGATCGCGACCTCGCTGCCCGAGATGGTCCTGTTCCGAATCCTGCAGGGGATCAGCGGTGCCTTTCTCGTGCCGCTGGCACAGGCCACGCTGTTCGACATCAACCCGCAAGAAAAGCATGGCCAGGCGATGGCGCTGTTCGGCGGCGGGATCATGATCGGCCCGATCCTTGGCCCCGTTCTGGGCGGCTGGCTCACCGACAGCTTCGACTGGCGCTGGGTTTTTCTGGTCAATCTGCCGGTCGGCGTCCTTGCCGCGTTCATGATCTGGCGGGTCATGCCGGAAGACGAGGTCAAGCGCCGCCCATTCGACATGGTCGGCTTCCTGCTGATCGCGCTGGCGCTCGGGTCCCTGCAGATGTTCCTGGATCGGGGTGAGAGCCAGGACTGGCTGGAAAGCTGGGAGGTGATCATCGAGGCCGGGGCTGCGATCGCCTTTTTCTGGATGTTCATCATCCACACGCTGACGTCCCGCAACCCGATCTTCGTTAAGGCGATGTTCGCCGACCGCAACTTCGCGACTGGTCTGCTGTTCATGGCCGTCACCGGCGTTCTTCTCCTCGCCGGACTTGCCCTGCTGCCGCCGCTGCTCCAGCGATTGTACGGCTATTCGGTGCTGCAATCGGGTATGTTGACGGCGCCCCGTGGCGTCGGGACGCTCATCTCCATGCTCGTCGCCGGCAAGCTGATCGGAAAAGTCGACATGCGCCTGCTGGTCGCCATCGGCATCAGCCTGATGGGCGGCAGTCTGTGGATGATGACGGGCTTCGCGCTGGATCAACCCGCCGGTCCAGTCATTTGGAGCGGGCTGATCCAGGGCCTCGGCCTCGGGCTCATTTTCGTCACCATGCAGAGCCTCGCCTTTGCGACCTTGCTACCGGCCATGCGGACCAATGCTGCCAGCCTGCTTAATCTTGCGCGCAACATCGGCGGCTCGGTCGGCATCGCATTGGTCGGCTCGCAGCTGGTCCGCAACACGCAGATCGCTCATGCCGACATGGCCAGTCACATCACTCGCAACGACATCCCGGCCATGGACCCGACCTTGCTCGAACGGATCGGCCAACAGGGTGATGTCGTGCTTCAGATCATCAATGCGGAGATCAACCGACAGGCGCTTTTCATCGCCTATCTCGACGACTTCAAGCTGATGATGATCCTGACCTTCGCCGCGCTTCCGCTCTTGCTGTTGATGCGCAAGGCTCCCGCTGCTTCCGGACCCCCCGTACTGGCGGATTAGCGTGGCGCCGCGGCCGCGGGCTCCGGCTTCACCCCCGCCAACAATTCTATAGCGATCGATCCCGGGCTGCGACCAGCGACCCGATTGGCAAGCACCACGACACCCCGCTGCCGTGCGGTATCGAGATAAAGGCTGGAGCGCATGCCGCCAGTCCCGCCGTCATGATTCAGCACAGGACCGACCGTGGTCGGGACGCTCAACAATCCCAGAGAAATGCTGTTCGATCCGCCGGCGGGGCGGGCAGGATAGTCGAGCATAATCCTGACGGCGGGTCGAAGCGACTTCGGAGGATTTAGCAGGGCAGCGGCAAATCGCGTCATGTCGCCGATCGTTGAGCGCAGTCCGCCGGCCGCGGCCAAGCTGGACATCGCCCACGGCTTGACTGCCGCATCGGTGGAGCCGCGAGGGGTGGCAAGGTTGCGATCGCTGAAATCTGTGTCGTTCATTCCAAGCGGACGAAGGACCCGTTCCTTGATTAATTGTTCATATGGTTGGCCTGCGTGACGGGCGAGGGCGTGCCCCAGCAGTCCGACGCCCAGGTTGCTGTACTCGAACATTGCACCGGGCTTCCGGTCCGGCCTCCACCCCCGCAGAAAAGCGTATAGCTTGGCTTCGTCATAGTCGGCGTACGGGTCGGTCGGATCGGCCGGAGCAAGATTGGCAGGAAGGCGCGGAAGGCCGGAATAGTGGGTTGCCAGATCGGCCAGGGTGATCGGCCGATTGCCGCCGTCTGCCAAGACGCCCGTAGGGAGCAGATTGCGCACCGGATCAGACAGCTTCACTTCGCCTCGAACGACCATGTCCGCCAGCAAAAGGTCGGTGAACAGCTTGGTCAGCGAACCGATTTCGAACCGTGTCGCGGCGCTTGCCGGCTGACTTGTGCCACCACGCACCGTCGTCTGGATGCGGGTCTCGCTGACCGTTCCGACGGCGATCGCCATCACCGGACTGGAGGCGACGAGTGGGTCGATCAGTCCGGCAGACTCGGGGATTTTCCACCCTGCTGTGGCCTTCAGCAACGGCCGCGTCGGGGCGGCGCTGGGCGTCCAGACCAGGGGCAAGCCTGCTCCGCCCTGCGACCAGGTGCCGACCCAGGCGCCTCGCGCGCCGTCCCACTGGCCCTCATAATTTCCGCCCACGGCTGGAACCGCGAACCGCAAGGCTCCACCCTCGGCAACAATGCCGCTGATCGCGATCCCGCGCGCACCTTGATCCAGGCTGTCCAACGTGCCGACCAGCTCACTGCCTTCCAGCGCATCGGAAAGGTGAAGCGCCAGCCGCAGGCTGATGCCCGGCGCAGGCTCAATTGTTCCGGCGAAGCTGCCCTTGGTAGTTTGCGCATGGACCGGCGCTGCCATCACCACCACCACCAGACCAATCGCCAGACCTGAATAACGCATAGCTACCCCGCAGCACACCCGCTGTAGAGATTAGACTTACCTATCGAGACTATTGCAATGCCTGTCGGCGCGCGGCCTACTCAATCGGTTCGGCAATCAGGCTCATGCAGGTCAGGCCGGCCTCGGCTTTTTCGATCTCGCCAATGTCGACTTCCTCGACGTCGAACCCCAACGCGCGGAGCCGTTCGGCCGTTCGCGGATAAGCGACCGGATAAAGCAGCCGCTCGCCGGCACGCAGGGCGTTGGCGCCGAACGGCTCCGCCGGATGCGAAGGGAGCAGCGCCACATCGCGGAAATGGGAGGGACTGATCCAGTCCGGATTGATCAGCAACGTCGCTCGTCCCGCCTCGTCCCGACCGACGAAGGTCGCGCCAGTCTTCAGATGAAGACAGCGCTCGTGCGGCACTTCGATCACCTCGAAATCCAGCCGCGCGGCGATGTTGGCGAGCGCAACGATCCCCGAACAATCCGTCCGCTGCGATTGGCCGACGTAAAGACGGCGCCCGATCCGGAGCACATCGCCGCCGTCCAGCTTGCCGCGGGTCAACCGATGGATCGTGAAATGTTCCGCCAGTGCGGCTGCCGTGCTGTCGGCTTCCCTGCGCCGGGAGGGGGCGCCGGGTCGGGTAATGACCGCATGCTCGCCCAGCATGATCGCGGTGTCTTCGACGAACACGCTGTCGGGTTGATCCGGCAGTTCGGGAAGGCGAACGACCTGCAACCCCGCCTCGGCGAGCGCCCGCTCATAGGCGGCGTGCTGTCGGCTCGCTTTCTCCAGATCGATCTGATCGCGGTCGAGATGGGTCAATTCGCACTCGGCGAGCCGCCGGCTCAGCGACCTGGTA
This sequence comes from Sphingomonas sp. SP1, assembly GCF_058313395.1. Classification (NCBI taxonomy): domain Bacteria; kingdom Pseudomonadati; phylum Pseudomonadota; class Alphaproteobacteria; order Sphingomonadales; family Sphingomonadaceae; genus Sphingomonas; species Sphingomonas sp. SP1. The sequence goes on along the minus strand of NZ_JBZFLC010000001.1, from coordinate 2,027,962 downwards.
AACGCAACCCTCATCTCGGTCCTCATGGGCGACAGTCCGCGTGGCCTTTTCCACAGCGCACGTTCTTCATACGGGTTCCGGCGACCGCCCGGACCCGGACCAAAGGCGAGGTCAGCCAGGATAGCTTTCGAGCGCCTGGCGGAGATCCTCGATCAGGTCGCGCGTATCCTCAAGGCCGATGTGAAGACGGACCAGCGGACCGGCCCACTCCCGTTTCGCGGCCGTGCGAACGGGCTGGAGGTCGACCGGAATCGCGAGGCTCTCGAATCCGCCCCAGCTGAAGCCGATCCCGAACAGGGAGAGCCGTTCTATCAGGGTGTCCCGGTCGGCTTCGCTTCCGCCCTGCAACACCATCGAAAAGAGCCCCGTGCTTCCGCCGAAGTCGCGACGCCAATAGTCATGGCCGGGACACGAGGGGAGGGCGGGGTGCAGCACTTCGGCCACCTTTGGGTGGTCGGCCAGCCAGTGCGCCACTTCCAGGGCCGCGTCCCGATGCCGGGCCAATCGCACATCCAGCGTTCTAAGCCCGCGAGCGCAAAGAAACACTTCCTCGGGCCCGACCGCATTCCCGAACAGGCGCGCCGTCCGGTCCAATTCGGTCCAGGTCCCTGGGCTCGCCGTTACCGCTCCGATCATCGCGTCGGAATGGCCCGCGACATATTTGGTGCAGGCGACGATGCTCAGGTCCACGCCGGCGGCGATGGCCTGAAAGTAGAAAGAGGTGGCCCAGCTGTTGTCGAGCAGGCTGGTCAATCCCCGTGCTTTCGCCACTGCGCAGATCCCCGACACGTCCTGCACCTCGAATGTCAGTGATCCCGGGCTTTCCATGAATATCGCCCGCGTCGATGGGCCGACGAGCGCGTCGACCTGCTCGGCCTTGAGCAATGGGTCATAATAGCGGGTCGTGATCCCCAGCCGCTTCAGCGCCCCGTCGCAGAAGGCGCGGGTCGGACCATAGGCGCTGTCGACCATCAGCAACTCGTCGCCCGGCTGCAGCACCGACATCAGCGCGATCGCGACAGCATTCGCGCCGGATGGAAAAAGCCGGGTGCCCGCCGCGCCCGGCTCCATCGCCGTCAGCGCCTCGGCCAGCGACCAGTGCACCGCCGTTCCGTTGCGCCCGTAGTTCAGCGTACCATCCCGAGGAGGGTAGGCGGCGCGCATCTCGGCGACAGAGCCGAACAACACGGTCGAGGTCCGCCCTGGCGGCACGTTGACCAATCCTCCAAGCCACTCCTTGCGGCGCCCGGCGGTGATGAGGCGGGTGGCGGGATGCTGATCCTGTTGGGTATCGCTCATCCAGAGAGTTGTAATCCGCGACGCACAAAAGAAAACGGCGGCCCGTCGAGGACCGCCGTTCGCTTGAACCTGGCCCCGCTGTGAGCAGGGCGGAAGTTCGGCCTTAGCGCTTCGAGAACTGGAAGCTGCGGCGAGCCTTGGCCCGGCCGTACTTCTTGCGCTCCACGACGCGCGGGTCGCGGGTCAGGAAACCGGCGCGCTTTACCGTGGTGCGAAGCGCCGGCTCGAACCGGCTCAGCGCCTGGGCAATGCCGTGCAGCACCGCGCCCGCCTGACCGGACAGGCCGCCGCCCTTCACCGTCGCAACCACGTCATACTGACCGGCGCGGTCGGTGATCCCGAACGGCTGGTTGATCACGAGGCGTTGCGTCGGACGCGCGAAATAAACGGTCTGATCGCGGCCGTTGACCTCGATCTTGCCCGAGCCGGGCTTCAGCCAAACGCGCGCAACCGCGTCCTTGCGGCGACCGGTGGCATAGGCGCGACCGTATTTGTCGAGCTGCTGCTCACGCAGTGGAGCTTCCGGCTGCGGCGGCTGGACCGGAGCGGCAGGCTCCTCGACCGAAGCTTCCGCGGTGGCCGGAGCCTCGGCGGCGACCGGGGCCGGCGCGGGCTGGGCGGGGGCCTGGTTGGTCAGCTCGCCCAGGTCGGAGAGGGACTTCTTGTCGGCCATCTTATGCGCCCACCTTGTTCTTGCGGTTCATGGAGGCGACGTCGAGCACATTGGGGCTTTGGCCCTCGTGCGGGTGCTCCGTGCCGTTGTAGAGGTGAAGGTGCCGCATCTGCTCGCGGCCGAGCGGTCCGCGCGGGATCATCCGCTCGACGGCCTTTTCCAGCACCCGCTCGGGGAAGCGCCCCTCGAGCACCTTGTCGGCGCGCACTTCCTTGAGGCCGCCGGCATAGCCGGTGTGCTTGTAATACAGCTTCTGCTGCGCCTTGCGGCCGGTGAAGCGCACCTTGTCCGCGTTGATGACGACGACATGGTCGCCGCAATCGACGTGCGGGGTAAAGCTCGGCTTGTGTTTGCCGCGCAGGATGTTGGCGATGATCGTGGCGACGCGCCCAACCACCAGCCCATCGGCATCGACCAGATGCCACTTGCGTTCGACCTCCGCCGGCTTGGCCGACTTGGTGGTCTTCATCAGCGCCTTCATGGGGCTTGGACCTTTTGCTAAAACAATGAAGACGCCGCCGACCAGGCCGCGTCCGTGGCGTGCCTTTTGCGGCTGAGGGTCCGAAAGTCAAGCAAAACGGGGCTGTTCCCAACGGGTAAAATGATACCCGCTATCGTTGCGTCTCGCTTTCAACCCACTCGCGGTATGGGGAAAACAGCCGTTCCACCGGCCAGACAACAACCGCCGGCACGTCATAGCTGTGCATTTCCACGATACGAGCCAGCAGCCGGTCGGCAACAATAACGCTGGTCTTCAGGATCGCCGGAACTTCCGCCGCCTGTTCGATCTTCCCTTTCCAGCGATAGAAGGATCGGCAGGGCGGAAGGATATTGATGCACGCCGCGAGACCCTCCTCGACGACGGTGCGGCCGATGCGGTCGGCCTCCTCATTGTCGGCGAATACGCAGTAGACGGAAACCACCGCCATCAGGCGACGGCCCGCTCGTCCTGCTCGACCGCCAACCGGTGCGCGACCATCACGAACCCCAGGATCACCAGCACCGCCATCCCCTGATGGGCGACCGCCACATGCAAGTGCACGCCGGACAGCAAGGTCCAGATCCCGAGAAGGATTTGCGTTCCGATGGCCGAGTGGAGGATGATCGATTCGCGGCGGCCGCCGACCCTCTTCACTTGCCGGGCCATGATCACAGCAAAGACCAGCACGACCCACGCCAGCCAGCGGTGAACGAACTGCACGGTAATGGGATTGTCGACGAAGTTGCGGATGAAGGGCTCAAGCCAGGGCGCTGCGGCCGGATAGAATTCGTCACCCATCAATGGCCACGTGTTGAAAGCGTAACCGGCGTTGAGACCCGCGACATAGGCACCGAACATCAACTGCAACGCCAGTACCGCCATGGCCCAAATCGCCAGCGTTGGCACCCTGCGTTTCTTCGCTTCCGGCGAACGAAGGTCCAGCGCCGTCCAGACGATCGCGCCGAAGATCAGCAGCGCCAGCAACAGGTGTACCGCTAACCGGACATGGCTGACGTCGGTCCGTTCGGTCAGGCCGCTCGCCACCATCCACCAGCCGATTGCCCCTTGCAGTCCACCGAGCACCAGCAGGAAAAGGAGGCGCGGGCCATAGCCGCGGGGAATGGCCCGCTTCCAGGCGAACCAGGCCAGCGGAAGGGCGAATGACAGGCCGATCAGTCGCCCGAGCAGCCGATGGACATATTCCCAGAAGAAGATGTTCTTGAATTCGCCAAGGCTCATGCCCCGATTGATCTGCTGATATTCGGGAATCTGCTTGTAGAGCGCAAAGGCATGTTCCCACTGCGCCTCCGTCAGCGGGGGAATCGCGCCGGTCACCGGCTTCCATTCGGTTATGCTGAGGCCGCTTTCGGTCAGGCGCGTGATCCCGCCCACGACCACCATCAAGAAAATCAGGGCGGCGACCGAGAACAGCCAGTTCGCAATGACGTGCGGCCTGGCAAGCCCGGAACGCGCAGCATCGCCGGCAAGAGGCAGAGTCGTGGCGGTCATGTTGCCGGCGATATGGCCGGAGAGACGACGGGTCGCAACCTGGACAAAATGACCCAGCAAGCGCCTCTATGTGATGTTGTAACTTCGGGCATGTAGCTTTATATCGATACACCGATGCATCAGCACGCGATCCCGACTCACCGGCTGGACCGGTTGGCCATCGGTCTTTCGGGCCTGTGCGTGGTCCATTGCGTCGCGACCACCGTGCTCGTGGCGATGCTGTCGGTTGCCGGCGGCTGGCTCGGCGCCGACTGGATTCACGAGGGCGGTCTGATGATCGCCATGGCGCTGGGCGCGTTCGCGCTCGGCCGGGGCGCGCTGGATCATGGGTTCCTCATGCCGGTCGCGGTCGGCAGCCTTGGCCTTGGCGTGATGGGCGGTGCCTTGACCCTGCCGCATGACGGCAGCGAGGCGGCGGCGACGATGGTGGGTGTGCTGATCCTTGCGCTCGGCCATGACCTCAATCGTCGCGGCTCGGTCAATCCGTTCGGGCGGCGCGGTTAGGCCACCCTTGTGCGCCCCCCGGGCGGGGCGTATCTCCGGATCATGGGACAGCACCAGCACCACCTGCACGACGGCGACGATCTGCGCGACGCCGCCAAGACCCAGCTCACGGAGTCCGGCGAGCAGTGGACCGATATGCGCCAGGCGGTGTTCGATGCGCTGGCAGGCTTCGACCGGCCCGCGTCGGCCTACGACATCGCCGAGGCGGTGTCCAAGGCGCAGGGCCGCCGGGTCGCCGCCAACAGCGTGTATCGAATCCTCGATCTGTTCGTCGGCTCGAATCTGGCCATGCGGGTGGAAAGCGCCAACGCCTATGTCGCGAACGCGCACCCGGGCTGTCTTCACGACTGCATCTTCCTGATCTGCGACGATTGCGGGCAGACCAAGCACATCGATGACGACAGCATCGCCAGCGGGGTCCGCGCGGCGGCGGAAAAGAGCGGCTTTGCGCCCACTCGGCCAGTGATCGAGGTCCGCGGCAAGTGCGAGGACTGCAGCTGACGGTCCCGACCTGTCCCAAGACCCTATTCGACTTCGCCCAAAGGGTGGTTTAGGGCAGCCCAATGTCCGTGCTACCTGAGACGCCGCTGCTCGATACGATCAGCTCGCCCGCCGATATTCGCCGCCTGGCCAAGGACCAGCTTCCAAGGCTCTGCGACGAACTCCGCTCCGAGACGATTTCGGCCGTGTCCGTTACCGGCGGCCACCTTGGCGCAGGGCTCGGTGTCGTCGAGCTGACGGTCGCGATTCACTATGTCTTCGACACGCCGAACGACAAGCTGATCTGGGACGTCGGCCATCAATGCTACCCGCACAAGATCGTGACCGGCCGTCGCGACCGGATCCGCACCATCCGCATGGGTGGGGGATTGAGCGGTTTCACCAAGCGGTCGGAAAGCGAATACGACCCGTTCGGCGCGGCTCATAGCTCGACCTCGATCAGCGCAGCGTTGGGCTTTGCCATCGCCAGCAAGCTGGACGGCTCGCCGGAGCGAGCGATTGCCGTGATCGGTGACGGCGCGGCCACTGCGGGCATGGCCTATGAGGCGATGAACAACGCGGCCGAGGCCGGCAACCGCCTGATCGTGATCCTGAACGACAACGACATGTCGATTGCGCCCCCGGTCGGCTCGCTGCGCAACTCGCTTGCTCGCCTGGTGTCGAGCAGCAAGTATCTCACCCCGCGCCGCTTCGCCGCCAAGCTGGCGAGCAAGATGCCCGCACCGCTCCATCGCGCGGCCGAGCGTCTCGAGGAATATGCTCGCGGCATGGTTACTGGCGGGACCCTGTTCGAGGAACTGGGGCTCTACTACGTCGGTCCGGTCGACGGCCATGACGTGGTCAGCCTGGTCGAAATCCTTGAGAATGTGCGCGACGCCGACACCGGACCAATGCTGATCCATGCGGTGACGCAGAAGGGGAAGGGCTATGCCCCGGCCGAAAGCAGCGCCGACAAATATCACGGCGTGGTCAAGTTCGATGTCGTCTCCGGCAAGCAGGACAAGGGACCGCCGGGCCCGCCCAGCTATACTCAGGTGTTCGCCGACGCACTGACGGCCGAGGCGGAACGTGATCCCAAGATCGTTGCCATCACCGCTGCCATGCCGTCGGGCACCGGCCTCGACCGGTTCGAACAGCGCTTCCCCGATCGCACGTTCGACGTCGGGATCGCGGAGCAGCACGGCGTCACCTTTGCCGCGGGCCTTGCCGCGCAAGGCTACCGGCCATTCGCCGCCATATACTCGACGTTCCTGCAGCGCGCTTACGATCAGGTCGTGCATGACGTTGCGATCCAGAATCTGCCCGTCCGCTTCGCCATGGACCGCGCTGGCCTGGTCGGCGCCGATGGCGCGACGCACGCAGGCAGCTTCGACCTTGCCTATCTGTGCACCCTGCCGAACTTTGTGGTCATGGCCGCGGCCGACGAGGTCGAACTCACGCACATGGTCCATACCATGGCGCTCCACGACAGTGGGCCGAGCGCGGTCCGCTACCCGCGCGGCAGCGGCGAGGGCTTGATCATTCCCGCCACGCCCGAGCGGCTCGAGATCGGCAAGGGCCGGGTCGTCCGCGAAGGCAAGAAGGTCGCGATCCTGTCGCTCGGCACCCGATTGGGCGAAGCGCTCAAGGCGGCCGACCAACTCGACGCCATGGGCCTTAGCACCACGGTCGCCGACATGCGCTTCGCCAAACCGCTCGACGAGGCGCTCATCCGCAAGCTGCTCACCACCCACGAGGTGGCGGTGACGGTCGAGGAGGCGGCGGTTGGCGGCTTCGGCGCTCACGTTCTGACGCTCGCCAGCGACGAGGGCCTGATCGACGCGGGGCTGAAGCTCCGCACCATGCGTCTGCCCGACCGCTTCCAGGATCAGGACAAGCCGGAAAAGCAGTACGACGAAGCCGGCCTCAATGCGCCGCACATCGTCGAAACCGTCCTGAAGGCCCTGCGCCGCAACAGCGTCGGCGTCGAAGTCAGCGAAGGCGTCCGCGCCTGAGGCGACCGTGAAGCAGCGGGTCGACCAGCTTCTCGTCGCCCGCGGCCTGGCGGAGACACGGTCCAAGGCGCAGGCGCTGATTATGGCCGGCGTGGTCTTCGCCGGAGAGCGCAAGGTCGCCAAGGCCGGCGAGACCTTCGCCGATGACGTTCCGTTGGACGTGCGGGGCAAGGATCACCCCTGGGTCAGCCGCGGCGGGATCAAGCTCGATCACGGGCTCACCCACTTCGGCATCGATGTGACTGGCGCGACCGCCCTTGATGTCGGCTCGTCCACCGGCGGCTTTACCGACGTCTTGCTGACCCGCGGCGCGGCGAAGGTCTATGCCGTGGACGTGGGCACGAACCAGCTCGCCTGGAAGCTGCGCCAAGACCCGCGCGTAGTGGTGATGGAGCAGACCAACGCCCGCCAGCTTACCGCCGACCTCGTGCGTGACCCGATCGATATCCTTGTCTGCGATGCCAGTTTCATCAGCCTGGCGAAGGTCCTCGACGCACCGCTCGCGCTTGCCCGGCCGGGCGCCCACCTCGTCGCCCTCATCAAGCCTCAGTTCGAGGCGGGGCGTGAGGAGGTCGGCAAGGGCGGGGTGGTCCGCGACCCGCAAATTCATCAGCGCGTTTGTGCCGATGCCGAACGGTGGATCGCTTCGAAGGGCTGGCGCATAATGGGCGTGACGCGTAGCCCGATCACCGGTCCGGAGGGCAATATCGAGTTCCTGGTCGGAGCAACAAAGGGAGACACGAATGGCGACGCTGGCTGACCGCAACGGCAGGCGCCCCTGGTGGCAATATGCACTCTTCACCGTTCCGCTGATCGTCGTGGCGGGCTCGGCCATGGGATATGTTTCCAACAGCGGCTTCGGCAATCCGTGGTACGACGGCCTTGAAAAGCCGAGCTTCCAGCCGCCCGGCTGGGTTTTCGGCGCGACCTGGACCACGCTTTACACCTTGATGGGCATCGCCCTCGCGTTGGTCCTAGCCGCACCGGACAGCAAGCCGCGCAGCCGCGGCCTCGTGATTTTTATCGTACAGTTGATCCTGAATTTCAGCTGGTCGCCCGTATTCTTCGGCGCGGGCATGATCGACGCGGCCTTTCTGGTCATTCTGGCCATGAATGTGCTCGTCACCATGACCATCATCTGCTTCTGGCGGGTGAAACCGCTGGCGGGCGCGCTGTTGCTGCCCTATCTGGCATGGCTGTGCCTGGCCACGACCCTCAACTGGGAAACGGGCCGGCTCAATCCGGGCGCCGACCAAGCGCCTTTGGGAATTACGGGAGCTTGATGCGATGCAGTCGCAGAACCGTTTGTTCGATGATTTCGTGAAGATGATGAACGGCGCTGCCGGGACCTTCGCCGGAATGACCCGCGAGGCCCAAGAGTCGGCGCGGGAACGCATGCGCGAATGGGTCGGCGGCATGGATTTTGTCTCTCGCGATGAATTCGAGGCCGTGAAGGCAATGGCCGCCGCTGCCCGCGAGGAAGTGGAGGCGATGCGCAATCGCCTTGCAGCGCTGGAAAGCTCCGCTGGGAAGGGTGCGGCGCCGGGTAGCACGTCCACTCGCAAGAAGGGGCCAGCGGCCGAGCTGGAGACGCCGGAGGAGTGAGCGAAGTCTTGGGGCAGGACGACACGGCAGAGGAACGGGAGGACGGCGCTCCGATCGAGGTGCTGGAGGCCTATTTCGACGCCCGCGGCTGGGTTTGCGAGCGTTCGGGGGAGGGCGAGATCGTCGCTTCGGCGCCCGGCAGCTGGACCCAATATGAATTGCGCGGCGTGTGGCGCCCGGAGGACGGGGTACTGCAGTTCCTCGCCTTTCCCGACGTCAAGGTCGCGGCCGAGAAGCGCCTGGCGATTTACGAGGCTTTGGGCCTGATCAACGAACAGATGTGGCTCGGCCATTTCGAGCTCTGGTCGAGCTCTGGCCTTATCGTCTTCCGCTATTCCGCGCTGCTGGATACCGGCAGCGACGGGGAAGGGCTAAGCTTCGAGCAGGCCGAATCCATTGCCGAAGCCGCGCTGGAAGAATGTGAACGGTTCTACCCGGTCTTCCAGTTCGTCCTGTGGGGCGGCAAAAGTCCCAGCGAGGCCATTTCCGCCGCCCTGATCGACACCGTCGGCGAGGCCTAAAGACGCTTTTCCGCCGCGCAGCGCCGGGGGACATGGAGCGACGGGCGAAGCGGCCAACAATTCATCAACGAAAGCCTACAGCATGGACGTCCAAAGCATAACCGGCCCCACACCCGCGCCCGCTGCCAAGCGCGGCTCCATCTGGTTCGTGGGCTGCGGCAACATGGCCGGTGCGATGGTCGAAGGGTGGCGCCAGGCCGGGGTCGATCTGTCTTCTTCCACCGCCATCCGCCCAAGTGGGAAGGCCGTCGACGGCCTCCGCACCGTCCGCTCGCTGTTTGAAGCTGGCCCGGCGCCGGAATTCATCATCCTTGGTTTCAAGCCGCAGACGTTGGACGAAGTCGTCCCCGACCTCCGCCGCTTCGCCGACGGGGCAGTGATCGTTTCCATTCTGGCCGGCGTGACGCTCGGCACTCTGCGGGATCGCTTCCCCGGCGCGAAGGCCATCGTTCGAGCCATGCCGAACATTCCGGTATCGGTGCGCCGCGGCGTAGTGCCGCTCACCAGCACCGATGCCGACGAGCAGCTTCGCATACGCCTCGGCGACCTGTTCCGTCAGCTTGGCACCGCCATCTGGAGTCCGGACGAGGCCAGTTTCGGAGCGGTCGGTTCAGTGGCGGGCTCTGGCCCCGCCTATGTCGCGCGGTTCATCGACGCGCTGGCCGCGGCCGGAAGGGCGAGGGGCCTCGATCCCGTGCTTGCACTCAATATCGCCCGGGAAACCGTGTTTGGCACCGCCTGGCATGCCGCGGGAACCGGGGAAAGCATGGATGATCTGGTTGCCCGGGTGCGCAGCCCGAACGGCACCACCCAGGCCGGGCTCGAGGTCCTCGATGCCGAATTGCCGGACTTGATCGACCGGACGCTCGCGGCTGCCGAGCGGCGCACTCGTGAACTCGCCGATGCGGCCGCCCAAGTTGATAATGGCGCGACCCTGCATTAGGCCGCGCGACAACTTGCTTCTCAACCGGGGACTTCATGGCGGATCCGCAGCCTTTCGACGATCGTGACGGCTTTATCTGGCTCGACGGCAAGCTAGTCCCGTGGCGCGACGCCAACGTCCATATCCTGACCCACGCGATGCACTATGCGTCGTCCGTGTTCGAAGGTCAGCGCGCTTATGGTGGCCGGATCTTCAAGCTCCGTGAACATAGCGAGCGTCTTCGCCGCAGTGCGGACATGCTCGGCTTCGAAATCCCCTGGACCGCCGAGCAGATCGACGCTGCCTGCTATGAGGTCCTGAAGGCCAACGACCTCACCGACGCCTATCTCCGCCCGGTCGCCTGGCGCGGTTCGGAATCGATGGGGGTGAGCCCAAAGGGCACTCGCCCGCATCTTGCCATCGCGGCCTGGAACTGGGGCAAATATTACCCGCATGAAAAGGCGGCCGCCGGCCTTCGGCTCGATATCGCGCCGTGGCGGCGGCCAGCGCCCTACACGGCGCCCGTGCACAGCAAGGCAGCCGGTCTGTACATGATCGCCACCCTGTCCAAGCAGCATGCCGATGCGCGCGGTTTCGACGATGCGCTGATGTTCGACTGGCGCGGCCAGGTGGCCGAAGCTACCGGCGCCAATGCTTTCTTCGTCCGCGATGGTGTGCTCCATACGCCCACCCCCGATTGCTTCCTCGACGGTATCACCCGCCGCACTGTGATCGACCTTGCGACCAAGCGAGGTATCGAGGTTCAGCAGCGGACGATCTGGCCGGAAGAGCTCGAAAGCTTCGAACAATTCTTCCTTACGGGTTCTGCCGCGGAAGTGACGTTCGTTCGGTCGGCGGGTCCATGGAACTTTGAAGTCGGCGAGCTATCGAAGCAGCTGGCTCGCGACTACGACGACCTGGTCAACCACCGGCAGGCCTGACCGGCCGGCAGAAAGACAATGGGGACGTTGCGTCCAACTTGTCCAAGTTGACCGTCGCGATCCCGGTGCCGCACACCCCTTGTCGGCTCGCACCTGCTCTGCCTAAGCTGCTGATGGGGGGATGGAAATGAGCACTGCCGCAGCCGGCCGGACCAACGACGACCGTCCGATCGACCCGAAGCGCGACCGGCTGGTCATCACCGCGTCCGCGCTCGGCACAGTGTTCGAGTGGTACGACTTTTTTCTCTACGGAATTCTCGCTGCACTTCTCGGGCGATTATTCTTTCCGGCGGACAATCCCACGGCCGCCACGCTGGCCAGCCTGGCCGCCTTTGGCGCCGGTTTCGGCGTCAGGCCGCTCGGCGCGCTGCTGTTCGGCTGGTTCGGCGACCGGGTGGGGCGCAAATATACGTTCCTCATCACCATTACGTTGATGGGCGGCGCGACGGCGGCGATCGGTTTCCTCCCCACCTATGCAGAAGCCGGCATCCTCGCGCCCGCCCTGCTGGTGCTGCTGCGCCTGCTGCAGGGGCTGGCGCTTGGCGGCGAATATGGCGGCGCGGCGATCTACGTTGCGGAGCACGCGCCCCGGAACAAGCGCGGTCAGTACACCAGCTGGATCCAGGTCAGCGTTGTCGGCGGCTTCCTGCTTTGCCTCGTGATGGTGCTGGCCTGCCGCCATGCCCTGACGCCCGAACAATTCGATGCATGGGGCTGGCGCATCCCCTTTGTCGCCTCGCTGCTGATGCTCGCCATCTCGCTCTACATTCGGCTCAAGCTGTCCGAGAGCCCGGTGTTCAAGGCGATGAAGGAGGCAGGCCAGACGAGCCGCAATCCCTTCAAGGACAGCCTGACCTACCCGGGCAACCTGAAGCGCGTGTTCGTGGCGCTGTTCGGCGTCGCCGCAGGTCTGACGGTGATCTACTACACCAGTCAGTTCGGCACGCTCTACTTCCTCCAGGGCACCGCCCGCGTCGGGGAGGAGGAAGCGCTCCTCTACATGGCTGTCGGCGCGATGCTCGCAGCGCCACTTTACGTGGGCTTTGGCGCGTTGAGTGACCGGATCGGCCGCAAGAAGATCCTGCTGACCGGCTACGCGCTGACGCTGGCGCTGCTGTTTCCCTTGTTTCATCTGATGGCCGACGGGGCCAATCCGGCGCTGGCCCGGGCCGCCGCAACGTCCCCGGTCACGCTTACCGCGCCGGCGGATTGCGACTTCCGCGTCTTTGCTTCCAAGCAAAGCACGACTTGCGCGAAGGCCAAGGCATTTCTCGCAAAGCGCGGCGTCGCCTATCGCACTATCTCATCACCGCAAGCGGATGACCTCTCGGCGACGGACAAGGTGCGGCTGCAAGTGGGGGGCAGATCGATTCAAGGCTTCGACGAGGCGGCGTACACCGCGGCTCTCGTCGCGGCCGGTTATCCGGACAAGGCCGACCCGGCACAAAAGGAGCGATGGAAGATCATCCTCGCCATCGCCGCTATGGTTGCGCTCTCGGCCATGACCTACGGCCAGGTGGCCGCGATCCTGGTCGAGATGTTTCCGGCGCGCATTCGCTACACCTCGATGTCTGTGCCATACCACATCGGAAGCGGCTATTTCGGGGGGTTTCTGCCGCTAATCTCGCAGTTGATCGTTGTCCGGACAGGCGACCCTTATGCCGGATTGTGGTACACGATCGCGGTGGTGGCGATGGCTCTGGTTGTCTCGGCTATCTGGTTGCCTGAAACGTACCGGAAGGAACTGGACTGATCGCCTGCATTGGGCCGGCGCGATTTAAACTTCGTTCGCCTTTGTCCGATAAGGACGTGGGGATAAGGAGAGAAGTGTTGCAGTCAGGTGCGTCGTGCCAGACGTAGGATCGCTCCTCCGTCCCTTTCTGCTGCGATCGGACGAGGTGCCGATCATCGCCGAGGATCTGTCGCTATCGGCACTGCTGAATCTGTCTGCGACCACCGATGACACGACCCGCGCGCTGCGGGACAACCAACTGCAAGCTCTGATCCGGCTGGTTCCGGCCACGATTTCCGTACAGCTGCTCGCCGCCATCGCCACTTGCGCAGCCCTGTGGCAGCAGGTCCCCCGCTCGGAGTTGCTCGTCTGGTTGGGCGGCTCCTTCATCATTTGCGTCACACGCGGAATACGGGCTTGGCGCCTTCGGAGCGATCCGGACTATGCCCGCCGCAAGCCGGTGGACCTGCGCACCGTAACTCTGATCATCACTGCGCTTGCCACCCTTTGGCTGGTCCCTCCGCTCGTCTGGTTTCCGATGGTCAGCTGGGAGGAGCAGCTGCTGCTTTGCGTCGTAACCGTCGGCTTGATGAGCGCGGGGAGCTATTCCCTTGCCAGCGTGCCGCAGGCGGCCATTACCTATGTGGCAGTGTTGGCGGTCGGGGCACTGGCCATCGCCGTTTATCTCGACAGCCCCGTCCAGTTCGCCTTGGCGATTCTCTATGCGGTTGCACTCGGCTGGGCGGTGCTGGCGAATGCCCGGCAGTTCGCCTTCAACGTGCTTACCCGTCTGGAACTTCAGGAGCACGGCCAGATCGTAAGCCTGCTGAGGGAATTCGATGCCAGCGGAAGCGATTGGTTGTGGGAACTCGACCGGCGCCAGCGATTCGTCCGCGTATCCCGGGCACTCGCTCGGGCTTTCGGCAAGAAACCTGGCGAGCTGGTGGGCAAGCCGGCGATGCAGGTGCTCGATCCTGATGGGCGTACTTCCGTCCTCTCTTCGGGCATGCGCAGCTTGTTCGAACATGCAGCGCTAGGCACGCCCTTTCGCGACGTCGCCATTCCGATGTTCGGAGGGCGCCAATGGTGGACCGTTTCAGGCAAGCCTTTGCATGACGAACATGGCGTCCTCGTCGGCTGGCGTGGCGTCGGGTCCGACATCACGGAGGCTCGGCTATCCGGCTCCGACGCGGTTCGCGCTGCTCGCCGCGATCCGCTGACCGGCATCGGCAATCGCCTGCTGGTCCGCGAGCAGCTTGAGGAAAGCCTGTTGCGGCAACAGACGGGGGGCGGCGGCTGCGCCCTCCTGCTGGTCGACCTCGATCGGTTCAAATTGGTCAACGACACGCTTGGCCATGCCGTTGGCGACCAGCTCCTGTGCGAAGTGGCTCGGCGGCTGGAACGGTGCGCCGGGCAACAAGCCTGCACCGCTCGCCTGGGGGGCGACGAATTTGCGCTGGTCTGGACCGGCGAATGCACTCGGGAGGTTCTTGCCAAGATTGCGGCGGCTGTCTGCACGGAGCTTGAACGCTCGGTTACGGTCGGCACTGCTCACCTGCACGTGGGGGCGACGATCGGGATCGCTCTCGGCGGTGTGGATGCCACGACCGAAGACGGGCTGATGAGTGCCGCGGACCTCGCCCTGTACAGCGCCAAGAAGGCGGGCAGGGGCAGTCACGCCTTTTTCGAGCCAATCATGTTGCAGCGTGCCGAAGAGCATCGGCGGCTCGAGAACGACGTTCGCGACGCTCTAGCGACAGACGCCCTGTCCCTCGTTTACCAGGACATCGTCGACGCGGGCACCGGACGGCTGCTTGCCCGGGAAGCCCTCCTCCGCTGGCAGCACCCGACCCGCGGCGAGGTTCTGCCCGATGAATTCATCGGAATGATCGAGGATATCGGCCTGATCCATCAGATCGGGGCCTGGGTGATGCGCACTGCATTTGGCGAAGCTGCAAACTGGCCTCGCGATGTCGATATCTCCATTAACGTGTCAGGATCGCAGCTCGGCTCGTCCGACTTCCTGGGCCTCGTGGTGAGCACGCTGGCCGCGACCGGGATCGAGCCTGACCGGGTCCAGCTGGAAGTCACCGAACATATTTTTCTTGGCGAGGACGCAGCCACCTTTGCCACCCTGAACGCCCTCCGCGGACTTGGGCTTCAACTTGTTCTCGATGATTTCGGCAGTGGCTATTGCTCCTTCGGCTATCTGCGCCGCGCGCGCTTCTCCAAGCTCAAGATCGATCAGGGGTTCGTTCGAGCCGCCGCTGCCGGCGACGCCGATTGCCTGGCCATCGTCGAGGCGGTGGTCGCGCTGGCCCGAACGCTCGGCATGCGGATTACGGCGGAAGGAATTGAGGAAGAGCGCGAGGCCGAGCTGATGCGCGCCATCGGTTGTGATGAGTTACAAGGTTTCCACCTTGGTCGACCAACCGCTTCCGCTACGGATCGGAACACGGGTTCAAACTCGCCGATCCACCGCAAACGCGCTTGAAAGCTTTGCAACAACGCCTCTTCCACATGGCAAGTCAGCCGCTATAAGCCGCCCCGCTGCTGGGGCGTCGCCAAGTGGTAAGGCACCGGTTTTTGGTACCGGCATTCGCAGGTTCGAATCCTGCCGCCCCAGCCAAGCAGCCAGAAGCGGCTCGATGGTGACAAAGCTTATTCGGCAACCTGGATCGAGGAAGGGCCCTGCCGGCGCTGCATCTCTTCGGCCGCAAGCGCCTTGCGGTCAGGCTTGCCGATCACGGTTTTGGGCAATGCGTCGCGAAACTCCAGTTCGGCCACGCGCTCATGTTTGCCGATCTTCGAATTGAGGAAGCTGAGGACTTCGCCGGCCGTCGCTTCCTCGCCTTCCCGTAGCACAACAAACACCTTCGGCCGTTCACCCACGCGGTCGTCGGGAACGCCGATCACCAAAGCTTCCGCAATCGCCGGGTGACGGGTCAGCACGGCTTCCAACTGGCTTGGAAAGACCTTGAACCCGCCGACGTTGATCATGTCCTTGGCGCGATCGACGATGTGCAGGTAGCCATCCTGATCGATGAGGCCGATATCGCCGCTTCGAAACATGCCCTGGTCGAGCGGTTCGATCGTTTGGTTGGTGGCGCGCCAATAGCCCTGCATCATCTGCGGCCCCGCGACCGCGATTTCTCCCTTCTCGCCTTGCGGCAATTCACGACCTTCATCATCGAGGATCAGGATACGAGTACCGGGAAGGGGCTGGCCGACGGTTCCGGCATGAGCGCCGCCGACATAGGGATTGACCGACACCACGCCGGAACTTTCGGTCATGCCATAGCCTTCGAGGACCCGCGATCCGGTTGCCTCCTCGAAGCGCTGCTTGAGCGCCGGCAACATTGCCGCGCCCCCGGAAAAGCCCTGCCGAACGCTGCGAAAGGTCTCGGGACGAAGGGCCGGATGCTCCAGCATCGCCTGATACATTGCCGGAACACCGCACAGGTCGGTGCATTGCCGTCGAGTGATGGCCGCCAAGGCTTCACCGGCCTCGAACTTCGGCAAAAGGACGATCTCGCCGGCACCAAGAATTGTCCGATTGAGCACCGCCGTGTTCGCAAAGATGTGGAACAACGGAAGCACGCCCAAGACCCGGGCGTCGCTTCGCTGTGGCTCTGGATCGATCGCGGCGAGCTGCATGGCGTTGGTGGACAGGTTCGCGTGGCTCAACGCCGCGCCCTTGGGGACGCCGGTCGTTCCGCCGGTATATTGAACAAGTGCGATGTCACGGACCGGATCGATCGTGGGCAGATCGGGCCGACCCTCGTTGTTTAGCAGGTCGGACCAGCCGACCAGCCGCTTGTCCGTTGGCAAATGCTGCCGTTCCCGCCGCTTGAGCAGGCGAAAGCCGATCGCCTTTGCGCGAGGCAGGACATCCGGCAAACTTCCGACCACCAGCATGCGGACCGCGCCGGTATCGAGGAGAGCCTGCATCGGGGGCCAAAGACGCACCAGGTCCAGGCAAACGAGCGCGTCCACGCCCGAATCCTTCGCCTGCGCCACGACTTCGTCCGGGGAATAAAGCGGCGAGAAATTGACGACCGTCGCGCCGGTCAGCAGCGCGCCATAATAAGCCGCAGGGTAATGGGGTGTGTTGGGCAGGAACAAGCCAATGCGGCTCCCACGACCAAAGCCACGCTTCTGAAATCCGTGAGCCGCCCGGAGGGCCTGTTGCCAAAGCTCAGCGTAGGTCGTCCGCCGGCCGTAGAAGTCGAGCGCCGTCGCATCCGGCCGCCGCTCGGCCGATCGTCGCAACAGGTCCGCAACCGGAACGGGATCGAAACTTTGGTCCCATGCTCCCGGGTGGTCGTAACGTTCAGACCAAAAAGCCTGCATGAATTCTCCGTTCAGGACGACAGCCCCATTTGGCATAGGGCGGTTGCCACTTGGTAAGCGCAGCTTAGATCGAGCGGGCGACGAGTTCCTTCATGATCTCGCTGGTGCCGCCATAAATGCGCGTCACCCGGCTGTCCCGCCATAGCCGCGCGATCGGATACTCGTTCATGTAGCCGGCGCCGCCATGCAGCTGAAGCGACAGATCGCACAGGGCGAACTGCTCCTCCGTGTGCCACAATTTCGCGGCGCTGGCCTCCGCTGGCGTGAGTTGGCGGCGCAGGTGACGCGTGATGGCCCAATCCAGATGAGCCCAGCCGACCTGCAGGCGCGCCTTCATGTCGGCCAGCGTGAATCGCGTATTCTGAAAGTCGAAGATCGTCCGGCCGAACGCCTTGCGATCCTTGGTGAACGCGACCGCGAGATCGTACGCGCGCTGTGCCGCGGCCTGAGCGGAAACGGCAATCGACAGCCGTTCCTGCGGCAACTGGTTCATCAACATCATGAACCCGGCATTTTCTCCGCCAAGCAGGCGATCGCCGGGCAGCGCTACCTCGTCGAAGAAGAGTTCGGACGTGTCGTTGCCGTGCAATCCGATCTTGTCGAGATTACGTCCGCGGCTGAAGCCTTCATCGGTGGCCTCGACCAGGAACAGGCTGATGCCTTTCGCGCCGCCCTCCTCGGTGGTCCGGGCGCAGACGATCACCAGGTCGGCGCTTTGACCATTGGTGATGTAGGTCTTGCTGCCCGACAGCCGCCAGCCGTTCCCGTCCCGCCGCGCCATGGTTTTCATTCCCTGAAGGTCGGAGCCGGCGCCGGGTTCCGTCATGGCGATGGCACTGATGACCTCCCCCGACACCATGCCGGGGAGCCAGCGGCGCTTCTGCTCTTCGGAACCATAGGCGATGAGGTAGTCGGCAACGATGTCGCTTTGCAGCGAAAAGCCGGCGGCGGCGCCCGCGTAGCTCATTTCCTCCGCGACGATGGCGTTGAAGGTGAAGTCGAGCCCAGGCCCACCGTACGCCTCGGGAACACCGGGACATAGCATGCCCGCCGTCCCAGCCTGCAGCCAGGCCTCGCGCTCGACGATGCCTTCGCGTTCGTGGCGGTCATGGTCCAGATTGCCGATCACCCGCCGCACCGTATCGCGGAAGGCTTCGTGGGACTCGTCGAAGATCGTGCGGGTCGAAGTGTCCAGCATGGTTGCTCCTTCCATGGTCTCCACGCTAGCGGCAGCGAGTGCGTCACGAAAGGTGCGAGAAATGGCAGGACCCCTCGAAGGATTGACCATCGTCGAGATGGCCGGATTGGGGCCGGGTCCATTCGCGGGGATGATGCTGGCCGATCATGGCGCGCGGGTCATCCGCGTCGAGCGGCGGGGCCAGCTCGCGGTGCCCAACGATCCGCTGACGCGGAATCGCGAAAGTATCGCCCTCGATCCTCGGCAGGAAGAAGGCCGGCTGGTCGTGCAAAAGCTGGCCAGCGGCGCGGACGGGCTGATCGAAGGCTATCGGCCGGGGGTCATGGAGCGGTTGGGGCTTGGACCGGACGCCCTCCTCGCCGCCAATCCGAAGCTCGTCTACGGCCGCATCACGGGCTGGGGACAGCACGGTCCGCTGGCCGCCGCGGCGGGCCACGACATCAACTACCTCGCTTTGACCGGGCTTTTGTCCTGCATCGGGGACCAAGATCGGCCGGCGGTGCCGCCGCTCAATCTCGTCGCCGATTATGGCGGGGGAGGGCTGATGCTCGCCTTCGGCATGGTGGCGGCCCTGCTCCATGTGCAGCGCGGCGGCGAGGGGCAGGTCATCGACGCGGCGATGAGCGATGGGGCCGCCTTGGTCGGGGCGCTCATCTACGGTCTTCGGGCGGCCGGCGCATGGCGGGACCAGCGCGCGTCGAACCTGCTCGACGGCGGAGACCCGATCTACGGCTGCTACCGCTGCGCCGACGGCAGGGAATTGGCAGTCGGTGCGATCGAGCCGCAGTTCCGCAAGGCGCTACTCGAAGGCCTGGGACTTCAGGCTTCTCCCACCCGGCCGGACATGGAAGCCGCGATTGCCACCCGTACTCGTGACGAGTGGATTGAGCGGCTCGCCGGCGTGGATGCCTGCGTCGCCCCCGTCCTGTCCTTGTCCGAAGCTCCCGCTCATCCGCATAACAAGGCGCGCGAAACGTTCATTGACCTTGATGGCGTGCTGCAACCGGCGCCGGCGCCACGCTACTCGCGCACGGCTTCAGGCACCCCCCGGGGGCCGCGGCAGGAAGGTGTCGATGGTACGCGCATCCTGTCGGAGCTCGGCTATCCGGAAGGGGCAATCTCGGATCTCAAGGACAAGGGCGTGCTTCTGTGAACTCGTTGTATGAGCGAATGCCCGTCTCCGTATTCGAGCGAATGAGCCTGCTTGCGGCGGAACATCAGGCCGTCAACCTGGGGCAGGGATTCCCCGATTTCGGCTGGCCCGAAGCGCTGATCACCGAAGCGGCCCGGTTGCTTGTCGACGGAAACAATCAGTATCCGCCGTCGCGCGGCCTCCCACTACTTCGCCAGGCCGTCGCGGATCACTACGGTCGGCATCACGGGCTGAAACTGACCGCCGAGCATGTCCTGATTACCAGCGGTGCGACCGAGGCCATCGCTGCCGTCCTGCTCGCGATCGTGCAAGCCGGAGACGAGGTGCTCGTCATTGCTCCGGCCTACGATGCCTATGCCCCGCTCATCCGACGGGCCGGCGGAGTTGTGCGGGAAGTGTCCTTGCGCCCACCCGAATGGCGGATCGACCAGGACGCGCTTCGCGACGCCGTCACTCCCGCGACCCGCCTCATCATCCTCAACAATCCGCACAACCCGACTGGCCGCCTGTTCGACCGGCAGGAGCTTGAGGCGGTCGCTGCCGTCGCGTCCGAGCATGATCTGCTGGTGCTGAGCGACGAAGTCTGGGAGCATGTGCTTCTGGACGGCGCACAGTTTACGCCGCTGTCAGCCTTGCCGGGCATGGCCGAGCGCACCTTGAAATGCGGATCGGCCGGCAAGATCTTTTCGCTGACCGGCTGGAAAGTCGGGTGGCTCGTGGCTCCGCCAAAGCTGACCGCAGTCATCGCCCGGGCGCATCAATTCCTGACTTTTGCAACGCCGCCCAACCTGCAGGCAGCGGTCGCGTGGGGCCTTTCGCAAGACGACTGGATCGCGCCCATGCGAACTTCATTCACGCGCGCGCGCGACCGAATGGTTGCTGGCCTGGAGCACGCCGGATTTGCGGTCCTGCCAAGCGAGGCCACCTATTTCCAGTGCGTGGATCTCCAGTCCTCCGGCATCCCACTCGACGACGAGGCATTTGCCCGGCTCGCGGTCGAGCGCGCCGGTGTAGCCACCATTCCCATCTCCGCTTTCAGCGAGAAGGAGCGGGTCACAACCATGATCCGCCTATGCTTCGCCAAGCGTGACGAAACCATCGACGCCGGGCTCGTCGCACTTTCCAAGGCAAAGCTCCTCGCGGGCTGAATGTGCTTGGGCCTTGTAACCATCGGCCGGTTACGGCGCGGACCTGCCGCTAGCCCAGGGCATTCGCCTCGACGCGGCGCCGGAGCCGGGGATCCTCCGGCGGGCTGACCAGCAACTTCCAGCGTCGCTTGTGCCGGGCATGCCAGGCCAGCACCTCATTGGGATTGAGGGGTTGGGCGATCAGATATCCCTGGACGATATCGCATCCCAGCTCACGCAAGACCGCCAGCTGCTCCGCCGTTTCAACCCCTTCAGCGGTGGCGGAGAGGCCAAGGCCGTGGGCAAGCTCGATGATCGTCTTCACGATCACTAGGCTGTCCTTGTTGCGGCACATGTCGGCCACGAACAGACGATCGATCTTCACCTCGGTAAACGGTAGCTGGCGTAGCTGCATGAGCGAGGAATAGCCGGTGCCGAAGTCATCGATCGCAAGACCGATGCCCTTGATCCGGAACCGCGTGAGCGTGTCCATCAACTTGATGAGCGGCTGCGTCGCACCCTCGGTCAGCTCCAGCACCAGCCGGTCGGTTGGCACCTCCAGCCCGCGGCACATGCGCTCGACGAGGTCGGGGAAATCCAGATGCTGCAGCGACAGTGCGGAAATGTTGAAGGCAATGCAGGTGTCGAGGCCGGCGCTGCGCCATTCCAGCCACTGCCGAAGCGTCGTTCGCAGGCCCCATTGCGTCAGCGGATCGATCAATCCATGCCGCTCGGCCAGAGGTACGAAGCGGGACGGCGCCACCGGCCCCAGCTTGGGATCGTCCCACCGAACAAGAGCCTCCACCCTGATCAGCCGGCCATCGGATACCGCCACCTTCGGCTGGTAGGCCATCGACAGGCGGCCGTTCAGCAGGGCCCGTTCAAAGCCGTCGAGAAGCGTTATGTCCGCTTGCGAGGTCATGTCACGATACGGGCTTCAGCATTTCCAGAACGGTTTCCAACTCCTCCAGGCGGGTCGGCTTCTCCAACGGACCCGCCATATCGAGTCCCAACGCCTGACCAAGCCGGAAGGCACTTTCCAGGACGCGCCGGTCGAATCCGGAGATGATCAGCACTGGTCCGGCAAAACGCTCGGCCGCCAGGAAACGCAATAATTCCACGCCGTCCATGCCGGGCATTCCAAGGTCCAGCGCGACGACGTCGGGACGCTTGGCGCCAAACCGCTGCCGAAAATCGGTCTCGTCCCCTGTTACTGCCGGCTGATAGCCGCAACCTTCCGCCGCGGCCGCCACGAAGGTCGCCAGCGCAGGCTCATCGTCAATCAGCAACAGCTGCGGTCGCCCCATCCATTTCCTCCCCTAGGACGGCATACCCTTGCGCCGCTTTTTCGCGCCACGTCAAACGATGATCGCCCGGAAACCCCATCTTAACCATGCGGAATGCACAAGGCTCGCTTAGGTGGTTGCAAAAGGGGACTGAAAGGGTGTTTCAAAGCCTGATCCGACGGGCAGGGGGCCGTCGCCCCTCGGACGAAAGCACGGCCTTCGAAACCACGACCGTTTCGCTGAGCACGGCCGTTCCTCGTCCCACCGACCGGCGTTCCGACGACCGGGTCTATTCCACGCTTCAAGTTGCCAAGCTGGTCAGCGCGACTGGTGAGCAATTCATTCGCCTGCGTAACGTGTCGGCCGGCGGCCTGGCGGGCGATTGCACCGCCCTCCCCACGGTGGGTGAGCAGGTGGAAGTCGAATTTTCGTCCCAACGCATTCCGTCCGTCGTGGTCTGGCTCCGCGACCGGACGATCGGGATCAAGTTCGATCAGAATGTCGATCTGGGGGAGCTTCTGGCTGGCCGAAAGCCGCGGCATGGCTTTCGCGCGCGGCCGCCTCGCCTGGAGGTGGACTGCAAGGCGTCAGTCAAGGTCGGACGGACCTACTACAAGGTGGACGTCCAGGACATTTCGCTCGGCGGCATGAAGGTCGCGCCGATCGACGAATATTGCCTTGGCAAGCAGGTCACGGTGGTGGTCGAAAGCCTCCGGCCAATCAAAGGTGAAGTCCGGTGGTACTCCGAACGGCGCGCTGGCATCGTCTTCGACCATGAGCTCCGCTTCGAGGAACTCGCCGAATGGGTCGGGAAGCGCCTCGAACTTGCCAGCCTGAAAGCCTCTTACAAGCGCTAGGGCGGCCCCCTACATCCCTCCGCACAGGAAATTAGCGGAGTGTTGTTGATGGCCGATCAGGTTGCAGTCCTTGCCGGCGGATGCTTCTGGTGCACCGAAGCAGTGTTCCTCGATGTCGTGGGAGTGAAGTCGGTCGAGAGCGGCTACACCGGCGGACAGACCGTCAATCCGACCTACAAGCAGGTCTGCGGCGGCGACACCGGGCACGCCGAGGCCATCCGGGTCACTTTCGATCCCGATCAGATCGGCTACGGCGACCTGCTCGACATCTTTTTTGCGATCCATGACCCGACCCAGCTCAACAGGCAGGGTAACGACATCGGTACGCAATACCGCTCCGCGATCTTTCCTGAGACCGAAGAGCAGGAACAGCAGGCTCGCGCGAAGATCGCGGCACTCAACGCAGATCAAGACGGGCGAATTGTCACGACGATCGAGCCCAAGGCGGAATGGTACCCGGCCGAGGACTATCACCAGGACTATTGGGCCACCGAAGGCCAGCGCAATCCTTACTGCCTCGCCACGATCCCGCCCAAGCTGCAAAAGCTGCGAAAGAGCTTTCAGGATCGGTTGAAGAACGCTTCGGCGATCGCCTGATGAACGCTAGGGACGGTCGGCGGCGGCTCGCTGCAACCGGTCATTGATCGCCAATCCCAGGCCCTGGTCAGGGATGGGTGCGACGGCGATGCGCGGCAAGCTTTGCGCATCCGCTTCGTGCAGGCTGGCGAACAAATTGGCGGCCGCTTCGGTCAGGTCCCCGGTCAGGCTCAGGTTGGCATGGCCGCCCACCTCGCCAAACCCGATCAGCCATTCGCCTGTCTCGGCCGACGATGCGTTCAATCGAACCGGCTTGGACGGAGCATAGTGGCTGGCCATCATTCCCGGCGCTTCGATCCCCTTTGCTGAGGTTACCGCTCCCTCGATCGTAATCGGCCCAGGCCTCAACAGGCGCAGCCCGCCGCCGGTCGCAGCCACGATGGTGCTTTCGATCCCGCGCTCGCTTGCTCCTCCGTCCAATATCAGCGCGATCCTACCCGCCAGCGAACCCAGTACATGCTCGGCGCGTGTCGGGCTGATCCGCCCGCTGGCGTTTGCAGACGGCGCGGCAAGCGGCTTTGCGACGTCCCGTAACAAGGCCTGCATGATCGGATGAGCAGGCACTCGCAGCGCAATGGTTGGCAGACCGGCGGTTACCAACGAGGCGATTTGTGCATCCTCGCGCAGGGGTACGACCAGCGTTAGCGGCCCCGGCCAATGCTCGGCGGCAAGGGCGCGGGCTGCATCGTTGAAAACCCCGGACCGTTCCGCTGCGGCGAAGTCCGCGACGTGGACAATCAATGGATTGAAGCTTGGTCTTCCCTTGGCCTCGTAGATGCGAGCCACGGCTTCGCCATTGGTCGCGTCGGCGGCGAGGCCGTAAACCGTCTCCGTCGGAACGGCCACCGGCTGCCCCGCCTTGATGAGCGCGACGGCTTCGGCGAGCGCTTCGGGGCCGAAAGGCCGTACACGGGTCTCTGGAACGGACATGCCCATGCCGCTATGGCATCGATCGATCGGTCACAAGAGCCACTGGAAGAGGACAATTCATGACGTTTCGTTGCCCCGTTCAGGATCAGCGCTTCGTTCTCGACCATGTCGTCCGGATCGGCGAACTCACCAATCAGGCCGATATGGTCGACGCAGTGCTCGAAGGGGCTGCGGCCTACGCCGAGGGTGAAGTGGAGCCTCTCAATCGGGTCGGTGATACCGTCGGGGCGAAATGGTCGTCCGACGGCGTTGCCATGCCGCAGGGTTTCCACGACGCCTATCGCCATTTCGTCGAGGGTGGCTGGGGCACCATCGCCGCGCCTGAGGATGCTGGCGGGCAGGGACTTCCACTGGCGCTCGGCGCAGCCGTGATGGAGGATCTGAACGCCGCTAACCTGGCCTTTGCGTTGTGCCCGATGCTGAGCATGGGCGCTATCGAGGCGCTGGAAGCGCACGGCTCCGAGGAGCAGAAGCGTGATTATCTGCCCAGGATCGTCAGTGGCGAATGGCCGGCGACCATGAATTTGACCGAGCCGCAGGCGGGCTCGGATGTCGGAGCACTGAAGTCCCGCGCCGAGCCTAACGGTGACGGAAGCTGGCGGATCACCGGGACCAAGATCTACATCACCTATGGCGAGCACGACCTTGCCGACAACATCATCCATCTCGTGCTTGCCCGCACGCCCGATGCCCCGGTCGGCACGCGTGGAATCTCGCTGTTCCTGGTCCCGAAGATCCTGCCGGGCGGAAGCCGCAACGACCTGCGCTGCGTGTCGATCGAACACAAGTTGGGTATTCATGCTTCACCGACATGCGTCATGTCCTACGGTGACGATGGCGGCGCGACCGGCTGGCTGATCGGGCGGGAGCATGGGGGCATGCGGGCGATGTTCACCATGATGAACAATGCCCGTCTGAACGTCGGGCTGCAGGGGGTCGGCATCGCCGAGCGGGCAACGCAGCGCGCGGTCGATTACGCTCTTGGCCGGGTCCAGTCGGCGCGCGTCGGGGCAGCCAGCCGCGAGGCGGTCGCGATTCACGAGCACCCGGACGTCCGCCGGATGTTGTTGCGAATGCGTGCCCTGACTGGCGGTGCGCGCGCCATTGCCTACTACGCCTTCGGCCAGGTCGATCGCGGACATTCGGGAGACGCCCAAGCGGCGATGCGAGCGGACCTGCTTACACCGCTGGTCAAGGCATGGTGCACGGACGTTGGTTGCGACGTCGCCAGCCTCGGCGTGCAGGTTCATGGCGGAATGGGCTATGTCGAGGAAACCGGCGCGGCCCAGTATTTCCGGGATGCGCGGATCGCGCCGATCTATGAAGGGACCAATGGCATTCAGGCCGCCGACCTTGTCGGCCGTAAGCTTGGCCTGGACGGCGGACTTGCGTTCGACGGGCTCATTGCCGACATCAGGGCGGAGACTGAAACGCCTTCGCTCGAGGCGCTTGCCGACGCCGTCGAAGTCGCCGCCGCTACGCTTCGCGCGGCCGATCATGACGATCGGCTGGCGGGCAGCTACCCATTCCTCACCATGTGCGCCGTGTTGACCGCCGGCTGGCTACTGGAGCGGCAATCGAAGGCGGCAACGGGCGACACCCCATTCGAACAGGCCAAGAAAGCCGCCGCCGGATATTTCCTGTCGGTGATTGTGCCCGAAGCCCTTGGGCTCGCCGCCGGCGCCGAAGAAGGCGCCAGGCTGTTGTATTCCGTTCCCGCCGAGGCGCTCGCCTAAGCCTTCGCCAGCAGGTCCGCCGGGTCGATCCCAAGCCGCTCCATTCGGTCCTGAATGGCCGGCCATTCCTGCTCGATAAAGGATCTGCGCTCGGCCTCGCTCAGACGCGATCGGGCGCCCGAGGCCACGAACATGCCCACGCCCCGACGCACGACTATCAGTCCATCGTCCTGAAAGCCCTGATAGGCCTTGGCGACAGTCAGCGGGTTGGCTCCCTGCTCGGCCGCGAAGGCGCGAACCGAAGGAAGGGGATCGCCATCCTTGTAACGGCCCGCGATGATGCGCTCGGAAATGATCTCGCGGAGTCGAACGTAGACCGGTTTGTCGGGCGATGAACGGAGCGTCATGCTGTCCTAATACAGCGCGGCGGATTTGGTTGCAAGTCGATTACCGGTTTGGCGGGATCCATTTGCGCATGACGGATGGCAGCTCCGGGCGCGGCCGCTCCTGCAGGGGCAGCGCGGGTGATCCGAAGAAGAAGAACCCTGCAATCCGCTCAGCCCCCAGACAGAACGCGCGGGTAACCAGTGGATCGTAGGCAGCCCACCCCGTCAGCCAGCTCCCGACGAAGCCCATGGCGTGCCCGGCGTGCAACAGGTTCATCGCGACGGCGCCGACCGACAATTGCTGTTCCCATCCCGGAATCTTGTGCCCTTCGACCGGGGCCGACAACAGCACTACCAGCGCTTCGCCGCCCTGGGCGAACTCGTCGGCCTTCTGGTAATGGGCCGCGGTGGCCTGCGGATCGGCAGCCTGCAGCGCGTCACGCAGCAGCCGGGCAAGTTCATCACGCTGTTCCCGGTCGACGACCACGAACCGCCACGGATTAAGCTTGCCGTGATCAGGCGTCCGTGCGGCGATCTTGATCATCTGCGCAAGCTCTTCGGGCGTCGGCCCCGGGCCAACCATTTCGCGCAGGCGCCCCGATCGGCGCGACCGCAGGTAGGCCAAGGGGGAAGAAAGCTCGTTGAACATGGCTGAGCGCGACATAAGGGCCACACACGCCTGTCACAATGCGCTTGGCAAGGCGAATTTCACCGTTAGGGTGCGCGCCCATTCCGGCGCATCGCGCGTGTCATCAGGGAAATAATTGCATGAAGCCCATGGGTCTTTGGCAGGAGGGCGACTGGATTGCCGCAATCGCCGTCCTTGTTCTTGGTATTTTCCTTACCGCTGGCGCGAAGGTCGCCATCCAGAAGGAGCCGGAGTTCGCCGGCCACCCCAAGGGCCTGTACATGCTCTTCTTTGCCGAGATGTGGGAGCGCTTCTCCTACTACGGCATGCGGGCGCTGCTGATCTTCTACCTGACCAAGCATTGGCTGTTCGCCGATGACAAGGCCAACCTGATCTACGGCGCCTACACCAGCCTGGTGTACATCACGCCGGTGCTGGGCGGCTATCTTGCCGACCGTTACCTCGGCCAGCGCAAGGCGGTTCTGTTCGGCGGCATCCTGCTGGCGGCGGGGCATGGCCTGATGGCGGTTGAAGGCACGGGCGGCCAGACCGACCCGGCGATCAACGTCTTCTGGGCCGCGCTCGCCTTCATCATTGTCGGCTCCGGCTTCCTGAAGGCGAACATCTCCGTGATGGTGGGCCAGCTGTATTCGCTGACCGATGTTCGCCGCGACGGCGCCTACACGGTCTTCTACATGGGCATCAACGTCGGCGCTGCCATCGGTACGATCCTGGTCGGCTACCTCGGCGAGACCATCGGCTGGGGCTATGGCTTCGGCCTGGCGGGGCTCGGGATGCTTGCGGGTCTGGTCGTCTTCGTCCTCGGCAAGCCAACGCTGAAGGGCGCGGGTGAAGCGCCCCGGCCGCTGTCCAAGAACAAGGAGTGGACCCTTTACGGTATCGGTCTTGCCGCCGTCGCCGTGATCTGGGCGCTGGTTCAGTATCAGGACGTCATCCAGGGGTTGCTGGTGGTGTCCGGCATCGGGTTGCTCGGCTACGTCCTTTACGAAAGCTTCAAGCTGGAAAAGGAACCCCGCGAGCGCATGTTCGCCATCCTCTTCCTGATCAGCCTCAATCCCTTGTTCTGGGGCCTGTTCGAGCAGGCAGGCGGATCGATGAACCTGTTCACCGATCGCTTCGTCGACCGGTCGGGGGTTCCGGCGTCGATCTTCCAATCGATCAATCCCATCCTGATCATGATCCTGGCGCCGATCTTCGCCGGCTTGTGGGTCACCCTGGGGCGCCGCAAATCCGAGCCCTCGGCTCCCGCCAAGTTCGGCCTTGCGCTGGCGCAGATGGGGCTTGCCAACCTGGTCCTGGTCTGGGGCGCGGAGGCTTATGGCGTAGCGGCGATGACCCCGGTCATCCTGGTCTTCGCCTACTATTTCTTCGCGACTACCGCAGAGCTTTGCCTGTCGCCCGTCGGCCTTAGCGCCATGAACCGGCTCGCGCCCAAGTTCCTGGCGTCGCTGATCATGGGCGCCTGGTTCTACATGACGGCCGTCGGCAACTTCGTCGCCGGCAAGATCGGCGAAGCCACCGGTGGGCATGATGGTGAAATGAGCAAGCAGGGCCTGCTGGACGTGTACGAACTGTTCGGCTGGATCGCGATCGGAGCCGGCGTGGTCGTTCTGATGCTCTCGCCCATCGTCAAGCGCTGGATGCATCTCGACACGCTCGGCAAGGACGAGCTCGCCGGTCGCGACGAGCTGGCGGAAAACCAGGGTCCGGGCATGTTCCCACAGGGTGAGACGGCGCCCGGCAAGCCGAAGGAGGCCTGATGACCAGGGGGGCGATTGCGGGGGTGGCGCTCGCAGCCGCCCTCCTCACCGGGTGCGCCGCAACAGGGAATAAGCCGAAGGGAGCGGCGGTACGGATCAATCAGGATCCGTACCCGTCCACCTATCGGGCCTATCCCGGCACGCCCACGTTGATCCGCAATGTCACCATTCTCGATGGCGAAGGCGGGCGGATCGACAATGGCGACATCCTGCTTGCCGACGGCAAGGTGCAGGCGGTGGGTCGGGGACTGACCGCTCCGGCCGGTGCCCGAACCATCGATGGCCACGGCAAATATGTCACGCCCGGCATCATCGACGTTCACTCCCATCTTGGGGATTATCCGTCGCCAGGCGTGCAGGCCCATGACGACGGTAATGAGGCGACCGGTCCTTCCCGGCCCGAGGTCTGGGCCGAGCACAGTGTCTGGCCGCAGGACCCGGGCTTCTCGCGGGCGCTTGCGAACGGCGGCGTGACCGCGCTGCAGATCCTCCCCGGCTCGGCCAACCTGTTCGGCGGCCGCTCGGTCACTCTCAAGAACGTGCCAGCGCGCACCATGCAGGGCATGAAGTTCCCGCAAGCGCCCTACGGCCTGAAGATGGCATGTGGTGAAAATCCGAAGCGGGTCTACGGCTCCAAGGGCCAGATACCGTCCACCCGGATGGGCAACATCGCCGTTACTCGCCAGACGTTCATCGAGGCGAAGAAGTACGACAGCGAGTGGGACAAATATGAGGCGGACGGCGGCGACATGCCGGACCGCGACCTCGCCAAGGATACGCTACGCGGCGTCCTCGACGGTCAGATCCTGGTCCACAACCATTGCTACCGCGCCGACGAAATGGCGATCATGATCGATCTGTCGAAGGAGATGGGGTACAAAATTGGCACCTTCCACCATGCGGTGGAAAGCTACAAGATCGCCGACCTGCTCCAGCGCGAAGGCATTTGCTCGGCGATGTGGGCCGACTGGTACGGCTTCAAGATGGAATCCTACGACGCCATCAAGGAGAACATCGCCTTCGTCGACAAGGCGGGCGCGTGCGCCATCGTCCATTCCGACGATCCGAACGGCATCCAGCGGCTCAATCAGGAAGCCGCCAAGGCGATGGCGGCAGGGCGTCGCGCCGGCCTTGGTATCACCGAGGAACACGCCTGGACCTGGCTGTCCGGCAACGCAGCCAAGGCGCTCGGAATCTTCGAACAGACCGGCAGCCTGAAACCGGGCAAGATGGCCGACGTCGTGCTGTGGAACGGCAATCCGTTCAGCACCTACACCCGCCCCGAAAGCGTATGGATTGACGGGGCCCTGATGTACGACGCCAACAATCCGCGGCTTCGGCCGGTCAGCGATTTCGAACTGGGCCAGCCGGGCGAAGGAGACGTGAAATGACGAGTCCGGCCCGCCGTCACCCCCGCGCAGGCAGAAGTTCAGTTGCGCGAAAACGTCTATCCTGGCTCGGCATGACAGGGCTGCTTTGCGGTGTCGCCGGGGCATTGATCGGTGCCCACGCCGCCACCGCCCAGACCGTCGCCATCGTTCGCGGAACGGTTGCGCTCGGCGACGGGTCGGAGCCGATCGAGAACGGCATCGTCGTCATCCGCGACGGCCGCGTCCTCGGCGCCGGTCGCCAGATACCCGTTCCGGCGGGCGCGCAGTTGATCGACGCTTCGGGCAAATGGGTCACGCCCGGCCTCGTCGCCGGCTTTTCCCGCCTCGGTCTCAGTGATGTCGACGCGGTCGACGCCGCCACCGATATCAGCGCCAACGGGCCGTTCAGCGCCGCGCTCGACGTTGCTCCGGCGATCAATCCGAACGGTCAGCCGGTGGCGGTGAACCGGTCGGAAGGCGTCACTCGCGCTATCGTCGCGCCCGGTACCGGCCGGAGCATTTTCGCCGGGCAGGGCGCGCTGATCGACACCGGCGCCGATCTCGACGCCATTACGCGGCCACGCCTGTTCCAGTTCGTCGAGCTCGGCGAGCAAGGCGCCGACGAAGCCGGAGGTTCGCGCGCGTCTTCCCATGTGCTCCTGCGCAATGCGCTTCGGGAAGCTGCCGAGCTTGGCCGATTTTCCTCCCCGCTGACCGGTGGGGGCACGCGCCTGCGTCCCGGCGTACCGGAGCAGCCCCGCGACGAGCGGCTGCTTACGGCCGACGTGCGTCGCAGTGACGACGTGCTGCTGACCCGCTT
Source organism: Sphingomonas sp. SP1 (assembly GCF_058313395.1). Lineage (NCBI taxonomy): Bacteria > Pseudomonadati > Pseudomonadota > Alphaproteobacteria > Sphingomonadales > Sphingomonadaceae > Sphingomonas > Sphingomonas sp. SP1. The sequence goes on along the minus strand of NZ_JBZFLC010000001.1, from coordinate 1,997,118 downwards.
CGACGCCGCGGCCCTGGTGCCGGTGCTGCGCGGTCAACAGATCCTGATGATCCATGCCGAGCGGGCGACGGATCTGCTGCAGGTGATCGGGCTGAAACGGGAATTTCCGCGTCTTCGCCTGGTGATCGTCGGCGGCGACGAAGGCTGGCTGGTGGCCGACCGACTTGCAGCCAGCGGCATTCCGGTGATCGCCTCCGCCGTCAGTGATCTGCCGGCCAGCTTCGAAAGCCTGGCCGCCACCCAGAGCAATGTCGGGCGCATGCGTAACGCCGGGGTGAATGTCGCGATCGGGACGATCAACGATGACGATACCCGCATGGCTAGCCGGGCGCGCTTCTATGCGGGCAACCTGGTCGCATTGAGCAAGGTGCCGGGCGCGGCAGGCGTCAGCTGGGGTGAAGCCCTGCGCCTCATCACTTCGGCACCGGCGGAGGCGGTGGGCGTGGGCGGTGAGATCGGCAGTCTTCAGCCGGGTCGCCGCGGCGACGTGGTGATCTGGTCCGGGGACCCGCTCGACAACGCCAGCGCCGCGGAAGTGGTGCTGATCGACGGGGTCCAGCAACCGCTGACTACGCGTCAGACGCGCCTCCGCGATCGGTACCGCGATCTCAGGCAGGACACCTTGCCGGAAGCATACCGGCGGTGAGCGGCGCGGCGATCGTGGCGCTTTGGGCGACCGCCTTCGTCGCAACGCACTTCCTGCTGTCGCATCCGCTGCGTGCATCGCTGGTCCGCCGCCTCGGCCCACGCGGCTTTTCCGCGGCGTATTCGGCCGTGGCTTTGGCGACCTTCATTCCGATGGTGCTCGCCCGGCGTGAGGTGGGGCCGGAAGACCGACTGTGGGACGTGGGCCAGCTCGGCTGGTCGGTCGCTGCCGTTTTGATGTGGATCGGGGCAATTCTTTTCGCCGGCTCACTCGTCCGCAATCCCGCCGTGCAGACCATGGGTGCCCATGACGCGGTCATCGGCCGACCGGTGGGGGTGTTCCGCATCACCCGGCATCCCATGATGTGGGGCTTCGCGCTTTGGGCGATCGTACACCTCATCGTGAATCCGGAGGCGTCGGCTTTGGCGATCGCAGCAGCGGTGCTGGTTCTCGCCCTCGTCGGCGCCGCCGCGCAGGACCGCAAGAAACAGGCGCAGCTTGGCGAGCGGTGGACGGAGTGGCTCGACCGCACCAGCTTTCTCCCCTTCGGCCGCGGCATCGCTTTCCCGGGTTGGTTTGCCCTGCTTGGAGGCACCGCATTGTTCCTGGTCGCAACCTGGCTCCACCCGCTTCCTGTCGGAGTGTGGCAATGGCTCGGGTGACGGAATAAGGCGAGCTTCTAACGCCCTGACAATGCGAGTAGAGGCGCAAGCATGGCACGCAAGTTCTTCGGCACGGATGGCATCCGGGGTCTGACCAATACCGCCCCGATGACGGCGGAAATTGCCCTCAAGGTCGGTCAGGCGGCAGGCTCGCACTTCCTTCGCGGCGACCACCGCCACCGGGTCGTGATCGGCAAGGACACCAGGTTGTCGGGCTATATGATGGAATCGGCCCTGGTGGCGGGCTTCACCAGCGTCGGCATGGACGTGGTCTTGCTCGGACCGATGCCGACGCCGGCGGTCGCCATGCTGACCCGCTCGATGCGCGCCGACCTCGGAGTTATGATCTCGGCCAGCCACAATCCGTTCGCGGACAATGGCATCAAGCTGTTTGGCCCGGACGGCTACAAGCTGTCGGACGCCGACGAACTTGCGATCGAGCAACGGCTCGAGGCCGATCCGGAGCTGGTGGCGGCGGACAGGATTGGGCGCGCCAAGCGGATCGACGACGCACGGGGGCGCTACGTCCACTTCGCCAAGTCCACCTTTCCGGAAAGGCTTCGCCTCGACGGGCTGAAGATCGTGGTCGATTGCGCCAACGGAGCGGCCTACCACGTCGCGCCCGACGCGCTGTGGGAATTGGGGGCCGATGTCGTGCCGCTGGGCGTTCGTCCCAACGGCACCAACATCAACGACGCATGCGGCTCCACCCACCCGCAACTGCTGCAGGAAACGGTGGTGGCGGCCGGGGCCGACATCGGCCTTGCGCTGGACGGCGACGCGGACCGGTTGATCGTCGTGGACGAAGCAGGGAAGGTGATCGACGGCGATCAGCTGATGGCGCTGATCGCGCTCGATCAGCAGCGGCAGGGGCTGCTTCGCGGCGATGCCGTGGTGGCCACCGTGATGTCGAACCTGGGGCTGGAGCGCAAACTCGAGAGCGAGGGGCTTCGCCTTCAACGCACCAAGGTCGGCGACCGTTATGTGCTTGAGGCGATGCGTGCGACCGGGTGCAATGTCGGCGGCGAACAGTCAGGACATATCATCCTGACCGACCATGCGACGACGGGCGATGGGCTCGTCGCGGGCTTGCAGATTCTTGCCGCGATGGTGGGGCAGGGCAAGCCGGCCAGCGAATTGCTCAACCAGTTCGAACCCGTTCCACAGCTGCTCAAGAACGTACGCTTTGCGGGCGGAGCTCCGCTCGACACCGCGAAGGTCCAGGCCTGCATCGCCGAAGCGGAGGCAGAACTCAACGGCAAGGGCCGCCTGGTCATCCGCAAGTCCGGGACCGAACCGCTCATCCGCGTCATGGCCGAGGGCGACGACGAGGCGCAGGTTCGCTCGGTCGTGGAGCGCATCTGCGCCGCGGTGGAGGCTGCTTAACGCTTTGTTGGGCAATCCCAGCCTATGGCGGCTAACAAGATTGGGCCCAATGCAATGACAACAACCCCCCGCATCCTGATCATCGCGGGCTCCGACAGCGGGGGCGGCGCTGGCATTCAGGCGGATATCAAGACCGTCACGATGCTTGGCGGCCATGCCATGACAGCCATCACCGCCATCACGGCGCAAAACACCCTCGGAGTCACCGCCGTTCACCCGGTACCGGCCGAAACCGTACTCGCCCAGATCGACGCCGTCGTCGACGACATCGGGGTGGACGCCGTCAAGATCGGCATGATCGGCTCCGCCTTCACCGCCAACGTGGTTGCGGATAGGCTGGAACGGCTGGAAGGCGTGCCCATCGTGTTCGATCCCGTCATGGTTGCGACCAGCGGCGCCGATCTGGCCGACGAGGCGACCGTTGCCGCCTTTGGCCGATTGATGGACATCGCCACCATCGCAACGCCTAACCTGCCCGAGTTGCAGCGGCTGACCGGCAAGGAAGACCCGGTCGAAGCTGCGCTCGCCCTGGTCGGTGCGCACCGCTGCGCCGTGATGATCAAGGGTGGTCACGACGAGGGCGACACGATTGGCGATGCGCTGATCGAGGAAGACAATATGACGAGCTGGCAGGGCTCGCGCATCGACACGCCGCACACGCACGGCACAGGCTGCACACTCGCCAGCGCCATCGCCGTCGGCCTCGCCCAGCGGCAGGATCTCGCCACCGCCATCGGCTCCTCTCGGGAGTTCGTCCGCATGGCCCTGCACGAGGCGCCGGGGCTGGGGCAGGGGCACGGGCCGATGGGGCATGGCCAGGTCCGGCTCGACGTTGGCGGCGGGCCACGGCTCAACCAGGTGACCATCACCGGCAAGGACTATGCGAAATCGATTGGCTTCTACCGTGCGCTCGGCCTCCGGCAGATCATCGATAGTCCCGACAATGGCTATGCCCGCTTCGAGATGTGGGGCGGGGCCAGCCTGTCCATCCAGATCGATCCGGAAGAGGACATCGCGCCAACGACCGCCATCTATCTCGAATGCGATGATCTCGACTCTCGCGTTGAGCAACTTGCCCGGTCCGGCCTGCCGTTCGAGCATGGCCCCCGCAATCAGCCGTGGATGTGGCGCGAGGCCCGCCTGCGCGACCCGTCCGGCAACATCATCTTTCTCTACAAGGCTGGCGAGCATCGCCGCTATCCGCCCTGGCGGCTGAGCGAAGAGGCCGCGGACGACAAACGCGACGAGCCGAGCCCGCCGGCGCAAATCGACTCTTTCGAGGTGAAGCGCGCCGTCCTACCCTAGCGACGGTGGGACGACCCTGTTTCAAGCTTGAGCGCAATCACCCGATGCCGCTGGCCGGCGTTGACGAGGCGGGCTGCGCGCCGCTCGCCGGCCCGGTGGTGGCGGCGGCCGTCGTGCTGGACCGCGACCGGTTTCCCCGCGGCATCGACGACAGCAAGAAGCTGGATCTCGAAACCCGCGAGGCGATCTACACCCGCCTTCAGCGGCAGGCGCGTTGCGGCGTCGGCATCTGCACCGTCGAAGAGATCGACAGCCTCAATATCTACTGGGCGCGGATGCTGGCGATGATCCGCGCGGTCGAGGCTTTGGGCTTTGACCCGGCCATGGTCATGGTCGACGGTAACCGCTGCCCCAAGTGGGAGCGTCCATCGGTTGCGGTCGTCGCCGGCGACGCCAAGTGCCGCTCGATCGCCGCCGCGTCGATCGTCGCCAAGGTCACGCGCGACCGCATCATGGCCGAATATGCCGAGGTGCATCCCGGCTATGGGTGGGAGCGAAACCGGGGCTATCCCACCCCCGACCACCGCCGCGCGCTGCGCGAGCTTGGTCCCACGCCGTTGCACCGCAAGAGCTTCGGCCTAGTCCGCGAAGTACTTGCCACGGCGGCCCAACCAAGCCTTTTCGCCGCCGAATAGGGCACGGCTGAGTCCTTCGAGTCACACCACCAGAGGTTGAGTCCTTGAGCCTGCAAGGGACTCAACATCTTGTGTACGCATCATTTCGGACTCGTTCCGTTCCGCCGGATCCCGGCACACGTTAACCTCTTCGCGGTTGACCCGGACTCCCCCCGGACTCACCATGCACCGCAAGAGGGGGCCAGTTAGTCATGAACCTAGTTCTTCCCGTCCGCGAGGCGCCTGTTCGCTCGCCCGAGCGGGCGACCGCGAAAGCCGCATCGCTTGACGACGGCCGAATCATCCAGGGCGATTGCATCGCAGAGATGGCGAAGCTTCCCGCGAAGTCGGTCGACATGATCTTCGCCGATCCGCCTTACAACCTTCAACTCGGCGGCGACCTGTTCCGGCCGGAAGGCGGCCGCGTCGACGCGGTCGACAATGACTGGGACAAGTTCGACAGCCTCGCCGCCTACGACGCGTTCACCCGCGCCTGGCTCGCCGAAGCGCGCCGGATCCTGAAAGACGACGGTACCATCTGGGTCATCGGCAGCTATCACAACATTTATCGCGTTGGCTCGTTGCTCCAGGACGCCGACTTCTGGATCCTGAACGACATCGTCTGGCGCAAGGCGAATCCGATGCCGAACTTCCGCGGCACTCGCTTCACCAACGCGCACGAAACGCTGCTGTGGTGCGCCAAGGACGAGAAGGCGAAATACACCTTCAACTATCAGGCGATGAAGGCCCTGAACGACGACCTGCAGATGCGGTCGGACTGGGTGCTGCCGATCTGCTCGGGCGCCGAGCGGCTGAAGGGCGACGACGGCCACAAGGCGCATCCGACCCAAAAGCCGGAAAGCCTGCTCTACCGCGTGCTGCTCGCCTGCACCAAACCGGGCGACACAATACTCGATCCGTTTTTCGGAACCGGCACCACTGGCGCGGTCGCGCGTCGCCTGGGGCGCAAGTGGATCGGCATCGAGCGCGAAACCGACTATGTGCGGGCAGCCCAGCGGCGCATTGCCTCCACGCTTCCGCTCGACGAAAGCGCAATGACAACCGTGCCCGACAAGCGGTCGCAGCCGCGGGTTGCCTTTGGCCTGTTGGTCGAAAGCGGCCTTTGCCCGGCGGGGACCATGCTGTGGGACGCCAAGCGCCGCTGGACCGCGTCGGTCCGCGCGGACGGCTCGCTCAGCTGCGGCCCACACACCGGCTCCATCCATAAGGTCGGGGCAGGCCTCAACAAGGCACCGAGCTGCAACGGCTGGACCTTCTGGCACGTCGAACGGCAAGGCCGGCTGGTTCCGCTGGACGCTATCCGCCAGGAGCATCTGGCGGGGCTCGAGTGATCTCCAGCACCATTCTCCGCCCGACCGGCTTCGTCGACGCTCCGTTCGGCCACGACGGCAAGGTCGCGCGGCTTGCCGGCGGGCTCAACTGGTTTGCTTTGGTCGAGATCATCAGGGTCGGCGAGCCGGACACGGAACTCGTCCCGGTCACCGAAATTGAGCGCCGTCTGGATGATGATGATGATACCGCGGGGCAGTGGCAGCGCCTTACGAACCCACGCGCCCCCCTGACGCTGGGCGAACGGACCATTCGGCTGGATCAGCCGCAGGTCATGGGCATCCTCAACGCCACCCCGGACAGCTTCTCCAACGGCGGCGCGTCCGGCAGTGCCGACGACGGCTTTGCAATGACGGAGCAGGGCGCGGCCATCATCGATGTCGGCGGCGAAAGCACTCGGCCCGGCGCGCGGCCCGTGTGGGAAGGCGACGAGATTGAGCGCGTGGAGCCGGTCGTCCGGGCGCTTGCCGCCGGTGGGGTCGCGGTATCGGTCGACACGCGCAAGGCCGTGGTCATGGAACGTGCCCTCGCCGCCGGTGCGCGGCTGATCAACGACGTGTCCGCCCTGACTTGGGACCATCGCGCACCCGAGATCGCCGCCGCTGCGAACGTACCGGTCATCCTGATGCACCATCAGGGCAATCCTGAGACCATGCAGGAAAGCCCGACTTATCCGCGTGGGGCCTTGGCCGAAGTCTGGTTATGGCTGCGAGAACGCATCGCCGCGGTCGAGGCCTTGGGCATCAAGCGTGAGCGCATTCTGGTCGACCCGGGGATCGGATTCGGCAAGTCGGTGGCGCACAATCTTGAACTGATGAACGGTCTCGCCGCCCTTCACGGCCTCGGCTGTCCACTCGTCCTCGGTGCCAGCCGCAAGCGCACCATCGGCGCGCTCCACAACGAGGCGCCCGCCGACCAGCGCCTCGGCGGCAGCATCGCGCTGGCGGTCAAGGCGGCGGAGCAGGGCGCCCAGCTCATTCGCGTCCACGACGTCTATCCTACGGTCCAGGCCCTCAAGGTCTGGCGGGGGCTTCGCGACCAGGCTTTGACCCCGCGTTCGCGATAGCCGCCCGGCGAAACACCACCACCAGCGGCCCAAGCTCCACGAAACTGTCCTGTCGGCCCACTGCCGGGTCCCACAAGCTGCTGACCGATCCATCCAGGTATAGCGCATTCTGGGCCTGCACCCTGTCGCGGAAGTAACGAGCCAGTTTGCCGAAGCTGACAAGGTCGTCGGAAATGACGAACACCGCCGTTCCATCGGGCGCGATCCCCACACCGTTGCGGACGTACCGACTCTGACCGTCAGGATTGAATTCAGGGTGAAGCCTGCCGTTGATGAGCAGCATCGGCCCCGACTGAGTCGCAAAACTGACGTCGGACGACGGCTTGTAATCCGCGCTGGCGACGACGTCGGCCCGGCCGTCACGCGTCGTCAGGAACACGCCATTGGGCAGCAGGTGGAAGTTGCCGCCACCCTTCCGTCGGTTGATGGCTCGCACCTGCTTGCCGTCTTCCACCAGCAACCCGATCGCCCGTCCTTGATCGTCGAACATGCCGGCGTTCATCGCGAATGCGACCCGCTCGGATTCGAGACCAAGGGCGGCGAAGGACCGGGCTCCGCCTCGGATCTCGATGCGGCCATCGTCTTCGGAGCACCGGGTAAAGCTGCTTCCTTCGAACATCTCGCGGCGGCAGGCAGACGCGACCTCACGGGTCTCGGTCTTCGGGCGGTGGGGCGTTGCTTCCCGGCACGAAAGCAAGGTCAGACAGATCATGAACAGGGCAGGGCGCATCGTCCCCACCTTGCCGGCTTAGCCGCCGTTGTCGATGCCCAGCTCGCCCAGTTTCCGATACAGGGTCGACCGCCCGATCCCGAGCCGCCGCGCGACCTCGGTCATCTTGCCGCGATAATGGCCGATCGCCAGGCGGATCATGTCGGCTTCGACTTCTTCCAGGCTGCGGAGATGGCCGTCACCGCGGAACAGGGTGATGCCCGGTCCGCCGGAAACTGCGGCGTCGGTCGCTGCCTTGCCAATCTCTGGCGCATGGTCGTGCGCCCGGTTGTTGAACTTGGCCTGCATTGCGATGTGGGGAAAGTCTTCCGCCGTCAGCGAGGAGCCGGCGCATTGCAGGGCGGCACGAAACAGCACATTCGACAGCTGCCGAACATTGCCGGGCCAGCCGTAGCGCATCAGCACTTCCAGCGCATCGTTGCCGATCGACAGCGGCCTGATGCCGGGCTGCCCCGCGATCCGCGCCAGCAGATGACGGGCGAGCGCGGGAATGTCGCTGCTCCGCTCCCGCAAGGGGGGGACGGTGACCGTGGTGGCGGTCAAGCGCTCGGCCAGTCCGGCGTGGAAACTTTCAGGCAGCTCCGCGCTGCTGGTGGCGATCACCCGCACGTCGACCGAGTTGCTGCCGTTGCACCCGACCGGGTGGACTTCGCCGGTGGCCAGGACGCGGTCGAGCAAGGCCTGGGTATTGCCCGGCAACTGGTCCACATTATCCAGCAACAGGCTGCCGCCATCGGCTTCGACCAGTTTGCCGATCCGTTCGGCGAAGGCCCCGGGAAAAGCGCCGGCGACGTGCCCGAACAGTTCGCTGTCGATGATGTTCGCCGGGACCGACTTGCAGTCCACGGGCAGGATCGGTCCCTTGGCCCGCGGCGAGGCGGCATGGATCGCACGGGCGATCGTTTCCTTGCCTGCTCCCTGCTCGCCCACGACCAGCAGGGGGAGGCGGCTTCGCGCCGCCTTCGCCGCGATCGCCAGCGCGGTACGGAACTCAGGGGCGGAGCCGACCAGCTCTTCAAGCGCCAACGCGGGCGCCAGCTTCTCGGATAGCGGCGCCAGTTCGCCGACGGCGCGGCGGCGATCGGCGTTGACCGACAGGGCCTCGGTCAGCCGCTCGGGCGCGACCGGACGTGCAAGGAAGTCGGAAGCGCCGGCGCGCATGGCGCTGACCGCATGCGAAATCTCGCCGCCTTCGGCCAGCACGATGATTGGCAGGCCCGGGCGATCGGCGCGCAAGGCCCGAACCATTGCAGGTCCGCCTGCTGCGTCCCACGTTCCGAGCAACACCGCCCGTACCTCGTGCCCGTGGGGGCCGCCCAGCAATTCGACCGCTTCCTGCACGCCGGGTGCGCCGATGGTGTTCCAGCCGGCGCGGCCGGCCGTTGCCGCAACCACCCGGCGCTCGGCCGGGTCGGCGTCGATCAACAGCAGAAAACGGATGGTGTCCGCGCGCATGCTGTTGCCTTACAGGCGGACCAGTAAAGACGGGCTTAAAGCATCGAGGGGCTTGGGGCGACGCCCGTGCCTCGCTATGACGACGGTCACGCAAAGGTTTCCAGGGGACAAGAATGGCGGATCAGGTTCACAATCAGGACGGGGCACAAGTGGATTTCGAACACCATGCCCGCGACTACAGCCGCGTCATGGCCATGCTGAAATGGGGCGCGATCGCCTCGTTCATCGTCGCGATGATCGTACTTGTGATCATTTCCAACTGAGCGATCGGTTGAAGATCGCGGTCCTGGCGGAGACCGGAACGGGCGAGACCCGGGTCGCGGCGATTCCCGAAACAGTCCGGAAATTCGTCTCGCTCGGCGCCGAGGTCGCGGTGGAGCGCGGCGCTGGTCGCGACGCGGCCATTTCCGACGAGGATTTCGCGGCTGCGGGGGCCAGGATCGGCTCGCGCCAGGATGTGCTGGGCGGCGCCGGGATCATCCTGTGCGTGGCCGGCCCGGAACCGGGCGCGCTGTCTGGCGCACCCCGCGATGCCCTTCTGGTGGGGGCTCTGGATCCGGTGCGCCGCCGTGAGCAGATCGACGGTTACGCTTCGGCAGGGCTGCAGGCGCTGGCGATGGAATGGATGCCGCGCATTACCCGGGCGCAGTCGATGGACATCCTGTCCAGCCAGTCGAACCTCTCCGGCTATAAGGCGGTCATCGATGCAGCGGCCGCCTATGGCCGGGCTTTCCCCATGATGATGACCGCCGCCGGTACCGTCAGCCCGGCCCGCGTCTTCGTGATGGGCGTGGGCGTCGCCGGTCTCCAGGCGATCGCCACCGCGCGCCGGCTCGGGGCTCAGGTCAGCGCAACGGATGTGCGCTCCGCCACCCGCGAACAGATCCAGTCCCTTGGTGCGAAGCCGATCTTCGTCGAGGGCGTTCAGGGCATCGAGGGCGAAGGGCAGGGCGGGTACGCTGGCGAAACCTCGACCGAATATCAGCGCGCCCAGGCCGAGCTCGTCTCGGGCCACATCGCCAAGCAGGACATCGTGATCACCACCGCCCTCATCCCCGGCAAGCCCGCCCCACGGTTGATCAGTGACGACCAGCTTGCGTCGATGCGGCCGGGCGGCGTGGTCGTCGACCTCGCTGCCGACGCAGGCGGGAACGTCGAGGGCACGCGCGCGGGCGAGACCGTGATCGTGCACGGCATTACCGTTATCGGCGCCACGAACCTCGCGCGCAGCCTGCCTTCCGACGCATCAGCACTATACGCGCGCAACCTCTTTAACTTCTTGTCCGCGTTCTGGGACAAGGAAAACAACGCTCCAGTGCTGCCCGACGACGACGAAATCGTTTCAGCCATCCGTCTGACCAACGCAGGAGAGATCGTAAATGACCGGCTCCGCACAGTGTGAGGAATTCGGCAATTTTTGGTGTTGGCGCTGAACAGCTTGCCGCGGCCCTATCTCACACCGCCACCCAAGCCTGTGCGATGAACAGAAAGCGGTTTGGACAGCGATCGTAACCTTCGACACAAGCGTGACCGCTCTCGAATTCCTCCTGAAGAAAAGACGGAGGCGGCCATCGGGCCACTTACTCCCCGATCAGATGAAGAGTTAGCTCCCTCGCCGGTGGCCGCCGCCGATGCTCGAACAGGTAAATGCCCTGCCAAGTGCCAAGGCATAGACGGCCGCCCCTCAAAGGGATGGAGAGATGCGTTTGCGTCAGCGCCGCACGCAGATGCGCCGGCATGTCGTCCGGTCCCTCTTCGTCATGTTCGTAAGAACCGCTCTCCGGCGCGATAAGAGCAAAGAAACGCTCCAGGTCGCGCCGGGCCCCCGGTGCTGCATTCTCCTGGATAAGTAACGAAGCCCCGGTGTGTCGGATGAAGATGGTCAACAGGCCGTCTTCGATCTTTAGCCCGCGCATCCAATCAGCGACATGCCCGGTGATTTCGGTCAACCCGGCGTTGCCCGCAACGATTCGCAGCGATCCGAAATCCTGTTTCACTGTTGCGCTTCCACCCCAAAAGAAAAGCGCGCCAGTCCGGGGACCAGCGCGCCAAATATTTGAAAAGGTTGGCTTAGCCAACCGGAGACTTAACGCGAACCCGCGCTGCTCCAGCCGCTGCCGAGAAGCCAGCTCCAGAAACCACCCATGAGACGTCTCCCTGTTACACACGGCGCGATTCGCCGCCTTGCAAGAAGACGTTAACCTTAATCGATACGGTTAGCAAATGATTAGGGATATTCTTTAAGCAACTCTCCGTTGGCCTCCGACTTGCAGTCGCTGGACTAGTTCTCGAACCCCCATCGGTCGTCCGATGGCGAAGCCTTGGGCGACGTCGCAGTCCATTTCGATCAACCGTTCGAGCAGCGGACGATCTTCCACCCCTTCGGCAACCACCGTGCGGCCCAGCGAATGGGCCAGAGCGATGGTGGACTGCACCATGATCAGGTCGGAATGATTGACCCGCATCGCCTTGACGAAGCTCTGGTCGATCTTGATCTCGTTCGCGGGCACCTTCTTCAGGTAATCGAGGGTCGACAGACCCGTACCGTAATCGTCGATCGCGACGCGAACCCCCATGGAGCGAAGCGTTTCCAGCACCGCGATGGCCGCGCCGGCGCTACGCAGCGCTTCGGTTTCCGTCAGCTCCAGCGTCAGCCGGTCGGGCCGCAGCTTGTGCTTCGCAAGGGTCACGCGAACGAGGTCGAGCACCTCCCGATCGTTCAGCATCCGGGCCGAAATGTTGACGGCAATCGTGAAGTCGGCTCCGCGACGATTTATGGCTGCCGCCGTCGCGACTGCCCGTTCCATCACGAACGCGGTCAGTTTGCCGATACGGCCCTGCTGTTCTGCTGCAGCGACGAATTCGGTGGGCGAGATCGGTCCCTTTTCGGGGTGGGTCCAGCGCGCAAGCGCTTCCGCGCCGACGATCTGCCGCGTCCGAAGGTCCAGTTGCGGCTGATACGCGACCCATACTTCGCCATTGTCGATCGCTGCATCGAGTTGCCCGAGCAAGGACAATCGCCAGCCGACCTCTTCCTGGCGAGCGGGATCGTGATATTTCCATTTGAGGCCCTCGCTCCAGGCCTCGTCCGCAGCCACGAGAGCGCTGCCAAGCCGATTGCCGAGCGCACGGGTGCTGCCCATCTCGACTCCAAAGCTCAAAGCCACGTCGATCGGGCGCCCGCCGACGCTCAACGGAGAACGGAATAGCGCGTGCAGTGCTTCCAGATGATTGGCTAGCGGCGCGGATGGGTCGGCCAGCCAGGCGAAGACGCCCTCGTCACCCTGGAATACCTTCAGCTTGGGTCCGCCGCTGACGGACAAACGGTGGACTAGCTGCGCCACCAAGATCGCTTCGTCCTTGCTTTCAAGTGTCGAGGCGATCTCAGCATAGTTATGGATGCGTGCCGCGACCAGCGCCAAACCGGCCGAGTTAGCTTCGTTGCGCAACGCGTTCAGGTTCGGCAGCCCGCTCAGATCATTGACCAGTCCTTCTGAGCGCCAGCGAAGCCAGCCCAGGCGTCCGCCTACGACAGCGAGTGCTAGGAGGGCAGGGACCGTGTCGACGAAGACAAGATGCGCCTCCGCAAGGAATTGGCCAGCGAGCAGGACCACCACGGTTCCGGCGAGCAGGACGATCCGATGGGTGGGGTTCGCGCGGAACAGCGCTAGGCCGACCATGACCAACGACAGCAGCCATGCCGGCCAGAAGCCGAGATCGAGCTGCCGGCCCTCCTTCAGCGTTTCCGCGCCAAGTGCGTGAATATAGGCTCCGGACATTCGGCCGTGCCCCGGAATCCAGTAGTCGTCCGCAGCTTTCTCGGCATTGCTGGCGATCAGAACCTGCCGTCCCTTCATCAGATCGGGCGCAACCTTCCCCGAAAGCAGGTCTTTGGCACTCACGTAGGGAATCGAGGCCGGGTCGATGGAATAATCCACCCGGTAATAGCCGTCGGTCTTTCGCTCTCCGGCCAGCGCGGCGGAAAAGGCCGGGTAGGTCCTACCTTGCACGTCGGCGGAGTAGTGAATTTTCCAGACCGAGTGCTGATAATTGTAAAAGACGGTGATGTTGGCGAGCCGCACATGCTTGCGGAAGCGCTCGTTCGGCATGCCGTCGTAGCGTTCGCCTCCTTTGGTCCCCAATCGCGCGCGCACCGGCATGGTGACCCGACCCGATTTCCGAAGCGCCTCGGCAAATGCCTTATCGTCGGCCGCTATGCCCGGAGCTTCGTGAAAGCTGTCGAGGAAGATTCCGCTCGCCCCATCGCGAGTGGCCGCATCGACCATCCGGGCATAGCGGGCTCGCGGCCACGGCCATTCGCCCAGTTCCCGCAGGCTCGCGTTGTCGATGCCGACCATGACGATATCGCCGCTGGCCTTGCTCGAATGAAGCGAGTTTCGAGCGACGCGCAGCTGGTCCTCGAGGATTTCGCCAAAGTTGACGAGGCCGCAGAGCAGGGAGGCAAGCGCAACCCAGACGAACAGCCGCAGGGGCCGCCAGGTCGGAGAGTCCTTCGCCGAGATCGGATCCTTGCGCATCTTGGGCGAGCATTGCACCGAAAAAGGTTATCAAACCGGAAACCCTGGGCGTGCCCCCGGCGGTAAAACATCAGGGTTAACGGTGCGTTTTAGGCCTGTCCTACGGCCTCATTGCTGTGCCATGCTGCCCGAGATGCCGGGAACCGCTGATTTCTTGTATGTTCAACCATCTGAAGTGAGCGGCGTGGAGGGTGGTTTTCGGCCGTACGTACCCGTCACCTTTGGCAAGCCTTAAAAGAGGAACCGCATGGACCTCATCTCCATCATCTCCATCTTCGTTCTGGCCTGCTTCGTCGGCTATTACGTCGTCTGGTCGGTGACCCCCGCGTTGCACACGCCGCTGATGGCGGTGACCAACGCAATCTCGTCGGTGATCATCGTCGGTGCATTGATCGCCGCGGCTGCGGCCGGCAGCCCGGCTGCGAAGTGGCTCGGCCTCCTCGGCGTCGTGCTGGCCTCCATCAACATCTTCGGCGGTTTCGCCGTCACCAGCCGAATGCTCGCGATGTACAAGAAGAAGGAACGCACCAAGTGAGCGCTCCGCATACCGACTACATCCTGGCGGTTTCGCTGCCGGCGCTCGGTGCCGGTGAGGCACACGCCCAGCCGGCCTGGGTCGCAATCGCCTATCTCGTTGCCGGCATTTGCTTCATCCTCGCCCTGCGCGGCCTGTCGAGCCCGGAGACGAGCCAGCGCGGCAACCGGCTCGGCATGGTCGGCATGGCGGTCGCCGTGGTGACCACCTTGCTGATCCACGATATCGCGAGCCTGCCGGAAATTGCCGGCGCGATCGCGATCGGCGCGATCGTTGGCCTCACCACTGCCCGCCGTATCCAGATGACCGCGATGCCCCAACTGGTCGCGGCCTTTCACTCCCTGGTTGGCTTGGCCGCCGTCCTGGTGGGGGTCGCGGCCTTCCTCAATCCAGATGCGTTCGGCATCCTCGGCGCGGATGGTATCCTGACCGTCAGCCGGGTCGAGATGGGTCTTGGCGTCGCCATCGGCGCCATCACCTTCTCCGGCTCGGTCATCGCCTTCCTCAAGCTCAACGGCAACATGAGCGGCGCGCCCATCCTTCTGCCGGCCCGTCACCTCATCAATCTCGGCACGCTGGCGGCGATCCTCGGCCTCATCGCCTATTTCACTGTCGACCAGAGCCCCTGGGTATTTTTCACTGTAACCGCGCTGTCGTTCGCCATCGGCTTCCTCCTCATCATTCCGATTGGCGGCGCCGACATGCCGGTCGTCGTGTCGATGCTGAACAGCTATTCCGGTTGGGCGGCCGCGGCGATGGGCTTTACGTTGCACAACAGCGCCATGATCATCACCGGCGCACTGGTCGGAAGCTCCGGCGCGATTCTCAGCTACATCATGTGCCGCGCGATGAACCGCAGCTTCATTTCCGTCATCGCCGGCGGCTTCGGCGCGGTGGCGAGCAGCGGGGGCGGGGAGGTCATCGACCGTCCCTACAAGCGCGGCTCGGCGGAGGACGCGGCCTTTTTGATGAAGCAGGCCGACCAGGTCATCATCGTGCCCGGCTATGGCATGGCGGTTGCGCAGGCGCAGCACATCCTTCGAGAGATGGCCGATCTCCTGAAAAAAGAGGGAGTGGCAGTCAAATATGCCATTCATCCCGTCGCGGGCCGGATGCCAGGTCACATGAACGTGCTACTGGCCGAAGCAAACGTGCCCTACGACGAGGTATTCGAACTGGAGGACATCAATTCCGAGTTCGCCCAGACCGACGTGGCCTTCGTGATCGGCGCCAACGACGTCACCAACCCGGCCGCCAAGACCGACAAGACCTCCCCGATCTACGGCATGCCGGTGCTCGATGTCGAAAAGGCGCGCACCGTGTTGTTCATCAAGCGCAGCATGGGTGGCGCGGGTTATGCCGGCGTCGACAACGAACTTTTCTATCGGGACAACACCATGATGCTCCTCGCCGACGCCAAGAAGATGGTCGAGGAAATCGTGAAGGCGCTGGGATAGGCGATCGACCGTTTGGCGGATTGCGCTTCGTCGCTCTCCAGCCACAGTTGGCCGAGAGATCGTTAACTACGCTTTGAACCGCGATTCACCGGGTTGCCGCTGCCGCGCGCTTGGGTGAGAAGCAAGGCGTGGGTGCGGGTGGCGCCCTGTCAGTTCAACAAATTAGATCGAACCGCACCAGCGACCGCAAGTCGCAGTGTAGCGGCAATGAGAAGGGGCATTTGTGCGCAAGCTTGGCATTATCGGCGGGATCAGCTGGACTTCGACAGCGCTCTATTATGAGCAGATCAACAAGGCCGTGGCTGCTCGCCTGGGTGGCCTACACAGCGCACGGCTGGTTATCGACAGCCTCGATCTGGCCGAAGTCGCCGCCCTGCAGCAGGCCGAGGACTGGACGGCGCTTGGACAAGTCGGGTCGGAGGTCGCCAATCGTCTCATCGGCGCCGGTGCCGAGGGCCTGATCATGGCCAGCAACACGATGCACCGCATCTATCCTGAGGTTGCGGCCGCCGCTGGATCCGCCCCCGTCCTTCACATCGGCGACGCCGTTGCCGACCGGCTTGCCGTTGATGGCGTCCAGCGCGTGGCCTTGCTCGGCACCCGGTTCACCATGACCCAGCCCTTCGTCCGCGAGCGGATCGAAGCCCGTGGTATCCAGCTGGCAGCCCTCGATCCGCAATGGACCGTCGAGGTCGACCGCATCATCTATGAAGAGCTCGCCGCCGGACGCGTCGTTCGCGACAGTCAGCGCAAGCTCAAGACCCTCATTACCGAGCTCGGAAAGAAGAAGGTCCAGGCGGTCGTGCTCGGCTGCACCGAGCTGGTGCTGGCGGTCGATACCCGCGCCAACGTGCTGCCCGTTTACGACAGCACGGCGATCCACGCCCGGGTCGCGGCCGAATGGATGCTCGACGAAGCGGAGCAGGTGCGCGCCGCGGCCTGAGCGCGGACTCTCGTAAAGCGGGCCGGTCTCGCCTAGATATCGGGTCATGAACCGCACTCCTGCCGACCGTCCCGCACACCCCCGGGCGGCCGAGCGTTTCAACGAGGACAAGGCGACCTACACGGTGAAGGGCGGGGGCGAGGCCCCCGACCTCGAAGCCGGCGTCGCTGCGATCCGCAACGTATTGAAAACCTTGCCTCCTCGTCCCGGCGTCTATCGGATGCAGGACGCCAAGGGCGATGTCCTCTATGTCGGCAAGGCAAGGGCGCTCAGGCAGCGGGTAACCAGCTACACGCAGGTCGGCCGACTGTCGAAGCGGCTCCAGCGAATGGTCGCGCAGACTCGCTCGATGACCATCGTGACGACCCGCACGGAGGCCGAGGCGCTGCTGCTCGAAGCGCAGCTGATCAAACGCTTTCGACCACCCTACAACGTGCTGCTGCGCGACGACAAAAGCTTTCCCTTCATCCTGCTGCGGGAAGACCACGCCTATCCGCGCGTCCAGAAGCACCGTGGCGCGAGGCGGGTGAAAGGACAGTATTTTGGACCCTTCGCCAGCGCCGGCTCCGTCACCCGAACGCTGAATGCCCTGCAGAAGCTGTTCCTTCTCCGCAGCTGTTCCGACAGCTTCTTCCAGAACCGTTCGCGGCCGTGCCTGCTCTATCAAATTCGTCGCTGTTCCGCCCCCTGCGTGGGCCGCATCAAGGAAGGCGCGTATCGAGAGCTGGTTGACGATGCGAAGAACTTCCTCGCCGGCAAGTCGACGAACGTCCAGTCGCGTCTCAGCAAGCTGATGGCGGAGGCCGCTGAGAAACAGGATTACGAGCTCGCGGCCGTTTACCGCGACCGCCTGCGCGCTCTGAGCTACATTCAAGGCAGCCAGACGGTGCATGCCGAGGGGCTGGGTGACGCCGACATCTTCGCACTCGCCTGCAAGGGCGGCCACATGTGCATCCAGGCCTTTTTCATTCGCGGCGGTCAGAATTGGGGTCATCGCAGCTTTTTCCCGGCGCACACCAGCGATGTGCCCGAGGCGGAAGTCCTGTCGTCGTTCCTGGTTCAGTTCTACGAGGACATGCCGCCACCCAAGCGGGTGCTGGTCGACCGCGACCTGCCTGAGACGGAGCTGCTCACCGAGGCCCTGTCGGCGCGGGCCGAACGCAAGGTGGTGATCGAACGCCCGCAGCGCGGCGATCGGCGCAAGCTGATGGAGCAGGCGCGGCGCAATGCCGAAGAGGCACTCGACCGCCGCCTCGCGGAAAGCACGACCCAGGGCAAGCTGTTGCGCGAGCTCGCGGACGCCTTCGAATTGCCCGATGTGCCCAAGCGCATCGAGGTCTATGACAACAGCCACATCATGGGCACCAACGCCACCGGTGCAATGATCGTCGCCGGGCCGGAAGGCTTCCGCAAGAACAGCTACCGCAAGTTCAACATCAAGTCGGCCCAGACGGACGATGACTTCGGAATGATGAAGGAAGTGCTTCAGCGGCGCTTCGCCAGGCTGGAAAAGGACGACCCCGATCGGCAGAGCGGCGAATGGCCCGATCTCCTATTGATCGATGGCGGTCGCGGCCAGCTCAATGCGGTCATGGAGATCATGGAGGATGCCGGTGTCCACGACGTCCCAGTGGTAGGCGTCGCGAAGGGGCCTCATCATGGGCGCGAGGGGAGGGAGATATTCCACTTGCCCAATGGTCGCGAGCTGACCTTTCCAACCAACGCACCGCTGCTCTTCTATCTTCAGCGCCTGCGGGACGAGGCGCACCGCTTCGCCATTGGGACCCACCGGGCCAAGCGCGCCAAGAGCCTGACCACCTCGTCGCTAGATGAAGTTCCCGGAATCGGCCCGAACCGGAAGCGCGCCCTGTTGATGCACTTCGGTACGGCCCGAGCCGTGAAGGGTGCGGCGCTGGAAGACCTGGAACGCGCGCCAGGCATCAGCAAAGGCACGGCGCGCCTTCTCTACGACTATTTTCACCCCAACGGATGAGGTTTACCGCCACCGCCATCGTCCTCGCGCTCCGGACGCACGGAGAGCATGGCGCGGTCGCTCGGCTGCTGACGGAGGCACATGGTCTCCAGGCTGCCTATGTCCGCGGTGCGCGCGGCAGGCGTATGCGCCCGGTGCTCATCCCTGGAAACCTGGTGGAGGCGCAGCTTAGCGCCCGTACCGACACGCAATTGCCCCAGGCGGCGCTTGAGCTGCTTCACAGCC
The DNA here is from genome assembly GCF_058313395.1 of Sphingomonas sp. SP1. Classification (NCBI taxonomy): domain Bacteria; kingdom Pseudomonadati; phylum Pseudomonadota; class Alphaproteobacteria; order Sphingomonadales; family Sphingomonadaceae; genus Sphingomonas; species Sphingomonas sp. SP1. Next base: position 1,978,213 of record NZ_JBZFLC010000001.1, on the reverse strand, counting down.
GCGGCCCGCTGTTGACCGAGCCGTTGCCGGCCGCAGCGATCGAATGGGTGACCGCGCTGACGGCCACCGCCCTGCCAGAGCAGCAGCCTTATCCGCGCCTTTACGAGGCGCTGGGAGGGCTATTGGACGCTATCGAGGCCGCGCCCTCTGCCAGCGGCTGGGGCGGCGCGCTTGTTCGCTTCGAACTGCTGCTGTTGGCCGAGCTCGGTTTCGGTCTCGACCTGGAGCAATGCGCGGTGACCGGCCAATCCGGCGAACTGGTCGCCGTGTCGCCGCGGTCGGGCAAGGCCGTTAGCGCCGGTGAGGCGAAACCCTATGCCGACCGGCTGCTGCGATTGCCCGCCTTTGTCCGCACCGGAGGACCAGCCTCGCTGGACGATGTGATCGCCGGTCTCGCATTGACGGGTCACTTTCTCGCTCGCGACGTCCTGAACGAGCGGGCCGACGTGCTTAATGAGGGTCGAGCCCGCCTCGTCGACCGCTTGCGCCGGGCCGCAGGGCAGGCCTAGGGTCGGCTCATGTCTGCGTTCGACACGATGGCCGTCCTCTTCCCGCATGAAGCGCAGACCCGCGGCGTCACCGTCCGGGTCGCGGTCTCCTATCTTGCGGAACAGTCGGCACCGGCCAGTGGCCGCTGGTTCTGGTCCTACCACATCCGGATCGAGAACGGTTCCGGCCGCAGCGTGCAGCTGCTCTCGCGCCACTGGAAGATTACCGACGGCCGCGGCTCCGTCCATGAGGTCCGGGGAGAAGGGGTGGTCGGGGAGATGCCGTTGGTCGCGCCGGGCGCCAGCTTCGATTATGTGTCCGGCTGCCCGCTGTCCACGCCGACCGGCAGCATGGAGGGCAGCTACCGGATGGTCGATGAAGACGGCTCCAGCTTCGACGTTGCGATTCCACGTTTTTCGCTGGTTGGTCCGGCCTGAGGCCAGCCGTGCATATTTTTACCATTGGTTACGAAGCGGCCACGATGTCGGACTTTATTGCCGCCCTCGAAATTGCCGGCGTGCGCCGGGTGATCGACGTGCGCGCGCTGCCCCTGTCGCGCCGCCCAGGCTTCTCGAAGACGCCCCTTAGCAATGCGCTGGCGGAAGCCGGCATCGACTACTCTCATCTTCGCGCGCTCGGCACGCCGGCCGCCGGACGTGAGGCGGCCCGAAAGGGGCGGCAGGCGGAGCTTGAGCAAATCTATGCCGGCCAGCTTGAGCTGCCGGAGGCGATTGCCGCCGGCGCTCAGATGCTGGCACTTGCAACCGAGGCGCCGAGCGCCTTGCTCTGCTTCGAGCGGGAGCCTGCCGGTTGCCACCGCGCATTGCTGCTGAAGTGGGTGGCCCCCGATGCGAAGGTCACCCACCTTTTCCCATAGGTTCTAGACTTCGGCGGGCTCGGAGGCCTTGGTCTCATTTTCGATCAGCTTCTCGATGTCCGGGATTGGCCGCCCGCTCATCTCCTTGTTGATCGTGCACATCACCCGCTTCTCGACTTCCTTGTGGAGTTCCTTGCGCAGCACGCCCAAGGCCTTGGGCGGAGCGATGATGCATAGCTGATCGAAATCATTCTTCAGCGCACGGCGGCGAAGTTCCTCGGCCGCTTCCTTGACCCAGAGATCCTCTTCCTGCTGTTTGAAGTCGGTTTCTTCCATGCTGTCGCGGCCATGGCCGGCGCTTGGAAAGGAGCCGCCGGCCGCATCGGTCTTAAGGTCGCGATCGAAATCAGCATCGTCGCGCTCGTCGTGCGCTTCCGTGCGCAAGTCGATCTGGTTTTCATCGCCCTGGTTGCGGAAGAAGAGCATCTTCCGGCCATCGACGACAAGCACGAGCGCGTTATTGGGAATGGGCATTCCGGTCTCCTTGTATGACCAAGGAAGAACGTGCTTCGGACGCCGCCCGTTCCGCTAATCGCCGTTCGCTTCGTCGCCTTCCGGACTCTCCATGACCGGATCCGCGGGCTTATCGAGCTCCTGTTCCCCAGTGCTTGCGCCGTCGTCCGGAGCGCGCTCGTCATCCAGCCCCTCGACCTCGACCTCGTCGCTTTCATCGATCTTGGCGACGGACACAACGTGCTCGTTGTCCGCGACTTTGAAGATGGTTACGCCTTGCGTGTTCCGCCCAGCGATGCGGATCGAGCCGACGGTGGTCCGGATCATCTTGCCCTGATCGGTCGCAAGCATGATCTGCTCGCCAGGCTTTACTGGGAAGCTCGCCACCACTCCGCCGTTGCGAGCCGAGGTATCGATATTGGTAATGCCCTGACCGCCGCGGTTGGTGCGCCGGTACTCATAGGCGCTGGTCCGCTTGCCATAGCCGTTCTCGGTTACCGTCAGAATGAACTGTTCGCCCTCCGCCATTTCGGCAAGCCTCTCCTCGGGGAGCGCGCAATCGGTTCCTTCGCGCTCACGCCAGGGTGGGCAGCAAAGATAGGCTTCGCGCTCTTCCTGAGTGGTCCCGACCCGGTGCAGGATCGACATGGAGATGACCTGGTCGTCGCCCAGCAGCCGCACGCCACGCACGCCGGTGGAGGTGCGGCTCTGAAACTCGCGCACGTCCGTCGACATGAAGCGGATCGCCTTGCCGTTGCGGGTCGCAAGGAAGACATCGTCTTCCTCCGTCAGCAGGGCGACGCCGATCAGCCGATCGGTCGTATCCTCGGCCTCGCCTTCGTCACCGTTGTCGGAGGTCGCCTCGCCAACTGCAAAGCGCATCGCGATCTTGCCCGCCGTGGGCACATTGCGGAAAGAATCCATGCTGTTGCGCCGGACCGTTCCGTGGGCCGTCGCGAACATCAGGTGAAGATTGCTCCACTCTTCCTCGTTCTCGGGCAACGGCAGGACGGTGGTGATGACCTCACCTGCGGCGAGGGGCAGCAGGTTGATCATCGGCCGCCCCTTGGCGGTTGGTCCGCCTTCGGGCAGGCGCCACACCTTCATTCGGTAGACGCGCCCGAGATTGGAGAAGAACAGCACCGGATTGTGGGTGGAGGTCACGAACAGGTTGGTGACCGCATCCTCATCCTTGGTGCTCATTCCCGAGCGGCCCTTGCCGCCGCGCTTCTGCTCCCGGAAGACGGACAGCGGAGTGCGCTTGATGTATCCCGTCATCGTGACGGTCACGACCATCTCTTCGCGCTCGATCAGGTCCTCATCGTCGATCCCGTCGGCGGCCGCGGCGAGTTCTGTCCGGCGAGGCGTTGCGAATTCTGCTTCGACCTCGTCGAACTCTGTGCGCATCACCTCATACAGGCGAGCTCGGTTACCAAGGATTTCAAGCAGTTCACCGATGTTCTTGGCAAGCCCTTCAAGCTCGCTGCCGATCTCGTCCCGCCCGAGCGCGGTCAGCCTGTGAAGCCGCAGCTCCAGGATTGCCCGCACCTGTGTTTCGGACAGTCGGTAGGTTTCACCGGCCGCCTGGGGCTCCACCGCCTCGACCAGCTGAATGTAGCTGCGGATCTGGTCGCCGGGCCATTCGCGCGACAGCAGTTTCTCGCGCGCCTCCGCCGGGCTCGACGAGCCGCGGATCAGGCGCACCACTTCGTCGAGATTGGTGACCGCAATCACCAGGCCGAGCAAGATATGGGCCCGCTCGCGCGCCTTCAGCAGCTCGAACTTCGCGCGGCGGGTAATCACCTCTTCGCGGAACTTTACGAAGCTCTCGATGATGTCGCGCAGCGTCAGCGTTTCCGGGCGGCCGCCGCGAATCGCCAGCATGTTCGCCGGGAATGACCCCTGCGCCGGCGTGTGCCGCCACAACTGATTGAGCACCACCTCGGGCGTTGCGTCGCGCTTCAGCTCGATGACGATCCGAACGCCTTCGCGGTTGGACTCGTCGCGAATGTCGCTGACACCCTCGATCCGCTTGTCCTTGGCGGCTTCGGCAATCTTCTCGACCAGCGCGTTCTTGCCCTGCTGGTAGGGGATTTCGGTCAGCACGATGGAGCGCCGCTCGCCGCGGCCTTCCTCGACCTTGTAGCGGCTCCGCACCACCACCGAACCGCGGCCGGTCGTGTAAGCGCTGCGGATCCCCGCCTGGCCCAGAATGAAGGCGCCGGTCGGGAAGTCCGGTCCCTTCAGATGCTCCAACAGCCCTTCGGAGGTGACGGTCGGATCGTCGATATACGCCCGGCAGGCCGCCAGCACCTCGCCAAGGTTGTGCGGCGGAATGTTGGTGGCCATGCCGACTGCGATGCCGCCGGCGCCGTTGACGAGGAGGTTGGGGAAGCGCGCGGGCAGCACCTGCGGCTCGCGCTCGCTGGCGTCGTAGTTCGGCTGAAAGTTGACCGTATCCTTGTCGATGTCGCCAAGCAGGAAGTTGGCGACCTTGGCCAGCCGCGCCTCCGTGTAACGCATCGCCGCCGGTGGATCGGGATCCATCGAACCGAAATTGCCCTGGCCGTCGATCAGCGGCACGCGCATTGACCAGTCCTGGGTCATCCGGGCGAGTGCGTCGTAAATCGCGCTGTCGCCGTGCGGGTGATACTTACCCATGACGTCACCGACGATGCGGCTGGACTTGCGGTACGGCCGTCCGGCGACATAGCCCGCCTCCTGGCAGGCATGAAGGATCCTGCGGTGAACGGGCTTAAGGCCATCGCGCACGTCGGGCAGCGCGCGGCTGACAATCACCGACATGGCGTAATCGAGATAGCTGGTCTTCATCTCCTCGACGATGGAGATGGGGGCGATCGCATCTTCGCTGGGCGTGTCCGCCGGCGGTTGGGTGGCCAAGATCTATCCTGCTTTTCTGCTTGTCGTTACGCGCGGGAACCCGCTTCCAAGCGGCCTAGCAGTCCTCGCGTACGCGCGCGAGGCTTTTCATTGATCAGCTACGGACGAACAACGGCCGGTCAGGGGTCGAGCCGTCGGCTTCGAACCGCCAACCGTCGCCATCGAATCTTTCCAGCGCCTCGGGACTTTCCACCCGTTCCTCGCACACCCACCGCGCCATGCTTCCGCGCGCGACCTTGGCGGTGAAGCTCTGGAATTTCAGTCCGTTGGCCGTTTGTACCCGAAAGTCCGGGGCGATGACCCTTACCCGCCGCTTAGGCAGGTGAGGCCCGACCGCCACGTAATATTCGTTGCTGGCAAGGTTGAGGATGGTCTCGGACCCGTCCTGTTTCAGATCGGCAAGCACCGCTCGGGCAACCTTGCTCCCCCAGAAGTCGGTCAGCTTGCCGCCCTTGGGCGCCCAGACCGTCCCCATCTCCAGCCGGTAGGGGCGGATGGCGTCCAGCGGCCGAACCACGCCGTACAAGCCCGACAGGATGCGGAGGTGGTCCTGGGCATAACGGATCGTGTCTCCGTCGGCGCTGTTGGCATCGAATCCGCGGTACACGTCTCCGGCGAAGGCCCGGATGGCCGGGCGGCTTTCCGCCTTCCCATACCGCTTGAACCGCTCGGCATTGAGTTCGGCGAGGACAGGCGAGATATGCATCAGTGAGGACAGGTCCCCCGGCGACAGCTTCGCCGCTGCCCGCGCGATCCGGCGCGCCTCCGCCTCGAATTTTGGGACGGTCGGCGCCTCATCGAACGGCGTCTTGAAATCCAGGGTCTTTGCGGGGGACAGGAGAATGATCACGGCGGCAGCGGCTAGCAGGCCGACCAACCCGCCGTCAAAGCGACCGCGCGGTTCAACGGCACAAGCGGTTCAATGAGCGTTCAGCCCTCCGCCAGCATGGCGCTGGCGACCGGAGCCCGAGACGTTTATGGGCTCGAGCATCAATTCAACGGGTGTTCCGGCAATTGCGGACGCCTGCAATCACAGGAGTGTTTGAATGGCGATCAAGTCCAAGGCATGGTTGGCCGCATTGGCTCTCGGAACGGCTGCGGTACCGGCAATGGCGCTTGCCCAGGCCCCGGCTGCAGAAGCGCCAAAGCTCAAGATTTCACCGGGTGCCAGCAAGGCGGTTGCAGAGCTTCAGGCAGCAGTGAATGCGAACAACGTCACGGAAATCCCGGCCAAGCTCGCTGCGGCTCAGGCGGTCGCCAAGTCCGACGACGACCGTTACGCCATCGCTCACCTGCGGCTTCAGGCTGCGATCGCGTCGAAGGACCAGGCGGCGATCGCGGCCGCCGGCGATGCCCTGATCGCCACCGGCCGGGCTCCGGCCGATCTCGTCAACCGGCTTCGTCTGAGCGCGGCCCAGACCAGATACCAGGCGAAGGATTATGCTGGCGCTTCGGCCGCGCTCGAACCCATCGTCGCTGCCCAGCCCAACAACGCCGATGCGCTTGCGCTGATGGCCGACATCCGCAACCGCCAGAACCGGCCGGCAGAAGCGCTTGAAATGTTTCAGAAAGCGATCGCTGCTCGCAAGGCTGCCGGGCAAGCCATCCCCAAGGACTGGACCCAGCGCGCGGTCGCCATTGCGTACAAGGCCAAGCTTCCTTCGGCCGGCCAGCTGGCGCTCGACTGGGTCCGGCAGGATCCGACCCCGACCAACTGGCGGGACGCCATCACCATCTACGCGGAGACCAATCGGGTCGCCGACGCCGATCGCCTCGATGTGTACCGGCTGCAGCGCGCGGCGGGGGCACTCAAGGGCGAAAACGATTATTATGCTTACGCCAATGGTGCGTCGGTGAAGGGTCTTCCGGGAGAGGCGAAGGCCGTGATGGACGAAGGCTTCGCCGCCAACGCCATCAGCCGGAGCTCCGCCGCCTTCAGTCAGCTTTACCCCGCGGTCAGCAGCAAGGTGGCGGCTGACAGGGCCTCCCTCGCCGCGTCCGAGCGGAGCGCGCTCGCGGGCGCCGCTGCGCGGCCGGCGCTGGTGACCGGCGATGCGTACCTGGGCTATGGTGACTACGCCAAGGCGGCGGCCCTGTATCGCGCCGCGCTCGGCAAGAGCGGTGTCGACGCGAATGTCGCCAATCTCCGCCTGGGTATCGCCCTGGCGAGGAGTGGTGACAAGGCTGGCGCGAATGCCGCTTTCGAAAAGGTGGGCGGTCAGCAGAAGCCGGTTGCGACCCTCTGGCAGGCCTGGCTCGCGACCCGCGCTTGATCGTTTGATCGCGCCGTCCCGTTATGGGATAGTTAACCGAGCGCGACTTTATCATGAGTAAATCCCCGGCCTAGAGCGTTGTGAGGCTTCGCTTTCCAGGCCGGGGATTTCTCGATTGCGTTTCGACGACCGCCTTTCCACGGTACTGGGCCTTTCGGCCGAGGCTCCGCGCGACCGAGCGGTTCAATGGCGCCAGTTGGTCGAGCTCGTCGCCCGTGGGGGTCGGAGCACGGATCCCGCACTGCTCGGGCGCGCGCTTGACCGCATTGCCTTGCTCCGGCCCGAAGTCCCCGAAACCGTACGAGCGTCAGCCGCCCGCTCCATAGCCGCGCCCGACGTTCCCGCCGGACTGATCGCTGCCTTCGCCGCCGATCGCCTGGAGATCGCCGCGCCGTTACTGCGGGCCGCCGATCTCGACGTTGGCGGCTGGAACATGGTGCGGGGCCAAGCTTCCGCCGAAGTGCGGGAGTTGGTCGATGCGATATCGCCGCCGCCGCCAAGCGCCCGCCCGGCTCCGCCGCGACCGAGCCAGCCGCCCGCACCGACGTCGCCTCAAGCTGGCGGGCTGTTTCGATGGGAAACGGGTACGAACGGAGAAGTCCGCTGGGTCGAAGGCGTGCCCCGTGCCGCGGTCGTCGGACTCCAGCTCGCCCAGCGGGTGGGCGAGCCGTTCGCCTATCAGCTTCCATTCGGCGACGAGCCGATGGAAGTCGCCGATGAGGGCGCGATCGCCGGCGAATGGCTATGGACCGGCCGACCGCGTTTCGACGCCGCCACCGGTCGTTTCGAGGGCTATTCGGGCTTTGCCCGCCGTGAGGGCCATTCGAGCGAGAACAATGTCACATCCGGCGTTCTGGAAGCGCCGATCGATGGGACCAGTCTAAGAGAACTCATCCACGAATTGCGCACCCCGCTCACGGCCATCATCGGCTTCGGCGAAATCATTGAGGGGCAGTATCTTGGTCCCGCACACCGCGCCTATCGGACGCGCGCGGGGGAGATCGTGCGGCAGGCTCGGCGGCTGCTGGCTGCAGTCGAAGAACTCGATCTGGCGGCCAAGCTCGGTTCCACGAGGCAAGAATCTGCGACCGGTGGGGTCGCATTGGCCGATGCTGCTGCAGCGGTCCTCGCAGGTTTGAGCGAAACCCTGGAGCAAGCGCAGGTCAAGCTGGCACCGGACATCCGTAAAAGCGGTGAAAAAGTCGCTATCGATCCTGACGTGCTGACGCGGCTGCTTTCGCGATTGCTTCCGGCGGTGGTGGACGCGGCCTCCCCCGGGGAGCAGCTTGCCATCCTTACCGACCGGGTCGAAGGTCGGGAGGCGCTGGCAATCGAACTGCCCGCCGCTGCCCGCGGCGCAACCGAAGCGGAGATCCTCGACCCCGCATTCGGCGCTGGCACGAGCGACGGTCTTGGGCTTGGATTTTCTCTTCGGCTGGTCAGGGGTTTGGCATCGATCGCCGGGGGGCGGCTGCAGATCGGGGAGGGCAGGCTGATCCTGCTGCTGCCGCTGGCCGGCTCGGGCAAAAGCTAGGATTGGTGGGCCCGGAGGGATTCGAACCCCCAACCTGGCCGTTATGAGCGGCTGGCTCTACCATTGAGCTACAGGCCCCTGGGACAAGGCCACTAGCGTGCAGCATGACGCGCGGCAATCGTCGGGCTTTTCGGCGGGATAGGAACGGCCAGGAAGGCATTTTCCTTCCGGCGCGCTGGACGGGAGCCCAGTCGGGGCGGTAGCGCGGAAAACAGACGTAGCTTTCCGAGGCGAGCACAGCGCTTGTTCCCATATCTCTTCCTGTTCGGATTTTTCGCTACCGGCGCATTGCTGCAGCGGCGAACTGACCATGCGAGGGATAACCAGCCCTACCTGATGCTGTTTATCGGCGGCCTGCTGATCGCCGTCCTGATCGGGCTCCGCTACGAAATCGGGGCCGACTGGAAGACCTACGACATCTATTTCAAATATGCTGGCTACGCGGACCTCGACCGGGTCCTGAAGCTGAGCGATCCCGCTTACCAAGCTACCAACTGGATCGTGCAGCGAATGGGCCTGGGCATCTGGGGGGTGAACCTTATCTGCGGGGGGCTATTTGCCTGGGGCCTCGTCCGCTTTGCCCGTTCGCAGCCGGAACCCTGGCTGGTCATCCTGATCGCCGTTCCATATCTGATCACCGTCGTCGCGATGGGTTACAGCCGCCAGGCGGTGGCGATCGGGATCCTGCTTGCGGGACTTGGAACGGTCCTGCGAGGAGGATCGGCGATCCGCTTTGCCGCTTATGTCGCAGTCGCTGCCTTGTTCCACAAGACGGCGGTCGTGGTGCTGCCGCTCGTCCTGTTCGCCGGTGAGCGGAACCGACTGCTCACCGCCATTGCGGGCTTGGCGATCCTTGTCCTCCTCTACGACACGCTGCTGTCCGAATCCGTGGACGGGCTGGTCAAGAACTACATCGAGGCGGAGTATAATTCGCAGGGTGCCGCCATCCGCGTCAGCATGAATGTCCTGGCCGCTGCCGTATTCTTCTGGCGTTCGAAAGATTTCGGCTTTTCGTCGTACGAAGAACGCGTCTGGCGCTACTTCTCCTGGGCAGCGCTGGGATTGCTGGTGCTGCTGTTGGCGTTGCCGTCCAGCACGGCCGTGGACCGCATGGCCCTTTACATCTTCCCGCTTCAGCTCGCCGTCCTTTCGCGCGTGCCGATTGCATTCCCGCAGGAGGGATCCCGTCTTGCCGTGGTCCTGTACGCCCTCGCCGTGCTTCTCGTCTGGCTGAACTTCGCCGCCCATTCGCAATATTGGGTGCCTTACCGCTTTTACCCGTTTTAAGGCGGACCGTCGGTTGCGGGCGCGCGTTCAACCTGGCTAGGGGAGCTTCCCGGGCAGCTGATAAAATCGAGGGCGCAAGTTGAAAGGCATTATCCTTGCGGGCGGAAGCGGCAGTCGGCTTTATCCCGCCACGCTCGCAGTCTCGAAACAGCTGCTGCCGGTCTATGATAAGCCGATGATATATTACCCGCTCGGCGTGCTCATGCTGGCCGGCATTCGCGACGTGTTGATCATCTCTACCCCAACCGACCTTCCCAGGTTCAAGGATCTGCTGGGGGACGGGTCGGACTTCGGCCTGTCCCTTTCCTACGCCGAACAGGCGGCGCCCAATGGGCTGGCCGAGGCATTCATCATCGGTTGTGATTTCATCGGCGATGATCCGGTCGCGCTGATCCTCGGAGACAATATTTTCTACGGCGCTGGCCTGTCCGAACTGGTCAGCGAGGCTGCGACCCTAACCGGCGGCGCGCGCGTATTTGCCTATTCGGTGGACGATCCCGAGCGTTATGGCGTGGTCGAATTCGACAGGAACGGACTTGCCCTCAGCATCGAGGAAAAGCCGGAACGGCCACGCTCGCACTGGGCGGTGACGGGCCTCTACTTCTACGACAACCAGGTGCGCGACATCGCCGCCTCGTTGAAGCCGTCTGCTCGTGGCGAGTTGGAGATCACGGACGTCAATCGTGCCTATCTGGAGAAAGGCGAACTTACGGTAACGCGCCTTGGTCGGGGTCACGCCTGGCTGGACACCGGAACGCACGACAGCCTGCACGATGCCGGCTCCTTTGTTCGCACGATCGAGCACCGGCAAGGCCTCAAGATCATGTGTCTTGAAGAGATTGCACTCGATCATGGCTGGCTTGAGCCGCATCATTTAGAGGATCGGGCGGAGCGGCTCGGGAAGACCGAATATGCTCGCTATCTTCGTCGCCGCGCGCGGGAGCACGGCCTTGCTTGATGTCCGTGAAACCGGCTTGCCAGGCGTGCTGGAGATCGTGCCGACCCGTCATGGCGATGAACGCGGGTTCTTTTCAGAGGTGTGGAACGCGGCCTCGTGGGAAGAGGCGGGACTGCCGCCGATGTCCTGGCTGCAGGACAATCATAGCCGCTCCGCCAAAGGCGTGCTGCGCGGCTTGCATTATCAGCTGCCGCCGTTCGCGCAGGACAAGCTGGTTCGCGTCAGTCGAGGGGTGGTCTTCGACGTGGCACTCGACATCCGACGCAACTCACCCAGCTTTGGCCAATCGGTCGCGGTCACGCTCTCCGCCGATAAGTGGAACCAGCTATTGATCCCGGCCGGCTTCGCCCACGGCTTCCTCGCGCTGGAGCAGGGGAGTGAGGTCCAATACAAGGTCACGGCCAGGTACAGCGCTGCCCACGATCGCTCCATCCGGCCGGACGATCCAGCGATTGGCATCGAGTGGCCCTTGCCGCAGGACGAGTTGCAGCTGTCCGCGAAGGACAGGGCGGCACCTCTGCTGACCGATGCGGAGCTGTTCTAGGATATGAACCGCATACTGGTTACCGGAGGCGCCGGCTTCATCGGGAGCGCAGTAGTCCGTCGGTTGGTTGGCGCCGGCTACTTCGTCGTCACACTCGACAAGCTTACCTATTCCGGCACCCTGAGCAGTCTTCGCGAGGTCGAAAGCGCTCCCAATCACCGCTTCGTCAAAGGCGACATACTGGACGCAATGCTCGTCGAACGCCTCCTTCGGGAGCACCGGATCGAAGGGATCATGCATCTGGCGGCGGAAAGCCATGTCGACCGCTCGCTCGATGGTCCGGCCGCCTTTGTCGAGACCAACGTCGTGGGTACCTTCCGGCTCCTCGAGGCGGCGCTTACCTATTGGCGCGATCTGGACGACGCGGGCAAGCAGGCATTCCGCTTCCATCATGTCTCGACCGACGAAGTGTTCGGCGACCTGCCCTTCGATCCCCGTGCGGTCTTCACGGAAGAGACTCCTTACGCACCATCGTCGCCCTATTCGGCGTCCAAAGCCGCCTCGGACCATTTCGTCCGCGCCTGGCAGCATAGTTTCGGGCTGCCCGTCGTGCTCTCGAACTGCTCCAACAACTACGGGCCGTATCATTTCCCGGAAAAGCTGATCCCGCTCACGATCCTCCATGCGCTCGAAGGGCGCGAACTGCCGGTCTATGGCCGCGGCGAGAATGTCCGCGACTGGCTCCACGTCCAAGATCACGCCGCGGCGCTGGAGGCAGTCCTGACGCGGGGGACGGTCGGCGAAAGCTACAACGTTGGATCGCGGTCTGAGCGAACCAACTTGCAAGTCGTGCAAACGGTGTGCGACCTGCTGGACTCTCGGGCAACGCCATTGCCGGGCGGAACCTCCCGACGTTCGCTGATCCGTTTCGTAACCGACCGGCCGGGACATGACCGGCGCTACGCGATCGACCCGGCAAAGATAGAGCGGGAAATGGATTGGCGGCCCGCCCATCGCTTCGAGGATGGCCTCGCCGCGACTGTGGACTGGTATCTTGCCAACGAATGGTGGTGGCGACCCTTGCGCGAACGCTACGGTGGTGAACGGCTCGGCAAAGCATCATGAAGCTATTGATTACGGGTCGCGAAGGACAGCTCGCCCGTTCGCTGCTGGACCGTGCGGGCGATGATCCGTCCTTTGAACTGATCACCGCGGCGCGGCCTCTGGTTGACCTCAAGCAACCGGGAAGCATCGGAAAGGCGATCCGTGACATCCGTCCCGGACTGGTGATCAACGCCGCCGCCTACACCGCCGTCGACCAGGCCGAGCAGGAGCCCGAACGCGCCTTTCGCATCAATGCGGAAGCGCCAGGCGAAGCTGCGAAGGCGGCGGCGGAGGTCGGCGCCGCGTTCATCCAGGTTTCGACCGATTATGTATTCAACGGCGATGCCACAGAGCCCTACTCTGAAACTGCCCCGACTGCTCCGCTTGGCGTATACGGATCAAGCAAGCTCGCGGGAGAAGAAGCGGTCCGCCAAGCCAATCTGCAGCATCTTATCATCCGTACTTCGTGGGTCTACAGCCCATTCGGCCGCAACTTCGTCAAGACCATGCTCCAGCTCGCTCGCACGCGGGATGAGGTTCGCGTCGTGGCCGATCAACGCGGCTCGCCAACCAGCGCAGCCGACCTCGCGGAGGCGTTGCTGGCACTAGCCGGACGCCACGCCGCCGGCGACCAGGCCGGCTGGGGTGAAACTTATCACCTCACAGCTGCTGGATCGTGCAGCTGGGCGGATCTCGCGACCGAAATATTCATGACGAGCCAACGTCTGGGCGGGCCTCATGCTGCGGTCTTGCCTATCTCCTCCGCCGACTATCCGGCGCCGGCGCGAAGGCCAGCATTCAGCGTGCTGGCCACCGACAAGGCCCGGCGGCAGCTCGGCATTGCTTTGCCCGATTGGCGCCGATCGCTTGAGCCCGTGGTTGCGACGCTCCTCGCCGAAGGGCGCTGATGCGGGTCCTGGCGTTCACCCGCTACGACGCGGAAGCGGCCTCGACCCGGCAGCGGCTGCTGCAGTATCTTCCCGCGCTTGCCGACGCGGGCATCGACGTCGACGTTCGTCCGCTTCTCAAGGCAGAATATGTTCGCAGCATTGCCGGCGGGCCCCGGGTGCCGCGGTCGACGATTGCCCGCTGGTATGCCGAGCGATTGGCCCAATTGCGTGAAGCGGTCGGCTATGACCTCGTCTGGATTTACGTCGAGCTTTTCCCATGGCTTCCCGCCGCTATTGACCGGCAGATCTTTCGATCGGGCAAGCCGGTTGTCTTTGATTTCGACGACGCCTTCTTCGTCCAATATGATGAAAGCCCGCGCTCGCTCGTCCGGGCCACATTGGGCGGCAAGCATGCGATCCTGTTGCAGCAGGCAGCCGCAGCAGCGTGCGGCAATGATTATCTTCGACGCTTCGCGCAACCGAATTGCCCGCGATCGCTGGTAATCCCGACCGTAGTCGATACCGACCGCTACGTTCCGGCGCCGGCGCGGAGGGAAGGCCCGATAACCATCGGGTGGATCGGCTCCCCCTCAAACTGGGATAATGTCCGCCCGTTGCTCCCCCTTCTTCGGGAACTCGTGGAATCGCGCGATGTCAGGGTCAGGGTAGTCGGGGCAGGGGCGGTACCGCTGGGCGACCGCTTCGAGGGGCTTGAGCTGATTCCCTGGTCCGAGCAAAGCGAAATCGGGGAAGTGCAGCGTTTCGATATCGGTATCATGCCGCTGCGCGACCTGCCGTTCCAGCGCGGCAAGAGTGGCTACAAGATCATCCAGTACATGGCGTGCGGGCTACCGGTCGTGGCCTCCCCGGTCGGGGTCAACAGCGAAATCGTCAGCGAGGGCGAGACGGGTTTTCTGGCGGCTGGCGAGGAAGAATGGCGTACCGCCTTGATTCGCCTGATCGACGATCGGCAATTGCGGCGTCGCCTCGGTGCAGCCGGGCTGAGGCGCGCGCGCGAAGGCTATTCCCTGGCATCTCAGGCCCCGCGCCTCGTCACCCTGTTACGGGACGTGGCCAGCTCGCGATAAATGGTGTCGTAGGCCGCAATGCCGCGTTCGAGGTCGAACCACTGCTTCGTGGTTTCAGCCCACCTATCCCCGGAAGGCCCGAGCGCTGCGAGCTCGGCCAGCGCGTTCCGGTAGGCCGCGGGCGTGAACTCTTGCAGAATGACACCGGCGCCCGCCTGCTCGATGATCCGGGCCGTATCGCCCAAGGTCCGGTCCGCAACCACCGGCAATCGCAAGGACAGGAACTCACCGATCTTCACCGGTGATCGCGCCGCGCCTGATGGGCATTCCTTGCCGAACAACAGTCCGTAGTCGGCCGCCGCGACCAGCGACGGGACCTCGGCGGGGGCAGCCGTCCGTATCAGGATGGAGTGGCGCGGCACCCCGGCCTGCTCGGCGTCGGCGAGGACGGCGGCCGGATCGTCGCGGGTGACGAGCAGCATCCTGGCTGAAGGATCCCGGGCAAGCTGGACCGCGAAAAAGTCGAGCATTCGATCGCGGCGGTACCAACCCGTCAATGACCCAAGCGCCACTGCGACCGGCGCGTCGGGGGCGATGCCAAGTATATTGCGCGCTTCGATCCGCTTCTGCGAACCGATCGGCGGGAACTTGGCTGCGTCGATGCAGCAGGGAATGACGTGGATCGGCGTTGCCGTGGCGGCACCGTCTGGACGGGAAACCATCACCTCGCGCCCCGCCTCGGTCAGGCTGACGATCGCATCCGACTCCCGCAGGAAGTCCCCCTCGCGACCCTTGAACCAGCCGTAGATGGTCCGGAACAGCGGATTGCGCAGATCCCAAAGCCCGCCGTCCACGCGCTCGTCCGCCCAGAAGCCGCGCATGTCGAACAGGAAGCGGATGCCGTGCCGCCGCTTCAACGCCAGTCCGACCAGTGAAGGTGGATAGCTGCGGCAGTGGACAAGGTCGAACGGCTCTTGCCGATGCAACCGCTCGGCCTGGCGGTGCATTGCCAACAGGTCGATGACGGTCGACAGCACGGGCGGCTGCTTGCGATAGGGCAGGGGATGCCAGTCGATGCCATGCGCGACGCAAAAGCTCGCGACCTCGGCCCGCTCGGCGCTGGTGCGCTCCGGCTTCTCGAAGCTGATCAGGCTGATCCGATGACCCTTGCCGGACAGGCCGGCCAGATAGGGCAGGACCTGCGATCCTCCCAGCGGATCGGTCATTCCATCATAGGACAGGAACAGCGCCCGGGCGCCGCCCTCAGCCGTGTCGTTCACGACCGTCGTAGTTCAGATACCAGTCCGCCCAGCGGCGAATGCCCTCGTCCAGCGAGGTGCGCGGACTGAAGCCATGATCTCGCTGGATGGCGGAAATATCGGCGAAGGTATCCGGCACATCGCCCGGCTGCATCGGCGCCAGTTCCTTCACCGCGGAGCGACCAAGCGCTTCCTCCAGCAAGTCCACCAGCCGCCCCAACTCCTCGGAACGCGAATTGCCGATGTTGTACAGCGCGTGAGGCGCAATGCTGCCGCCCGCCTTGGGCTGATTGTCATCGTCGGGCGGCCCATCCAGACAGGCCAGCACCCCGCCGACCACATCGTCGATAAAGGTGAAGTCGCGCCGCATTTCGCCGCGATTGAACAGATGGATTGGCTCGCCCGCCAGGATCGCTCGCGTAAACAGCCATACTGCCATGTCGGGCCGGCCCCAGGGCCCATAGACGGTGAAGAACCGAAGTCCCGTCAGCGGCAGGCGATACAGATGCGCGTAGCTTTCGCTGATCAGCTCGTCGGCCCGCTTGGTCGCGGCGTAGAGCGACACGGGCCGGTCGGTCCGGTCCTCGACCCGAAAGGGTAGTTCCGCGTTGCCGCCGTACACGGACGACGACGAGGCGTAGACCATGTGGCGGGTCGACCGGTGTCGCGCGACCTCCAGCATGTTCAGGTGACCAAGCAGGTTGGATTCGGCATAGGCCCGCGGATTCTCGAGGCTGTGACGAACGCCAGCCTGCGCGGCGAGGTGAACGATGCGATCGAAGTCGTACGATCCAAGCTGCCGCTCGAGCGTGTCGGCGGTCGCGATATCCGCTTCCACGAACTCCCAGTCGCCGCCGCCGGCCGCGACATGACCGAGCCGATCGCGCTTGAGCTGGACGTCGTAGTAGCTGTTGAGATTGTCGAGCCCGACGACCCGCTCGCCGCGGGCAAGCAGGGCGCGGCACACGTGCGATCCGATGAAGCCGGCCGCCCCCGTGACGAGAATTGTCATGCGCTTGCCTGATCCTCCCTCAATGCCTGAGGCTTTCCTCAGGCGGGTTCGGTCAAGGCTGGCGCGCCCGCATTGCGCCGGCCGATGCCGGAATAGGTCAGCCCCACCCGTGTAACCTCTTCGGCTTCATAGATGTTGCGCAGATCGATCACGGCCGTGCCGCGCATGATCCTCGCCACCTTGCGGAGGTCGAGCGCGCGGAATTCGTCCCATTCCGTGACCAGCACCACCGCATCCGCTCCGCCGATCGCCTCATAACTGTCGTCGAGCAGGTCGACATTCTCCAGCAGCGGCTCGGCCTGCTCACGCCCGACCGGATCGTAGGCGGCAACCGATGCGCCGCCTTCCTGCAGCCGCCTGATCAGCGCCAGGCTCGGCGCGTCGCGCATGTCGTCGGTGTTCGGCTTGAACGTGAGGCCGAGCACGGCGACCCGCTTGCCCGCCAGATCGCCACCCAGCGCCGTCTGCACTCGGTCGGCCATGGCCAGCTTCCGCTCGTCGTTTACCTCAACCACGGAATTGACGATCCGCATCGGCACATTCGCCTTCTGCGCCGTCTGCAGCAAGGCGAGGGTGTCTTTGGGGAAGCAGCTCCCGCCATAGCCTGGGCCCGCGTGAAGGAATTTGGGGCCGATCCGATTGTCGAGGCCGATCCCCTGCGCCACTTCCTGCACGTCGGCACCGACCGCCTCGCACAAGTCAGCGATCTCGTTGATGAAGCTGATCTTCGTGGCGAGGAAGGCGTTGGCCGCATATTTTGTCAGCTCGGCGGTTCGACGGCCAGTGAACAGGATCGGCGCCTTGTTCAGGAACAGCGGCCGGTAAATCTCCCGCAGCACCTCGCGTGCCCGCTCTTCCTCGGCGCCCACCACGATGCGGTCCGGGATCTTGAAGTCGCGGATCGCGGCGCCCTCGCGCAGGAACTCCGGATTGGACGCCACCAGCGTACCATCGGGCGCCCTGTTCTCGCGTAGGATCCGGGCGATCGCGTCACCTGTGCCCACCGGCACAGTCGACTTCGTAACGACCACGGTTGGGGCCTTCAGCGTTTCCGCTATCTCCTTGGCGGCCGCATAAACATAGCTGAGGTCGGCGTGCCCGTCGCCGCGTCGGGCCGGAGTGCCGACGGCAATGAACACCGCGTCCGCGCCGTCGCCGAGTGCTTGCGAAAGGTCGGTCGTGAAAGTCAGTCGGCCATGCTGAACATTGTGGGCGACGAGCGCTTCCAGGCCCGGCTCCCAGATCGGCAACTTGCCTGCATGAAGGCCAGCGATCTTGCGCTCGTCCTTGTCGACGCACGTAACGCGATGGCCGAAATCGGCAAAGCAGGCTCCGGAGACAAGGCCAACATAGCCTGTTCCAATCATTACAATATGCATGGGTTGCTCGTCGCTCCGGAAAGGCGGGTCGGGCTGCCTCTACTCAGCAGGTTCGGCAAATGCCAGTCCACTGGCTCGGGCTTCGTCCCCCGGCGGGATTGTCTTGCGCGCCCTGACGATCGCCGCAGTGGAATTCCCGCCCACGGGCACGAAGCCGGCGTGTTCCACCTCCGCCCCCGCCGCTTCCATCATCCGCGCCACGGAACCGATCGTTTTGGGACTATCGTACTCGGGTGAATACATGTCGAAGGTATCGAGCACGGCCCATTCGCGCCGCTCTGCCGGCGACAGGTTTTTCGGCACGACCGTTTCCATGTCGACCAACGGCAGGAAACGCCGCAAGATGCCGAGCCCGCTTCGCTGGAGCAGGTCGGACGCCTTGATCAATCCATCGACATGCCGGTCGATGCTTTTCAGCAGTCTTTGGTGATCCATGCGCCGGGTCAGTGGTCGCAAGAGATATTTGGCGTGGATCTTGGTCCACCATCCGCGGATGGGGTAAAAATCGACGACGATTTCGCCGCCCGGCCTGGCCTTTCTGACCAGCGCCTCGACCGACGCCCGGAAGTCCGGGGTGTGCTGCAACACGCCAAAGCAGAACACCCGATCGAACCGGTCGTCTGGAAACGGCATCTCATAGATGCTGGCCTGTGCCAGGTGGAAGCGGTCCGCGCCGAGGGTGGCGTTGCTCCGCCAGTTCGCCTCGACCGCGCTGCTGTAATCGACGCTGAAAAGATTGGCCTGCGTATGATCCAGCACCGCCCGGCTGAACCTTCCAGCGCCGGACCCGACCTCCAGCACGTCCAGCCCGGCAAGTTCGTCCGCCTCCCAGCCGCTGCCCGCGAAAAAGCGCTCGGCGGTGGCGCCACGCACACCGATCGGATCGAGCTGGGTGCGATCGAACTTGTTCCACTGCATGCCGAAGCTCGCAGTATAATTGTCCACCTCGCAAAAACGCGGCACATCCTTGATGATAGGGTAGGGATGGCGGCCACCCACCAGGTACTCCCCTTCACGGCGAAGGGCAGCCCCGGATACAGGGTCGATGAAGACAGTTTTGGCCATTCCAGACTCCCGGGAACAATCAAGGGCTCTTTCGGCAGGTGTTGAACGATAAGCAAGTGCGCGGCGGCGCCGATCCGGCTGCTCGGCGTCGACACATCGCCTTCCTGCTGCCCAACATGGCGGGGGGCGGAGCGGAACGGGTTGCCCTGGATTTGATGCGCGGCTTCGCAAGCCGCGGCTATCGCGTGTCGCTGGTGCTGATGAGCGCGGACGGCCCGTTGCTGCGTCATGTGCCCGCTGGTGTCCGCATCACGGACCTTGCGGCGCCACGGCTACGAAGCGTCCTGAAGCCCTTGGTCCGTTACCTGCGCACTGACCGACCGGATGTGCTGCTGTCCTTCATGTGGCCGCTTAACTCGATCGCGGCCTTCGCTGGGGCCGCGGCGGGGACAGGCGTGCGAGTGGCTGCCACGGAACATGCCGCCTTGTCGCGGCAATATGCCGATTGGGGCCGGTGGCATCGTCTGTTCTTGTCCGCGACCATTCGCGCGACCTACCGGCGCGCCCATGCGGTGATCTGCGTGTCGGAAGGGGCGGCGGACGATCTCGCCACGCTCGGCGGACTGCCGCGCGGCGCGCTGACGGTAATCCATAATCCTGTGCCCGGCCCCGCCAGGAAGGTGAAGGTGCCCCCGGCGATCGAGCGGCAATGGCGGGGCCCCGGGCAGCGCATCCTCTCGGTCGGCAACCTCAAGGACCAGAAGAATCATGCCCTGCTGCTCCGTGCCTTTGCCAGACTCCCCGCCGACCCCCCGACCCAGCTCATGATCTTGGGCGAAGGGCCGCTCAGATCGTCTCTCGAGCGACTGGCCGGCAAGCTTGGCATCGCGGACCGGCTGGCCCTCCCGGGCTTCGTGACCGACCCCTGGCCCTATTACGCCTCCGCCGACCTGTTCGTCCTGTCGAGCGATTACGAAGGCTTCGGCAACGTTCTGGTGGAAGCAATGCACCTGGGCCTGGGCGCGATCAGCACCGATTGCCCTGCTGGTCCGGCCGAGATTCTCACCGACCAGCGTCTCGGCACGCTCATCCCGGTGGGCGACGAGCTTGCCTTGGCCGCGGCGATCGAGCACCGGCTTGCCCACCCGGTTGATTCCGCGCTGGCCCGGCAGCGCGCCGCCGACTTTTCCAGCGACGCGGCGCTGACCGCCTATGAGCAGGTGTTATTCGGATGAGTGCCAACTCACCGGTCGCTACGGACAAGGCGACCATTTTATTCTTCGCCTTCAATCGCCCGGACCACACCCGGCGCGCCCTGGAGGCGCTGTCGCAGGCTGACGGCGCTGCTGATTCGCGGCTCGTCATCCATTGCGACGGGCCCAGAGCGGATGAGAGCGACGAGATGCGCGGGCGCATCGCCGAAGTGCGCACAATCGCCGCCTCTCGGCAGTGGTGCGGCGAGGTCGAGCTTCGCTTTCAGGACGCCAACCTCGGCCTTAGGCGCCATTTGCTGGAAAGCATCACCGCCGCGACGGAGCGTTTCGACCGGGTGATCGTGGTGGAGGACGACGTGCTCGTTTCCCCCGGGTTTCTGACCTTTCTCAACCAAGCGCTGGAGATTTACGAATCCGACCATCAGGTCATGCACGTGTCGGCCTATTCACCACTTCGCACCGTGCCGACAGGCTATGCCGAGACGACCTACTTCTTCAATCACAGCTTCGTCGGCTGGGGTTGGGCAACCTGGCGGAGGGCGTGGCAACGCTTGTCAACGGACGGCGCCCGGCTCCAGCAACGGCTCCGTTCGCAAGGACTGCGGAGATACGTCAATCTTGAAGACTATTACGAATTCTATTGGGCGCTGGGCTATCTCGATGCCGGCCTGTCGCAGGACTGGAACTGCTATTGGCACAGCAGCATCGTCGCCGACCGCGGCTTCTGCCTGCACCCGGTGAAGAGCCTGGCCGACAATATCGGGTTCGACGGGTCGGGTGTTCATTGCGCAGGCGGTGACGAACGGATGCTGCGGCCGGCCACCGACCGGCTCCCCATCCACCGCATTCCCATCGCCGAGGACCCGAACCTGCGCCGCCTCGCGACGCAAGTTCCCTGGAAGCGACGGTTCGAGATCGGCGCCAAGCATCACCTGCGCAATGTGCTGTTCGAGCGGATGGGCCTCGGCCCGCGCTGGTTCGCCTTCAAGCGACGGAGCGCACGACGTCCTTGAGCAGCGAGCGGTAGCTCAGCGACCAGCTCCAGCCGTAAGCGCCGGACGACACCAGCTCACCAAGATGCCGCAGCCGGCGACGGCGGGCGGGCTCTGCATAAAGGCTCGCCCGTTCCGCCAGCACCGCCGCCTCCCGGCGATTGCGTGCAGCCGACGCGCGCAAGGCAGCCGCATAGCGCGCTGCCGCCGTGCTCTCGGCGAGCGAATCCAGCCGTGCCGCCCAATCATGGTGCCAGTGGGACACCTCGGAATAGCGGGCAGCATGGTTGCCGAGCGCCAGGCCCACCGCTTCCGCCGCGCCCGGCTTCAGCAGACCGCTCGCGTTCGACCCGTGCCGGCGATACTTCGCAAGCCTTGCCTCCAGAAGCTGGACGCTCCCGGCCGCGTTGGCCAGCCAAGCGATCCAGCCGTCGTGCGAGTATCGGTCCACGTTCGGGTAGTCGGGACTGTCATGATGACTGCCGCGCATCCGGTCCGCGAAAGGAAAGTCGCGGATCAGATCGGCGCGAAAGGTTTGCAGGAAGCCGGTGCACAGCCAGTCTCCCGCCAGGCTTCCGTCACGATGCAGCCGGTTGGCGAAGCCATATAGCTGCGGCTGGATCACGGCCCCTGAACCGTCCACGACCTCCGCGTCATGAGCAACGAGCATGAGATCCGACGGGCCATCCGAGATCGCCTGGCCGACGATGCGAAGTTTCTCGGGCGCCCAATGATCGTCCTGGTCGCAGAACGCGACCCAGTCGCCCCGGCAGCGTGAGGCGGTCTGCAGGAAGTTTTCACCGTAGCCGAGATTCTTGGGGTTGCGAGTGACGTGCACCGGAAAGGGGCTGGTCCGCGCAAACTCCGCAAGGATGGCCAGCGTCTGGTCCGTAGAGCCATCGTCCCCGACGACCAGTTCCAGCGGCAACACCTCCTGCCGCGCCAGACTCTCGAGCTGCTCCTTCAGGAAGCGGGCGCCATTGTACGTCGCCATGGCGATGGACAGGGTCACCAATTCACGAACTCTTCACGGCAGTGGCCAACAGGAACTCTTTCTCTCCGCTGTCCCATCCCGTCTCCAACGGTGTTACCTTCATCGGGGGGGCCACTTGGTTGCCGGCATAGGGCTCTCGGCCCGCCGCGATATTCTCGCTCTGTCGATCGAGAAACGCGCGCGCGTCGGATCGGTCGTGAAAACGGATCGCCCGATATCCCGCGCCTTCAAGTTGTTTCTGCAATTCCTCCCGGTTGAGAAGCACCAGATGACGAGGGGGTTCCAGACCGCGCCACGCCGCTCCCCACAGGCGATGGGTCGGCGCGCGCAGATTGGGTGTTTCAACGTAGATTGTGCCGCCCGTTTTCGTCAGCGATGTGATGGTCGCCAGGGTCGCCGGCACATCATGGACATGCTCAATGACGTGTGAAAGCGTGACGTGGTCGAACTGACGCCGCGCATCTTGCCATTCTTCCAGCGTCCCGCGGACATCGATGCCGGCCTGGATGCATACCTCTCGCGCTGCCTCGTCCGGCTCGACGCCGCACGCTTCGAAGCCAAGCCTGCGGGCCAGCTGCAGAAACGCACCATTCCCGCAACCGATGTCCAGCAGCAGCGGGTGGGCGCCGGGCCCTCGTTCCAGAAAGCGGTGCTCGATGTCCCACCGTTCTCGCGCGGACTTTGCCAGCGGAACGAGCCAGCGGCCCGGGAATAATGCCGGCCGAAAAGCGCAGGCGAACCGCGCATTGCGGTAATCATTGGCCAGGGCCTCCCGGGCCGTCGCGACGAGGGAACGGCGAACCGCGGGCGGCAGCGGCTTTTCGTGGGTGTAATATGACCCGTAAGCCATGCCGATGCTCGCCCGATCGGGACGCGGGTCGAGATAGCCAACACCGCATCCGGCGCACTCCCACATGGTCCAGCGGCCGGCAGCGACGCAGAATATCCGATCCTCCAGCGCTTCGTGGAGAAGCGACCGTTCGGCGCTTTGGCAAACGGGACATCGACCGAGCACCTCGACAGCGCCCGCGGGCCAGGGACGCTCGAAGGGCATCGCTCCGCTCGTTACCGGTTCCAAGTTGCCCTCACCCTTGCCTCAATGAACGAGCGTTCGTTTGCCGCCAGCAACAGGAATCCCAGGGCCGCCGCCGCCGCCGCGATCCCGGTCTTGGTCAGCAGGTCCAAGGGCATCAGCAGAAGCATGGCCACCAACCACACGGCAACGCCGTTTTTCAGGACGATCAGCAGCGTGGCACGCGGCGCCTTGTCCAGTATCAGCAAAGCGATGAAGTCGACCGTTGCTCTCACCGCCCACACGATTGCGGCCCCGACCAGCCCGATGGACGAAAGCAAAAGATACAAGAGGGCCAGGTACGGCAGGACTTCGACGAGATGGAGTTTGGCCGTGACGTCGGTACGGCCGCCAGCCTGAAGCCGACCGAAAGGAACCTGTGCCAGGCTGTTTGCCCAAAAGCCTGCCAGGAGGACAATCGCTACCGGGGTCGCCGGCGCGGCGATCGCTTGGCCAACCCACAGCTGGAGAAAGGGACCCACGCAGATCATGGCCCCCATCGCCATGGGCGTTGTGATCAGCGCCAGGCCTCGAAGCGCCTGCTCGCTGGCATCCCGCGCCGAATGCAGTTCCTTTTCCGCAAAGCGCGGGAAAAGTGCGGCGGCGACGGCGTTGGGTACGAGCAACAGCTGAGTCACCAGATTGAATGGAATGACGTAGATCGCCACGGACGCCGCACCCAAAAGGGCGCCGACCGCAAAACGGTCCATGAACATCATCAGCGGCCCCACGATAGTCGTCACCGTCAGCCAGCCTCCGAACCGCAGCATCTGCCCCGCGTCCGCTCGGCTAGGTGTACTGAACCTCAGCACCGGCACGGCACGGACGCAGGCGACGGCCAACGCCGCGATCGTTGCGATCCGCGCCAGCAAGGTGGCGCCGATCAGATAGGCGAGGTTCGGAACCAGGGCCCAAGCGGCCAGCAACGGCAGCGCCGTCGTTCCGACCGCCCCGAACCCCATGATCAAATTGGAACGGCCGAACTCCAGCCGTCCGTCCAGGGCGCCGCGCATCAGGCTTTGGGTGATGCCGATGGGAAGTGCCACCAGCAGGAGGGGCAGGGCCGCCGTGACTTCCTCGCGCAGCGATTCCGGGACTTTTGTGAGCAGTTGTATCAAGCTTTGCAGCACGGGCGCCAGGACGAGCATCATCGCGATCGCCAGGCCCAGCGAGAGCGACATTCCCGTCCAGAACACGCCGCTTCGTTCCTCGCCGCTGGCCCCCCTAAGCGCGGCCAACCGTTGCGTCGTTGCCCGGCCGAGCCCGAAATCCATGAAATGGAGGTAGCCAACCAACACCCAGCACAGCGACAGGACGCCGAAACGCTCCAGCCCGATCAGGTGCAGCAGCAGCGGGACCGAGATCAGGGCCAGGGCCACGGGAACCGCCGACCCGACCAGATTATAGACGCTGTGTCGCGCGACGCTCACCGGCGGGGTCTAGAACAGCAAGGTTACGCCAGTGCAAGGCGCAAATACAGGACTGGCGGCATTGCCGCGAGGGCTTGCGCTCCGGGGAACTGGCGGCTGGTAACGATCGTGATCATGGGGCATTGCGATGGGATGCAATCTTCCTTGTGGCGTGCGGCGGGACGGAGCCGCCGGTATGTTGAACGCCTCGCGATCTGGACACGGGTCCTGCGCGAAATCAAAGGCTGTTCGTCCGCCGACCGGCGAGCGATCAGGGCCGCATTCCTTCGCGCGCCGCTGACGAGCGCCCGGTCGCTGGACGAGTGGCAGAATCCCGAATTGCTGACTGACGCGGACGTGGTCGTCGCCGGCATCGGGCGATACTCCATCCGCGCCGGAACCGATGATCTGTACCACGTGCTGCCCAGCCGGGAGCGGGCAGTGACGAACCTGCTGAATCAGCGACTGAAACCCGGCATGACATTCGTCGACGCTGGCGCGAACATCGGGTTCTTTACTGTGTTGGCGAGTCGCCTCGTCGGCCCCTCGGGGAAGGTGCTGGCCGTCGAGATGATGCCGCCCACGGCCAGGCGCCTGCACCATCATCTCGCGGCGAACGGGTGCGATAACGTGCAGGTTGTCGAACGGGCGCTGTCCGATACCTCGGGACAAAGCCTGCCGGTCAGCATGGTGGACGGCAGTTTCGGGACGGCCACGATCGCGGCAGAGCTCCCCAAGGCTGCCGGTTCGGTACAAACGGCAACGCTCGACGAACTGCTTGCGAGCATTCCTTCCGTCGACTTGATGAAGATGGACCTGGAGGGCGCTGAGCCGAATGCCCTGGCGGGCGCGAACGCGTCCATGGGAAAGATCAAGGCGATTGTCTTCGAGGAACTGGCCGGCGGGCCCGCATCCGCCATGCTGGAGCGCGCCGGCTACTCCGTCCGCCGCCTGTCGCCCCAGATGTCCTTGGCCGAACGATGATGGCAAGGCACGGCGCTGCAAGAGTATGCAAGGCGGCTAGCCCATGTGCGGGATAGCGGGTGTGCTGTCACCCCGCCCCGTCAGCGAGCAATTGCTGGCGGCGATGGGTGGGGCGATCCGACACCGCGGCCCGGACGACGGCGGCACCTGGCGCGATCCGGACGCCGGAATCGGCTTTGCCCATCGACGACTGGCGATCATTGACCTGTCGCCGCACGGGCATCAGCCGATGCACTCCGCCGACGGCCGCTTCGTCATCTGCTACAACGGCGAAATCTACAATCACGCAGCAATCCGGTTGGAATTGGAAGGGCAGGGGCTTGTCCCGTCCGGTGGTTGGCGCGGGCACAGCGACACCGAAACGCTGCTGCAGGCGATCGTAGCCTGGGGCCTTGAAGGCGCGCTGGACCGCTCGGTCGGCATGTTCGCCTTCGCGCTGTGGGACCGCGCGCAGCGGCGGCTGCACCTGGTACGCGATCGCTTCGGTGAAAAGCCGCTCTATTATGGCTGGGTCGGACCCGACCTCGTGTTCGCGTCGGAGATCAAGGCGGTCCGCCGTCATCCGCACTTCAAGGGCGAGATCGACCGGGACGCGCTCGGCCTCTACTTCGCCCGCACCTACATTCCCGCGCCGTTCAGCATCTACCGCCGCCTGTTCAAGCTGGAACCCGGCTGCATCCTGACCGTCGAACAAGGCGCCGAGCCCTCGGACGAACCCGCGGCTGAGGCCGGCAGCGGCAAGGCCCGGTTGACGCGCTACTGGTCCTATCGCTCGGTGGTGGAAGGGGGGCTGCGCGATCCGATCGCCGACGAACGGGACGCGCTCGCCGAGCTTGATCGGGTGCTGGGGCAGGCGGTGTCGGATCAGTCCGTCGCCGACGTGCCGGTCGGTGCTTTCCTGTCCGGCGGGGTCGACAGCTCGACCATCGTTGCCCTTTACCAGCGCAACGCCGCCCGACCGGTGCGGACGTTCTCCATCGGTTTTGCGGAAGACGGCTTCAACGAAGCGGCGCACGCCAAGGCCGTCGCCCAGCATCTCGGCACGGTCCATCATGAGCAGGTCGTGAGTTCCGCCGACGCCCGCGACGTCATTCCATCTCTGCCGCAGATGTATGACGAGCCGTTCGCCGACAGCTCGCAGCTCCCCACTTTCCTCGTCAGCCGTTTCGCGCGCGAACAGGTCACCGTCGCATTGACCGGCGATGGCGGAGATGAACTCTTCGCTGGCTATAATCGCCATTTCCGGGCCCCGGCATTGTGGCGGCAGATCAGTCGAGTGCCCGCGCCACTCCGCCGGCTCATGGGTGCAACCCTTGGCCGCCTTCCCAGCGATGTGCTCGGCCGGGCCGCCGGTCTCCTTCCCGGCCAACGCCCGCCGCACGTCGGCGCAAAATTGCGCAAGGCGCTCCTTGTCGCCGGAAACGCCCGCGTGTTCGACGACATCTACATCAGCTTTCTCGACGAATGGCACGCCGAATCCTCCCCGACCGGGGTGGGGTCATTGGAGCGGGCAGGGGGCTTCGATCTGCGTGTGGCGGGGGAGCCGTCCGACGCGGTACGCATGATGTACTGCGATGCTGTGAGCTATTTGCCGGACGACATCCTGTGCAAGGTCGATCGCGCGTCCATGGCCGTCAGCTTGGAGACCCGAGTCCCCTATCTCGATCATCGCGTCGCCGAACTCGCGGCGCGCATCCCAATCCAGCACAAGGTGCAAGCGGGGCAAGGCAAGCATATTCTCCGCGAACTGCTATACCGGCACGTGCCGCGCCACTTGATCGACCGACCAAAGGCCGGCTTTGCGGTGCCGGTCGGAGAATGGATCAAGGGCCCCATGCGGTCGTGGGCCGAAGACCTGCTAGACGGGAATACGATGAAGGCGCAGGGTTTTATCGATCCTACCGTCGTGCAGTCGCGATGGGACGATCACCTCACCGGACGCCGCGATTCCACTCCGGCCATCTGGGCTGTGTTGATGTTTCAGGCATGGCTGCAGTCTGAAACCGATCGTCCATGAATCGTCAGGATCGCTTCATGGGGTTGCGGGGATCGGCAAAGATCCCGGGAGCGTGACGGCCTAGCACTAGCAGGAGCGTCGGCACTGCGAGCGTGAGCGCGATGTCCTTGGCTGCTTCGCCGACCTGCATTCCCATGCTGGGCCACACCTCGACCCAGAAGTCATGCGCTTCATTGATGGTTTCCAGCCCCGCGACGACCAGCCAGGGCCGCCAGCTTGCCAATGAAGTGCGCAGCAACAGCGCACAGACAAGTTGCAACGCAACGCCGCCAAGGACATGCAATGCGTCCATGCTGACGCCGCTCGAATGAGCGGCGAACAGCTTCAGTTCATACCAGATTGTGCTGTTGAAAGCGGTGGTGCCGCTTACAGGACGGTGACCGGCTCTTCGAGGTCGATGTCGTCATCGCCGTCGTTGCCACCGCTGAGCAGCAGTGCCGCGATCACGGCCGCGCCGGCCAGGCCGAGCAACAGCGGCAGTGCGCCGATCCCACCCGAAGCTACCACAGGCGGAGCCGCCGGAATGACCGGGCTTTCGGCTACGGGCGGAGCAACCGCCGGATCAACCTGCGGAAGCACACAGCCCGGAGCAGCGCCCTGAGCAGTGGTCGCTGCCGCGGCAGCAGCCGATGCCGCACAAAGCGCGGTGCTGGAAGCGGAAGACTGAAGAGCGCTCAGCGCGACCCACGGGCTGATCACCGACGCCTGAACCGGAACGGCAGCGCGCGCCGCGGCGGCTGCCGGGCTGGCGATGGTCATGGAGGCCATTGCGAAAATAGCGGCGGATTTCATCATGATGCTACGCCCCACTGGTCGCTCCTCGCTAATCGTAGGTCGGGTCCTAGTCACAGATCGACGTCTAGGACAACCCCCAACGCCTCTAACCGGGCCAGGTTGCACTGTTATTACGAGGTTTAAGACAAAGCGCACCGCTGTGTGGCCCATTGGACACGATGGGTGGGGTGGCACAGGCCTGAGCCGCGGGTATGAGCAACCCTAATGGCCGACGGTCCGCTGATTATTGCCTGCGCCAATTCCTTCTGGAATCTGCACAACTTCCGGGGAAGTTTGCTGACGGCATTGCAGGAAAGCGGCTACCGGATTCAGGTCGCGGCCGGGTCCGAAGGCGACGATGTCGCGCAGATGGAATGGCCAGCTCACCAAATTCCCGTTCGCAGCGACGGGCTCAATCCCCTGTCCGACGCTCGCTTGCTGCTCGCCTTCGTCCGCCTCTTCCGGAGGGCGCGCCCGGCCGCCTACCTTGGTTGGACAGCCAAGCCGAACATCTACGGTTCGCTTGCCGCGCGACTGGTCGGCGTGCCGGCCTTCCCCAATGTCAGCGGCCTTGGCACGGCCTTCATCCGCGGTGGCGCCCTGCAATGCCTGCTTTCCGTGCTGTACCGGCTCGCCTTCAGCAAGGCCCCGGCCGTGTTTTTCCAAAACAGCGAGGACCTGGAACTGTTCGTCGAGCGAAGACTCGTAAGGCGCGAACAGACGCGGCTCTTGCCGGGGTCGGGGGTCGATCTGCAACGCTTCGTCCCGCCGCCTCGTACACCTCGCCCGCCTGATCGGACGATGTTCCTGTTCGTCGGCCGCCTGCTCGGAGACAAAGGCGTGCGCGAACTCGCCGAGGCCGCCCGCCTCGTTCGCCAGCGTTACCCGCAGGTCAGCTTTCAGCTGCTCGGCTTTCTCGATGCCCGCAATCGCACGGCCATCAGCCGGGAGGAGCTTACGACCTGGGTCGCGGATGGGACATTCGAGTATCTCGGCTCGGCGAGTGACGTCCGGCCGTTTCTCGTGGAGGCGGATGCGGTGATCCTGCCGTCTTACCGCGAAGGTCTCCCCCGGTCGCTGCTGGAGGCGGCGGCCATGGGCAGGCCGCTGCTGGCCAGCGATGTGCCCGGCTGCCGGGAATTGGTGCGCGACCAGGGGAACGGCCTCCTGTTCGAGGCGCGCTCGGCCCAGGCGATCGCGGATGCCTGTCTCGCCTTCATCGACCTTCCCGCCGCCAAACGTGCCGCAATGGGCGCCGCTGCTCGGCAGCTGGTGCAGGACCGGTTCAGCGAAGAAAGAGTTGTGAAAGCATATGTGGAGGCGCTCACCGGTCGACTCGGCGGCCAGCGGCGCAGCGTGGAGGCGGTCAATTCTTAAACGTTGGAGAACAGGTCGGGCGCGCACCATACCGGAGGGTTGGCGGGCCTACGCTATCGGCGACGTCCATGGACGGCTCGACCTGCTTGATGGACTGCTGGCGCAAATCGAGGCGGATCATCGCGATCGCGGTGGCTTAGCCTCCGGTGTGCTGATCTTCCTCGGCGACCTCATCGACCGTGGGCCCCAATCGGCTGAGGTCGTGGAACGGGTGCGATCTGGCCCGCTGCCAAGTTTCCGCACCATCACGCTCGCCGGCAATCATGAAGAAGTGCTGGTGCGCCTGCTCGACGAGGACGAGCCAGGGCTGTTCGAGCAATGGCTTCGGTTCGGCGGCAGGGAATGTCTGGAAAGTTACGGCGAGGATCCCGAATTGCTCGCGCTTCTTCCGGAGCCTGACGCGCTGACGCGCCTCCGCGCCGCGGTCCCGGCAGAGCACCAAGCGTTCCTGCGCGACCTCGGCGACAGCTTCACGCTTGGCGACTATCTTTTCGTCCATGCGGGATTGCGGCCGGGCATCTCGCTCGAACAGCAATCCACGACTGACCTGCGGTGGATCCGAAAGGCCTTTCTGGACGATCCCCGCGATCATGGTGCGATGGTTGTGCACGGCCACACCATCACTCACGAGGTCGACGAGCGGCGCAATCGGATCGGGATCGACACGGGCGCATTCTGCTTCGGCGTGCTGACCGCCCTGTGCCTCGAAGAGGGGGAGCGCTGGTATCTTCAGCACCGGCTCGCGCCTGAGCCTGCAGGCGAGGAGTTGGCGGAATGAAGGTGTTCCTGGATCCTGCCTTGGTGGAACAGGTCACCACCGATCAGAAGCGCTGGCTTGTTACCGGAGCCGCCGGCTTCATCGGGTCCAATGTCGTCGAGGCACTGCTCGAAATGGGTCAGCACGTCACGGGCCTCGATAATTATGCGACCGGGCACCGCCGCAACCTCGAGGAGGTGCGCACAGCGGTCGGCGACGCGGCGTGGCAGCGTTTCACCATGATCGAAGGCGACATCGGTGATCGCGGAACCTGTGAAGCCGCGGTCCGGAACCAGCACGTGGTCCTGCATCAGGCCGCGCTTGGGTCGGTACCGCGCTCCATCGCCGATCCGTTGACCAGCAACGACGTCAACGTCACCGGCTTCCTCAACGTCCTCGACGCCGCGCGGCAGGCGGGGGTGGGGCGGTTCATCTATGCCGCTTCCAGTTCAACCTATGGAGACGAACCAAACCTGCCGAAGCGGGAGGACCGGATCGGCAACCCGCTGTCGCCCTATGCCGTGACGAAACTGGTGAACGAGTTGTATGCTGCGGTCTACGATCGCTCCTACGGTTACAAGGCGACCGGCCTGCGCTACTTCAACGTTTTCGGGCCGCGGCAGGACCCGGACGGTCCCTATGCCGCCGTCATCCCGAAGTGGGTTGCAGCCATGCTCGGCGGGGACGAAATCACCATCAACGGCGACGGGATCACCTCCCGCGACTTCTGTTTCGTCGCCAACGCGGTGCAGGCGAACCTTCGCGCCGCTCTGGCCCCGGATGCTGTCCAGGGGGAGGTCTATAACGTCGCTGTCGGCGACCGGACGAGCCTTTCAGATCTCTTCGGCATGCTCCGATCCGGGATCGCCGATCTGGGCCACGTCTATGACCGCAAACCGGTTCACAAGCCGTTCCGCGCGGGTGACGTGCGCCATTCTGAGGCGGACGTCGGCAAGGCCGGCGAACAGATCTGCTACCGACCGACGCACGACGTCAACGCCGGCCTCCGCGCCGCACTCCCCTGGTACGTCGCGCGCTACGGCGGCCACTCGTTACGGGATGGAAACCAGCACAGCTAACGAACGTTGGGAGGTTTGCGCGCGCCCTCGACTCGGGTAGGAACGCGCAGGCGAAGTGGCGTACCAAGGGGTTGCCGATGCGAGTTGATATGCGCAAGTTTCAGGTCTCGAGCATCGCCGCGGCCTTGGTGGGCATGCTGGCTCTGGCGGGATGCAGTGACAGTCGTGGTGGCCCGATCCCGTACGACGTGACGCTTGCCGCGCCGGATGCGCCAACCATCGTTCCACTGGAACAGAATTACCGCATTGCGCCGCTCGACACCCTCACGGTGCGGGTATTCAAGATGCCGGATCTGACGGGCGACTACGAGGTCGATCTTACCGGCAACATCGCCATGCCCTTGATCGGCAGCGTGCCCGCGGCCGAGCTGACCACGGCGGAGCTCAGTCGCCGGCTGACGGAGCGTTACGGGTCCCGCTACCTTGAAAATCCCGACATTAACGTTGGGGTCAAATCATCCACCCGCCGCTCGGTAACGGTGGACGGTGCGGTAAAGCAGTCCGGCAGTTTCCCGGTCACCAGCTCGCTGACCCTCATCCAGGCGGTGGCGCAGGCTGGCGGAACCACCGAAGATGCAAATCCGCGGCGTGTCGCGGTGTTTCGCACCATCGGGGGCAAGCGTCAGGCGGCTGCGTTCGACCTGACCGACATCCGGCGGGGCCAGGCACCGGATCCGGCAATCTACCCCGGCGACATCGTGGTCGTGGATGGGTCGGCCATCAAATCGGCCCAGAAGTCGATCCTTAACAGCCTGCCCATCCTGAGCATCTTCCGTCCGTTCTAGGGCGCTGGTGTCGTGAAAGGAATTTCGTGAACCAAGACGTTGCCCTTCATGCCGATCCGCGTGCCTTGTCGGATCGTGTCGTGCTATCCGGGCAGCCGGGCGGGTCGGACCAGGTCCGGCAGCATCAGGCGCCAAGCCTCGATGTCCATACCCTCTTCCGCATCATCAAGGACTGGCGCTGGCTGATCGCGGGGGCGGCGGCTCTCGGCCTTGCCCTCGGACTTGCCATCACGCTTCTCACGACGCCCCTTTATCGCGCTTGGGTCACGATGGAGGTCAATCCACCAAGCGTTCAGATCACCGAAGAGCAGGGGCGGCAGCAGCAGTCCGAGACTGCATCCGGGTGGGACAACATCATCACTCAGGTCGGCCTCCTGGGCAGCCGCAGCCTGGCGGAGCGCGTCGCGCAGGAACTGAACCTTGCCAGCGAGCCGGCGATCGCCGGCACCGGGGATGCGAGCGCCCGGCTGCGGGCGGCCACCGGCGTGGTCGCCGGCGGCCTCAATGTCGAAGTGCCGGAGGAGGGGCGGCTGATCCGCTTCAGCTATACCTCGGCCGACCCCGCGCTCGCGGCCCGCATCGCGAATGGCGTGGCCGAGGGCTTTATCAATTCGAATCTTCAGCGTCGGTTCGAGGCATCCAACTATGCGCGGCGGTTCCTCGAACGGCAGATCGCCAAGACCCGCACCGACCTCGAGCGGTCCGAGCGGCAGCTTGTGTCCTATGCGCAGGCCGAGGGGATCATCAATCTTTCAGGCAATTCCGAAGGCGGCAGCTCGCCGACCGACGGCAGCGGCTCGCTGCAAAGCGACAGCCTGGCCGCGCTCAACCAGGCATTGGCGCAGGCCACCGCGCGCCGCGTTGCGGCCGAAGGCGCCTACCGTGCCGGCCTCGCCGCCGGCCCCACTTCGGAAGTGAATAGCAGCACGCAGGGGCTGCGGCAGGCCCAGGCCGCGTTGGAAGCCGAATATCAGGAAAAGCGAACCCTCCTGAAGCCGGATCACCCGGACATGCTCAGCCTGCGCTCGCGCATCCAGGAACTCGATCGCCAGGTGGCCCGCGAGACGAGCCAGGTCAGCAGCGGCCGGAACAACACGCTGGCGCAGGAATACCGGGGCGCACTGGCCGCCGAGCGAGCCCTTGAAGGCCGCGTCGCATCGCTGAAGGGCTCGGTCCTCGACCTGCGCGGGCGAAGCGTCCGCTATTCGATCCTGCAGCGCGAGGTCGACACCAACCGTGGCCTCTATGATGCGCTGTTGCAGCGGTACAAGGAAATCGGCGTGGCCGGCGGCATCGGCGCAGCGCCCGTGTCCATCGTCGACCGGGCCGAGGTACCGGGCGGGCCGTTCAAACCCAATCTGCCGTTGAACCTGTTGATGGGTCTGGGCATCGGCCTGCTGGCGGGCATTGGCGCGGCTGTCGGGCTGGAGTTCGTCAACGACACCATCAAGACGCGCGAGGATGTCCGGACCAAGCTGCAACTGGCGTGCCTGGGGGCGATCCCGCGCCGAGTCGGCAAGGGCGGCTTTCACGAGGACCTCAAGGACCCCAGCTCCACTGTGTCAGAGGCCTATTCCGCGGTTGCTGCCGCGCTGCGCTTCACGACCGAGGAAGGCGTACCGCGGAGCTTGCTGGTCACGTCCACCAAGGAAAGCGAAGGCAAGTCGTCCACCGCCCTGGCTTTGGCGCAGAATTTCGCGCGCCAAGGCCGCACCGTGCTTCTGATCGACGCGGATCTTCGCCGTCCATCCTTCAAGACGCAGACCGACGACCTCGGCCTGAGCCGGCTACTGACGACGCACGATGCCTTGCCGACGCAGGTGCTCCCGACCCACTTCGAGAATTTGTGGCTGCTTCCGTGCGGACCGCTGCCGCCCAACCCGGCGGATCTGCTCTCGACCGGCCGCTTCAATCAGATTCTCGGCGAGGCCTTGGAGCAGTTCGACCTCGTCATTCTCGACGCGCCCCCTGTGCTTGGACTGGCCGACGCACCGCTGCTCGCCGCAGCTGCCGCCGGAGTCATGTTCGTCGTCGAAAGCGGACGCACCCGGACCCGGGCCGCAATCGAGTCGATCAATCGTCTCGAAGCATCGGGCGCACACATCCTGGGCGCGATCCTGACGAAGTCGGCGGAGCGGGAAAGCGGCTACGGCTATTATTCCTATCGCTACGGCAAGCTCGACGACCGGCGTGAGGACAAAACAGTGCTGATCACGCATCAGGCAGGCGTTTGATCATCAACTTCGGGTTGCGCGCATGCTGATGCGGTGGCTGGCACTGCCACTGGCTCTGGCCGCTGGCGTCGCGGCCATCCGCTCGGCTGCGGTGCACGCCTGGGGGGAGCGGCGACCCGAACTCGCGGCCGCCCTGTGGCCGACCCATCCGCAGGTCGTCACCACTCAGGCCCTCGGGCAGATCGGGACTGCGGCCGGCGGCGGACAGACGGCGCCTGCTTCGGCTGTCGGCGCTGTGCGGGCTGTCGCCCTGCGCGATCCGCTCGCGGTCGAGCCGTTCACCATTGCGGGTACCGAAGCCCTGGCGGCCGGCGACATCGGCCTGGCGGAGCGGTTGTTGCAGGAAGCCTTGCGCCGTGAGCCACGGGCAATCGCGCCGCGTTACCTGCTGGCCGATCTGTCCCTCCGGACCGGGCGGTTCGACGAGGGTCTTGTCCATATCTCGGCGCTGACCCAGCGACTCGGCCAGACGCTGCAACCGCTGGCACCGGCAATCGCCAGCTTCGCTCGCCAGCCCGGAGCAATCGACGCCCTCGCGCCGGCCATGCGCCAGGATGCACAGCTTGCCGATCAGGTGCTTGGCGCGCTGGCAACCGATGCGAGTGCGGCGCCGACCGCCTATCGACTGTGGCAGGCCCTGCCACCCGAACAGCGGCGTGTCGGCCGGTCGTGGCAAGGACGCCTGATCGACGAGGTCATCAAGGCCGGGGATTATCGCCAGGCCCAGGATTACTGGCGCTCCTTCGCCGGAGTCGAAGAGGCACCACAAGGCCTCTTCAACCCGCGCTTTGCCAGTTCGACCGCGCAACCCCCGTTCAACTGGACGCTCGCAGGCGGCAGCGGCGGCGTCGCCGAACCTGTGCCGGGCGGCGTCCGACTGATCTTCTACGGCCGGGAGGACGCTATTCTCGCCTCGCAGACGATGATCCTGCGCCCGACCGCCTATCGGCTGAACTGGCACGTCGACGGCAAGGCCGACAACCTCGTCGCCAGCGTAAGCTGCCTGCCCCAGAACCGCGAACTTGCCAGGACTCCGCTGATCAGCGGAACCCTGCGTTTTACGGTACCGGCGGCGAATTGTCCGGCTCAGCGGATCGACTTTCGCGGCCAACTGTCGGAAATGCCTGTCACTGTGCAGCCCAGCGTCACCCAGTTGATGCTGGCACCAGCAGGCGCCCGATGAGGTCGCGTCTTCGGGAATTGGTCGTTCCGGCCTACCTTCTCGCCTGCCTTTTCCTGGGCGGAAGTCCGCAGGGTACGTGGCGCATGCTTGCGCTTCAGCTTGCTGGCCTTGCCTTGCTCGCTTGGGCCGGGATGACCCGGACGCCAGAGCCGCTGTCGAGGGCGGGGCGCTATCTGCTGGGTCTCGCCGGGGCCGCCGTGCTGCTGGTCACGGTCCAGCTCGTTCCGCTGCCGCCAGCCTTGTGGACCTTGCTTCCGGGCCGGGAAACGGTCGTTGCAGGCTATGCGCTGCTCGACCAACCCTTGCCCTGGCTGCCATGGTCGCTCACGCCCTACGCGACGCTCGATAGCCTTCTTTTTCTCATCCCCGCCTGCGCGGTCGTGGCGGGCATTCTGCGGCTTGGCGCCTATCGCTCGCCCTACCTGGCGGCCGCGATCCTGCTCGGCGCGATCACCGGCATCCTGCTGGGTGCCGTGCAGATCAGCACCAACGCCGCCTATCTTTATCCATTGGTCACCAGGGGGCAGGCGAGCGGGCTGTTCGCCAACGCCAACTATATGGGCACGCTGCTGTTGACGGCCGTGCCCTTCATCGCCGCGCTGGCAAGTCGTCGTGCCGGCGACGGCGGCAAGGCGGGGCCGGAGATCGGACGCATGGGAGTTGCGGTCAGCCTCGTCCTGATCATACTGGTGGGCCTGGCCCTCAGCCTGTCGCTCGCCGCGGTCGCACTCAGCTTGCCGGTGATCGGCGCCAGTGCGCTGCTGCTGTTCAAGCGCCGCCGAAAGGTGCCGCCGTGGGCGATCGCAGGATCACTAGTAGCGGCCGTGGCCGCAGTCGGTGTCAGCAGCGTCCTCCCGGCGCTGAAGTCGGGCGGCAATCTCAATTCCCTCAACGAACGCACGGAGATCTACCGCATCACCGCGGCGCTCACCGGCGAGATGTTTCCAGCGGGGTCCGGGTTCGGCTCGTTTCGCCCGCTCTACGCGCAGGCGGAGCGGCGCGAGTTTCTTGGACGGATGTATGTCAACCACGCCCATAACGACTATCTTGAGCTGGTGATGGAGGGCGGGGTGCCGGCGCTGCTGCTGCTGCTCGCGGGACTGTTCTGGTGGGCGCGGCGAAGCTGGTCGATCTGGCGCCTGCCCGCGGCGGGTTCCTTCGCCCGGGCGGCGACGATCGCGTCCGGGGCGATCCTGATGCACTCGCTGGTCGATTTCCCGGCGCGCACCATGGCCATCTCCGCTGTTCTCGCCACCTGCTTCGCGCTGATGGCAGAACCGCGCGCTCGCTCGTCCCAAGCGGCCACGGCATCTACCCATCGCGCGAGGCACCTGCGCCTGTAGGAGCCCTCGCTTCGCGGCTGCCGCGAAGATGCGAAATCCCTTCCATTCAGCGCCGCCCGCCTTAATGCTCGACGGAGATGCACACCTCGTAACGGACATGATTTGCGATGGGTCTTGAGAACGCCGAACAGATCACCCGCGATTCGACCGTGGTCGTCGTCGCCGATCAGATCACGTCGGAAATGGGAGACGAATGCGTCATCCTCAGTCTGAACGACGGCATCTATTATGGCCTGGAAGGGGTCGGCACCCGCATCTGGAAGCTGCTCGATCAGCCTCGCAAGGTCGGTGATATCTGCGCTGCCATTGAGGCGGATTATGATGTCACTCCTGCAACCTGCGAAGCTGCGGTCACGGATTTGCTGCGTGACCTGATCGAACGGGATTTGGTCGAGCTAAAGGAATGAACCGCATCCGGCGCGCCCTGAATCTGTCGGCGCCTGAGCGAACAGCCGTCTTTCGTGCCTTCTCTTTGCTGTGGGCGGTACGCGTGGGCCTCTCCACCATGCCGTTTCGAGCGGTTCGGCAACGCTGCTCCCAAGCCGTGGCCACCGCTCGTCCCGACGCTCTGCAAGCACTGACCCCCCAGCGCATCGTTCGCCTGGTGGCGGTCGCCAGCCGCCTCGTTCCGGGCGCCCATTGCCTTCCCCGGGCGCTCGTCGGCCAATTGCTGCTCGCTCAGGGCGGGTATCGATCGGACCTGCGCATCGGGGTCCGCAAGGAAGGGCGGCTACTCGATGCCCACGCCTGGCTGGAAATCGGCGGCATCCCGCTCCTCGAAGATGAGGATCACGTCACCGCCTTCACTCCTCTCACGCCCCCCGCAATCCGGCATTTGCAGAGGAAATGAGCGGGTTCGTCGCGCTCGTCAGCACGACCGGCGCACCAATCGACCAGGGCCACATTCACCGGCTGACCGACGCGCTGGCATTCAGAGGGCCGGACGGTATCCGAACCTGGCTCGGGCCTCACGCTGCCTTCGGGCATGCCATGTTCCGCACCAATGACGATCCCCGCCCGGAACAGCAGCCATGCAGCCTCGATGACAAGATCTGGATCGCCGGCGACATCCGGGTCGATGCCCGGGAAGAACTGGTCGCGGCGCTGGCGCAGGCGGGGCAGGGCGCCTCACTGACATCGACCGACCCGGAACTGATCCTCCACGCCTATCGCGCGTGGGGACCGTCCCTGGTGGACCGGCTGATCGGCGACTTCTCCTTCGCTATCTGGGACGAGCAGGCCAGACGCCTCATCTGCGTCCGAGATCAGTTGGGAGTGAAGCCGCTCTTCTACGCCGATGCGGGCGAATTTCTGCTGGTCAGCAATACGCTGTCCTGCCTTTGCAGCTACGGCGCTTTGGGCGATGCGCTCGACGAGGCGGCGATCGGCGATTTCCTGCTGTTCGGGTTCAACGCCGATCCGGAAACGACGACCTATCGCGATATCAAGCGGCTGCCTGCCGGAAGCATGCTGAGTTGGTCGCCCGGCACAAAGCCTTCGGTCGGGCGATACTGGGACCTCCCGAGCCATGACGAGCTGCGGCTGCCCCGGCGCGAAGAATATGTCGAGCGCTTCGATCAGCTCCTGCATGCGGCAATCAAGGATCGGGTTCGGGGGGACCGTGTCGCTGTTCACATGAGTGGCGGGATCGACTCCTCGATGATCGCCGCCCATGCGAAACTCGTGCTTGCGCAGCGAAACACGCCGTTCGCGCTGAGTGCCCACACCATCGTCTTCGACCGGCTGATCCCGGACAGGGAACGCTATTACGCCGGCTTAGTGGGTGCGGCACTCGACATCCCGGTCCATTATCTGGCCGCGGATGACTATGGGATCTTCGGCGACACCAAACAATTGCCGGGCACCGGCGCCGAGCCACTCGACGATCTGGCGAGATCGCAATTCCTGCATGACTTCGCACAGCAGGTGGCCGCGACCAGTCGCGTGGTGCTGACGGGGTGGGACGGCGATGCCCTGCTGGCTTCGTCCCCGTCGGCGTACCTGTCCGGCCTCCTGCGGAGCGGCAACTTCCGTCAATTCGCATCAGACGCACTTCAATTCGCCCGTGCCAAGCAGCATCCGCTCGCCGCAATCGCCCGGAGACTTCCCAGGCTCTGGCGTTTGAAGCAGGAGGAGGGGGCAGCCGTCTCGGGCTACCCGGCATGGCTCAATCCTGATTTGGAGGGACGATTCAACCTGCGCCGAAGATGGGATGAGACGCGATCGTCGCCCGCCCATGACGGCTTCGCTCGCACAAGCGCCTACCGGGCCTTGCGACATAACAACTGGCTTCGGCTCCTCGAAAGTCATGATGCAGGGGTGACCGGGGTCCCGACCGACTGTCGACACCCCTTGCTCGATCTGCGCGTCATCGCCTTCCTCCTGTCGCTTCCCGCAGTTCCCTGGTGCGTGGACAAGCATGTATTTCGGGCTTCGGCTCGCAAACTCTTGCCGCGCGAGGTCGTCCGGCGGCCAAAGACCGGACTTGCGGGAGACCCCTATGCGGGGATGACCGCCGACTTCCTGTCACACTTCGCCCCGCAAACTGAACCGGATGCCCCGCTAAGCCGTTATGTCGACGGGAAACGGCTGCGGGCTGCGATTGACCTTGACGGAACGCAGCAATATTGGATGAACCTAAGGCCAGCCATGTTGCAAAAATGGCTGTGCGATCGGCCGAGGAGTGATGAGTGATGTCGGACAACGGTAACAATATCGAGAAGACTTCGTTTGTCGCCCCGAAGCTGGAGGTGTTCGGTCGGGCTCGTGACATCACCCGCGCGGTCGGCAACAAGGGCAACGCCGACAACGGCAAGGCCAGCACCGACAAGACCGGGGCATAAGGACTGACAGACCGATCTCTGGCCGAAGATCAGACGATCGGTAAGCACTATCTGATTAAGTTGCGTCTTCACCGAACGCGGATTGGCAGACTCTCGCAGTCGCCCCACGAGGCCTAGGCTGCGCGTTATGTCCACGCACTCTGCCGGTACGCAGCATTTTGCCTTTGGCCTGAAGATATCCGCCAACGTCGAAGTGCCCGGCCTTGCCCCATGTGAATTCAGCGGGCCGCCGGACATTGTAATCAGACTTGGCCAATCGTGCGCTGATCGGCAGCACTCTGAAGGATTCGCCGAAGCGTCGATCGGAAACTGGATCGACCTCGAACCAAGAGGCGACATCAGGATCCGGTCGAATGACCGGGCCATCGCCATCCGCTTTCGGGACCGGACGGAATTCATCGTATCAAAGTCTGGGTCGAGCATTTGGGGGGATTGGCCTGAACCGCTCACGCTCGAAGATGCTACGACCTATTTGCTCGGTCCCGTCATCAGCCTTGTGCTGCGGCTGCGCGGCATCATTTCGCTGCATGCTAGCGCGGTCCGGATCGGGAACTTTTGCGTGGCGGTGGTGGGGCCGCAGGGCGCTGGCAAATCGACCACTGCCGCGTCGTTTGCGACCGCTGGATATCCAGTTCTGACCGACGACCTGGCGCCGATCGATGACCGGGGCGATCGCTTCAACATCATCCCGTCCTATCCGGGTGTCAGGCTATGGGATTCGTCGGTGGAGATGCTGTTCGGCGCCGGCTCGACATTGCCACGAATAACGCCGACCTGGGACAAGCGCTATCTTGGCCTAGGCAAGGACGGATATCGGTTCCAAAGCGAGCCTGTGCCTTTGGCTGCCATATATTTCCTGCACCCTCGTCTTGATGCTTCATCGGCACCGTCCATCGACGAAGAGCCGGCCCGCGATGGCCTCATAAAGCTGATCGGCAATATCGGGGCAAATTACGTCCTCGACCAGGCTCAGCCGGCCGCGACCTTCGATCTTCTGCAGCGCATCAGCCGCCGGGTTCCCTTGCGGCGGCTGGTGCCAAGTACGGACCCGGAGCGCCTGTCCAGGATGCGGGACATGGTGGTCGCCGACGCGAACGCGTTGCAAGTGTGCCAGGTGCGCAGGCAGGAACATGTATAGCATCGGCGCCTACGGCCGGATGCTGTCGGATCAGGTGCGTATTGCGGCCTATACCGAAGCTTTGAAGCGAACGATTACGCCCGGCTGCACGGTCGTGGATATCGGCACGGGAACAGGGTTTTTCGCGATGCTCGCCTGTCGGCTTGGCGCCGGAAGAGTGTATGCAATCGAACCTGACGACGTGATCCATCTTGCGCGGGAGCATGCCCGTGCCAACGGCTTTGAGGACCGCATCGAGTTCGTCCAGCAATTGTCGACGAAGGTCAGCTTGCCGCAGCCCGCCGACATCGTCGTATCGGATCTCAGAACCGTCTTGCCTTGGTACCAGCACCATATCCCGACGATCGTCGACGCACGGGAACGTCTGCTGGCGCCGGGCGGAACCCTTATTCCTGGGGAAGACCAGGTCTGGGCCGCCGCGGTGAAGATGCCCGGATTCTATGCCGATCATGTCGGGCACCAACCGGAAACCACCGCGGGTTTCGATATGTCGGCCGCGCGACGGGCGGGAGCAAACGCCTGGGCGAAAGCCAGAGCGAAGCCGGACCAACTGCTCACCGAGCCGGCCCATGTGGCGACCCTCGATTACCGGAGCGTGTCACAAAGCAATGTCGAAGCAACGCTCGAATTCAGCGTTACGCGACCCGGCGTCATGCACGGGATCATCGCGTGGTTTGACACCGTCCTGCACGGCGACATCGGGTTTTCGAACTCTCCAACCGCACCGCCGGCACTATACGGCAATGCTTTTTTTCCCATCGCGGATCCCGTTTCGGTCGACTTGGGGGATCTGATCCGGGTTTCGCTTCGGGCCGACCTGATCGAAGAGGATTACGTCTGGCGGTGGCAAGGTCATGTCATGACTTCTGGCCATGAGCCGAAAGGCCGCTTTACCCAGCACAATATCTCGAAGCTGCCGTCACTCGCTTCCCTTCGGCGCCGTGAGCCCGGTCACGTTCCAGTCCTCGGCGAGGAGGGTCAGCTTCACCGGTTCGTTCTTGGCCGCATGGATGGCAGCGCATCGTTGCGGGAGATTGCGCGGGACGTCGCTGCTGAATTTCCGACGAGGTATCCGACCGTGGAGGAAGCGCTCGAGGCGGTCAGCGAGCTTTCATTCCGGCACAGCCGATTGACCTGAAGTGATGGGTCGATCGGAACCCGCAGTCCACCTCGCCATTCCGGAAATTCGTTTCTTGCCGGAACAGCAATTGCTGCTGTGCTGCACCCGGGTAAATCTCGAGCCCGACGATCGCCGTTGGCTAGATACCCTCCTGCGGTCGAACCTCGATTGGTCCAAAGTCGTCGCTGAAACTGTGCGACAATGCATCGTCCCGCTGGTGTATCGCCACCTGCGGCAAGCCGGCAGCGAGCGCGTGCCTGGCGAGGTGCTGTCGCGGCTGCATCAACGCAATCTTGCGGCCACGGCGTCCAGCATGCGGCTTGCAGCGGAATTGAGGGCCGTCATCCGGTTGCTCGCCGCGCACGGGATAGACCTGCTGCCGTACAAGGGGCCGGTGCTCGCACTCCAGGCCTATGGCGACGTGGGTTTGCGCAGCTTCAGCGACCTCGATGTCATCATAAAGCCCTACGACGTCGCGAACGCCAGGAATGTCCTTCGCTCGCTGGGCTATACGACATTGGAGGATATGACGCCGCGCCAGGAAGCTGCCGTGCTCAAACTTGAGCACAACCTGCCGCTCGTCAATGCCGACCGAAGCGTCCTGCTGGAGGTGCACTGGGGCATTGCGCCGGCCTCCTTCAGCTTTCCCTTTCCTATCGACCGGCTGTGGCAGCGGTCGACCCATGTGGATCTTGGCGGCCAGCAAGTGCGTGCCATGGCCATCGACGACCTGCTGATCGTGCTGGCGGTCCATGCCGCGCGGCATTCTTTCTCGGCAATCGAATGGATCGGCGGGATTGCCGAATTGATGCGCAAGCCGGGAATCGCGTGGCTGCAGGTGATCGAGACAGCCGAGCATTATCAGGTCGGCAGGATCGTGCGGCTGGCGACAGCGCTGGCCAACCGTTTGCTTGGCGCGCCGATCCCCGACGCCGTGGACCAATGGGTTTCCGCCGATCGGAAGATCGACGACCTCGTAGCATGGGTTGCGGCGCGCGTGTTCGTCTCGAAGGACCATGCTTCCGCGGCGCAGCAATGGACCGCCTTTAAATTCGAGATGGCGGTGAAGGACGGTCCGCGCGCACGCATTCGGGACGGGTTCAAGCGCTTGACCCAACCCTCGGCGAAGGACTGGGAGGCGACCGGTCTGCCCGACGCCTTGTTCCCGCTTTACCACGTCGTCAGGCCGGCCCGGCTGCTCGGGCGCTACCTCCGCAATGCAGTCGGCGCGTGAAGTATTTCATCGACCGCGACTGGCTTGCGCCAAACGTCATGCGGGTCCCCGTTGACCCGGTGATAGCCAATGATTTCGCCGATCTTGGCGCATCGTCATTGCCCGCGGGCTATCATGCTGAACGGCCGCCTTGGTCCAGCGACATTCAGTGGATTTCCGCCGCCAGCCTGAACGCCTTCGCACGTTTCGAAGCCGCCTTCGAAGCAATGGACATTGCCCGCCACGTCAGCGACTTCATCGCCTGCGACCACAAGATCAGGCTCTACCAGGGCTTCGTCGTCGTCCGCAGCGAGTGCCGCAAGCCCGACTTTCACGTGGATTGGATGGATGCGGGCAACCAGGCCTTTACGATGCTCACCCCGATCGGCGCCCCCCAAGCAGGGTTCGGCCTAAGCTACAAGACTTTGCGGGGCGAGGTCCGGGGCTACGACTATGTGGAGGGGGAGGCGCTGATCTTCGGCGACCATTTCGTTCATTCGACCCGGCCCGGTGCATCCCCAACGCCGATGATGCTGTTGAGCTTCACCTTCGGCAC
Source organism: Sphingomonas sp. SP1 (assembly GCF_058313395.1). NCBI lineage: Bacteria > Pseudomonadati > Pseudomonadota > Alphaproteobacteria > Sphingomonadales > Sphingomonadaceae > Sphingomonas > Sphingomonas sp. SP1. Next base: position 1,934,196 of record NZ_JBZFLC010000001.1, on the reverse strand, counting down.
CGACCGGATGGACGACTGGCCGGTCATCCGCAAAACGGCCGGCAACCAGGGTGGGATGGTCCGACGCCCCGACGGGGTGTTCGAATAGGTCGAACGCCATCGTGAGGAATGGTCGGGGAGACAGGATTCGAACCTGCGACCCTCTGCTCCCAAAGCAGATGCGCTACCAGGCTGCGCTACTCCCCGACTTGGGCGCCGGGTAGCAGCGCTTCCCGTGCAACGCTAGCGGTTCTGCTCGTTGCTGGTGGTGACATCGACATCAACGTCAGTATTCTCAATCCGGTCGCCAGCCCGTTCCACCGCGGCGCCGGTGCGTTCGGCGGCGTTCTCGAGCGCTGGCCCGGCCTCGTTCGCGGCTTCACGGACTTCCCCGGCCGCAGCGCCGAGGGCGTTTTCCGCTTGGTCGACGCCGGATTCGACCGCGTTCTGGTCGACGGAGATTACCGTGCTGTTGCCGTCCTGACGCGCGTTGCACGCCGACAGGGCCAGCAGTGCACCTCCGGCCAGCAGAAGAGTTCGGGTCATTGAAGATCCTCCACAACATTGTCGTTCGCTTGGGTTACAGCGCCCATCCGGGCCTCGGCGTTCCCTGCCGCATTTTCCGCCTCACTCATCAGGCGATCGGCGGCCTCGGCCGTTTGCGCAGGGACCGGCTCGATGGCCTCATCTTGCGGCTGGTTGCAGGCGGATATCAGGAGGAGCAACAGCAGCGCTGTCGGCGCCAACATGCCTCTCATCGACGCCTCGCCCGGCCCCGGGGCTCGCTGCTACCGGCCAGGATTGCCAGCGTCGCCGTCCATGCCGCGACATTCTGGCGAAGCTGCGCCCTGTCGACCTTGTCCAGCGTATCGTCGGGTGTGTGGTGCAGATCGAAGTAGCGGGTGCCGTCCTGATTAAGGGCAACGCCGGGCAGCCCGTCCGCCAGCATGGGGCCGATGTCGCTACCCTCGGTATCTTCGAAGCTGCCCGGAACGACGCCGAGCGGCTCGAGCGCCTTCTGGATCATGCGGGCTTCCTCGCGCCGAGCCTCGCCAAGGCGGCTGTCGACCTTCCAGATCCGGTCGGCGCCGAAGTCGCTTTCGAGGAGGGCGTGGTGCGGCTGCTTGCCGTACTTGGCACGATAATCGAGGCCGCCGAACAAACCGACCTCTTCCGCGCCGAACCAGACGATCCGGATCGGGCGGAGCGGGCGACCCGCGTCCATGATCCGCTTTGCCGCCGCCGCCACGATCCCGCAGCCCGCCGCATCGTCGATTGCCCCAGTGCCTTGATCCCAACTGTCCAGGTGACAGGCGACGAGGACTGGGGCGGCCGTCGGGTCACGCCCGGGCACCTCGGCGATGACATTTCCGGATTGCTGATCGGCCAGCCGCTGGCTGTTGAGGACCAGCCGCATGCTGACCGGACCGGAAGCGCGCTCCAGGATCCGCTCGAGCTGGTCGGCATCGGGGTTGCTGAGCGCCGCGGCCGGGATCGGGCGCACGTCGTCCGCAAAGCTCATCACCCCCGTGTGGGGATTGCGGTGGGAATCGGTCCCGATCGAGCGGATCACGATTGCGGCGGCTCCCTTGTCGCTCGCAACGGTCGGTCCCTGGCGGCGCGGCGCGCCAAACACACCGTAGCCCGAGCCGTCCTGAGCGCGGGGCATGGCATGGCCGATGTAAACGATTTTGCCGCGCACCTGCTCGGACGGCGCGGCGCGCAGGGCGCCGACGCTGGCGAAGCCGATGACGTCGGCGGTGATCCCCCCCGGCGGCGTCGCTGCGCTGTTGCCAAGGGCCGCGAGCACCAGCGGCTGAGGGTAGGGGGCAAGGATGGCGGCGCTTTCGGAGCCGCGAATCCATACCGGCATGGTGAACGGGTCGACGCGGACGTTCGCAAAGCCAAGCGCCCGTAGCCTGCGTACCGCCCAGTCCCGCGCCCGCGCTTCCGCCGCGGTGCCGGCCAGACGAGGCCCGACCTCGGTCGTCAGATCCTCGGTGATGTCGTACGCCAGCTCGTCGGCAAGGGCCGCATCCCGTAGCTGAGCGACATGGCGCGGGACTTCTACCGGGGGCGGCGCGGCGGCCTGCTGAGCGAGGGCGGCGGACGTGGAAGCGGCGAGGAGGAATGCAGACAGGCGCTTGATCATGCCGGCAGGACTAGCCGGGTCTGCAGGGGAAAGTCGAGCGACAGCTGGCGTCACACCGGCTGCAATTCCTGCTCTAGACGTTCGGCCAAGCCCATGCGACCGGTGCGTCAATGCACATCCTGATGCTCGCTTCCACCCTCCCTCGGTACCCCGGCGACATGCAGGCCAACTTCGTCGGAGAGCAGGCCGCCGCCTGGACCAGGGCGCGCCCGGCATCGCGCATCACCATCCTCGCGCCGCATCACAACGGAGCCGCCCGCCGCGAGGAGGGAAAGCAAGTCACCGTGGAACGCTACCGCTACATGCGGCCGGACGGAGCGCAGCGGCTGGTCTATCCGGCGATCCTGCCGAATATTCGTCGCAATCCCTTGCTGGCCCTGCAGGTGCCAGCGCTATTGGTCGCGGCCCATAGAGCGGCCGCGCGGGTGGGGCGGCAGGATCCGGTCGACGTGACTTACGCGCACTGGGTCATGCCGCAGGGACTGATCGCCTGGCAGCTGAAGCGCCGGTTCGGGATTCCCTTCGTTTTGCAGAACCATTCGTCCGACCTGTCGATCTTTGGGAAAGCCGGTGCTCCGGGCAGAGCGATCGCGCGTCGGCTGCTGCGCGATTCACTGCACTTCTTTTGCGTCAACGAGCGACAACTCGAGGCAGCACTCGATTATCTCCCGCCGAACGAGCGCGAGGCCTTGCGCGCCAAGGCGAGTGTCCTGCCAATGGGCATCGCGACGCCTGACCGACCGGTCGCAATCGATCGATCGAAGTACGACATTGCGACCATCGGCCGGCTTTCCGAGAAAAAGGGACTGCACTTCCTGATGGAGGCAGCCGAACGGCTGGCAAAGCGTGGCATTCGACCCCGGATCGGAATCGCCGGGGACGGAGAGGAGCGGCAACGGCTGGAAAATCTGGTCAAGGGAGCCGACGTTACTTTTGCCGGCTTCCTGGACGGAGAAGACAAAGACCGGTTCCTGTCGGCGTCCGCGCGTTTCGCGTTCCCGGCGCGCGCGGTGGGCGGTGACGTCGAAGGAATGCCCGTCGCGTTGCTGGAGGCGATGGCGGCGGGCGTCCCGGTGCTCGCAAGTCGTGACACGAACATCGAACTGCTTCCCGAATGGCCGCGCATTCGGGATTCGGTCACGTTTGTTGCCGATCCCGCCGACCTGCCGGTGCTGGAACAAGCACTGGAGACACTGCTCTCCGTGCCGCCCGGCGGAGCGACGGAAGCGCGGCAGCTTATCGGACGCTACCGATGGGATCGCCTGATCGAAGAATATGCTGCCCCCGTGGAACGTGCACTGGCGGGCAGCAACTAAGGCTTACGCGCAACGAGGATGTAGCCCATGGGGAGCAGCTCGAAGGTTTGCGGCGACAGGCGTCGGGCAGTCCCTCGCCGGAGCAAGTTGACGACGCCCCGTCCGACCAATCCCGCCAAGCCTTGGTTCAGCGCTCCGATCGCTCGCACACACAGATCCGCAAGCACATCCAGTCCACCGCCGTAAGGCTCCAGCCGCACTGTCTCTAAGCCGTTCTCCTCGCATGCCTTCTCAAGCGCAAAGCGGGTCCAGCGAAAATAATCGTGCGGCACTTCGTGTAGGGCATAGACGAACGGTACAGACAGAATGAGATGACCGCCGGGCCGCAGCGTGCGGGCCATCTCAGACCACAGCACATCGTGTCGCCAGATATGTTCCAGCACACTGGACGACAGGATCGTGTCGAACGCCTGATCCGGAACGTCGATCGGTTGATTAAGATCGGCATAGACATCGATGTGCCCGGCCTCATGCCGCGTCTGCGGCCAGTCGATACCGGTCACCTGCTCGGTCTGATCCCGATATACGCCGTAGAAGGGAGCCTTGCCGCAGCCGAAATCAGCGAGATGCCCGCTCGCGAACTCCTGCAGGGCGTTAACGCACGCCCGCAGCGCGAGGGAAGCGGACACGATGCTTGCCGGCGTCAACTCCTGTGGGTCCCGGCTTGGTTGCCAGTCCCCGTTGCGCTGTACGAATTTCGTAGGCTGCCATTCGTTGGAGCGGTGCACAGGCCCTCGTTCCTTCCAACGTTCAGAGTTTGCGCAAGAACGGATTCAACCCGCTCTGCATTGCGAAGTCGCGCCGCGTTGCAAGGAACTCGTCGACCGCCGTCCGAGCGCCGCCGTAATCGTGATAGTCATCCAAAATGATCAAACCGCCGGGCGACATGAGATCGGCCACGGCCTTCAGGCAATATGTCACCGGATCATACCAATCGCAGTCGATGTGGACGAGCGCCGCAGAGGTCACCGTGGCAAGCGGCCAGCTGTCCTCAAAGAGGCCCTTGTGGAGGGCCACCGTCTTTCCATCGAGCGGAACCCCGAACCGCTCAAAAGCGGCCGACACCTCGCCAAACAAATCGTCCTTATAGCCATAATATTCGTCGCCGCGGATGCCCCGCGATGCCCCGGACGTGATCGTCTCATAACGCCGCCGCGACTTGTCATCGTCCTTGGTCGACGTAGGCGGCGGAATGGTCGCGAACACGTCGAAGCCGTGAAAGCGCCGGCCGAAATCGCGGGCGTGTCGGGCAAGCAAGATCGAGGACCCGCCGAGCGCCACTCCGAATTCGATGAAATCTCCAACCACCTTACGGTCTTCCACTTGCCGCATGGCCTTTTCCATACGCCGGAGCTTCAGCGGATTAAGGTAGGTGAGCCGTTGCTGACGGACCTGCCGAGCGAGCGGCGACAAGCCTACCTCGAGCACCCCGGCAATCAATTGAACTGCTTTCTGCATCATATCCCCCCGGGACGACCTTCGAACGATCGCCTGATCAACCAGTCACTCTGATAGCCGCTGCCGAAGATCGAACACCATTCGCTCCCACGCTTCCGTCAGGCGCGGTCCAGCCACCTCGATTCTCCGCCAGAAGGCGGAGCTGTTGGTCGCTAGTCCCCGGACCTGTTCCGCTACCATCGCCGGATCAAAGCTTCGCGCATCGTGCACATACTCGCCAAGACCAAGGTCCTGGTAAGCGCCCCACCCCTTGCGTTCGTACGCCAGATGGATGGCCGGCCTGCCTTCCAGCAGCGCGCCTAAAGCTCCATGCAGGCGAACCGATACCACCGGGCCACCCGGTTCGGCGAGCAGAGACCCTAGTGGGCCGGCGTCGGCATAGCCCTGCCGGAGGTAAAAGGCGCGGTCGCTACGCGGACCAGCCGTGTCGGCCTGGTAAGCCCACCTGGCGCCGGGCAGCGCATCCGCGAGCGCGCGCAACCGACGGTGATAGTCCCCACGATTGGGAAGGTCGCGCCCCACCAGCACGGGCGGTTCCGACAGATGTTGAGGCCTGATGGTGCCGAGTTCGCGGCCGAGTTTCATCACGGCCAGATCCGGACATCTGCACTGGTTGCGCAGCTCAAGCTCCTGCGCGGACACATCATCGCGCAGCCAGACTCGATCCATTCGGGCCAGCGCCTTGCGCGTCCAATGGCCGACGATTCCGTTCAAGGGACCGATGCTCTGCGGAAGATACACGGTCGGCCCGGGATGCCGTGCGGCCGCGTGCAGTTGCGTAAGGTGGTTTGCGAACACTCCGCCTTTACGGACCACCCCGTCGGCCACCAGATAGCCGCCGCCGACCGCGACCACGGCGTCGGCCTCAGCAAGTTCGTTGCGTAATCGCCCCTTGCCGGCAAAGCTCAACAATGTCTCGATTCCCGCGCTGACCAGCTTCGCGCTCGGGCGAGCGGCCGGCTCACCGGGTGCGCGCCGAACGTTGGGCATGTCGGGAAAGCTGTCCGGATCGAGGGCCAGCAGCATGCATTCTTCGCTGCGGACGCCGGCCTCGCGCAACGCCTCGTACGTCAGGTCGACCAGCAGCCCGTCGCCCGAATTCGCGCGGCTGAAGGCATGGATGATGGCGACGCGGTATCTAGCCAAGATCGGTGCCGTTGTTCTTCGGTGCAGTGCCGGTCAGGACATAGCCGAACGCCATCAGGAGGTTCATGCCGAAGCCGACCAGGCGGCTGAGGGCGGCGGCAAGAAAGGCGGCCGCGGGAGCAACGCCGGCCGGTTGCGCGATGAGCGCTGACAACGCTTCGCTGACGCCTAGCCCGGCCGGAATCAGGCTGGCCGCGCTGCCCAGGATGACCGCAAAGCCGAACGACATGGTATCGACCCACGGCATCAGGACGCCGATGACCGCGAAGGCCAGCACGAAGCGCCAGGCTACCAGCAGCACGCCGGCGATCCGAAGCAACAGGGCGGCGGACGCGATCAGCCCTCCGAACCGGACGCCAAGCCAGATGCACAGGCCAAGTGAAGCGGCGCCGCCGCCAAGGGCCAGCAGATGGGCCGGCAAGCCGACCTCGCGCAGCGCTATCCCGGCACCGGTCGCACCGCAGGCGATCCACAGCAAGGAGAAGGCAATGACCAGTTCGGCGCTCGTACCCGTGGAACTGCCCGCCCGCATGAGCGCCGCGCCCCTGACGATGGCGCCGCCGGGTATCGGCAGGATTTCTGCCAACTGGGCGAAGACACTGACCTTGATGCCTTGGGCGAAACCCATCGGCACCCGCGCGGCGCGGCCCATCAGCATCATGTTGAGGGCGCTGTAGGCAACCGACAGCGGAACCACGATCGCTGAGATCACCAGCAAGGGCAACAGGTGGAGGTCGGACCATCGAAGGTCCAGCCTGGCAAACGAAAAAACGCAACCGGCGATGACCGCCAGCAGCGCGATCAGCAGCAGCGGCCGCTGCCACCGGCTACGAAAGGCGCGCGTCCGGACCGCCAGAGCCAGCAGCCGGTTGCCATGAGCCTCAGTCTCGACAGGGCCTGTCCTCGACGCGATCATGACGCTTTCTCTGGAGTGCCTGGAAGGCCCGGTAAAGATCATGGTTAAGCACGGTTGAACTTAACGCGCGGTAAAACGCGATTACGATCGAGCGGTTTGCCGGCGCATCGGCAGCTACAGCAATCGCATCTGGGCGCCGTCGGGCGGGCGGAAGAGGTCTCGGCGGAGGACGGTCTTGCTCGTTCCCAGGCCATAGCGCTTCACCGCTTTGTCGAACCGCGTCTTCAACAGGTCCGCCCAAGGGCCGCTGCCCCGCATTCGAGTGAAGTAATCCGGATCGTTGTCACGGCCGCCGCGCATGCTTTGGATGGTGGCCATCACCTTGGCGGCGCGTTCGGGATAATGCTCGTCGAGCCAGGCCCGGAACAGCGGAGCGACTTCGTGCGGCAAACGGACCGGCAGGAAGAAGCCGGCCCGCGCCCCGGCGTTGGCGCCGGCCTCCACAATCGTCTCGAGTTCGTGATCAGTGATCTGCGGCACGATCGGTGCGACGGCGAGAAGGGTGGGAACGCCTGCCTCATTGAGCTGGCGAATTGCTTCCAATCGCTTTCGGCCCGCGGGGGCCCGCGGTTCGAGTGTTCGGCTGATGCCAGGATCCAGAGATGTCACCGATAGCGCAACCGCTGCCAACCCTTCGTGCGCGGCAGGGGCGATGAGGTCGAGATCGCGCAGCACGCGATTGCTTTTGGTAGTGATGGTGAAGGGATGTTTGGTCTCTACCAGGACTTCCAGCACCGACCGGGTGATCTGCCAGTGTTCCTCGATCGGCTGATAGGGATCGGTATTGGTTCCAAGCGCGATCGGGGCGCAATCATAGCCCGGGCGCGACAGCGCGGCGTGAAGCAGCTTGGCCGCATCGGGCTTGGCGAACAGCCGGCTTTCAAAATCCACCCCCGGCGACAGGTCATGATAGGCATGGGTCGGGCGTGCAAAGCAATAGATGCAGCCATGCTCGCACCCGCGATACGGGTTGACCGAGCGATCGAAGCCGATGTCCGGCGACGTGTTGCGGGTCAGGATGGACTTGGGTTTCTCAATCGTGACTACCGTCCGGCGGACGGATCGCCCATCGAGCGCATCGACCTGGTCCAGCCAGTCGCCCTCGACCAGCTTCTCCTGGAGGTTGAAGCGGGTCGGGCTATTGTTGCGGGTAGCTCCGCGTCCTGATGTCGACTCGACAGGCACCTGGCGCTTTTACGCGTAACCCAAGAACATAACAAGAACGGCAAGCTGGGCTGCGGTCGTTGAAGCGGTTGCGGACGGCCTGCCGCCTCATCTCCGCGCAGGGACCGCCGGCCACTTGTGCTGCGCCATTTGGGTGAGGGTCGGCGTCTGCGCACCGTTCATGCCCTGGTACACCCACATGTTCCGAAGAACGATCGGCACATAAAACCGCGTTTCCCAGTAGGGTACGCTTTCGATCCACAGCAGCGGATCCCCACGGTCGTTGATGTTCCACCGTCCGACCGGAAGAGGGCCGGCGTTGTAGCTGGCGATGACCTTGGGCAGATGCCCCTGAGTGTATTGATTGGTTCGCATCAGCTCGATCCAGCGCTGGCCGAATTCCATGTTGGTTGCAGGATCACGCAGGTCGCCGACCGGAACGCCCCCATTGCGCGCCAGCAGGTTCATGGTGCTTGGCAACACCTGCATCAGCCCGACCGCGCCCGCCGGGCTCACCGCTTCCGCCCGAAAATTCGATTCTTGCAGCGCATGGGCAAGACCCAAAGCGGGGTCGATCCGCCAACCTTGGCGAGGACCCCAGCTCGGCTTGGGGTAACGGGCGGCCGCCGGCAACTGAACCCCCCGCTGCCCGAAGTGAGCGAGGTAATGTTGCGTCGCGGACAGCTCGAGCCTCGCCGCCAACTGAATGAGCGCCAGATGGTCCGCCGCGTTTCCAACCCGGGCCTGGTGGCGAAGATACTGGCCGGCAAGGTCGCGCTCGCCGATCCGGAAGAGCTCCAACGCCCGCTGGACGTTCGGCAATTGCTCGACCCGCGCTGTGGACGAAGCCGGCAACGGAGCGATCCGCGTATCCATGCCCAGCGTCCGGCGGGCAAGCATGCCGTAGAATGTCTCGGGCAGGCTGGCCGCATTGCGGAGAAGTCCGTTGACCGCTTCCGGGCGGCGGCAGGCCATTTCCGCCCGGGCCGCCCAGTACCAGCCAGCAGCCCGGGTCGATTGGTCGTACACGCCTTGCGCCGTCTGTTTGAAGGCGGGGGCCGCCGCACGGCAATCATTCTGCCGCCACGAGGCCATTCCCACGACCCATGCCAGGTGCGACGCCCATTCTCCCGTCGCGCCCACACGCGCATATTCTGCGACCCGCCGCGCGTTGGCATCGTCACCCCGCACGTAATAGATCCACGCGACCCGATATGCCGCCTCCAGCCGAGCATCCGGTGTCAGCAGCAACGGCAGCCGCTCCAGCATCAGCAGTTCCGCCGCGGCAGCATCGTCGGCCTTGATGGAGGCGTCCATGTCGGTCCGCAGCCGATCGGCTTCCGGGTCGCCCGTCACCGGTCGCGGGCGACCGCGGCGGGGAGAGGCAGCCAGCGGAACCAATGGATAACGCGGCGTGATCCGGATCGGGGAAAGCTGACCGCGACTTTGCGCCAGACGGGCCAGCTGATCCGCTTCAGGGATCTCGGGGGCCTCGTTCAGCAGCCCGAGAATGGCATCGAGGCCAACCGCCGGCGATCCTTTGGCCGTATAAAGTTCGGCCTGTGCGACCGCCCTCAGTGGGGACGCCGGCAGCGCTGCGATCCCTGCCTGGGCGCTTGCCCATTGACCAGCCCGAATGGCGTCGAATACGCCGCGCCAGTCGCGCGGAACCCGGACCACGGCGGTCGGCTGAGGCGGTTGGGCGGGTGGCTGGGACGTGGTTTCCACCGGCTCGCTGTCCGATACCGGCGCAAGCGGATCGACCGGTTGGGATTGAGCAACAAGAGCGGCAACCAAGCCAACGTAAACGCTCATGAAACCTCTTCACTCATCAACAGCAACAGATCGCGCCAGGCATGCGCCTTGTCGGCCGGCCGGTCGAGCAGCTTGCGCGGATGAAATGTCGCCACCGCGGGAACCTGCCCAATGCGGTGGATCCGGCCGCGTGCCTGAACCAAAGATTGACCAAGCATCGCCCGGGTGGTGCCGTCGCCTAGCAGCAACAGGCGCTTGGGCGCGACCAGTTCGATGTGCTCACGCATAGTGTCGGCGCAGCGCCGAAGGTCCTCGAGCGCGAGCCGCGCACCAAGGGCCGGAAAGCAAGCGAGCGAGGCAACATAGGCCTCGTCGGGCCTGAGGCCGATGGCGGCCAGCATCCGCACCGTAAGCTCCCATGCCTGCGCACCGATTGGACGGCCTTCCTCGGCATGCTCCCGGTCCGGCAGATCGCTGACCAGCATGATCGGCGCCTGGGCTGGCCCGTGGGGCAGGGCGCGGTTGGTGCCGGCTTTGAAGAGCGGCAGGTCGACCGTTTCGCGCAGCCAAGCATGAAATGCCTCGAGCGTGGCCGCTTTTTCCCGGTCAATCGGTGCAGATGGCGCAGGGTCGTGGTGCACCGAAGCGGGCGGCGCGGATGTCTTCAGCCAGTTCCGCGGGTCGTCGGCGACGGATACGTCGACACCCGCGTCGACCCACCAGCCGAGCAGGCTGGCGACCTCCGCCGGGTTCAACTGCCGTTCGTCCCCTCCCATATCCGCTCTTCATACCCGCTGCTGCCATTGACGCCAGAGGCGATGGGAGGGCAGGGACTTTGCACACATCTGAATAAGGCCGAGCGAGAAGTATGAGCGACCGGGAGTCGATGGAATATGATGTCGTGGTCGTCGGTGCCGGCCCGGCCGGACTGTCTGCAGCAATCCGGCTCAAACAATTGGCGAACGAAGCCGGCCGCGACCTGTCGGTTTGCATCCTGGAAAAGGGGTCCGAGGTCGGCGCGCACATCCTGTCGGGGGCGGTGATCGATCCCAAGGGCCTCGACGAGTTGCTGCCCGACTGGCGCGAGGACAGCAGCTGCCTCCTGAACCGAGTACCGGTGACGTCGAACCAGCACTGGGTGCTTACGAAGAACAGGCATTTTAACTTTCCGCACCTGATGATGCCCAGTTTCATGGACAACAAGGGCACGTTCACCGGCAGCCTCGGCAACCTGTGCCGCTGGCTGGCCGGCAAGGCCGAGGAGCTTGGGGTCGAGATCTTTCCCGGCTTCCCGGCAGCCGAAGTGCTCTACCATGCGGATGGCTCGGTGAAGGGCGTCGCCACGGGCGATATGGGTATCGCCCGCGATGGATCGCACCGGGCCGACTACCAGCCGGGAATGGAAATCCATGCCCGCTACACCTTCTTCGCCGAAGGCGCGCGCGGCAGCCTGACAAAGCAACTGAAAAAGCAGTTCGACCTGGAGAAGGACTGCCAGCCGCAAGTCTACGGCATCGGCATCAAGGAACTATGGGATATCGATCCGAAGAAGCATCAGCCCGGGACCGTGATCCATACCCAGGGCTGGCCGCTGGACGATGCCTGGGGCGGCGGCTGGATCTACCACCAGGACAACAACCAGCTGTCGATCGGCTTCGTGGTCGCGCTCTCGTACAAGAACCCTCATCTGTCTCCCTTCAGCGAGATGCAGCGCTGGAAGCATCACCCGGCGATCGCTTCACTGCTCGAAGGCGGACGACGCGTGTCGTACGGCGCACGGGCGATCAACGAGGGCGGCTATCAGTCGATTCCTCGGCTTGCCTTCCCTGGCGGCGCGCTGATCGGCTGCTCGGCCGGCTTCGTGAACGTGCCGCGTATCAAGGGCACGCACACCGCGATGAAAAGCGGCATGCTGGCCGCGGAAGCCGCATTCGAGGCGGTCGCGGCCGATCGCAAGGGCGACGTACTGGAGGGATATGAACCGTCCGTCCGCAACGGCTGGATCGGCGAGGAGCTTCGCAAGGTGAAAAATGTCGAGCCGGCGGTCGCCAAGCTCGGCTCGACCATCGGCACGCTGGTTGCCGGGACCGACATGTGGATGCGGCAGCTGGGGATCGGGTTGCCTTTCACGATGAAGCACCATGCGGACCACACGACCCTGTGGCGCCGGGATATTGCCCCGCCGATTGACTACCCGAAACCCGACGGCGTCATCAGCTTCGACAAGCTGTCCTCGGTGTTCATCTCGAACACCAATCATGAGGAGGATCAGCCAAGTCACCTGACACTTAAGGATCCGACCATCCCGACCCGGGTGAACCTCCCCGAATATGACGGGCCGGAGCAGCGCTATTGCCCGGCCGGCGTGTACGAATATGTCGAGGAGAATGGCGCGCCCCGACTGCAGATCAACGCGCAGAACTGCGTCCACTGCAAGACCTGCGACATCAAGGACCCGTGCCAGAACATCAACTGGGTGACTCCGGAGGGCGGCGGTGGGCCAAACTACCCCAACATGTAGCCTGGTCCTTGCTGCCGGCGCGGCAGTATTCGCCGCCATGCCGGCGGATGCCTCGACCCGATTGCAGGCGGGTCCGAGCAGCGCGACCACGTTTGTTGGCGCGCGGGCGGCGGAACTTACCGGCGATGCCCGGCGCGCAGCGTTATTGTACGCGACCCTGTCGCAAGCCTACCCCGCCAACGCGCTGATTGCCAACCGCGCCATCAGTCAGGCGATTGCGGCCGGCAATATCGGACTGGCCCTGCGGCTGTCCGCCAGCCGTCCCGTTCCGACGCTGTTGGTGGATGCGCGCCTGCTGCTGGCGGCGGATCGGCTTGCAAGGCGCGAGGGTGGAAAAGCGCTCGAATTCCTTCGCTCTGACTCCGACAGCGGCACGCTCTCCTTCATGGCCCCGCTGGTCCAGGCTTGGCTGCTGGCGGAACGTCGCGACGCCCGCGCGCTGGACGTTTTGGCGCAGATTCCCGCAGGCAGCATGGTCGCCCCCTATGCGGAAGATCACCGAGGTCTTATCCTGCTCCGCTTGGGCCGGACCGCGGAAGCCATGCCGCTGCTCCAAAAGGCGCTTGCCCGCGCCGGCGGGCGCCAGGCCCGCTTGAAGATCGCGTTCGCCGACGGTCTCATGCGGGTGGGAGACCGCAGTGCGGCCTTGGCCATGGTTGCCGGCAAGGAACCCGCGCTCAGCCAGGCCCGCCTCCTTATCGAGCAAAATCGGCGCCCCGGCGGTGGTATCGAGAGCGCGGCGGCGGCATATGCCGAGCTGCTGAGTGGCATCGCCATCGACCTTAGCCGGTCGGACTCGCGCGCCCTGCCCGTCGCGATGGTGCAGGTCGCGCGGGTCGCCGACCCGTCCCACCCGACCTTGCCGCTGCTGCTGGGCTTGCTGTTGGGCGAAGGCGAACGGCAGGACGATGCGGTCTCCGTGCTTCGGGCCGTGCCGGAAACCAGCCTGTTCGCCGACTCCGCGCGTGAAGCCGAGATCCGGGTACTGACGAGGGCCGGCCGGCTCGACGAGGCGCTGGCGCGTGCGCAGGCATTCGCCGCGTCGTCACAAGCGTCTGCGGGGGACTGGGCGCGGCTGGGCGACTTGCTTGACGAAATGGACCGCTTTGGTCCGGCCGCCGACGCCTTTGCCCGTGCTATCTCCTTGGTTGATGCGGGACGACCGGGACCCGAGGCGTGGCAGCTTCACCTCCTTCGCGGGGCGATGCTGGAGCGGGCGGACCGCTGGGACGACGCCAAGACTGCGTTGGCGAAGGCCCGCGCGCTGGCCCCGGACAACGCCCTGGTGCTGAACTTCTTAGGCTATGCTCAACTGGAACGGGGCGAAAACCTCGATACCGCCGAAGCCCTCATCGGCGAGGCGAGCCGACGCGCGCCGGACGACGCTTCGATCACCGATTCCCTCGGTTGGGCGCAGTTCAAGCGAGGCCGGGTCGAGCAAGCGATCGAAACGCTTCAGCGCGCCGCCGCCAGCGATCCCAGCCAGGCCGAAATCCACGAACACCTCGGCGACGCGCTGTACACCGCCGGCCGCAAGTTCGAGGCGCGCCACGCCTGGAACGCGGCGTTGATCACTGCCGAGGACGACGCCAAGCGCCGGGTCGAGGCCAAGATCAAGGGCGGGCTCCAGCCGGCCAACGCCGCGCCTTGAGCGGATCCCACACACGGCACGCAATCGAAATCGCGCCGGCCAAGCTCAACCTGGCGCTTCATGTGCGCGGCCGTTTGCCAGACGGACGGCATGCGCTGGAAACGATCTTCGCCTTCTGCGTCGACGGCGACCGGCTGGAAGGCTGGTGGGCACCCGAGGGCGAAGGCATGTCACTTGAGGTCGGGGGTCCGTTTGCCGAGGACTTGGGTGACGGGACCAATCTGGTCGAGCGCGCCTGGGAGGTCATGCAGGCGCGGGCCGGCGGTGGCGGGCATACGATTTTCCGCCTCACCAAGAATCTGCCGGTCGCATCGGGGATCGGCGGGGGATCGGCCGACGCGGCCGCGGCGTTGCGCCTGATGACCACCTTGTGGAGGATCGATCCCGACAATGCTTCCGCCGTCGCGCCGTCGCTCGGATCCGACGTGCCTGTCTGCCTGCTCAGCATGACTGCGCGTGGCACGGATGCCGGCGACCGGCTGGAGTTTGTCGACGCGGGTGTGTCGGGATCGCCGGTGCTGCTGGTGAATCCCCGCCTGCCACTTTCGACGCGGGCGGTGTTTGCCGGTTGGGATGGGACCGACCGTGGGCCACTTGGTGACTGGCGAGACGGCCGCAACGACCTGCAGGACCCGGCGGTCGCGCAAGTGCCCGAAATCGCCGAGGTGCTCGATTGGCTGAGGGGCTGTGCCGATGTCGGCCTCGTGCGGATGTCGGGCTCCGGCGCGACCTGCTTTGCGCTGTTCGACAATGAAAGAGCGCGAGACCAGGCCGCCGCCTGCTGCCCGTCACGTTGGTGGCACCTCGCGACCAGCCTGCGCTAGGGGGTCGCGATGCGTCCCATCCTGACTGCTGCGCAAATGCGTCGTGCCGAAGAGGAAGCAATCGCTGGCGGCACCAGTGTCGAAACGTTGATGGAGCGCGCAGGGGCCAGCCTTGCGGAAGCCGCCTTGCGTTACGCCGGTCCGCTCGACGCCCTCATGTTATGCGGTCCGGGCAATAATGGCGGAGATGGCTATGTTGCAGCGCGCCACCTTCGTCGGATGGGCTCCTCGGTTCGTGTCGCAGCGTTCGGCGAGCCCGCGAGCGTCGCCTGTCGCTGGGCCCGGGGTGAGTGGGACGGTCCGGTGGAACGGCTGGACGAGGTCGCTTCAGCGCCGCTGCTTGTCGATTGTCTGTTCGGTACCGGTCTCAAGCGTGGGCTGGAAGCCACGGTATCGACAAGACTTTGTGAGCTCGTGGACGCCGCACGTGTCGCGGTGGCCTGCGATCTTCCCAGCGGGGCCGACAGTGATACTGGCGCTCTTCTGTCGCCCGTTCCCGGCTTCGATCTGACGGTAACCTTCGGCGCCTTGAAGCCATCGCATCGCCTGATGCCTTCGTTGCCACTCATGGGGCGGCTGATCCTTGCCGACATCGGGGTCGAGGCCGAGGCGAACTGGAACGAAATCGGCCGCCCCGACCTCCCGCCGCTCGATCCTGCCGGGCACAAGTACAGTCGCGGGCTGGTGCTTGCACTGGCCGGTGAGATGCCGGGAGCAATTGCGCTGTCGGCTACGGCGGCGGCCCGCAGCGGAGCAGGTTATATTCGGGTCAGCAGTTCCACGGCGATCGCGGGCCTGCCACTGTCGGTCGTCCGGACCGATCGCGCGGCCCTGAACGATCAGCGGATCGGTTGCCTGCTGGTGGGGCCCGGCCTCGGAAATTTGCCGCAATTGCTCACCCTGGCGCTGACCAGTAGCGCGCCCAAGGTTCTGGACGCTGACGCCATCGGTCACGTCGGCGAACCGGAGCGCCTTCGCGGTCAGGACGCGATCATTACTCCTCACGAAGGCGAATTTGCCAAGCTCTTCGGCAAACCGCCCGGGAGCAAGCCGGACCGCGCCCTGGAGGCTGCGCGTCGTTCGGGCGCGGTGGTCGTCTACAAGGGGCCGGACACGCTGGTCGCCGCACCCGATGGACGCCTGGGCTTCGCGCCACCCGCGCCCGCATGGTTGGCGAGCGCTGGCACCGGCGACGTTCTTGCCGGGATCATTGCCGCGCTCCGCGCGCGCGGCATGCCGGCGTTCGAAGCGGCGTGCGCCGGTGTGTGGCTGCATGGCCGCGCCGCCGAAGCGGCTGGACCGTCCATGATAGCCGACGATCTGCTCGACGCGCTTCCGGTTGTCCGATGAGCGAACCGATCGTTCGCATTGCCGCCCGCGGCGACGGGGTCACTGCGACCGGCCGCCACGCGCCACTCGCCGCGCCGGGCGATCTGCTGCTCGAGGACGGCAGCGTGACGCGCGGGCCGCACTACCAGCAAGCGCCGTGCCGCCATTTCCCGGAGTGCGGCGGCTGCCAACTTCAGCATCTGGATGATGCGGCATACCGGCAATATCTGGTCGACCGGGTGAGGGGTGCGCTGGATCAGCATGGTCTGACGACCGATGTGCGGGATCCCCATCTGTCGCCTCCGCGCAGCCGCCGCCGCGCTACCCTGCGCGCACTTCGGGTCGGGAAGGGAGTTGCCCTCGGCTTCAACGAGGAACGATCGCACCGCATCGTGGACATGCGCGAATGCCACGTGCTGCGGCCTGAGCTGTTCGCGCTGGTGGCTCCGCTGCGGACGTTGCTGACCGTGCTGCTCGCGCCCCGGCGACCGGGCGAGGTCCGGATGACCCTATGCGATCAAGGTGTCGACGTCGGGCTAAGTGGCATCACGGTGGACGGCCTCGAAGCCACGGAGGCGTTGACGGCGTTTGCCGAACGGTATCGGCTCGCCCGGCTGAGCGTCGACGAAGGGTTCGGCGCGGAGGTCCGCTACGAACCGCGGCCTGCGACCATCTCCCTGTCCGGGACCGCCGTACCGCTGCCTCCCGGCGCCTTCCTCCAAGCGACGGCTGACGGCGAGCAAGCGTTGCTCGGCGGGGTTGGGGAAGCGGTTGGCGGCGCGGAAAGGACCGTTGACCTGTTCGCAGGGCTGGGCACCTTCGCTCTTGGACTGACGGGTGATGTCGTCGCGGCTGAAGCAGCGCGCGACGCCGTGCTGTCGCTGAAGCGCGCGCGACCGAACCTGACGGTCGAACATCGCGACCTTTATCGGCGGCCGTTCAACAGCGCGGAGTTGGCCCGGTTCGATGCCGTAGTGCTGGATCCGCCCCGCTCGGGCGCGGCCGAGCAGATTCAGGAGATCGCTACCTCGTCCGTGGGGCGGGTCGCCTACGTCAGCTGCAATCCCGCCACCTTCGCACGCGATGCGCGAGTTCTAGCCGACGGCGGGTACAGCCTAGAATGGGTCCGGCCGGTTGGCCAGTTCCGCTGGTCGACCCACATCGAATTGGTATCGGCCCTCGTCCGCTAGTGCCACAGCCGGACGGCGGCATGGATGGTGAGCGCGAGAAGGCACAGGGTCGACAGTGCGAACCACAGCCCGCGTGACTTGCCCAGGATCTGCGCAATGCTGTGGAAAACGCGTAGCGCGACATAGGCCCAGGCCAGCCAGAGGTTCATGTCGAATCGATCGCCCATTGCCACCAGCGCCAGCACGATCGCGTAAAAGACCGTCGGCTGTTCCACCAGATGCTCGTAGTTGCGGCGCGGATAGGCGTGTGCGTCTGGCAGGCGCCCCTCGAAATCGCGGCCTCGCGGGTTGGGTGGCAGGCCCTCCAGCTTGCCAGCTCGCCGGGCGCCGCTGACGATCCGGAATACGGACAGGAACAGCATGGCGATGGTCCAGCCGACCAGCGCGATCAGCGGCCCGAGAAGCGGATTGTGATCCATGTCAGATCCTCGCGTTCAGGATGAAGGCGAGCGCATGCACCGTGAGGCCGAGCAGGCAGAAGCTGGACAGCAAGAACAGCCCGAAACGCACTGCCACGACGTTCACCGTCGCCTGCCAGATCGAATGCAGGATGCGGAAGATGACATAGCCCCAGGCCAGTGCCCATGTGATCGGCATGCTGGCGCCCATCAGGATCAGGCAGACGACGAGCGCATAGAAAATCGTCGGCTGCTCCATGAGGTGCTGGTAATTGTGCGCCTTCCAGCTGACCTCGTCCGGCAGCACGCCTTCAAGATTCTGGCCGCGCCCGCCGCGCTGGCCTTTCAGCGGAATTCCGTGCCTTCTCATGGCACCGAAGCGCGTGGCCGCCATCCAGAACATGACGAATAACGTCCAGGCGACCAGAACGACCACCGGGACGATCAGTGGATCGATCCCCATTCGACTTCCCCCCACATATCAGCGGCGGGACAGTGCCTCACCTTCGGGACACCCACAAGCGTTCCGCGCGTTCGTTTGGCGAACCGGTCCGGCGCGGGAGATCGATATGAAGATGAGCGGCAATACCATCCTGATTACCGGGGGTGGTTCGGGGATCGGCCAGGCGCTTGCTCACCGCTTTCATGATGCGGGCAACGAGGTCATCATTTCCGGGCGGCGGCGGGACGCGCTCGAACAAACGGCGGCGGGCCGTCCAGCGATCCACGCCATGCCGCTGGACGTGGGAGATCCCGCGGACGTGGAGCGGTTCACGGCCGAACTGCTCGCCAGGCATCCGGGACTCAACATACTCATCAACAATGCCGGCGTGATGCGGTTCGAGGAACTCGATCAGCGGCGCGACCTCCGCGATGCGGACATCACTGTAGCGACCAATCTGCTGGGACCCATCCGCCTGATCGATGCGCTGGTCGAGCAGCTGATTTCACAGCCCGATGGGATGATCGTCAACGTAAGTTCGGGACTGGCGTTCGTCCCGCTGGTCGCGACCCCGACCTACGCGGCGACGAAGGCCGCGATCCACGCCTATACGGTTGCCCTGCGGCAAGCACTGAAGGGCAGGGTAGAAGTGCTTGAACTGGTACCGCCGGCGGTTCAGACGGAGCTAACGCCGGGGCAGTCGACCCGCCCCGGCTACCAGCCGCTTAACGAATTCATCGACGAGGTGATGACGCTGCTAGCTGCAGACCCATCGCCCGCGGAGATACTCGTGGATCGGGTCAAGTTCCTGCGGAATGCAGAACGCGAGGACCGGTTCGAGCAAACCCTTGCGCAGCTGAACGAAATGGCAACCAAGGCGCGCGCGGCCCAGTAGTGATTTGCCTTCCGACACGAACGGCGCCCGGCGTGGGCCGAGCGCCGCCTGTGGTCTATTCGAACAGCTTGGCGAAGCGGCGCTTCTCGCGGTTCTTCCAGGCGCCCTTGTGGTAGGCGGCCGACGCCATCAGCGGCAGCACCGAAGTCGCCTCGGCAAACACCATCTGCTCGAGGGCAGTACTCACCTTGCCCCAGCTTGCCGCCTCCTGCAGCGTCGAGGAGGAGCAGGCGCCGTCGCGCACGTCGGCGACGGTGATTTGGACCGCGTACTTGTGCACCTCGACATCCTCGTGGCCCAGGATCTCGGCGCAGACCACCGTGTCCTGCGTGAAGTTCTTGGGCACGCCGCCACCAATCATCAGCAGACCAGTGGTGCCGGCCTTGATCTTGATGTCGGTCAGCTCACGGAAGTCGGCGATCGAGTCCATCGTCATGTAGCGCCGGCCGGCCTTCATGGCATCGACCTGGTGTTTGACGAGGCCGAAGCCGGCCGAACTGTCGGTGAACGCCGGGCAGAAGATCGGCACGTCATGCTCGTAGGCGAGCTTGACCAGGCTGTTGTCCTTCTTGCCATTCTCCAGCAGCCACTTGCCCATCTCCTTGATGAACTCGCGGCTGGAATAGGGGCGCGGCTCCAGCATGTCGGCGATCTTGCCGATGGTGAAATCGGTATCCTGAAGCTGCTGCTCGTCGATGTAGGTGTCGTAGATGCGGTCGATGTAGAGCGACCGCAGCGTGTCGTCGTCCGGGATTTCCAACGCCTGATAGTGCTTGTGGCCAAGCGCCTCGAAGAAATCCATGTCGACGATGCTGGCGCCGGTCGCCACGATCGCGTCGACCATGTTGGAGCGGACCAACTCGGCATAAAGGTCCATGCAACCGCCAGCCGAGGTCGAGCCGGCAATCACCAGGATGACCGAGCAGTCCGGATCCTCCAGCATCTGATTGTAGATGCCGGTCGCGCGCGCGAGGTCGCGGCTGGTAAAGCTCATCTTGCCCATCGCATCAATGATCGGACGGGCATCGAAACTGGTGATGTCGATATGCTCGACGGTGGTGGACAGCAGTTCGGCCTTGCGGGAATCGTTGATCCGCGTGGGCTCCTGAACCTTGGTCAGCGTATCGGTGGTCATTTCTCAACTCCAATGGCCGCCGGCCCCGACGAGCGGGGGCGCCAGCACAAAAGGCGTGTCATTGCTTGGGAGGGGACAGCCTCACCCTCCGGCCGCTTGCCGCCTTAGCGGCAAGCGGAAGGGAGTTACAGCTTCACGACGTTGGAGCGGCGCTCTTCCGTCGCGTGGTAGAGGCTGGCCATCGGCTCGTCCTCCACGACCACGCGCCATTCGGAACCGAACCCGTTGAAACCGGTCCGCATGGCACAACCATAGGCGCCCAGCATGCCGATCTCGACATAGTCGCCGGCGTGCACATCGCCGGGCAACTCGAACGGTCCCGTCATGTGATCGAGATCATCGCAAGTCGGCCCGTAGAAGCTGAAGGGCATGTCGCGGACGTCGGATTCCGGCTCACGGACCAGACTAACCGGATAGCGCCAGCCGATGTGCGCCGCGTCGAACAGCGCGCCGTAGGCACCATCGTTGATGTAAAGCTCATCACCACGGCGCTTCTCGACCCGAACCAGCACGGAGGCATATTCCGCACACAGCGCCCTGCCGGGCTCGCACCACAGTTCCGCCGAATAGCTGATCGGCAGCTTCTCGAACGCGTCGTGAATAACCGCGAAGTAAGCTTCCAGGGGAGGCGGCTCCATGCCCGGATAGGACGAAGGGAAACCTCCGCCGACGTCGACGATATCGACGGTGACCGCGGCCTCGACGATCGCGTCGCGGACGCGGGTCATGGCTTCGGCATAGGCCGCCGGGGTCATCGCCTGGCTGCCGACATGGAAGCAGACGCCCATTGCATCGGCCGCCTGGCGGGTGGCGAACAACAACTGCTTGAGTTCGTCGGCCGCCGCGCCGAACTTGGAGGCAAGGCTCAGTTTCGCATGTTCCGACGACACGCGCAGACGGACCAGCAGGTTGAGGTCGCTCGCTGCAACGCCACCAGTCGCCGTCGCGCGGACGATCTTCTCCAACTCGTCGAGCGTATCGAGGCTGAAGGTGCGCACACCATGCTCGAAATACGCCTCGGCAATCGCTTCCTCGGCCTTCACCGGGTGCATGAAGCACAGGGTCGCGCCGGGAAGAGTTTGCGCGACCAACCGCACCTCTCCGATCGACGCCACGTCATAATGCGTGACTCCGCCATCCCACAGCACCTTCAGCAGGTCGGGGGAAGGATTCGCCTTGACCGCATAGAGCGACCGGCCCGGAAACTTCTCCACAAAGAAGCGGGCGGCACGGCGGGCGGCATGCGGACGAAGAAGCGTAACCGGCTGAACCGGCTTCAGCTTCGCGATCTCGGCAGCACTAGAAACAGGGGTGCCGGACGGGGCGGTCGCTAGCCCCAGCGCGCGATGATGCTTGTGCAACTCAAGGGACCTCCAAGTGCCTGACGGCAAACATTGACGAAAGCTGCCTTGCGGTTGGAAGTCCCATGGGGCAGCGGAGGCGCATATATGAACGAGGGGGCGTTAACGCAACATTTTTTGGACCACCGGCAGCAGACGATTTTTCAACTCGCCGCTGACCTGCAACAGTTGAGCTAAGCCTATGGCCTTCCACGAAAAGTCTGATGTTTCATCGTTGACGATCGACGACGTGCGCGCCGCGGCCGAGCGGATCGCGGGTCATGTGATCCGCACGCCTCTCATCGAAGCGACCTTGCCGGGGGGCCGAGTCTGGCTGAAAGCCGAGTGCCTCCAGTCCGGCGGCGCATTCAAGCTGCGCGGTGCGACCAACCGGCTGCTGCAGCTCGACGAGGCGGAGCAACGGGCGGGGGTTGTTGCCTTCTCCTCCGGCAATCACGCCCAAGGGGTGGCAATCGCGGCCCGTCGGCTCGGTATCCCCGCGGCGATCGTCATGCCCAGGGACGCGCCTGCACTGAAAGTCGAGGGGACGCGCGCGGAAGGCGCCGAGATACTGTTCTATGATCGTGCGACCGAAGACCGGGTGGAACTGGCCGCGTCCCTTGCCGCCGAGCGCGGCGCGGTGCTCGTGCCGAGCTTCGATGATCCCCACATCGTGGCCGGCCAGGGAACGGTCGGGCTGGAGATCGTCGAGCACTGCCCCGAACCGGTCCGGCACATTCTGGTCTGTACCGGCGGAGGCGGGCTCGCGGCAGGCATCGCTCTCGCCGCTCCCGAGGCGGAGATCATCTGCGTTGAGCCCCAGGGCTGGGACGACATGGGCCGGTCCCTGCAGTTGGGCCATATCGTGCCGGTGGAAATGCCAGCACCGCCCACACTCTGCGATGCGCTCCAGACACCGCGTGTATCCCCAATCACCTTCGGCATCCTGGCGAGACGGGACGCGCGCGGCGTGTCGGTCAGCGAGAACGAGGTCCGGGAGGCGATCCGCTGGGCATGGCGGGAGCTTCAGCTGACGCTCGAGCCGGGCGGCGCGGTCGCCCTTGCCGCGCTATTGTCCGCTAAAGTGCCGATAAGCCCGGGTACCGTCGCGACCCTGTCCGGTGGCAATATCGATCCGGCGTTACACGCCCGACTGGTCGCTTAAGCCGCGACCGTCCGATACTGGCCAGGTCCCAGATGCACCGGCGAGGAGCGCTCGACCGCACGGGTCAGCTCTTCAAGCTCCGCTGCAAGGATCTGCAATTCGGCGGCAAGGGCCTTCGGGTCAGTTTCGGCAAGGTTCGCGGACGCATCGAGCAGCGTGTCCAGCATCATGGCGATGCAGGGCAGGATCGTTTCCTCGATCCGGTCAAAGGCTTCACATAGCTTTTGCTGCTGCTCATCCGGGCTCATAGGGGCACGTCATTAAACGAGACCGGTTAAGTTAGTCTGAAAGGCAGATCATGACGGGCATCGCCGCACTCACTTTTTCGATCGCGATGCTGGCGGCCGCCGTCCTGATCGGCTTCGGTATCCGCTTCGCCCGGACCCGCGAGCACCCCAGGAACGGCTGGCTGATGATCGCCGTCGGCGCGATCATTGTCGGCAATGTCCTGATCTGGACGACCTGACCGCTTAGCGCTTGCCCGGAGGACTCGCCGGCAGCGGTTGCGACAGCCGCATGTCGAGATATTCGTCCACGCTCTTCATCAGCAGGTCGAGCTCGTTCGCGAAGAAGTGGTTCGCGCCCGGAATCGAGTCGTGGTGGATGGTGATGTGCCGCTGGGTCCGAAGCTTGTCGACCAGCTTCTGCACCGCGCCGGGCGTCACAACTTCATCAGCCTCGCCCTGGATGATGATGCCCGATGAGGGGCAGGGGGCCAGGAAGCTGAAATCATACATGTTGGCCGGCGGGGCGATCGAGATGAAGCCGCGGATCTCCGGTCGACGCATCAATAGCTGCATGCCGATCCAGGCGCCGAAGCTGACGCCGGCGACCCAGGTCTGCTCCGCTTCCGGATGGATCTGCTGCACCCAATCGAGCGCGCTTGCCGCATCGGACAACTCGCCGATGCCGTTGTCGAACGTCCCCTGGCTCTTGCCGACCCCGCGGAAGTTGAAGCGCAAGGTGGCAAAGCCGCGCTTCACGAACGTCTGGTAGAGCAGCTGCACGATCTTATTGTTCATCGTGCCACCCGCCTGCGGGTGCGAATGGAGAATCAGCGCAACAGGCGCCCGCGGACGCGAGCCCGGATGAAAGCGGCCTTCAAGACGGCCCTCGGGACCGGGAAAGATGACTTCGGGCATGGGCCCCCTTGCGGGTAGTGTTGGTCGACGAACGAGGCGCCTATATAGGCCAGGGTGGACAACAGGCAATCGGCGCAATCGCAGGGCTGGCAGTGAAGCAGCGTATCTATCTCGATCATGCGGCGACCACGCCCGTGCTTCCGCAAGCGCGCGCCGCGGTCATGGAGGCGCTGGATGGCTGGGCCAATCCTTCCTCGCCCCATGCCGAGGGCCGGGCGGCGCGGCAGCGATTGGAAGACGCGCGCCGTCGGGTCGGCGAAGCGCTGAACTGGCGGCATGACGTCATTTTCACCTCCGGCGCCAGCGAAGCCATCGGCATCGTCGCGAACAGGGCAAAAGTCGGCGGCCGGCTCGTAGGCGCCACGGAACATGAGGTTGTCCCTGCAGCAATGGGCGCGGCCGCAGCGGTCCTGTCGGTCGACGGCGGCGGGTTGATCGACTTCGACGACCTCGACCGCAAACTGGAGAGGGGCCCCGCGCTGGTCGCTGTTCAGCACGTCAACAACGAGACCGGCGTTATCCAACCGATCGCGGACATCGCCGTCCGAGTGTGCAGCGCAGGGTCACTGCTATTAGTCGACTGCGCCCAAAGCGCCGGCAAACTTCCGCTGCCCGACGCAGACTTCATCGCGATTTCAGGACATAAATTCGGCGGCCCGCCCGGTATCGGCGCGCTGCTCGTCAAGGATTTGGCCACGCTCTCGCCCACCGGGGGACAGGAGAAGGGCTATCGTCGCGGCACGCAGGACCTGGCCGGTGCGGCCGGGATGGCGGCTGCACTGACGTCCGGGGTCTTTCGCGAGGCGATGCCGCGGCTGGAGGAATTGCGCCGCCGGCTTGACCGCGGAGTGTGCGAGCGCGGCGGAACCATCGTCGCGGCCGGTACGCACCGGATCCCCAACATCGGTTCGCTCGCACTGCCCGGCATCGCTGCTTCGAGCATGCTGATCCATTTGGACCTGGCCGGCATCGCAGTCAGCGCCGGGGCGGCTTGCTCCAGTGGAACGATGAAGGAAAGTCGTGTTCTGAAGGCGATGGAAGTCGATCCTGAGATCGCATCGGCAACGATTCGGGTCAGCTTCGGGCCAGGCACAACAGTAGGGCAGGTCGAGATTTTTCTGACCGAGTTCGGCCGGATCGCCGAAAAAAGGCGGGCGGCATGATCTACCTGGACTATCAGGCGACAACCCCGCTTGCGCCGGAAGTTCGGGCAGCGATGGAGCCGTGGCTCGACAAATATGCGAACCCGCATTCGCCGAGCCGCTGGGGCCGGGAAGCCGCCGCCGCGATCGAGGTCGCGCGCGAACATCTGGCGTCGTGCCATCCGGCAGGCGGTGACCTCGTCTTCACCTCCGGGGCAACCGAGGCGATCAATCTCGCGATCAAAGGTTCGGCGGCGCTTGCTCCGGGCCGGATCGTGACGATCGCGACAGAACATGCCGCGGTGCTGGACAGCTGCGCCTGGTTGCAGACCCAGGGGCATGAAGTGATGACCCTTCCGGTCGGAGCCGACGGCGTCGTTTCCCTAGATGACGTCAAGGTAGCCGTGACGCAGGGCACGACGCTGGTTGCCGCAATGCTTGTCAACAATGAGATCGGGGTCGTTCAACCCATCTCAGAGATTGCGGCGATCGCGCACGAGGCCGGCGCGTTGATGCTGTGCGACGCGGTGCAGGGATTTGGCCGGATACCCATGCCAGACGGCCCTGATATGATCGCGGTCTGCGCCCACAAGATCCATGGCCCCAAGATGATCGGTGCCTTGTGGATTCGGACCGGAACCCGCCTGCAGCCGCTGATCCATGGGGGTGGTCAGGAAAAAGAGCTTCGGTCCGGCACGCTGTCACCGATGCTTTGCGTCGGCTTCGGCGCAGCGGCGACCTTGGCGGCACGATCGCGCGATGCCGACATTGCGCATGTCGATCGACTCTGGAAAGTCGCACTTGAGGCTTTGGGACCGGGCTGGACCGTGAACGGCAGCATCAACCGGCGCTACCGGGGGAACCTCAATGTCCGCAAGGACGGTCTCGACGGGGCGCGGCTGATCTCGGACCTGCGTGACATCGCGTTCAGCCTCGGCAGCGCCTGTGCCAGCGGCTCGGGCCGACCGAGCCATGTCCTTCGGGCCCTGGGCCTCACCGACCGCGAAGCGCGCTCATCGATCCGTCTTGGCTTCGGGCGTTATACGGCGGAAGCGGAACTGGTCGACGCGTGCCGACGGATCGCTGCGGCTGCCGAGGCGCAGAAGCGGTTTGCGGCGTGATCACCGTGCGCTTCCTGAAGTCCGACGGTTCAGTGGACCGGGTGGTCGAGGTCGAGGCTGGTGCCCGGCTGCTTGACGTCGCGCAGGCGGCCGGTCAGCCGCTCGAAGGCACTTGCGAGGGGCAGATGAGCTGCTCGACCTGCCATGTCGTAGTCGCCTCGGACGACTTTCCGCGCCTCCCGCGAGCATCGGATGAGGAGGACGACCTGCTCGATCTCGCCTGGAAGGTGACTCGCACCAGCCGCCTGGCCTGTCAGATCGTCCTGACCGACGAGGTCGGCGAACTGACGGTCAGCATGCCGGGTGGATCGGTCGACTGGAGCTGACCAGGCTTCACGGACATAAGCGCCGTGTCGTACATTCTCACGCACGGGTCGCAGACCGGCAGCCGTTTCGCATCGCGCCGCTGCGCATGGTCCTTTAGGGGTGGGAGCCGGGACGACCCGGGACGAAATCGTTGTGGCTGCTTCCTTCCGGACCTGACCAGGTTGGCGACAGCCCCGTCCGCCCGACTCCCGCGGCGCATATGGCGGCGACCTCCGGCGAGCGCAAGCATGGCTTGCCCAAGCTTGATACTCGAGATGCTCCCTGCTCGCAAAGCAAAGCAGCCCGGCCTAAACCGTCGCTAATGACCGACGACGAATCGCCCGCAGAGGAGCCGACCCTCGGCCTCGACCTACCCGCGCAGCCCTTGGAACAGAGCGCCGCCGCGTCGCCCTACCGGGTGCTGGCCCGCAAATACCGGCCGCAGAGCTTTGCCGAACTGATCGGCCAGGATGCGATGGTGCGGACGCTGGGCAACGCCATTGCCAGCGGGCGGCTCGCTCATGCCTTCCTGCTGACCGGGGTTCGCGGGGTGGGCAAGACGTCGACGGCAAGGCTTGTTGCCAAGGCCCTCAATTGCATCGGTCCGGACGGGCAGGGCGGCCCGACGATCGATCCCTGTGGGGTGTGCGAACCGTGCCGGGCGATCGCCGAGGGCCGGCATATCGACGTGGTCGAGATGGACGCCGCCAGCCACACGGGCGTCGACGACGTGCGGGAGATCATCGACGCAGTCCGCTACTCCGCCGTCAGCGCGCGCTTCAAGATCTACATCATCGACGAAGTCCACATGCTGTCGAAGAACGCTTTCAACGCGCTCTTGAAGACGCTGGAAGAGCCGCCGGCGCATGTGAAGTTCCTGTTCGCAACCACCGAAGTCAACAAGGTTCCGGTGACGGTCCTGTCCCGCTGCCAGCGCTTCGACCTGCGCCGGATCCCGGCCGAGAAGCTGGCCGAACATTTCGCCCGCGTGGCTCAGGCGGAACAGGTCGAGGTGGACGAGGAAGCGCTCGCGGTGATTGCCCGAGCGGCCGAGGGTTCGGCGCGCGACGGCCTGTCGCTGCTCGACCAGGCGATTGCGCATGGCGAGGGCAGGGTCGATGCGGCGCAGGTTCGCGAAATGCTTGGCCTCGCCGATCGCGGACGGGTGCGGCAATTGCTCACCACCTTGCTCGGCGGGGACGCGACAGCCGCCTTGGCGCAGCTGGACGAAGCTCACGCGCTCGGAATTGAGCCCGCCGCGCTACTTCGCGGACTCATGGAATCGATTCATGCCGTCACCCGTGCAAAGGCAGGGGCAGGCAGCGATATCCTCGCCTCTGTCGAAGAGCGCGAGGCCGCGGCGGGCCTCGCCGAGAAACTTGGCTGGGGTAACCTGCATCGTTTGTGGCAATTACTGGTGAAGGGACTGTCCGACGTCGGCCAGGCGCCCGACCCGCATGAGGCGGCCACCATGGCGCTGCTGCGGATTGTCCACGCCGCCGAACTGCCGGATCCGGCAGTTGTCATCGCGCAACTGCGGAACGGCGGCGCTGTGACGATCGGTGCATCAGCCCCGAATGCCCCCCCCCCACCGCCGCCGGGGGCCGCTGCCGCCACGGCCTCGACCCAGCCGCCGACCTTCCCGGACCTGCTCCAGGCCTTGCAGGCTGGCGGCAAGGCGTTGCTTGCGCACCAGCTGCACGATCAGGTCGGCCTCGTCCGCTACGAGCCCGGCACGCTGGTCATCCGGCCGCTTCAACCGCTGGGCACGGACTTCCCGCGCGAACTTGCCGCGCATTTAAAGGCGGTCACTGGCGCGACCTGGAACGTGACCCTGTCCGACGAGGACGCTCAGCCCTCGCTCAAGCAACAGGAGGAAATGGCGGAGGAGCGCGCTCGTGCGGCGGTGCTGGCGGACCCGAACGTCGCCGCCGTGCTTTCCGCCTTTCCAAACGCCGAACTTCAATCCGTCTCCGCAAAGGAAGCCTGATATGCCCGAAATGCCCGATCTCAATGCTATCCTCGAGATGGCTCAGAACGCTCAGGCGGAGCTGCAGAAAGCCCAGGACAAGCTCGACACGATCGAGGTCGAGGGTCTCGCCGGTGGCGGTCTGGTCAAGGTGCGCGCCTCCGCGAAGGGCCGGATCATCGGGGTCGACATCGATGAAAGCCTCCTCCAGCCGTCGGAAAAGACGATGGTCGAGGACCTCGTCGCCGCAGCGCTGAACGACGCGCGCAGCAAGGCCGATCAGGCCGCCGCTGTCGAGATGCAGAAGATGCAATCCAGCCTGCCGTTGCCGCCGGGTTTCCAGATGCCGATGTAAGCGCCTGCATTCCCTTGCAGGACCGAGGTAAAACCGCCAATCTCGCACATAGCTTTTCCAAGAGGAGGCGACGATGAAGCTCGGCGCGATGCAGGACTGGGATCTGCTGGTCACGAAGCTGGTGGATCATGCGGAGCGCGAGCATGGCGGACGCGAGATCGTCTCCGCCTGGAGCGACGGCTCGGTCACCCGGACCTGCTGGCGCGACGTTGCAGCCAATGCCCGCCGAATGGCCAAGGCGCTGGAAAGGCTCGGCATCGGCAAGGGCGAGCGGGTGGCTACGCTGGCGATGAACCACGCCAATCACCTGACGTCATGGTACGGGGCCATCGGCATGGGCGGCGTGCTTCACACCATCAACCCGCGCCTGTTCGCCGATCAGCTCGCCTATATCGCCAACCATGCCGAGGATCGGGTCCTCTTCTATGACAAGGCGTTCGCGCCGCTGGTCGAGAAGCTGAAGCCCGAGTGGAATACGATCGAGCATTATGTGTGCTTCGATGACGGCGAATTCGCGCAATGGCTATCGGCCGAAGACGATGACTACCGCTGGGCCGACGCTGACGAGCGTGATCCGGTCGGCCTTTGCTATACCAGCGGCACCACCGGCAATCCCAAGGGCGTGCTCTACGAACATCGCTCGACCATGCTCCATGCGATGATGGAGGTGTCGCCCGATATCTTCGACCTGTCCGCCAAGTCGGTGGTGCTGCCGATCGTCCCGATGTTCCATGCCAACGCCTGGGGCGTGCCCTGGGCAGCGCCTCTGGTTGGCTGCAAGCTCGTGCTGTCCGCCGACTACCGCCCGCAGCAGATGTGCGACCTGTTCCGCGAGGAAGGAGTCACGCACTCGGCCGGCGTACCGACCATCTGGCTCGGCATGATCGAATATATCGAGCGCACCGGCGCGAGCCTTGGCGAGCTGGAAAGCGTGACCATCGGCGGTTCCGCCGCGCCCCGGGCGATGATCGAATGGTTCCGCAAGCGGGGCATCAAGGTCGGTCACGCCTGGGGCATGACCGAAACCTCCCCGATCGGCACGGTCGGCGCACCGCCCTTCGGCTGGGAGAAGATGACCGATACGGAACAGGTCGACTTCATCGCCCGGCAGGGGCGGGTGCCGTTCGGGGTCGAGCTCCGGACCGTCGACGATGAAGACCGCGAGCTGCCGCGCGACGGCATGGCGTCGGGCCGCCTGCAGGCGCGCGGTCCCTGGGTGGTGAAGCGCTACTTCAAGGAAACGACGGACGCCGTCGACCAGGACAATTGGTTCGACACCGGCGACGTCGCCGCGCTTCATCCCGACGGAACCATGCAGATCACCGATCGCGCCAAGGACGTGATCAAGTCGGGCGGCGAGTGGATCAGCTCCATCGACCTCGAAAACTGCGCGGTCGGGGTGCCGGGGGTGGCGGAGGCGGCGGCCATCGGCATTCCCCATCCGAAATGGGACGAACGGCCGCTGCTGCTCGTCGTGCGCGGCGAGGGCTCATCCGTCGGCGAAGACGACATCCGCGCGCACCTGTCGCAGCATATCGCCAAATGGTGGCAGCCCGACGCGATCGAGTTCGTCGATGAGCTGCCTCATACCGCGACCGGCAAGCTCAGCAAAAAGACGCTCCGCGAGCAATTCAAGGACTATCGGCTGCCGACAGCGGTCGAGATGGTCGGGCGCGACTAGCCAGCGCCCAGCATCGCACCGCTGGAAATCGGCCGCGCCATCCCCTAAGTGGCGCGGCAACTCTCCATACTGCTAGCGATAAGGACCCGCGACCCGATGGCCGCTCAATACGCGTTCGTGATGAAGAACCTCACGAAGACCTTCCCCGGCGCCGCCAAACCGACGCTTAACAACATCAACCTGCAATTCTACCAGGGCGCCAAGATCGGCATCGTCGGCCCCAACGGCGCGGGCAAGTCCACGCTCATCAAGATCATGGCCGGCCTCGACACGGAATATACCGGCGAGGCCTGGCCGGGCGAGAATATCACGGTCGGCTACCTCCCGCAGGAGCCGGAGCTGGATTCGACCAAGACGGTGCTGGAAAACGTCAAGGACGGCGCGCGCGAAGTTGCCGACATGGTCGACCGCTTCAACGCGATCAGCGCGGAAATGGGCGATCCCAAGGACGACACCGACTTCGACGCCTTGATGGCCGAGATGGGCGAGCTTCAGGAAAAGATTGACGCGGTCGATGGCTGGACGCTCGACAACCAGCTCGAGATCGCGATGGAAGCGCTCCGCTGCCCGCCGAGCGACTGGGGCGTTGCCGAACTTTCGGGCGGTGAAAAGCGCCGCGTCGCGCTCACCCGCCTGCTGATCCAGAAGCCCAGCATCCTGCTGCTGGACGAGCCGACCAACCATCTGGACGCCGAAAGCGTGCAGTGGCTGGAAAACCATCTCAAGGAATATGCCGGCGCGGTGCTGATGATCACCCACGACCGCTACTTCCTCGACAATGTGGTGGAATGGATCCTGGAGCTCGATCGCGGAAGCTATTATCCGTACGAAGGAAACTACTCCACCTATCTGGAAAAGAAGGCAAAACGCCTCGAACAGGAGTCGCGGGAGGAAAGCGGCAAGCAGAAGGCGCTTCAGCGCGAACTGGAATGGATCCGGCAGACGCCGGCCGCTCGCCAGTCCAAGTCCAAGGCCCGTATCCGCAAATTCGAACAGCTTCAGGACGCGCAGGACGACCGTCGCATCGGCAAGGCGCAGATCGTCATCCAGGTACCGGAGCGCCTCGGCGGCAAGGTGATCGAGGTCGAGGGGCTGACCAAGGCTTATGGCGACAAGCTGCTGTTCGAGGATCTGAGCTTCACCCTGCCGCCCGGTGGCATTGTCGGCGTCATCGGCCCCAACGGCGCCGGCAAGTCGACGCTGTTCAAGCTGCTGACCGGCAAGGAGCAGCCCGACGCCGGCAAGATCGAAGTCGGTGAAACCGTCCGGCTCGGCTTCGTCGACCAAAGCCGCGATCATCTCGATCCCAAGAAGAATGTCTGGGAAGAGATTTCCGACGGCCTCGATTACATGAAGGTCAATGGCCAGGACGCCTCGACCCGCGCCTACGTCGGTGCGTTCAACTTTAAGGGCCAGGACCAGCAGAAGAACGTCGGCAAGCTGTCCGGTGGTGAGCGCAACCGCGTGCACATGGCCAAGATGCTCAAGACCGGTGGCAACGTCCTGCTACTCGACGAACCGACCAACGACCTCGACGTCGAAACATTGGGCGCGCTTGAAGAAGCGATCGAGAATTTCGCCGGTTGCGCCGTGGTCATCAGCCACGACCGCTTCTTCCTCGACCGCCTGGCGACGCACATCCTGGCATTCGAGGGCGACAGCCACGTCGAATGGTTCGAGGGCAATTTCGAAGCCTACGAGGAAGACAAGCGGCGGCGGCTTGGCCCCGAAGCGGACCGCCCGCACCGGACGAGCTACAAGAAGCTGGCGCGGTAGGGCATTCCCTGCGCCTAATCGTCACCCCGGCCTTGCGCCGGGGTCCGCCTTCTTTCTGGTCGTTCTCATGCGTGAGCCATGCGTGTCCATAATGGCCGGCGGGTTCGGCCGGTTGGCTGGCGACCCGCCTGAAAGGTTCAGTTCGTTGTCGCCATTAATCCGATGGGAAACGATTTAGCAGAAACGTTGGATCTGAGGCGGTGATCGGTCGAAACGTGGATCCTGCCGCAAGGCCGGGATGACAATCGTCTACTCCGCCGCCTCGCTCCTCACATCACCGACACGCCGGCCCTCGAAATAGCTGTCCGGCCCCTCGGCCGCCCGCCGCCGCCGCATCCAGCAATCGACACTCCACACGCCAGGCCCGCGGACCATCACGTAGAGGAAGATGAAGCAGAACAGGATGGCGGCCTCGCCATTGTTCAGCACCGGCCAGAAATTGTCGGGGGCGTGGACCATCCAATAGGCGACGGCCATTTCGCCCGCGAGGACGAAGGCAACAGGGCGGCTCCACAGGCCGATCAGCAGCAGCAAGCCACCGATCAGTTCCAGCATTCCGGCGATCCACAGCAGCGTCCAGGGGGTCGGAAAGCTGGCCGAGCTCATCGGAATGCCGACGATCTTGCTTAGCCCGTGCGACAGGAACAGCAGGGCGGTCACGATGCGGAGCACGCTCAGCATCTGTGGCGCATGGCGGTCCGACCAGCCGCCTTCTTCGAAGAGAGGGTTATCCACCGTCCGTCTCCTTCGCGCAGGCTTGTGAACCCCTTCTACCATGCGCCGCGAGTCGGCCCAACCCACCGGTTTTGCTTGCTAAGTAGGATCCGGTTTGCTGCACCGGGAAGGTGATGATCGTTTCGGCTGCGTCAGGCGACTCCGACAACTCCGACAACCCCCCGATGGCGACTTTCTCACCTGTCGGTTTCGCTCCCTTCCGCACTGCAGCAAGTGCGTGTTACAGGCCCGCGCCATGACCTCGACGAACGATATCCGCCGCTCCTTCCTCGACTATTTCGAGGCCCAAGGCCATTCGCGCCAGCCGTCCGCGCCGCTGGTGCCGCAGAACGACCCGACGCTGATGTTCGTCAACGCGGGCATGGTGCCGTTCAAGAATGTCTTCACCGGCCTTGAGACCCGTCCCTATTCGACCGCCGTCAGCAGCCAGAAGTGCGTGCGCGCCGGCGGGAAGCACAATGATCTGGACAATGTGGGCTACACCGCCCGGCATCACACCTTCTTCGAAATGCTCGGCAACTTCTCGTTCGGCGATTATTTCAAGGATCGCGCGATCGAGCTCGCATGGAACCTGGTCACGAAGGAATGGGGCCTGTCCCCCGACCGGCTGACCGTCACCGTCTATCATACGGACGACGAAGCATTCGACCTGTGGAAACGCATCGCGGGTCTGCCGGACAGCCGCATCATCCGCATTCCGACCAAGGACAATTTCTGGGCCATGGGTCCGGACGGCCCGAGCGGACCCTGCTCCGAAATCTTCTACGATCACGGCGATCATATCCCCGGCGGACCTCCCGGCAGCCCGAACGAGGACGGCGATCGCTTCGTCGAGATCTGGAATCTCGTCTTCATGCAGCACCTGCAGGAAAATGACGTCATCGTCTCGGACCTGCCCAGCCCGTCCATCGACACCGGCATGGGCCTCGAACGCATCGCCGCGGTGATGCAGGGCGTCCACGACAACTACGACACGGACACCTTCAAGGCGCTGATCCACGCTTCGGAGGAATTCAGCAAGACGAGGGCGGACGGCGATCGCATGGCCTCGCACCGGGTCATCGCCGATCACCTGCGCACCTCCGGCTTCCTGGTCGCGGACGGCGTGCTCCCGGCCAACGAGGGGCGCGGCTATGTGCTGCGCCGGATCATGCGCCGCGCGATGCGCCATGCCCATCTGCTGGGCACGACCGAACCCCTGATGCACCGACTGGTGCCGGAGCTGGTGGCCGAAATGGGCGCTGCTTACCCTGAACTGGTCCGGGCGCAGCCGCTGATCGAAGCGACCCTTCAACAAGAGGAAACCCGCTTCCGCCAGACACTCGATCGAGGATTGAAGCTGCTCGAGTTGCAAATAGTCCGGAAGAAAATGGAATTTGACGAGTACCATTATTTTCAGGGTGAGGGTCGAAATGATCCAGGCGCCATTCGGCGTTTCGAGCCGCCGTCGACCATACTGCCCGGTTCAATCGCATTTGAACTTTATGATACCTATGGCTTTCCGTTCGATCTGACGGAGGACGCGCTCCGCTCTGAAGGAATGACTGTTGATCGAGCCGGCTTCGACGCCGCCATGGCCGAACAGAAGGCCAAGGCCCGCGCCGCGTGGAAGGGCTCGGGTGAAAAAGCCTCGGACGAGCTGTGGTTCGACCTTGCGGAAGAATTCGGTTCGACCGAGTTCACCGGCTATTCCGGTCACGAGGGCGAGGGCGTGGTACTGGCCATCGTCAAGGACGGTCAGCGCGTGGACCGTGCGAGCGAAGGCGACACCGTCCAGATCCTGCTCAACCAGACGCCCTTCTATGGCGAGAGCGGTGGGCAGGTCGGCGACGCCGGGCGGCTGAGCAGTCTCAAGGGCTTCGACGGTGAGGTGACCGACACGGCCAAACCGCTTGGCCGTCTCCATGTTCTCACCACCAAAATCCTCAAGGGTGACGTCAGCGCTGGCGAGACGCTGCACCAGAATGTCGATGAGGAGCGCCGCCGCGCCACCCGCGCCAACCACTCGGCCACCCATCTGCTGCACGCGGCACTGCGCCACCGGCTTGGCGGCCACGTCACCCAAAAAGGCAGCCTGGTCGCGCCGGACCGCCTGCGCTTCGACTTCTCGCATCCATCGGCCCTTACCGCCGACGATATCGCCGCGATCGAGGCCGAGGTGAACTGGCACATCCGCCACAATCAGCCGGTCAGCACCCGCTTGATGACCCCCGATGAAGCGATCGCCGAAGGTGCGATGGCCTTATTCGGCGAAAAATATGGTGACGAGGTCCGCGTCCTCTCGATGGGGTCGGCGGACGAGAAAACCTATTCGGTCGAATTGTGCGGCGGCACCCACGTCAATGCGCTGGGCGACATCGCGCTTTTCAAGATCGTCTCCGAAAGCGCCGTCAGTTCGGGCGTGCGCCGGATCGAGGCGCTGACCGGGGAGGGGGCCCGCCTATGGCTGCTCGCCCGCGACCAGCGCCTGCGCGAGATTGCCGCCAGCCTCAAGGCCGCACCGGATGAAGCGCCCGTCCGGGTTGCCGCGCTGGTGGAGACGACCCGCAAGCTGGAGCGTGAACTCGCCGAAGCGCGCAAGCAGCTCGCCATGGGCGGCGGCGGCTCGGCCTCGGTTGGTGGTCCGGAGGAAATCGCCGGCATCGCCTTCGTCGGCCGCGTCGTCGAGGGGCTGGATCCCAAGGCGCTTCGCCCGGAGATCGACGGCCTGAAGAAGCAAGTTGGCTCCGGTGTTGCCGCTCTGGTCGCGGTCAACGACGGTCGCGCCAGCGTCGCTGCGGGCGTAACCGACGACCTCGCCGGACAGGTCAGCGCCGTCGAGCTCGTAAAAGCGGCGGTGGCGGCGCTCGGCGGGCAGGGCGGCGGTGGCCGGCCCGACATGGCCCAGGGCGGCGGACCGGACGGTGCCAAGGCCGGCGAAGCGTTGACCGCCATCCGTGAGGCCTTGGCGAAGGTAAACGCCTAACGCAGCCGGTCTCTGATCCGCCGGCGGCCGAGCGCGGGCTCCTCGGCCAGCTCGCCTTGCTCCCGGATCCGCGCCCGCAGCTCCGATCGCTTTTCGTGGATCGATGCGATGACCGGCCCCATCGCCACGCCGATGTCGACCAGCACCGCCTCGCTCATCTGCAGGCTGCCTTCCATGGTTTCGGGTACCGCATCAGTTGCGCCGGCCTTGTAAAGCTGGGCTGCATGTTCAGCATCCCGGGCCCTGGCGACGATGGTGAGCGTCGGGCAGGCGGCATGGATGGCCTTGGTCAGTCGGACGGTCAGGACCGGATCGTCCATGGTGAGAACCAGCGCCGCTGCGTCCCGCAGGTCGAATCGGTCCACGACATCGCCGCGTGCGACGTCACCGAAGATCACCCGCTTGCCCGCCTCCCGGGCATCGGCCACGCAATCGATATCGCCGTCGACTGCGAGGTAGGGCCGGTCATGGGTTTCCAGCATCTCCGCCACGAGTCGGCCCACGCGCCCGAAGCCGAACACCAGAGTGAGCCCCGTCGTATCGCCCGACCGACTGCTCAGGGCATCCGGGTCGATCCGCCGGGACCACCGCCGGCCGACCACCGCCAAGACTGGGGTCAGGGTCAGTCCAAGCGCGGTCACGATGGTCCAGAAACCGGCCTGCTCGGCGCTGACCGCCCCCGCCGCCAGGGCGCTGCCGAGCACGATCAGGGTCAGTTCCGACGGGCTTGCCATCAGGAGGCCGGTCTCGACGGCCGTGCTGATCCGCGATCCGCGCCAGCGGAGGAGCAGGTAGATGATAAAGCTTTTCGCGATCAGAACCACGGACGTCGCGGCGAGGAGGGCGGGCCATTCGGCCAGCAAGGCGGCAAGGTCCAGCCGCATGCCGACGGTAATCAGGAAGATACCCAGCGCCAGCCCTCGCAAGGGCGCGGTGATGACTTCGACCTCCGCATGGTAATCGGTCTCGGCAATCAGCAATCCGGCAATCAGCGCCCCCATCACCGCGCCGAGACCGACAGCGCCGGTCGCCAGGCTGGACAGCATGACTACCAGCAACGCGGTTGCCAGGAACAGCTCCGGACTCTTGGTCCGCGCTGCTTGAGCGAACAGGCCCGGCAAGAGAAAGCGTCCGATGATCAGCAGGCCGGCGACCACCGCGATTCCGCCCAGAGCCACCTGCAGCAACGCGTCCGAGCCCTTGGCGTCCAGCCAGAAAAGGATCGGCACCAGCATCAGGTCCTGCAACAGCAGCATCGCGAGGGCAGCTTTTCCGGTCGGGCTGGTCGTTCCGGCGATCGGCATGACCAGGGCAGTCGAGGACATCGCAAGCGCGAGTCCCAGGACCGCGGAACTCAGTGGTGAGCCGCCAAGCGCGGACAGGGCCGTGAAAATCAAAGCCGCCGTGGCCAGCATTTGCGCGGCACCAAGCGTCACGATGTTGTGCTTCATTGCCCACAATCGCCGGAAACTCAGCTCGAGCCCGATAGCGAACAGCAGCAGCAGGATGCCGAACTCGGCAAACGGGTCGATCTGTCCCGCCTCCGTGATGGTCAGCGAAGCAAGCCAGGGGTGCTCGCCGACCAATGCCCCCAGTCCGGACGGCCCGACGGCGGCCCCGACCAGGATGAAGCCGATCACCGGTGACACCTTGATCCGTGCAAAGGCCGGGATGACAACCCCCGCCGCGCCAAGGATCACCAGCGCATCGTGAAGTCCTGATCCGCCTAATTCCCCTGCCATCTCCTCATTAAGCAGGCGTCACGCTGGGAGCCAAGCGGAGCTTTGCTCGTTCGGTCCCCAAGGTTCCGGGAGAAGATGGATGACGGAGAAGAGCTTCAAGGCTGGTGACAAGGTCAGCTGGAAGAGCAGCGGCGGCACGGCGCATGGCAAGGTGGTTAAGAAACTCACCTCGCCGATGGACATCAAGGGCCATCATGTTGCCGCCTCCAAGGAGAATCCGGAATATCTGGTCGAAACGGAGGACGGCAAGCAGGCAGCCCACAAGCCAGCTTCCCTGACCAAGGCCTGAGGCCGCCTCTTACCGGTCGGCCTCACCGCAACGTATCTGGGGCGCGGCATAGATGAGCTGAACAGACTGCTTCCATAACAGGAATTCGCCTGTCAGCATGACGGGATGATCACGCGTTCGGCCTGACGCTCCGCCATGCCGCCCGTGCGGCCGGCCACCACGGTAAGGTGAAGAAGGGGGACGCAGTGTCCATGTTGTCCAAATTGGGCCGAACGGTTCGGTGAAGGCGGATCGTGACCTGATCGTCGTTGGCGGCGGTCCCGCCGGGATCATGACGGGCCTGCTCTTCGCCCGTGCCGGCTGTACGGTGACCGTGCTTGAGAAGCATGCCGATTTCTTTCGGGATTTCCGCGGCGACACCGTTCACCCTTCGACCATGGAGATCCTCGACCAGCTCGGGCTGCTCGAGCGCTTCCTTCGGCGTCCGCACAACCGGCTCGATCGCGCGGAGTTACGAATTGCGGGACGCGACTGGCTGATTGGTGACTTGTCGCACCTCGATACGCCGGCACCCTTCATCGCCATGATGCCGCAATGGGATTTCCTGGACTTCCTGCGCGATCGAGCCGCCACCTACCCGGGTTTCTCGCTCGAGTTGAACGCCGAGGTCGATGACTTCCGTGAAGAAGGCGGGCGTATTGTTGGCGTTCGCTTGCAAGACGGGGAGGAACGGCGGGCCCGATTAGTGATCGCCGCGGACGGGCGCTTGTCCATCGTTCGGCGGCGGGGCATGTTTCCGCTCGAGGTGCTGGGTGCGCCCATCGACGTGTTCTGGTTCCGGCTGACGAAAAAGACTGGGGGCTCGGCGCTGCGCGGTTCGGCCGAGCGTGGCCGTATCCTGGTGATGATCGATCGCGGCGACTATTGGCAGTGCGCCTTCGTCATTCCCAAAGGCAAGGCCGAAGATCTGTTGGCGGGCGGGGTCGAGCCGATCCGCGATGCGGTCGTCGCGGCCGCTCCCGATGTCGATGTGTCCGATCTGGACTCCGTGGATGACTTCAAGCTGCTTAGCGTTGAGCTCGACCGATTGACCCGTTGGTCCAGGCCGGGCCTGCTCGCGATCGGCGATGCCGCTCATGCGATGAGCCCGATCGGGGGCGTCGGCATCAATCTAGCCGTCCAGGACGCGGTCGCGGCCGCGAACATTCTCGCCGCTCCGCTCAAGGCGGGCCAACCGATCGACGACCAGCTTGCCGCGGTGCAGCAGCGGCGGCTGCTGCCCACCCGCCTGGTCCAGGCCGCGCAGAAAGCGGCTCAGGAACGAATCATCGGGCGCTTGCTTCAGCCCGGCCCTCCGCTGGAGGATGCCCCTTGGGTGATCAAGCTGTTGAACCGTGCGCCGCGCCTCCGCCGCATCCCGGGCCGGATGATCGGCCTCGGGATACGGCGGGAACGCGTGCAAAGCCCTGACGCTTACGCCGGCTGAGCGACTTTCAGCTCGGCCATGGCCGTCTCGAGGTTCTGGCGGATTGCTTCGAAGAACTGCTCGGTGGTCATCCAAGGCTGGTCGGGTCCGACCAGGATCGCGAGGTCCTTCGTCATCTTGCCGTCCTCGACCGTCTCGACGCAAACCCGCTCGAGCGTTTCGGCGAACTGCACCACTTCCGGCGTATCGTCGATACGGCCGCGGAACTTCAGGCCCCCGGTCCATGCGAAGATGGAGGCGATCGGGTTGGTCGAGGTCGCCTTGCCCTGTTGGTGCATGCGGTAGTGACGGGTCACCGTGCCGTGCGCAGCTTCCGCTTCGACGGTCTGGCCGTCCGGCGTCATCAACACGGAGGTCATGAGACCGAGCGATCCGAAGCCCTGGGCCACTTGATCCGACTGGACGTCCCCGTCGTAATTCTTGCAGGCCCAAACGAACTTGCCGCTCCACTTGAGCGCGGAGGCGACCATGTCGTCGATCAGCCGGTGCTGGTACTCGATCCCCGCCTTCTCGAAATCAGCTTTGAAGTCGGCCTCGTAGATTTCCTGGAAGATGTCCTTGAAGCGGCCGTCATAAGCCTTCAGGATGGTGTTCTTGGTCGACAGGTACACCGGCCAGCCGCGCTGCAGGCCGTAATTGAGGCAGGCGCGGGCAAAGTCGCGGATGCTTTCGTCGACGTTGTACATGCCCATGGCGACGCCCGAGCTTTCGAACTCGAAGACCTCATGCTCGATGACTTGGCCGTCCTCGCCCGTGAACTTCATCGTCAGCTTGCCTGGGCCCGGCACGCGGAAATCGGTCGCCTTGTACTGGTCGCCAAAGGCATGACGGCCCACCACGATCGGGTCGGTCCAGCCGGGGATCAGGCGCGGCACGTTGGCGATCACGATGGGCTCGCGGAAGACGACGCCGCCCAGGATGTTGCGGATGGTGCCGTTGGGCGACTTCCACATCTTCTTGAGGCCGAATTCCCCGACCCGGGCCTCGTCCGGCGTGATGGTGGCGCACTTCACGCCGACGCCATGCTGCTTGATCGCGTTCGCCGCATCGATCGTGACCTTGTCATCGGTCGCGTCGCGGTTCTCGATCGACAGGTCGTAGTAATGAAGGTCGACATCCAGGTACGGCAGGATCAGCCGCTCACGGATCCACTGCCATATGATGCGGGTCATCTCGTCGCCGTCGAGTTCGACGACCGGGTTCTTCACCTTGATCTTAGTCATTTCGCGCCTGTCCTGAGGGATGCAGAAAGTCGCGGCGCGGATAGCGGGGGCGAAGCGCTCTGGCAACTTGATGGCAGGTTGGGCTAGGGGCTTGCGCTATGGCAGAACTCCCCAATCCCGACAGTCAGCTGACCGCGGTCAAGTGGCGCTTCCCCTCTGTTCATCCGGAAGGGCGCAAATATCTGTTGATCGCTGGCGGCGTGACGCTGGTGACCTATCTGGCAATCAGCCATTTCCTGGGCTGGCTGCTGGTTGGCCTGACGATCTGGGTCGCCGCCTTCTTTCGCGATCCCGTGCGGACGACGCCGGTCAGCCCCAGGCTGATCGTCAGCCCGGCCGACGGTCTCGTGACCCAGATCAAGCGAACGCAGGCCCCGCCTGAGCTGCGGGCGACACTGGGGGAGGGGGAGTTCACCCGCGTTTCCATTTTCATGAGCGTGTTCGACGTGCACATCAACCGCTCGCCGATCGCCGGCACCATTCGCAAGATCGCCTATGTGCCAGGCAAATTCGTCAACGCCGACCTCGACAAGGCGAGCGAAGACAATGAGCGGCAGCATTTCGTTGTCGAGGGCGCCGACGGTACGCAGATCGGCTTCACGCAGATCGCGGGTTTGGTCGCCCGTCGCATTCTCGCTTTTGTCGCTGAGGGCGACCGGGTGACCGCTGGTGAGCGCATCGGTCTCATCCGCTTCGGCAGCCGGGTCGACGTCTTTCTTCCGGCCGGGACTGGCTCTCGCCTGCTGCTGGGTCAACGCGCGATTGCCGGCGAGACGGTGGTCGGGGAGATCGGCGTCGATCCTGGCTTGACTGGGTCTGCCCAGTGAGCCTCGCGCCCCAGGCCCCGGGAGGAATCACCTTTCGGGCCATGATTCCCAATGCGATCACGGCGGTGGCGTTATGCCTGGGTTTGACCGGCGTTCGGTTCGCGATCGGCGGGGAGTGGGACAAAGCCTTGGGCGCTATCGTGCTGGCAGGTGTGCTGGACGGCTTCGACGGCCGCATCGCACGCCTGCTCCGGGCGCAGAGCAAATTTGGGGCGGAGCTCGATAGCCTGGCGGACAATATCGCATTTGGAACAGCGCCCGCGCTGGTGTTGTTTCTGTGGTCGTTGAATGATGCGCCGCGCTTCGGCTGGATCGCCGCACTCGCGCTGGCCGTCTGTTGCGCGCTTCGGCTTGCCCGTTACAATTCTCGGATCGAAGTGTCGGAACAGCCGCACAAATCGGCCGGCTTCAACACGGGTGTGCCGGCACCGGCTGGAGCGGGTCTGGCCTTTGTACCGATCTATCTATGGCTGGTCGGTTTCGAGCAGTTTCGCGCCTGGCCCATTGTCATGGGGTGGACGCTGTTCATCGCGCTATTGATGATCTCCAACCTGCCGACCTACAGCTGGACGTCCATTCGAATCCGGCGCTCGGTTCGATTGCTGGCGCTGGCCGCAGTAGCGCTCCTCTTCGCGGCGCTAATCGTCGAGCCGTGGTGGACGCTGCTGGCGATCAGCGGCCTATACCTCGTCTGCCTTCCACTTGCGCTGGCAAGTTACGCCAAGGTCAAGCGGCGGCGCGCCACCGAGGCTGAACGGCGGCGGTCCGCAGCGGAACTGCCCGCTGGGTAAACCGAACAGTCGTCGGTCGGGTCATCAGAACAGGCTCTGCAAGGGGTGAGCGCCCCTTCAATGCCAGCACCACCTTGTTGCCGCTTTCGGTCAGGGTCGCTGCGATTGCAACGCCGGCCAAAAGCAACGCGGCAAAGAATGGGAGAGTAGCGAGAACGGTCAGCAACATTGGCGGTTTTCCTTCGCTTTGTCCGGTAACCCAGCCGATTCGTTTCGGTTCCACAGTGGACCCGTAATCATCGGTATCGGGCCAATGTTCACTGTCTGTTCTCGCCTGTCAATAGGCAAGGCCCTACGAACTGCGCTTGTGCCAATGCAAAGCCTGCGCTAACGGCGCGCACCTCAACCCCGCATGGGAAGCAACATAACCCGGTGCACCGGCGAGCTTCGGCTCTTCGCTGTTACCGCTTCCCAGAGGAATAACCGGAAGGAGTTTATCCCTATGGCGACCACCGTCGTCACCATGCAGCAATTGCTTGAGGCTGGCGCCCACTTCGGCCACCAGACCCACCGCTGGAACCCGCGGATGAAGCCGTACATCTTCGGCGACCGCAACGGCGTTCACATTATTGACCTTTCGCAGAGCGTTCCCCTGTTCGCCCGTGCGCTCGATTTCGTTCAGCAAAGCGTCGCCCGTGGCGGCAAGGTGCTGTTCGTCGGGACCAAGCGCCAGGCGCAGGACGCTGTGGCCGAGGCGGCCCGTCAGTCGGGTCAGCATTTCGTCAATCACCGCTGGCTGGGCGGCATGCTCACCAACTGGAAGACGATCAGCAACTCGATCAAGCGTCTCAAGAGCCTTGAGGAGCAGCTGTCGGGCGACACCGCCGGTCTGACCAAGAAGGAAGTTCTTCAGCTCACCCGTGAGCGCGACAAGCTCGAAAAGAGCCTCGGCGGTATTCGTGACATGGGTGGCCTGCCGGACGTCATGTTCGTGGTCGACACCAACAAGGAAGAGCTGGCGATCAAGGAAGCCAACGTCCTCGGCATTCCGGTCGTGGCGAT
Source organism: Sphingomonas sp. SP1 (assembly GCF_058313395.1). NCBI lineage: Bacteria > Pseudomonadati > Pseudomonadota > Alphaproteobacteria > Sphingomonadales > Sphingomonadaceae > Sphingomonas > Sphingomonas sp. SP1. Next base: position 1,890,928 of record NZ_JBZFLC010000001.1, on the reverse strand, counting down.
CCTCGATTCGAACTCGAATCCGAACGGCATCGCCTTTCCGGTTCCGGGCAACGACGACGCCAGCCGCGCCATTCGCCTTTACTGCGAGGCGGTCGCTTCGGCTGCCAGCAGCGGCAAGTCCGGCGGCGCCCAGGCGCGCGGCGAGGACATCGGTGAGATGGCAGAGCCGCCAGTCGAAGCGGCCATCGCTTAATCCAAGTCTGCGGCGTCCCTCTGCGTTCGTTTCGAGCGTGAGCGAGGGGCGCCGCATAACGCATCCCGGTTTCGATCGTTGCGAACGGGATTGTCTGAAGAGGATCACAGAAAATGGCTGAAGTAACGGCCGCTACCGTCAAGGAACTGCGCGAGCGCACGGGCGCCGGCATGATGGACTGCAAGAAGGCGCTGGCTGAGACCGGCGGCGACATGGAAGCGGCGATCGATTGGCTGCGCGCCAAGGGTCTTGCCGCGGCCGCCAAGAAGGCCGGTCGCCAGGCCGCCGAAGGGCTGGTCGGCGTTGCTGTCGAAGGCGCCAAGGGCGCGGTGGTTGAGGTCAATTCCGAAACGGACTTCGTTGCCAAGAACGAGACTTTCCAGGAATTCGTCCGCAACGTAGCTGAGCTTGCCCTCCAGAGCGGCGGCGACGTCGATGCGCTGGGCAACGCCGCTTATCCGGGTGGTGGCACCGTCGCGGAAAAGCTGACCGCCAACATCGCCACCATCGGCGAGAATCAGTCGCTGCGTCGCGCGCAGCTGCTGGAGGTCGGCCAGGGCGTGGTCGTGAGCTATGTCCACAATGCCGCCGCACCGAATCTGGGCAAAATCGGTGTCCTGGTCGCATTGGAAAGCACGGCCCCGGCCGACGTTCTGCAACCGCTCGGCAAGCAGATCGCCATGCATATCGCGGCGGCCAACCCGTTGGCGCTCAATGCCGAGGATCTGGATCCGGCGATGGTCGAGCGCGAGCGCGCGATCGCTACCGAGAAGGCCAACGAAAGCGGCAAGCCGGCCAATATCATCGAAAAGATGGTCGAAGGCGGCATCGCCAAGTTCCGCAAGGAGAACGCACTTCTGAGCCAGTTGTTCGTGATGGACAACAAGACCCCGGTCGCCGACGTCGTCGCGCAGGCCGGCAAGGACGCTGGCGCGCCTGTGACTTTGAAGCAGTTCGTCCGCTTCCAGTTGGGCGAAGGCATCGAGAAGCAGCAGAGCGACTTTGCGGCGGAGGTGGCTGCTGCCGCAGGCCAGAACAAGGTCGAGCCGGTCGCCTAAGCACCCTTGTTGTCGCATCGCGGCAAAGAAGGTTGGCAACGGGGCGGGTGCGCCATAGAAGCGCGTCCGCCTCGTCTTACGTTCAGGATACCCGCACCCGCATGGCTCGCCCCCGCTTCAATCGCATACTTCTGAAGCTGTCGGGCGAGGCGTTGATGGGCCCGGGTCAGTTCGGCATCGACCCCGCCACCGTTGCCGGCATCGCTGCCGAAGTGAAAGCGGCCAAGGACCAGGGCTTCGAGTTGTGCCTTGTTATCGGCGGCGGCAATATCTTTCGCGGCATGGCTGGCGCGGCCCAGGGCATGGACCGGGCCCAAGCCGATTACATGGGCATGCTTGCGACCGTGATGAACGCCCTCGCAATGCAGAATGCGCTTGAACAGATGGGTGTCGAAACCCGCGTACAATCCGCCATCAAGATGGATCAGGTGTGCGAGCCGGTGATCCGCCGCCGTGCCGAGCGACACCTCGCCAAGGGCCGTGTCGTGATCTTCGCCGCCGGCGTTGGCAGCCCTTACTTCACTACCGATACCGGCGCGGCCCTTCGCGCGGCCGAAATGAAGTGTCACGCCCTGTTCAAGGGCACCAGTGTCGATGGCGTCTATAGCGCGGACCCCAAGAAGGTCGCTGACGCCCGCCGCTACGACAGTATCGGCTTCGACCAAGTGCTGGCTGAAGACCTCAAGATCATGGACGCGGCTGCGGTCGCGCTGTGCCGTGACAACCAGATTCCGATCGTCATCTTCAACATCCGGCAGCCCGGCAATCTTGCCCAGGTGCTGGCGGGCGAGGGGACTGCGACGATCGTCCACAACGAAGGAGCTTGAACCCATGCCCGCCTACAACAAGGCCGACGTCAGCCGCCGCATGCACGGCGCGGTGGAAGCATTGAAGCACGATCTTGCCGGCCTGCGTACCGGCCGTGCCTCGACCGCGCTGCTCGATCCGATCCAGGTCGAGGTCTACGGCGCCAACATGCCCTTGAATCAGGTCGCGACCGTGTCCGCGCCGGAGCCCCGGCTTTTGTCCGTCCAGGTGTGGGACCGGTCCAACATCAACGCAGTGGAAAAGGCTATTCGCAGCGCCGGCCTAGGCATCAACCCGATCACCGACGGACAGAATATCCGTTTGCCGATCCCCGACCTGACCGAAGAGCGCCGCAAGGAACTGGCCAAGCTCGCCGGACAATATGCGGAGAAGGCCCGAATCGCCGTGCGCAACGTGCGCCGCGACGCGATGGACCAGCTGAAGCAGGACGAGAAGAAGAAGGAGATTTCCGAGGACGAGCACAAGCGGCTCGATACGGAAGTCCAGAAGTTGACGGACGACACCATCAAGGAGGTCGACGCCGCCTTCCATGCGAAGGAAAAGGAAATCCTCGGCAAGTGACGGCGGCGTCCACTCCGGTCCTACCGGCGGAAGCGACGGCCTCCGTCGATCAGGCCAAGGTTCCGCGGCACGTCGCCATCATCATGGATGGCAACGGGCGCTGGGCGGAGCGCCGCCATCTGCCGCGCGTCGCGGGTCATCGCGCCGGGGCGGAGGCCGTGCGGCGTGCCATGCAGGCCGCGGTCGATGCCGGAGTGGAATGCCTCACAGTCTATGCGTTTTCCTCGGAAAATTGGCGCCGGTCCGAAGAAGAAGTCACCGACCTCAAGGGATTGATGCGCTTCTATGTCGAGCGCGAATTGCAGACGCTACAGAAAGAGGGGGTTCGGCTCCGGCTGATCGGCGACCCCGACCGCTTCGGCAGTGACCTGTTGGCCAAGCTTCGCCATTCGGTCGAGGAAACGAAGACCAATGAGCGCCTTACGCTTGTGGTGGCGCTCAGCTACGGGTCCCAGGCGGAGATTGCAGCGGCTGCGCGTGAATTGGCCCGCCGCGTCGAGGCCGGCCAGATGTCGCCGGAAGAGGTCGACGAGCAAGCGATTTCCGCTTTGCTGCAGACATGCGACCTGCCGCCTCTCGACCTGCTGATCCGCACATCGGGCGAAGTGCGCTTGTCGAACTTCCTCCTGTGGCAGGCCGCTTATGCGGAGCTGGTCTTTACCGATACGCTGTGGCCGGACTTCGACGAGGCAGCATTCAATGGCGCCCTTGCCGAATATGCCCGGCGCCAACGCCGGTTCGGCGGCCGATGAGCGAAATCGGCCTGCGCTCCGTCGCGGGCGTCATCATGATCCTGGTCGCATTGACTGCCGAGTGGTTCGGCGGGACGGCGTTCGCCATCCTGGTCGCGGCCGCCGCGACCCTGATGTATTATGAATGGTCACGCCTGGTGCGCGGCTGGGGGCTCGGCTGGAATATCGCCGGCTTTTTCTATGCGCTCATCCCGGCTTTGGCACTGTTATGGGTTCGGGAGCGGGCCGGCGCGGACCCTTCCGATCACGTCGGCTTCTCGCTCGTGCTTTGGGCTTTCATCGTGACCTGGGCCTCGGACATCGGGGCATTTTTCGTCGGACGGTCGGTCGGCGGACCCAAGCTTGCGCCGACCATCAGCCCGAACAAGACCATCAGCGGCCTGCTCGGAGGGATTGCCGCCGCGACCCTGCTGGCCGGCCTGTGGGTCTGGCACCGTGACCTTCATTGGGTCTGGCTGTTGCTTGCAGCGCCCTTCGCACTGGCCGCCGCGGCTGGCGACCTGTTCGAGAGCTGGCTGAAGCGAAAGGCCGGGGTCAAAGATGCTGGCGCCATCATACCCGGGCACGGTGGGGTTCTCGACCGGCTGGATGGGTTGGTTCCGGTCGCGGTCCTGACGGGGGTCGGGGTCATGGCGGGGCTGGCATGACGAGGCGACGGGTCGCCGTACTTGGTGCGACTGGTTCGGTTGGGCAATCAACGCTCGATCTGATCGCAGCCGCCCCGGACCGCTTCGAGGTAACGGCGCTGACTGCCGCCAAAAACGTCACCCAGCTGGCCGGAGATGCAAGGCGGTTCGACGCGCGCCTTGCAGTCATTGCCGACGAAACACTCCTTCCGGACCTTCGGGCGGCGCTATCCGGGACGAACATTCAGGCCGCGGCCGGCGGTGCGGGCCTGAACGAGGCCGCGACGGGGGAGGCCGATTTCGTCATGGCGGCGATCGTCGGCTGCGCCGGCCTGGAACCAGTAATGGCGGCGGTGGACGCGGGGAAGACGGTCGCTCTCGCGAACAAGGAAGCGCTCGTCACCGCCGGCGCCCTCATGACCGAGGCAGCGAGCAGATCAGGCGCGACGTTGCTGCCGGTGGACTCAGAACATAACGCCATTTTCCAGTGCCTTGCCGGACAGGATAGAGAGTCGGTGAGAAGGCTGATCCTCACGGCAAGCGGGGGCCCGTTTCGTTCCTGGCCAGCTGCCGAGATGGCAAGGGCGACACCAAAGCAGGCTATCGCGCATCCCAACTGGTCGATGGGCGCAAAGATTTCCGTCGACAGCGCAACGATGATGAACAAGGGGCTTGAGCTTATCGAGGCCCATTACCTGTTCGGCCTTTCGGAAGAGCGGATCGACATTCTGGTTCATCCGCAATCGATCATCCATTCGCTCGTCGAATATTCCGACGGATCGATGCTCGCCCAATTGGGGCCGTCCGACATGCGGGTGCCCATCGCACACACACTTGCCTGGCCGGAACGGATGGCAACGAACGTCGAGCGCCTGGATCTGCTGTCCGTCGCCCGTCTCGATTTCGAGGCCCCTGACGAGCTTCGCTTCCCAGCCTTGCGTCTGGCGCGCGCGGCGTTGCGGGACGGAGGAGGCGCACCAGTCATTCTCAATGCGGCGAACGAGGCCGCAGTGGAGGCTTTCCTGGCCGGCCGTATTCACTTCGCAGACATCGCCGCGACCGTAGAGCGCACCCTTGAAAGCATGAGTGAGCCCTTGCCTGCCACCATCCGGGACGTGATCGCGCTGGATCAGCGGGCGCGAGCGCTCGCCGGCCATTTGATCGGCGGAACCGCCCAATGATCCTCGACCAGCCGTCCATCGGCCTCATCCTTGTGGCTTTTCTGGCGGCGCTGGGGCCGCTGATCTTCATCCACGAATATGGCCATTACATCGTCGGCCGCTGGTTCGGGGTCGGAGCCGAAACCTTTTCGATCGGCTTCGGTCGTGAAGTGGCCGGTTGGACGGATAAGCGGGGCACGCGCTGGAAGATCGGGTGGATGCCGCTTGGTGGCTACGTCAAATTCGCCGGCGACATGGATCCCGCCAGCATGGGCAAGGATCTCGACAAGCTGTCGCCCGAGGACCGGGCGCGGAGTTTCCATGCCAAGCCGGTCTGGCAGCGCTTCCTCATCGTACTCGCTGGTCCCGCCGCGAACTTTCTGGTGGCGATCCTCATTTTCGCGGCCTTTTTCGCAGCCTTTGGCGCCCCGCGGACGCCCACGCTCGTCAGCGCGGTCGAGCCGGGGATGGTCGCTGCACAGGCCGGCTTGCAGCCGGGCGACCGGATCGTCGCCGTCGACGGTGAGGCGATGGACGACTTCGAGGAAGTTGGCCGGTACATCAACCTTCGGCCCGACGAGCAGGTACGGCTGACCTTCGAGCGGGCAGGCACCGTGCGCACCGCCGACCTGCAGGTTCAGTCGGTCGAGCTGATCGATCGCTTCGGCGGGCGCTCACGCATCGGGCGCGTCGGAATTGCGGGTTCGCAACCCGAATATGTAAAACTTGGCTTGCTGGAAATCATTCCTGCCGCGGTTGAACATACGATCGAGACCACTCGGGCCATGATGACCGGCCTGTGGCAACTCATTACCGGCAAGAGGCCGGTCAGCGAACTTCACGGCCCAATGAAGATGGCGCAGATCGCCGGACAATTTGCATCGCTCGGCTTCTTTGAGTTCGTTCAGCTGGTCGCGCTCTTTTCGATAAGCCTCGGGTTCATCAATCTCTTGCCAGTCCCCATGCTCGACGGCGGGCACCTTGCACTCTACACGGTGGAGGCGGTTCGTCGCCGACCACTGGGTGAGCGGGCGCAGGAGTGGGCTTTTCGCGGCGGGCTTGCCGCATTGCTGACACTCTTCCTGTTCACCACGCTGAACGATCTCCACTCGTTCGGCCTGTGGGAGAGTATCGGGCGGTTGATGGGCTAGACGCTTGATCGCGGTGATCGTCTGGGGCAGGGGCAGGCGGCACTTTTTTCCAAGGGGCTGCTGCAATGCGGCGGCCGGAATTCACCAAGGGCGGGGACGCGCGTGATTGCCAATCCACATCTGACTACTTCCCGGCGCTTCAGTGCTGCTTTGCTGATGGGCACCATCCTTGGGGGATGGGCCGCTCCTGCCTTTGCGCAGGAAGCAGTCGCGCAGCCTCGGCCCGCCACGCAGCAGCAGGCTCAGCCCGGGGCGGCCGCGCCACAGGCGACCACGCCCACCTCGGTCACGCCGACCGCCGTCGCTCCTGCGCAGCGGGTGATCCGCTCCATTTCCGTTCGCGGAGCGGAGCGGTTGGAGCCGGAAACGGTGCGCGCTTATTCCAATCTCAACCCGGGCGAACCCTATGACGGGGAAAAGCTCGATCAGGCGATCAAGGACCTGTACGCGACCGAGCTGTTCGCTGACGCGCAGATCGAGGGCGCCGATACCGGCAGCCTGGTAATCGTAGTCCGTGAAAACCCGGTCATCAACCGTATCGTGCTCGAGGGCAACCGCCGGCTGAAGGACGACAAGATCCTGCCGGAAATCCGGCTGGCACCACGACAGATCTTCACCCGCTCCAAGGTTCGGGCGGATGTCGAGCGGATCATCGAGCTTTACAAGCGCCAGGGCCGGTTCGCCGCGCGGGTCGAGCCGAAGGTCGTGCAGCTCGACCAGAATCGCGTCGATCTCGTGTTCGAAGTGAATGAAGGTGCGCTGTCCAAGGTTCGCGCCATCAATATCATCGGCAACGAGCAATATGACGACGATCGTCTTCGCAAGGAGATGTTCACGCGTGAAGCGGGTGGCGTTCTCGGCTTCCTCAAGTCCAACGACACCTACGACCCCGATCGTCTTGCTGCCGACCAGCAGAAGCTCCGGGCCTTCTATCTGACGGAAGGCTATGCCGATTTTCGAGTAGTGTCGGCACTTGCAGAATTGACCCCCGACCGCCGGGACTTCGTCATTACCTACGTGGTCGAGGAAGGCGAGCGCTACAAGTTCGGCGAGGTCAAGAGTGAGAGCGAGCTGCGCGATCTCAAGACCGAGAGCATCGATGCGGTCGTCGGGATCAAGTCGGGTGACTGGTTCAACGCCAAGGCGATCGAGGATGCCGTGACCCGGCTGAGCGAAGTCGCCGGGACATTGGGTTACGCCTTTTCCGACATCGAGCCGGAGTATAATCGGAACTCCGAGACCCGGACCATGGACATCACGTTCAAGGTCGCCGAGACGCCGCGCGTTTACGTCGAGCGGATCGACATCAACGGCAACACCGTCACCCGCGACAAGGTTATCCGCCGCGAATTCCGGCTGAACGAGGGCGACGCGTTCAACGCGATCCGCCTGAAGCGCAGCCAGGACCGTATCCAGAGCCTGGGTTTCTTCCAGGAGAACCTGGAGATCAAGCAGACGCAGGTGGCGCCGGACCGTGTCGCGCTCTCCGTCGACGTGGAGGAGAAACCGACGGGTCAGCTATCGCTTTCGGCCGGCTACTCCAGCCTCGAGCGCTTCATCCTCAGCCTGGCGGTGGAGCAGAGCAACTTCCGCGGCATGGGGCAGATCCTGAACGCCGGGATTAACTATTCCCGCTATTCCAAGTCGATCAATCTCGGCTTCACCGAGCCCTATTTCCTCGATCGCCAGATCCTGTTTGGCGGCGAGGTGTACCGGCAGGACTACAACAGCTTCAATTACGTGAACAACGAACGCAACACCACCTACGCCCAGGTTCGCACCGGCGGCGGATTGCGGCTCGGGTTTCCGATCAATGAGTTCCTCACGTTGGGGACGCGTTACACGCTGAACAACGACAAGCTGACCCTCGATCGGGATACGTTCTTCCGCGACATCGACGGGGATGGCGACGACGATTGCACCGCCGGCCGTTATATCTGCGACGAGCTTGGCCGCACCTTGACGTCGCAGCTTGGCTACACGCTGGTTTACGACAACACGAACGGTATCCGCGCCACTCGCGGGCAGCGAGTGATCCTGGGCCAGGATTTCGCCGGCCTGGGTGGTGACGTGCGCTTCGTGCGAACCCGGATCGACGGCACAAAGTACTGGAATCCGTTTGGCGGCTTCATTCTCTCCGCCCATGCCGAGGGCGGCTATATTCATCCGCTTCAGAAATCGCCGGGCGTGGGCCGCGACGCCATTCGAATCACCGACCGCTTCTTCGGACCTCAGCTACGCGGGTTCGATCTGCGAGGGATTGGGCCGCGGGTGATCCGTCGTCCATATGAAGACGAAACCACGGTCTCGGACAGCGACGAGACGACCGATGCTTTGGGCGGCAGGGCCTATTACATGGGTCGGATCGAGCTGGAGGTGCCCGTCTCCTCCGGTCTTCGCAACCTCGGGCTTCGCCCGTCGGCCTTTATCGACGTCGGGTCGGTGTTTGCGCTAAAGCGGCCCGTCCTTCAGGACAGCCCCGGCTTTTGCGCTTACACGCTGATTCCGACAACGCCGCCCACGACTCCTGCTCCGACGACGCCGAACCCCGTTCGGCTTGATGCGGGCGAGACATGCGCTACCGCTGCTCCGAATGTCTCGGGCTTCAACGTCGATTACATCGGCGGTGGCTTCAAGGAGTTCTTCGCCGGTAATTCGGCCAAGCCCCGCTTGTCGGTCGGTGTCGGCGTGAACTGGCGTTCGCCCTTCGGCCCGTTGCGGATTGATATCGCAAAGGCGTTGCTGAAGCAGGACGGCGACGACACAAAGCTCTTTTCATTCAACGTAGGAACCCAATTCTGATGACCAATAAGTTCTTGGCTGCCGCTGTTGTGGCTACTGCTCTCGTCCCGGCCAGCGCACAGGCGCAGCGGGTCCCGGCTGCCGCGGTTGCAGTGGTCGATGTCGACCGGATCGGTCGCGAGTGCACCGCGTGTCGCGCTGCCGCGACCCAGCTTCAGAGCCAGGAGACCGCGCTGCGCAACCGCGCGCAGGCACTGCAGACCCAGCTTCAGACTGCTGGCCAGCCCATTCAGACTGCGGTCAACGCCCTGAACGGCCGGCAGCCTGATGCCGCCCTGCAGCAGCGGATCACTGCTTTTGAAACGCAACAGCGTAATGCCCAGACCGAATTGGCGACCGCGCAGCGCAACCTGCAGTCGACGCAGGCCAATGTGAATCAGCAGATCGGCGCGCGTCTGAACACGATCACAGGTTCGGTTGCAGCTGCCCGCGGCGCCAACCTGGCGATTGCCCGCGACCAGGCGATCTACGCCGCGACGACCATCGACATCACCAACGAGGTGCTGGCGCAGCTCAATCAGCAGCTGCCGTCGGTCAGCGTCACTCCGCTTCCGCAGACCCAGCAACAGCGTCCGCAGGGCCGCTAAGGCTCGATATGACGGACGGCAGCGCTCAGCCCTCGGCGGAGGTAATCAGCCTCGACATCCGCCGTGTCATGGCGGCGCTGCCGCACCGTTATCCGATGCTTCTAGTTGACCGGGTCGCCCGGTTGGAACGCGATCGTTCGATCACGGCGATCAAGGCCGTGACAATGAACGAGAGCTTTTTCCAGGGTCATTTCCCTGGGCGGCCGATCATGCCCGGCGTCCTGATTGTCGAAGCATTGGCTCAGGCCGCTGGCGTGTTGGCGGTGGAAAGCCTGGATCTCGCTGGCTCGGGCAAGCTGGTCTACTTCATGGCGATCGAAAGCGCGAAATTCAGGACGCCCGTCGAACCAGGCTGTTTGCTCACGCTGGATGTCGAGTTTGTCCAGAAGCGAAGCAGCGTGTGCAAGTTTTCCGGCCGGGCGTCGGTCGACGGAAAGCTGGCAGCGGAAGCCAGCTTCACAGCGATGATCGCGGACCCGCCGGCCGGCTAATCGGCCAATTGCCAGCCTGCGCCCGCAGGGCGGACCCGGAACGCTGACCGGAATTCGCGGCTTGTCAGAATGTCTCGCCCCGTCTCCCCCGGGATGGCCTTTCCCCGCGACATCAAAAGGACGTGGTCGAACGCGCTGAGCGTTGAAAGGTCATGGACGGAGACCAACGCGGCCGCGCCTTCGCTGGTCGCCTGACGCAGCACCCGCAGTGTGTTTAGAACATGATACGGGTCGAGATTCGACAAGGGTTCATCGAGCAGCAGCACGCGCGAACGCCCTGCGAGCGCGCGGGCCAGTAACGCGCGCGCGCGCTCGCCGGTCGACAATCGATCAATTGCCCGATTTCGCAATTGGTCCAAGTCCAACTCATGCATTAGCTTCGAGGCACGTGCGGCGTCGGGCGCCGGTAGGCCAAGAGCAATGATGTCCTCGACCGCTATCGGCCAGACGACCTCGCGACTGGCAGGCAGGAAGGAGACGAGCTGACGCCGTCTGGCCGGCTGCGCGCGATAAATATCTTCACCGGCGACCAGAACCTTTCCAGAGGAACACTCGACCCCGGCGAGCGCACGAAGCAAACTGGTCTTCCCGCTTCCGTTCGGTCCGATCACCGCCGTCATCGAGCCGGCGCTTACCTCAAAGCTGGTGCGCTCCAAGCGACCTTGTAATGCAACGTCGCGGACTGAAAGCAGGACGGTCAAGCTGCAAGCCTCCAGCGCATCCGAAGCAAAACCCACAGGAAGATCGGCACGCCGACCGTTGCGGTGATTACTCCGAGCGGCACGCTGCGTCCCAATGGTGCGATGCGGGTCAGCAGATCTGCCAACAGCAGAAACGCGCCGCCCATCGCGCCGGCAAGCACGAGCGCACGTCCCGGATGCCCGGAGGTGAAGCTTCGTGCGATCACTGGCGCCACCAGACCAACGAAACCCACTGCGCCGCACACCGACACGCACGCGCCGACCGCGATGGCGCTGGCTATGATGATCTCCAGCCTCAATCGCTCTGGGCGAACACCCATGGATGCGGCGACATCTTCCCCAAGCACCAGCAGATCGATGGTCCGACTGCGAGCAACCAACAGAAGGGATGCCGCCAGCGCCGGAACAAGGGCAACGGCGGCCTGCGCAAGGCTGCGATCGACCAGGCTGCCCATCAACCACTCGAAGCTGTCGTAGAATGCAAAGGGGGAGGGGGCGAGGGCAAGGGCCAGGCTGGTTGCCGCACCTGCCGCCAGACTGATGCCAAGGCCAGCAAGAAGCAGGGTCGGAGTGTCCGCGCGACGCCCGGCAAGGAGCAATAGCAAGCCCAATGCAATGATCGCTCCGGCCGAACCGCAGGCGGCCAGGGCCAGTGGCTGGGTAAAGCCGAGCCAGTATCCGCCCAGGACCGCCCCCAGCGCCGCCCCGCTGCTTCCTCCAGTAATGTCGGGCGAAGCCAAGGGATTGGCGAACAAACCTTGAAGCGCGGCCCCGGTGATCCCCAGCGTCGCCCCGTAACCGAGAGCAAGAAGCACCCGCGGCAGCCGCAACTGCACGACCACGTCACGGGCCAGTACCGGATCGACTTCGTAGATTTCGACCAGCGAAGTCAGGGGCAGGGTCAACATTAATAGCGCGAGGGCCATGGCGGCAGCGAATGAGATGAAAACAATGGGTCTCACGACCCAGCCCCGCGCAATCGGTTTGCCTCGGCTATCATCGGCAGACCTCCACAGGTCCAACGGCGGCCGTCGGTGGATATCGTGCGCTGGGCCAGCCGCCGGACGAATGGATGTGCCAACCAGGCTTGGCCGCGATCGAATTGCTGGCTGCGATAATCACTGCGGATCAGCCATTTGGGCGGGGCTGTTGCGAGCGTCTCGAGATCAAGTCGGCCATTGGGCAGCGACCGTTGCCGAAATCCGGCTAAGGCCATCCATTGTGCGCCGAGCGATTGCGGCGACAGGGACAAACCGCGCCCGGAAATAAAGGCGGCGTCCTTCAGTCGTAAAGGACGTTGCCGGCGCATCCTGTCGAGCTGCTGCTGATAGTTTTTCGCCCGCTTCGATTGCCTAAGCAAAGCGGCGACCTGAAATGCTTGCCGCTGCACTTCGGCGATGCTGCCGGGGTATGGCAGATCGACGACCTGGATTCCTAACCGGCGCGCAATCGCCAGCGTGTCGCGACCACTCCCCCCCATTGTCAGCACCAGAGTAGGCCGGTGCCGAAGCACGGACTCGACCGATCCATTGTTTCCGGAGATGCCACGCGCCTGCCGCCAAAGCGCGGACTCGTTGGGATCGCGAGATAGATGGCTGACGCTGACGACCATCTCCCTGTCTGCCAACATGAGCAAATATTCATCCGTGCACAGGTTGAGCGAGGCAGCCCGGACGGCAGCGTTAGCCGCCAAAGCCAAGCCGAAGGCCGGCATAGGCGCTCCTCCCTTCCGTGCGATAACCGACCACGTCCCGCGCATCTTGATCAAGCGCGTTCGTCAGTCTGGCGAATATCTGAATGCCGTCGCTGACCTGGTAAGCGACCCGTCCGCCAGCCAACCAATAGCGCGCCAGGCGTACGGTCGGGGCGGGGAAGATATCGAAGTCCTGATCAGACCGGTCGCCGGTGAAAGTGAGTGCGGCGCCATAGCTGAACTTTCCCATCGCCCCATCGGCGGCGACGCTGCCGCTGTGCCGGGGTCGTCGCAGCTCTTTGATCGCCCGACCAAGGCGGTCCGTCCGCTCACTCGCACGCAGAAAAGCGTATGTTGCCGACAACCTTAATAGATCCGAGCGAAACCAGTGGGCTTCAAGTTCGATGCCGCTACGCTTGCTGGCCCCACCGCCGTTGGCAGTGGTTGAGTTAAAGCTGACCGGATCAAACACCGTGATGATCTCATCCGACAGCCGCTGACGATAGAATACGGCGGACCCGCGAAAGGCTCTGGCGGCGTAGCGAATGCCTGCTTCGAAACCGCGCGAGCGCTCAGGACGAAGTGCGGGATTTCCTTCGAAGCTGCCGGGAAGAAAGCCATAGAGGTCGAAGAAACTCGGCTGCGCGATGCCCTCGCCATAGGAAACAGTGGCCGACCACCCGTGGTCCAGCTTCACCAGCAGAGCGCCCCTTCGGGTCGTGGCATCGCGGAACCGATTGAACCGGTCGCGGCGAAGGGTGAAGTCGGCGATTAGTGATCCTGCCTCGGCCCGCCATTCCGCGGTGATGGCCGCTTGTCCCCGATCTCGACTTTGATCGGACAAGCCGCCGTAGACCGTGTCGCGCGCAACGAAACGCTCGCCCGATGCTTCGCCGGCGACGATCAATTTGTGGTGGATGGCGCCGGTGCTGAACGATCGTTCGACCTGCAATTGACCGACGGTCCGGCTGGCCGAGGTTCTGTTCTGCTCCTCATCTGGCAGACGATTGCGATTGCGGGAATGAAGGGCGGAGAGGGCAGCCGTGATGCGCCAGCCATCTTCTTCGTAGCGGGCCGAAAGCCGACCGGCGCCAAGGCTATTCGAACTTTCGTCCCGCGTATCGGCTCGCCGGAAGCTCAGCGGATCGATGCCGTCGAACTCCGATCGACTGAAAACCGCAAAGCCGCTGGCATCGAGTTCCAGCCCTGGCGCGGGCCGGTAGGCTGCGCTGATCCGACCTGCCCGGTTCAAGTAGCCATCTCTGTCGCCTGGGCCGCTGGCAAAAGCATTGATGCCGGGGGCGCGTTGGGTGCCGGCGGCGATGTTCACGTCGATGTCGTTGTTGGCGAGGCCGGCTTTGGCGGACAGCCGGTAATATCCGTGCGAGCCGCCCTCCAATGACGCCTGCATGCCACGAAATCTGCCCGAGCGGACGGCGACGACGCCGCCAATCGCATCCGCACCCCACAACGCCGACTGCGGCCCGCGCACGACCTCAAGGCTGTCGCCCAGGTCGGCATTGAGCAGCTCGAGCCGAGGCTCGTTTCCGGCGGCAGGATCGTTGGCCCTGATCCCATCGACAAACAGAAGGGTATGATTTGCCTCCGCACCGCGGATGCGGAGTTGCGACTGGGAGCCCGCTGGCCCGGAGACCGCCAGCGAGGCGGAGGGAACCAACCGTAGGGCCGAGCTCAACAAAGGCTCACCCAAACGCTCGATGCGCTTGTCGTCGACCAGGGTGACGCTGGCGGCGCTGTCGTCCTGAGCCTGGGGTGCGCGCGATGCGGTGACGATCACCGACTGTTCGATCGGAGGCGGGGGAGGGTGGTCTGCGAAAAACATAAAATCTGCTCCGTTACGACTTCAACCGTCGTCACGGAGGTGCGTCCGGCGCACCTGCAAGGTTGCCGGACAGCCACGTCGTTCGCCTGGACCCGGGCGAATGAACGGACGACGAGCCGGGGCAAGTGTCTGACTCCCACCCACGAAAAGGGTGGTTACAGTTGCGGGCACAGCGCCGGCTTCGCACCGGCTTCCTTTTTGCTCCGACAGCCTTGACCGTCGGACCCTGGCTCTGGACCGCCTGTCGTCCCACCACCCGTACCTTGTCAAGCGGAGGCGTCTCCGCTAGGGGCGCGCGACACCTTCAGGCTGGTCGGAACCAGCCATTTTTTAAAGGATACGGCCATGAAGAGCGGGACTCACCCGGACTACCATTTCATCACCGTCGAGATGACCGACGGGACCAAGTTCCAGACCCGTTCGACCTGGGGCAAGGAAGGCGACTCGCTGCACCTCGACATCGATCCGACCGCCCACCCGGCGTGGACCGGCGGCAACAGCAAGCTGCTCGACGCGGGCGGCCAGGTCGCGCGCTTCAACAAGCGTTTCGGTGGGCTGACCCTCGGCAAGAAGTAAGCTCATTTCCTTCAGCGAAGTGCATACTGGCCGCCCGGCTCCGACCCTGGAGACCGGGCGGCTTCGTTTGCGCGGCTGGCGGCGCGAGGACTTTCGTCCCTACCACGCCATTTTGCAGGAGCCTGCTGTCCATCGCCACTTCGGACCGGAGCCGATGGGACAGGAGGAATGCTGGCGGCGAATGTGCGCGGCCGTCGGCAACTGGACGATGAACGGCTTCGGCGGATGGGCGGTGGAGCGATCGGAGGACGGCAAGCTGATCGGCAACGTCGGCCTGTTCACTGCCTGGCGCAACTTCGAACCGCAGTTCGGCGATGATCCCGAGATGGGCTGGATCTTCGCGAGCGAAACCCACGGTCAGGGCATGGCACAGGAAGCTTGCCAGGCTGCTTTGCGATGGGCCGAGACCACCCTTTCGCCGACCGTCATCTGGGCGATCATTGCGGCCGCGAACGCGCCCAGTTTCCGCCTGGCGGAAAGGCTGGGCTTTGAACGGGTCGGTGAAGTGGATTACGGCGGCCCGACCATCGTGCTTCGGCGGCCTGCCTGGACCTAATTCGCGCTAGCGATCAGAAGGCGGCCAGACCCGTGATGGCTCGCCCAAGGATCAGGGCATGCACATCATGCGTGCCTTCATAGGTGTTCACCGTTTCCAGGTTCAGTGCGTGCCGCATGACCTGGAATTCGGCACTAATGCCATTCCCGCCATGCATGTCGCGCGCCATCCGCGCGATATCGAGCGCTTTGCCGACGTTGTTCCGCTTGATGAGGCTGATCGTCTCGGGAACCAACTCGCCGTCCTCCAGGCGCCGGCCGACGCGCAGCGCCGCCTGCAGCCCAAGAGTGATCTCCGTCACCATGTTGGCAAGCTTCAGCTGCACGAGCTGGGTGGCGGCGAGGGGGCGACCGAACTGTTTCCGGTCAAGCGTATATTGACGCGCTGCATGAAAACAGGCCTCTGCCGCGCCCATCGCGCCCCAGCCGATGCCATAGCGGGCGCGATTGAGGCAGCCGAAGGGGCCTTTCAGGCCTTCCACATTTGGTAGCAGCGCATCTCCACCGACTTCCACCCCGTCCATCACGATTTCGCCGGTGATCGAAGCTCGCAGCGACAGCTTCTGCTTTACCTGCGGAGCCGTCAGGCCCTTCATGCCCTTTTCGAGCACGAACCCACGAATCTTGCCGCCGTGCGCTTCCGACTTGGCCCAAACGACGAACACATCCGCGATCGGAGAATTGGTGATCCACATCTTGGCTCCGGAAATCCGGTAGCCGCCGTCGATCTTGTCTGCTCGCGTCCGCATTCCGCCCGGATCGGAGCCGGCATCCGGCTCGGTCAGACCGAAGCAGCCGACCAACTCGCCCGAGGCAAGCCCGGGAAGATACTTGCGCCGCTGCTCCTCCGAACCATAGGCATGGATCGGGTACATGACGAGCGAGCTCTGCACCGACATGGCCGACCGGTAGCCGCTGTCGACCCGCTCCACTGCCCGACCGATCAGACCGTAGCTGACGTAGCCAAGGCCGGCGCCGCCATATTCGGTCGGAATGGTTGCGCCCAGCAGGCCAAGCTGGCCCATCTCACGCATGATCTCGCGATCGAAGCTTTCGTTGAGGTAAGCCTCGGTCACACGCGGCTGGAGACTTTCCTGCGCATAGCCTTCGGCCGTGTCCCGGACCATCCGCTCGTCTTCGGTCAGCTGCTCGTCAAGACCGAAGGGGTCCTTCCAATCGAATGGCAGCAAGGTGGGCTCATGGCCCTTGGCATGATCCGGCGTCTTAAGCATGCCGTGCATTTAGCGTTGGTCAGCTTATTCCGCCACCCCCGCCGCCGTCCGTCTTCGTGCCACCACTCGCCCCGCCGAACGTCTGCTTGAGGGTTACGCCAAAGCTGACATGCCGGTTTCTTACGCGCCGCTCGAACTCGTTCGGTTGCGAATTCGAGCGATTGGGAAAGTAGAATGTCCGTTCGCGCTCGCCGGTCGTATCGAACAGGTTGTCGATATCGAAGGTCAGGGACGTTCGAGCCGACGGTCGGTATTCGACGAATGCGGTGCCGTAAGGACCGCCGTTGAAGTTTTCATCGATCTCGTTCGCCCGGAAGAAGGCGAAGCGATCCCGGTCGTTGACATTGATTCCGTAGGACCAGCGTCCGACGTCTCGACGCGCCTCGAAACCCCATTCCCAATCCGGATAGAAATCGCTGAAGTTTCGAACGAGTCCCGAGATCGGATCGAGGACCCGGGTCCGCTGCAACTGGCCGTTGAGCTTCACCCGCACCCCCTTCAGGCCCAATCGGTCCAACGGCGCGTCGATTTGCAGCGAGACGAAGCGCCGTTTGCCGGTGCCGATATTCCCCGGGGCGCTGAAGCCTTCTTCGGTCAGTATGATGTCCTGCAGGTCGGAGATACGATCGAGTCCGGCGTCGAGCTTGATCAAGCCGTCGCCGAGAATCGGTTTCTCGATCGTGCCTCGAACTTCCCAAGCCCGTTGCGGCAGGAGGTTGGCATTACCACCGGTAACACGGTCGTTGGACAATTCGGCGACGCTGATGAAATCGAAGAAGTCGAGTTGGGCAACCGTGCGCCGGATGGAAATCTGCCCGCGCCAGTTGCCGCCCGGTTTCCAGTCGAGAGTGATGCTGGGCTTCAGAAACCTGAGCGAGCGCTCCGCCTGCGTGTCACCGGTGACAACCAGGTTCGAGAATTCATAATTGAGGCCGGCATCCACCCGCAGCCTGGGTGACAGGTTGCGGCCAAGATTCACGTAAACCTCGCCGCGCTTTTCCTTCACGCGCGCATCGTCGAGCGGAAGGTCCACGCGGATCTTGTCGCCGAATTCGTCAATCTCGAATAGCAGCAGCTTGTAATCGAGCGTATTCACAACCGCCTCGCCGCCGGCCTCGAACGAGAAGCCCAGAAGATCCGATCGTGACCAGCTAATCCGCCCGAGCGTTTCGTTCAGCTTGGCACGCTGCGTTTGTTCAAAGCCGCCGACGACATTCGGATCGTTGCGGAGCAAGCCGTCGCGTTGAACGGCCGCATCGAAATTGTCCCGTTTGCGCCGGTTGGCGAGTGCCACGAACTTGAGCGCTCCGCCGGCAAGGGGGCGGGTAATGTCGCCGCCCACCTCGATCACCGGCGTCCGATATTTCTGGAAAAGGCTGTCGTCGCGATTGGGACCGATCGCTGCGGGAGCGACACGATTCTCCTGCTCCAGATCGAAGCGGCTGGGCTGCCATCGCCCGTTCACCCGAACGGCGTTGTCCTGTGCCCGCTCCAGCGCCCAGCTCGCGGAAATATAGGGATCGTGGTTGAAGTAGATATTCGTCTTGCGGCGATATTCCTTGAGGTCGCCGGAGGGCAGGAAGGTCACCCGGTCGAACCCTTCCTCCACCTGCCGATTGCGGCCGGTCCCCGCCGACAGGTTGATGGTCGACGCGCCATGCTTGATCAGCGCGGAGCCGGAAAGGTCGGTATTGATGTAGCCCGTCCAGATGCGGCGCGCGGCGGCAGTGACATTGCCATCGATTCCGCCATCGGCCGACAGCACGACGTTCAACACCTGGCTCTTGCCGGTATATTCGGCGCCGTAGAGGTCACCCGGGCCAAGCTCGACCCGGACGACTCGGCTGGCGGGTATGCGGGCGAGGGTGGTTTCAAGCGATTCGGATTTCGAGCTGGGCCGTGCGCCGTTGATGACGACGTTTCCCGCGGCAGCCGCGAACCCGCGCACATCGCTGTTGCCGAGATCGAGGCTGAACCCGGGCACGCGGCGGGCCACATCCAGTGCGGACCGCGGAGCGAATCCGGAGAAGAAGGCTGCCTCATAGGTAGTGGTGCGGCTGGCCTGCGTCTGCGCGACGGCCGCGGTCGGTAGCAACGCCAACGCTGCTGCTCCCGACAAAAAGCGAGTGATGATGCCCTGCATGAGGGCAATCCTTTAGTCGGCGCTACAATTGTGGCGAGCGCTGCTCGACCAACCGACGAACGGTCCGATCGAACAGCGGACTATGTCGTTCAACGGCGGCGGTGAGCTCATTGCCCTGGCGGATGGGGTGGGATTCGAACCCACGGTACGGTTCCCCGCACGGCGGTTTTCAAGACCGCTGCCTTAAACCACTCGGCCACCCATCCTCTGGCAGGCTCCATTCAGCTTCCCCCGCCTAGTCGTTAGCGGGTGCCTCGTGCAAGGCGCGGGAGTGAACGCTGCGCATCGTGACGCGTTGTCGAGAGATGGATTGGGAGGGCGTGCGTAAGGTGGGGACCAAGTTGATGATCGGCGGCGCTTGTCTCGTGGCGCTTGCACTGACGCCTGCGAGCGCACAGCAAAATGATCCATTGGCCCCGCTGCCCGAGCGTCGAGTCGCTCCGTCGCAGCCGCAATACCAGCCGCCGGTCACCATTCGCTACGGCACGCCGCCGACTGCAGTCATCCAACGGGCCCCGCTGTCGGGTTTTGATGCATACAAGCTGCGGCTGGCGGCGTTGGCCCGAGCCGGTGGCGTTCGCGAAGCAACGGTTCAGTCGGTCATTCCCGCGCTCACCCTGAATAGCCGCGTTATCCAGCTCGATCGCTCACAACCGGGCGGGCTGCCCTCGGCCACGCCGACGCCGCCCCCTGCCTTCGAGCCCTATCGCCGCAAGCATGTCAGTGCGGACCTGATCAATCGCGGTGCGGCCCGTTTTTCGCGGTTGTGGCCCTACCTCTACCAGATCGAGCGGCGGTGGGGGGTCGAGCCGCAGATCATGATGGCGATCTATGGCCATGAGACGAGCTATGGACGGGTCGTCGGCACGTTCGACCTTGTGCAGGCACTGGGAACGCTGGCCTATGAAGGGCGGCGGCGACAATTTTTCGAAGACGAATTCGTGGCCTCGCTCAAACTGCTGGACCGTGGAACGCCGCGCTGGAAGCTGAAAGGAAGTTGGGCTGGGGCGACCGGCTACCCCCAATTCATGCCGTCCAACGTGTTGCGGCTGGCAACGGACGGGGATGGCAACGGAACAGCGGACATCTGGGCGAGCGAAATCGACGCGCTCGCCTCCATTGCCGCCTACCTGCGCGACGCCGGGTGGAAGCCCAATGTCCACTGGGGGGTACCGGCGCAGGTGCCGGCCGGTTTCAATCGACTGGCCGTGAGCAATCCGACGGTGGCCCCGCGCTGCCCCCAGGTCTATCGCCGGCATAGCCGGTGGCTCACGCTTCGTGAGTGGCGAGCGCTCGGTGTGCGCCCGCTTCGCGGCGGCATTCCCGATGGCGAGATGGCGAGCCTGCTGGAACCCGATGGGCCGGGCCAGACTGCCTATCTGCTGACGCAGAACTACCGGGCCATTCTCGATTACAATTGTTCGAACCTGTACGCCTTGTCGGTGGGGCTGCTCGGGGATGCGATCGCACGCCGATGAGCGGCACCAAATCGCTCGCCTGTCGGAAGGTGCGGCGCTAGGAAGGCGGCCTTACCCTCACGGAGCTGTCCACCACGCCATGACCCGCCGCCTGTTGCTTGCCGCATCCGCCCTCGGCCTGATCGCCTCCGCTGCGTCGGCGGCCGCCCCGCCATTCGAAACGCCGGCCCGCGTCGCCTATCTGCTCGATCTTTCGTCGGGGGCCGAACTGCTGGCGAAAGATGCGGAACGACGCATGCCGCCGGCGTCGATGGCCAAGATGATGACGACCGAGGTCGCGTTCGAACTCATCAAGGCGAACAAGCTGCCATTGAACAAGATGTGCACGGTTCAGCCCGCGACCTGGCAGAAGTGGCATGGTCCCCAGGCCGGATCGACCATGTTCCTCAGCCCGAATGAGCAGGTCAGCGTGGAAAACCTTCTGCACGGCATCGTGACCTTGTCGGGCAACGACGCGTCCGTGGTGCTCGCCGAATGCATCGCCGGAACCGAGCAAGCTTTCGCGGCGCAGATGAACACGCTCGCCCAGCGCCTCGGCATGC
Source organism: Sphingomonas sp. SP1 (assembly GCF_058313395.1). NCBI lineage: Bacteria > Pseudomonadati > Pseudomonadota > Alphaproteobacteria > Sphingomonadales > Sphingomonadaceae > Sphingomonas > Sphingomonas sp. SP1. The sequence continues at coordinate 1,869,956 of NZ_JBZFLC010000001.1, read as the reverse complement.
GCAACAGCCGGTTCTGCAACTCCACCGGATGGCCGGACGAGGGCTGCACCTACACCACCGCTCGCGACCTCGCGACCCTTGCCCGGGCGTCCATCGAAAACCATCCCAAGCTGTACAAGCAATTCTATGGCCAGCCGAGTTTCACCTGGGGCAAGACGCTGGGCTCCGGGCAGGCGATCACCCAGGGCAATCGCAATCCGATCCTGGGCAAGATCCCGGGTGCGGACGGCTTGAAGACCGGTCACACGGAGGAGGCGGGTTACGGCTTCACCGGTTCGGCCGAACAAAATGGGCGACGGCTGATCATGGTCGTGGCTGGATTGGACAGTTTCAACCAGCGTATCGACGAATCGACCAAGCTGATGAACTGGGGCTTCAACGCCTGGCAGACGCGGCCGCTTTATGCAGCGGGGGCACGGGTCGGGGAAGCGCAGGTGCAGCTGGGCTCGAAGACCGCCGTGCCGCTGGTCGCTCCCAAGGCGATCGCGCTCACCTTTCCGGCGGGTCTGACGGTCGGCGATCCGCGGGTGAAGATCGCATACAACGGTCCGCTCAAGGCCCCGATCAAGCAGGGGGCAGAGGTCGCTCAACTGGTTGTCACCATGCCCGACGGCACGGTGCAGCGCATGCCGCTCGCCGCCGGGGAAGCGGTCGAGGAGGCAGGTTTCTTCGGCCGCTTCTGGGTCGGGTTGAAGCAGCTGGTCGGCCTGGCCTGACGCCTTGAAGCGGGGCAGGTTCATCAGCCTGGAAGGCGGGGAGGGCGTCGGTAAATCGACGCAGGTCCGTGCACTGGCGACGGCATTGCGGTCACGGGGACTGGATGTCGTCGAAACCCGCGAGCCTGGCGGAAGTGAAGGCGGCGAGGCAATCCGCGGGCTGCTGCTTGGCGGCGAGGAAGATCGGTGGAGCGGTCCCGCCGAGGCGCTGTTGTTCGCGGCCGCGCGGACCGACCACGTCGACAAGGTGGTGCGTCCGGCGCTTCTTGCTGGCAGCTGGGTGCTGTCGGATCGCTTCATCGACAGCTCGCTTGCCTATCAGGGCGGTGCCGGCGGCCTTGGGATCGAAGATGTTCGTCGGATCAATGCTTTCGGGATCGGAGAATGGTTTCCGGATCGAACCCTCATCCTGCTCCACCCGGAAGGTGCCGAGCGGGCGCTCGCCCGGGACGTGGGCGTCGCGGACCGGATCGGAAGCCGGCCCGCCTCCTACCATAAGCAGGTGGAAGAGGCATTTCACCAGATTGCCGGGCTTGAACCCGGACGAGTGCGGTTGATCGACGCCTCGGGACCGCCGGAGGTCGTGACCGCAAGGCTGCTGGCCGCGATCGAGGATTTGTTGTGACATTGGTCGGTCAGGACAAGGCTGTGCACGCGTTTCGGCGCGCAATGGAGTCCGGCACGCTGCATCATGCATGGTTGCTCGCCGGCCCGCGCGGCGTGGGGAAGGCTACCTTCGCCCGGATGGCGGCGACCCGCCTGCTGGCGAACTCGGCAGGGCCAGCCGTTTGCCTCCCGGGACTGGAAACGCCCGCCGACCATCCAATCGCAAGGCTGATGGCGGCAGGCAGCCATCCCGACTTTCGCCTTGTCGAGCGGCAGCTGAACGACAAGGGGGATGCCTTGCGGCGGAGCATCACCGTCGATCAGGTCCGCAAGCTATCGGAGCTGTTCGCGGTCTCCCCGGCCATGTCGGACTGGCGAGCCGTCATCATCGACAGCATCGACGACCTGGAGCGAGGCGCGGCCAATGCGCTGCTGAAGATGCTGGAAGAGCCGCCAGGCCAATCGGTGTTCTTCCTCGTCAGCCATGCGCCTGGTCGACTGTTGCCAACAATCCGCTCACGCTGCCGGCGTTTGGCGTTCGATACATTGGACGATGACGCCATGACGTCCGCACTGGCTGAAGCGTTGCCGGACACTCCTTTACGGGAGCGCACGCGCCTCATTCAGCTTGCGGGGGGCAGCGTCGGGCAGGCGGCGAATTTCGCGGAACTCGACCTGGCGCCGCTGGAAGAGGAGGCTGTGGCGATCATGCGAGAGGGCGATCCGACCAACGCCCGCCGGATGAAACTCGCCTCCAGCCTGGCGCTCAAGGCGGCCGCGCCACGTTACCAAGCCTTTTTGCAATTGGCCCCCAGCCTGATTGCCCGCGAAGCGCTGTCGCTGTCAGGCAGTCGGCGGGAACGGGCCGTGTCCGCCTATGAACGCGCCAGGGAAACCGCGACGCTGGCGCCTCGACTGTCGCTTGATCCCTCGGCGACCATGTTTCAGATCGGCACCATCCTCGCCTCCGTTGCCGGAGAGCAAGCGCGCGGGTAGGGCGGGACCGATGTCCAAGCCATTCTACCTTACCACTGCCATCAGCTATCCCAACGGCCGTCCCCACATCGGTCATGCCTATGAAGCGATCGCTGCAGACGTCATCGCTCGCTTCCACCGCGCACAAGGGCGCGACGTACGGCTTGTGACCGGCACGGACGAGCATGGCCTGAAGATGGTCCAGACCGCGCGCAGCCAAAACCGGGACACGCTGGAATTCGCCAACGAAATGTCGGGCTATTTCCAACAGATGTGCGGCGATCTTAACATTAGTGTCGATGAGTTCGTCCGGACCACTGAGCCTCGGCACCATCGTGCGAGCATCGCCTTGTGGCAGGCGATGGAGGCCAGTGGCGACCTTTACCTCGACCGTTATGAAGGTTGGTACTCCGTTCGCGACGAAGCCTTTTACGATGAAAAGGAACTCGTAGCCGACGAGGCCGGCGGGAAAGTGTCGCCGCAGGGCACTCCGGTCGAATGGACCGTCGAGGAAACCTGGTTTTTCCGCCTGTCGCGCTATGCCGAACCATTGCTGAAGCTCTACGCCGAACAGCCCGGTTTCATCGCTCCCGAAAGCCGCCGGAACGAAGTGGTGCGCTTCGTCGAAGGTGGGCTGAAGGACCTCAGCGTATCGCGAACCAGTTTCGACTGGGGCGTTCCGGTGCCAGGCTCCGACGGGCACGTCATGTATGTTTGGGTCGACGCGCTGACTGCCTACATGACTGGGGTCGGCTTCCCCGATCGGGACGGTGATTATAAGCGATATTGGCCAGCCGACCTGCACCTGATCGGCAAGGACATCGTGCGCTTCCATGCGGTGTATTGGCCCGCCTTTTTGATGAGCGCGGGACTGCCCCTTCCAAAGAAGGTTTTCGGCCACGGCTTCCTGCTCGCGCGCGGCGAAAAAATGTCCAAGAGCATCGGCAACGTGGTCGATCCGATGGAATTGGCCAATCGCTTCGGGGTCGACGCGCTGCGCTATTTTCTGATGCGGGAGATCAGCTTCGGCCAGGACGGGAGCTATTCCGACGAGGCGATCGTCACCCGCACGAACGCGGAGCTGGCAAACAGCTTCGGCAATCTCGCCCAGCGAACTTTCTCGATGATCTTCAAGAATTTGGACGGGGTTGTTCCGGCCATCGGAGCAGCCAGCGATGATCGGCTGCTGCTCCAGCAAGTGACCGCGGCAATCGACATCATGACCAGCGAATTTGGCGAGCTGAACTTCTCTGCCGGGCTCGAGGCCTGGATGGGCGCGGTGTTTGCGTGCAATGCCTATGTCGACGCGCAGGCGCCCTGGGCACTGCGCAAGACGGACCCCGACCGCATGAGCGAGGTGCTGGGGACCTTGGCAGCCGCGGTGAAGCAACTGACAGCAGCCGTCGAACCTGTCGTGCCCGCTTCGGCACATAAGCTGCTGAGCTACATCGCGGAGGGAGAAAGACAGGGGAGGGTGGCTCAGCCGACGCCCGTCTTTCCGCGGCTGGAGCTGGCAGAAGCGAAATGAGGCTGATCGATAGCCATTGCCATCTGAATTACCCCGGCCTCAACGAGGATGAGGCTGGGGTGCTGGATCGCGCACGGCGGCGAGGCGTTGCCGGCTTTCTCAATATTTCGACCCGTCAGCGAGAGTGGGACGACGTCGTGGCGGCGGCGGAGCGAAATCCGGACGTTTGGGCATCCATCGGCGTTCACCCGCACGAGGCTGATCAGCATGCGGACCTTGGCGCGGATGCTCTGGTTGCCGCGGCGGCGCACCCCAGGGTGATCGGGATCGGTGAATGCGGGCTTGATTATTACTATGACAAATCGGACCGGGCGGCGCAGCGCGACCGCTTTCGCGCTCATATCGAAGCGGCCCAGAAAACCGGTCTGCCGCTGATCATTCATACGCGTGACGCCGAGGAGGACACGGCCGAGATCCTTCGGTCCGAACCGGGCGTCACGGGGGTACTCCATTGCTTCACAGGATCGCGATGGCTGGCGGAGCAAGGGCTAGAACTCGGATTCTATATTTCGCTGTCCGGTATCGTCACGTTCAAGAACGCGCGGGATTTGCAGGAAACCGCGAAAGTCGTTCCGGACGACAAATTGCTGGTGGAAACGGACGCGCCGTTCCTGGCCCCCGTGCCAAATCGCGGAAAAACCTGTGAGCCCGCCTTCGTCACGGATACGGCGGCGTTCTTGGCCGACCTGCGTGACGTCACGCCCGATGCGCTCGCGGCGCAAACCACAGCCAATTTCTTTCGTTTGTTTTCCAAGGCGAACGCGTGAAGTTACGCATTCTGGGTTGCGGTACCTCGTCGGGGGTACCGCGGATCGGCAATGATTGGGGTGCCTGCAATCCGGCCGACCCCCGCAACAAGCGCAGCCGTGCGGCCGCGCTGGTTGACATCGCCGGCATTCGCATTCTCATCGACTGCGGGCCCGACATGCGGGAGCAACTGAACGCCGCGAGCGCGGGGACCGTGGACCGGGTGATCATCACCCACGATCATGCGGACCATTGTCATGGCTTGGACGACCTGCGTCAGCTCGCCCATAACCGCCGCGACCAAATTCCAGTGTACGGGCGGGCTGATCTGTTGGAGCGGCTCGAAGGGCGCTTCCGCTATCTTTTCCATGGTACGGCGCTTTACCCCGCCGTCGCCCGCACCGAAGTGATCAACGGTGACTGGAGCTTCGACGAAGGGACCGCGCGCTTCTGCGATCAGCCCCATGGACAGATGACCTCCCTCGGGATGCGCTTCGATGAGGACGGCCGAAGCATCGCCTACGCAATCGACTTCCATGAGGTGAATGACGCCATGGCGGCGCTTTATGCGGGCGTTGACGTATGGATCGCCGATTGCCTCCGGCGCCGGCCGCATCCGACCCACGCGCATCTCGATGCCGTCCTGGGCTGGGCCAAGGAGCTACAAGTCGGGCAGTTGGTCCTCAGTCATCTTGATAATTCAATGGACTATGCCGACCTTGCCCATGAACTACCGGACTGGGCCGCGCCCGGGGTCGATGGTCAGGAGATTGCTTTTTAGTGACCGATACGGGCGTCGACGTTCTCTACCTTCTGCTTTGCCTCATATTGGTCGGCAGTGCGCTGATCGGCATGCGCTTGTCGCTCGGCAAGGCTTTGAAAATGGTTCTCGGCTGGGTTGCAGTCTTTGGGCTCGCCTTTGCGATCTTCGCCTTTCGTGGAGAATGGAGCGTCCTGGGGGCCCGGCTGAAAGAAGCCGCGATCGGCGCGCCGGCTGCTCCCGTTGAGGTGGCTGGCGGGGAACTGCGGATTCCGATGCGGGAGGATGGGCATTTCTGGGTCGAGGCGGAGGTGAATGGCGTCAGGACTCCGTTCCTGGTCGACAGCGGTGCATCCTATACCGTGATCAGCGCTGAAATCGCCCGGCGGGCCAACGTCGAGCCGGAGATACGCGTCGCCCAGGTGGCGACGGCCAACGGCACGATGACGATGCGCAGGGGTAGCGTGAGCAATCTCATCGTCGGCTCAGTCGCGCGAGACGACTTTCCGGTATTGATCGCCGAACAGCGCGGTCTGAATGTGATCGGTATGAATTTTCTGTCGTCGCTGAAAGGCTGGCGGGCGGAGGGGCGAACGTTGGTGTTGCAACCGTGACGCCAGTGCCCAAGTTTCGTCGGTGACGAACGATCTGCACCTTGGAAGCCTGTATCTCCTGATGGCCATGATGTTGGTCGCCGGCAGCCTGATTGGCCGGCGCGGCAAGATCGGCAATGCGCTGGCCATGGCCGTTGCGTGGCTAGCGATCTTCGGCGCAGGGTTCGTCGTCTTCACCTTTCGCGACGACCTTGGTTACGTCGCCCAGAGATTGCGCTCGGAAGCCACCGGTGCGCCGGTTTCGGTCGGACGGCAGATTCGCGTTCCGATGGCGATCGACGGGCATTTCTGGGTCGAAGGGCTGGTCAACGATGTGCCGGTCCGCTTCTTGATAGACAGCGGCGCGACGATGACCACGGTTGGGGCCACGACCGCCGCGCAAACCGGTCTGCGTGTCGATCCGAACCGTGGGCAGTTGGTTCGTACCGGCAACGGCTTGATAAAGGTCGCGATGGGGCGGGCCGATAACCTGGACGTCGAGGGCATCAGGCGCGACGACCTGACGATCTATGTCACTGACAACGACGACATCAACGTGTTGGGCATGAACTGGCTCTCATCGTTGACCCGTTGGGGTGTAGAAGGCCGTTGGCTGATTTTAGAGGTATGACCGCGATCCCGAGGGTCGAGAAGCCCGATCAAATACAATGCCATACTTTACATAATGCATATTATCATACTTGGGGGTTGATAGCGTGAGTGCGTCGGGAAATGATCGAGGTTCGGCGGCGGCGCCCTATGGCCAGTCTCCCCCGTCTGAAGGAGAGCGAGCGGATGCTGCGGCTGCCTTGAACCGGCTCGTCGCCATCATGGCGCGGCTTCGTGATCCGGTCCGTGGCTGTGAATGGGACAGCGCCCAGACCTTTGCCACAATCGCCCCTTACACGATCGAGGAAGCCTATGAGGTGGCCGACGCGATCGAGCGCAACGACATATCCGGTATTCGCGATGAGTTGGGCGACCTTGCGTTGCAGGTCGTCTTCCATTCGCAAATCGCGGCTGAAGCCGGTCTGTTTGACCTGCAGCAGGTGTTCGACGGTATCAGCGACAAGCTCGAGCGCAGGCATCCCCATATCTTTGGCGACGCCTCGGAAGGTGGTCATCATTTGTGGGAGCAGATCAAGGCCGTGGAGCGCGCGGAGGCCGACGACAAAAGTGCTCTCGCGGGGGTCGCACTGGCGCTGCCGGCACTCGAACGCGCAGCAAAGCTGCAGAAACGCGCGGCACGCACGGGATTCGATTGGCCGGACGCGGACGGCCCTCGCGCTAAGATCGCAGAGGAATTGCGTGAGCTCGATCAGGCTGGGACGCCGGAAGAGCAGGAAGAAGAGCTCGGTGACCTGCTATTCGCCGTGGTGAACCTCGCACGGTTCCTGAAGGTCGAGCCGGAACAAGCTTTGCGTAAAGCGAACTTGAAGTTCGAACGGCGGTTTCGGTCGATCGAGCATGCGCCAGGATTTGCGGAACTCGACCTTGATGGAAAAGAGGCGCTCTGGACGGCTGCGAAGCGTCAGATTGTTTGAAAGCGGGTCCAGTTTTCGGAGCTGATGCGCACGTCGATGTCGATGTTCTCCCCGTCCATCCGGGTGTCGAGAACTTCGCCACGGCTGTGCAGCCAAGCGAGCTTCGAGCCTTCCGACGCGGTCAAGCGGACGTGGTGAATCAAGGCACCCTCCTGCAAGCGGCCCGCGATCGCCTCCCGCAGCCGGTCGAGACCTTCGCCAGTCACGGCCGAGATGGGAATGACGTCAGAGCGACGTTCGGCCTCGGCGATCACCGCAGCGCGCTCGGCCGGATCGAGAAGGTCGACCTTGTTCCACAGTTCGAGGCGCGGCGGCCCCTCACCCTCCCCTAGCCCAAGCGCTGTCAGCACGGCTTCGACATCGGCCTTTTGCGCATCGCTGTCCGGATGAGCGATGTCGCGGACATGGAGGATGAGGTCTGCGGAGGACACCTCTTCCAGCGTCGCGCGGAACGCAGCCACGAGTTCGGTGGGCAGGTTGGAAACGAAACCGACGGTGTCTGACAAAATGGCCTTGTCGAAGCCTGGAATACGCACGTCCCGCATCGTGGGATCAAGCGTCGCAAACAGCAGGTCTTCGGCGAAGACCGTGGCGCGGGTCAGCCGATTGAACAAGGTCGACTTGCCCGCATTGGTATAGCCGACCAGCGCGATCACCGGCCAGGGAGCACGCTGCCGGCGGTCACGATGCAACCCGCGCGTACGGCGGACCTGCTCCAGTTCGCGGCGGATCTTGGCCATGCGATCACGGATAAGGCGGCGATCGGCTTCGATCTGCGTTTCACCCGGACCTCCGAGAAAGCCGAAACCACCGCGCTGCCGTTCCAGGTGGGTCCAGCTGCGGACCAGCCGTCCGGCCTGGTAATCGAGGTGTGCGAGCTCGACCTGCAGCCGACCTTCGGCTGTCGCCGCCCGCTCTCCGAATATCTCGAGGATCAGACCGGTGCGGTCGATCACCTTCGCTTTCGCACCATCCTCCAGATTCTTTTGCTGGGCGGGCGACAGGGCAGCGTCCACCACCAGCAGCGCGGCGTCGTGCTCGGCTGTCATTGCCGCGATTTCTTCGACCTGTCCCTTGCCGAACAGAGTGGACGGGCGGGGTTGTCGGATGCGGAAGGCCCGGCGTGCAGCGATGTCGATCCCGATCGCTTCCGCCAGGCCCTCGGCCTCGTCGAGCCGGGCGTCGGTAGTGCGGGCATTGGCGTCATTGCTTCGGTCGGGCAGCACCAGCACGGCGCGGGTGCCGCGCGTGATCCCCTCCTCTTCCGAGCGGTTGAACGTGCTCACTTGCCACCGCCCTCTTCGCCCTCACCCAACGGCAGAGACTTGCCGGGCTGCATGGTCGAAACGGCATGCTTGTAGACCAGCTGCACCTGACCGCGACGGCCAAGCAGCATGGAGAAGCGGTTGAACGCCATAACCTCGCCTTGCAGCATGACCCCATTCACCAGGAATACGGTCATGGGCTCGTTCTCGCGGATGGCTGCGGCCAGGAAACGGTCCTGCAGGGTCGCCCTGCCCGCCTGTACGGCAGCCCCTTGGAACAGTGCGAGGTCGAGATCGGCCGGCGCGTCGGCCGGCATGATCGTCGACATGGCATGTTTGTAGATCAACTGGCTTACCCCTTCGCGCCGAAGCAGCAGCGAAAAGGCATCGAACCATGTGATCACGCCCTGAAGCTTCACGCCCTTGACCAGAAAAATGGTCACCGGAGTGCGAGAGCGACGGAGGCTGTTTAAGAAATGATCCTGCAAACTCAGTGTTTTATCGGGCAATCTTGTCGTGCCTTCTTTTTATCATTCGTCGCCGGCCGGACCCTTTTCCCCAAGGCCGAGCGCCTTGAGCTTCCGATGCAGCGCCGATCGTTCCATCCCGATAAACGAAGCGGTGCGCGAGATGTTGCCCGAGAAACGGCGGATCTGCACCCGAAGGTATTCGCGCTCGAAACTTTCCCGCGCTTCCCGCAACGGTGAGCCCATGATCGAAAGGGTCGTGTTGTTGATCCCGCTCGACCCGCCGCTGTCGAGCACCTCCGGCGGCAACAGATCGACCTCGATGCGGGCAAGCCGCTCGGTCGGAGCAAGGATCATCGTCCGTTCCATGATGTTGCGCAGTTGACGGACGTTCCCGGGCCAGTCGTGTGCCTGCAGCGCGGCCAGCGCCTCGTCGGACAGGCCGGGTGCGGGCACTCGCCGTTCCGCGGCAAAGCGGGCGAGGAAATGGTTGGCGATCTCCGGAATGTCCTCCCGCCGCTCCCGCAACGGCGGAATGCGGACCGGAACCACGTTCAGGCGGTAGAACAGGTCTTCGCGGAAGCGCCCGTTGGCAATTTCCTCGCTGAGGTTCCGAGCGGTGGCGGACAGGACCCGAACATCGACCTTGACCGGACGGGCGCCGCCGACCCGCGTGAAGCTCTGGTCGGTGAGCACCCGCAGGATCTTGCCCTGCGTCGTGAGCGGCATGTCCGCGATTTCATCGAGAAAGAGCGTACCTCCATGGGCTTGTTCCAGTAGGCCGGGCCGGGCGACCCCATCCGTCTCGCTGCCGAACAATTCTTCTTCGACCCGCTCCGGCTCCATCATGGCGGCAGAGACGACGATGAAGGGACCGGAAGCGCGGGTGCTCCAGCCATGGATGGTGCGGGCGGCAATCTCCTTGCCCACCCCCGCCGGCCCGGTGATCAGGACGCGACTCCCGGTCGGCGCGACCCGCTTAAGCGTGGCCCGCACCGTGTTGATGGCGACGGAAGACCCGTTCAGCTGTTCGTCGTGCCCTGCCCGCTCCCGCAGGGTTGCGTTTTCCCGACGCAGCCGATCGGTTTCGGTCGAGCGGCCGACGAGATGCAACAGCCGTTCGGCCTGAAACGGCTTTTCGATGAAGTCGATGGCGCCCTCGCGAATCGCCGCGACCGCAGTGTCGAGATTCCCATGGCCCGAGATCATGAGCACCGGCAGCGTCGGATCCCGCCGCTTGACCTCCTCCAGCAGTTGCAGACCGTCGAGGCGGGAGCCCTGCAGCCATACGTCGAGCAGGACCAGGCTAGGCCGCCGCTCCTCGATCGCTTCCAGCGCGTCGGTGCTGTTGCCGGCTGCGCGAACGGCATAGCCTTCATCCTCCAGCACGCCAGCGACCAGCTCGCGGATGTCGGCTTCGTCGTCGACGACCAGCACTTCCAATGCCATTCGATCAGGCTCCTTGTTTCATCAGGTCAGGCATGTTCGGAATCATCCGGGCGCTTCGGAAGCACGGTGAGTTCATCGCCGGCTCCCTCCTCCTGCTCCATGCTCGCCGCCAGGGTGGCGAGGCGGCTCTTGTCGAACGCGATCCGCACATGAGTGCCCCCACCGGACCGATCGAGAAAAGCGATCTCGCCGCCATGCTCCTCGACGATCTTCTTGACGATCGCGAGGCCCAGCCCAGTCCCCCGCACCCGGGTGGTCATATAAGGCTCGGTCAGCCGGTCCCGCTCCTCCGGCAGGCCAATGCCGGTGTCGGTGACGTCGATTACCAGCTGCGTCTCGCTATCGCGGAGGGCGAGCCCGACCCGGTCCCCTTCAAAATTATGCTCGCCGCGATTGCGCCGCGCCTCGATCGCTTCGACCGCGTTCTTGACCACGTTCGTCAGCGCCTGGGACAGCTGCCGCCGGTCGCAAATCATCCGGATGTCACCGGTCGGTGGATCGAGACTGAAGCTGACTCCCGGATGGGCCACCTCGTGCAGGAACAGGGAGGTCCTTGCGATGTCGTGCACATTCTCCTCGCGGAAGACCGGCTTGGGCATGCGTGCGAAGTTGGAGAATTCATCGACCATCCGGCGCAGGTCGCCAACCTGGCGGACAATGGTTTCGGTCAGGCGGCCGAAGGTCTCCGGATCGCTTTGCACTTCCTTGCCGTAGCGGCGCTGAAGTCGTTCGGCGGCGAGCTGAATGGGGGTCAGCGGGTTTTTGATCTCATGCGCGATGCGGCGCGCGATGTCCGACCAGGCTGCACGGCGCTGGTCGGCCAGCTGGTCCGTGATATCGTCGAAGGTCAGCACATAACCGTCCGAGTATCGCACTCGCTTGACCGCCAGGGTGCGCTGCCCATGTTCGGACTGCACCAGCACGTCGGCCTCGCGCTTTTCGCCGAGCAGGAACTCTTCGAGCTCCGGTGACAGGTCGAGCAAGCAGCGACCTTCGGCGCTTTCCCCATCGTGCTGCAGCAAGGTGCTGGCTGAACGATTGATCAGCAAGACCCGCCGGTCGAGGTCCAACGCCAGCACTCCGGCCGTGACGCTGCCCAGCACGGCCTCAATGAATGCGCGGCGGGTGTCGAGCTGCGTATTGGCTGCGCGCAAGGCCCCGGTCTGTTCCTCGAGCCGGCCCGTCATGCGGTTGAACGCGGCGGCGAGCACGCCGATCTCGTCGTCCGACTTTGTAATCGGCACCCGGGTGGTGAAGTCGCCCTCCTCCACGCGGCCAGCGGCATTCACCAGTTCGCCGACCGGACGGACGAGGCGGTCGGCCAGGCGCAGTGCGACGAAGATCGCCAGTCCGACGATGATCAGCGCGCCAAGGAGCAGGGCGGCATTGAAGCGAAGTTGGTTGAGCCGGCTGCGCTCGATCAGGTCCTGATAGTCGCTCAACACGTCTCCGGCGCGGGACATCTGCTGCCGGAATTCAGGATCAAACACGCGCGCAGCATAAATGTAGGTCGCGGGGCCATAATCCAGCCTGGTCAGCGCACCCACTCGATCGTTCGAGCTGACTTCGACCACCTGGTTGGATTGATTGAGCAGCTTGATTTTGTCTGGTGTGATTACGCGCGCAAGGTCCCGCTCGTAGGGATTGACCAGCACTTCGGTGAGGATGTTCCCGTCTTCGCCTACGCGAAAGATGATCGCTTCAGACAATTCCCGCTGATAGACCTGCACCCGGCCAAACGCATCGACGAACCGTGGATCGCTGATCGGGATCTGCTGCAGATATCCCGCGACGTCCTGGCTCATCGCCAATGTTTCACCTTGGACGCGTCGAGCTTCTTGCTGGTAAGTACTCTGCGCCAGCTGAACGCTGTTTTCCAGCATTCCCCGCGCCTTGTCCGAGAACCAGAAGCTGAGCGCCGACTGGAACAGGAAGGACGCAAAGATCGCGACCAGGACGGTCGGCACCGCCGCGATGACTGAGAATAGCGCCACCAGCCTGGTGTGCAGCATCCCCGTGCCAAGCCCGCCCTCCTCCGCCCGCTTCATCGCCAGCCGACGGCTGACCAGAACCATCAGCACGATGGCGGGAATGAGATTCGCAACCAGCAGCAGCGCAATCAGCGGCGGCGACAGCATCGAGCTGGGATCGCCGCCCTTGAGCACCGAGAAACTGCTGATCAGCATGACGATCAGGATGCCGGCGGTGACCAGCTCTGCGACCCGGTAAAACCGCCCGTTCGCCCGCTCCGCCGCAAGCCAGCGGCGCAGGCTGGGCGGCTGGTCAGGCAGGTTCGAACCGGAGGCGCGGGCGTCCATCAGGAAAAGCCGTAGCACGGCTCCGTTGCACGAAGAACACAGTTGTTGCGGCTAGTCTTAACTTTTTACGCCGCGACGGCGCTCAGCCACGGCGCGTAGAATTCCCGCAGCATGGCAGTGACCACCTTGGGATCGTCCTGCGTATTGACCCGATTGCGGAATTCGGCCGAGCCGGTCAGGCCCTTGGTGTACCAGCCGATGTGCTTGCGGGCGAGGTTCACGCCGGTCTGGGTGCCGTAGAGCGATTGCATGGCGTCATATTGCTCGAGGATCACGGACAATTGCTCGTCCATGCTGGGATCCGGCCTGGCGCCGCCGGCAAGATCGGCCATGATCTGGCCCAGCAGCCATGGCTTCCCATAGGCGCCGCGGCCGACCATCACGCCGTCCGCGCCCGATTGGCGAAGTGCTTCGCGCGCATCCTCCTGACTGCAGATGTCGCCGTTGACGATCACCGGCAGGCTGACGGCTTCCTTCACCCGGGCGACGAAGCTCCAGTCGGCCGAGCCCTTGTACATCTGGTTGCGGGTGCGGCCGTGGACGGTGATCATCCGAGCGCCCAGGTCCTCGGCGATGCGGGCAAGCTCGGGCGCGTTGAGGCTGGCGTGGTCCCAGCCCATCCGCATCTTCACGGTTACCGGGACCGACACCGCCTTTACCGTCGCCTCGATGATCGAGGCTGCCAGCGGGAGATCGCGCATAAGGGCCGACCCGGCATCTCCGTTGACGACCTTCTTCACGGGGCAGCCCATGTTGATGTCGATGATGGCGGCGCCGCGCTGCTCGTTCAGTTTGGCGGCTTCGGCCATTTCCAGCGGGGTGCAGCCGGCCAATTGCAGGCTCACCGGTTCCTCCGCCGGGTCCCACGCCGCCTTCTGAAGGCTTTGGCGCGTTTCCCGGATCATGGCCTGGCTGGCGATCATCTCGCTCACCGTCAGCCCGGCGCCGTAGCGCTTGACGACGCGCCGGAAGGGCAAGTCGGTGACGCCGGTCATCGGCGCCAGGATAACGGGCGCGTCGATGCGGACCGGACCGATCGTGATGGGCTTGTACGAGGTCATGGGAGTGCGCGTGCCTTTACAGAAGTGGGCGATCAGGGGCAAGGCGCGCGGCCATGACGGTCACCGCCCTTATTGTCGCCGCCGGCAGCGGCCAGCGCCTGGGCGGCGGCGTGCCCAAGCAATATCGCTCGCTCGGCGGCAAGCCGGTGCTGAGACGGGCCGTGGAGGCGTTGATCGGTCATCCGCGGATCGACGCGGTGCGCGTCGTGATCGGCGCCGGCCAGGAAGAACTCGCCCGCAGTGCGCTGATGGGCCTGGACGTGGGGCTGCCGATCACCGGCGGCGCCGAGCGGGCGGAAAGCGTTTGCAACGGGCTGGCGGCGGTACCAGAGGGCATCGTGCTCATCCACGATGCCGCCCGCCCCTTCTGCCCGCCGGTCGTGATCGATGCGTTGCTCGACGCCCTGGGAGATGCCGATGGCGCGGTGCCTGTGCTGCCGGTCGCGGACACTCTCGCCACTGGAGACCGCGAGCTGCGCGGGCTGGTGGACCGCGCCAACCTGCTGCGCGTGCAGACGCCACAGGCTTTTCATGTCGAAGACCTCTTATTCGCGCTGGACGAGGCCGGCAGCCGCCTGGCGACCGATGAATCGTCCGTGATGCAATCTGCCGGGCTGAAGGTCGCGACGGTTCCGGGATCTGAGCTATTGTCGAAGATCACCGGCGAAGACGATTGGAAACGAATGGAAATGTTGCTCGGATCGAAGCTTGTCAGTCGGACCGGCATGGGCTTCGACGTCCATGCTTTCGAGGGGCCCGGACCGCTCGTGATGGGCGGGATCAGCATCGATCATCCGCAGGGGCTCGCCGGCCACAGCGATGCGGACGTGGTGCTACACGCGATCACCGACGCGCTGCTGGGGGCGGCCGGCCTCGGCGATATCGGCCAGCACTTCCCGCCTTCCGACCCGCAGTGGAAAGGCGCCAATTCCGACATCTTCCTTACCCACGCCGCGCGCCTTATCCGTGAGTCAGGCGGCGTTATCGACCACGTCGACTGCACGGTGATCTGCGAAGCGCCGAAGGTCGGGCCGCACCGGACCGCGATGCAGGCGCGGGTTGCGGAGATCCTGGAACTCTCGCCTGGTCAGGTGAGCATCAAGGCGACCACCACCGAGCGTTTGGGGTTCACCGGTCGCGGGGAAGGCATTGCCGCGCAAGCGGTCGCAACGATCCGCATGGAGCAAGATTGATGGAAAATCTTCTGCCCGAAGTGCTTGTCGACAAAGCCCGCCAGGTAATTGAGGCCAATCGCGCTGCAGGGCGGACCGTGGCGGTGGCGGAAAGCTGTACGGGCGGCCTCGTCAGCGCCGCACTGACGGAGATTGCAGGTTCTTCCGACGTGTTTCTGGCCGGCTATGTCACCTATTCCAACGAGGCGAAGATGACCGCGTTGCGAGTGAACCAGGACGTCGTCGGGACCTTCGGCGCGGTCAGCGTCGCGACCGCATGGGCAATGGCCAAGGGCGCGCTGGAGGCGTCAGGCGCCGATGTTGCAGTAGCGATCACCGGCATCGCCGGCCCGGGCGGCGGATCGGCGACTAAACCGGTTGGAACGGTCGTTTTCGCGCGCGCCGAGCGAGACGAAGACCCCGACCAGGTCGTAGCCGACAGCAAGCAGTTCGATGCCGACGCGGGCCGCGCGGGCATCCGGCTGGAAGCGGCCCTGTGTGCGTTGGATCTGCTGCTGCCTCAAGCCGAAGCCGGCACTCCGTAGAGCTTTGCTGCCCTGGCCTCGAACGCGCCGATCATCTTGCGCAGGGCGCGATCAAACATCGCCCCGGCCAGCGTTTCGAAGATGCGCGACTTGAAGGCGAAGTCGACCGAGAAGTGCAGGTTCGTCCCTCCGTCCGGCGCGGGTTCGAACTGCCACTCGTTATGAAGATATTTCAATGGTCCTTCGATATAGTCGACGACGATTCGCCCCGGCCGCTCCTTGCTGACCCGGCTGGTGAACCGCTCCTTGAAGGCATTGAAGCCGACGATAAGGTCCGCCACCAGCATCTCCTCCGAAGAGGAACGGATCCGGACGGCCGTGACCCACGGCAGGAATTCGTCATAGCGCTTCACGTCCGCGACCAGCTCGAACAGCTGGTCGGGCGTATAGGGAAGATGCTTGGTTTCGGAGTGACGCGGCATGGATCGGATTAACGAGCCGCCTTCGCCAACTGCTCCGCGCGGGCCGTCTGCATCTTCTTGAAATCGTCCCCCGCGTGATAGCTCGACCGGGTCAGCGGAGACGCTGCGACGAGCAGGAAGCCCTTCGCTCGGGCGATCGCGGCATACGCCTTGAACGCATCGGGGGTGACGAACTCCTCAACCGTCGCATGGCGCGGGGTCGGCTGAAGGTACTGGCCCATGGTCAGAAAATCGATCCCGGCCGAGCGCATGTCGTCCATCACCTGGTGCACTTCCAGTCGCTGCTCACCCAGGCCGACCATGACGCCCGACTTGGTAAAGATATGCGGTGCCTGCCGCTTGACGCTCTCCAACAGGCGCAGCGAAGCATAATAGCGCGCACCCGGGCGGATCGTCGGATAGAGCCGCGGCACGGTCTCCAGATTGTGATTATAGACGTCCGGCCCGGCCTCGACGATGGCGCTTACGGCCGCTTCCGACTTGTTTCGAAAGTCGGGAGTGAGAATCTCGATCGTGGTCTTGGGGGTCAACCGGCGCAGCGCCTGGATCACCTTCACGAACTGAGACGCCCCGCCGTCCGGAAGATCGTCGCGGTCGACCGAAGTGACGACAATATGCTCCAGCCCCAGCTCGGCCGCAGCGGTGGCGACATGCTCTGGCTCCAGCACATCCACCGCGCGCGGCATGCCGGTCTTCACGTTGCAGAAGGCGCAGGCCCGGGTGCAGGTGTCACCCAGGATCATCACGGTCGCGTGTTTTTTGGTCCAGCACTCACCGATATTGGGACAGGCCGCCTCCTCGCAAACGGTGGCGAGGTTCAGGGAGCGCATCAGCTTGCGGGTTTCCGCGTAGCCGTGACTGGTCGGCGCCTTGACCCGAATCCAGTCGGGCTTGCGAGCGCGTGGCGGTTTGGGGACGCTGACGGGGGCGTTCATGCCCGCGCAGATAGCGAGTGGGGGCGGCCGATGCCACCCCCACCCTTATGCTGGACTAGCAGCGAACGTTATAGTCGTAGATCGGACGGCCGTTTCCATCGACGTAATAGCAATAGCCGCGTGTATCGCGATAATATTGGCGGTTGTTGATCACCGCGCCGAGGACCGCACCGGCGATGCCTCCGGCGATCGCGCCCGTGACCGGCGACACGCCCGGCACGATCGCGCCGACAGCTGCGCCGCCCAATGCGCCGACCGCCGCGCCCGTCGCTGCCCGGCCAGCCTGCGTCTGCCCGCCATTATAGTAAGGGTCGCCATAGCGACTGGTCGCGCAACCGCTGACCGACACGCCGGCCACGAGTGCCGCCGTAAGCAAAGCCTTATTCATTACCATCTCCTCCACTTGCCACCCTACTCCGTCTGGTCCGACGCGCGAACCGACGGATCGTTCCGTCAGCGCAATTTCGTTGTCTCCGGTTCAGCAAATCGGATTGCCAAGCCGGGAGCCGGGCTTTAGCCGGACTGGAACGGGGGCATGAATGATCGCAGACACGCTCACTTCGCCGATCATCCTATTTTTCGTGCTGGGCATGGCGGCCGGCTTTGCCCGCTCCGACCTTTCCATCCCGGAAGCCATCGCCAAGGGCATGGCGATTTACCTAATGGCTGCCATCGGCCTCAAAGGGGGCGTATCGGTTGCGGAGAGCGGTTACACCGCCGACCTGGGTCTCAGCGCGCTGGCCGGAGTGGTGCTGTCCTTTCTCCTCCCCCTCCCCGCCTTCTTCCTGCTCCGCAGCCTCGGCCGGCTCGACGGGACCAACGCGGGCGCGGTTGCGGCGCACTATGGCTCGGTCAGCCTGGTGACATTCGTGACTGCGGTAGAGTTGCTCAAGGGAGCGGGCCTCACCGTGCCGGGTTACATGGCGGCGGTCCTGGCGCTGATGGAGACCCCGGCCATCATCACCGGACTGATGCTCGCCCGTCGAACGTACAATCGCCAACCCGTCGCCGGTACGGGCAGCGGGCTGCTCCATGAAGTGTTCCTCAACGGGTCGGTCGTGTTGCTGGTGGGGAGCTTCATCATTGGGGCGATCGCCGGCCGTAGCGGCTTTGCACCCGTCGCACCGGTGTTCGAGGTCGGCTACCGCGGGATCCTGTGCCTGTTCCTGCTGGACATGGGCCTGATCGCGGCTCGCCGCCTGATCGGCACCAGGGCGTTGACCGCCCGCCTCGCGGGGCTTGCCCTGTTCCTGCCGTTGATCAACGGAGTGGTCGGAGTGACGGCAGCTACCCTGCTCGGATTAGACGTCGCGACGGCGGCCACGCTTGGAATTCTCGCCGCAAGTGCCTCCTACATCGCCGTTCCTGCGGCCATGCGGCTTGCCTTGCCGGAAGCCGATCCGGGCATCTATCTGTCGATGAGCCTTGGAATCACCTTCCCGTTCAACATCGTGGCGGGCATTCCTCTGTTCGCCGCACTCGCCAGGTTCATGGGGTGACCATCGATGCAGACCGTGACCCGCAAGAAGATCGAGATATTGGCGGATGGCCCGCTGGTGCCGCGCATCGTGGCGGCACTGACGCAGGCCGGCATCAGCGGCCACACGGTTCTGCCCGCCCTGTCGGGTAGCGGACGCACCGGGCAATGGACCGAAGAAGAATTGACCGGGGCCGCGACCAAGCAGCTCGTCATGGCGATCGCATCGGCCGAGCATTCGGCGGAACTGGTCGACGCCATCGCGCCTTTGCTGACCGACTACCGGTTGTTGCTGACCGTCACCGATGTCGAAGTCGTTCGTGGAGATCGTTTCTAGTGCCTGAATTCCGCGCCCTGCTTGAGGGTTACCACCGGTTTCGTTCCGACCGCTACGAGACCGAGCGTCGCCGCTGGGAAAAGCTCGCCACGGGCCAGGCCCCGCCGGTAATGATCATCGGCTGCTGCGACAGTCGGGTCGACCCAGCGACGATTTTCGACACCGAGCCGGGGCAGGCGTTCATCTTGCGCAATGTCGCCAACCTCGTGCCACCCTACGAGCAGGGCGGCGGGCTTCATGGCGTCAGTTCCGCCCTGGAATTCGCGGTCGCGAAATTGAATGTCCGACACATCGTGGTGATGGGGCACGGCTCCTGTGGCGGCGTCGCGGCCGCGCTCGGAGGCCATGGCGAGCCCGACCGTATCTTTATCGACCGCTGGATCGGCCTCCTCGATCCCGCGCTTGAGCGGGTGCGGGCCAGCAACAGCGCCGATCCGCAACACGCCCTGGAGCTGGAAGGCATCAAGACCAGCCTTGCCAACCTGCGCACCTTCCCGTTCGTCGCCGAGCGCGAGGCGGCGGGCCAGCTGAAGCTGCACGGCTGCCACTTTGCGATTGCCGGCGGCAAGTTGTGGGAGCTCGATGAAGCGGCCGGCACCTTCCACGAGATCGCCGAACCGGCGGAAGTCCTGTGAGCGCCGAGCCGAACATCGCCTTGCTGATCGATGCGGACAATGCGTCGCCCGATCATCTGGACGAAGTGCTGCTGGTGCTTGGGGAGCTTGGCACGATCAACATCCGGCGGGCGTACGGCAATTGGCAAAAACCGGCGCTGAAAGGCTGGGGAACGCTTAGCAACGCCCACTCGATCGTCCCAATGCAGCAATTCGACGTCGTGAAGGGCAAATCGGCGACCGACATGCGAATGACGATTGACGCCATGGACCTGCTGTTTCGTGGCCATGTCGACGGGTTCGGCATCATGTCGTCCGACAGCGACTTCCTGCCGCTGGCGCAACGCATTCGAGAAGACGGGCTGCCCGTTTATGGTTTCGGGACGTCCAAGACACCGATCAGCTTCCAGAACAGCTGCACCCGTTTCTATGACGTTGCCGCCCTTACCCGACCCGAGAATGGAGACACTCAGGCGACCGACGTCGACGAAGATCTGATCAAGGTGCTGGGCGACGCGTGGAAGGCCAGCAAGCGCGACGAGGACGGCTACGCCTCCATGTCCGAAATGGGGCAGCGGGCCAAGGCGGTCTCCTCATTTGCCGCCCGGAATTACGGCTTTTCGCGGCTTGGCGACCTCGTCCGGTCACTGCCAAATTTCGACGTCAAGGCGACCGCGGACGGCAAGCAGCTGGTACGTCGGCTGCGCTAGGGAACCTCGCCGCGCCTGTCCCGTTCGGTTGGCCAAACAACTGACTGGAGAATGTCATGGCCGACGCCGAACGCGCGCAGGAACTGAAGGAACTGTTCTGGAAGGAGCTGGCAAGCTCCCCCTTCGTGATGATCGGCCTGCAGGGCGTCGAGGACAGCCGCACCCGCCCCTGGACCGCGCAGATCGACTACGCCGACGGTGACGACAAGAAGGACGGCGGCACGATCTATTTCTTCGGCGCCAAGTCCGAGGCGCTTGTTCAGGGCCTGTCCGAAAGCAAGCGTGCGGTCGCCACTTATGCGTCCAAGGGCCACGACCTGTTCGCCCACATCCATGGCACGCTGGAGCCCGTCGACGACCGGGCCATGGTGGAGAAATTGTGGAATCCGATCATTGCCAGCTGGTACAAGGACGGAAAGGACGATCCCGACCTGCAGCTCGTGCGGTTCGACACCTCGCGCGCCGACATCTGGAAGGCGGAGGCCGGGGCCACCCTGTTCGCGGCTGCCCTGACGATGCTCGGTCGCGATCCGGGTAAGGATCACCAGCGCGAGAACCAGGCGGAAGTTGCGCTGTAAGCGAACTGTTGCCGCTGCGTCACAAGTTCCCGGCTCTTCACGCAGAGTCGGGAACCCGACACGTGAATATGCATTGGGTGTTTGACGTGGCGACCCATTATCCATCTCAGGACCAGCGCATGCCCAATCAGGAAATCAGTGCGCTATCCGGCAAGGCCGAGCAGTGTCGCCGGTTGGCGCGTGGCATCTCCGACAAGCAAGCGTCCGAGGTGTTGCGGAACATGGCCGATAACTACGACCGCCGGGTGAAATCGTTGCGCACCCACGGGGGCTGAGTACGCACGCTCGACATGCCGCCACCTGCTCGCTAGCCGGTCGGAATGGCTCGCCGCTCCTCCCCCGCCATTCCCCGCTACAAGCGTTCCAGTCGCCGGTCGCTTCCGGCGCGTATTTTCCTATTCCTCCTCAAGCTGATCGTCGCGCTGCTCCTGCTGTCGGTCCTTTGGGTGGTCGCCTATCGCTTCATCAACCCGCCGATCACCGCAACGATGGTAAGCGACTTGGTGGCTGGTCGGGGCGCCGAACGGGAGTGGATGGGTCTCGATCGGATTGACCGCGACATGGTGCGCGCATCGATCGCTGCGGAAGACAGCAAGTTCTGCCAGCATTCCGGCTTCGACTTCGAGGCGATCGAAGACGCGATGCAGCGCAATGCATCAGGCGGACGCATCCGCGGCGGATCGACGATCAGCCAGCAGACCGCCAAGAACGTCTTTCTGTGGCAGGGCGGTGGCTACGCCCGCAAGGGGGTCGAAGCCTGGTTCACCTTCCTGATCGAACAAATCTGGGGCAAGCGGCGGATCATGGAGGTCTACCTCAACGTCGCCGAGACCGGGATCGGCACCTATGGCGTGAACGCGGGTGCCCAGCGCTATTACGGTCATGACGCCAGCGCCTTGACCAGGCAGGAGGCGGCGCGGATCGCGGCGGTGCTCCCCTTGCCCAAGGAACGCGGAGCCATCGCGCCGCAGGGCTTCACCCGCCGTTACGGCAACACCATCGCTGCGCGGATCGGCGTGGTCGGGCGCGACGGGCTCGATGCTTGCGTGTATCGCGGCGCGGAAGCCCCCGCCGACCGGGCCCCGCCGCCAAGCCGCCGCCGAGCGACCGTGCCCGGCGAGGAATATGAAAGCGACCGGCCGCTTCCTCCGGTCGAGGAGGTCATCCGCGATCTGCCGCAGGAGCAGCCGGCCGGAGAGCTCGACCAGGCCCTCCCGGAGCGCGCGGTTGACGAGACGGCAACGCCTGAAGCGGATGCCGAGTCCGCCCCCGTCCCCGCCCCCGCTCCGGAAGAAACTCAGTCGCCGGTCGATCCCGAGCTCAACGCGGCGTAGCTGCAAACAACTCGCAAGAGGAACGCGCCCGCCGACCCGTCGGTTGAGCAGTCGAAGTTTCCTCAAGGAGAATTGGTATGGCTACGCGTAACGGAACCCGCGATCGGACCCACGCGTCCGACAATCGTCGTGACCGCAAAAGCGGCAATCGCTCAACCGATCGTAGCGCCTTCAATTTCGGCAATGGTAACAGCGGTGCCGCTCCACTGCTTGGTGCGCTCGCCGCCGGCGCGGTGATCGGGATCGGCGCAAATTGGGCTCGCAAGTTCCTGCAGCAGACGTCTGAGTCGATGATGGCGGGCAACGAGTGGGATGAAATCCTGAAGCTCGAACACAAGGCGACGTTGGCCAAGTTCGATCTGCTGCTGGAAACGGACGACGACGAAACGGCCAAGCGCGCCTCGCTGGTCAAGACCATCCACTACGCACTGAACAAGCATGCGCATCAGGAAGAGCAGGTCGTCTATCCGGCCTTGCGCCAGGCGAATGAGACGGTCGACGCCGACCACCTCGAACATGAGCATGGCTATGTGAAGACCTTCCTCTATGAACTTGAAAACATGCCCAAGGATTCCCCGGAATTCCTTGGCCGGGTTCGCGAATTCCGTGACCTTGTCGAGGAACACGCCCGGATGGAGGAAGAACAGGTCTTCCCGCGCTTCAAGCAGGCGCTGAGCGAGGAACAGGACAAGAAGATCACCGCGCTGATGAACAAGGAAGGCATGAAAATGCTGTAACCCTCTGAAAGGGTTATGCGTTTTCATAAGTTGAGGACGGGCGAAACGGGCGCTGCTCGTTTCGCCCTTCCTTATCCGACCAGCCGCAGCGGCTCGGCCGCACTGAGCGTAACGCTGCCTTCGCCGGTGATCCGCTCCAACCGGGCTACGAGTTCGGCGTCGAGCAGATAATTCTTGCCGAGCAACAGCATGGCTTCACGTCCGTCAGCCAGCAGCGCGATCAGCCGCACCATCCCTGTGCCGCCACCTTCCGCCCGAGCCAACTCCGCCCCGATCGCCGTGGCGCTGGCCGGGTCCGCACTTCGGATCAACAACTCGAGCCGGCTGCGCTTGGCGAGATCGTCGAGGGCCTGGAACTTGCGGATCGTCACCCGCGGCTGTTCCTCGCCGGGCTTGCGGTCGAGTTCGACCGTCAACAAGCCGCATTGACCCTGCTTTGCGGCAGCCTCGACCGCAGCCGCTGCATCGTCGTCGAATACGGTCGCGTCAAACTGACCGGATGCATCGGACAGGCGGGCCATCAGGAAGCGCCGTCCGCGCTGCGACGTGCGCCAGCGGGCTTCTTCGATCAGCCCGGCCATCGTTGCTCCGGCCCGCGCGCCGTCGGCAGGCAAGGGCACGGACCCAAGTTCGCTGAAGCATCGCACCTTATGGGCAGCAAGCAGGTGGCGATGGTGGTCCACCGGATGGGCCGAGAAGTAAAAGCCAAAGGCATCCCGCTCGGCCGCCATCCGTTCGGCCAGGGTCCAGCGCGCGTCCCTGGGCAGTCGAATGGGGGCAACCTCGCTTTCCCCCGCGCCGCCGAACAGGCCTCCCTGCCCGCTCGACCGCTGCTCATGGGCGGACGCGGCGTGCGCCAAGATCGTCTCGACCCCCGCGTGTACGGTCGCACGATCCGGATTGAGACGATCGAACGCCCCCGCTGCCGCAAGGCTTTCGAGTTGCCGGCGGTTGAGCAGACGTGGATCGATGCGCTCGGCAAAATCGTCCAAACTCTTGAACGGGCCAGTTCCCTCGCGCTCGGCCACCAGGTCGGCCATCGCCTTTTCGCCGACGCCCTTGAGAGCTCCAAGCGCATAGCGGACGGCCCCGCCCTCGACATTGAAGTCCGCTCGACTGGCGTTCACATCGGGCGGCAACAGTTCCAGGCCCAGCCGGCGGAGGTCGTCCACGAACAGGCAAAGCTTGTCCGTCTGGTGAATGTCGTAGCTCATCGAAGCGGCGAAGAATTCGGCCGGGTGATGCGCCTTCAACCAGGCGGTATGGTAAGCGACCAGCGCATAGGCGGCCGCGTGCGACTTATTGAAGCCATAGCCGGCAAACTTGTCGATCAAGTCGAACAATTCATTGCCCTTGGCCGGCGTGATGTCGTGCGCCCCGCAGCCTTCGACGAAGCGTGCACGCTGCGCGTCCATCTCGGCCTGGATCTTCTTACCCATTGCGCGGCGCAGAAGATCTGCTTCGCCCAGGCTGTAGCCGGCCAGCACCTGCGCGGCCTGCATGACCTGTTCCTGATAAACGAAGATGCCGTAAGTCTCGCTCAGCACGCCTTCGAGCAGCGGATGGGGATATTCGATCTTGGCTCGGCCATTCTTGCGGTCGCCGAACAAGGGGATGTTATCCATCGGACCCGGACGGTACAGCGAGACCAGCGCGATGATGTCACCGAAGCTGGTAGGTCTGACCGCCGCCAGCGTCCGCCGCATGCCTTCGGATTCCAGCTGGAACACGCCGACGGTGTCGCCCCGCTGGAGCAGCTTGTAGACTTCAGGATCGTCCCAGGTCAGCCGGTCGTACTCGACGTCGACCCCACGCTGGCGGAGTAGCCGCTGCCCTTCTTTCAGGACCGACAGCGTCTTCAGCCCGAGGAAGTCGAACTTCACCAGCCCCGCCGCTTCGACATGCTTCATGTCGAATTGCGTGACCGGCATGTCGGAGCGCGGGTCGCGGTGCAAAGGCACCAGCTCCTGCAGGGGGCGATCCCCGATCACCACGCCTGCCGCGTGCGTCGAGGCGTGCCGCGGCAAGCCCTCCAGCTTCATTGCCAATTCGAACAGCCGCTTCACCGTGGCGTCGTCCCGGATTTCCGTGACCAGCTCCGGAACCAGATCGTTCGGCTTGTCCTTGCGGCGACCAAGCGCGCGGTCGAGTGTCCACGGGTCGGTGGGGTGGCTGGGAACCAGCTTGGCCAGGCGATCGACATGGCCATAGCTCATCTGCAGCACGCGGCCGGTGTCCTTCAGAACCGCGCGCGCCTTCAACCGCCCGAACGTGATGATCTGCGCCACCCGATCGCGGCCATATTTGCGCTGGACGTAAGCGATGACCTTGTCCCGGTGCGTTTCGCAAAAGTCGATGTCGAAGTCGGGCATCGACACGCGTTCCGGATTGAGGAAGCGCTCGAACAGCAGGTTGAGCTCGATCGGGTCGAGATCGGTAATGGTCAGCGCCCAGGCGACTGCCGAACCCGCGCCGGAGCCGCGGCCCGGGCCGACCGGAATGTCGTTGGCCTTCGCCCATTTGATGAAGTCGGCGACGATCAGGAAGTATCCTGAAAAACCCATCCGCGCGATCACGTCGATCTCGAAATCGAGCCGCTCGCGATAGCGGGCCTGATCTTCCTCGCTCCGGCCTTCCAGCCGAACGGCGAGCCCGGCATGCGCGTCGCGCCGAAGCTGCTCGTCCTCGTCGTCGCTGAGGCGCGGCAGGATGGGCTTGCGCTTGGGCGCGGCGACCGCACACCGCTGGGCGATCACTGCCGTATTGGCGATCGCTTCTGGAAGGTCCGCGAACAATCGTTCCATCTCGGCGGCGGGCTTGAGCCAGGCGTCCTGGCTGGACGTCGGCCGATCCGCATTATCGACCTGCGAGCTGTTGGCGATACACAGCAGCGCGTCATGGGCGGCGTGGAACGAGGGTTCGGCATAAAGTGCCGGATTGGTTGCGACCAACGGCAGGTCGAGCGTATAGGCAAGATCGATCAAAGGCGCTTCCGCCGCCTCCTCGGCCGCATCGCCGCGTCGCGACACTTCGACATAGAGCCGATCGGAGAATATGGCCGCCAGCCGCGCCAGATAGTCGCGCGCAGCCGTCGCCTGACCATCGGCAAGCAGGCGGACCACGCCCCCTTCCCCACCCGCGGTCAACCCGATCAAGCCGTCGGACAACTCCTGCAACGCTGCGAGCGAGACATGGGGAAGCTGATCGTCGGGCCGATCCATATGCGCTGCCGAAACGAGCCGGCAGAGGTTCGCATAACCGGCCTCGTCCTTGGCCAGCAGGACAATCCAGTCCACGCCCGCGCCGGGAACGTCGGCTGGCCGCGCCAGACCAAGGGTGGCCCCGATGATCGGCTGCACCCCCTCGGCCGAGCAATATTCGGAGAAAGCCATCGCCGCATAAAGACCATTGCGGTCGGTCAGCCCGACCGCTGGAAGCCCCAGCTTTCGCGCATGCTTGGCGATATCCTTGGGCTCCATCGCTCCTTCCAGCATGGTGAAGGAGGAGAAAACCCGCAGCGGAACGAAGACCATGGCCGGACTATAGGAGCACGGTGCCTGAGTGGAAGCTGAAGCGCGCGACTTATCCCCAGCTAAGCGAGGTTATTGCTCCCGCCAGCGGCCATCCGCGATATCCCTGATCTCCGTGATCCGCCCACGATAAGCGTCCGCGATGCAGCGATCGGTGCTGCACCGGTCACGGAAAGCCAAGAAGCGGACCCGGGTCCGATCGAGCAAGGCACGGGTCTGCGGATCGGCGCTGCGGCGGGTCGTATTGAAAAAGTCGGCCATCTGCCGGTCCAGCGATGCCAAGCCGCTGTCGCTGCAGACCGCGATCTCGCCGCGGGTGCGGGCTCGCGCGCAATTAAAGCTGGGCCGGGCGCTGGATTGCTCGACCGGAGCGGGCGCGGTCGGACCCGGCTCTATCGCGCTTGCGGGTGGCGGGGCCGGATTGGACGCGCGCCCCGGGGTCGGCGGCACGATCGCTCCCGGCTGCACGGGCTCGGGCTGCGGCTGGCCCGGCTGCGGCTGGGCCTGCGGCAATCCAGGCTGGCTGCCGGTTCGGGCAAGCGTCGCCAATGGCACAATGATCGCATCAGCGCCGGTCAAGGTGACCACGTCGCCGCTACCGTCTGCCGCCGGCTGAAGCGAATAGTCGACATTAGCCTGCAGGGTGCGGCGCCCGCCGACCACCCCGACCCCCGGTGGCAGGTCGAGCGCGACGGTGCCACCGCACACGACCGTGCCCAATTCTGCGTCCTCGCGCCGCAGGACCGGCGATGTCACCCTTACCGCGGCATAGGCCGACAGCCGGTCGAACGCGGCCTGATCGGAACCGCGGATCTGGGCCGCCTGGCGGAAGAGCTGTTGCTTGACGAGGTCATAAGTCCGTTGACTGCCGCACCGCTCTTCTGCGGTGGAGGCGTCGGCGGCAGCCATTCCCGTCGCATTCTCATTGAGGCGGTCCTCGCCGGGTCCAGCCTGGGTCAGGCGATAGGCAAAGAAGCCGACCAGCAGCAGTGCAACCAGCCCAGCGAGGATCGCCCACAACGGGATGCGCGGTTTGCGCGCCGGCGGTGGGACCCGGCTATCGCCTCGCCGGTAACCGGGCGGAAGTTCGGAACGAGCGCCATTGGCATCGCGATAATCATATCGCGGATCCTGCCGCGGATCATAGTCGCGCTCGAAGCGGGGATCCTCGCGCGGATCGAAGCGCGGGTCGTACCGACGGTCGCGGGGATCGAGACGAGGATCATATGGCGGTTCGTTGAAACGATCAGGCATAAGACGCGCAACGCTCCGGCGCCGCTTTGGTCTCAATCAGCTGAGCAGGCCCTCGTGGAGCCGTACGACCCGGTCCATTTTGGCCGCCAGCCGCTCATTGTGGGTCGCCACCAGCGCCGCACTTCCCTCGCCTCGCACCAGGCCCAGGAACTCGGCAAGCACCACGTCGGCCGTCGCCTCGTCCAGATTGCCGGTCGGCTCGTCGGCCAGCACCAGTGGCGGGCGGTTGGCGAGCGCCCGCGCAACGGCCACCCGCTGCTGCTCGCCGCCCGACAGCTTGGCCGGGCGATGATCGAGCCGCGCGCCGAGGCCAAGGGTGGTCAGCAACTGCTCGGCACGCTTCCTCGCTTCATCCGGCTCGGCATTCCGGATCAGCTGCGGCAGCATGACGTTCTCGGTCGCGTTGAAGTCGGGCAACAGGTGATGGAACTGATAGACGAAGCCGAGTGCGTCCCGCCGAAGTTCGGTCCGCGCATCCGTATCCAGGTTCTCGGCCTGCGTGCCGGTGATCCGGATCGACCCTGAAAACCCGCCCTCCAGCAGACCCACCGCCTGCAAAAGCGTCGATTTGCCTGACCCTGAGGGACCAAGAAGCGCGACGATCTCGCCCGGCTGGACCGCCAGATCGATCCCGCGCAGCACCGCGATGGTGACGTCGCCCTGCGTGAAGCTGCGCTGCAGACCGCGCGTTTCAAGAACCGGCTCACTCATAACGCAATACCTGAACGGGATCGGTGCTCGCCGCCTTCCAGGCGGGGTAGAGCGTCGACAGGAAGGACAGCAGCAGCGCCAGGACGACGATCGCCCCGACTTCGACCGGATCGGTCTTGCTGGGCAATTCCGACAGGAAGCGGACCGACGGATCCCACAGGTTCTGGCCGGTCACCAGCTGGATGAAATTCACCACGCTCTGCCGGAAGAACAGGAAGATGGACCCCAGGATGGTGCCAAGGATGACCCCCAGCGAACCGATGGTGACGCCCACGGTCACGAAGATCTTCATCATCGCCCGGCGGCTGGCGCCCATGGTGCGCAGGATCGCGATGTCGCGGGTTTTTGCCCGCACCATCATGATCAGCGACGACAAGATGTTGAACACCGCCACCAGGATGATCAGCGACAGCACCACGAACATGGCGACGCGTTCCACTTCGAGCGTCTCGAACAGCGCCGCGTTCATTGACCTCCAGTCCGTCACTGCGCCTGCCCCCTGCACGATCCGTTGGAGCGCGGGCAGCTGCTCGGCAATCTTGTCCGGCTCGGTGACCTCGACTTCGATCATGCCGACGTCGTCCCCCAGCATGAGGAGGTTCTGGGCGTCCTCCATGGGCATGATCACGAACGCGTTGTCGTAGTCGTAGACGCCGACCTCGAACGTCGCGGCCACCGTATAGCTGACGATCCGCGGAACCGTTCCGACCGGGGTGGCCCGGCCTTCCGGACTGATCAGGCTGATCTCGCCGCCGGGATAGGTGCCGAGCGACTCCGCGAGGCGGGTTCCGATCGCCACCCGGTTGCTGCCCGGGGTCAGCGAGCGGATATCGCCCGACTTCACATTGTTGCTGATGACCGGGGTCGAGCGGATGTCCTGCACCCGCATTCCGCGCACCAGCACGCCTTCGACCCGCCCGTTGGCGCTCGCCATCAGCGGCTGCTCGATGAGCGGCAGCGCCGACGTTACCCCCGGCACCTTGCGCGCTTCGCCGGCGACCCGCTGCCAATCCGGCAGGCGCCCGTCGTAGCCCTGGACCACCGCGTGACCGTTCAGGCCGACGATCTTGTCGAACAGCTCCGCGCGGAAGCCGTTCATGACACTCATCACGATGATCAGGGCGGCCACGCCCAGCGCCACCGCGCCCAGGCTGATGGCGGCGACCAGAAAGATGAACCCCTCGCCCTTGCCGGGGAGGAGATATCGCTTGGCAATGGTGCGTTCGTAGCGATTGAGGATCACGCCGTGAGCCTCGCCAGCGCGCTGTCGATGCTGAGTTCCTGTTTCTCGCCCGAACGGCGGTTCTTGAGCTCCACCACACCGCTCGCAAGGCCTCGGGGCCCGATGATGACCTGCCAGGGCAGGCCCATTAGGTCCATGCCCGCCAGCTTGGCCCCGCCCCGCTCGTCCCGGTCGTCCAAAAGCGTGTCGACGCCGGCGTCGGTCAGGCGCCTGTAGAGGTCCTCGGAAGCCTCCTGTGAAGCCTGATCGTCGCCGCGCATGGTCACGATCCCGACCTTCCACGGCGCCACTTCTTCCGGCCAGACGATGCCGGCGTCGTCGTGGCTCGCCTCGATGATCGCACCGACCAGCCGCGATACGCCGACGCCGTAGCTACCCATGTGGGGCGTCACCATGCCGCCGTCGGAGCCCGACACCTTGAGGCCCATCGCCTCGCTGTATTTGGTGCCGAAGTAGAAGATGTGACCAACCTCGATGCCGCGGCCCGTCCGCTGCCGGTCGCCCGCAACCTGGGCCCAGCGGCCTTCGTCGTGGGTCTCGTCGGTCGCCGCATAGGTCGAGTTCACCCGGTCGAACAATTGTTGCAGGCCGGCTTCGTCCTCATAGTGGAGATCGGCCTGGCTCCAGTCGAAGCCATCGTAGGCGGCATCGTAGAACACCTCGCTCTCACCGGTCGGCGCAAGCACGATGAACTCGTGGCTGAGGTCGCCGCCGATCGGCCCGTTGGCAGCCCGCATCGGCACCGCCTGGATACCCATCCGCTGGAAGGTCCGCAGATAGGCCAGCATCTGCCGGTAATAGCTGAGCCGAGCGCCGGCCTCATCGAGGTCGAAGCTGTAGGCGTCCTTCATCAGGAATTCGCGGCCCCGCATCACGCCGAAGCGCGGCCGGACCTCGTCCCGGAATTTCCACTGGATGTGGTAAAGCGTCCGCGGCAAGTCGCGATAGGATCGGACCTCATCCCGGAACAGAACGGTGATCAGTTCTTCGTTGGTCGGACCATACAACATTTCGCGGTCGTGCCGGTCGCGGATGCGCAGCATCTCCGGGCCATAGGCGTCGTACCGGCCACTCTCGCGCCACAGGTCGGCGGACTGCAAGGTCGGCATCAGCAACTCGATCGCGCCGGCCCGATCCTGCTCCTCCCGTACGATCTGCTCGATCTTTCGGAGCACTCGGTAGCCCAGCGGCAACCACGCGTAGATTCCCGCGGCGGTCTGGCGAACCAGACCCGCGCGCAGCATCAGTTTGTGACTGACGATCTGGGCGTCGGACGGGCTTTCCTTGAGGACGGGAAGAAAGGCTTGGGAGAGGCGCATGGTGCGGCGCTCTAGGGCGGCCTGAATGAACAGGCAATGGAGCGTTGCTGTGGCGCGAACGTCACAGGAAGTGCTGATTTGTGGCTTCCCTGCCGTTTGAGCGTGACAACAGGGCGAGAGTGACCCTAGCCTTCCTTTCACCAAGCGACCATGGCCGGCTTCGAGGCCAGTCATGTTCGGGAGGGCTGCTTCGGGCGGGCTTCAGGGCCGCTTCAGGGGGCAGGCAACACTCCAAAGGGGGCTGACGAGCAATCGTCACGCGGACGCCCGGGTCGAAAGGCCCGGGCGTTTGCATGAGTGCAAGGAGCCGCATGTGCAGGATCGAAGATCCAGACCCGACCCCCGCTCGCCGGTGCAGCCGCCCCGTTCCTCGGCTGCCCTGCCGATCGCCGCAGCGCTGATCGGTGCAGTGGCCTTCTGGTCATGGCAGCAGGATTGGACCGAAGAGGTCGACGAACCCGTCGCCGAAACCTCCACCGCGCCCGTCCGGCCCCCGGTAACGACGCCGGTCGCCGACCTCCCGCAGCTGTTTCGCACGGAAGATTATCCCGTTCAGGCGATCCGCAACGACGAGCAGGGCACGGTGGCCTTTGCATTGACCATCAACGCCCGCGGTCGCGTCACGCGCTGCGTGATCCGGCGGAGCAGCGGATCTGCCACCCTGGATCGGCAAACCTGCCGGATCCTGGCCAAGCGCGTCAGGGCCTGGCCCGCGCTCGACCGTGACGGGCGTCCGACCCGAGGCGAATTGGCCGGGCGGATCCGCTGGGTACTGCCCGAGCAATAAGGTGGATGATGGTAGCGGAGGAGGGACTTGAACCCCCGACAAGCGGATTTTGATTCCGTGTGCGTAACGACCTAAGTATTAAAAATGTAGTTTTCTATAGGTCGAATATAGTCAGTGTAGCACTTATTTTTCGTACGTGCATGCGTGCCACCTGATACAACGCCTTATCCTATTAGAACCGTCATGCCCGGGACGGCGAAGGTGCCCTGCTTGCGCCCCGATGGCGGATACGGAACCGACAGCTCTCCATCGGTCTCAAGTTCCTTGAGAACCTTTTTATAATGAGAGGCTGTGAACGGCGTCTCCTCAATGACAAATCGTTCAACCTCGCTGATAGATATTCGCGAGCCTTTGAATTTTTGGACGATCAATCGACGCAGTAACCCGCGATCAGGCTCTGATGCGAACAGGGTGGTTTGATTGGGATTAGTCGCGTCCGAGAAGGACAGCCCTCCCTCTGGATCGACCTTCCACATAGCCTCCTTCATTTTCGCCAGACCCTTTGGGCCCTTCGTCGCGAAGAAAAGGAAATAATCGACCAGGCCGCGCGCGTTTCTCATCTCGAAGGATCTGACAAACCGCGCCCCGCCCACCGTATGAAGTTGGTCCCGGTAGTAATCATGGACAAAGCGCTTGCGAGGCAGTCCGGCCAGATCACAAGCTTTCCTCCAATCGCCACCGCCGAAGAGCTTATCGAAGTTCTGCGGCTGGTCTCGGTGAGCCAGAAAGCGATTAATTTCCTCGAACATGAAGTTCACGAGCACTTCGGTCACCGGCCTGTTGATGAGTTCGGCCACGACGCGCATTGGGATTCCGGTCCAGCCGAAGGGGTCAATGAGCGCGAACGCCGGCGCATTATGCGCCTTGGCCAGCCGTGATCGAATTTTGCTTTCGTATGCTTCCTCGAACGACACCCCTTCGTGAATGTGAATTTCGGCGCGTTCTGGCACGCCGCCAGCTCCCCGCAATGATTCAATGTTGGCCTTCAGAGTGGCGGCTCGATTGGGATCCAACTCCACAAAATGGAACTCGAAGTCCGAGTTTAGCGTGAGCCGTTGAGAGGCGAGCGCCTTGAGTGCGAGGATGGGGGATCCGTCTTGGCCGCCATTGTAGCGACCAGGTCCATCGAACCCATCGATGTAGATGACGCGCTGGAACCCACCGAGGCTCAAGATTGGAAACCAAGCGCGCAAATACGCTGACAAGATTGCAAGCTTTGCCTCGGTATGAGGTTCAATGTCCCAACTGTGGGCGCTCAATGCATCCATATCACCACCTGTTACGCAACTGAGGCGGAGACCTCCTGTGGGAAGGAGTTCCACTCGCGGCCGTCCAAAATGCGGCCTCCAGACTTTGGACGGTGACCGCCCCATTGCTTGAAGAAGAATGCGACCCCTTGTGAGACGCACTGGTCCCTCAACGATCTAACCCAAGCAGGATCAATTGGCCTGGCGCGAGGGCCTGATTCCCCGCCGCAAATGACCCAATCGATGCCTGACAAATTAACCGGCCCAATATCGCCTAGCATCGGCTCAACGGACAGGAATCGGATCATTGCCGTGGCTTCGCGAAGGTGGTCAATTCGGCTGCGGCTTTGTGCGTCCTCAACGGTCACTCCGCACCAAATGTGAGCCGGCGGTCTCCGTTCGCGATACCGCGTGCGCAGATAGTCGCGCATCAAAGAGCTTCGCTTAGTGAGCACCTGGAAGGTGTGCCAGGTGGCCTGCTCCATTGTATCGAACACTTCATCGACGAAACTCGTTGGGATCTCCTTGTGAAAGAGATCGCTCATCGAGTTCACGAAAATCATCCGTGGCCGTCGCCAACCTAACGGCTGACGTATCCGCTCGGGCCGCAGTGTAAGGTCGAAGCCGTGCTCGAAGGGATGCCCAACCACCCCGCGGAACCGCTCTGAAAAGCGTTCTGCGTAGCAATGGTCGCAGCCGCGAGAGATCTTCGTGCAACCCGTAACTGGATTCCACGTCGCGTCGGTCCATTCGATTTGAGTGTTCTCGGCCAAGCCCCCTCCCCTCGCGAGTATTCAATCGTAACTCAGCTTGAACGAAATAGGAACAGGTAAGTGGATCGATAGCGGTATAACATCCGACATGCGGACTTTTATTCTGCGTGTCGGACAGTGACTTGCGGAATCCTATTCCGCGTGTCGATCGAGTATCCCGCGGGTGCCTATTCCGCGTGTCGTATCAGCCGTCATTTAGTCCATTTTCGGGGTCGCGAATGTAGCACTCAGTGTAGCACTTCCAGTCCCAAAACGCCCCTCCAGTCCGATCGTTTTGTCAGATTTTGAGCAAGAAAAACCCCAGAAAAAACCGCGTTTTTCTGAGGGTTTTGAGAATGGTAGCGGAGGAGGGACTTGAACCCCCGACACGCGGATTATGATTCCGCTGCTCTAACCAGCTGAGCTACTCCGCCCCAAGAAGGCCGACGACCTTTCGGCCGACCGCGCTGTACAAGGGCGACCCCATCGGGGTGCGGGCGGGCATATAGGCGGGGGTTTTGGGCCGGTCAACGCAGCGGAACGCTTCGCCTTCCTTCGTGTTACGATTCACGAACAGGAGGAATGAATGGACCCGCTGACCTCGCTCGATACCCTTTGCCGCATCATCTTGCGGGCGCGGGAGTATGAAGCCCAGACGCCGACCGATTATGACGGCGGTGAGGCCGCCGACAATGTCGACGACGAAGAGGAAGGCGCGCTGTCGGTCCTCGACGACGACATCAACGACGGCGTGGAGGAAGAACTGCGCGCCGCGCTCGATGATCTGGGCGAGGATCAGCTGGCCGAAATCCTGGCCTTCTGCTGGGTCGGCCAAGGCACTTACGATGCCGGCGACTGGGACGAAGCGATCAGTGAGGCCAACGATGAGATCCGCGCCGGCGGGGCGGTCGACCAGCTGCTCGACATGCCGATGCTCGCTTCGGTTCTTGAGGCCGGCATGGCAGCCTTCGAGCTGACCTGCGAGGGTGTCGGGGACTTGAGCTAGCCGCGGAAGCTCCAGCTGCCGAGTTTGTCCCACGGGCCGCCAAGGTAACGGTGCAATGCCAGCCCCGCGATGATGAGGGGCCTTGGCCGGAATGACGGGCTTAGCTCGTCAAGCAATGCCTTGGCCTCGCGTGGGGCGGCCTTGTTCATGACCGTGACGTGCGGTCGCCAGCCCTGCGCGTCCTGCGCGGTCAGGCTGCCGCGGAAATGTTCGGCGATCTCGGCCCGGATGGAATCGAGCTCGGTCGACACCACGCGATAGGCCACGCCCCGCCCCAGGTTCATCAGCCCCGCGATCTCCGCTTGCGGTCGCGGCTGCGCCGCCAGCCTGGCCAGCACACCCCGGGCCTCGGTTTCAGCCGATGGCGGGAGTGCGTGAAACATTGTCAGATGGGCGCTCAGCTGATTGCGCTCAGGCGGAAAATAACGGCGACGCTGACCATCGAGCCAGGCGAAATCTTCTGGCCCGAGCTCGGCCGTGACGATCAATGCGCTCATCGGCCGGGCCAATTATCCTTTTCCAGCTGCGGCAGGCGCGACAAATCCAGATCCCCGGTCAACTTCACCGCACCATCGTGAACGCGCACCTTGGACCAGTCGAGGCGTCGGAACGTCTCCCCCACCCCGGCCAGTCCACCGCGCGCGATGACGAGATAGCTAACCCGTCCGCTGCCGCAGCCGAGCATTGCATCGACCGTCCGCCCGAGCTCCTGTCCCTCCGCAGTCAGCAGCTTCGCGGACGTGAGGGACGACGCCGGAAAAAGGGTTTCGGTCGGCATCGCCTCGCTTTTCTCCGACGCCTTGGCCGCACCGTCCTCGACCCGCGCCTGCCGTCCCAGCCAGCGCCAGACGCCGAACAGGTTCAGGAACGTCATGACGATATTGGTCCAGACAAGCGCCGGCTGGCCGGTCAGCGCGCCAGTCGCCAGCCAAGCGAGCGATCCGACCGTGAAGACGATGAAGCCGTAGCCGGTGATCCGTGATCCAAGGTTGGACGCGGTCATGCACGCGGCAATGATGGTGGCGGCGGTTGCGATCCATGAGGCAAGCTGATCCATGCGCCCCCAACCAGCCGGAGGGCTCGAGGTTCAGCTTTAAATTTCGACCTGGCTGCCCAATTCGACGACCCGGTTGGTCGGCAGCTTGAAAAACTCCATCGCGCTTTCGGCATTGCGAAGCATCCAGGCGAACAACCGTTCACGCCACAGCGCCATTCCGGGGCGCGAGGAGGCAATCAACGTCTGGCGCGCGAGGAAGAAGCTGGTGTCCATCATCTTCGCTTTCGGGCCGCAGCGTTCCAGCTTCTGCAACTCCGCAGGCACGTCGATCTCTTCCATGAAGCCATAGCGGAGCATGACCCGGAAGAAGCCCGAACCATAATCCTCGGTCTGGAGGCGCTTTTCCGCCGCGACGAATGGCACGTCCTCGATCCGCACGGTCAGCAGCATCACGCGTTCGTGCAGCACCTTGTTGTGCTTAAGGTTGTGGAGAAGTGCGTGCGGCACGCCCTTGGCCGAACTGGTCATGAAAACGGCGGTGCCCGGCACGCGGGTGGCGCTTGCGGCAGCCGACTTGATGAAGACCTCCATCGGCAGGCTGGCTTCCGCCATACGGTCGAGCATCAGTTTGCGACCCTTCGCCCAGGTCGTCAGCATGGTGAAGGCGATGGCGCCGATCAGCAGCGGGAACCAGCCTCCGTCGGGGACCTTGAGCAGGTTGGCGCCGAAGTAAGTGACGTCCACCAGCAGGAACAGGCCAATCAACGGCCAGGCCTTCCAGGCCGGCCACTTCCACAGCGCGCTGAGCACAACGGCCAGCAGCAGGGTGTCGATGAACATCGCGCCGGTGACCGCGATGCCATAGGCGGCGGCAAGGTTGGACGAACTCTGGAACGTCACGACCAACAGGATGACCATGATCATCAGCGCCCAGTTGATGACCGGGATGTAGATCTGGCCGGCAGCAGTCTCGCTGGTGTGCGTGATGCGCAGACGCGGAATGAAGCCGAGCTGGATCGCCTGCTGCGTGACGGAGAACGCCCCGCTGATGACCGCCTGGCTGGCGATGATGGTCGCACAGGTGGCAAGCAGCACCAGCGGGAGCCGAAGCGAATCCGGGGCAAGGAAGAAGAACGGGTTCTTGACCCGCTCCGCCGCCTCGGCCGGGCTGAGCGAGAGCAGCATCGCGCCCTGCCCGAGATAGTTGAGCAGGAGGCACACCACCACGCCCATCCAGGCGTATCGGATCGGGCGGCGACCGAAATGCCCCATGTCCGCGTACAGCGCTTCTGCTCCGGTCACTGCGAGCACCACGGAACCCATGGCAATGAAAGCGGGCAGCGGCTCGGCGACGTAAAAGGCAAGCGCGTTCCCGGGATTCAGCATCTCCAGCAGCAGGCTGGGATAAGCGCTGACATGGGCGATGCCCAGAACGCCGAGCGTCGCGAAGTAGATCAGCATGATCGGACTGAACAGGTTTCCGACCTTCGCCGTCCCCCTCCGTTGAATGGCGAACAGGCAGATCAGGATCCCGATCGCCAGCGGAAGGACGAAAGGCTCGAACGCCGGATTGACGGTCGTCAGCCCCTCCACCGCCGACAGCACCGAAATGGCCGGCGTGATCATGCTGTCGCCGTAAAACAGCGCGGTGGCGAACACGCCGAGCATGACGATCCCCGCCGTCCACCGTCGCTTATCGCTGGTCGACCGGTTGATCAGGGCAAGCAGGGCAAGGCTGCCCCCCTCGCCCTTGTTGTCGGCCCGCATGATGATCGTGACATACTTCAGGCTGACGATGATCATCATCGACCAGAAAATCAGGCTCAAGACGCCGTAGATATGCAGCTGATCCGGCGCGAGCTGATGGTGACCGGCGAAGGTTTCCCGGAATGCGTAGATCGGGGACGTCCCGATATCACCGAACACGATGCCCACCGCGCCGAGCGCCAGCTTGGCCAGCGACCCCTGCGGCGCATGCCCGGCGGCGTGCTCGGTGGCCGTTACCTCCTCGTTGGGAGGCACGGCAGCTCCTTGTGCGGTGATGTTCATGAGCGGCGGCGCGCCCTAGCAGGAGCGTCAGCTTCCCGCAATCGGCTGGAAATGCCGCATGAAGCCGGTCTATAGGCGCGCCCGATCCTCACAATATCTTTCACGAAGAAAGCGAACGAACGATGCGCGTCGGTGTGCCCAAGGAGATCAAGAACCACGAATACCGTGTCGGCCTGACCCCGGCGTCCGTCAAGGAGCTGGTCGCCG
Organism: Sphingomonas sp. SP1; assembly: GCF_058313395.1. NCBI lineage: Bacteria > Pseudomonadati > Pseudomonadota > Alphaproteobacteria > Sphingomonadales > Sphingomonadaceae > Sphingomonas > Sphingomonas sp. SP1. The sequence goes on along the minus strand of NZ_JBZFLC010000001.1, from coordinate 1,831,964 downwards.
CCGGTCACGAGCTGTTCGTGGAAACCGGCGCCGGTAACGGCATCGATTGTCCGGATGGGGCCTATCAAAGGGCCGGCGCGACGATCTTGCCGACCGCTGCCGAGGTGTTCGGCGCGGCCGAGATGATCGTCAAGGTGAAGGAACCGCAACCGTCGGAGATCGCGCTGCTCGAACCGCGGCACCTGTTGTTCACCTATCTCCACCTCGCCGCGGACAAGCCGCAGGCGGAGGGTCTGATGAGTTCCGGCGCGACCTGCATCGCCTATGAAACGGTGACTTCCCGCTCGGGCGCCCTGCCCCTCCTCAAGCCGATGAGCGAGGTCGCCGGCCGAATGAGCGTTCAGGTCGGCGCCCATTATCTCGAAAAGGAACAGGGTGGCCGCGGCGTCCTGCTCGGCGGCGTGCCCGGCGTGTCCCCCGCCAAGGTCGCGATCCTCGGCGGCGGCGTGTCGGGCGTCAACGCAGCGCAGATGGCGGTCGGCATGCGCGCCGATGTCACCATCTACGACATCAACAACGACCGGCTGGCCGAGCTGGACATGTTCTTCAGCTCGCAGATCAAGACCGCCTATGCCTCGCGCGCTGCGATCGCCAAGGCTGTCGAGGAGGCCGAGCTGGTGATCGGCGCGGTGCTGGTCCCCGGTGCAGCCGCTCCAAAGCTTGTCACGCGCGACATGCTCAAGACCATGAAGCGCGGCAGCGTGCTCGTCGACATCGCCATCGATCAGGGCGGCTGCTTCGAAACCTCGCACGCGACCACGCACGATGATCCGGTGTTCGAGGTGGACGGCATCATTCATTATTGCGTCGCCAACATGCCCGGGGCGGTTTCGCGGACGTCGGCGTTCGCGCTCAATAATGCGACTCTCCCCTTCGCGCTGAAGCTGGCGTCGTTGGGCGCGGCCGAGGCGATGCGGCAGGATCCGCACCTTGCCAACGGCCTGAACGTGTCCGACGGCAAAATCCGGCACGAGGCCGTGGCGGAAGCCCTCGACCTGCCATTCTCCGCCGCCGCCTGAAGCGGAACGGAACAGGAACACTGGCGTTGGTGCACCAACTCAAATCATGGAAAAGGTGCACCAATGACCGATCAGCCGGACGATAATCCCAAGGCCCATCCGACCGGCAACGCCGTCAAAGATCCTGACAATTGGACCACCGGCGGTGAGCCGATGACCGGCGCGCAGGCGTCCTATCTGCAAACCCTCTCGGAAGAGGCGGGCGAGGAATTCGACCCCGACCTTTCCAAGGCCGATGCGTCCAAGAGGATCGACGAACTTCAGGACAAAACCGGACGCGGCGAATAGCCGAGCGCGGAGAAAGTCAGCGTCGCGGCGTGGCAGGACCCTGCTGCGGCTGCGGCTGCTGGCTGAGCATCCGCACCCCACCTTCGATCATCGGCCGGTAGCTGGTTCCCGGCGGAGTCAGCGCCAACGCCCGTTCCCACAGGGCGCGTGCCTCTTCCTGCTTGCCCGAGCGCGCAAGTGCCAGCCCTTCGAAGAACAGGGGGGCCGGCAATTGCGGCGCAAGCTCTCGTGCGCGGGCGTAGGCGAGCGTGGCGGCCGGGGTGATCATGTTGGCATGATCCACCAGCGCATTGCCAAGGCCAACGTAGAGCGCCGCATCCTCCGGGTTGGCGCGCAGCCCCGCACGAACGATCCCGACCGCACCCAGCGTGTCGCCGCGGCTCGCGAAACCCTCCGATATGGTCAGCCAGCTATCGGCTCGGTTGAATCGCCCCAACATGGCCTGCCGAGCTTCCGTCAGGGGCATCGGCGGTGCCCGCCGTGTGGTCGCTTTCGGCGCGCCTACCAGTGATGGCCGACCCTGAAGCGCATAGCCGGCCGCGCCGATCATCAGCGCCGCCAGAGCAAGCTGCAACGTCGCGCCGCGCAGTCGCCCGAACCACCACAGTCCGGCCCCGGTCGCGGCGATCAAGGCAAATAGCAACAGCAAGCCCATCAGCCGCGCCGCCGCCGTAGCCGCTTGGCCGCCAGGAACCCCCCTACCAACAGCAATAGCACCGGCGCCACATACAGCAGCAAGGTGTCGGCCCCGAAGACGGGCTGGTAGCTCACCCAACTGCCGTAACGATCAACCAGCCAGCGGCGGACCTCGGCCGGACTCTCGCCAGCTTCGATCCGGGTGCGGACGAGATGACGCATGTCGCCTGCCATTTCGGCGTCGCTATCCGCGATCGACTGTCCCTGGCAAACGAGGCACCGCAACTTCTCCATCAATGCCTTCGCCCGCGCTTCCTGGCGCGCATCGGGCAGCTGCCGGTAGGCATAGGGCGCGGGGGGACGAGCACTGTCGGCACTTGCCGGCCCGGCGAGTGCCAAGGAAACAGCAGCGATGAACATCCTCACCGCGCCTTCCTCCATTCCGCAAGGATAGTGCTCACGTCCTGGGGCATGATCGGCCCCACATGCTGGTAGCGGATGACGCCCTGCCCATCGACGATGAAGCTTTCCGGCACACCCGCCGACCCGAGCGCGAGCTGCAGCTGGCTCTGCGGATCGCTGCCGATCCGCTGGAACGGATCGCCGTGATCGGCAAGGAACTCGGCAACGTCCTCAGGCTTGTCGCGGATGGCGATCCCATCGATCGGCACGCCCTGGCGCTGCAATTCCATCAAGACGGGCGCTTCGGCGATGCATGGCAGGCACCAGCTTGCGAACAGGTTCACGAGCCGCGGCTGCCCACCGGCCAGGTCCGCCGACGAGAGCGCGGGCTTGCCGGGTGCGATCGCTGCGAGCTGGAATGCCGGCATCGGCTGCCCGATCATGCGCGACCGGACGGTTGGATCGGGCGGACTCGACAGGCGCCAAGCGACCGCCACCAGGAACAGGGCGAAGACCAGCAAGGGCAGCGCCAGCCACAGCTTGCGCCCGCTCATGCGTAAGCGTCCTCGGCGCGCAGGCGCTGCCGCCGTTCGCGCCGGACCCGCCCGATCAGTGCGATCAGTCCGCCCAACGCGATCAGACCGCCGCCCAGCCACAGCAGCGTCACCATCGGTTTCCACCACAGCCGCAGCTGCCATCGGCCATCAGGCTCCTGCCTGCCGATCACCGTGTAGAGCTGCCCGTCCCACAAGGTATCGATCGCGGCTTCGTTCGTCTCGGTCGGTGGATCGGAGAAGAACCGGCTCTGCGGATCGAGGCGGAGCGATGTGTTTCCGCGAACCGCTGTCAGATGCCCCTCGATCGCGGTCCAGTTCGGCCCAGCCACGGGATCGACTCCAATGAAGCGGACCCGCCACGGCCCGACCGCCAGCTGATCCCCAGGGCGAGCAGCGGCCAGCGTCTCCCTCGTGAAGGCCGTGTCGGCCGCCGCGCCCGCGATCGCCACTGCGACACCCAGATGGCTGATGACCATGCCCCAGGTCGCGAGCGGGGTCCGGCGCAGGCTCCGCCCGACCAGTGGAAGCACGCTCGCCACTGCCAGCCCGGCCGCCACGGCCAGACCGAGCCGAGCGAGGATGCTCATGGAGGGCTGGATGAGGAACGTCGCTGCAAGCGCCGCCAGCGTCACGACAAGGGGCGCCGCGGCCCGGCGCAGCAAAGGTCGCGAATCTCGCCGCCAGTTCAGCAACGGGCCGACGAACAACAGGATCGCCAGCGCCAGCGTGAGCGGTCCGGTAACCGCATTGAAATAGGGCGGTCCGACTGAAATCTTCTCCCCCGACACCGCTTCCACGAACAGCGGGTAGAGCGTGCCGACGAACACGGTGCCGAGGATCACGCTCAAGAGGAGATTGTTGGCGACCAGCGCGCCCTCGCGGCTGACAAGGTCGAAGCGCGCGCCTTCACGCACCGTACCGACGCGCAGTGCAAACAATGCCAGGGCACCGCCGATATAGATCGCCAGCAAGGCCAGGATGAAGGTACCCCGCTGCGGATCGACCGCGAAGCTGTGGACCGATGTCAGGATGCCCGACCGGACCAGGAAGGTGCCGACCATCGACATGCTGAACGCCACCACCGCCAGCATCAGCGTCCAGGCGCGGAGGCCACCGCGCGCCGCCAGTACGTTTACCGAATGCAACAGGGCGGTCGCTGCCAACCATGGCATCAGGGAGGCATTCTCGACCGGGTCCCAGAACCACCAGCCGCCCCAGCCCAGCTCGTAATAAGCCCAATAGCTTCCGGCGGTAATGCCCAGCGTCAGCAGCACCCAGGCACCCAGCACCCACGGACGCATCGCCCGGGCCAGCGCCGGCCCCACATCGCGCGTGATCAGGGCACCCACGGCCAGGCTGAACGCGACCGACAGGCCGACATAGCCCAGGTACAAGGTCGGCGGATGGAAGGCGAGGCCGGGATCCTGCAACAGCGGATTGAGCCCCTGCCCTTCCCGCGGCGCCGGATACAACCGCGCGAACGGATTGGAAGCGAGTAGCAGAAACGCGAAGAACCCGAGCGCCAGTGCGGCCTGCGCCCCGAGCGTCGCCTGCATCGCCTTGGACGGCAACCGCCGCTCGAACAGCGCCAGCGCCGCACCGGCGACCGCAAGCACGGTCACCCACAGCAGCATGGAGCCCTCGTGGTTTCCCCACGTTCCCGCAAACCGGTAGATGAAGGGCTTCATCGAATGGCTGTTCGCCGCCACCAGTGCGACCGACAGATCGGTGCGGAGGAATAGCCAGACCAGCATGGCGAAGGCGAACAGGGTCAGCAGGCCTTGGGCCACCGCGACCGGGACCACGGCGGTGCGAACATCTCCCAGCCGCTCCCCGCCGATCGCCGCCAGCAATTGCAGCAAGGCCAGGCCCGCGGCCAACCACAGCGCGGCAAGGCCGGCTTCGGCGATCATCGCTCCACCGTGTCCTTGGTCTTTACCTCTGCCGCCTGGTTGCCGAGCTGCGGGGGCATGTAACGCTCGTCATGCTTGGCGAGGATCGTGTCCGCGACGAACAGACCGCCGTCGTTCAGCCGACCTTCAGCGACCACACCGCTGTTTTCCTTGAAGAGATCGGGCACGATTCCGCGATACAGCACGGGAACGCTGGCCGGTCCGTCGGTGACCACGAAACGCACGCTGACCCCATCCGGCTGGCGCGCGATCGACCCCGCCTGCACCATTCCGCCCAGTCGGATCGATTCACCGGCGCCCGCCCGGCCGGCCGCGATATCCTGCGGAGTACGGAAATAAGCGGCCCGGTCGGCCAAGCCCCACATGGCCAGCAGCACCGCCCCGACCAGCGCGGCGACCCCCAGCAGAACGAGCACCAGGCGCTGGTGCTTCGGCGCTGCCCTCATCGCCGCTCGCTCAAGGCATCCGCGCGGCTCTCCGCCCGGCGCAAGGCCGAGATCGCCCAGACCAGCATCGCTGCCACGCCGATCAGCACGACCGCATAGGCCGCGATCACGAACGCCCACTGGTTCATCGGGCGGGCTCCGGCGAGCCGGCCAGGCGCTTCAGCCGTGCTTCGACCTTGGCGTCCGCCAGTTCCGTTCGCATCCGCATCAAGACCAGCGCTCCGAATAAAGCCGAAAAGCCCAGCAGCGTCAGCGGCAGCGGCCACAGCAGTTCGGGCGCGATGCTGGACCCCGTCAGTTCGATGCTCTCGCCCTGGTGAAGAGTCCGCCACCACTGCACGGAAAAGTGGATGATCGGCAGGTTTACGGCGCCGACCAATCCGAAAATCGCCGCGATGCGCCCTTCGGGTCCCCGCTCCTTCTCGGCCGCGGCCAGCGCGATGTAGCCAAGGTACAGGAAAAACAGCATCAGCATGGACGTCAGGCGTCCGTCCCATTCCCACCAGGTGCCCCAGGTGGGCCGGCCCCAGATCGACCCGGTGGCCAGGCAGAGAAAGGCGAACAGCGCGCCAACCGGGGCGATCGCTCGCGCGGCAACGCCGGCCAGCGGATGCCGCCACACAATCGTCAGCAGGCTCGCCACCGCAATCCCGCTCCACCCGCCCATCCCCAACCAGGCCGTGGGAACGTGAATGTAGAGAATGCGGACCGTCTCGCCCTGCAAGTAATCGGGCGGAGTCACGAACAATCCGCCCAGTACGCCGGCAAGGGTCAATACCGCGCCCAACGCCATCAGCCAGCCGGTGGCCGGCCGGGCGATGCGCAGGAACCTGACGGGATTGGCAAAGCGGTGCATGGAGCCCCGCTCCTCTAATGATTTCCTCGGCTGATGGAAACCTACCCGCGGCCGATCAGCCGCTGTGCCATCGCGTCCGCTACCGCTGCCGGATTACGGCCGCTTTGTGCGCTCTCGGCCCAGATCGCCTCGAGGCGCTCGGGAATTGCCTGGATGCGGCTGCGCACCACCTGCGCATCGCCGTCACCGAGATATTCGGTGGACACGTTGATGATGCCGCCGGCGTTGATGACGTAATCGGGGGCGTAAAGAATACCGCGCTCCATCAGGCGCTGACCGTCTTCGAGGGTGGCGAGCTGGTTGTTCGCGCCACCCGCCACCACCGGCACCCGCAAGGCGGCGATCGACTCTGCGGTCAGGATCGCACCCAGCGCATTCGGGCTGAAAACATCGGCCTCGAGGGTCATGATGTCGGCTGGATCGACGATTGCCGCACCGGTCTCCCCCGCCAGCTTCGCGACCCGCTCGCTGTTCACATCGGCAATCGACAGCCGTGCCCCTTCCGCAGCGGCGTGCATCGCGACGCCGCTGGCGACGCTGCCTGCTCCCTGCATCGCGAGGTGGAGGCCGTCGAGGTTGTCCTTGCCCAGCGCGCGCCGGACGGCCGCCTTGATACCCAGGAACACGCCGAGCGAGGTGTGCGGCCCCGGATCGCCGCCGACGGCGCCTTCGCCGACCGGGAGTCCGGCGACGTGCCGGGTCTGGCGCCGAACCTCGGTCATGTCGGCGACGCCGATCCCAACGTCTTCCGCCGTGACATACCGACCGCCAAGGCCCTCCACGGCGCGGCCGAACGCAGCCAGCATCTGCGGAGTCTTCGTCTTGTCGGCCGACGCCAGGATCACGGCTTTGCCGCCGCCCAGCGGAAGCCCGGCCATCGCATTCTTGTAGCTCATGCCCCGCGACAGGCGCAGCGCGTCCGTCACCGCCTCTTCATCTTCGGCATAATGCCAGAAGCGCGAACCGCCCGCTGCCGGCCCCAGATGGGTCGAGTGCATGGCGATGATCGCGCGCAGCCCGCTTTGCCGGTCGGTAATGAAATGGACTTCTTCGTGCGCGTCGAAGTCGGGCAAGCCCCAAAGCGTGGTCATCAGCGATCCTGGACTGTGCGAGGAAAAACACGAAAGGTGGGGCGACCGACGGGACTTGAACCCGCGACCCTCGGTACCACAAACCGATGCTCTAACCAGCTGAGCTACGATCGCCATTAGCCCTTGTGGGGGCGCGCCGGTCCCTTAAGGTCGGCGTTTGAGATAAGCAAGGCATCCGATGGCGCACGAGACCCTGTTGAAGTTCGGCTACCCGTCAAACCTCGTCCACGAAGGAGAGCATTGGGCGCTGCTCGTGCGCCCCATGCAGCCGACCCTCGGCTCGCTGGTCCTCTGCTCAACGTCGGACGCCACCTCCTATGCAGAACTCCCCCTGGCCGCGTTCGCCGAGCAGCGGGAAATGATTGCAATGGCGGAGCGGTTGCTCGCGGACCTGACGCACTATCAGCGGATCAATTACCTCATGCTCATGATGGTCGATCCGCATGTCCATTTCCATGTGATCCCCCGATACGAAGGCGAACGCGAATTCGACGGCGTCGGCTTTCGCGACTCGGGTTGGCCGGCACTCCCGGATCTTGCCAACGCTCGACCCGCCCCCCCGGCGCTGGTCGACAGGCTTCGCGCCGCCACGCTTTGATTGTCATGTTTATCTGCGGTTTACCGGTTCATTCATAACGCTTGCGTAAATTCTTAACGAAGCGGATACTTCGCCGTCGTCCGAGGAGAGAGGCGAATGGCTATGAGCGCGCGCGTTCGCGCCGCCAACGACAGCGGGGCGTCCTTGGGAGAAGCGTTGGTCAAGGCCGGCCTGTCTCCCAAGCTCGCTGCAAAGCTGGAGGCCATGCCCCATCGAATCATGCACGTGGAACCGCGCCGGCCGTTCCGCGAACCCGGCGCTTCGCGCGACGAGGTCATGTTCGTGCGCTCGGGCATTCTTTCGAAATTCAAGACCGATGGCTCAGGTCGCCGCCAAATCATCGCGCTCCGCTTCGCCGGCGACGGGATCCTGCCGCGCGATACCCCGGCCGACTATGGCATTCAGGCGATCGTCAGATCAGAAGTGATGATCGGCGCCGCCCACGACTTCGACGCCCTCGTCGACCAGAACCCCGAACTTGCGCGTTTCTTCTGGAAGTTGACCCAGCGCCACGCCTCCATCGGCTATGAGTGGCTGGTCAACTGCGGGCGTCGCGACAGTGTCGCACGGGTCGCGCATCTGCTGTGCGAAACGGCAGAGCGCAGTGGTGTCGGCATGGGCGATCCGCGGATGGCGAACCCGTTCACGCAGCAGCAGATCGCCGACATCACGGGACAGACCTCCGTCAACGTCAACCGCGTGCTCGCCGATCTCGAGCGCCAGGGCCTGATCAGCCGCGACGGGCGGGACATCGTCTTCAACGACTGGAACGAACTCCGCCGCCTAGCCAGCTTCCAACCGGACTATCTGATTTGAGGCTGCAGAGGGGCCGGAAGCATGGTGGGCGCGGCAGGGATTGAACCTGCGACCCCACCCGTGTGAAGGGTGTGCTCTACCACTGAGCTACGCGCCCATGCTCCGGATCAGCGGGCGGATAGAGACAAGCGCCGAAGCTGTCCACCCTTCCGCCACAACCGCGAACTTCCTTATTGAACGGCGTCCTTCAACACCTTGCCGGCGCGGAACTTTGGGTTCGCGCTGGACGCGATCTGCAGCGGCTCACCCGTACGTGGATTCCGCCCGACCGACGCCTTGCGGCGGGTCACCGAAAAATTGCCGAAGCCGACCAGCCGCACTTCATCGCCGCGCTTCAGCGTGGAGGTGATGACCTCCAGCATGGTTTCCACCGCGCGCGCGGCATCGTTGCGGTTCAACCCGGCGCGGTCGGCAACCTGGCTAATCAATTCCTGCTTATTCATCCCCGTAAGCTCCACTCGGCGGGACGGCCCCTAGCCTGCCGCCCGAATCCAGCCCTGCTCTTTAGTGCCGCAGCGCGGGTTGACCAGCACCTGTGTGCGGCGGCGGCGGCTCGGCCGCATGTTCGTCGGCCTCCGTCCACTCGATGGGCTGCAACGTCCCGGCCAAGGCCTCGCGCAGCACCTCATCGACATGGCTCACCGGGATGATCCGGAGCGCTTCCTTCAAATTGGCAGGCAGCTCCGCCAGGTCCTTCTCGTTCTCACCTGGGATCAGCACCGTGGTGATTCCTCCGCGCAGCGCCGCCAACAGCTTTTCCTTGAGGCCACCGATCGGCAACACCCGGCCGCGCAACGTCACCTCGCCGGTCATCGCCACATCCCGGCGCACCGGAACCCCGGAAAGCGTCGAGATCATCGCCGTCACCATCCCGATACCGGCGCTTGGCCCGTCCTTGGGAACAGCACCTTCGGGCAAATGCACGTGGATGTCCTTGCGGGCGAAGATCGACGGCTTGACACCATAGGCCGGTGCCCGTGCCTTGACGAAGCTCATCGCTGCCTGAATCGATTCCTGCATGACGTCGCCAAGCTTGCCGGTAGTCTTGATCTGGCCCTTGCCCGGCACCGTCACCGCTTCGATCGTCAGCAATTCTCCGCCAACTTCCGTCCAGGCGAGACCGGTCACAGCACCGATCTGGTCTTCCTCCTCGCCCACGCCGTAGCGGAAGCGTCGGACGCCAAGGAAATCCTGCAGATTGTCCTCGGTAACCGTGACACCCTGATAGGTGCCTTCCAGGATCTTGCGGAGGGCCTTGCGCGCGACCTTCGCCAATTCGCGCTCCAGCGTGCGAACCCCGGCCTCCCGCGTGTAGAAGCGCAGCACGGACCGCAGCCCTTCGTCGGTGAACGAAAGCTCGCCTTCCTTCAGGCCGTGCGCCTCCATCTGCTTGGGAATGAGATGGCGACGCGCGATCTCGACCTTTTCGTCCTCGGTGTAGCCTTCCAGCCGAATGATCTCCATCCGGTCCAGCAGCGGCTGCGGCATGTCGAGCGAGTTCGCCGTCGTCACGAACATGACGTCGGACAGGTCGTAATCCAGTTCCAGATAATGGTCCTGGAACTTGCTGTTCTGCTCAGGATCGAGCACCTCGAGCAATGCCGACGCGGGGTCGCCCCGGAAATCCTGGCCAAGCTTGTCGATCTCATCGAGCAGGAACAGCGGGTTGCTGGTGCCGGCCTTTTTCAGGTTGGCCATGATCTTGCCGGGCAACGACCCAATGTAGGTCCGCCGGTGACCGCGAATTTCCGCCTCATCGCGTACGCCGCCGAGCGACTGACGTGCGAATTCACGACCGGTCGCCTTGGCGATCGAACGACCAAGCGAGGTCTTGCCGACGCCCGGCGGCCCCACGAGGCAAAGGATCGGACCCTTGAGCTTGTTGGTCCGGGCCTGAACGGCGAGATATTCGACGATCCGGTCCTTGACCTTCTCCAGGCCATAATGATCCTCGTCGAGCACGCGCTGCGCCTCGGTGATGTCCTTCTTGACCTTGCTTTTCTTGCCCCACGGTAGGCCGAGCAGGACGTCGAGATAGTTGCGCGCAACCGTTGCCTCGGCGCTCATGGGTGCCATTGCGCGCAATTTCTTCAACTCGGCGGTCGCGCGATTGCGCGCTTCCTTGCTGAGGCGCGTCTTCCGGATCTTGGCCGCCAGCTCGTTAAGCTCGTCGCCGCCATCCTCGCTCTCGTTGCCAAGCTCCCGCTGGATCGCCTTCAACTGTTCGTTGAGATAATATTCCCGCTGCGTCTTCTCCATCTGCCGCTTCACGCGGCTGCGGATCTTCTTCTCGACCTGCAGGACGCCAAGCTCGCCCTCCATGAAGGCGAACACCATTTCCAGCCGACGGGCGGGATTGAGTTCTGACAACACCGCCTGCTTGTCGGCAACCTTGATCGACAGGTTCGACGCGACCGCGTCCGCCAGCGCCGACGGATCCTCGATCTCGCCGAGCTGAATGCTCGTTTCCGCCGGAAGCCGCTTATTCAGCTTGGCGTAGTTTTCGAACTGGTCGATCACGGAACGCATCAAGGCCTGTGCTTCTGTGGTGTCGGCGTCCTCCTCCGGAACCTCCTCGATGTCCGCCGTCAGATATCCATCGGCCTCGTTCAGCCCGACCAGCTTTGCCCGATGCGCACCCTCAACCAACACGCGAACGGTGCCGTCGGGCAGCTTGAGAAGCTGCATGGCGGTTGCGACCACTCCCAGGTCGTAGAGCGCGTCGCGATCGGGATCGTCTTCGGCCGGATCGAGCTGAGCGACGAGAAAGATCTGCTTGTCGGCCGCCATGGCCGCTTCCAGCGCGGCGACAGACTTCTCACGGCCGACGAACAGGGGAACGATCCGCTGCGGAAAGACCACGATGTCGCGCAGCGGGAGAATCGGAAGGGTGGACGTCAAGAACAGCTCCTCATGCGGGTCGAACAGCCCGCTTCATGAACTTAGCATATGGTGCGGTCCCCCTTGCTAATCAATCAACCCGTCGAGCGCACGGAACAGCTTGCTTGCCCGGCGATTGGAGGACCGATCCCAAGCGCAGCACGAAGGAGCAATCCATGGTCGACGATCGCGAAAAGAGCAGCACTGGGCCCAATGAGGAAGCGGTGAACGCGCCGATTGCCGGCAGTGCGCCTGGCCTCCCGGACGATGCGCTCAGCCCCGGGCAGATCGAACTGCCGCCGGCCCCGAGCGATGAGGAAGTTGCGCGAATCGCCCGCAAGTTGGGCGCGCCGATCTCGGCCTGACAAAAAAGGGCGCGGAGCCGGTCCGCGCCCTTTTTTTGGCCTCGATACCGTTCGGTCTTAGCCGCGCTCGCCGGCGGGGCGGGACTGAGGCGGCTGATTGACGCTGTTCGCCAGCCAGCGCGATGTGGCGCCGCAGCTGCTGGTCGCAGTCACCGGCTGTCCGGCCTGGAATGCCTGCGCATAGGGAAAACATTCCTGCGCGCCAGAAGCGTTGAGGCAGAGTTGCCCGCCCGTGGCGGACCAGTTTGCGGGGATCATGCGACCGCCCGGGGTCATGATGCTGGCGGTGCCGTCGGGATTGAAAGTCACCGTGTTGACGACCCCGTTGGTTTCGATCTGAACCGACTGGCCAACGATCTCCGAGCCGGGGGTCCAGCTTTGCGCGGCAGCGGCACCGCTTCCCAGCAGCAAACCGACCCCAAAGGCGACACGAATGCTCTTCATAGCGGTAACTCCCCACTGACGCCTGACGGCGGCTGTCAAACTTGATCCAGTTTGGCGGTAACGATTGTTGGAAGGGAGAGTTGCACGCATCGGGTACGGCATCAAGCACTTGCTCCGCTTTGGAAGCCAGTTAGAACCCCCGCTTCTCCCCGTTCATCGCAGGACGCACCCCTTTGTCCCATCCCAGGATTGCCGTGATCGGTCTCGGCTATGTCGGTCTCCCGCTCGCGATCGCTCTTGCCCGCCACTACCCGGTGGTCGGCCTCGACATCGATGGCCAGCGCATCACCGAACTGACCGCCGGGCGCGACCGGACCCGAGAGGTTTCGGCGGAAGAGCTTGCAGGGACCAGCCTCGAGCTGACCAGCGACCCTCAAGCCATCCGTGGATCGGATATCTACATCATCACCGTGCCGACGCCGGTTGATGGCGCCAATCGCCCGGACCTTTCGCCGGTCTTGGCGGCGACCCGGACAGTCGCCAAGGCGCTCGAAGAACAGCGCCCGGCCGTCGTGGTCTATGAAAGCACTGTCTACCCGGGGGTCACCGACGACATCTGCGCGCGGGAACTGGAGCGTGCATCCGGTTTGAAGCGTGGCACCCACTTTCGTCTCGGCTACAGCCCGGAGCGGATCAATCCCGGCGACAAGGTGCACCGCCTGGAAACCATCACCAAGGTCGTGTCGGCGGAGGACGACGAAACGTTGGACCGGCTTGCCGAGGTTTACGGTTCGGTCAACGGCGGCAATATCTTTCGGGCGGCCTCCATCAAGGCTGCCGAAGCCGCCAAGGTGATCGAGAACGCTCAGCGCGACATCAATATCGCCTTCATGAACGAGTTGGCGCAGATCTTCGCTTTGCTCGACCTGTCGATCTGGGATGTTTTGGCCGCGGCCCGGACCAAGTGGAACTTCCTCCCCTTCGAGCCCGGCCTGGTCGGCGGTCACTGCATCGGCGTCGATCCCTATTACCTCGCACATCGCGCCCAGGAGCTCGGCCATTGGCCGCGGATCGTGCTGTCGGGCCGCGAGACGAACGACGGCATGGGCGCGTGGATCGCGGACCGCTTGCACGAGCAGCTCAAGGCCAGGTCGAGCGACGTTCTGATCCTGGGGCTGACTTTCAAGGAAAATGTGCCGGATCTTCGCAATAGCCGGGTGATCGACATTGTCCGGCGTTTGGAATGGCTTGGACACCGGGTCGAGGTCGCTGACCCGATGGCCGACCCGGAGGAAGCAAGCCAGGAATACGGGCTGAATCTGGTGAAGCCCGGCCTTGCCCGGCACGACATGGTGGTCGGAGCAGTCCCGCACGAACGCTACAAGGCATTGGGGTCGAACGAACTTGCGGCCATGCTGAAACCCGGTGGGGTTGTCGCGGACGTGAAACGTGTGTGGTCTATGAAAGCCGCCGGGCACGCTTTCACCTATTGGTCGCTTTAATCGTTCCTCGCTCGTCATGATGCTGCAATTGACACCCCGGGGCAGTCAGGCCCGTGGCCGGGGCGGACTTCTGATCCGCCGCCGGGTGCAGCTTGTCGTCGCCATGTTCCTGGCCGCGATGGTTCCGCTTGCGGTCCGCGTGCTCGTGACCCCCGAGGCCGTGGACCTTGCCACCTGGAACGCTTTCCTCGCCAATCTGATGGCGGTGGCAATTGCCTTCTACCTGCGTTTATCGATCGAGCCTTATCCCGGCATTCGGTCCAGTTACGTCATCTTGCCAACTGCGGCCGCGGCGCACGGCGTGGTGCTGGCCTTCTTCTTCTTCTCCCGCCTCCCCTACGATCGGCTCGGCTTCCTCGCGGGCTTCGTGCTTCATGTGTACTGGTTCTACCTCGTCTATTTTCTTGTCCAACGGCAGCAGATCCTGCGCATCGGCGTCGTTCCGTTCGGCAGCACCCGCAAACTCACCCAGATGGATGGGGTTAACTGGATCGCATTGCCTCGCCCGCAACACGAGCTGCTGGCCCGCTGCGACGCGTTGGTCGCGGACTTCAATTCCGACATGCCGCCGGAATGGGAAGGATTCCTGGCCGACGCAGCCTTGGCAGGCATCATCGTCTACCAGGTCAAGCCGCTTCAGGAATCGCTGACAGGTCGCGTGGAGATCGATCACCTTTCGGAAAACAGCTTCGGCTCACTCGTGCCGGCTCGCGGATATTTTCATCTGAAGACCCTCATCGACTGGCTGTTCGCCGCGGCCGTTCTGCCCTTCGCGCTATTGGTCATGGCTGGTGCTGCGTTGGCGATCCTGCTCGACGACGGCGGTCCTGTGCTTTTCCGCCAGAACCGGGTCGGCCATCGCGGTCATCGCTTCAAGGTGGTCAAGTTCCGAACGATGCGGGTCGGCCCGAACCACGCAGGGGATGCGCGGGCCGCCGCCATGACCGGCGACCTCGATCCCCGGATCACCCGCGTCGGACGCATCCTTCGCCCCAGCCGGATCGACGAGCTGCCGCAAATCTTCAACATCCTTGCCGGGCAGATGAGCTGGATTGGACCGCGGCCGGAGGCGGAGGTGTTGTCATTCTGGTACGTCGGCGAGCTGCCCTTCTATCGGTATCGCCATGTCGTGAAGCCGGGCATCTCGGGCTGGGCGCAGGTCAGCCAAGGGCATGTGGCGGAGGTCGACGAGGTTCACCGCAAGCTTCAATATGATTTCTACTACATCAAATATTTTTCGCCCTGGCTGGACGTCCTGATCCTCTTCAAAACTCTGAAGACCATGCTGAGCGGCTTTGGCGCGCGCTGATCCTGGGTGTAAGGCGCGCACGATGACGCATGACATACAGATTATTGGCGGCGGCCTCGCCGGGTCCGAAGCTGCGTGGCAGCTGGCGAATGCCGGGCTTCAGGTTCGGCTGAGCGAGATGCGTGGCGGCGGCTACACCACGCCGGCGCATGAAACCGATCGGCTGGCCGAAATGGTCTGCTCCAACAGTTTTCGATCGGACGATGCGGAGAACAACGCCGTTGGCTTGCTGCACCAGGAGATGCGGCGGCTCGACTCATTGGTGATGCGGGCGGCCGACAAGCACCGTGTGCCCGCCGGCTCCGCCCTTGCGGTCGACCGCGAAGCTTTCGCGGACGAGGTGACCCTTGCGATCGACAATCACCCCAAGATCACGGTGGTGCGTGAGCGGGTCGACGCGTTGCCCGGTGGCCCGACCATTATCGCCACCGGTCCGCTGACCGGATCGGCCCTGGCCGATGCGATCGCGCGCGAGACTGGGTCGGACGCCCTAGCCTTCTTCGATGCGATCGCGCCGATCGTGCACCGGGACAGCATCGACATGGACGTGTGCTGGATGGCTGCCCGCTGGGACAAGGGAGGCAAGGACTACATCAACTGTCCTCTCGACAAGGAGCAGTATGAGGCGTTCGTCGCCGCGCTCAACGCCGGGGAGAAGACGGAATTCAAGGAATGGGAGAAAGACACGCCCTACTTCGAAGGCTGCATGCCGATCGAGGTCATGGCCGAGCGGGGACCCGAGACTCTGCGTTATGGGCCAATGAAGGGGGTCGGCCTCGATAACCCCCGCACCGGCCGCTGGCCCTATGCCGCCGTCCAGCTACGGCAAGACAACGCGCTTGGCACCTTGTGGAACATGGTGGGGTTCCAGACCAAGCTGAAACACGGCGAGCAAATCCGGATTTTTCGCACCATTCCTGGCCTGGAGAACGCCGAGTTCGCGCGCCTGGGCGGTATTCATCGCAACAGCTTCATTCGCTCGCCCCAGCTGCTCGACCGGCACTTGCGGCTAAAGAGCAAACCCAACATTCGCTTCGCTGGGCAAATCACCGGCTGCGAAGGCTATGTCGAGAGCGCTGCGATCGGACTTCTCGCCGCCCGCTTCGCAATCGCGGAGCAAGCGGGACACGATTTACTTCCCCCGCCGGTGGAGACTGCGATGGGCGCGCTCCTCAATCACATCACGGGCGGGGCAGATGCCGAGCACTTTCAGCCGATGAATGTCAATTTCGGTCTGATGCCACCGATTCCGGGCCGCACGAAGAAGGCCGACCGCAAGAAAATGTACACGGACCGGGCCCGCGCCGCCTTCGGTGATTGGGTTGATCGTTGCGAACTGACGGGAATGTCAGTCGAGCTGCACGTCGTTTGAAATCGAAGAGGTCATCGCCACCAGCCGGTCGCTCACCTTGCTCGGCAAGCTTGCCGGCAAGGCGGTCCGCAGCTCCGATTGCGCCTCGGCATTGCGAGACTTCACCCGGACCAACTCCATCGTCCAGTCTGGAAAGAAGCGCTCCTCGATCATGCGCTCGTCCCGTATTTCCAGCCCAGAATGCCGCCGGTCCCGGCGCAAACGATCGACGAGGTCATCGATCGCGTGGGGAGCGCCTTCAATGACCTGCATGAAATGCGTGCCGTTGAAGACGAGCAGGCCAGTGATACCGTCCAGTGCGTTGGATGCGCGTGCCGTCCGAAGAATGCCGTCGACGTCATCGCCCGAAAGATCGAGGCTTGCCAAACTGGTGTAGGTCAGGGTTTTCAGGTTCACGCGATACTCCTCGCAGCGCCCGCCGGGGCAGGCTGATGCAGCTTGTCCTTAGCACAGCTGCACCCGAAAACCGAAATCTGTCTTTTCTTATCGACCTTTAGCAGCTGCACGAGGCCTTGCGTTTCACCGGCTTGGGAGCCGTCGTGGCAAACTCTGCCGGGGTTAGCCATCCGCTCCGATCGCGATCCGCGGTGCCGAACTTGTCGACCGTTTTCACTGCCCATTCGTCGAAGCTCAGCGCCCCGTTGCCGTTCTTGTCCAGCTTTGCGAAAGCCTTTCGCCGCGGCGCGAACAGCTCGTCCGCCTCGATCCGGCCATTCTTGTTCTTGTCGTTTCGACTGAACCGCTTCTGCTCACGTGACTTGGGGGTCGCTTCGGGCGCCCGCGCAAGGGATTGGGGTGCTGCCAGCAGCGGGGGCGCGGTCGCTCCAGCTGGAGCCGGCGGTGGAGCGCTCGGCAGCGCGGGCTCCTGCGCGTGGCCCTGCCACAACAAAAAGGCGCCGGTAAGCATGACGAAGGCGGAGGCCGCTCCGGCAAGGAATCGTCCCATTAGAGAGAACTTTCACTTGAACTGGATTCGGCGAGCGCCTGATTGCCCTTGGCCGCGACCAAGTCAACGCCCGGTCAGGCGGTGACGAAGGATTGTCCAGGACCGTGCCGGCGTGGCCTCAGCTTCAGCTGTTCGGAGGTCACGCAGGGCCAGCGCAGAAAGGATGGTCAGGGGGCGCAACGGCCGGGACATTCGCGAAAGTCCCGTTGGTATGGTACCGGCCGACACGGTAAATCCACGACGCTTGAGACTGCCCGCCGCGAACACACGGCCTGCTTCCGCCAACTGCGCGTCCATCGATTCCCCGAGCAGTCGCGCGCCGAGCGCAAATAGTCGCTCGCCGCGCTCCAAAGCTCTAGCGGCATCGGGCGTCTCTTCGAGCATCGCGGCCCAACCATCTTCCAGTGTAGCGATGTCGCTGCCGGCCAGTCCGCGCGAAAGAAGCTCGCTCGCAGCGGACTGAAGCCTTGGCTCAGCCGGGACTAGCCCCTGATCCAGCCGTTCCAACGCTTCGCGCCACCACGCCAGCTTGATTGCCGCCAACGCCGGCTGCGTTGCCGTTGCGACGACGTCGGCCAAGGCATCGTCGATTGCGAACAAGGCGTCGAAGCCATTGCGCAAGTTGGCCGGCCAGTGGAGCCGGACAAGGTCCCGATCGGTGATCGGAATGCCCTTCGTCATTCAGGACGACCGCCCGGTCGGAGCGATAAGCAGGCTAGCGGTAGCAAACGGCCTTGGCGGCCGTCACCACGTCGGCCGCCTTGATCAGTGCCAGCTTTTCGAGGTTGGCTGCGTAAGGCAGCGGGACATCCTCGTTCGTCACCCGCATCACGGGCGCGTCCAGGTCGTCGAAGCCCTCCAGCATGCAGACTGCCATGATTTCCGACGAGATGGAGCAGGTCGGCCATCCTTCTTCGACCACTACAAGCCGATTGGTCTTGGCCAACGAGGTCAAAACCGTCTGCTTGTCGAGCGGACGGAGCGTGCGAAGGTCGATCACCTCGGCCTCGATCCCTTCGCCGGCCAGCGTCTGCGCGGCCTCCAGCGCTACGCCGACGCCGATCGAATAGCTGACCAGCGTGACATCCTTGCCGTCCCGCATGATCCGGGCCTTGCCGATCGGCAATACCCAGTCATCCACCTGCGGCACGTCGAACTGATGGCCGTAGAGCAGCTCATTCTCGAGGAAGACGACCGGGTCTTCCGATCGGATCGCCGCCTTGAGCAGGCCTTTGGCGTCCGCGCTGTCGTACGGAGCAATGACGACCAGGCCGGGCACGCTGGCATACCAGGGCCCATAATTCTGGCTGTGCTGCGCCGCGACCCGGCTTGCCGCCCCGTTCGGGCCGCGAAAAACGATCGGGCAGCGCATCTGGCCGCCGGACATGTAATTGGTCTTTGCGGCCGAGTTGATGATGTGGTCGATCGCCTGCATGGCGAAATTGAACGTCATGAACTCGATAATCGGCTTGAGGCCGCCCATCGCGGCGCCAGAGCCGAGGCCCGCGAAGCCATATTCGGTGATTGGAGTATCCACGACGCGCCGCGGGCCGAATTCGTCCAGCAAGCCTTGCGTAACCTTATAGGCGCCCTGATACTGAGCAACCTCCTCGCCCATGACGAACACGCGTTCGTCGCGGCGCATCTCCTCGGCCATGGCATCGCGCAGCGCTTCGCGCACCGAGGTCGGCTTCATCTCGGTGCCTGTTGGCACTTCGGGATCAATCGCGACCTTTGGGGCAAGCTGGGCAGTACCGGTGTCGGCTTTCTGCGTCGGGGCGTCGGTTTCGGTTTTCTGATCGGAAGGAGTAGGAGAAGCATCCCGCTGCCCTGAGCTTGTCGAAGGGCTACCCTTCCGCTCACCCGAGGTGGCGGTCGAGGACACGGCTTCGACAGGCTCGGCCTGGGCGGAGGAGGAAGAAGCACTCTCCCCCTCGCCTCCCATCATGGCGATTGCCGTGCCGACTTTCACGCCGTCCGTCCCTTCGGGCACCAGGATCTTGGCGATCACGCCTTCATCGACCGCCTCGAACTCCATGGTCGCCTTGTCGGTCTCGATCTCGGCAAGGATGTCGCCCGACTTTACCTCATCGCCTTCCTTGACCAGCCACTTGGCAAGAGTTCCCTCCTCCATGGTCGGAGACAGCGCCGGCATCTTGAGCTCGACCCCCATCAGTAGCTCTCCACCAGCACATCGGTGTGCAGTTCGGCGGCGTCCGGCTCGGGCGCTTCCTCGGCGAACTTTGCGGCTTGGACCACGATGTCCTTGATCTCCTTGTCGATGGCTTTCAGCTCATCCTCAGCCACACCCAGCTTCGCAAGTTCGGCCGCCGCGCGGGTGATCGGATCGCGATTTTCGCGATAATCCTGAACCTCCTCACGAGTACGATACTTTGCCGGATCGCTCATCGAGTGGCCGCGATAACGGTAGGTCTTGAGTTCCAGGATGATCGGTCCCTTGCCGCTGCGGGTCCATTCCAGTGCGACTTCGGCCGCACCGCGAACCGCCAGCACGTCCATTCCGTCGACCTGGATGCCCGGAATCTGGAAGCTCTCGCCCCGCTTGTAGAAATCGGGTTCGGACGCGGACCGCTCTACGCTCGTGCCCATGGCGTAATGGTTGTTCTCGATCGCATAGATGACCGGCAGCTTCCATAGCTCCGCCATGTTGAAGCTTTCGTAGACCTGTCCCTGGTTGGCCGCGCCGTCGCCGAAGTAGCTGAGGCATACGCCGCCATCACCCGAATATTGGTGCTTGAAGGCCAGACCCGTGCCCAGGCTGACCTGCGCCCCGACGATGCCGTGACCGCCGTAGAACCCATGCTCGACCGAGAACATGTGCATCGAGCCGCCCTTGCCTTTGCTGATCCCGGCCGCCCGACCCGTCAGCTCGGCCATGATCACCTTGGGATCGATGCCGTAAGCCAGCATGTGGCCATGATCGCGATAGCCGGTAATGACGCTGTCCTTGCCGACCGTCATCGCGCTCTGAAGCCCGACCGCCACCGCTTCCTGACCGATGTACAGGTGGCAGAACCCGCCGATCAGTCCCAGGCCGTATAATTGCCCGGCCCGCTCCTCGAAGCGGCGGATCAACATCATCTGCTTATAAAAGTCGAGCAACTCTTCCTTGCCGGCCTGGAACCGCTCCGGCTCACGCGGACGTTCGCGGTTGCTCAGCAGCGGCGCTGCCGGCGTGGCATGGGTGGAAGTCAGCTGAGCCGCTTCGAAAGCGGCCTTAGGCTTGGCGGAACGCGCCACGGCAAAACCTCGTTTCTTCAGGATCGGCGCTCCTATAGGACCGCCGGGCGAGACCGGCAATCAGGCTCGATCGATCATGAAGCCGCTTAGTCTTCCAGCGGGATGATGACCTCGTCCGGACGAACCAGGCCAAGGTCGCGACGAACAAGCTCGTCGGCCATGTCGGGATCGGCCTTGCGCGGATCGAGCAGGGCCGACCGGTGCTTCAACTGATCGCGTTCGGTCTCGAGCTTGGTCAGCTCGACCTTTCGTTCGGCGAGATCGCGATGGTAGCCGCCAAGAGCCAACAAGCCATTGGGCCCGGCGACCGCATGACCGGCGAACGTTCCAATGATCGCGAGCGCGAGCGCCGGAAGCGCTGCGCGTCGCATCAATTCCAGGCTCTTTTGTGCGCCCCTGCCCATGTTGGGACAGAATCAGAATTTGGGCGGGCGCGCAAGCGGTTGATCACGCCCACGCAACAAAAACCTCGCGCATTCGTCATCGTGGCAAGAAAAAGACCCCGGCAGCGCAAACCGCCGGGGTCAGTACATCCAAAGGGGTGTCCACCCTCGGAATTGGAAATTCTTTGCGTGCTCCGCCAGGATCTCGTCCGCGGGTGGACGGCCTTGATCTAGCCCCTGCCAGCTCTGGGAAACAGGGCCCTCGACAAATAACAATGTGCGTGCGACGCATCTGCCTCACCAAGCAAGATTATTCCAATATGGAGTTCTGGGACGAATGGATGCGACCGATCGCAAGATCCTGGCCATTCTGCAGCAGAATGCCGATCTGCCGGTGGCGGAGGTGGCGAGCGCTGTCGGACTGTCGCCTACGCCTTGCTGGCGCCGCATCCAGAAATTGCGGGCCGCCGGTGTGATCCAGCGAACCGTCGCGCTGCTGGATCCCAAGGCGATCGGCCTGGATCTGGACGTCGTCGTCGAGATCGAGGCGCGCGACCATAGTCCCGGGTGGCTCGAGCGCTTCACCACCATCGTTGCTGAGATGCCGGAGGTAATGGCCATCTACCGGATGGCAGGCGACATCGACTATCTACTCCGCGTCGCGGTCCGCGACATGGCCCATTTCGACGACTTCTATCGCCGGTTGATCGGTGCGGTTCCACTGAAGAACGTGACCAGTCATTTCGCCATGGAGCGCGTGAAGTTCACCACCGCATACCCCCTCGTCTAACGGCGTACACGCCCAACATTGCAATGGTTAACAACTGCTTGACCACAGCCGAACTATGTCCTTTCCTTCCCTCAGTCGATTCGTTGTGAGGGCACCTGTGCGCCTCCGCGTCGCGAGGAGGATGCCATATGAAGCCCGTCAAGCTGGACCTGCACGTCGAAGGCGATCTGCCGACTTACCAGGACGTGCGCTACCTCTCGCCAACGCAGACCGGAACGCTCGGTGGCAAGCCGATCGCAACGTTGGACGAGGCCGCGGCCAACCTCAATCGCACCGGCGCGATCTGGAAGGTCGGTCCACAGAACACGATCACGTACACATTCCTCGAAAAGGCGCCGACCGGCCAATACAACAATCCCAAGAATTATGACTTTCTTGGCGGCTATGTCGAAGGCTTCACGCCCTTTACTGCCGAGCAGCGCGCCACCGCCCGCGACTCTATTCAGCTGTGGGATGACTTGATCGCGCCCAAGTTCGTCGAAAAGAACGGCAAGGGCGCCGCGGATATCGTCTTCCTTAACACCAACACCGGCCCGGCGCAGGCATCCGCCTTCACGCCGTTCTACAATGGCGAGGGCAACGGCAAATTCTCCAAGATCCAGGGCGATGTGTTCGTCAACGGGGACGAAGGCAGCAACTTCGACCTGTCATACGGCGGCTATGGCCAGACGGCGCTGACCCACGAGATCGGCCACGCGATCGGCCTCAGCCATATCGGCGACTATAATTTCAGCGATGACGATGACGGCGACGGCCAGCCGGATCCGATTACCTACGCTGGCGACGCCTTCATCTTCCAGGACAGCTATCAATATTCCATCATGTCGTACTTCTCGCACGCCAACACCGGCGCGCGGGGCTATGTGAACTGGGCGACGGGCGGCTATTACCAGACGCCGCAGACCCCGATGATCCATGACATCGCCGCCGTTCAGAAGATGTATGGCGCCGACCTCACCACCCGCACCGGCGACACGGTCTATGGCTTCAATTCGACCGCCGACCGGGCAGTCTACGACTTCAAGGTCAACAAGAACCCGTTCCTGTCGATCTACGATGCGGGCGGCAACGACACGTTGGACCTCAGCGGGTTCACCGGCGGATCCGCGCTGCTCGACCTGCGGCCCGGTGCGTTCAGCACTGGCTACAACTATGGCAATGCGGCCGAGCTCAACAAGGTCTGGGGCGTCAATCTATCCCAA
The DNA here is from genome assembly GCF_058313395.1 of Sphingomonas sp. SP1. Taxonomy (NCBI): domain Bacteria; kingdom Pseudomonadati; phylum Pseudomonadota; class Alphaproteobacteria; order Sphingomonadales; family Sphingomonadaceae; genus Sphingomonas; species Sphingomonas sp. SP1. The sequence goes on along the minus strand of NZ_JBZFLC010000001.1, from coordinate 1,808,948 downwards.
GCCACCTGGAACCTTATCTACGACGGCCGCACCGGCAACCCGGGGTTCCTGACCGAAAATATCGGCATCGCCTACAATACGGTCATTGAGAACGGTAAGACCGGGGCCGGCAATGACACGCTGCTCGGCAATGATGTCGGCAACCGCCTCGACGCGGGCGCCGGCAGCGACGTGCTGAATGGTGGCAAGGGCGACGATTTCCTGACCGGCGGTCTTGGCGCCGACCGCTTCGTCATCGCCGACACCGGCGGCCGCGACACCATCGTCGACTTCGCGGCTGGCGTCGACAAGCTGGACGTCAGCCTGTTCGATCCTAATGCCGCCGTCGGGGACCAGGCGATGCAATTCATCGGCAACGCGGCATTCAGCAACGTCGCCGGTCAGCTGCGCAGCTATGCCGAAAATGGCGTCAACTATGTTGCCGGCGACATCGACGGCGATGGCCGCGCCGACTTCACGGTCATCACCGGCAACGTGCTGCTTGGTTCCGGCGACTTCATCCTGTAACTGCAAGTTTGCGGGAGGGGCCCTCAGGCCCTTCCCGTCACTTCCAAAGCTGGAACGAGCGCAACAGGGCCGGCACATCCTTGCTTTGCTCGGGCCGCGACAAATGGCGCTCCGCCAGTTGCCAGCGGCTCCGCAGCCGGGCCTTTTGCCAGACGTCCGTCAGCCATAGTTCGCCAGACCAAGGTTCCCCGTCCAGCTCCGCCTGCATTTCCAGCTGGGTTCCGAAGACGATGGCAGCACCAAGCTGACGCGAATAAATGTCGCCGAAGCGGTATCCGCTGCAGCGGAACCGGCCCTTCGCAGCCTCCAGCCAGCTTTTCGCGTCCAGCAGCACGCTGGGCTTGGACCCCACGACCAAACGGAAGTTGCTCGACGTGAGCGCCTTCAAGGCCTTCGCATCTCCGGAAATCCAAGCCCGCATGAAGCGATTTTCGTTGGCTTCCACGAGTGACAGGTGATCGGCCATGACGCTTAGCCTGCGTAGGCTTTGAGCGCGCCTCGACCGGCGTAGATTGCCGCGTCGCCCAACTCTTCCTCGATCCGCAGCAACTGGTTGTACTTGGCCGTGCGATCGCTCCTCGCCAGGCTGCCCGTCTTGATCTGCCCGCAGGACAGAGCCACCGCCAGGTCGGCGATCGTCGAATCCTCCGTTTCTCCCGAGCGGTGGCTCATGACCGCGGTGTAGCCATTGGTCTGCGCAAGGCGGACCGCATTGATGGTTTCCGTCAGGCTTCCGATCTGATTGACCTTGACCAGGATGGAATTGGCGACCCCGTCGCGAATGCCGGCGCCAAGCCGCTTCTCGTTGGTCACAAACAGGTCGTCGCCAACCAGCTGAACCTTTTGGCCGAGGCGCTCGGTCAACGCTTTCCAACCCGTCATGTCGTCCTCGCCCATCCCGTCCTCGATCGACGCGATGGGGTAGTCGCGGGCCAGATCCTGGAGAAACCCAGCCATTTCCTCGGGCGACAGGCTCCGCCCCTCGCCGGTCATTTCGTAGCGACCGTCCCGGAAAAATTCGGTCGCGGCGCAGTCCAGCGCGATCAGGACATCGTCGCCCAGCCTGTATCCGGCCGCGTCCACAGCCTCGCCGATGTAGTCGAGGGCTGCTCGCGCCGATGCGATATTCGGCGCGAATCCCCCCTCGTCGCCGACCGCTGTCGACAGCCCGGCCCCGTGCAGCTTGCTTTTAAGCGCATGGAAGATTTCCGCGCCGCAACGCAGGGCTTCAGAAAAACTGTCCGCTCCCACCGGCATGACCATGAATTCCTGGAAGTCGATCGGATTATCCGCATGGGCTCCCCCATTCAGGATATTCATCATCGGCACCGGCAGCAGGTGGGCGCTGACCCCGCCGACGTAGCGGTACAATGGCAGGCCACGCGCATCCGCTGCGGCCTTCGCCACGGCCAAGGACACGCCCAGGATCGCATTGGCGCCAAGCTTGCCCTTGTTTTCGGTCCCGTCGAGAGCAATCAGCTCGGCATCGATATCGGCCTGGTCCTCGGCCTCGAAGCCAAGGATCGCCTCGGCGATCGGGCCGTTGACTGCCTCGACCGCTTTGCCGACGCCCTTGCCGCCCCAGCGCGTCTTGTCGCCGTCGCGAAGCTCGACGGCCTCATGGGCGCCTGTCGATGCGCCGGAAGGCACTGCGGCGCGGCCCATGCTGCCATCCTCCAGCGTGACGTCCACCTCCACCGTCGGATTTCCGCGGCTGTCGAGGATCTGGCGAGCGTGGACGTCGAGGATGGCGGTCATTGGGCGTGGCACCTTCAGGCGATTATCGTTACGCTGCTGCCCTGTATCGACGGGCTGCAGCGTGGGCAACATATGCGGCGAACAGTCGGAACGGGCGTGCGGCTCCCGGGTTCTATGGAGCAATCAGTAACCATGTAGGGAGAGTGCCACTATGGCCGACACCAAATTGCCTGAAGGCACAGACACCGTGATCGAAGGCGCCGGCAGCGGCGGAACGGGCGACCGCACCAGCGTCGCGGCGCGCAGCGGCACTGGCAACCAGGGCGGCGCGTCTTCGACCGCAACCAATGCCACCGGCGGGCGAACCAGCGTGACCGCGGGCGACAAGACCACCGACTCGCTCATCACCACCGGTAGCGACAGCGCTTCGGCAGCAACCTCTGCCGGGTCTGACGGCGCGGACGACGGTGAGAACAAATCCGGCATTCGCGGCCTGGTTTCCAACGCGACCACCAAGGCGCGGGACGAGGCCGCGACGCGCGCCCGCGGGTTCGTCGGTCAGGGCCTGACGTCCGGCTCGGCGACCCTCGGCAACATCGCCAACATCATCGAGGACACGGTCGAGCAGATCGGTGAGCGGCTCGGGCCGCAGTATGCCGACTACGCCCGGTCGGCGAGCCAGACGGTCAGCCGCTATGCCTCGACCCTTGAAAACAAGGATCCGGACGAGCTGGTGGACGACGCCCGCGACCTCATTCGGAAAAGCCCGGGCGTGGCACTTGCTGGTGCCGCCATTGTCGGCTTCGGCCTGGTACGCCTGATCAGGGCCGGAATCGAGGAGGGCCAGAATGGCGCCAGTAACCGTAAGGGCCGTCGGGCCAGCTAAGCCCGGCGACCCGGTTTTGAACGAGACCGAGACCATTCATGGCGAACCGGAGGGGGTCGGTGACCTGATCCATCGCCTGATCGAGGACGGCAAGGCCTATGCCCGGGCCGAGGTCAATTACTACAAGACCTTCGGCACGGAAAAGGCCAACGCGCTCAAGACCCCCGCCATCCTGGGGATCGTGGCGCTGTTGTTCGCCCACGCGGCGTTTCTGGCCCTGATCGCGACGTTGTTCGTGGGATTGGCCTCGCTGATGAGCGACACGCTCGCCGGCCTGTTGACGGTGGTAATCTGTCTCGGGGTCGCAGGCTTGCTCGGCTACCTCGCCTATTCGAAGCTGCAGGCCGCGACGGGAGCAAGGAAATGACGGACGCATCGGAAGTCCGGCTTTCGCGCGCCCGCGGTGAGGCCGACGCAGCAAAGGCGAGGCTGATGAGCACGGTCGAGGAAGCCAAAGCCCGGCTGGCGCCAGGCAAGCTTGCTTCCGACGCCGTGCAATCGGCCAAAAACAAGGGTATCGTCGCCGCCGATGGGGCGGTCGAAGCGGTCAAGGAACGACCCGGACTAGTTGCCGGAGTGACGACCGCCGCCGCCCTGTTCCTTGCTCGTCGGCCCCTATGGTCGGCAGTCTCAAAACTGTGGAGCAGCGATGGGCAGGACGATCTCGCAACCAGAACGACACGGCGCTCGCGCCCGCGCGAACGCGCATTGGAGAACAACGATGGCTAAGAATCAGAACAGCAACGATTATGACTATGAGACCCGGGGCGAGACTTCCGGCCGGTTCTCGAACCTCGGCGACACCGCATCGCAGCAGATCGACAACTCGCCGTTGATCGCACTTGGCGCCGGTGCGGCGCTCGGAGCGCTGATCGGTGCGGTCCTCCCGGCCAGCCGCAAGGAGCGTGAGCTGCTTGCTCCGTTGGGCGCCAAGCTCAATGAAGCTGGTAGCGGCGCGGTCGACCGGGCGCGCGACCTCGGCAAGCAGAAATTCGACGAGATGGCGGGCGATAAGGTCCGCGAATTCTTCGGATCGAGTTCGTCGTCGTCGGGTACGTCGAACACCTAAACCGCTTGTCCTGAGCGGAGCGCAGCGAAGTCGAAGGGCGTTGGCCGTTCCGCGATGCCCTTCGACTGCAACCCTGCGGACTTTCGCTCAGGACAATCGCTGTTCCGGTTTCCCCTCCCTCGACCCTATGCTAGGGGCGCCGCCCATGAGCAGACTTCACCTCGTGTTCGGCGGCCGCGTGCAAGACCCGCAGGGCCTAGAATTCACCGATCTCAAGAACATCGACATCGTTGGCTTGTTCGACAATTACGCCGACGCAGAAGACGCGTGGCGTGCCAGTGCGCAGCGCACGGTCGACGATGCCGAGATGAAGTATGTCGTGGTGCATCTCCACCGACTGCTCGAGCCGGACGTGAAGGCGCAGTAAGGTCGTCCAGGCGGTTACCGGGAGGTCAGTCGTCCCGAAGCGTCCAGTCCGCCAGCCTCACGCCCGACGATAACGCCACAGCAGCAATGGCCGCTGCAGCAGCAGTCCTGCAACAAAGCCACCGACATGGGCCGGGGTTGCCAACAAGACGCCCTGGGCGCCGGCTGCCCAACCGACCGCGATCTGCAGCACTGTCCAGGCTGCGGCGAGCCACAGGATGTGCACAAGGCGATTGAGCCGCGGATTCGCGCTGACCATCTTGGGCCGGCCAAAGCTGAGCGCATAAGCCCCGATGACGCCACTGATCGCTCCACTTGCGCCAATGACCGGCGCTAATCCCGCGGGATCGACCGACCATTGTGCAAGCGCGGAAACGACCGCGCTCACCAGATAAATGACAATCAGATTGACCGTTCCGAGTACGCGCTCGACCGCTACCCCACAAAGCAGCAGCATGATGATGTTGAAGAAAAGGTGCAGCAGGCCGCCGTGCACCAGGGTGCAGCTAAACGGCGTCAGCACGGCCGGTACCGCACCCTGAATCTCCAGCAGGCCGGAAAGCCGCGCCGGGATGAACCCCATCGCTCCAGCCGCCTGCCCCTCCAGGCCACCCAGCGTTATCAACAGGGTGACGAGGCTCGTCGCGGCAGCGATGACGAAGGTTGCGGACCGGAAGTTCACGTCAAACAAACTCCCGTCCGCCGCGAATGACTTCTACAGCCCGCGAACCTTCACCCAAAGGAGACTTCAGGCTCAAACGAACTCGATCGCCTCGATTTCGTAATAACGATCACCCGACGGCGTGGTCACTTCGACCTCCTCGCCGACCTGGCGGCCGATCAGCGCCCGGCCCAGCGGCGAATTGTAGCTGATCCGGCCGACCTTGGCGTCCGCTTCCTGCTGCCCGACCAGTTGATAGCGCACCTTCTTGTCATCCTGGTCGACCAGGTTGACCGTCGCGCCGAAGACCACCTTGTCGCCCGACAGGGTCGTGGGATCGATCACCAACGCGCGGCTCAGCCGGTCCTCGATGTCGGCGATACTCGCCTCGATCTGGCCCTGGCGCTCCTTGGCGGCATGATATTCGGCGTTCTCGGACAGATCGCCGTGCGCGCGAGCCTCCTCGATCGCCTCCACGATCTCCGGCCGCTCGGTCTTCAGCCGCTTCAGCTCGTCCTCAAGCTGACGATAGCCTTCGGCCAGCATCGGCACCTTTTCGCTCGCCATGTCCGCACGCGTCCTTTTTCAAATCGTTCAAACCCGCTCCACGCGCCGCCCTGCCGGGTCGGCGCTCAGTGGCGCAGGTTCATGGGAGGTTTATCTTTCGAGGGCGGAATAATAGGACTGCAGCGACCGGACTTCAAGCGAGCGGCCCTCGGTGGCGGCAATCGCCTTCGCCACCGCCAGGCTAGCGGCAACCGTCGTGAAGTACGGCACCTTGCGATTGAGCGCGGTCGCCCGGATCGACTGGCTGTCCTTCAGCGACTGCCAGCCTTCCGTGGTGTTGAAGATCAGGTCGACATCGCCATCCACGATCCGGTCCACGATGTGCGGCCGCCCCTGCGCGACCTTGTTGACCCGCTCGACCTCCAGCCCCTGGGCGAGCAGATGATCGCAGGTGCCGCCCGTCGCGATCAACCGGAAGCCCTGGTCGACCATGATCTTCACCGCGGGAATGATCGAATCCTTGTCGCTGTTCTTGACCGACACGAACAGCGTCCCGCTGGTCGGCAACACGACACCCGCACCGATCTGGGACTTGGCGAACGCCATCTCGAAATCGTCCGCGATTCCCATGACTTCGCCGGTGCTCTTCATTTCCGGTCCGAGCACCGGGTCGGTCCCGGGGAAGCGCGCAAAGGGGAACACCGATTCCTTGACGGCCGTGTAGTTGAGATCGCGGCGGATCGGGGGGAGGTCGGCCAGCTTCTCGCCAGCCATGACCCGCGCGGCGATCTTGGCCACCGGCAGTCCGATCGACTTGGCGGTGAACGGCACCGTCCGGCTGGCGCGCGGATTGACCTCGATCAGATAGACCTGCCCGTCCTTCACCGCATATTGCACGTTCATCAGCCCGCGAACCTTGAGCTCGAGCGCAAGCGCTTCCGTCTGGCGTTCGATCTCGGCCACGATTTCAGGCGGCAGGCTGTACGGCGGAATGGAGCAGGCGCTGTCGCCCGAGTGGACCCCGGCCTCTTCAATATGCTCGAGCACCCCAGCGACGACCACCTCGGTTCCGTCGCAGATGGCATCCACGTCCACCTCGACCGCATCGCGCAGATAACGGTCGATCAGGACCGGCGAGTTGCCCGACACCTCCACCGCCGTCGCGATATAGTTGTCGAGCTGGGCCGGGCCGTCCACCACCTCCATCGCCCGTCCGCCGAGCACATAAGATGGCCGCAGCAGCACCGGATAGCCGATCCGCTCTGCGACTATCAGCGCCTCGTCCCGACTGCGCGCAAGGCCATTCTCCGGCTGCTGCAGCTTCAATCGCGTGACCAGCGCCGCGAACCGTTCCCGGTCTTCGGCCAGGTCGATGCTGTCGGGCGAGGTGCCCAGGATCGGCACCCCCGCCGCCTGCAGCTCCGCCGCCAGCTTGAGCGGCGTCTGCCCGCCCAGCTGGACGATCACGCCAAGCAGCTCGCCCTTCTCCTGCTCGCGCCGGACGATCTCCAGCACGTCCTCGGCGGTCAGCGGTTCGAAATAGAGGCGGTCGGACGTGTCCGGGTCGGTCGAGACCGTCTCCGGGTTGCAGTTGACCATGATGACCTCATGCCCAACCCCATCGCGGCCCAACGCGAAGGCCGCGTGGCAGCAGCAATAGTCGAACTCGATCCCCTGCCCGATCCGGTTCGGTCCGCCGCCGAGGATCATCACCTTCTTGCGATCTGAAACCTCCGCCTCATCCTCCGGAACGTCGAACAACGGCGCTTCATAAGTCGAGTAAAGATAGGGCGTGGACGCGTCGAACTCGGCCGCGCAACTGTCGATCCGCTTGTAGACCGGGAACACGCCCAGCTTCTGCCGCAACTTGCGCACTTCGGACGCGGTGACCCCGCCGGTCATCGCCCGCATCGCCTCATGGACGATCCCGCCGCCGCTTGCCGCCACCGCCTCGCTCATGCCCCTGGGTGCGCCGATCGAGCGCAGCGACAATTGGCCAAGCCGAGCGTCGGAAAAGCCCATGCCTTTCAGCCGCCTCAGGCCCGCCGCGTCGTTCGGCAGCCCCAGCGCCCGCACCTGACCCTCGGCCCGAACGATCTCCGCCAGCCGCTCCAGGAACCAGGGGTCGAACCCGGCCAGCTGGTGGATCCGCTCGACCGTGAAGCCGTGCCGCAGCGCCTCCGCCGCGACCAGCAGCCGGTCGGGCGTCGGCGAGGACAGCGCCGCCTCGATCTGTTCGGCCGACGCATGTTCCAGGTGCCGCACCCGGTCGAGCCCGCACAGTCCGATCTCCAGCCCGCGCAACGCCTTCTGCAGGCTCTCCGCGAAAGACCGCCCGATCGCCATCACCTCGCCCACCGACTTCATCGCGGTGGTCAGCGTGCCGCTCGCGCCCTTGAACTTCTCGAAGGTGAAGCGCGGGATCTTGGTGACCACATAATCGATCGTCGGCTCGAAGCTGGCCGGCGTCGCACCGCCGGTGATATCGTTGGCGATCTCGTCCAGCGTGTAGCCGACCGCCAGCTTGGCCGCGACCTTGGCGATGGGGAAGCCGGTTGCCTTGCTCGCCAGCGCCGACGAGCGCGAGACACGCGGGTTCATTTCGATCACCAGCATCCGCCCGGTCTTGGGATCGACTGCGAACTGGACGTTGGAACCGCCTGTTTCAACACCGATTTCCCGCAGCACTGCGATGCTGGCGGAGCGCATCCGTTGATATTCCTTGTCGGTCAGCGTCAGCGCCGGGGCGACGGTGATCGAGTCCCCGGTGTGCACCCCCATCGGGTCCACATTCTCGATCGAGCAGATGATGATGGCATTGTCCGCCCGGTCGCGGACCACCTCCATCTCATACTCCTTCCAGCCGACGACGCTCTCGTCGATCAACACCTCGGTCGTGGGCGAGGCTTCGAGGCCGGAGCGGACGATGGCGACATATTCGTCGCGGTTGTAGGCAATGCCGCCGCCCGTCCCGCCCAGTGTGAAGCTCGGCCGGATGACCGCCGGCAGCCCGACCGTGTCGAGCGCCGCCATCGCTTCCTCGACCGAGTGGACCACGGCGGACTTGGGGCTCTCCAGCCCGATCGCGTCCATCGCGTCGCGGAACTTCTGCCGGTCCTCCGCCTTCTCGATCGCCGCCGCATTGGCCCCGATCAACTCCACCCCGAGCCGGTCGAGCGTCCCGTCCTTGAAGAGCGACAGCGCCGTGTTCAGCGCCGTCTGCCCGCCCATCGTCGGCAGCAGCGCATCCGGCCGCTCCGCATCGATGATCTTGGCCACGATTTCCGGCGTGATCGGCTCGATATAAGTCGCATGCGCAAGCTCCGGATCGGTCATGATCGTCGCCGGGTTGGAGTTGACCACGATCACGCGATAGCCCTCGGCCTTCAGCGCCTTCACCGCCTGGCTGCCCGAATAATCGAACTCCGCCGCCTGGCCGATGACGATCGGGCCGGCGCCGATGATGAGGATGGAGGAGATGTCGGTGCGGCGGGGCATCTAGATTGGCTGCTTGAAATAGTATTCAGTGAGAGTGTCTTCGCCTTTCGGAGCAGCTTCGGAAAGCGCTAGCACTAACTCCCAACCTTGACCCCCGAGATCGTTCAAACCCTCCTCAAGCGTTCGGGCCTGCATGCCAGGCCTGTCCCATCCTTCAATGCTCCAGTACTGGGCAACCAGGTATTTGAACTTCATCGATTTTCGCCCTCCTTAATGATCCGCAAACTAAACCTGAGAGCAACTGAACCCAGACGAACCCGACTTAGGTGCGAATTAGAAGTGGCTCTCTCCAAGCCGCTTCAGCTGTTCGAAGGCTTCTCCGGTAAGTCGCAGTGACTGAGAGAGTTTGTCGGGCATCTCCCGATTGCTTGACCCATAGGTGTCGATCTGAATGAACTTTTCACCATTCAACTCGACTGCGCGAATTACGCCAGAGCACTCCGTGTGACCCACTCGTGAGTTCTGGTTTTCGATCGAAAAGCGCTTCACGACTGCCATCTCTTAGCCTTTCATCATCCCCACAAACCGCTCGAACACATAGAAGCTGTCCTGTGGCCCCGGGCTGGCCTCCGGGTGATACTGAACGCTGAACGCAGGTCGGTCGACCAGCTCGATCCCGCAGTTCGAGCCATCGAACAGCGACACATGCGTTTCGCGGACGCTGTTCGGCAGGCCATCGCGCTCGACCGCGAAGCCGTGGTTCATGGCTGTGATCTCGACCGCGCCGTCGGCCATCCTTTTGACCGGGTGGTTCGCCCCGCGATGCCCCTGGAACATCTTGCTCGTCTTTCCGCCGACCGCCAGCGCCAGTAACTGATGGCCAAGACAGATGCCGAACAGCGGCTTGCCCGTATCCAGCATCGCCCTAATCACCGGAATGGCATACTCCCCCGTCGCCGCCGGATCGCCGGGGCCGTTCGACAGGAAGAAGCCGTCCGGATCGTGGCTCATCACCTCCTCGAACGAGGCGGTCGCGGGCAGGATCGTCACCCGCGCGCCGGCCTCGACCAAATTGCGGAAGATGTTGCGCTTGGAGCCATAATCGATCGCGACGACGTGCGGCCGCTGCGGCTCGCCCAGCGCGTGAGGCAGGGGAGAGTCGCCATAGCCGATCTCCAGGTCCCACTTGCCGCCTGACCAATGCTCGACCTGCTCGCGGCTGACGTCACGGGCAAGGTCCATGCCCTCCAGCCCCGGCCACTCCGCCGCCATCTTCTGCAAGGCCGAAACATCGAACTGACCGTCCGCCCGGTGCGCGATGACCACATGCGGCGGGCCCTCCTTGCGGACCAGCCGGGTCAGCGCGCGCGTGTCGAGCCCGGCGATCCCGATCCGCTCATGCCTCTTCATCCATTCGGGAAAGTCGACCTGGCTGCGAAAGTTGGACGGCGAGGTCACCGCCTCCCGGACGATGCACCCCAGCGCGTGCGGGTCGTCCGCCTCCACGTCCTCGTCGTTCGCGCCGACGTTGCCGATGTGGGGAAAGGTGAACGCCACCACCTGCCGCGCATAGCTGGGGTCGGTCATCACCTCCTGATAACCGGTCATGGCCGTGTTGAAGCACAGCTCCCCCACCGCCTCGCCCTCGGCCCCGAACCCCTGCCCCCAGGCGATGCGCCCGTCGGCGAACACCAACGCCCCCGTCGCACCTGGAGGAGGCGCAGGCGTGGGCGAAGGACTGGCCATCGGGTGGAGGCTCCTGACAAGCGTGTTGCGGCGATGTCGCTAAGAGCCCCGGCTAGGCCCATCTTCCGCCTCGGTCAACGGCTGGTCAGGCTCGCGTCTTGGCATTAGGGCTGGCCGTTTCCGCTTCGAGACGAGTGTGATGATCCGAGACGATATCAAGACCGCGCTGGTGACCGCCATGAAGGGCGGGGACAAGGCCTCCACCGGCACCATCCGCCTGATCCAGAGCGCCATCAAGAACCGCGATATCGAAGCTCGCACCGGCAAGGCGCCGGACGACGACGACATGCTGGTCACCGAAGTGCTGCAGAAGATGATCAAGCAGCGCCGCGAATCGGTCGACCTTTACCGCAAGGGCGGCCGCGAGGAGCTGGCCGCCACCGAGGAGGCCGAGATCGCCGTCATCGAACGCTTCCTGCCGCAGCAGTTGAGCGAAGACGAGGCGAGAGCCGCGATCCAGGCGATCATCGCGGAGACGGGCGCGTCGAGCATGAAGGACATGGGCCGGGTCATGGCGCTGGTGAAGGAACGCCATGCCACCAGCATTGAGCCGGCCCGGGCCAGCGGGCTGGTGCGGGGATTGCTGGGCTAGACTCCGCGGACGAGAACGAGAAAGCTGAGATACGGAAACGCTCGTCCTGAGCGGAGCGAAGCGAAGTCGAAGGGCGCCGGCAAAAGGCTATGCAGTTCTGGGTGTATCTGCTGCGCTGCTCGGACGGGTCATACTACGCTGGGCACACGGACAGGATCGAGCAAAGGGTCGGCGAGCACAATGCGGGCTTTGGCAGCGACTGGACGAGCCGACGGCGTCCCGTAATTCTTGTCTGGTGCGAAGCGCTTCCGACCCGCGATGAAGCGTTCATGTTCGAGCGCCGCCTTAAAGGTTGGACCCGGGCAAAAAAGGAGGCATTGATCGAGCGAGATTGGGCGCGCGTCAGCGAACTAGCTTGTTCCAGCGAAAAGCGCGAACGACTCGCTCCCCCTGAGCGGAGCGAAGCGAAGTCGAAGGGCGACTCTCCGCAGGAAGAGTGTAGCGCCCTTCGACTACGCGCTTCGCGCTCCGCTCAGGACGAGCGTGAAGATTTTTCAGGTGGGTACAGATGACCCTCTCTCCCGCCTTCCTCGACGAACTCCGCGCCCGCACTTTGCTCTCGTCCGTCATCGCGCCGCACGCCAAACTCACCAAGGCGGGCCGCGAATGGAAGGCCTGTTGCCCGTTCCACAACGAAAAGACGCCGTCCTTCTACGTCAATGACGAGAAGGGATTTTACCACTGCTTCGGCTGCCAGGCGCACGGCGACGCCATTCGCTTCCTGACCGACAATCGCGGCCTGCCGTTCATGGATGCGGTGAAGGAGCTTGCCGCCAAGGCCGGGATGGAGGTGCCCGCCTCCGACCCGCGAACTCGTGAAAAGGCCGAGCGCGCCTCCACCCTCCACGACGTCATGGCCGCCGCGCAAGCCTGGTTCACCGAACAACTCAATGGCCTCGATGGGGCGGGCGCCCGCGATTACCTGCAGCAGCGCGGAATCGGCGCCGCCACCGCTCAGCGCTTCGGTCTCGGCCTCGCACCTCAGGGGCGAACGCGCCTCAAGGAAGCGCTCAAGGACCAGGGCGGGGACAAGCTGCTCGACTGCGGTCTGTTGATCAAACCGGACGAGGGCGAGACCTATGACCGATTCCGCGGCCGGCTGATGATCCCGATCCGTGACCGCCGAGGCCGTGTGATCGGCTTCGGGGGCCGGATCCTCGGCGGGGGCGAACCGAAGTATCTGAACTCCCCGGAGACGGTTCTGTTCGACAAGGGCCGGACGCTTTACAACATCGACCGCGCCTCCCCCGCCAGCCGCCAGACCAACCGGGTGATCGTGGTCGAGGGCTACATGGACGTGATCGCCCTCGACCGTGCCGGGATTGCAGAAGCGGTCGCCCCCAACGGGACCGCTCTGACGGAAGCACAGCTCGAATTGCTGTGGCGCATGACGCCTGCGCCGATCCTTTGCTTCGACGGCGACGGCGCCGGCCAGCGCGCCGCCATTCGCGCCGCCCTGCGCGCCCTGCCCCATCTCGGTCCGGAGCGAACGCTTCGCTTCGTCTCGCTTCCCGAAGGTCAGGATCCCGACGACCTTGTCCGCGCCGGCGGTCCTCAGGCACTCGAAGCCGTCCTCCAGACCGCAGAACCGATGGTGGACAAGCTATGGGGCTACGAACGCGACGTTTCCCCACTCGCGACGCCCGAGGAACGCGCCGGGCTCAAACAGCGCCTGCTCCAGCACGCCGCCGCCATCGGTGACCGTTCGCTGTCTAAACTCTATCGCGACGAATGGCTGACCCGCTTCGACGCGCTCACCTCTCGCCAGCGACCGGCATTCCAACAAGGCAAGCAACGGCGCGGCCAGTGGATCAAGGGCAAGGGCTTCGTGCCCCCCGAACCACCCGCCAGCGGCGCCGCCCGGGCCATTGGATCGACGGGCATCGAACGCCCGCTCGCCCGCGCCGTGCTGACCGGCCTGGCCTTGTATCCGCAGGCGATCGCCGGCCACGCCGAGCAGCTGGCCTCCCTGCGTTTTCCCGATGGCGAGGCAGCCGCTTTGCGTGACCGGTTGCTGGATGCGGCCTACTCGGGCCAGGAACTTGATCGCGAGGGCGTTGCCACCATATTGCGAAATGCCGGGGCCGCATCTCTCCTTCAATCGGGGCGGCGCGGCAACGGCATGAGCTTCACCTTCACACGGCCCGACAGCGAACCAGAACGCGCACAGCGCGATCTGGAGGTCGCGATCGAGACCTTGAGTGCCCAGGCAGAGATCGCCGCGGCGCTCCGGGCGGCCACCGAACGGCTGAAGCTTGGCGACGAGAGCGCGTTCGACGAGCAACACCGGCTGCACGCCGCGCGCATGGAAACAAACGAACGTCTGGCGCAACTTGCCGCCAGCGACTAGACGGCGCGACGATGGCGAAGACTGAAGCAACCGAAACCGAAATGCCCGAGGGCGGTGACGAGCCGCTGCTCGATCTCAACGACGCTTCGATCAAGAAGATGATGGCGCGCGCCGAAAAGCGCGGCACCATCACGATCGATGAGATCAACGCGGCAATCCCGGCCGACCAGAACGAGATGATCGAGGACATCATGTCGCGCCTGTCCGAGCGCGGCGTGACGGTGGTCGAAAATCCCGAGGACTCCGACGACGAGGACCAGCAGGACGAGCCGGAGGCCGAAGAGGTCGATCCCCTCGACGACGGCGGTCCGCGCCCGGCGGCTGCCGTCAAGAAGGAAGCGGTCGACCGCACCGACGACCCCGTCCGCATGTACTTGCGGGAGATGGGGGCCGTGGAGCTCCTCTCTCGCGAGGGCGAAATCGCAATCGCCAAGCGGATCGAAGCCGGCCGCGACACCATGATCTGGGGCTTGTGTGAAAGCCCGATCACCTTCAACGCCATCATCGATTGGTCGACCGCCCTCAACGAAGGCCGCATGCAGCTGCGTGAGATCCTGGATCTCGAAGCCATGCTGTCCAAGGGGCCGACCGCTGAGCAGATCAACGCCTCGGAAGAAGAAGGCGACGGCGATGGCGAGATCAGCGCTGCCGCCGCCGGCCCGACCATCAAGGAAGAGGAAGAGCCGGAGGAGGAACCCGCCGCGTCCGACGAGGACGACGACATGGTCGACCGCCGCACGCCCAAGCCGGCGGAGGAAGAGGAAGAGGACAACACCCTCAGCCTCGCCCAGATGGAGGAACAGCTCAAGCCGATGGCGCTTGAGAAGTTTGCCGGCATCACCGCGCTCTACAAGAAATTCGCCAAGCTTCAGCAGGCGCGGCTCGACGCCATGGGCTCAGGCGCAGGCTATCCTCCGGCCGAAGAGAAGAAATACCAGAAGCTCTCCGAACAGCTCACCGCCGAGGTGGAGAGCGTCCAGTTCCACGGCTCAAAGATCGAATATCTCGTCGAGCAGCTCTACAGCTACAACCGCCGCTTGACCGCGTTGGGCGGCCAGATGCTGCGCCTCGCCGAGCGCCACCGCGTCCCCCGCAAGGCGTTCCTCGACAGCTACATGGGGCGTGAGCTCGACGACGGCTGGCTCGACAGCGTCTCCGGCACCGACAAGAAATGGGCCGCCTTCGCCACCTCAGAGCGCGACACGATCGACCGTATCCGCGGCGAAATGGCCGAGATCGCGCAGGCCACCGGCATGAACCTGGCCGAGTTCCGCAAAATCGTGAACCAGGTCCAGAAGGCCGAGCGCGAAGCCCGCATCGCCAAGAAGGAAATGGTCGAGGCCAATTTGCGCCTCGTCATCTCCATCGCCAAGAAATACACCAACCGCGGCCTGCAGTTCCTGGACCTCATCCAGGAAGGCAACATCGGTCTGATGAAGGCGGTCGACAAGTTTGAGTATCGCCGCGGCTACAAATTCTCGACCTACGCCACCTGGTGGATCCGCCAAGCGATCACCCGCTCGATCGCCGACCAGGCCCGCACCATCCGCATTCCGGTGCACATGATCGAGACCATCAACAAGCTGGTCCGCACCTCCCGCCAGTTTCTCCACGAAACCGGCCGCGAGCCAACGCCCGAGGAACTTGCCGAGCGCCTTTCCATGCCCTTGGAAAAGGTCCGCAAGGTGATGAAGATCGCCAAGGAGCCGATCAGCCTCGAAACCCCGATCGGCGACGAGGAAGACAGCCACCTGGGCGACTTTATCGAGGACAAGAACGCGGTCATCCCGGTTGACGCCGCGATCCAGGCCAACCTCAAGGAAACCGTCACCCGGGTCCTCGCGAGCCTCACCCCGCGCGAGGAACGCGTGCTGCGCATGCGCTTCGGCATCGGCATGAACACCGATCACACGCTGGAAGAGGTCGGCCAGCAGTTCAGCGTCACCCGCGAACGCATCCGCCAGATCGAGGCCAAGGCCCTGCGGAAGCTGAAGCATCCCAGCCGCTCGCGAAAGATGCGGAGTTTCCTGGATCAGTAATCGCGCGCAGCTAGGCTGGGGAACCGGGGCTTACAGACGAAAAAAGGGCCGACCCGAAGGCCGGCCCTTCCCCTCGCTCAGAGAGCTTGGGTGATTAATCGCAGCGCAGGTTGCCGCGGGTGATCGCCTGGCCCAGCGCCGCGCCGATCGCGCCGCCGGCGATGGTGCGAAGGGTGGTCGAACCGCCGATGTTCAGCTGATTGCCCAGCAGCGCACCGACACCCGCACCGACGATCAGGCCGGTCGTGCCGTCACCGCGACGACAGTAATAGCGACCGTTCTGACCGCGATAGATGCGGTCGTTGTAGCTCAGGCGACGGTCGGGGTAGTAGCTGCCGCTGCGATAGTAACGGTCCGCATAGTAGCGGCGCTGGCCCGGCTCATAACGATTGTAGTCGTAGCGGTTGTACTGGCGATAATCCCGCGCCTGCGCCCGGCGGAGCTCACGGCGGCATTCGCGCAGTTCCTGGCGGTACTCCTTGCGGCTGTCCGCCCGGCGCAGTTCGCGATTACACTCGCGGACCTCGCGGTTGTAATTGCGCGACTGAGCCTCCGCCGGGGTGGCGACCGCCATCGGGACTGCAAGCACGGCCGCTCCGGCGGCAAGAATGATCGGCTTCATGCATATTCTCCTGCAAATGACCCCATAAAGAGACCATGTGCCGGATTAACCCGCGCTGGCAGCGCTGGGTTGCGTGAACGCAAAACAACGTTCGGTTGCCGACTGTTCAGCTAATCATGAGAGCGTCGCGATCACCGGTGTTGAATGACCTCCTCCCCGCGAGAGACGTAAGCAGAAGCCGCGCACGCGCTACTTGGCGCTGATCAGATCGCCACGTTCCTGGTGCGGCTCCCCCGGAACGGCCTCGGCCGGATCGCTGCCGACTTCGATCAGCTGGTTCTCCGAATTGACGTGCACGACCTTCGGCTTGACAGTGCGCGCTTCCTCGTCCGTCATCAGGCCATAAGCGATCAGGATAACCAGGTCGCCAGGGTGCACCAGGCGAGCGGCAGCGCCGTTGATGCCGATGACACCGCTGCCGCGCTGCCCCGGGATGACATAGGTTTCCAGCCGGGCGCCATTGCTGATGTCGACAATCGCCACCCGCTCGCCCGGCAACAGGTCCGCCGCGTCCAGCAGGTCTTCATCGACCGTGACCGAGCCCACATAATGAAGGTCGGCCTGCGTGACCGTCGCCCGGTGAATCTTGGACTTCAGCATGGTGCGCATCATGCGCTCGCCTTTACTCCTTTTCGCACTCGCAGCAAATCATCGGGGCATACGTCCCAATACGGCACGGATCGTAATCTGTCCGAACGACTCCTTACCGGCGCATCAACCCCCTCTTTACGCCGACCGCTTACGTCTCTCCGCCAACTACTGTCGGGATCAGGACAGAGCAGGTGAAGGAGCAGGCATGGCGGGATCTCAAATGGCGGAACGGATGGCGAGCCCCAGCGCGGCAAGCGCGCATGCGGCGCGGATGTCCGCCGCCGGGAGCGCAGGCCATCCCTACGTCCAGGATCTCGCCGTTCTTCACGATGCCAGCACGGGCCGCGATCTCGACGATTTGGTGCATCTGATCGGCCATCTGTACGCCGGACTGCCGTCGCTGCTTGACCTGGCGCTTGGCCAATGCCCCGCCGGACCCGTGCGAGAGTGGCTTGCGGAAGCTGCCGCCGCTTTCGATCGCGAGCGGCAATTGCTGGTCCGTCTCGTCTCGGCCGTTGGTCCCGCGCCGTCCACTCCGGGTCATGCGGAGACCGAGGCCGCGATCATGGCCCAGCGTCATGCACTGGAAACTCTCGCCCGGTCCGAACGGGCCGGCTGCCCGCTTGGCGCCGCTACCGCCCTTCTCAGTGACTGGCGCGACATCCGTCCCCTGCTGGAACGCGCTGCAGCCCGCGTCGGCGTGTCCGTTCCCCCTGCCGAGCTTCCGGGCGAATCCGAAATCGCCGAGGTGCTGGCACTCGCCGCGGAGGGGATCGGACCCGACCGCGCGATCCGATTCGGCGCGGAACAGCTTCTGCTCCAGCACCGGGCATTGTTCGACCTGCTCGAAGCGCGCTCCGAAGCCCGCGAGGACTATTAAACGGCGCGCCGCCGCGATAACTGCGGGGGATGCGCTTCGAAGGCACCTCCGATTACGTCGCAACGCCCGACCTGAAGGTCGCGGTCAATGCCGCCGTCACCCTCCGCCGCCCCCTGCTGGTGAAGGGTGAGCCCGGGACTGGAAAGACCGTCCTCGCCCACGAGATCGCCGCCGCTCTCGGCGCGCCGCTGATCGAATGGCATGTGAAATCCACCACCAAAGCCCACCAGGGCCTCTACGAATATGATGCGGTGGCGCGGCTCCGCGACGGCCAACTCGGCGACGAGCGGGTCCACGATATCCGCAACTACATCAAGCGCGGCAAGCTATGGGACGCCTTTACCTCGCCCAAGCTCCCCGTCCTGCTGATCGACGAGATCGACAAGGCTGATATCGAATTCCCGAACGATCTTCTCCAGGAGCTCGATCGGATGGAATTCCACGTCTACGAGACCGGCGAAACGGTCAAGGCGGCCGAGCGCCCGGTGGTCGTGATCACTTCCAATAACGAAAAGGAGCTTCCCGACGCCTTCCTGCGCCGCTGCTTCTTCCACTACATCGCCTTTCCCGACCGGACGACGATGGAGAGGATCGTGGACGTTCACTTCCCCGGCATCCAGAAAATCCTGGTCGGGAAGGCGCTCGACATCTTCTACGACGTGCGCGAAGTGCCCGGCCTCAAGAAAAAGCCGTCTACCAGTGAGTTGCTGGACTGGCTGAAGCTGCTGCTGCACGAGGACTTGCCGCTGGACGTGCTGCAGGATCGCGATCCGACCAAGGCGATTCCGCCTTTGCACGGCGCGCTGATCAAGAACGAAGCCGACGTGATGCTGTTCGAACGCCTCGCCTTCATGGCCCGCCGCAAGGGCTAGGCTTACTCGTCGCGGTAGGCGAGTTCGAAATTACCCCAGCGCCGGCCGTTCACGTAAAGCGGCACGAAGACGTTCTTCACCGGGATGCTCTTGTCGCCAAGCTCCATCCGATAGGTCATCAGCATGGCTGGCTTGTCGCTTTCGATGGCGGCCCGGGTCTGTTCGTCCATGAATATGCGGCGATTGCGGCAGTTTGCATCGTTCCATACCGGATCGTCACCGGGGGTCTGACACCGCTCGGATAGATGGGTAGGCAGATAGCCGTCGACGTTGGTGATGGCCGAACCGATGACCCGCGCGTCCTTCAGCTTGAACCGATCCAGAATCGGCCGGATGTGCTCGTCCGAAAAGTCGCAGAAGCGATTGTCGTACTGGACGGGATTGCGACCCGGGATCGGTACGTAAGCCCGGTCGAACACGTCATCCATCGTGATCTCGCCGGCCAGGATCCCGCGCTCGGTAGCCTCGGCGATGGCCCGCATCGCGTCTTGAGCAATCACGATCATCGGCGTGTCGTCGATCTCTGCGCCCGAGTTTGCCAGCGTGTCGAGCATGGTATTCGACATCATCTCCAGCTTGGTCAGCCGCTTCTGCGCCTTGACCAACGCGCCGCCGTTTTCCCGGGCGTCGGCCGCGAAGTCGGTCAGGCTCGCCTTTACCCGGTCGACGCTGGTCTGGATCATGCTGGTCGAGTGGGCGATGCCCTCGGTCTGGCGATCGACCATCCCGACGATTTCCGACACCTCGCGGACGGTGTCGCCGATCTGGCCGAAGCCGACTTGCGCGGCCCGGCTCCGTTCGACGCCGGTCCGGATTTCGGTCGTGACCGCACCCGCCTCTCGGGTCAGTTCACCAATGGTGAGCGCGATCTGGCTGGTGGCCGAGCGCGTGTCGTGCGCCAGCTTCTTCACCTCGGCCGCGACCACCGCGAAACTGCGCCCCGCATCGCCGGCCCGAGCCGCCTCGATCGTTGCGTTCAGCGCCAGCATGTTGGTCTTGCGGGCGATCGCTTCGATGGTGGAGCTGACGGTCTGGACCTGGTTCATGGCAGTCGCGAAACCGGCCATGCGCTCGCCCAACTGGACTACGAGTTCGGTCAGGCCCTTGAAGCCTGCGATGGTGTCCTCGATCGCGGCCCGGCCGGCATCGAGCTTGGCGCGGGCCTGCTCGGAAAGAAGACGGGCCTCGTCGGTCGAATCGGCAACCCGCGCCTGGTCGCCCAGAAGCCGGGTAGTGACCTCCTCCAGCAGGTCGAGCGTTTTCAGGTTGTCCGAAATTCGTTCGGACACATCCTGCACATAACCGGCGACGTCCGAGCATTCGATCGACAGCGATCCACAGTCTCGGGCCACCGCACGGACCGCGTTCTCCGTGACTTCCTCGATACCTGCCGTAGCCATCGGTGCGATTAACTCCCCACTTCGATTGCGTCCGATGTGGCAGCAAGCTCCTACTCTTTCGTTAACCAGCCACCCCCGCTAAGCCTTCGCCCATGTTCATCTCCTTCGTCGAAGCGCTCCGCCGCGGCGGCATTCCGGCCTCGCTGAAAGAGCATTTGCTGCTTCTCGAAGCGATGGACGCGGAGGTGATCGGCCGATCGCCGGAGGAGTTCTATTACCTCGCCCGCTCGGTCTTTGTTCATGACGAAACCCAGCTCGATCGCTTCGATCGGATTTTCGGCGAGGTCTTCAAAGGAGTAATCGGCGAAGGCGCGGACCTCACCGCCCAGATCCCCGAAGAGTGGCTGAAGCTGGTTGCCGAAATATATCTCAGTCCGGAGGAGATGGAACAGATCAAGTCCCTCGGCTCGTGGGAGGAGATCATGGAGACGCTCAGAAAGCGGCTTGAGGAACAGGACGAACGTCACGCCGGCGGGAGTAAATGGATCGGTACTGGCGGCACCTCACCGTTCGGACATGGTGGTTACAATCCTGAGGGCGTCCGTATCGGTGGTCCCGGCCGTCACGGACGGGCGTTGAAGATATGGGAAAAGCGCGAGTTCAAGGACCTCGACGACACCCGCGAGCTCGGCACCCGCAACATCAAGGTCGCACTCCGCCGCCTGCGCCGCTTCGCCCGCGAAGGCGCCGCGGACGAACTGGACCTGGACGCCACCATCGACGGAACGGCACGACGGGGATGGCTCGACATTCAGATGCGGCCGGAACGGCACAACGCGGTCAAGCTTTTGCTGTTTCTCGACATCGGCGGATCGATGGACGGGCACGTCAAGCAAGCGGAGGAGCTTTTCAGCGCCTGCCGCACTGAGTTCAAGCACCTGGAACATTTCTATTTCCATAACTGCATCTACGAAGGCGTGTGGAAGGAGAACCGCCGTCGCTTCACCGACCGGACGCCGACCTGGGACATTCTCCATAAATTCGGGCACGACCATAAGCTGGTGATCGTTGGCGACGCCGCCATGAGCCCGTACGAGGTCACCCACGCCGGCGGCTCGATCGAGCATATGAACGAGGAATCCGGCGCCATATGGCTCAAGCGCCTGACCGACACCTATCCGTCCGCCGCCTGGATCAATCCGACGCCGGAGGCCTATTGGGGCCACTCCGCGTCGACCAGCATCCTGCGCAAGCTCATGAACGACCGGATGTACGCCCTCACTCTTGAAGGGTTGGACGAGGCCATGCGGGAACTCAGCCGCAAGAGATAGCCGCCGGCCCATCGTTTGCGCACTGGCGTGTTCCTGATAGTCTCCGCCCTCGTCTGGGGGGACAAGCTATGCAGAACGAGCGGTGGATGCCGTGGGGGGCGGGTTTGACGATCTTGCTGGCGGCGGTGCCGCTGGCAACCTCTGCCAGCTATTCCACGTTGCTTGGGGCGTTGACGCTACTGCCGCTGTGGTTGTTCGCCGCCTTTGCCTTGTCGATGGCGGTCACAATCCCCGCCATCCTCCGCATGATGTTGCAAGGCGTGCCGCACCCGATCGCAGTCTGCCGCGACTGGCTGGTGAAGGAACGTTCACGCCTGCTGACCCTCGTGATCGGAATCAGTTTGTGCGGGCTTAATATGATCACGTTCATGTGGGCCAAGCCGGTTCTCAATTATCTGGTGCCATTCTGGGCCGACCCGCTGCTGGCGGACATCGACCGCGCCCTATTCGGTTTCGATCCAGCTTTTTCCCCGGCCTTTCTCAACACGGACGGCTTTGCGCTTTTCTATCATCGGGGCTGATTTGCGATGATGATCGCCGTGTTGGTTCTGGTGCTGTTCCAGCCGCCATCCACCCGAAAGAACGCACTTCTCGCCACATACTTCCTGCTTTGGTCGATCGTCGGTCCGCTGGTGCATAGCCTGCTACCGGCGGGGGGCCCGATCTTCTACGAGCGACTTGGCTATGGTTCCCGTTTCGGCGGAGCGTCGGCCCCGCAGACGACAGAACTGGCCGACTATCTATGGCGGATCTACGACTCGACGACCTTCGGGCCGGGAGCCGGCATTTCGGCCATGCCCTCGCTTCACATCGCAACGACGGCGTGGGTCGTGTTGGCGGTCTGGCTATTCGCGCGCCGATGGGTCCTGCCGGCGGCGCTCGGGGGGCTGCTCATCTTCGTGCTCTCCGTGTCGCTCGGGTGGCACTACGCCGTCGACGGGTTGGTCGGCGGCGGTCTCATGCTAGGCTGCTATGCTCTTTGCCGGCGATGGTTTGGGAAAAGGGCGGTGGAAACAACCGGCGCCGCATCCTCGACCCAGCTGCCGCCGGTTTCTCTGAAAACTCAGTAGAGCTTCACTGCCTCGACCTTCTCGGCCCAGGCTGCCTCATCCCGCTTGGCCAACGCTTCGAGATCCGCTGCGGTCGAAGCCGCATCGTCGACCCATTCGCGCAGGCTCGTGCCGCCATTGATGACATCGATCGCCAACTTGTCGAACTCGTACTCATACGGGAAATCGCGCCACAACTCGTATTCTGGGTAAAGCCGGCGGATCGCCTTGAACGCCAGCGCCTGCAGTCGCCATGGACGAAACGCCTGGTGGTCGTAGAAACGGCCCTCGGCGTGGATCATGACGCCACTGCACAGTTGATGCACATGCTTGTGGAAGGTCGGCTCGAAGAACACCTCGCGCAATTTTGACCCTGCCAGCCACTCGGGCGCGATCCGCTCCATCTCGGCCAACACCGCCCGGGCATCCACGTCGGGGGCGCCGAACAGCACCTCCAGCGGGCGGGTGGTGCCCCTCCCCTCGCTTAGTGTCGCACCTTCCAGCATCACCGTTCCGGCATAGGTCCGGGCCATGTTGAGGTTGGCAGCGTTGGGACTGGGGTTGATCCAAACGCGATCCTGCGGCCAGCCGAAGCCCGGCGCTTCATCCGGCCGCCATCCCTGCATCTCGATCACGCGATAGTCGACGTGCAGGTTGAAGTGGCGGATGAACCAATGTCCCATCTCACCCATGGTCAGGCCGTGACGCATCACCATCGGCCCGGCACCGACGAAACTTTCCCAGCCGGGCTGGAGAAGCGTGCCCTCGACCGGGCGGCCCCCCGGGTTGGGGCGATCGAGCACCCAGACGGTCTTGCCATGTTCCGCCGCGGCCTCGAGCAGATAAAGCAGGGTCGTCACGAAGGTGTAGATGCGGCAGCCGAGGTCCTGCAGGTCGAACAGGAACACATCGGCCGTGCTCATCATTTGGCCGGTCGGACGGCGTACCTCACCGTACAGGCTGAACACCGGAATTCCGAGACGAGGATCAGTCTCGTCCGGCGTCTCCATCATATTGTCCTGCTTGTCGCCCTTCAGCCCGTGCTGGGGTCCAAAGGCGGCAGTGACGTTCACCCCGGCGGCGATGAGCGCATCGATGCTGTGGGTGAGGTCGGCAGTGACGCTTGCCGGATGGGCGAGCAGCGCGACCCGCTTGCCTTCCAGCGGGCGGCGCAGGTCAGGGTCTGCAAGCAGGCGATCGATACCGAAGAGGGTCATGCACGCTCGATTGGCGGCAGGGTCGCTGCGAAGCAAGCCCGATGGTGGAAGTCCGGCTTGCCGGGTGCATGTGCGAGTGCCCAATAGCTCTTGGTGCCGGAACGTTCCTCGACCACCGCGGAAAGACCGAACCGCCTTTGGCCTTCCAGATCGATGACCGCATCCAGAGCGAACCCCTCACCCGTCTCGTCAGCCTGAATTTCCGGATCAAGATCGAGATCTGCCGGCCGCATTCCCTCACGGTAGCTGGCGAAATCATAGGCGGCCCAGGCGCCGGAGGGCGAGAAATTATACTCGCGGTAGCCCTGCTCCGTTTCGACGAAAAATTCGAAGCAAGTGGAGCGCCAAAGACCGTCGGCGCGACCCTTTGGAAGTTCGGGCAACACGAGGTCCGAGGGGTCGGCATGCAGGTGATAGCTCAGCTCCGCACGGCCATCCTCCCACCGGTCTAGCCAGACTTCGATAGAGATCTCGGGGGTACCGGGTGGTGTGTCGGGGTGAGGAGTGAGAGCGACGCGCATCAGTCCGCGGCCCTGAGCTTGTCGAAGGTCTGCTCTCCATCTTGGACCGGTGCAGAGGAAGGGCAGTCCTTCGACAGGCTCAGGACGTCGGGCCCCTTAGTCTTGGCGAGGCGAGAGATGGCTTCGAAGTCGCCGCGGATCAGGGCCATCTTCGCCCGGCTCCACGCCTTAATCCTGTTCTCCATCCCTTTCGCGTCATCACGGGTCTGGAAGGACTCACTCCAAATCAGCTCCATAGGCTGATGATCAGCAGAGAAGCCCGGCATCAGTCCAGACCGATGTTCCGCAATTCTCCGGTCAAAATCCTCCGCATGTCCGGTGTAAAAATATCCACCTCGGCAATGAAGCATATCGGTCCAGAACATATTCGGTGTCTGACGGAAGGGCAGCCCTTCGACAAGCTCAGGGTAGCGGGTTAGAGGGTTGGGCATGAGCTCTTCCACGTTCAAATCCACCCTTCTCCGCACGCTCGAGGACCGCGGCTATCTCCATCAGCTGACCGATCCGAAGGCGCTGGACGCGCTGGCGGAAAGGGAAATCGTCATCGGCTACATCGGCTTCGACGCGACCGCGCCGAGCCTCCACGTCGGCAGCCTGGTCCAGATCATGCTCCTGCGCCGGCTGCAACAGGCCGGGCACAAGCCGATCGTGCTGATGGGTGGCGGGACCTCCAAGATCGGCGACCCCAGCTTCAAGGACGAGGCGCGCAAGCTGCTGACCGACGAACAGATCGCCGCCAACGTCGCCGGCATCAAACGCGTGTTCGAACGCTTCCTGACCTTCGGCGACGGTCCGACCGACGCAATGCTGGTCGACAATAGCGAATGGCTCGACCGCCTCGAATATATTCCCTTCCTGCGGGAGATCGGACAGCATTTCTCGGTCAATCGGATGCTGAGTTTCGATAGCGTCAAGCTGCGGCTGGACCGGGAGCAATCGCTCTCGTTTCTCGAGTTCAACTATATGATCCTTCAGGGCTACGACTTCCTGGAACTGTATCGCCGCACCGGCTGCCGGCTTCAGCTGGGCGGATCGGACCAATGGGGCAACATCGTCAACGGCGTCGACCTCACGCGCAGGGTTGCCGGCGTCGAGGTGTTCGGACTGACGACGCCCCTCGTCACCACCGCGGACGGCAGAAAGATGGGCAAGACGGAAAGCGGCGCCGTCTGGCTCAACTCGGACGGCCCTGAAGGGTATCGGCTAAGCGCCTACGATTATTGGCAATTCTGGCGCAACACGGCGGACGCGGATGTCGGCAAGTTCCTGCGCCGCTTCACCGACGTGCCGCTGGCCGACATCGCCCGGCTCGAAGCTGAGGAGGGTTCCGGCATCAACGCGGCGAAGATCGTGCTTGCGACGGAGGCGACCGCCCTGCTCCACGGCCGCGATGCCGCCGAGGCCGCTGCGGCAACCGCACGTGAAACTTTCGCAGGTGGCGGTGCGGGTGAGGATTTGCCGCGCCTGACAGTCCCGGCGGAAGGCCTCACCATCGTGCATGCGCTCACCGAACTGGGCTTCACCCCGTCCAACAAGGAAGCCCGCCGCAAGATCGCCGAAGGCTCGGTCAGGATCGACGACCAAGTGGTGAATGATCCTGGGCTGCTCGTGACCGTGGATGGTCAAGCGAAGCTGAGCCTGGGCAAGAAGAAGCACGGCCTGCTCATTTCAGCCTGAACGGAGCAGGTCCACCGCCTGGTCGCGTTCGAACAGGTACAGGCACAGGCGCGCCGCCTCGCCGCGCGGGCCTTTCAAACCGCCATCGCGATCAAGCAACAGGCGCGCATCATCGGTCGCAGCCGGTGCCAGTTCCGCCACCTGTTCTGGCGTCGCCAGCCGGAACGCGGCCTCACCGCTTTGCCGCGTGCCAAGGATCTCGCCCGGCCCCCGCAGCCTCAAATCCTCTTCGGCGATGCGGAAGCCGTCGCTGGTTTCCCGCATTAACGCCAGCCGTGCTCGCCCCGTCTCGCTAAGGGTCTGCCCACGGACCAGCAGGCAGGTGCTCTTGCCTTCGCCGCGCCCGACCCGTCCGCGCAATTGATGAAGCTGCGCGAGACCGAACCGCTCCGCACCCTCGATGATCATCAGCGTCGCGTTGGGAACGTCCACGCCCACCTCGATCACCGTCGTCGCGACAAGTATTGCCAGCTCGCCGCCGGCGAATGCCGCCATGACGGCATCCTTGTCCGCCCCCTTCATCCGCCCATGCACCAGCCCGACCTGGCCCGGGAAGCGCTGGCCCAGAATGGCCGCCCGCTCTTCCGCCGCGGCGGCGTCGCTGTTCTCGCTTTCCTCCACCAATGGGCAGACCCAATAGGCCTGGCCGTTCGCCCCGACATGCCGCGCTAGCCCCTCGATCACCTCTTCGAGCCGCTCGTCGGAGATGACCCGGGTCTCGACCGGGGTCCGGCCCGGGGGCATCTCGTCGATCCTGCTGACGTCCATCTCGCCATATTGGGTAAGCGTCAGGGTGCGGGGGATGGGGGTCGCGGTCATCACCAGCAGGTGCGGTGGCCGCTCGGCCTTGGCGCTCAGCAGCAACCGCTGCGACACGCCAAAGCGATGCTGCTCGTCGATCACAGCCAGCCCAAGGTTCCGATATCCGACCTTCTCCTGGAAGATGGCATGGGTGCCGATCAGGATATCGACGCTCCCGTCGGCCAGCCCCATCAAAACGCTGTCTCGCGGCCGTCCCTTCTCGCGCCCCGTCAGGATCGCCACGCGGACGCCGATGGGATCGAGCTGCCGGAGCAAGGTCGCATGGTGCTGCCGGGCAAGGATCTCCGTTGGCGCGAGCAAGGCGGCCTGCGCCCCCGCCTCCACCGCCTCCAGCATCGCCAGCAGCGCCACCAGCGTCTTGCCCGAGCCGACATCGCCCTGCAGCAGCCGCAACATGGGCGCCGCCTGCGCCATGTCGCCGCGGATCTCCTCCACCACCCGCCGCTGGGCGCCCGTCAGGTCGTAAGGTAGCTTGAGCCGCTCCCGAAGCCGGCCATCGCCTTGCAGCGGAACACCACGCTTGCGCCGGTTAACCTCTCGCAACAGCTGCAACGCCAGCTGGTTCGCGAAGATCTCGTCATAAGCGAGACGTGCCTTGGACCCATCCTCCGCCGGTTCCGTATGCGCTTTGTTGAGGCTCACCCGCCAAGGCAGCCAGTGTCGCTGCTCGATCACCGACGGCTCGATCCACTCCGGCAATTCCGGCGCGCGCTCCAGCGCCGCCGTAACCAACTCCCGCACCCGCTTGCTGGTCAGTCCCTCCGTCAACGGATACACCGCCTCGCGCAGCGAAAGCTCCGCATCTCTGGCGACCTCCAGAACCTCGGGATGAACCATCTGCCACTGATCGCCATAACGATCGAGGCGGCCGGACACGATTTTCTGCTCGCCCAGCGGCAACTGCTTCTTCGCCCAGCCCCCATGATTGAAGAAGGCGAGCGTGATGACGTTTCCGGCCTCGTCCGAAGAGAAGATGCGCGTCGGCCCTCGCCCTGCGGACGAACGCATTTCGAATGGGGTCACCCGCAAGATGACGTTCGATCCAAGCACCGCTTCGCTTGCGCCACCGACCCGGACCCGCTCGATGGTGCCGGTCGGCAAGTGGAACAGCAGGTCGATCAGCCTGGCGAGGCCCAAGCGGTGGAGCAAACGCGCGACCTGCGGTCCCACACCTTTCAGCGCCTCGACCTCGGTGAATAGCGGATTGAGCAACTCTGGACGCATCGTAGCCTGGATTGCCCCGTTGGTTCGCTCCTCGCAATGACGAAGAAACTTCACTATCTGCGCCGAATGCATCCAGAGGACGAACTGAAGCGCCTGCACTGGCGCGCCCACCACCGCGGAACCCGCGAGGCGGACATGATGATCGGTGGCTTCTTCGACCGTTATTCCGCATCCTGGAATTCCGAAGAGCGCTGCCTTTATGCCGAATTGCTCAATGAGCAGGACGTGGACATCATGGCTTGGGCGATCGGAACCCAGCCGGTCCCGGCGCGCTTCCAGGGCAAGCTGATGCAGGCCATGCAGCAACTCGACTACCTGCCAATTGCCCGGTGATGAGTGCTTGACCTTCAACGCATCCTGAATGCTGGCGAGCCGTTGACGCTCGCCGGCGTGCCGATCGGCTTCACGCCGTGGCTGTCGGCCGACTTGGCACGCGCGGCGCATGGCACCGGCAAAGGTGGCCGGGCGGTCATGATCGTGCCCGACGAAGCGGCGATGCGCTCACTGGCCGACACCGCCCTGGTGTTCGCGCCCGAGCTGCAGGTCATCACCTTTCCGGCGTGGGATTGCCTGCCTTATGACCGCGCCTCGCCCTCGCTGCGGGTGATGGCGGAACGCTTGGCCGGTCTGGAGGCGCTGCAGGGCAAGCGCGACGGCCCGCAGCTTCTGATAGCCACCGCCAACGCCGCGACGCAGCGTACGCTGACGCCCTTTCGTATTCGCCAGCTGACCCGCCGGCTGGCTCCGGGCGAGCGGGTCGATCGGGACCAGCTGATCACCTTGCTGAGCGCCAATGGCTACCAACGAACGGACGCCGTCGCCGATGCGGGCGACTTCGCGGTTCGCGGCAGCCTGATCGACCTGTTCCCGGCCGGCCAGAAACACGCCATCCGCCTCGACTTCTTCGGCGACGAGATCGAGACCATGCGCGCCTTCGATCCCGCCGATCAGCGGACCAGCGGCGCGGCCGAGGCCTTCACCCTCATGCCGGCGTCCGAGGCGCTCCTCGACGAAGACAGCATCAAGCGTTTCCGCACCCGCTACCGCGAGAAATTCGGCGGCAACGCTACCGGCGATCCCATCTATCAGGCGATCAGCGACGGCCGGCGCCTGGCAGGCATGGAGCATTGGCTTCCCTTGCTCGAGGACCGGCTCGGCACCCTGTTCGATCACCTTGGCGAGCATGACCTGATTGTCCGCGATGCAGGTGTCGATGGCGCGGTGGACGCTCGGTACGATTCAATTCACGACTATTTCGACAATCGCGAACGGGCGATGGTCGCTGAGCCGGGCAGCTACCGCCCGCTTGAGCCCAAGGCACTCTACTTGGGTCGCAAGGAATGGGACGAACAGCTTGCCGATCGGCCCATTCACCTCACCTCACATTTCCCGGAGCCGGAGAGCGAGCGCCTGATCGATTTCGGCGTTGCCCCCGCACGTGATTTCGCGCCGGAGCGGGCCAAGAACGAGAATATCTACGAAGCTGTCGTAGCCCATATCGGCAAGCTACGGAAAAGCGGACACAAGGTTGTGCTCGCTAGCTACACCGGCGGAGCGCGCGAACGGCTCGCCGGCTTGCTCAAGGACCACGGTCTTAGCAGCTTCAAGGGAGCGAGCAGCTGGCAAGAGGCGCTCGGGACCACCAGTCACGCCTCGCTGATCGTCCTCCCGCTGGATCACGGCTTCACTACGCTTGATGTCGCGGTGCTGACCGAGCAGGACATGCTGGGCGACCGGCTGGTCCGCCGCCGCAAGCGCAAGAAGAGTACCGACGCCTTCCTGTCCGAACTGGCGACGCTCACTCCCGGCGATTTGGTCGTGC
Source organism: Sphingomonas sp. SP1 (assembly GCF_058313395.1). Taxonomy (NCBI): domain Bacteria; kingdom Pseudomonadati; phylum Pseudomonadota; class Alphaproteobacteria; order Sphingomonadales; family Sphingomonadaceae; genus Sphingomonas; species Sphingomonas sp. SP1. Next base: position 1,779,121 of record NZ_JBZFLC010000001.1, on the reverse strand, counting down.
ACATGGAGCACGGCATCGGCCGCTACGAAGGCCTCACGCAGGTGCAGGTCGGCAAGGCCCCGCACGACTGCGTGGCGCTGGAATATGCCGGCGGTAATAAGCTCTACGTCCCGGTCGAGAACATCGACGTCCTGTCGCGCTACGGCTCGGGCGAGGAAGGCGTGACACTCGACCGGCTGGGCGGCGAGGCGTGGCAGCGGCGTAAGTCGCGGATGAAGGAGCGCATCCGCGAAATCGCGGGTGAGCTCATCAAGACTGCCGCCATTCGCGCGACCCGGGCTGGCGTGGTGGCCGAGCCCGACAGCGCCTACCCGGCCATGGTCGACCGCTTTCCTTATGAGGAAACGGACGATCAGCAGCGCGCAATCGGCGACGTGCTGGAAGATTTGGGCGCTGGCAAGCCGATGGACCGGCTGGTCTGCGGCGATGTGGGCTTCGGCAAGACGGAGGTCGCTCTGCGGGCGGCATTCGTAGCGGCGATGGCCGGCTATCAGGTTGCGCTGATCTGCCCGACCACTCTTCTTGCCCGTCAGCATTTCACCAACTTTCAAGAGCGCTTGAAGGGTTTCCCCATCGAGGTCGGCCGCCTGTCGCGGTTGGTATCCGCAGCTGAAGCCAAAAAGACTCGCGACGGGCTGGAGGCCGGACAGGTCGATATCGTCGTTGGCACCCACGCGCTGCTGTCGAAGTCGGTCAAGTTCAAGAAGCTCGGCCTCGTCATCGTTGATGAGGAGCAGCGCTTCGGCGTCACGCACAAGGAGCGGCTGAAGGCGTTGCGCACAGACGTCCACGTGCTGACACTGACCGCGACACCCATCCCGCGCACGCTGCAGATGGCCATGTCGGGACTGCGCGAGCTCTCGGTCATCCAGACCCCTCCGGTCGATCGTCTGGCGGTCCGAACCTATGTCACGCCGTGGGACCCGGTGGTGATCCGCGAAGCACTGCTGCGCGAGCATTTCCGCGGAGGGCAGACCTACTTCGTCGTGCCACGCGTGGCCGACTTGCCGGACATCGAGGAATGGCTGCGCGAGGAAGTGCCGGAGGTCAAAGCCGTCACCGCGCACGGGCAGATGAGCCCGACTGAGGTCGAGGAGCGGATGAGCGCCTTCTACGATCGCAAATATGACGTGTTGCTGTCCACGACCATTGTGGAGAGTGGCCTGGATATTCCCAGCGCCAACACCCTCATCATTCACCGCGCCGATCGTTTCGGGCTTGCCCAGCTATACCAGCTGCGCGGGCGGGTTGGCCGGTCGAAGACCCGCGCCTATGCGTACATGACGACGACCCCCGATCGGCAGATCACCGAAACGGCAGAAAAGCGGTTGCAGGTCCTTGCCAATCTCGACAGCCTCGGCGCGGGCTTTCAGCTCGCCAGCCACGACCTCGACATCCGCGGCGCTGGCAATCTGCTGGGCGACGAGCAATCGGGGCACATCAAGGAAGTCGGTTTCGAACTCTACCAGTCGATGCTGGAAGAGGCGATCATGGAGGTGAAGACCGGCAAATCCGACCGAGATGCGGAGTTCAATCCGCAAATCAATGTCGAGGCCGCGATCATGATTCCCGAGGATTATGTGCCCGACCTCGACCTTCGAATGGGCCTTTACCGCCGCCTGGGCGAACTGGACGAGAGCCGTCAGGTCGAGGAGTTCGCGGCCGAGATGATCGATCGCTTCGGGCCGTTGCCCGACGAAACGCAGAACCTGCTGCTGGTCGTCGAAACCAAGATCAATTGCCGTAGGGCTCGAGTGGCGAAAATGGATGTGGGCGCTCGCGGCGCCGTGGTGACCTTTGCCGACGGCGGCTTCCCGGACCTGGCCGGCCTGCTGAGCTATGTCGAACGGTTGAAGGGCACCGGCAAGTTGCGGCCCGACAGCAAGTTCGTGATCAGTCGCGACTGGCCAAGCCCGTCGGCGCGCCTGAATGGCGCACTGCAACTATCACGCGGCTTGGCCCGGGTGGTCATTGCAGGGGAGAAGAGCAAGACTCCCCAGGAGAAAGTGCCCGCCTAGAGGCGGGCGCACCGCGTCAGCATCGGCATCACGACAGGGCGCCGCTCATCGTTCGGCCAGAGTGCTGCCAGTTCGGCAAAGGCGGGCCGGGTCGTGTCTTCACCAAGCCGCTGAACGGCCGACCAGCTGCCCACGTACGCCTCGAGTTGCTCACGGGTCCAGCGAAGATGGATGGCGGAGGGGGTCAGTCGAACTTCTTCACCTGGAAATTCCAAGGTCCGGTAGGCGTCGATCAGCAGCCAATTCTGGGCGGCCCAATAGGGCGCAAGTGGCTTCAGCAAGCGAGCGCCAATCAGCGCGTCAACCTGCGGATCGACGTAAAACCAGTCGTACCCGATGGCCGCGAGCAAGCCGCCCGGACGGAGTACCCGCTTGGCCTCCGCGAAAAAACGGGGATGATCGAACCAGTGCAACGCCGTGGCGGCGAGGACGAGATCGCATGACGCATCAGAAAGAGAACAGCTTTCGGCCGGCTCCACCGCAAAGTTGATCCGCTCATGCGGCGCGGCCTCGCCAATTTGGCCGGCGCTGGGATCGGTGGCGTGGACGCGAGCGAAATGCTGGGCGAGCATCGCCGCAGCCTGCCCGTTTCCGCAACCAACGTCCCAAGCCAGCTCGCGCGAAGGCGCGAGCGTGGCGAGCTCGGCGATCAGGCTCTCCGGATAAGTCGGGCGGGCAGCAGCGTAGAGCTTCGCATGACCGGAAAAATGGTCAGGGAAGCTTGCGCTCAAGGCTAGGCCGCGTCGCCTTTCTTGGCTTTTTCAGCATAGACCCGGACCGGCTCCTTGCGGCCTTCGACGACATCCTTGTCGACGTGGACCTCGTCGACCCCATCCATGCTGGGAAGATCGAACATGGTGTCGAGCAGGATCGCCTCGAGAATCGAGCGGAGACCGCGGGCACCGGTCCTGCGCTCGATCGCCTTGCGAGCTACGGCCGAAAGGGCGTCCTCGGTGAAGTCGAGCTCGACATCCTCCATGTCAAAGAGCTTGGCATACTGCTTCACCAACGCGTTCTTCGGCTCGACCAGGATCTTGACCAACGCGGCCTCGTCCAGATCTTCCAGGGTGGCAATGACCGGCAGACGACCGATGAATTCGGGGATGAGGCCGAACTTCAGCAGATCCTCTGGCTCGCAATTCTTGAGCACCTGTCCGGTCTTGCGCTCATCCGGGCCGGCGACGTGCGCGCCGAAGCCGATCGACTTACCCTGCAGGCGATCGCCGATGATCTTCTCGAGACCTGCGAACGCGCCGCCGCAGATGAACAGGATGTTGGTCGTGTCGACCTGCAGGAATTCCTGCTGCGGATGCTTGCGCCCACCCTGCGGCGGAACGGAGGCGGTCGTGCCTTCCATCAGCTTCAGCAGCGCCTGTTGCACGCCCTCGCCGGATACGTCGCGCGTGATGGACGGATTGTCGGACTTCCGGCTGATCTTGTCGATCTCGTCGATGTAGACGATCCCGCGCTGCGCCTTTTCGACATTGTAGTCGGACGCCTGGAGCAGCTTCAGGATGATGTTCTCGACATCCTCACCGACGTAACCGGCCTCCGTCAGCGTGGTCGCATCGGCCATGGTGAACGGCACGTCGAGAATGCGCGCAAGGGTTTGCGCCAGCAGCGTCTTGCCACAGCCGGTCGGGCCGATCAGCAGGATGTTCGACTTGGCGAGCTCGACTTCGGTGCCGGTCTTGGCGCCGTGGTTGAGGCGCTTGTAATGGTTGTGAACCGCGACCGAGAGCACACGCTTGGCGCGGTTCTGGCCGATCACATAATCGTCCAGCACCTTGCAGATTTCGGCCGGCGTCGGAACGCCGTCGCGAGTCTTCACCAGCGCCGACTTCGATTCCTCGCGGATGATGTCGTTACACAGCTCGACGCATTCGTCGCAGATGAACACGGTCGGGCCGGCGATCAGCTTCCTGACCTCGTGCTGCGACTTGCCGCAGAAGCTGCAGTAAAGCGTGCTTTTACTGTCGCCGCCGGAAAGCTTGGTCATATTCGTCCTTGTCCGCGGGGCCGCTCAAAGCCCCTGTAGCGAGCCGATGCTAGCCCGCTTTCTGTCATTATCAAACTCTCATCAGGGTTAACGCGTTGCCGCCCCCTGAAAACTTCTCCGCGAATATGGAGGCTCGACGAGGCCCTCACAAGGCCAAGCTGTTGACCTTACGAGCCTTAACGAAGAGTCGGGCAGGCGATCTTATCGCGTTCAACTTGGACAAGTTGGACGCTACGTCCCCTTCCTGCTTCCCTCCCCGCCGAGCAACCAGGGGTATGCTGATACGAAGGGAGGGGCAATTCTATCGTCATGGTCATCGGCTTACCCCGCATGCGGCCATGTAGGCCAGTTATTTGCCAACCGTTCGCCTATCGCGTCCTGACGGTTGGCGGCGTTGCCGGATCAAGCTTCCCCAACAAGTCCGCCAAATCCGGGTCCCCGACCATCCGGACGGCATCGACGAGGCTCACCCACAAGCGTTGCCGTTGGCCCCGTTCCTTCCAGCGGCGGAGTTCCTTTCGCACGTGCAACGGATAAACGGCCGCTTCCATCGGACGCTCGCCGCCAGGTACCCGCTTCACGTACCGAAACGAGCCCACACAGATGCGCCCGATTTGCCCACGAACGCCCGACTCCTCCTCGGCTTCGATTTCCGCCGCGCGGTGATCCGTCAGTCCGATCATCCGGCTGCCCTTCGGAATCAGCCAGCGGCCGGTTTCCCGCGAGGTAATGAGGAGCACCTCGATTTGACCATGCGGACCCCAGCGCCAGGGCAGAGCGGCAACCTGGCGTTTGAGCGACGACTCGCCCGGCTCGTAACGCTGACGTTCGGCGCGGCGGAGCAGGCCAGCCTTTTTGGTGCCGCCCTGCTCCTTCACCCGATCAAGCCGGGGTCGAGTCGCTGGTCTGTCCGCTGAGGCCTTCGAAATCGCTGGCTTCAGGCCGCTTTTCAAATACCTCGTCGATCAGGCCGAACTCCTTGGCCTCGTCTGCCTCGAGGAATTTGTCGCGGTCCATCGCCTTCTCGATCTCCTCGATCGGCTGGCCGGTGTACTTGGCGTACAGCGAGTTGAGCCGCGTGCGCATGCGCAGGATTTCACGCGCCTGGATCTCGATATCCGACGCCATGCCCTGTGCGCCGCCCGACGGCTGGTGAACCATGATCCGGCTGTTGGTCAGCGCAACGCGCATGCCGGGCTCGCCCGCCGCCAGCAAAAAGCTTCCCATCGACGCCGCCTGGCCGATGCAGACCGTGCCGACCCGCGGCCGGATGTACTGCATGGTGTCATGGATCGCGAGACCCGCGGTGACCACGCCGCCGGGGGAATTGATGTACATGAAAATGTCCTTCTTCGGGTTCTCGGACTCGAGGAAGAGCAGCTGGGCGGTGATGAGCGAGGACATGTGGTCCTCGATCGGGCCGGTGATGAAGACGATTCGCTCCCGCAGCAGCCGCGAATAAATGTCGAAGCTGCGCTCGCCCCGGTTGGACTGCTCGATAACGATCGGAACGAGGGCGGAGACGATGTCCTGATGATCCATGGGATGCACTTAGGTCCTTTGGTTGGTGTGGCGCCTACATCGGGCGGTTCGCGCAAAGGTTCAAGCGCCGCCCGCTTGCATAAGAAAAGGGCGGCCCACCCCGGGACCGCCCCTTCCCCCTCACCCGCAAAGGTGACCGATTACATTTTCACCGTGGCCCGGGCGTACAGGTAACGTCCCGGAATATCGTAGGTCGTCGGGTCGAAGCCGTTGACGTCACAGGTGAAACAGGCCGGAGCCTTGGTTTTGAAGATATTGTTGGCGCCAAGCGCAAAGCCGAAACGGTCGTTGTCGATGTTTTGGAAGCGCAGCTGCACATCCGTGTAGAACTTGCTGCCGAGCTTGTTCAAGGCCGGGTCGTTCAATTCCCGAACGCTCTTGATGTAGCGTCCGGTAATCGAGGCGCCAAACATTCCGAGATCCCAATCGAGGATGCCGGTCGACTTCCACTTCGGATAAGCCTGCGAGGGACTCCCCACCTCGCCACCTTCACGGCTGAGCACTTGCACCCCGTCAGTGGTCGGAAGAATGAGGTCCCAGTTGCGCAGAAAGCTGTTGACCCAGGTCAAACCAAACCGACCGAGTTTGGTGGCGGGTGAGCGGTAGGTGGCGTTGAAATCGATGCCCTTGGTCTTGATCGCGGCGACGTTTTCCAGCGTCGCATCAATGCGGGCCACTTCACCGCCACCGCGGCTGACCCGGGCGCAGGCCTGCGGGTCGTTGTTGTAGACGCAGTTGTACAGAGTCGTCTGCGCCGGAAAGGCCTGGATCGCACCGTTGATCCGAATGCGATACCAATTCATCTCCAGCGACAGTCCGCGAAGATAGGCAGGGCTGTAGACCACACCGAGATTGAGGCTCTTGCTCTTCTCGGGTTTCAGGTTCTGATTACCCGCGGTGATGACCGGCAGCTGATCGTCCGGCTGCGAAGTCGATCCGGCGGGAGCGCCCTGCAAGGCGCAGTTTGCCGCCACCGTCGCATCGTTGGTGATGTTGCGGTCCAGCGCGCTGTTGATCGAGCAAGGATCGTCGATCGCCGCATCGAATCGGCTTTGTGTGCCGAACAGCTCGCCGATCGACGGCGCCCGCAAGCCCTGGGCCCACGAGGCGCGCAGCCGCAAATCGCGGATGGGCTTCCAGTTGATGCCCGCCTTGAACGTCGTGTCGGCGCCGGACGTCGAATAGTCCGACACCCGGGCCGCGCCGCTCAGCTCCAACAGCTCGGCCAAGGGCACGCCGCTGAGCAGTGGCGCACTGAGTTCCACATAGGCCTCCTTGACGTCGTATCCGCCTTTGGTCGGAAGCGCCGGAATGTCCGAGCTGAATCCGGCGGCAACCACCGGATCCGGATCGAAGCGGCCCTTGAGGTCCCGATATTCGACGCCGACCGCTACACCCAGCGGGCCGCCAGGCAGATCGAATAGGCTACCCGTGATGTTGCCGGTGACGTCCCATTGCTTCTGTTCGCTGCTGTCATTCTGTTCGAAGCCGACGAAGTTCAGCATTGCATCGGTGATCGTCCCGGCCCCACCGAAGATGTTGAATGGGACGCATTCGCCCGTGCACAGACCGACGGGGCCGAGGGCCTGCGCCAACCGCTGGGAATTGATATTGCCGAGCATGGTCTGCTTGGCCTTGTTGCGGCCGTAGCTGCCGTTGACGTCCCAGAACCAGTCGCGACCGCCCAGGTTGAAGCGGCCGTCGAGCGTCGCCACGCCGTACAGGGTCCGCACATCCTGGTTGTACCGGCGCGGCCCGAGTTCGAGGACGCGGCGGCGGATCACGATGTAATTGCTCTCGTCCAGCGTGACTCCGAAAGGATTGAACGGGTTGGTCGCGTCGATGTCGATGGTGTCGAGCAAATTATTGTTGCCCGCGCCCTGACCGATCAGCAGTGGCAGCGGCGCCGCCTGATTCTTCGATTCGCGGCGGTTCCAGACCAGCTTGCCCGAGAGGTTGATCGTGTCGTTGAGCTTGTGGTGAACGTTAACGAAGGCACCATAGCGGCGGACTGGTGTCTGGATGAAGTTGAATTGCGCGAAGTTGAAGGTATCGGCCAGTTCGAAATTACGAAAGTCGCTGGCGGGATCGTCGGGATCGAGCGGATTGAACACCGGCCGACCGGAGGGGTCGGTGATCGGGCCGCGGAGGGTCAGGTCCTCGCCGAACACCCGGAAGCGGCCGAGCGGGACCGTGCCGGAGCAACCCCCGTCGAGGCAGCTGTTCGAATATGGGCTCGGGAAGGCCGAGATCGCCCGGTCGCGCGACCGCACGCCTTTTTGGTCAACATAGTTGCCGCCGATCACGATCTTGGTCGGGCCATCACCGCCATTGCCCCAGCTGAGCTGATAGTTCTGTGTGAGGCCGTCGCCGGCCGTGTAGCTGCCGATCTGCGCCGCGCCCACGAAGCCTCGCTGACGCTGCTTGGTGATGATGTTCACCACGCCCCCGATCGCGTCGGATCCATAGATCGCGGAGGCGCCGTCCTGTAGTACCTCGATCCGCTCGATCATGCTGTCGGGAATGGAGTTGAGGTCGGTGGAGCCCGGGATGCCGGATGCCGATGCGCCATTTACGTAGCGCAGGCCGTCGACCAGCACGAGCACCCGCTTGGAACCGAGATAACGCAGGTCAATCTCAGCCGAGCCCGCGCCGACGCCGCCACCGTCCGGCGGGTTGCCGAGGTTGCCGCTGTTGTTGAATTTGCTGTTGTTGCCGCCACCGGCGCTCGGAAGGCGTTGCAACACGTCGTTGACGGAGTTGAGGCCGGTCCTGGCGATATCCTCACCATCGACGAAGACGATCGGCGCGTCCTGGCTGAGCGGATCGCGGCGGATGCGGGACCCGGTCACCACCACCTCGGTCGGGGTTCCCTCCTCTGCCGCTGGTCCGGCCGGCGATTGAGCGGCATCGTCGGGTGGCAGGGTGGACTGGGCAGCGGCAGGAGCGCTCCACCCGGCCGCCATGACCATCAAAGCTGCGGATGCTTGCAACGACGCGCGCGTAATCGCCATGATCGATTTCCCCCTGCAATAACCGTCGCGCAAGAGCGGCCGGCCAACAGGGAAGCTACGCTGCTATTTGCGTTAATCCACCCCCGTAACGATTATAATGGGTAATTAACGCGGGGTGTGTCTTTGCGGCGAATCACGGCGCCGGATGGGCGAGGTAAGCCAGCCGCCTCACCTCGCGGCGACCGCGCGTTACGGTATCGAGGATGAGGCCGGCGAAGAAGCACAGGGTGGCGATCACGACCAGGCCGGTCGCAAGGATCGCTGTCGGGAAACGCGGCACGAGACCGGTATCGAGATAAGTCAGGACCAGCGGAATGGACAGGAGAAGAGCCGCGATCAGCAATCCGGCTCCGATCGTGCCGAAGAACAGCACGGGTCGCTCGATCCGGTACAGGGTAACGATGGTCTTCAGGATCCGCCAGCCGTCACGATAAGTGGACAGCTTGGAGGTCGAACCCTTTGGCCGGGCGAAATAGGTGGTGAGCTGCTCGCCGACCGGCATCCTGAGTTCGAGCGCATGCACGCTCATCTCCGTTTCGATCTCGAACCCGGACGAGAGCACTGGGAAGCTCTTCACGAAGCGTCGCGAAAACACGCGGTAACCGCTGAAAATGTCGGTGAAGCTGCGCCCGAACAGGCCAGCGAGCAGGCCGGTGAACAGCTTGTTCCCGAGGACGTGGCCGCCGCGATAGGCTTCCTTGGCCTCGTGCTGCCGGGTGCCAACCACCATGTCGAGTTGCTCGGCAAGCAGGGCATCGACCATCGCGGGCGCCGACTTGGGGTCGTAGGTCAGGTCGCCGTCGGCCATGATGTAGACGTCTGCATCGATGTCCGCGAACATCCGGCGGACGACATGACCCTTGCCCTGCTGGCGCTCCGTCCGGACGATCGCGCCGGCTTCCCGCGCGATCGCGACGGTGCGGTCACGGCTGTTGTTGTCGTAGACGTAGACGGTTGCGGCGGGCAGCGCGGCGCGGAAGCCGGCCACCGTTTGCGCGATGGCGGCTTCCTCGTTGTAGCAGGGCAGCAGCACCGCGATGCGCGGTTGCGTGGTCGACATCTTCTAACCCCCGTCACCCCCGCGAAGGCGGGGGTCCATCTCCTAAAGTGTTGCCCGTTGCGAGGGCAAGAGATGGATGAAACCAATGGGGCACTTCGACCCCGCCTTCGGGAGTGACGGTGAAGCTTACGCGTCCGTTTTTTTTGCCTTCTTGGCGGCAGGCTTCTTGCCGGCGCCGTCCTTGACCGGCTCGGCCGGTTGCGGCGCGTCGGCTTCCGCGTCGACCGCGCCCTTAGCCGGCTTGGCTGCCTTCGCCTTCTTGGCCGCGGGCTTCACTTCCGCTGCGGTCTCGACAGCCTCTGCGGCAGGCGTTTCTTCAGCGGGATCGGCCTTCTTGCCCTTGCTCTTTTTGGCAGCGGGCTTTGCTTCGGCGGCATGATCATGTCCGCAGCCGGGACCGTGGACATGGCCTTCCTCGCTCTCGAGGTCGGCCTCAATCTCCGCGCGGGTCGCGGCGCGATCGGTAATCTCGGCCTTTTCGAACAGGAAGTCGACGACCTTGTCCTCGTACAACGGCGCGCGCAGCTGGGCTGCGGCCATCGGTTCGCGCTGGATGAACTGGACGAACTTTTCGCGGTCGGCCGGCTGATACTGCTGCGCGGCCTGCGCGATCAGCCGCTGCATCTCCTGCTGCGAAACCTCGACGCCGTTGGCCGCGCCGATTTCCGACAGGAGAAGGCCAAGGCGAACGCGGCGCTCGGCGATCTTGCGGTAGTCGTCGCTCTCGCTCTTGATTTCGGCCATCGCCGCCTCGGGATCGGCTTCGTGGCTCGCCTCATGCTCCAATTGCTGCATGATGTTGGCGAACTCGGCCTCGACCATCGACGGCGGCACTTCGAACTGATGCGCGTCGGCCAGCTGGTCGAGCAAGCGGCGCTTCATGTGCGTGCGCGTCAGACCGTTGAGTTCCTGGCTCTGCTGGTCGCGGAGCAAACCCTTCAATTGCTCCAGATCCTGCAGGCCGAGCGACTTTGCGAACTCGTCGTCCAGACTGACCTCGCCGGCCGTCTTCACCGACTTCACCTTGATGTCGAAAGTGGCGTCCTTGCCCTTGAGGTTCTCGGACGGATAATCGCCCGGGAACGTGACGTTAAGGGTCTTCTCATCGCCGACCTTCACGCCGATCATCTGATCCTCGAAACCGGGGATCAGCGTGCCGGAGCCGAGCTCGACCGCCATGTCGGTGCCGGTGCCGCCTTCGAACGCTTCGCCGTCGACCTTGCCGACGAAGTCGATCACGACCTGGTCGCCCTGAGCCGCGGCGCGTCCGTCCTCGGCATCACGCCAGCGCTTCTGGCTGCCGGAAAGCTGCTGCAACTGCTCGTCGACCTTGCTTTCGTCGACCTCGAGGGTGAGGCGCTCAAGCTTCAGCTTGTCGATCTGCGGGGTCGGCACGTCTGGCAGCGTTTCGAGGCTGACCGACACCTCGGCATCGCTGCCCGGCTTATAGTCGTCGGCCAGCGAAACTTCCGGCTGCATCGCCGGGCGCAGCCTGTTCTCGCCCAACAGCTTCTGCACGCTTTCCTGCACCGTCGCGTTGAGCGCGTCGGCGTGGAGTGATTCCCCGTGCATCTTGCGGATCAGGTTGGCCGGGACCTTTCCGGGACGGAAACCGGGCATGCGGACCTGGGGCGCGATGCGCTTCACTTCCTGGTCGACCCGGGCGTCGATGTCCTTGGCCGGAATGGTCAGCTTGTAAGCCCGCTTCAGGCCCTGGTTCTCAGTCTCGACGCTCTGCATTTTCTTGTCACAATCCCGTGGTCTGGTGGCCCGCAAGGCAAACGGATGGTGCGCGCGGAGGGACTCGAACCCCCACATCTTTCGACAACAGGACCTAAACCTGCCGCGTCTACCAATTCCGCCACGCGCGCGCGGACCGATGAAGGCTGCGCGCCTATAGCAAGGATGGGCGTTGGAGCAAGACGCGCCGGGCAGAGCAACCGGACGGTGCGATCAGTCGTTGGCGGTTTCAAAGGAGTACCCGACGATGCAGCAACTGCCACCCTTTCCCGACGATGCCCCCGGCTTCGAACCCGGCAACCCGGCGCCGGGCACCGAACCCGCCCAGCCGAGCCGGCCTGGACAGCCATCCGAGGCACCGTCGGAGGAACCGGTGACTCAGCCGGACATCGACGTGCCCGCGCCGGCAAGTCCGGGCAACGATCCCTCCCCCACGCCGATTTCTCCGGTGGCCTGATGGCGACCCGCCCTCCCGAACCCGAAGTGCCGCCGGCCGAGCCGGGCGAACCCGATCCGCCGCCGCCGGCCGATCCGGTCACAGTCTGACTACCAGCGTTCGGCGCGGCCGATCAGGCGGTCGATCGCCTCCGCGGCGATAAAGCCGATGGCCGCGCCGGCGATCACGTCCGTCACATAATGCTTGGAGCGCAGCACCTGCGCCGACGACGTTGCCGCCGCCAGCCCAAGCCAAAGATGATGGCTGCCGGGATAATGGCGTCCCAGCGCCCGCGCCACGGCAACCGCTCCGGCAGTGTGGCCGGAGGGAAAACTGTTGAAATCGCTTTCGAACCGTTCTCCCTTGCTCAGCTCATAGTGGCCGCGTTCGGCGGCGACGGTCGGCCGGGTACGGTCGACCATGCGCTTGACGATGCCGCGCAGGGCCGTCGCGAGCAGATGCGAGGCGAGGGTCCGAGTCCCGGCGCGAAAGGTGCGCTCGTCCCGGGCAAAAAGGCCCGTCGCGATGATCGCGGCCGAGGCAGCATAGATGGGTTCCTGATCGGTCAGGTCGCTGATGGCGCCAATGGCCCGCACCAGCCCATGCTCCGCGACCGGCAACAGCACATCCGCCACGGCGGCATCCGCATCTTCCAGCGGAGTCTTCGAGTCGACGGGCGGATGCGAGGCTTGAGTCATGCCGCCACAACCTGCGGCACGAGGCGCTGTTCCTGCGGCGGTCAGCGCCGGCGCTGGGCGGAGGTCACGATCGCCTCGAAATCAGGCAGCGCGCTGGGGTAATAATGCGAACGCGCGGCATCCAGCATGATCAGATACAACTTGCCGTCGATCACCGCGCCGACCGCGCGGCCCTTTCGCCACAGCTCGTCACCGTCGAGATGTTCGAAATCATACTGAAAGCCAGGCGCGCCGAGAAACGGGCGGGGCGTCAGCGACAAGGTGCGCCAGTCGACCGCCCCGCCCTCGACCCGATACAGCGTTTCCAGCATCGAGGCGACCTCCGGCGCGGTCATGTTCGCGCGGAACTTGGGCACCTGCCGATCGGCCTTGCGCTCCTGCCGGATGATCCGCTTGTCGTCGCGCAACCCCGAAATGAAGGTGATCCCGTCGAGGTAGGGACCGTTCAGCGTCCAGTCCTCGACCTCGCGAATGTCGAACAGGCCGCGATTGTTGGTGCGGTTCCACTCACGCGGCGCGACCACGCTCATTACGCCCCCGCCGACATTGATATTGCGCGCCGGTCGAACCAGCGAATAGGCCCCGAAGCCGCCATAACCACCGCCGACCGACGAACAGGCCGACAGGGCCAACATCGAGCCGGCAGTCATTGCAAGAACGAGACGCTTCACCCCTGGCCTCCCTAACCGACAAGCATCTGGCGCACGAAGGGCGCATCCGGTGCATTGGGCGCCAGACTAAGGTAGCGCTTCAAGGCCTGGCGACCTTCGGCGGGACGCCCGCCTTTCATCAGATAGATCCCATGCCAGCGCCAGGCATCGGGAGGCGCATCGGGAAAGCCAACCGCGGCCGCGTAGCTCAGAGCGGCGCGCTCATGGAACTGGGGGCTGTTGCGGAGACGCAGCGATTCGCCTTCATGAAAGCGCAGCAGACCGTTCCACCCGTCGCGGGCCAGGGTCTGGATCACATATTGCGTGGCGCCGGCGTCGTTCAGCTTCACCTGATCGTCGAGCAAGGTTGGTCGGATCGAGCCAATCGCCGCAAGATAGCGTTCGCGCCCGCGATCATAATATCGGCCCGGCAAGGTCAGCTCGGTGGCGGAGGCGCGAAGATCCGTCATTCGCGTGCGGGGGGCGGGGTGGGTCGAGAAGATCGAATAGCCGCGGTTCGGTCGCTTGCGCCGAACCTTGGCCGACAGCTCGATCTCGCCGATCAGCTGTTCCCAGGTTTCCGCCATCGACAGGGGCGGATAGCCAGCCTCGGCGATAAGCTTGACGCCCAGCGCGTCGGACTCCGCCTCGAGCTGGCGATTGTAGCGCAGCAGGGTGAGAATGGTGCCGAGCTGCGCCAGCTGCGCGAGATCACCGGTATAGACCCCGGCGGCGCCACCGGCGAGCCCACCGACCATTGCCGCAAGGCTGAGCACGTCCGTCCGCCGCCGCATGTCGCGATACTGGCGAATCTGATGCTTCAGCAGGAAGTGGGAGCTTTCATGCGCGACCACCCCGGCCAGCTGCGCTTCGTCGCGCATGCGCAGCAGCAGACCGGTGAAAATGACGGTGAAGCCGGTCGGAAACATCACTGCGTTGAATTCGGGGATCCGCGCCAGATAGATCCGCATGTCGGAGGCCGCCGGGCCGCCGACCTTGCCGATCAGACCCTTCAAATACTGGTTGAGGCTGTCGTCCTTGACCAGGAGGTTGGAGCCGGCGACCTCCTCTTCGACCCGCTCCATCTGCTGCCACAGGCCCAGCTCGTCCCGGTCGGTCGGTCGATAACCGCGTCCGATCAGCGGCTGCAGGGAGGACGGCGGAATGCGCGCCTCGGCGATGCCGGTGACCGATGCGGCGGCGACCGCTCCCCCGCCAACAAGGAGGCGCCGACGATCCAGCGGAGCGATCACGAGCGGGCTTTCTGCGCGCGGCGGATGTCCTTGCCCGGCTTCATCCGGCCGAGCAGGCGGTCCACCATCTGGGCTGCCCCTTCGGGCGTGCGGATGTCGCCCATCTTGATCCCGGCGATCTGGCTGCCGGCCTGCAGCACGTTAAACCAAACCACCTCACCGGTGCGCAGATCGACGAGGCTGGCGTAGGCAAACTGCCCTGCCCCGCCGATGTTGGGCGCGCAGAAGCCGACGAAGCATCCGGCGATGCCGAGCACCTGCAAGGCGACCCGCCCGCCGCTTGCGAAACTGTCCTCGGCATGCATGAAGAGCGCGTAGTCGTATCCGGTCCGGCGGCCGAACTCGATCGCGTCCCGGCCGAGCGTGTATTCCAGCTCGCGCCGGCGCTTGGTTGGCAGATTGTAACCGAGATATTTGTGCAGGGCGACCGATTGGCTGACCGCCGCATTCAGCCGCTCCAGTTCGGCGACCTGCTCGGCCGAAACACCGCTGATCGAGTTTCGCCGCTCCATGATCAGGGTCTGGCCGCCTCGCCCCGCCTGCTGCGCGCGAAGCGCGGTGACGACGTTTTCGCGGGCCTGCTCGGTCCAGTCGGCACGCGGCTCGGGCAGGCCGCCAGTGGTGATGGAACTGACCTGCACGTCGGGTCGCAGGACGAGCAGCTTGTAGTCGCCCTGCGGCGGAGCAAACTGGAGATCGGCAAACTGCCGGGTTTGAACACAACCGCTGGTCGCGACCGACGCGGCGACAGCGGCCAGGATAAGCGAACGACGCATGCCCCACGTCCTTGCATACAAAAGTGACCAGCCGCTCCCTCACGGGAACAAAAAGCCACAACACTTCAACAGCTTAGCTAGAATAAAGAGCTAAGGTTTGAAAGCTTGCCGGGAGATGAATGGATAGGCAAGCGTGGAATGAGGCTTGTCAGCGGCAGCGCGTTCCTGCCGCTCCATCGAGGCAGCGGCCGTCGACAGTGGCGCGATCGACCGGCAGCCCGATCATTGCCGCAAGGGTGGGAAGGATGTCGACCGTGTCGACCGGAGCGCTCGGTGCCGCAGCCGGCGCGCCCTTGCGCCAGAAGATCACGGGCACGCGGCGATCATAATCCCACGGGCTTCCATGTGTTGCGACATAGCCCGTGGATGGGCGCGCAATCGGGCTGACATATTCCTTCAACACGACATACAGGTCGCCCGATCGACGCGGGTCGAATGCCGCGCGGACCCGCTGGATGACGCTCCATCGGTCCGGGCGCCCGGCCGGTAACGGAGTACGGGCTAGCTGTTCCGCCGTGAAGACGTCGTGGACCTGGGGATGGGCCTTGTAGCGCGCCACCGCGGCGGCGAGGACGCGGGGCCGGTCGGCTGCGGGAAGGCTGCGATCCAGCCAGATGTCCGCGCCGATCCCCTCACCCAGAAGGACCGGCGTGGTGCGGCCGAATTGGGGCGCGAGCAGCTTGCCGACCTCGCCGGCCGCAAGCCCGGGGTCGGCTCGAACCGCTGACCCGACGCCCTGTTCGCGAAGCCGCTCGGGAATATCCATCGCGCCATGATCGGCCGACAGAACGACCGCATAATCGACCCCTGTCGCGTCCATCCGGGCGAGAAAATCGCCGAGTTCCCGGTCGAGAGCAAGCAGTTGCAGACACATCTCTTGTCCACCGGTGCCATAGCTGTGGCCGACATAATCGGTGGCGGACAGGCCGATCGAGAGAACATCCGTGGCGGCTCCGCGTCCCAGCGCGAACTCCTGTGCGAGGGCGGCGGATGCGGCCAGCACGGCTCCGTCAAATTGCGGATGAGCGCGCGCGAAGCGGGCATCACCGGCCGCCCGGGACAGGGTGCCGGCGCCCACCGTCAAGGTCGGCGAGACCTGATAGGCGCGCGACTTTGCGGCGCAAAGCGGCGGCGGGGTCAGCGGGGGCTGGGCCGTCGCAAGCGTTTGGGCGAACACGGTGTTGAGTGCGGCAATCGATCGGGATGCCGCCTGCACGGGCAGGTCCGACGTCCACGCCTTGCCGTTCCAGTACCAGCGTCCGTCGACTGCACGGCCGCTCATCATCACGGCTGCCCGGTCCTTGCCGGCGATCGCGTAATTGCGGCTTGCGCGATTGGCTTGCTTCAACCGGTCGCCGAGGGTGGAAACGCGCAGGTGTTCCGGGCTGACGGTGTAGTTGGTGAAGGTCGAACCCGGAACGCGCTCGTCCTCGGCGCAGTAGATATTCTTGTCGGCGCGAGCGGCCCCCTGGTCGATCCAGCTATTGGCCACGATGCCGGTCGCAGCCGGGTGGCGGCCGGTCAGCAGGGTCGAATGGCCGGGGCAAGTCTCCGTCGCGGCGTGGCTTTGGTAGCCGTTGACGAACACGGTGCCTTCGCGAGCCAGCCGGGCGAAGCCGCCGCGAAAATGCGGCCGGTAAGCTTCGAACAGCTCGGACGACAGCTGGTCGACGGAAATGGCGACGATCAGCCTGGGCGAATTGGGCGATTGGGCTGCAGCGGGGCTCGCGATGAGCGCGGCGGCGAGAATCACGGGAGTACGCATTGCAGGAGCCTCATTGTGCCCCCACGACGGCGGGGGCCCAGACCGCTGCGATAGCAGCGCTTGCGCGCTGGTCTAGGCTCCCGCCCTTGTCGGGGCGCGATTACCCAAGCTTTGCGCGCAATCGTTCGTTGACCACGCCCGGGTTGGCCTTGCCGGCCATCGCCTTCATCGTCTGCCCGACGAAAAAACCAAAAAGCGCCTGCTTGCCGGCCTTGTACTGCTCGACCTTGTCGGCATTGGCGGCGAGGATCTTGTCGATCTCCGCATCGATCGCGCCGGTGTCGCTAGTCTGCTTGAGGCCACGGGATTCGACGATGTCGCCAGCGTTGCCGCCTTCCTCCAGCATGATCTCGAAGACCTGCTTGGCAATGGTCCCGCTGATCGTGCCGTCGGCAACCAGCTTCAGCAAGTCGGCCGCCTGGGCGGGGGTAACGGGCGAGTGTTCGATACTCTCACCGCGTCGATTCAGCGCTCCGAACAGCTCCGCCACGACCCAGTTGGCCGCGCGCACCGGTTCGGCTCCGGAGTCGAGAAGCTGATCGAACCAGCGGGCGGTTTCGACCTCGGCGGTCAGGACGCTGGCGTTGTAGGCAGTGATTCCCAGCGCTTCGAACCGTTTGCGCTTGGGGTCAGGCAATTCGGGCAGCGATGCGCGGCATTCCTCCAGGAACGCATCGTCCAGCTCCAACGGCAGCAGGTCCGGATCGGGGAAGTAGCGATAATCGTGCGCGTCTTCCTTGGACCGAAGCGTCCGCGTCTCGCCCTTGTCGGGGTCCCACAGCCGCGTTTCCTGGACGACCGTGCCGCCCTCCTCCAGCACCTCGATCTGCCGGCGGGCCTCATGCTCGATCACCGCCTGGACGAAGCGAACCGAGTTGACGTTCTTGGTTTCCGTGCGGGTGCCGAACGGGTCGCCCGGTTTGCGGACGGAAACGTTGACGTCGGCCCGCATCGAGCCTTCCTCCATGTTGCCGTCGCAGCTGCCGACATAACGGAGAATGGAGCGCAACTTCTTGACATAAGCTCCTGCTTCCGCGGGCGAACGCATGTCGGGCCGCGAGACGATTTCCATCAGCGCGACGCCAGAGCGGTTGAGGTCGACGTAGCTCATCGTCGGGTGCTGATCGTGCATCAGCTTGCCCGCGTCCTGCTCGACATGGATGCGCTCGATGCCGATCTGCTTGGCGCTGTCCTCGTCCTTTTCGTCGGTGAGGACGGTGATCACGCCCTCGCCCACCAGCGGGTGGTAGAGCTGGCTGATCTGATAGCCCTGCGGCAGGTCGGCGTAGAAATAATTCTTGCGGTCGAATCGCGACCATTTGTTGATCTGCGCCTCCAGCGCCATGCCGGTGCGCACCGCCTGACGGATGCACTCGCGGTTGGGCACCGGAAGCATGCCCGGCATGGCCGCGTCGACCAGGCTGACCTGCGTATTCGGCTCCGCCCCGAACGCGGTCGCCGCGCCTGAGAAAAGCTTGGCGTTTGAGGTGACCTGAGCGTGGACCTCGAGGCCGATCACGACCTCCCACTCGCCGGTTTCGCCTTTGATGCGATAGGGTGCCTTCGCGTCAGCCATTACCACCACTTCTCCGGCCGCGCGGTGAATCCGGCGCGTTCCTCGATTGCCAGCCCGGCGTTAAGCACGCCCTGCTCGTCCAGCTCGTTCCCAATGAGGTGCAGCCCCAAGGGCAGCCCCTGCGAGTCCAGCCCGCCCGGCACGCTCATCGCTGGCAAGCCCGCCAGGCTCGCCGGCACTGCGAACACGTCGTTCAGGTACATCGCCAGCGGGTCGCTCATCTTCTCGCCGATGCCGAAGGCGGCGCTGGGCGCGGTGGGGGTCAGGATGAGGTCGCACTGCTCGAAAGCGCGGGCGAAATCCTGCTTGATGAGCGCGCGCACCCGCTGCGCCTTGTTGAAATAAGCATCGTAGAAGCCGGCGGAGAGCACATAGGTGCCGATCATGATCCGGCGCTTGACCTCCGCGCCGAAGCCCGCGGCGCGGGTCGCCGCGTACATGCCCTCGAGCCCGCCGTCGCCAGCCTCGCGCATGCCGTAGCGGACGCCATCATAGCGGGCGAGGTTGGAGGAGGCCTCCGCCGGGGCGATGATGTAGTAGGTCGGCAGCGCATACTTCGTGTGCGGCAGGCTGATCCGGACCGGCTCGGCGCCCGCGTCGCGCAGCCATTCGATGCCCTTATCCCACAGCGCATTAATCTCTTCCGGCACGCCGTCGATCCGATATTCGGTCGGAATTCCGACGCGCTTGCCCTTGAGATCGCTCGACAATCCCGCTTCCCACTGCGGTACGGGCAGGTCGAGCGAGGTCGAGTCCTTCGGGTCGAAGCCGCACATCGCTTCCAGCATGATCGTGCAATCGCGGACCGTGCGCGCCATCGGCCCGGCCTGATCGAGCGATGAGGCGAACGCCACGATCCCCCAACGCGAACAGCGGCCGTAGGTCGGCTTGATCCCAGAGATGCCGGTGAAGGCGGCGGGCTGGCGGATCGAACCACCGGTGTCGGTGCCCGTGACGCCCGGCGCGATCCCGGCCGCGACCGCCGCCGCCGAACCGCCCGAGCTTCCGCCGGGAGTCAGCGCCGCATTGCCGCCGTCGTTGCGCTTCCACGGCGAGAGCACCGGCCCATAGGCGCTGGTCTCGTTGGACGAGCCCATCGCGAATTCGTCCATGTTAAGCTTGCCGAGCATGCCCGCGCCCGCTTCGCGCAGCTTGGCGCTGACCGTGCTTTCGTAAGGCGGCTTGAATCCGCCAAGGATCTTGCTCCCCGAGGTCGTATCGACGCCCACGGTCGCGAACAAATCCTTGATCCCGAGCGGGATTCCGGAAAGCGGCTTCAAGTCACCGGACTGACGCGCCTGGTCAGCTGCCTCCGCGCAGGCAATCGCATCGTTGGGCGTTTCCGCCGTGTAAGCGTTCAGCGCCCGCGCGCCGGCAACGGCGGCGTTGAACTGTTCGGCAATCTCACGGGCGGAGAAGTCACCGGCGCGGAATCCGTCGCGCAGCTCGGCGATGGTCTTGGAAGTCAGGTCCGCCACTATTCGATCACCTTCGGCACCGCGAAGAAGCCATGCTGCGCGTCAGGGGCGTTGGCGAGCACCTCGTCGCGCACGTCGCCATCGTTGACGACGTCGTCGCGCAGGCGGAGCTTCTGATCGATCACCGCAGTCAACGGCTCGACGCCGTCGGTGTCGACCTCGCCGAGCTGTTCGACCCAGCCAAGGATATTGTTCAATTCGGGCACCATCGCCGCGACCTCGGCATCGCTCATCTTGAGGCGGGCGAGCTTGGCGATGTGCCGCACGGTGGCGGTATCAACGGACATAAGCTTGTTGTGTTCTCCGGGTCGAGGCCGATCCGGAGCGGCACTAGCGGCGGGTCCGCGAAGCGGCAAGCACCGCCAGGCGAATGGAATGGAAGGGCCGCTCCTCGTTTAACGGAGCGACCCTTCAATCACTCACCGGTCGTCGCGGTCACGGCGATCGCGGCGGTTTTCCCGGCGCAGTTCCCGGCGATCCTGCCGGCGCTCGACCCGATACTCGCGGCGATCCTGTCGACGGTCGGCGCGGTATTGTTCGCGCGTGACGGTGCCGTCGCGGACGGCCCGGCGGTCATCGCGCCGCTCGACCCGATAGGCGCGGCGGTCCTGCCGCCGATCGCGCCGGAAATCCTGCCAATTCTCGCGGATTTCACGATTGCCGATCTGTGCGCGGCGGGTCTGCCAGTAACGGCGCTGCGCGTCGGTCCAACGATGGGGCCGGCGATACTGATCGTACACATAATAGCCGGTGCCGGGGTAATAGTAGCCGTTGTTCCAGCCGTAATAGGAAGGCTGATAGCCGTACCCATAATATTGCGACCCGTAGCCGTAATAGGGCGAGCCATAGCCGTAGCCGCTACCGTAATAAGGGCTTCCGTAGCCGACCGAAACGCCGCCATAACCATAAGGGCTGTACGTGGCGCAGCCGGCAAGGCCGATCGATCCGATGATCGCCACTGCGGCGAGCCTCAAGCGGGGTGTGAACATGGCGGTTACTCCGAACAAAAACCAGCCGCCCCCGCAGCTTACGTCTCACTCACCGGTTGAACGCGCCGTGAACGCTTGCGTTGCGTCGATCGATCGGGCCTACGCTTGCTGATGACCCCAGACGCCCCCGCGCCGATGGACAGGCTGAAGCAGTTGGAGCCCGCTGCCGACGCAGTCGAGGTTCTGGCCTTTTACGACTCCCTCCCGCCAGTCCAAGTCGAGGAATTGATCGGTGCATGGCGCGGGGCGGAGATCGCGACGGGACATTCCTTCGATGGATTGCTGGGACCGTCCGGCTGGCACGGGAAGAGCTTCCGCTCGCCCGACGACGTTGACCCGCTGCTGTTCCGGTCAGCAAGTGGGAAGCTGTTCGCGGGCGATCCGGCCCGAATGCCGCTGGAGCTGCTCCGGCGCTTTCCGCGACTTGCAAGGCTTCCTTTGGGCGGGCGGCTATTCCGCTTTGCGGCCCCGGTCCTCCTGCGGACGCGCCGACCGAAGGCGCGGCTGCGGATGACGCACTATCGGGGGGTGAGCAGCGCGACGATGATCTACGATGCGTTGCCGATCAACGACGTGTTCCGCAAGGTCGACTCGGACACTATGTTGGGTGCGATGGACATTCGCGGGGAGGCCAAGCCCTTCTTCTTCGTCCTCCGCCGGGAGCATTGCCGCCCCTGACGCGGCCGGGTTGCGGATGCCAGCCCCCTACCCTACCTCGCGCCGCCTATGTGCGCCCGTCGCTTCCTCCTCGTAATCTTCGCGCTGACCCTGCTGACGGTGGGCGGCGCGTTCGCCATTTATCAATTCGGGAGCGACGTGCTGAAAAGCCAGACCATTCCGCAAGGCGAGTTCGAAGCGCCGCCTCCGCAAAGCGGACCGGATTACGCACTTGATGCGACGTGGCTCGCTAAACCGGGCGTCGCCAATCCAAGCGATTGGACTCCGGAAGAGGAACCGAGATCGCTCGAGACCCTCGCCGCGCATGTCTTCTACATCCATCCAACCACCTATTTGAAACGGGATCGCTGGAATGCCCTGCTGGACGATCCGGAAAGCCAGGATCGCGCTGCCCTGTTCGTCCGCAGCCAGGCGAGTGCGTTCAATCACCTGGCAGAAATTTGGGCTCCAAAGTACAGGCAGGCGGCGTTCGGCGCCTTTCTCGACGACAGCGCCAATGCCCGAGGCGCTCTTGACCTCGCTTATTCGGATGTCGTGCGCGCATTCGACCGTTTTCTCGCTTCAATCCCACAAGGAGAGCCAATCATCCTCGCGGGGCACAGCCAGGGTGCCCTCCACCTGACCCGATTGCTGCGCGAAAAGGTAGCGGGCACGCCGGTCGCGCGCCGCGTTGCCGCGGCCTATGTCGTCGGTTGGCCGGTATCCGTCGCCAGCGACGTGCCGCTGATGGGGCTGCCCGCCTGCGAGCGACAAGACCAGGCGAACTGCATCCTGTCTTGGCAAAGCTTTGGCGAGCCGGCCAATACCGACCTCATCACCGACGTCTATGACGGGTCGGAAGGCTTCAACGGCCAGCCCCGCCGCCGTGAAGACATGTTGTGCGTCAACCCGGTCACCGGCACACGCAACGGTGCTTCCCCAGCGGGCGCAAGCCGCGGCACGTTGGTGCCCGAGACCGCCGAACTCGTCAGCGCGACGCTTCAACCGGGGCTGATTGCCGCCAGCTGCACCAACGGATTCCTGCTGATCGACGGCGACGTGCCCAACATGGGTCCCTACGTGCTGCCGGGTAACAACTACCACGTGTACGACTATGCGCTCTTCTGGGGCGACATTCGGGCGGATGCGGACCGCAGGGTGGCGGCGTGGCGGCGCTGATCACCGCTTCCGCCGCCGAGTTCGTTCAAGCGCTGGAGGGCGCTGGGAAGCTGGTCGGGCTCGACGTCGGCACCAGGACCATCGGTCTTGCCACCTGTGACGCCGGCTGGAGCTTCGCCGGCCCCGCGGAAACGATCAGGCGGACCAAATTCACGCAGGACCTGGCGGCCCTTCGCAGCTTCATCGGGGCGCAGGGGATTGTCGGGCTGGTGATCGGGCTGCCCCTCAACATGGATGGCAGCGATTCCCCGCGCACCCAGTCGGTCCGCGCCTTCGCCCGCAACTGCGCGCCGCTCGATCTGCCGATCCTGTTGTGGGACGAGCGCTGGTCGACCCAAGCGGTGGAGCGGGCGATGATCTCTGCCGATGTTAGTCGCGCCAAACGGGCCGATGCCGTGGACAAGCTGGCGGCCGCGCACATCCTGCAAGGCGCCATCGACGCTCTGGTCAACCTGCCGGCCGACCGCTAGCAGCCGAAGGCGTGGACCTTCTTTCCGTCGACTCCCTCACCGACGAGCAGATCAGGCTGCTGCTCGACCATGCCGACAAACATGTTCGCGACCCGCGGGCCGATGCCCGGCGCCATGCCGGCCGGGTGGTGTTCAACGTGTTCTACGAGAACAGCACGCGCACCGCGATGAGCTTCGCGACCGCCGCAGCCCGGCTTGGGGCGCAGGCACTGTCGCTGTCGGTCGAGCACAGCAGCGTGAGAAAGGGGGAAACGCTGGAGGACACGGCGCGCACGCTCAATGCCATGCGGCCCGATGCCCTGGTGCTGCGCCATCGCGAAGAGGGCGCGGTCGCCCGGGTCGCGGAATTATTCGATGCGCCGGTGGTGAACGCGGGCGACGGCACCAATGAACATCCGACCCAGGCCCTGCTCGATGCACTGACATTGCGGCAGCACTTCGGTTCGCTGGAGGGCCTCACCATCGCGATCTGCGGTGACGTGCGGCACAGCCGCGTGGCGCGCTCCAACGCCCGGTTGCTGCCAAGGCTCGGAGCAACCGTGCGCCTCTGCGGCCCGCCTTCCCTGCTGCCCGAGGACGAGAGCATCGGCACGATCGAGGACGCGCTAACGGGCGCCGACGCGGTGATGACGCTGAGGGTTCAGCGGGAACGGCTGGACGAGGACCTGGGTGACGCGCCGGGCGAGTATCTGGCTCGCTACGGCCTGACGCCCGACCGCCTCGCCCTGGCGGCGCCCAACGCCGTGGTGCTTCACCCGGGGCCGATGAACCGCGGCGTCGAGATCGCCGACGAAATTGCCGACGGTCCCCGATCGCTGATTCTTCACCAGGTGGCGAACGGGGTTGCCGTTCGCGTCGCAGTCCTCGACCTGCTGATGAGTGGTTAGCGGGACGCCAGCTTGATGGCCGTGTCGCCCGCCATGTTGCGGACGAAACAGGCCGCGCCCGACGCCTTCAGCTGTCCGCACATCCGCCGCGCTTCGCCATCGGACGCAAAGCCCTTCAACGAAAGGCGGTAGACGTTGCCGATGGGTGCGTGGAAGCGAGCGGTGGCCGGCGTGTAGCGGCCGACCGCCGAGTGACGCTTGGCGATCTTGGCCCAGCCGGCTTGAAGCGCTTGGGGCGAATTGTAGGCACCAAGCTGGACGACGACCTTGCTCTTCCCGAAGCGCGCGGCGGCGGACCGGCGCAGTTCCGAAACCTTCGGCAACTTGCCGGAGGCCCGCACCGGCTCGGCACGGAGCGCTTCGAGCGTTTGGGTGACGTCGGCGAGTGGCGCCTGCGGTGCCGGCAGCGTCACGGTCGCGCTGACGGAGGGCTCCGCGACGGGCGCCGCGAACGCCGGATCGTTCATGACGGTCTGCGCCACCGGCTGCTCGACGGGAGCCACGTACGCGACCTCCTGTCGGGGAGCGGCCTCGGCTGGCGGCATGGCCGCCATCTGCGGGGCGCCGGAAGCGTTCAGCGCCAGACGCACCGGCTTGCCCGGATCGCTTGCCGCTGGGGTCACCCCGATAAGCGAGGCGATCTGTGTGGCGGGCTGGCCGACCTTGGCCATCTCCATCCAGCCGGCGATGCGGGCGTCGAGTTGGTCCGCCGGCACATCCTGGCCGGCGACCACCCGCGCCATGTCCCAATCGCCGGCAAGGGCATGGGCAAGCGCAAGGTTCTGGCGGGTGCGGCTGTCCGCACCGGGGCGCCGGGCAGCTTCGTCGAGCAACGCTACGGCGTTCCCCGGCTGGCCGGCAAGCGCCATGGCGAGACCAACGTCAGCGCTTTCGGCCGAGCCGCGCAGCTGATCGAGCAGCGCCAGCGCCGCGTCATTCTTGCCCTGAGCGATCTGGGCCAGCACCAGCTTGAGGGCGATGCCGGTATCGGCGGGTTGCAGCGTCAGCACGTCGCCGTAGGCAGCCTCGGCCGACGCAAAGCGACCGGCGGCAAGATAGGCGTTCGCAAGAATGGTCCGGACGGTAACGTCGCCGGGAGTCTTCTCCACCGCTCGCTCGGCCAGCGGGATCGCCCCGAGCGCGTCGCCTGAAGCGAGGGTGAGGTGGGCGCGGGTGGCAAGGCCGATCTCCGAAGCGTTGATCGAAGATGCCTGGCTCATCCGGACGCCGGGAGTTGCGCAGCCGGCAATCATGCCTGCGATCGCCAGGGCGGAGACGCTTGAAGTCGCTCGCAGCATGGTCATGACATTATCCTTTTCGACTGACGCGCTCGGCGGGGGCTCGCTCGGCCATGGCCTCCAGCTCGGGCATGGAGGCGAGTAGGTCGTCCAGCGCTTGCGTGACCAGCTGCTGGGCAGACTTTCCGGTCACCGCGCACGCCAGGCGCAGTTTGAGATGCCGCGACGGATCCAGGCGCAGCGTGAAAGCCGCCTTGCCCTTTGTCATCGGCTCGGAACGGACGCTCGGCTTGCGGGCCGTACGGACGACAGGCTCCGCCACCGATACCGGTGCAGGCGCAGCGTCGGCGACCGGCGCGAACTTCGGCTCCACCTCGTGGGGCGCCGCGGCAAACGGCACCAGCGGTGCATAGGCGTCGACAGACAAGGCCGGAGGCACGGCCTCGCCCACGTCGTCCTCGTCGCGCTCGTCCTCGTCCCGCTCGTCTTCGAACGCGGGGATCACGGACGATAGCTCGAGGGCCTCGTCCTCCTCGCTCGCGGCGATGGGCGATGCGGCGGTGGTCAGCGACGCGAAGGTCACGGACGAAGCTTCCTCGGCCTCCTCCTCCTCGTAGCCCTCGCTGTCTGCGTCCCCGTCATAGGAGGTGAAGCGCTGTTCGATCTCCGCCTGCTGGTCGTGCACGGGCGAGATCGGGGTCAGGCCGGCGAGCGGGCTGCGCGAAACGTGCGGCTGGTCGCCTTCGATCGGGACCAGCGCCGGACGGGGCGAATCATACCCCATGTCGTTCCAGCCGAGGTCATCGAGACCACTACCGGCCCCGCCCCCGTTGAAACCTTGCGGCCGCATCGCCGGACGCGCAGTTCCCTTGCGGGCGAGCAGACCGGAGGAAAGGGACGCAAATGCCTTGGGTTCGCTCTTCACTGGGGAAATACCTCCCGATTCCTCAGCCGGCCACACGGCGACCGAAGCCACCGACCGGGCGCGGCGCCGCGGCGGCCGAACCCATGCCCGGCGCGGTGGCCGGGGCAGCGAACACGGTCCGGCGGAAGTTCTTTTCCAGCCGGTCGTTGATATAGTCCCACAGCTCGACGACTTCGCGGGCCGAGCGGCCGTTGGGATCGACCTCCATCACGGTTCGGCCGTCGATCATCGATGCTGCGAAATCGGTGCGGTGATGCACGGTGACCGGCGCCACCGTTCCATGCTGCGACAGCGCGACGGCGGCTTCGGACGTGATCTTGGCCTTGGGCGTTGCGGCATTGACCACGAAGATCAGCGGTTTGCCGGCACGGTCGCACAAATCCACGGTCGCGCCGACGGCGCGCAGATCGTGCGGGCTCGGCCGGGTCGGGATGACGATCAGTTCGGCCACCGCAATGACGCTCTGGATCGCCATGGTAATCGCGGGCGGGGTGTCGATCACCGCCAGGCGGAAACCCTGCTGCCGCAGCACCTCCAGATCCGAGGCGAGCCGAGCGACGGTGGTCTGCGCAAAGGCCGGCATGTCGGCTTCCCGTTCGTTCCACCAGTCGGCAAGCGACCCCTGCGGATCGATGTCGATAAGGCAGACCGGCCCCTGTCCCGCCAGTTGCGCTTGCACCGCCAGATGGCCCGAGAGCGTGGTCTTGCCCGAGCCCCCCTTCTGCGATGCCATAGCCAGAACCCGCATGCGTATCCCCTCGCCCAATTGGCTGTGTTGCAGTGGGGATGCGGCCTGCTCACCTAAAATCTGGTTAACATCGAAGGAGGCTTGTCGAAGGCGGCAAGAAGGAAGAAGAATAAGCAACGGGGTTGTGGGTGAGCATGATGATTGTTGCAGCACTGATGCTAGCGATCGCGCCGGTCCAGGCAGCGGGCGAGCAGCAGTTTCGCGAAGCCCAGTCGATTCGAACCTGGCAACCTGCCCGGGCCCGTGACCTTTACGAAAAGGCAGCCCGGCAAGGGCATGCCGGAGCGCAGACCCGCCTTGGCCTGATGCTGTTCCAGGACGGCAAGCGGGCGGAAGGCCTGCGCTGGCTCAAGGCTGCGGCCGAACAGGGTGAGCCACGCGGAATGTTGTCGTGGGGCACCGCGATGTTCAACGGCGATGGCGCACCAACCAACCGGGTCTCTGGTTATGCGCTGGTCGCCTATGCGGCGAAGTATCTGCCGGAAGCGGAAAGCACGCGGTCGGAGATGGAATTGGTGATGACGGCTGCCGAGCTGGCTGCCGCCGCCCGGGTCCTCGAGCCAGGCAAGGACAAGGCGGAACCCACGCTTGCGGACGCGTCACCGGCGGCCGGAAAAGGTTCGATCGGAAAGAAGCCGGGACGGCGGAAGGCTGCAGCGGCCAGGGCTCGAGCGACTCCCCCGGCGCCGACACCTCGTTCCGTCGTGGCGGTGGCTCAGCGGCCGGCCATCCCGCCGCCTTTTGCCGCTTCCCCCTCATCAGGCGGCGGCTGGCGCCTTCAGCTCGGCGCTTTTCGAGTGACCGGAGCGGCGCAAAAATTGTTTGCGAGAGTGTCCCCTCGCCTGCCTGGCAAGCAGGCCTCCTACCCCCGGCTGGGAACAATGACCGGCCTGATGGTCGGGCCCTATGCCAGTCGGGCGGAGGCGCAGGCTGCCTGCCGATCCCTCGGCCGCGCCCAGCCCTGCATCCCGGTCAAAGGCTAGGCTGCCCACTCCCGCTTCGGGATGCCCTGCGCCCACAGCAGGGCAGTGAGGTCATTATGATCGATCTGTGCGTCGGCCACGTCGCGCAGTTTCGGCTTCCCCCTGAACGCGACGCCCAGCCCGGCGGCCTCGATCATCGGGGCGTCATTGGCTCCGTCGCCGACCGCCACCACTGCGGCTTCTGGCAGCCCAAGCTCCGCCCGCAGTTCGAGCAGGGCCTGGCACTTGGCCGCGGCGTCGACGATCGCGCCGGTCACCCGCCCTGTCAGGTGACCGTGCATGCTATCGAGATAATTCGCCCGCACCTCCGCAAACCCCAACTCCGCCGCCATCGGATCGGCGAAGTCGTGAAAACCGCCGGTGACCAGCAGCGTCCCGGCCCCACGCGCGCGCATGGTCTGAACCAGCGTCCGGGCGCCGGGGTTCGGGCGAATGCGGTCTTCGCGGCAGCGGTCGATGCAACCGACGCCAAGGCCATTCAGCGTGGCGACGCGCTGATGGAGCGCTTCGGCAAAATCGATTTCGCCCCGCATCGCGGCCTCCGTCACGGCGGCGATCTCTTCCTTCATGCCGGCATAATCGGCGAGTTCGTCGATGCACTCCTGCCCGATCATGGTCGAATCCATGTCGGCGACCAGCAACCGCTTTTCCCGGTCGGCCGCGGGTTGCACAACGACATCGACGGCACCGATCTTTCCTTCCAGCAGGCGGCGAACCGTCGGACCTTGGCCGGCGTCGGCCTGGATCTCGATATCGGCGGCGTCGCCCTCGTCGATCCAGCTCCATTCATGCGCCTTGAACCGCGCATCCTCCAATAGCGATGCCGCCTGGTGAATGGTGTCCCGGTCGAGCTTTCCGGCTGCTATCAACGTCGCAATGAGCAAGTCGCGTCCTCCTGTTGCCGTCATTGCCGGTCCTACCGCGTCGGGCAAGTCGGCGCTCGCCATTCGCCTGGCGGAAAGGGCGAACGGCACAATCATCAACGCGGATAGTGCCCAAGTGTATTCCGACCTGTGCATCGTCAGCGCGCGGCCCTCGGAAGAGGAGATGACCAAGGTGCCGCACCGGCTGTTCGGCGGCTGGGACGCGGGGGTCGCCTGTTCCGCGGCCGATTGGGCCGCAGCCGCGCGGCAAGAGGTTGCCCGGGTCCATGACGAGGGACGCCTGCCGATGCTCGTCGGCGGCACCGGACTTTATCTTCGCACCCTGTTGGACGGCATTGCTCCGGTCCCGCCGATCGACCCGGACGTGCGGGGCCGCGTCAGGGACAATGGGGTCGATCAAAATCATCGGCAGCTGCATGAGGTCGATCCTGAAGCCGCGGCCCGGCTTCACCCTTCGGACACGACCCGGGTCGCTCGCGCCCTTGAGGTTGCATTGTCCACGGGTCGAACTCTTCGCGAGTGGCAGCAGGAGCGGGCTGGCGGGATCGGCGCCACGGTCGAGCTTCGAGCCCTGATTCTTCTGCCGCCGCGCGCGTGGCTTTACGAGCGATGCGACCGGCGCTTCGCCGCCATGCTGGCCGACGGCGCGATCCCGGAAGTGCGGGCATTGCTCGGTCGTGGCCTCGACCCCGACCTGCCGGCGATGCGGGCGATTGGGGTACGAGAGATTGCCAGCTTCATCCGCGGCGAGACCGACCGGGAGGGCGCCCGGATCGCGGGCGCGCAGTCCACGCGGAACTATGCCAAGCGGCAATATACCTGGTTCTCGCACCAGCCTCCTGCTGACTGGCATCGTTTCACCGAACCTCTCGAAAACGAAGCGACGATGGACCGGGCGCTGGCACTGCTCGGCCTCGCGGGGTAGCGGGGCAGGATGATTAGGGACGAGGTCATCGATCCTCAGCCGCTGCACGGCAAGACCGTCGCGATTCTCGGCTTTGGCAATCAGGGGCGGGCGCAGGCGCTTAACCTGCGCGACAGCGGCGTCGAAGTGCGGGTCGGGCTTCGATCCGGCTCGCCGCGTGCCGAGGAAGCGCGGGCGGAAGGGCTCAAGGTTGCGACCCCCGATGTTGCCGCGGCCGGTGCGGACCTCATCATGCTGCTCGCCCCCGACGAGCATCTCGCCGCGCTGTACGATGCCGTTGCCCAGTCACTCCGAAAGGGAGCAACGATCGGATTCAGTCATGGCCTTGCCATTCATTTCGGGCTGATTGCTCCCCGGCCCGACCTGGACGTCATCATGGTCGCGCCGAAGGGTCCAGGGACGGCGCTTCGCTCGCTCTATACGGAAGGCCAGGGCATGGTCGCGCTTGCCGCCGTCGCACAGGACGCCTCGGGGCGGGGTTGGCCGCTTGCGCTCGCCTATGCGCAGGCGCTGGGTTGCGGGCGCGCCGGAGTGATCCGCTCGACCTTCGAGGAGGAGTGCGTCGCGGACCTCTTCAACGAGCACGCGGTGGTATGGGGCGCGGTCCCGGCCACCCTGGAGGCGGGATTCGATACGCTGGTCGCGGCGGGAATTCAGCCGGAAGTGGCCTATCTGGAATGCGTATCCGAGTTGAAGCTGCTCGCGCAGCTGGTTGAGCAGCGCGGTCTCGCGGGCACGGCCGAAGCGATCAGCAATACCGCGGAGCTTGGTGCACTGCTTGGCGGACCCCGCATCGTCGACGAGCGTTCGCGGGCCGAAATGAAGACGGTGCTTGCAGAGATCAGCGCGGGCCGGTTCGCCGAGGCACTCGCCGAGGAAGCGGATGGCGATTATCCGCAGCTGCGTGCCGCGCGGCAGCGGGCGCGAAAGTCGGCGGTCGAACTCGCCCGCCTGCGATTGCAGCCAGACAGCTAGCCGACGACTTCTTTCTGCGGATAACGGTCGCCCACACTGGCGCGCTCAATGAATGCTCGCTGCAGCTTGCGGTGCGCCTCGGCAGCCTGAGGGTCGGCGGCGCTTTCGGCGCGCTCCTGCTCCTCGGCCGCTCGGCGAGCGAAATAGATGCGGCTTTCCTCTTGCATGGCCGCCTCCCTTTGGCGTTGCGTCGGACCGAGCCTTACCACGCTCGAAGCCAAAAATAAAAAAAGGCGCCCCGGCCAAGGCCGGAGCGCCCTTCATTAAATCGATCTCGAACGCGGCTGCTTAGAAGCGAGTGCCTAGGGTCGCGACCAGCTGGTGGCGGCTGACATCGTTCTCATAGTCCGAATAGCGATACTCGCCGCCAAGGTAGGCGTTGCCCGTTAGCCCGAACTGAGCGCCGGCGCCAAGCCGGTAGCCGTCAAGATTGGTCGAATCGTTGACGCCGGCCACTTCGCCCTTGAGGCGCAGGTTGGTGTAACCTGCCTTGGCGTAGAGGTTCGCGTTGGGGGACACTGCAAAGCTTACGCGGCCACCGGCGTAAAGATCACGGCCTGCCTTCAGCTCGGTACCGAACCCAAGATCTTCCTTCGCGGTCGACTTGGTGGCTTCGACATCCGCACCCAGGGACACCGTGTTGTTCAGGGGTACATCGTAGCCGGCCCCGATGCCGTACACCACGCCGCTGTCCTTGATGCTGTCGTTCACGCCGAGATCGTTCAGGTCCACCTTGACCTTATCGTAACCGGCAACGACTTCGACGCGGCCGCCCGCGGGGGCGCCGGCAACGGCCTGCGCAGCGGCAGGCGTCGCGGCCAGGGCGGCGGCAGACACGGCAGTAAAAGCAATAATCTTCTTCACAACAACACTCCTGATAACTCACTAATAACGAGAACCCCCGTTCTCGTGTCCGGCATCAATTAGATACCGGAAGCATGAGTTAAAGTGTCGTTGGACTGAAAGGTTGCGGTTCGACGCCCTAAATGCGGCGAACTGTTTGAAGGACTGCCTTTTCTGTCGATCTGTTCATCAACAGGTCGGAATTATGGCGCACATTAGGCAGCTCTGCTGTGAATTTGGGCGAAGCTGATCAATTGCGCCTTCAGCGACGGGTCGTCGATTGCGGAGGTTAGACGCTCGACTTGCGGCAGAAGCGCCTGCGGCTCTTCCTCATAGCCCATGGCCCACGCCGGGAAGCTCGGCCGATCGATGTGCCGCCGCGCCAGTTCGACCAGCGCGAAATGGCGGTCGTCGGCGCGGATGCGTTCGTAGGTGGTTTGCAGCGCAGCCTGCGGCCCTTCCAGGACCTGCAGGAAGCGGCGACCGCCGACCAGCAACAGTCCGCTCAACCGGTCGCGCGCATTATTCCGGCGCGACACTTCCAGGATCTGGCGAACCATGCCGGGATCGGGGAACTCCGCCCGCGACGTACTAATGTAGATGATCTGTTCCACAAGCAACTCCAACCTCGCGATTGCCGGCGGACTGTTATCGTAGGGGAGTTAACGGATAGTTGCCGCCCTATCGCCGGCCGAACAGCTTCTCGATGTCGCCGTGGGCCAGCTTCACCCAGGTGGGGCGGCCATGATTGCATTGGCCGGAATGCGCCGTGACCTCCATCTCGCGCAGGAGGGCGTTCATCTCTGCAACCGATAAGATTCGGCCGGCGCGGACGCTGTGGTGGCAGGCGAAGGTTGCAGCAACATGGTCAAGACGCTCCTTCAGCGCATGCGCGCCGCCCAGTTCCGCAATCTCGGCCGCAAGGTCGCGCAACAGGGCCGCGACGTCGAACCGGCCGAGCACCGCCGGCGTTGCGCGAACGATCATTGCCGAGGGTCCGAACCGTTCCAGTTCGAGTCCAAAGGATCCAAGCTCCGCGGCCGCTTCGTCCAGCCGGTCGCAATCCGGTTCATCGAGTTCAACGACCTCAGGCAGCAAAAGCACCTGCCTCCCCACCCCCCCGGTGGCGGCGCCGGCTTTAATGCGCTCCAGCACCAGCCGCTCGTGCGCAGCATGCTGATCGACGAGGACGAGCCCATCGTGCGCTTCGGCAACGATGTAGGTGGCGGCGACCTGACCCCGGGCAACGCCGAGCGGATGGGAAGGTGGAGACCCGGTCGCGACCTCGGCGCGGGCCGCCGGCGCATGATCGAACAGCGCGCGATTTTCCTGAAGGAGTCCACCCTCAGCGGGAGATTGCGCTGGCCAAGCCGGCAGAGGAAACACAGGACCATCGAGTCTGCCACCGATCGGCTCGGCCTGCCACTGCGCTGGAGCCGCGGCCTGCATCCTCGCGGCGCTGCGATGACCCGCTTCGTCGAGCGCCTGCCGCAGCCCCCCGACGATCAATCCACGCACCGCCTGCGGATCTCGGAAGCGGACTTCGGTTTTGGCGGGGTGCACGTTCACGTCGATGTCGTCGGACGCGACGTGGAGAAAGAGCGCCACGATCGGGTGGCGGTCGCGGGCCAACAGGTCATGATAGGCTGCGCGCAACGAGCCGACCAGGAGCCGGTCCTTTACCGGGCGCCCGTTCACGAACAGATACTGGTGATCCGCCGCCCCCCGGTTGAAGGTCGGCAGGCTGATGACGCCGCCGAGCTGCAGCCCGTGCCGCTGCAGGTCGACCGGCAGTCCGCTTCGTTCCAGTTCCGGGTCAAGCAGCGCCGCCACCCGCGCCGGCAATGGAGACGGCTGCACGGACAGGACCCGGCGCCCATCGTGCTCCAGGCTGAATTGCACCTGAGGGGACGCCATGGCCAGCCGCCGAACAGCGTCCAGGCATGCGGCATATTCCGCCCTTGGGGATCGAAGGAACTTGCGGCGGGCGGGCACCTTGTCGAATAGTCCCTCGACGCGGACCCGGGTACCGGGGGGCAAAGCGGCTGGCCCGTCCCCCATGCGGACGCCATGATCGACCTCGATCCGCCAGCCGTCGGCACCCGCAGGACGGCTTTCCAGGACGAAGCGGGCGACACTCGCGATAGAGGGCAAAGCCTCGCCACGGAAGCCGAAACTCGTGACGTCCTCGATCCGTTCGTCCGGCAGTTTCGACGTGGCGTGCCGTTCCAGCGCCAGCGCCATCTGGTCCGGCGCCATGCCGTGGCCGTCGTCGGTCACCTCGACGAGGTCAAGCCCGCCCGCCATCAGCCGCACACCAACCGTGCGCGCACCGGCATCCAGCGCGTTTTCAACAAGCTCCTTGAGCGCGCTGGCCGGACGCTCGACCACCTCGCCGGCGGCGATTCGATCAACGAGGTGAGATGGAAGCCTTCTTATTGACACGCGGGGTGGTCTAGCCCAATCGAAGCGCAGCAGCGAAGCGCTGATTTTCCCTCTGATTCAACAGCGATTTGCCGCTTGGCGGTAACCATTATCTGAAAGCAAGGGCGGGCATGTTCTGGACGCGGTGGTTCAAGTGGATGTCGCACGACATGGCGATCGATCTCGGGACGGCGAATACGCTCGTCTATGTGCGGGGCCGGGGCATTGTGCTGAATGAGCCGTCGGTGGTCGCGATCGAGACGATCAACGGCGTGAAGAAGGTCAAGGCCGTCGGCGACGACGCCAAGCTGATGATGGGCAAGACGCCCGACCAGATCGAGGCCATCCGCCCCCTGCGGGACGGTGTGATCGCCGACATCGACGTCGCCGAGCAGATGATCAAGCACTTCATTCATAAGGTGCACGGCGGGAAGATGCGCGCATGGCGCTTCCCGGAAATCGTGATCTGCGTTCCGTCGGGCTCGACCTCGGTCGAACGCCGCGCGATTCGCGACGCGGCGTCCAACGCCGGCGCGAGCCAGGTGTATCTAATCGAGGAGCCGATGGCCGCGGCGATCGGGGCCGACATGCCGGTGACCGAGCCGATCGGATCAATGGTTGTCGATATCGGCGGCGGCACGACGGAAGTCGCGGTGCTGTCGCTTCGCGGCCTGGCCTATACGACCTCCGTGCGGGTCGGCGGCGACAAGATGGACGAGGCGATCTCGTCCTACGTCCGCCGTAACCACAATTTGCTGATCGGCGAGGCTACGGCCGAGCGGATCAAGCAGGAAGTCGGCATCGCCAAGCCGCCGGTCGACGGCATCGGCAAGACGGTCCACATCAAGGGCCGCGACCTGGTCAACGGCGTTCCCAAGGAAATCTCGATCAACCAGGGCCAGATCGCCGAAGCGCTGTCCGAGCCGGTCGGCACCATCGTCGAGGGGGTCCGCA
This sequence comes from Sphingomonas sp. SP1, assembly GCF_058313395.1. Lineage (NCBI taxonomy): Bacteria > Pseudomonadati > Pseudomonadota > Alphaproteobacteria > Sphingomonadales > Sphingomonadaceae > Sphingomonas > Sphingomonas sp. SP1. Next base: position 1,744,035 of record NZ_JBZFLC010000001.1, on the reverse strand, counting down.
TCGCACTAGAGAACACCGCTCCGGAACTGGCCGCCGATATCTGCGACCAGGGGATCGTCCTGACCGGCGGAGGCGCGCTGCTGCAGGGGCTGGACGAGGTGCTGCGCGATGAAACCGGTCTCCCGGTGACCGTGGCCGAGGATCCGCTGACCTGCGTGGCGCTTGGCACCGGCCGTGCGCTGGAGGAAGAGCAGTTCCGCGGCGTCCTCCAGACCGCGTAAGAGAGGGCTGAGGTGGCGCCGCCAACCGGTGCGCGCCCGGGCTGGTCGCGACGGGCGCAATATGGCCTGTTCTTCGGTTTCCTGGCGACGATCGCCGGGCTGCTGATTGGTCTGTTCCTGCTTGGCCTGTCACTGCTCGCTCCGCAGGCCTATGCGGGAGTGCGCGGGGCCGCGCTCGACACCACCGCGCCGATCACCGGCGCGCTCAGGGAGGCCACGACCACCGTCGGGGGATTGTTCAGCGGGGCCGGCAATTACTGGGATGCGGCCCGCCAGAACTCCCAACTGAAGGAAGAACGGGCGCGCTTGCAGCGCCAGATCGTCCAGGCCCGGGCCATCCTGAACGAAAACCGCCAGTTGAAGGCGGCCCTGCAGCTGCGGGAACGAACGCCGACCGCCGTCGCCACCGGACGGATCGTCGGCTCTTCGTTCGAGAGCCAGCGGCGCTTTGCAGTCATCTCCGCGGGTCGCGGGGACGGCGTCCAGGTCGGCATGCCGGTCCGGGCGGCCGATGGCCTGGTCGGACGGGTGGTGGACGCGGGCGCGACCGCCAGCAGGGTGTTGTTGATCTCGGACCGGGCCAACATCGTTCCCGCCCGCATCTTGCGCGGCGGGCAGGCCGTGATTTCCACCGGCCGCGGCGATGGAACGATCGATCTTCGCCCGCTGGAGGTTGGCCGCAACCCGTTCCGCCGGGGCGACATCGTGGTTACGTCCGGCACCGGCGGGTTGTATTCCCCCGGAGTGCCGGTGGCGCGGGTCGTGCGGCTGGACGACGACGGCGCCATTGCGCTTCCCCTGGCCGATCCTGCCAACGTCAGCTTCGCACTGGTGGAGCATCCCTATGAGGAAACGGCGCTCGCCGCCCCGGATGAGGCGGACGAACGCTGATGGTGCGTTCCGCGCTCGGCCGAGGTCCGGCCTTGACCAAGGGCCCGAAGCGGCTGGCCCGCTTTACCCCCGCGGCTTCGGTCGTGGCCGCCTCCGCGCTTTCGCTGCTGCCGATCGTTGCCAGCGTCGGATGGGGCCCGGATTTCGGGCTTCTGCTGCTTCTTGCGTGGCGGCTGCTGCGGGGCGATGCCATTCCGAGCTGGTGGGCCGCCCCTCTCGGCCTGGTCAACGACCTCATCACCGGATCGCCGATCGGCCTGTCCGTGGTGATCTGGAGCGGCGCGGTGCTGGCGCTGGACCTGCTCGACCGACGCACGATGTGGCGGGACTATTGGGTCGAATGGGCGCTGGCCGCGACGCTCCTGTTCCTGAATGACGTGATCCGCTGGCGGGTCGACGCCTTGATGGGTGCGCCGTTGCCCTTTGCCGTGATCTGGCCGCCGCTGGTCATTGCGATCTTCACCTTCCCGCTGGCCGCATGGGCCGCCTCCACGATTGATCGCTGGAGGCTGGGCCGATGAACAAGCCGCAGCGTTTCACCAGCGTCCACCAGTCGTTGACCTTTTCCCGCCGAATGCTGGTCGTAGGCGGGGCGCAGGTGGCGGTCGGCGCGGCGCTGATCGGGCGTCTTGGCTGGCTGGCGGTCAAGGAGAACGAAAAATATAATCTGCTGTCCGAGGACAATCGCGTTCAGCTGATCATCGTACCGCCGCGCCGCGGGTGGATCGTGGATCGCTTCGGCAAGCCGATCGCCATCAATCGGTCGGACTTCCGGGTCGACCTGATTCCGGAGCGAATGGAGAACATGGAGGAGGAGCTGGCGACGCTGACCCAGCTGCTCCAGCTCGGTCCCGACCAGGTCGACCGTATCCGCCGCGACATCAAGGATTCGCGAGGCTTCAAGCCGGTGCAGGTGGCCGAGAATGTCCCGTACGAGCGCTATGCCGCAGTCACGGTTCGACTGCCCGAATTGCCGGGTGTCGAGCCGGCGCGTGGTTTCACCCGCTTCTACCCGGCCGGCGCGGCCGTTGGGCAATTGATCGGTTATGTCGGCGCGGCGAGCGCAGCCGAATATGAGAAGGAAAAAAATCCCCTGCTCGTCACGCCGGGGTTCAAGATCGGCAAGGAAGGGCTCGAGGAAGTGCTCGAGCAGCGGCTGCGGGGCGAACCAGGCGGTCAACGCGTGGAGGTTACTGCTCGCGGCAAGCTGGTCCAGGAACTGACGCCGAAGCCCGACCGGTCTGGCGGAACGGTCCAGTTGTCGATCGATGCCGGCCTGCAGGAATATGCCGCGCGCCGGTTAGGCGAGGAATCGGGCAGCTGCACGATCCTTGACTGCCAGACCGGCGATATTCTCTGCATGGCGTCCATGCCGTCATATGATCCGAACAGCTTCTCCGATGGGATCGGCCGGACGGAATGGAAGGTACTGTCCGAAGACCCGCGCAAGCCGCTGCTCAACAAAACCGTCAATGCTCTCTATCCGCCGGGGTCGACCCTGAAGCCGATGGCGAGCCTGGCGCTGCAAGCGCACGGCGTGGATCCCAAGGAGCGGGTGTTCTGTGGTGGGGGCTATCAGCTCGGCAATCGCTTCTTCCGGTGCCTGGGCCGCCACGGTTCGGTCGACATGCACCGGGCGATCGCCAAAAGCTGCAACACCTACTTCTATGCGATGGCCAATCGCATCGGCTACGACAAGATCGCGCCGATGGCTCGCCTGCTGGGATTGGGTGAGAAATACGATCTGCCGCTGGTCAGCCAGAATTACGGCACCATTCCAGACAGTGAATGGAAGCGGCGCCGATTTGAAAGGAACCGCCGGCTGGTCGAGCGACCCGACTGGACCCGATCCGATACGCTCAACGCCGTGATCGGCCAGGGGTTCGTGATCGTGAACCCGCTGCAACTCGCAGTGTCGACCGCGCGTATCGCCAGCGGCCGGATGGACCGCCCCGCCCTCCTCGGAGTTCACAAGGAGCCCGCGCCGATGCTGAACATACCGGCGAAACATCTGGAAACTACGCGCGGCGGCATGTGGGAGGTGGTCAACGGCGACGGGACGGCCGGCGCGTCCAAGCTCAACATTCCGGGCATCGAAATGGCCGGCAAGACCGGGACCGCGCAGGTTCGCCGGTTATCGGCCAGCGCCAGCCGCGGTCAGGGCGGCGACTGGCAATATCGCGACCACGGGCTGTTCGTGTTCTTCGCGCCGTTCGACAAGCCTCGCTATGCGGGATCGGTGGTGATCGAGCATGGCCTGGGCGGGGCCAGGGCTGCAGCTCCCGTCGCCAAGGACGTCCTGACCTACCTGTTCGATCGGCAGGCGGCGATGAAGCGCCTAGCGGAGCTGGAGGCGGGCTGGGGCGGAACACTGGCCGAGCGCATGGCGCGCCGGGCCAACGCCATCGAAAATGCGGCCGCAGCCGCGCAAGGCACGACATGATCTCTTCAGCCATCATACCCCAGCCCCTCGCCCGACTGCCTTGGCGGCTGATTTTCCTGATCGGCGGGATCGGGCTGTTCGGATTGGTGAACCTTTATTCGGCCGCAGGTGGGTCGCTGCAGCCATGGGCCATGCGGCAAGGAATGGCGTTCGTCGTCTTTCTGGCGCTGGCGGTGGCAATTTCGGGCGTCCGCGAGGCTACGATCAAGCAACTGACGGTGCCGGCCTATATCGCCATCGTCGTCATGCTGGTGCTGGTCGACCTGCTGGGCTTCGTCGGCAAGGGGGCGCAGCGCTGGCTGGATCTCGGCTTCATCCGCCTCCAGCCATCCGAGTTCATGAAGCCGGCGATCGGGCTGATGCTGGCGCGCTTTTACGAACTGCTCCCCGCAGGCGATATTCGCAGGTTCCGCGCCGTGTGGCCGGCCGCGCTGCTGATCGCGATCCCGGCTGGATTGGTTATTCTGCAACCGGACCTCGGCACCGGGCTGATGGTGACATTCGCCGGGGTGACCGTGATGTTCCTGGCCGGCGTCCAGCTGCGCTGGTTTCTGGTCCCCGGCGGGTTGCTGGCCGCTGCCATCCCCGTCATCTATCACTTCCTGCACGGCTATCAGCGCAAGCGGATCGACACGTTCCTCGATCCGGCCAACGACCCGCTCGGCTCAGGCTATCATATTACTCAGAGCAAGATCGCGATCGGATCGGGCGGGCTGTCGGGCAAGGGCTTTCTGCAGGGCAGCCAAAGCCATCTTCAGTATCTGCCCGAGGGCCACACCGACTTCGCTTTTGCGACCTTGGCCGAAGAATGGGGAATGCTCGGCGGCACTCTGGTCATCCTCGCCTATCTGCTGGTGCTGCGGTGGGGAATGCGGGTTGCAGCGAATGCGCCCACCCGCTTCGGGCAATTGTCCTGCGCGGGCCTGACCGCGGTGCTCTTCTCCTATTTTGCGATCAATCTGCTGATGGTCATGGGGCTGGCGCCGGTGGTGGGCATCCCGCTGCCGCTGATCAGCTATGGTGGCTCGGCGGTGCTCACGACCATGATTTGTCTGGGCCTGTTGATGAGTTTCGAGCGGCAGCAGCGGACGCGTTCGACCCTGTCCTAAGGGCGGTTGCAAAGGTTGCCCGGCCCCGCTAGATGCTCGCCCGCGCCACCCGCTCCCCGAGCGGCTCGCGCACTTGCCTCCCCGGCATGGACGCATAGCTCAGTTGGTAGAGCAGCTGACTCTTAATCAGCGGGTCCTAGGTTCGAGCCCTAGTGCGTCCACCATTCTTTTCACGCATTCGTCAGTTTCATTGAACCGTGCCGCGGAGGGCCGCGACGCCGGCAGCGAGGTCCGCGTGGCGGAACGGCTTCGACAGGTGCGGAAAGCCGGGCGTCAGGCTGCCCGCTTCTGCGTAGCCCGAGACGACGAGCACCGGCAGCAACGGCAGGCTGCGGCGAAGCTTAACGGCGAGGTCCGTGCCGGAAAGGCCGGGCATCAATTGGTCGGTGACGAGTAGATCGGGGCGCAATCCGTCGCCTACGAGACGCAAAGCTTCCTCCGCATCTTCTGCTTCGACGACCCGATAGCCCATGTCCGCCAGCATCGATGCCGTCGACGAGCGGACGAGCGCTTCGTCATCGACCAAGAGCGCCGTGCCATTGCCCTGACCTCCGTGGGAACGCGTCGCCGTTGTGCGGTCCGTGGCCTTGCCTTCACTGACAGGAAGCAGGAGGTCGATCCGGGTGCCCTTACCGGGAGCGCTGTCGATGTGCAGCGCGCCACCAAGTTGGGCGGCAAGACCGTGCACCATCGAAAGGCCCAGACCAGTGCCCTTGCCGACCCCTTTGGTCGAGAAGAACGGCTCGATCGCCCGGGCGCGAGTTTCTTCATCCATGCCTGTGCCCGTGTCGCTGACGGACAATGCGATGTGGCGCTGCGACAAAGCTTTGCCGCCCGGCAGATTGCCTTCTCGGCTTTCGACCCGGATCGTCAGCGTGCCGCCATCGGGCATTGCGTCGCGGGCATTCACGCTGAGATTTAACAGTGCCATTTCGAGCTGGTTGCTGTCGGCGTGTGCCGGCGGCAGGCCAGGGTCGACGTCGATCTCGACCCGGATACGCGGACCAGAGGTGCTGGCCACCAGCTCGCTCATCTCCGTGACCACGCTGCCCACGTCGACCGCCGTCGCCTGAAGCGGCTGCCTTCTCGCAAAGGCCAGGAGCCGCTGGACCAGCGTTTTGGCTCGTTCGGCAGACTGCAATGCGCCGTCCACCAGCCGTCTGGTGCGGTCGTCGCCGATTTCCTTGCGCTGGAGCAAGTCCAGGCTTCCGATGATCGGCGTCAGAAGATTGTTGAAGTCGTGCGCCACCCCACCGGTCAGCTGACCCATGGCTTCCAGTTTCTGGCTCTGGCGCAAGGCTTCCTGCGCGGCCTCGCGCTCCGCAACCACGCGCTCGACTTCCCGCTCAAGCGATCCGGCGAGACGCTTTTCGCGATCGATGTCGAGACTGGCGACGACGCCGCCGATCAGCGCTCCATCGGCATCGCGGATGGACGATGCGACATAACGGACCCACCGCCTCGTGCCGTCCCCGCGCACCACCTCAGCCTCAAGCTCCGGCCGCTGCTCAGAGTCGAACAACGCCCGGGCGAGCGGATATTCATGTCCTTGGACCTGCCGACCGTCGGCGTGGAATGCGACGTAATCGTTGGCATAATCCGTGACCCCGTCGCTGTGGATGACGTCGTGACCAAGGATTTCGCGCACGACCTCGTTGCCACCAGTGACCTGGCCGGTCGCATCGGCAAACACCAGCCCGACCGGCATCGCTTCGATCAAGGCGCGCAGTCGGGCTTCGCTCGCCCGCAGCGCGGATTCGGCGTTCATTCGATCGTCTATGTCCGTGCAGGTACCCATCCAGCGGACGACTTCGCCGGCAGCACTGCGAACCGGCAGGGCTCGCCCAAGCACCCAGCGATACTGCCCGCTGCGATGTCGCAGCCGATATTCGATCTCATACGGTGTACCGGTGGAGAGGCTTTCCTGCCAACGTGTCCGCGCGCGCGCCTGGTCGTCCGGATGGAATACGCCGTTCCATCCATCGCCGTCCGTCGAGCCTTCGGGCACGCCAGTGAATTCGTACCAGCGGTCGTTGTAGAAATCGTGCTGGCCATCGGGGAGGGTGGACCAGACCATTTGCGGAATGGCGTTGAGCCGGGTCCGGAAGTCCCTTTCGCTTTGCCGAAGGGTCTCCTCCTTGCCGACCTGATCGGTGATGTCGGTGAATAGAATCGCAACATTGCGATCGGCAGGGTCGCCGATACGAAAGGCGTGGACTTCGAACCATCGCCCCAACGGTACTGCCTGTTGCGTGAAGCGAACCGCTTCGCCCGTTCTCGCGACATGAGCGTAGCGGTCGAACCAAGCGTCCTCGAGCCCCGGAACGGCTTCACGCACGGAGCGGTGCAGGACATCTGGAGCGAGGCCGGACTGCTCGGTAAAAGCAGGGTTAAGTTCGACGAAGCGGTAATCCGTGGGTTTGCCGTTCTCCAGCGTGACCTGGATTACGCAAAACCCCTGCTCCATCGACTCGAACAGTGCTCGATACCGCTCCTCGCTACGGCGGATCAGGTCCTCGCTGTCGCGAACGGCGCGCTCGGCGATCAGTTGGTCGGTGACATCCGTGTTCGTACCTAGCCAGTGCGTGACCTGGCCGTCGGCATTGCGGATCGGATTGGCCCGACTGAGGAATTGCCGGTACTCGCCGCTGGCGCTCCGCAGTGGGAAGGTGTCTTCCCATGGTTCGCCCGACTCGATCGCTGCGGCGAAGCGTGCCGCGACCCGATCGACATGATCGGGATGATGCACGGCCTTCCAGCCCCAGCCCTTCATCTGGTCAAGATCGGTCCCGGTGTAATCGTACCACCGCCGATTGTACCAGAATATGGCCCCGTCGCCGTCCGCGAGCCAAGCCAGCTGGGGAATGTCGTCGGCGAGCGTTCGCCAGACATCAGACCGTCCCTCGTCGAGCAATGAACCGCCAACCACATTCATCGCCAACAAACTCGCTCATGGCCAAAACGGTTGAAAGCTATGGCGGAGGGCTCTGTGCCCGCCAAGAGGGCAACTTTGCGGGCTATTGCTTTGCCACCCGTGGATGGTAGCGATCGGCAACTGTTCCGGCACGGGAGCCCGCATGAGCCTGCCAGCTATATTCGATCGATTGCGCCTGCCGGTGATTGGTGCGCCCCTGTTCATCGTGTCCCATCCGGCACTGGTCATCGCCCAGTGCAAGGCGGGGGTGGTCGGCAGCTTCCCGGCGCTCAATGCTCGCCCACAGGCGCAACTGGACGAGTGGCTGCATGAGATCACGGAGGCCCTTGCCGCGCATGACCGCGCCCATCCGGATGCGCCGGCAGCGCCCTTTGCCGTCAACCAGATCGTGCATCGGTCGAACACCCGCTTTGATGAAGACATGGCCACCTGCGCGAAATGGAAGGTGCCGATCGTCATCACTTCGCTGGGCGCGCGCGAAGAGCTCAACCATGCGGTGCACGGATGGGGCGGGATCACGCTGCACGACATCATCGACGACCGCTATGCCCGCAAGGCAATCGAGAAAGGCGCGGACGGATTGATTGCGGTGGCGGCCGGCGCGGGCGGCCATGCCGGACGATGGTCACCCTTCGCGCTGATCCAGGAAATCCGGAAATGGTTCCAGGGCCCGCTCGCGCTGTCCGGATCGATCGCGACCGGTGGAGCGGTGCTTGCGGCACAGGCGATGGGTGCCGACTTCGCCTACATCGGGTCTCCGTTCATCGCCACCGATGAAGCGCGAGCCGAGGAGAGCTATAAGCAAGGCATTGTCGAGGCTGGAGCAGCGGACATCGTCTATTCCAACCTCTTCACGGGGATTCACGGGAACTACCTTCGCTCATCCATCGTCAACGCCGGCCTCGACCCTGAAAACCTGCCAGAGGCGGGTCCCGAGGCAATGAATTTCTCCAGTGCAACGGGGGCCAAGGCCTGGCGCGATATCTGGGGCTCCGGTCAGGGTGTTGGCGCGGTTGATCGCATTCAGCCGGCCGGCGATCTGATCGCGCGACTGTCCGACGAGTACCGCGCGGCCAAAGCGCGGATCTGCATTTAGGCAATCGAGGCGAACGACTTCCGCCAATTGTCCGGCCAGGGCACCGGGCGGCGGGCATTTCTCGATACGGCGACATGAACGAACTCGCCTGCCGCCGCCGGTTCGTCCGCGTCGAGCGCGAAGACCCCAATATGATATCGAACGCTGGACGTGCCGACGTGTTGCACCTTTAGGCCGACTTCCACGGCTCCGGGAAAGCTCAAGGGGGAGAAATAAGCACACCGCGTCTCGACAACGAGCGCAATGGGATCGCCTGTGCCGATGTCGAGCAGTCCCTGATCCACCAGCCAAGAGTTCACTGCACTGTCAAACCATTGATAGTAGAAGGTATTATTGACATGCCCGTAGGCGTCGTTGTCTGCCCACCGGAGGCTGATCCGCTGCCATACGGGAAAGTCCGTTCGTGACGGTCGTGCTTCCCGGCTCACCAGGCGGCCTCGTACAGGCGTTGGGCATCGGCTTCGCGGATTTCCACCGGATTGTTTACCAGCAGCCGCTGTTGCTTCATCGCTTCCCGCGCCAGCAGCGGCGCCTCTTCAAAGGCGATACCATGATCCCGGAGACGCGGGCTGACGCCGCTGGCGACAACGAGCCGGTCCAACTCCTCAATCAGCATCGCCGCCTTCGCCTGGCTGCCAAGTGATTGGAACTGCGGAGCGACAATTTCCGCCAACTCGGCGTAGTCGCCTCGCGCTGCCTCGGCATTGAAGGCGAGTACGTGGCGCAGCATCAAGGCGTTGCTCAGCCCATGCGGCAGATGGTGGATCCCCCCCAGAGGATAGGCGAGCGCATGAACGCCCGCGACCGGGGCATTGGCGAAGGCGAGCCCGGCGAGATGAGCCCCCAGCAGCATTGCCGCGCGCGCCTCCAGGTTGGACGGCTCCTCACAAGCGACGAGGAGATTAGCGGCGAGCAATCGCAGCGCTTCTCGCGCATAACAATCGGAGATCGGGTTCTTCGCCTTGGCCGACGTATAGGCCTCAATGGCGTGAACCATGGCGTCGATACCCGTGGCGGCCGTCAGGCCCCGCGGCATGCCGAGCGTGAGGCCGGGGTCCAGAAGCGCGACATCGGCGATCAGCGGGGGCGAATTGACGCCACGCTTTTCCGACCCCTCCACCGTGATTACCGCGACGGGGGTCGCTTCCGACCCGGTGCCCGCGGTCGTCGGGACGAGTGCCAAGGGCAGCCGGCTTCCCCTTGCAAGCGCCACGCCCCAGATCGCGTCGAGATCGTCGTTCGAGCCGAGAAGGTATGCGGCAAGCTTGGCGACGTCCATCGGGCTGCCGCCGCCAAAGCCGATCACCGACGCTACGCCAGCGGACCGCCCCGCTTCCACCGCGTCCAGCAGCGTGGCGCGGGACGGGTCCGCCTCGACCCGATCGAACAATGTCACGGAGCGGCCGGAACTCTCAAGTGCGTCGATGCAGGCGGAAGCAAGACCGAGCGACAACACGCCTTCGTCGGTGACGAACAGCACGCCACCAGGCGGGAGATACTCACAAAATTCGCCGTAGCGGCCTTCGCCACACAGCAACGTCGGGCCGGGTCTAAAGATGAAGTCGCGCATGGTCCCCCATGCTAGGCGCTCACTCGTTCCTCGGCCAGAGCAGGTCCCGCTCCAGGCGACCCATCAGGGCGCGGGCTGGACTGGGGACCGGCGTTTCTTCAAGTCCCTCGTCGTCGAGCCGTTGCACGCGAGCATAAAGGTCGCTGCTGGCATTGACGAGGCGCTGGGCGGCAGCCGGCAATTGCTCGACCACCGCCGGATCGCTGTCCGTTGCATGCCCGAGCCGCCGCTCCGGCCGGCGGTGGCTATTGGGCTGAATTTCTCCGGACTCAACGGCGCGCTGGGTCAGCAGCCAAGCCACGATATGCATGATCCGCGTGGTCACTTTCAGCGACTCGCAAGCGAAGCCGACGCGGACGAACGGATCCAGGGTGCCGCGTTCTTCGCGGCCAACATCATCGAAATAGGTGCGTGCCTCGTCGGCCAGCAGCATGGCCTCCGTATAAAGGCTTTCGATCAGGTGCGGAGTAATCCTCGCCCTTGCCACCTGATTGTCGTCGAGGTCTTCGTGCATTGAGGCCAACCTGCCACGAAACGGTTGAATAGAAAACGACTGACCCAGCAGTTGGTCGCGAAATCCCGATTTGAAACGATCAGGCGATGATGTCGGGCACGCAGCGATCCGCCAGGACCGCGATCTCGTCGCGAAGCCGCAGCTTGCGCTTTTTCAGTCGGGCAAGCTCCAGCTGGTCGGCCTCCGGATCTGCAGCGAGCAAGATAATCTGCTCGTCCAGCACCCGGTGTTGACCCTTCAGCTGTTCAAGCCGCTCACGAGGTTCGTCGTCGTTCATATCCCCCAATCCGCCCTTAACGCGATCGTGCAGTCCGGTCACGGCGGAAAGGAACCCTGAATCGACGAGCCGAGTGAACGGCCCGGGACAATCCGTCGACTTTGTGGTTCTATCCTCTGGTTGTCACCGACCAGCAAAGGGACTGACACGATGGAAAAAGCACACGTTGACGCTCTGGCATCCAAGCATGCTGCTCTTCAGGCCCGAATCGACGCCGAAGAGCAGCGACCTCACCCAGACGACGTGGTGCTTCACGATCTCAAGAAACAGAAGCTGCGGTTGAAAGACGAAATGCTGGGTCTCGTCCACTAGGACCGTTCGGAAGCCACCCCCGCCGGTCCGGCCGGCGGGGGCCTCCCGTTTCTAATCGTCACGCGAAACGCGTTCGATTCGCTCATGCTTTTCCTGCGCCTCGAGCGTCATCGTCGCGATCGGGCGAGCCTCCAGACGACCGAGGCTGATCGGATCCCCGGTCACTTCGCAATAGCCATATTCACCGGCATAGAGACGGCGGATAGCAGCATCGATCTTTGCGATCAGCTTGCGCTGGCGGTCGCGGGTACGAAGCTCGATCCCCCAGTCCGTTTCGCTGGAAGCGCGATCCGCAATGTCGGGTTCGCGCAGCGAGTCGACCTGAAGCTGGGCCATTGTCGCCCTGCTCTCTTCGACAATCGCTTCCTTCCAGCTGCGCAGCTTGTGAAGGAAGTAGGCCCTATGGCGGGCACACATGAATTCGTCGGACTCGCTCGGCTTGTAACCGGCCGGCAAGATTAGCCGATCGAATTGTTCAGGTTCTTCGCCAAAGATATCGACCAGAGCCGTAGCCATCGTCCCCTCCCTCTCGCCCGCAGCGGGAACACAGGCCGCTGCAGGCCCAAAGCACGGCGCTACCAACTACCCCGGGCAACCGGTGCAGCCGGAAGCGAACACAAGACTTTTCCGGGACTTAAGGCCCGATAAAGTCGGTCTACCCCCGCCGCGCCTATAATCTTCGTCAAGGTTCATAACAAGCAGCGAAAGTTACTTCTTCGGTGTTAAAGCCGCACTTGTTGCGAAAATGGCGCAACGACCGTGACTTGCGCGTTTGCGCGGGCTTCGCCATGCCCGACGCCATGCGCATTCTTGTGACGAACGACGATGGCGTGAACGCTGCCGGAATTGCCCTGCTCGAACGGGTCGCACGTCGCTTTTCGGACGATATCTGGGTCGTTGCGCCAGCCGAGGAGCAATCAGGGACCGGCCATTCCCTGACGCTGACCCGCCCGATCCGGCTGCGCAAACTGGATGAGCGGCGCTTCGCGGTCGGTGGAACTCCGACCGACGCCGTCCTCATGGCGCTGTTCCACCTGATGAAGGATCAGCGTCCCGACGTGATTCTGTCCGGCATCAACCGGGGCGCCAATCTTGGCGAGGACGTAACCTATTCCGGCACGGTATCCGCCGCGATGGAGGGCGCCCTTGCAGGGGTGAAATCAATCGCCCTCAGCCAAAGCTATGCACGCGAAGGAATGGGCGACAGCGTGCCCTTTGCGGCGGCGGAAGCCTGGGCGGAGCGGGTGCTTGCGCCCTTGATGGAAAAGCAGATGCCGGCGGGCACGCTGGTCAACGTCAACTTCCCGGCGCTTCCGCCAATAGATGTGCGCGGAGTGCGGATCGTGCGACAGGGTATTCGCGACTACGGCCGGACGGAGGTGATCCAGCGCAAGGATCCTCGAGGATACAGCTATTACTGGCTGGGGCTGGGCCCGATGGTGCAAACGCCCGGGCACTTAACCGACCTGGAGGCAGTCGCCGACGGGTTTGTCGCGGTTACACCCCTGCACCTGGATCTCACGCACGATCCATCACTTAGCGAGCTGGAACAGCGGTTCGCCCGCCAAGAAGAGTTACCAACTGATCCTCGCTAAGCGGCTTTGCGCCGAGAAAACCTTGATAAAGGTCGCATCCCCATTCGACCAGGAGCGCCAGCTGCGCAGGATCCTCCACGCCTTCCACGACAATCTGCAGGTCGAGTTCCCGGGCCAGCGCGACGAGAGCGCGGACCACGATGCGGCTGCGTGCGCCGCCGACCAGATCGGCGATTAGCTCGCGGTCAATTTTGAGCGTGTCGAGCGGCAGCGACGTCAGATATGCCAGACTGGAGTAACCGGTCCCGAAGTCGTCGATCGCGATCCGCACTCCGGCTGAGCGTAGCCTGGCAAGCCGTCCTGCCGCCGCAACGGGATCCAATACCAGGCTGCCCTCGGTGATTTCCACCGTCACCCGGTCGGGCCGCAGCCCGGCAGTTACAATTTCGTCCAGCAGCCATTGCTCGTAACCGTGTCGGGCAAGGTCCTCGGGCAGGAGATTCAGGGATAGCCGCAAATTGCCAAGCGGGCCCGTCCACTGGCTGGCGCAGCGCAGGGCCTTGCGCTGCACCGACCTCGACAAGCGCTCAGAGATTCGTGCCGCGGACGCTCGCTCGAACAGCTCGGCCGGGCCGGTGGCTCCATCCCAGCGCGCGAGTGCCTCGACACCAATCACCTCACCGGTCCGGATGCAGAACTGCGGCTGAAACCAGACATCGACATCACCTGCCGAGATGGCTGCTTCCAGAAAATAATCCCGGGCCGGCTGCGGCACCGGCAAGAAGGGCCGATCGGACGCACGCTGGCTAGGGATCGGACGTGGAATGGCTGACATCATCGGGCACCTTAGGCAGCTTCGACCCAAAACGCAGCGGAGCACATCGCCCCTGCCCCTCGTTGGGACAGTGGAATCGAGCGGTCCCCTCGCCTATGTTGTGGCCAATTCGCAGGGGAGAGTGGTGTTGAGCGCTGAACGGCCGTCCAAGCCAGGCTCCCAGGTGCGCGATCTGGCCTCACTCGGTATCGGCCTGCTCGCCAGCCGGACCGAGGCCGCGCAAGCGGCAGCCGCCATGCTCAAGCGCCGCTACAAATGGGCGGACGAGCAGACCGCCACCAAGCTCGTTGCCCTCGGCGGTGACGGCTTCATGCTACACACGCTGCACCAGATGCTGGACGGTGCTGATATCAAGCCGGTCTTTGGGATGAACCGGGGCACGGTCGGCTTCCTGATGAACGAATGGCGGCTGGACCGGCTGGCGGAGCGGATCGCGGGCGCCAAGGCGGTGACTGTGGCGCCACTGAAGATGACTGCCCACACCATTCACGGCGATGAGTGGACTCACGCTGCGATCAATGAGGTGTCGTTGCTGCGCGAAACCCGCCAGGCCGCGAAGATCGAGGTTCTGGTGAACGGCCGCGTCGCCCTGCCGGAACTGGTCTGCGACGGCGTTCTGGTGGCGACGCCTGCAGGTTCGACCGCCTACAATCTTTCCGCGCGCGGTCCGATCCTGCCGCTCAGCGCGCGGATGCTGGCGCTGACGCCGCTGGCCGCGTTCCGGCCGAGACGCTGGTCCGGCGCGATCCTGCCGGACGATACGCGCATCTGTTTCCGCATTCACGACCCCCGGGAGCGACTGGTGGCGGCGGTCGCCGACCAATTCGAAGTGCGTGACGTAACACAGGTGGAGGTCAGCCTTGATCGGTCGCGCACGATGACTTTGCTGTTCGATCCCGAGCACGCCTTGGACGAGCGGATCGCGATGGAGCAATTTGCGACGTAAGAGGCTTGCCAAGCGAGGGAGCGTGCGTCATAGGCCCGCCCGCAACGTCCCGCACGGGACTGCTCCCCGGTAGCTCAGCGGTAGAGCATCCGACTGTTAATCGGACGGCCGTAAGTTCGAATCTTACCCGGGGAGCCATTTGCCCTTGTCGCAAAGCGGCCTTCAGCAAGATGCTCGGTTAGCTCTGCGTTCGGCATGAACGGACAATCGGAATTAGCTGGTGCCTGGGCGATATGATGGGCCTGACCAGACTATTTCTCCGGTCGGGCAATGATGGTTACCATCATGTTAGGGGGTCACACCCGACCTCAAGCTGTTCCAATCCGAGGCGCACGAGATTCGATTGATGCGCCTGTCTCCGGATCAGCAGCTGGCATTGCAGGACTGGATCGACGGGACCGTCCGCTAGAGGGTCAGCCCTCGATCGAAGCCATCAGGGTTGCGTTACCGCCTGCCGCAGTGGTGTCGATGCAGATTACGCGCTCAGTCCCGAACCGCGCGACATAGTGCGGTCCGCCGGCTTTGGGACCGGTGCCGGACAAGCCCTCGCCGCCAAACGGCTGGCTTTCCACCACGGCGCCAATCTGATTCCGATTGACGTAGAGATTGCCGACCCGCGCATGGGCCTGGACATGGTCCCTGACCGTATCGATCCGGCTCTGCAGCCCCAAAGTCAGACCGAAGCCGGTGCTGTTGATCTGATCGAGGACCCCCTGCAATCCGCCGGCGGGATAGCGGATCACGTGCAGGACGGGGCCGAAATGCTCGCTGTCCAATTCGGACAGGCTCGCTAGCTCAATCAGTACCGGCGCGACAAAACTGCCCCGGTCGGTATTCGCCGGCAAAGCAAGTTCGGCGATGACCTTCCCACGGCTTCTGAAGCTCGCCACGTGGGCGTCGAGTGCGGCCTTGGCCTCGTCGTCGATGACTGGACCGACGTCGACCTGCAGTTCGCCCGGATCGCCGATCTTAAGCGTCCGCATCGCACCGGCAATCATGGCCAGCATGGTGTCGGCGACGTCCTCCTGCACGAACAGGACCCGCAACGCCGAGCAACGCTGTCCGGCCGACTGAAATGCGGAGGCGATCACATCGCGAGTAACCTGCTCCGGCAAGGCGGAGGAATCGACGATCATCGCGTTCTGGCCACCCGTCTCGGCGATCAGCGGCACAATCGGCCCGTCGCGCTCGGCCAGCGAACGATTGATCGCTTTGGCGACGGATGTCGAACCCGTGAACGCTACGCCGCCTGTGAGCGGATGGGCTACCAACGCGGCGCCGAGCTTGCCGTCCCCGACCGCCAGATGAACCAGGTCACGGGGCACACCGGCACGGTGGAAAAGATCGATTGCCAAGGCGCCAATCAGCGGCGTCTGTTCGGCCGGTTTCGCAATGGCCCCGTTACCTGCGGCGAGCGCGGCAGCCACTGGGCCGGTGAAAATGGCCAGCGGGAAGTTCCACGGGGAAATGCAGATCCAAACCCCGCGCCCATGCAGGCGCAGTTGGTTGAGCTCCCCCGTTGGGCCGGGCAAAGCTTCGGCGTGAGTGAACGAGCGGCGCGCCTCCGCCGCGTAATAGCGCAGAAAATCTACCGCCTCGCGCACCTCCAGGATCGCATCCGGCAGAGTTTTCCCAGCCTCGCGAATGCAAAGTGAGTAGAACTCCTCGCGGTGCTGCTCAAACAGATCGGCGACCCGGTCGAGAAGCCGGCCGCGTTCGTAACCGCCAAGCGCATCCCAGTCCGGCTGCGCCGCCGCGGCCGATTTGAGCATCGCGTCGAGGTCCGCCCGTGTTGCCTCGATGGCTTCGCCGACCTGCAGGCGTCGGTCGAACGGCGATCGGATGGCGACACGTGTTCCGGCCCCCTGCCCCGCGCTCCAGCGCTTGGCCTGCAGTTGCGTCAAACGTTCCAGCAACGGCTCTCGCACACCAGGGTCGGACAAGTCGCAACCCGAGGAATTACGTCGGTTCGTGCCGAACATCTCTCCGGGCAGCAAAATCCGCGGGTTGCGCCGAGGCATCAGCGCCGCGAGTTGTTCAACCGGATCGCGCGTCAATTCGTCCAGGCCGACCTCTTCATCGGCGATACGGTTGACGAAGCTGGAATTGGCCCCGTTTTCCAGCAATCGCCGAACGAGATAGGCGAGCAGCTCCTTATGGCTGCCGACCGGAGCATAGATGCGCACCGGCGTTTGCGGCTCGCCAAGATCGCCTTCGAGCTTGGCTAGGCCTTCGTACAGGCCCTCGCCCATGCCGTGCAACCGCTGGAACTCGAACCGCGCCTGCCCGGCCAACGCCTTCACGGCTCCGATCGTCGTGGCGTTGTGGGTGGCAAACGCCGGGTAGATGCAGTCTCCTGCTTCCAGCAGAACCTTCGCACAGGCCAGATACGACACATCGGTCGCTACCTTGCGGGTGAACACCGGATAATCGTCGAAGCCGCCCACCTGCGCGACCTTGATCTCGCTGTCCCAGTAAGCGCCTTTGACCAGCCGGATCATCAGTGTCCGGCCATGCGAGCGGGCAAGTTGAACTGCCCATTCGCAAACCGGCAGCGCGCGCTTTGCATAGGCCTGCAACGCCATGCCGAGGCCAGTCCAGCCGTTTTCGAACAGGCTTTCGTCAGCAACCAACGCTTCCAGCAGGTCCATCTGCAGCTCAAGGCGATCGGCCTCTTCGGCGTCGATGGTCAGATGGATGTCCGCTGCGGAGGCCGTCGCCGCCAGTTCGTGCAGGATGGGCAATATGTGCGCTTTGGCTTCGTCAGCCCGAAGGTAATCGTAGCGCGGGTGCAAGGCCGACAGCTTGACCGAAATCCCGGGTGAGCGGACCACGCCGCCGTCGGCCTCCTGCGCCAACCTGGCGAGCGCGGCACGGTAGCTGTCGGCGTAGCGCGCCGCGTCTTCATGCGTGCGCGCAGCCTCGCCAAGCATGTCGAAGCTGTGGCTCAGCCCCTGTTTACGCTCGGGAGCGGCGCGCTCGAGCGCTTCGTCGATGTCGCGACCGAAGACGAACTGGCCGCCCAGGATCTTCATCGCCTGACCGACGGCAGTGCGGATGACAGGTTCCCCAAGACGTCCCACCGCCCGGCCGAGCGCGGCCTTCCAAGTGGCCGAACGGTCGTTCGCACCGTCCAGCACCTTTCCGGTCAGGAGAAGCGAAAACGTCGCCGCGTTCACGAAGGGCGAGTGGCTGTCACCAAGCTTCTCCGACCAGTCCGGCCCCGACAACTTGTCGTGGATCAGCTCGTCGGCCGTATGGGCGTCGGGTATCCGAAGTAACGCTTCGGCGAGACACATGAGCGCCACGCCTTCGTCGGAACCAAGGTCATAGGCATGCAGGAACGCGTCCAGCCCGGCCGGCTTGTGGGCACGGACGTGGGCAACCAGCGAGCGGGCAATGGTCTGCGCTTCGGACTTCGCGCCGGCGGGCAAGCGGGCCTGCGACAGCCGTTCGGCCACCACCTCCTCTTCATCGCGCCGGTAATCGCGGCGCACCGCGGCCCGGCTGATCGGCGGCGGCACCGATTGCGTCAGGCGAGCTGGCCGTGGCAATGCTTGAACTTCCGTCCGGAACCACAGGGACAAGGGGCGTTGCGGCTGACCGGCTCGGCCAACGCGCCTTCAGGCAACGGCGGCAGATCGGGCAGCGGGATGTTCATTGCGTCGTCGGTGTGCGCCGGCCGTGTAAGCCCGCGGGCGGCCGCGTCGAGATCGAATGTGTTGTCCTCACCCGAGAATGGATCAAGGTGCTGGGTCAGGAAGGCCGGCAGTTCGGGCAGCGGTGGCGGCGTCAATTGCACCTGCGCGCGGCTCAGCATCCGCGTCACGTCCTCGCGGATGGCGACAAGCAACCGCTCGAACAGCAGAAAGGCCTCCTGCTTATATTCGTCGATCGGCTTCTTCTGCGCATAGGAGCGCAGGTGAATGACGGCCCGGAGCGCATCCAGCGTCGCGAGATGCTCCTTCCAATGATGATCGAGAGTCTGGATAAGAAAATTCTTCTCGATCTCCTGCCAGCGCTCCGGCTCCAGCTCTGCGGTCTTCTCCGCCATCGCCTCATCCGATAGCGCCTGCACCCGCTCGATGATGATATCCTGCTCGACCGCTTCCTCGGTCAGCCAGTCCTCCACCGGCGGCTGCAGACCCAGCACTTCGTCGAGGCTTTCCTTGAGCCCCGGAACGTCCCATTGCTCCGGGTAGGTGCCGGGCGGGCAATGGGCCGCGACGAGGGTCGCGATGGTCTCGGAACGCATTTCGGCGACCACGTCCGAAACATGGTCGGAATCCATGATCTCCGCGCGCTGTTCGTAGATGACCTTGCGCTGGTCGTTCATCACGTCGTCGAATTCGACGACCTGCTTGCGGATGTCGTAGTTGCGGGCCTCGACCTTCTTCTGCGCAGTCTCGATTGCCTTGCTGATCCATGGGCTGACGATTGCCTCGCCATCCTCCAGATTCTTGTTCATCAGGCGCGCGAACGCGGTTTGCGGACCAAAGATGCGCAACAGGTCGTCGTCGAGCGACAGGTAGAAGCGCGACAGGCCCGGGTCGCCCTGACGTCCCGAACGTCCACGAAGCTGGTTGTCGATGCGCCGGCTCTCGTGCCGCTCGGTGCCGAGGACGAACAGGCCACCGACCTCGCGCACCTTCTCACGCTCCGTCAGCACTTCATCGCGGATGCGCTGTTCGGCGGCGTCGCGCTCCGGCCCTTCGGCCATGTCCTTGAGTTCGTCCTGCACGCGAAAGTCGATATTACCACCCAACTGAATGTCGGTGCCCCGCCCGGCCATGTTGGTGGCGATGGTCACAGCACCAAGCCGGCCCGCCTGCGCCACGATATGCGCTTCGCTTTCGTGGAAGCGGGCATTCAGGACCGAATGCGTGATGTTCTCGGCCTTGAGGTATTCGGACAGCAGTTCCGACTTTTCGATCGAGACCGTACCCACCAGAACCGGTTGGCCCAGCTCCTGCTTGACCTTGATGGATTTGGCGATGGCGGCGAACTTGTCGTTGATGTTCTTGTAGAATTCGTCGTCCTCGTCGATCCGCTGCACCGGCACGTGGGTGGGGATCGAGACGACGTTCATGCGATAGATATCGAAGAATTCCGGCGCCTCGGTCAGCGCGGTGCCGGTCATGCCCGACAGCTTCGGGTACATGCGGAAATAGTTCTGGAAGGTAATGGACGCGAGAGTCTGGTTCTCGGGCTCGATATTCACGCCTTCCTTGGCCTCGACCGCCTGGTGCAGGCCGTCGGACCAGCGGCGACCGTCCATCATGCGCCCGGTAAACTCGTCGATGATGACGACCTTGCCGTCCTTGACGATGTAGTCGATGTCCTTGCGGAACATGACGTTCGCCTTGAGCGCCTGGTTGAGGTGGTGGACCACCTGGGTGTTGGCGATGTCGTAGAGGTTCTGGCCCTCGATCAGGCCAGCCTCCTCCAGCATCCGCTCGGCCTTCTCCGTGCCTTCTTCGGTCAGCACGACGGACCGCTGCTTTTCGTCCTTTTCGTAGTCGCTCTCGACGAACTGCTTCACCAGTGCATCGACGCCGATGTAGAGTTCGGACTTGTCGTCGGTGGGTCCCGAGATGATCAGGGGGGTCCGGGCTTCGTCGATGAGGATGGAATCGACCTCGTCGACAATCGCGTAGTTGAAGGGCCGGTGGACCATCTGGTCGCGCGAGTATTTCATGTTGTCGCGCAGATAGTCGAACCCGAGCTCGTTATTCGTCGCGTAGGTGATGTCGCAATTATACGCCTCGCGCCGCTCATGCTCGACGAGGTTCGGGACGATCACGCCGACGGTCAGACCCAGAAAATTGTGGACCTGCCCCATCCAGTCCGCGTCGCGCCGTGCGAGGTAGTCATTAACAGTGACCACGTGCACGCCCTTGCCGGGCAGCGCGTTGAGATAGGTCGCGAGGGTTGCGACCAGCGTCTTGCCTTCGCCCGTCCGCATTTCCGCGATCTCGCCCCGATGCAGGGCGATACCGCCGATCATCTGGACATCGTAATGGCGCTGGCCGAGCGTCCGCTTGGCCGCTTCACGAACCGTGGCGAATGCTTCGGGCAAAAGGTCGTCCAGCGCCGCGCCGTTTTCCAGTCGTTGGCGGAAGATCACGGTCTGGCCGCGCAGTTCGTCATCGGTCATGGCCGAAATCGTCGGCTCAAACCCGTTGATGGTTTCGACCGTACGACGGAGCTTGGCGACATAGCGGTCGTTGCTTGATCCGAAGACCGACTTTGCCAACGAAGAGAACATGCGAATTCCTTGAAGCCCGAAAGTGCGCGAGGCATGACGACGGGACACCCGCGCACGGGCGTTTATCGTTGAGCGGCGATGTAGGATTGTGCCCCCAGACAGTCAATCAGACGGGCGGCGCATCGCTAGCGACTAAAGCTGTCCTTCCAGCCACTGCTGGATCTGACTGCGCGGGGCGGCGCCAACCTTCTGGGCGACGGGCTGGCCGTTCTTGAACAACAACATCGCCGGAATGCCACGGACCCCGTACTTGCCGGGCGTATCGGGGTTTTCATCGATGTTGAGCTTTGCCACCGTGACCTTTTCGCCGAGGGCTTCGCTGATCTCCTCCAGCGCTGGAGCGATCATCCGGCAAGGTCCGCACCATTCCGCCCAAAAATCCACGAGCACCGGCTTGTCGGCGCCTAGCACGTCCGTGGCGAAGTTCTGATCGGTGACGGTCTTGGTCGGCATGAAAATAGCTCCTGAGTGAGTCGTTGGCTGGACATATGGGACCGGGCCCCGCCGTCCTCAACCGGTGAGCGGGATCAGTCGCGGTCCGGCGGTATAGAGCAGTGCCGTTTCGATCCGCCGACCCGGGAAGATCACGGACAGCGCCGCTCCGTAGGCCTGCATTTGAGCGCGGTGCTGGCGAGGCACATCCGCCTCCTCCAGCGGAACCGAGCGGCCGGTCTTGAAGTCGATGACCGCGACACGATCGTCCTCGACGAGCAAGCGGTCGACGGTTCCGGCTACGACCCGGCCGTCGGACAGGGTCGCGGCGATTGGGGCTTCCGCCAAGGAGTTCTCGCTGAATAGCGAGGCAAACCGATCGTCTCCAATGATCGAACAGGCTGCCCGGGCAATCTCTTCGCGGACGGCAAGGTCGACTACGGCAGCGCTTTGATCCAGCCAGCGAAGGGCGGCCTCATGGCGTTGCTCGGGCCGGACGCCGGGCAGGCGTTCGAACAAACTGTGAAGCAGCACACCCCGCCGGGCCGCGGCGCGAAGTTCCGGACTGGGCGGAGGCATAGGCTCCACGTCTTCGACCAGCTGCGACGGAGCGAGCGGACGCGGCGGCCGAGCTTCCGGCGGAGCGGCTCGATTAAGCCATTCCGGAATGACTGGCGGCGGCAGCGCGGCGGACCGTCGCCGCGCGCGGACAGGCCGTACGGACGCTGATCCGACGTAGCGAAGGACCTCCCCGTCCCACTCTGCGCCGATGGCCTCCATTGCGGCGATGACTCGTGTATGCCAAGAATCCGCGGGCACCTCGCCTCGACGCGGAGCAAGGCCCGCAACGACCAGCCGCTCGGCCGGGCGAGTCAGCGCCACATAAAGCAGGCGCCAATGTTCCTGCAGGTCGCGCGCCTTCGCGTCAGCGATGAGAGAGGTGTAGGGTTCCCCGAGTTCGGTCTTGCGCGGACGCAGCACGGGCGCGTTTCCCGCTTCGCCCAACGGCACGGCCACCGGCCCATTGCGCTCTCCGAGCTTTGCCGGATCGGCAGTGGCGTCGGCTAAAATGACGACCGGCGCCTCCAGTCCCTTTGCCCCGTGCACGGTCATCACCCGGACCGCGTCCGACGGTGCCGCCGGGTCGCGTTTGATCTCCACTTCTCCGCTTCCGAACCAGTGGAGGAAGCGATCAAGCGACACGATTTCCGACCGTTCGAACTCGAAAGCCGCGGCGACAAGCTCGTCGATCGGGTCGCGAGCCGCGGCGCCCAGCCGTTCCAGCAGCCGTCTCCGCCCCTGCATCGGCCCGGAAAGAACCGTTTCCAGGAAACGGGCGGGCGTCGTGAAATCGGCCATCGCCAGCAGATCGGTGAGCAAATCCCGAGCGTGGGCCAGGTGACCACCGCCCGCCGCCCGGTCCCGCAGCTCATTCCACAGCGATCTGCTGCGGTCATGGGCCAGATCGTAAAGCTGATCCTGCGTCCATCCGATAAGCGGCGAGACCAGCAGGCAGGCCAGATTGAGGTCGTCCAGGGGCTGCACGGCAAAGGCGACCGCGGACATCAGGTCTTTCACCGCAAGCGGCGAGGAAAGATGCAACCGATCGATGCCGGCGACCGGCACTCCTTCCGCGTACAATCGGGCCACGATCAGCGAGGCAAGCTCGCCGCGACTGCGGACGAGAACGAGGATATCGCCCGCGCTGATCGGTTGGCCGGTCGTTGCAAGCGGCGCGCCGTCGTCGAGCCAGTGCCTGACCGTCCTTGCCAGCTGCGTCGCATATTTGCGGGCGGGCTCGGCGATCCAGCCCTCCTCCCCTTCGTCGCCGCCCTCCTCATCGGCCATGATCTGGAATGCGGGCCAGATTTCGACGGCGCCAGGCCTATCCGACCAGTGCGCCCGATGCGGCGGCGGGGGTTCGGGCAGACCCATCTCCGCCGACCCGACCTCGGCGATCACCGCGTCCACCACATCCAGCACCGCCTGCGAGGAACGGAAGCTGCGGCTGATCGAAAGATCATGGAACGGCCGGACGCTGATCTGATCGTCGTCCCGCGCAGCTTCCTCCAGCGCTATGACCCGGTCGCGGATCGCCTGCCGCGCTTCTTCGAACGCCCGGGGATCGGTTCCCTGAAAGCCGTAGATCGCCTGCTTGAAGTCGCCGACCATGAACAAGGTCCGGTGGTCGCCTCCCGAATCGGTGCCGCCGAAAAATTCCTCCAGCAGCGCAAAGATGATCATCCATTGATCGGCGTTGGTGTCCTGCGCTTCGTCGACCAGGATGTGATCGGTTCGGCGGTCCAGCTTGTAACGCACCCACTCCCCGATGCCGGGCGTCGCCAGCAAGATGCGGGTCCAGCGGATCAGGTCGTCGAAGTCGGCGACGCCGGCGGCGCGCTTGGCGCGGGTGTAGGCCTCTGCAAAGCGAGCCCCAGCGCGCAGGCCCGCGGCCTGAACCGCGACCAGTTCCGCCTGGCGCAGCAGCGCGAGCAGTTCCGCCACTTCCTCGGCCAGCGCATCGCAATGCTCCTGTGCCAGCGGCTCGGCCTTAAGCACCCCGGCCTGGATCTTGCGTCGTTCCCCGGCCTGGGTGAAGACGATGCTGGCCAGCCTGCCCAGCTCGCGGCAGCGACCCTCCGGAGGTAGCGTCAGCCAAGCCTCAATCTCGTCAGCCGCGGCATGGCCGGTCTTGGCTCCCCAGCCCCGATTGGCGGCAACGATGGCGTGAAGCAGCTCGCAGTCGAAGCTGCCGTCGCTGCAGCGCGCTGCGACGAGTTCCTCGATCGCGCCTTCAGGCAAGCCGAGGCGACTGCGCAGGGCAGGCTCGACCGCTTCGGGTAATGCGAAATAGCCCATCGCTTCCGGTTCGCGCGCACAAGCGAGCAGGTAGCGCTCGGCCTCGCGCTCTCCGACCCGGCGGCTAAGCGTCTGGAGGTCGGGGACGAGCGTATCGCCAGCCACTTCCGAGTCCGCCACCAGCACCGCCAGCGTGCGACGGACGAGCAACTGTTCCTCCCGCCCCTCGATCGCTCGGAACCCGGGCGTGATTCCTGCTTCGGCCGGAAAGGAAGCGAGAAGCGTTTGAGCGAAGCTGTGGATGGTCTGGATCCGCAGGCCGCCGGGCGCATCGAGCACCTGCGCGAACAGCCGACGCGCCCGCTCGCGCATGCCTGGACCGATCGGCGCGCCGATTGCCTGCAACTCAGCGCCCAAAGTGGCTTCATCAAGCCTGACCCAACTCGCCAGCCGTTCGGATATGCGATTCGCCATTTCCGCGGCGCCGGCCTTGGTGAACGTCAGGCACAGGATGGTTTCAGGCGACGCACCGCCCAGCAGCAGGCGCAGCACGCGTGCCGTCAACACCTGCGTCTTGCCGGTTCCGGCGCTCGCGGACAGGGCGGCATGGATTGCGGGATCGGCCGCACGGGCCTGATCGGAGCCGAGCGGTTTGAGCGGCTTGAAGCGACGCGACATGGCCCAGCCATAGCGCTTCCCTTGCGCTTCGCCAGCAGGCTAAGGGCGCGATCAGTTCAATCGAGGGAACGCGTGATGAGCAACGAGCAGAACAAGAAGTCGGAAACTCCCAAGGGCGACAATAAGCATTTCAAGGCCGGAGTGGCGGTCGGCATCGGTTCGGCTGCGATCGTTGCCGCCCTGCTTTACGCGCGATCGGGCAAGCCGAAGGGAAAGAAATAACTATTCGCGGCCATACCACTCCTCCAGCCGCATCAATTGGTCGTAGTCGCCATAAGGCGCGAAAGCGGGGTGGAGCTTGGCGGTGAACGGCTTGTTGCCCAGGAGATAGTCGGCGGCGACTTCCGCGAACGAAGCTTGAGCATGGGCGAGAAACTCCGCCGGCCCGGCCTTGGCATCCATCACCGTACGCTTGCCGAACGTGTCACGATCCTTTGCAAGCGACCAATATTCATGGGCGCCGGGCAACCCCGCAATGTCTTGGAACCCCCCCGCCCGAGCAATCAGCCCCAAGAGGCCGAGTTGCAGTGCAAAGCCCGCCTCGACCGCTTTGGCCGAGGGCGCCTTGCCCGTCTTGTAGTCGACGATCCCGAGCCCACCGCCGGGCAGGCGATCCAGCCGGTCCACGGTACCATAGAGGGTGACGCCCGACACCTCGGCCTCGCCCTTCCGCTCCGCCGCAAGGGGCCTGCGACCCGAAGCCGCGTCGCGCCTCACTTCTTCGGCAACCCATTCGATGGCTTCCAGAAGGCGCGGTTGCCACAGGGCGCGCAGCATCGGGTGGATCGCCTCGCCGTCGAGCAAGGCGCGGGCCCGGGGAAGCAGCTTGTCCGGCTCGCAATCGTCATGCTGCAGCCATTCCTCCAGCACCTTGTGGACCGCGCTGCCCTTCCACGCAGCGGTATGGTCGGCATCGACCGGATCCAGCGCGCGCAGGTCGAGCATGGCCTGGGCATAAAAAGCGAACGGATCGGCCTTCAGGCGATCGACCGCGGTGACGGCGATCCGGCGGGGGCGCTCGGTGGCTGGAGGAGCAGGCGCCGGTCTTGAAACGGGCTTCTCCGCCACGGGCGTGTCGATGGCCTGGCAGATCCGCTCCAGCCGATGGTCGCGAGCGAGACCGCCGGTCATAGCCTGAAGCCGCAGCAACAGGCGCGACGCTACGGTCGGCGAGCGGCCGTCCCGCCTGGCGCGGGTAATGAGAACGCGGGGCGCACCGAGGAAAGTTGCGAAATCATGGGCCGCCAGCCCGACGCGGTACTCGAGACCGGGCAGACCCAGGTTTGCGCGAATTTTGGGGGCCAGCCACGGGTCGGGCGAGGCGAGCGCGGGCCAGACGCCCTCGTTGAGGCCGCCAAGGATCATGAGGTCGGCATGCGCCAACCTGGCCTCGAGCAAACCAAGGATCTGGATCCGCGGATGGCCGCCGTAAGGCGGGCGCACGGCTTCGGCATCCAGCAGCTGGCGCAGCAGCGGCACGGCGTCCTCCGCCTGAAGCAGCTGGTCGGCCCCGCCTTCGGCTTCCTCCAGCCGAGCGAGCAAGTCGGCGGCGGCGCGGCCGTCAGGCCCGCTCCACGCCGCGTCGCCGGCGACGGCTTGGGCAAACTCGCGCAGGGATGCTGCAAAGCGTTGCAGTGTGACAGCGCCGGAAAAGAGCCGGTCGAGCGGCGCGAGGCAGGGACGGAGTCGGCGCCAGGCGTCGGAACAGCCGCGGGTTCTTCTTTCTCGCTCCTTCTCGGCACAGTGGGCGTCGATGCCGGCTAGCCCTTCCGGCGGACGCGGACCCCGCAGGGCGAGATCGAGCATTCGGGCCGAGTCGAGCCACGCCTGTCGGTCAGCCCCGGCGCCAGCAAGTGGATGCTTCAACAAGGCCAGCGTCGCGACCGGTGCAAGGCGCTCGGCAGTGGCCGCAGCTATTCCGAGCAGAAGCGTGCCGGCAGGTGTCTGGCCGAGCGGTCGTCCGGCGCTGTCGTCGGCCTGGATGCTCCAGCGGCCGAGTAGCGCCGAGACCCGCACGGCCAGCAAGCGGTCCGGAGTGATGAGCGCCGCGGTCAGTCCCGGTGTCTCGACCGCTTCGCGCAACGCAACCGCGATCGCCTGCGCCTCGCTGGCGGGGTCTGGCAGTTCGGCGAGCCGGACACCGGTGAGACGCCGCTCAGGTGGCGGCAGGCTTGCCCAGCGGTCGGTGAAGCGGGCGGTCTTGAGCGCGTTCGCGACCGCTCGCTCTCGAACTGCTCGTGCGGAGGCCCGTCCAGCCGCTCGCCATTGTTCGACCTCTTCGCGATTTACCGCCAGGCGATACAGCAGCCGCTTGAGGTGGAATTGCGGATGGGTTTCGTCGGCGCGGCCAGCATCCGGGTCGGGTCCAAGTGCTTCCCATTCCTCGTCGCTCATCAGCGAGGGGCCGCTGAGTGCCGGAAGCACGACGCTCCCTTCCGGCATGCGCGCGACCTGGGCGAGCAAGGCAACGACCGCCGGGGCAGCCGTGGTGATTCCGGCGGCAACGGTGAACCCCTCTGGCGGGTGATGAGCCCAGCGGCGCGCCATGGCCCGGAGCAGCCGGTTGCGACGCTCGGCAAGGTCGATGCGACCGCTCTGCTGAAGCACGAGCGGCCATGCTTCGAGAAGTGCTTGCAACCGCTCGAGCGACAACTGCCAGTGCCGCGCCAGTTGCGGAGCGTCGGCGACCGCGTCCCTGAGACGCGTCGCAGGGATCTCCTCTACCAACAGTGCGTCAAGCGTCCGTGCAAGATCCGCGGCGAGGCGAAAGCTTTCCGCCCCCGACGTCCCTAGCTGCCGACCGACCATTTGAGCGAGCGTCACGAGCCGGGTCATCGGGTCGATTGCCGGAGGTATCGGCGTGTCCCCGAGCGGGTCGAGCGCACCGCCGACACGGTCGTCGAGTTCCGGGTCGCCGATCGCAATCAGGCGAGGGAGAATAAGCCCTCCCCCGCTCGCCCGAACGAACGCCTCTGTTACGGTCCGGATGGCGCGATTGTTAGGCAGCAGGATTCGGCCGCGCGCAAGCTGGAGTGGGTCTGCGCGATGCTTGGCCATCAGACCGGCGACGAGCGCGTCGGCAAAGCTGCGGTGCGCACCGATTGTGTAGACGCGCGGCCGCGCAGTTTCAGGCAAGGCTAAGCGCCTGCTCGGTCTTGGAAATGGCGCCCGGAGTGCCGACGTCGAACCACAGTCCCTGGTGTACGACTCCGAAGCAGCGGCCCTCCGCAATGGCCCGGTCCCACAACAGGTTCGTGGAAAAGACCCCTTCCGGCGTGTCGTCCAGCATGCGCTTGGCCAGCATCTGGATGCCTGTGAAGACAAAGGGCGCAACCTTGGCCTTGGTCCGGCGCCGAAGTCGGCCGTGCGGGTCCATGTGGAAATCGCCCTGTCCCGTATGGTTTCCCGCCCTCGCCTGCGGCACGAGCAGCAGCAACGCGTCCATTCGCTCCCCGTCCCACTGGCTGGCGAGCAACTTCAGCGCGTCCGACGGCCCGTCCACCCAGAAGTTGTCGCTGTTGACCGCCAGGAACGGGTCGCAATCGATCAGGGGAAGCGCCTTTTTCAGGCCGCCACCGGTTTCGAGCAGCAGCGTCCGTTCATCGGACACGGCGACTTCCAGATCGCCGGCATGGCGTTTCAAATGTGCCTCGAGCGCGTCCGCAAGATAGTGGACGTTGACCACCACCCGCTCCACCCCGGCCACGCGCAACCGGTCGAGCACATGATCGAGCAGCGCCTTGCCGGCCACTTCCACCAGCGGCTTGGGCCTCGTGGCGGTGAGCGGGCGCATGCGCTTCCCCAACCCCGCCGCCATGACCATCGCGGTCCGGGGAACGCTTGCTTCGATCCGGGGGCGCAGCTTCAAGGCGCGCTTTACGGTAGCAGCGGTCATGGGGTCTCCAGCCAAGGCGCAACGCGAGCGTTTTCCGGCACGTTCGCTGCGAACCAGTCTCTGACAGGTTCCAGACCAGGTTGTGCGAGATCCCGGTCCAACAATCCCCACATTCGCGGCTGGAAGCGTCGATATCCTGGCTTGCCGTCCCGCTTCCATAGCCGGGTGAAGACACCAAGGATGCGAGTGTTGCGCTGAGCGGCCAGCGCCCAATAGGCACGCTCGAACTCTGCCCCTGCCCCAGTCGCGGCCATGTAGCGATCCAACATCGCGCGCTCGGTTTCCGGTGCGACATCGCGTCGCGCGTCCTCCAGGACCGAACAGAGATCATAGGCCGGGTGGCCAGCCAGCGCGTCCTGAAAATCCAGGAGTCCAAGGTGGCTTACGCCGGTGCGGTCGCCGATCAGCATGATATTTTCGGCATGATAGTCGCGCAATACGGTGACGGGGCCGAGCCCATCGCCGGCGACCGGTCCAAGCACCTGTTCCCAAGCGTCGCGATAGCCGTCTTGATCGACACTGATCCCGACCGCCGGACAATACCAGTCGGTGAACAGCTCGACTTCGGTCAGCCACTCCGGGAGGCCATGGACGGGCAAGCTGTCCAACGGCCTGTGCCGGTGAAGTTCCACCAGAAGATCGGTGGCGGCCTCGTACAATTCCCGTTCCCGCTGGGGTGCGCCATCAAGGTGTTCGCGAAACCGGTCGTCGCCGAAATCGGCCAGCAGAAGCAATCCGTGGTCAAGATCGCGAGCGACGATTTCCGGCGCGCTCAAGCCGACGCCGCTAAGCCATTCTGCGACTGCGATGAACGGCCGCGGATCTTCATGTGGCGGAGGTGCGTCCATCAGCACAGCCGCCCGCTCGCCATGACGAACCCGGAAATAGCGGCGGAAGCTGGCGTCGCCCGCCAAGGGCAAGATTTCCGCTCCGCCCCAACCGTGAGTCCTCAAAAATTCCTCGGCGTAGGTCGGCGGGATCATATTGTTGGCGGCCATCGTTTCTCCCATGCCGGGGGGGCGACCCAAGTCAAGGACCGGCTGTCTCCGCCGGCAAAGTCGAGCGAAAGTCGTAGCGCCTGTGGCCAAGCCGCCGCGCCAGCCCGTTCCGGCCATTCGACGAGCAGCGCGCCGTCTTCCAGCGCCGCATCGAGCCCCAGCTCCTCCAATTCGGAAGGGTCCTCCAAACGATACAGGTCGCAATGCCAGATCGGCGGGGACAATTCGTCGTAGGGCTGCACAATCGCGAAGGTCGGGCTGGGCACCTCGCCCTCGTTGCCGGCGGCGCGCAGGATCGAACGAGCCAATGCAGTCTTGCCAACTCCGAGCGGCCCCGAAAGAGCGACTACGTCACCAACCCGCAACGCCGCCGCCAGCATGGTGCCCAAGCGTTCGGTTTCCTCCGGGCTTTGCAACATCATGGCTGTTTGCGGGGAACGGTGATCGTCACAACTGTGCCTTCGCCCACCTGCGACTGGAGTTCGACACGCCCGCCATGCGCTTCGACGAACTGGCGGGTGAGCGGCAAGCCGAGTCCCAGCGCAGCTTCGGCGTGAGCGCCTCCGATCCTGGTGAAGCGTTCGAACACATGGGCCTGATCGTCCGGACTGATGCCCGCGCCGGTATCGCTGATCCGTATTTCGGCCTGATCGTCGTCACCTTGGCAGGACAGGCAAACCTGCCCTTTCTCGGTATAGGCGATCGCGTTGCGCAAGACGTGCTCGATGCTTTCCCGCATGCGGCGGGCGTCACCAACGATAACTCCCGTAGAGGGATCGATCGAGGTGTCCAGCCGTAGCCCCTTGTCGCGCGCGCCGGGCTCCATCCGCTCGGCGACACTCCGCGCAAGGCCGGCCAGGTCGATGCGCTCATGCTCGATCACGACCGCGCGTTGCTCGCCCTGGGTCAGATCAAGGACGTCATCGATCAGCTTCGACAGGCGCGCTACCGATTCCAGGATTGCACTGACGTAGTCGGACGCCGCCGGTGCCAGTTTCCCGGCATAGCCCGCCGCAAGCATCTGGGCGAACCCGCCGATAGAAGTCAGCGGGGTACGCAATTCGTAGCTCATGTTGGCGACGAAGTCGGTGCGCACCTTGTCGGCATCTTCCAGGGCCGTGGCGCGCTCGCGCAGCGCGTGCTCGATCCGCGTCGAGTCCGTGACGTCGATCATGGTGAACAATGCGTTGCCGTCGGGAAGCGGAACGGCCGCGAACTCGAAGTGGCTGCCGTCCACCATCGTCAGGCGGCCAGAGCCCATGCGCCGCTCGTTGGTCGCTGCGCGGATCAGCTCACGCAGTTGCGCGGCGGCTGTCGGGTTCACCAGGCGGCGCGCCATGGCCGGAACCAGCTCATCGACCCGGGGGTGCTCGCCCAGCCAACTTTCGTCCAGGTCCCAGAAATTGCAGAACCGTCGATTCCACAGGTAAAGTCGGCCGTCCGCGGCGAAGACACTCAGGCCTTCGAACAGATTGTCGAACGTGGCCGTTCGCACCCGCAGCAGGGTATCGCGTGCCGACGCCAGGCGAACCTGCTCGGTCCGATCTTCGAAAATCAGGCGCAGGCCCCCGTCGGGCAAGGGCTGACCAACGACCCGAAGGTGATCACCGTTGGCAAGGATCCACTCCTCTTCCACCGCTTCCTCGGGAGAGGTGAACCAGGCGCGCCGTTCGGCCTTCCACTGGGGAAAATCGCGAGTCTCGGGGAGGCGTCCGTTCTCCCTCATCCGTTCCAGCACGCGGTCGAATTCGGGTTTCTCGTTGAGCCATTCGGCGTCGATCTGTGCCATGATCGCGAACGGTTGATTATAGAATGACAGGCTTCGGTCGGGATCGAACTGCACCGCTCCGGCGGTCATTCGATCGGCCAGCTCACGCTGGCTCTCGATGTAGCGTGCAAGTTCGATGCGGGCGTCCTCAAGGTCCTGGATATCGACCGCGAATCCAGCGACGGCGCCGCTCGGCAGCGGTACGTCGACGACCTTCAGCATTCGACGTTCCCCCCCAATCGTCGCGGGCTGGGTTCGGGAATAGGGCCGGCCGCTGTCGAGTGCGGTCTGCGCCCCGGCCTGCGCGCTCTGCGTCGCGACCCCGTCGATCAATTCGGTCCCGTCCGCCACCACGTCGGCGGCCGAGCGCGCCTCCACGGCGGCCACGTAAGCCGAATTGACGAGACCAAGCGACAGGTCGGGGCCTCGGTACCACATCGGGAACGGGGCGGCCTCGATCAGGTGGGTCAACGAATCAAGCGCCGCCTCCGTATCGGCAAGGCGCAGCGCCACGTCGGACTTTTCCGCCTCGGCAGCGCTCGTGTCGAACACCCACAGAAGAACGCTTCCCGGTTCGGACGGGGGCGGCGCAGAGGCTCCGCGAACCTCCAGCACGCGGCGGGAGCCGACGATCCTTACAGAGCGCTCGATCCGTTCGCCCGAGAGGGCGGTCGCGCGAATGGTATCAATGAGTGCGGCCAGGTCCTCGGCAACGAGCCCCTGTCCGTCGCCGGCCAATTGTTCGATCCGATCAGGCTCACCATCAAGACCGATTTCGCGCAACAGCTGACGGTCCACGTCGATCCGTCCATCCGCCTGGACGATCATTGGCCGAGCGGGTGCTGCGGCGAGCATGGCCTGAAGCGACCGCGCCGTTGCGAGCACCGCATCCGCCCGCCGCATGCGCCGGGCCGCAATGATGGCAAGTGCGGCTGCGATGGGAATCCACAGCGCCGCAAGAGCGAACGCAAACAGGCTTCCGGTTGTGAAGTCGCCGATCATCACACCATGCCCCGCCCCATTCATCGACCATAAGACGGAAGCTGGCTTTATCCAGAGCGAAAAGGCTCCGTTTGCACCGGGAGGACCTTACAAAAAAGGGCCGCCTCCGGATGGAAGCGGCCCCCACTTTTGCGGAAGTACGTTTGATTAGAATTCGACCGAAGCACCCGCGTAGAGGTAGCGGCCAATCGAGTCGTATGGATCACCACCCGCGGTGCCAAGCAGACCCAAAGGCGGCTTCTTGTCGAAGATGTTGTCCATACCAACGTAGAAGTCGAACTTCTTGTCGACGTTAAAGTTCACGCGCGCAGCGTGGTAGAGCCGATCCGGATACCAACGCTCTTCGGTAAGATCCGCGTTCTGCGGCGGACGACCCTGCACCGAATAGTAGTTCTCGTAGGCGCCGATGGTCTGCTTCCCAATGTAGTTCAGCGAGTAGCGGATATCGACGGGGCCGATGCCGTAGGTGATGCTGGCGTTGGCCGCCCACTTCGGATCGCCCAGTTCGGACAGCTGCCGATCGGCGAAGTCCGGCTGCGACGGGTCGATGAAGTTGTTACGCTTCAGCGCCCGGGTCGCGATACCGCGGAAGTTCAGACGGTGACCGTTGCCGAACGTCTTGCGATAACCGACTTCGAAGTCGATGCCATCGGCTTCCAGCTTGGCGAAGTTGATGCCCGACGACGTCAGAGCGGGGTCTTCGAAGAAGAAGTCTTCGTCGCGGCTGATCAGCGGGCAGAACTGGTTCTCGATCGACGGCAGGTCAACACAGGCGTTGATGATCTGCTGAGCGGACAGCACGGAGATCAGGTTGTTCACCCGGATGCGGTAGTAGTCCACGGTGAAGCTGAAGCCAGGCATGAACCGCGGCGTGATAACCGCACCCAGCGTCAGCGACTTGCCGACCTCTTCCTCAAGCAGCGGGTTGCCGGACGACAGGAACCCAGTCGAGAACGAACGCGCGGGGACGTTATCGAAACCTTCCGGAATACCCAGAGCGGCGCAGTTCGCAGGACGGAATTCGGTGCCGCTGTTGATGTTACGGAAGTCGCAAGGATCTGCGATGAACGCAAAGTTCTGCGACGGAGACGAGAACAGATCACCCAGAGTCGGGACACGGACCGAACGGGAGTAGTTCGCGCGGAAGCGGATGTCCCGGATCGGAGCCCAAGTACCATTCAGGTTCCATGCGAAGGTCTTGTCAGCCCGCGTGTTATAGTCGGACCAACGACCTGCTGCAGTGAACGTCAGCTCGTGGAAGAGCGGGATGTTCT
Organism: Sphingomonas sp. SP1; assembly: GCF_058313395.1. Classification (NCBI taxonomy): domain Bacteria; kingdom Pseudomonadati; phylum Pseudomonadota; class Alphaproteobacteria; order Sphingomonadales; family Sphingomonadaceae; genus Sphingomonas; species Sphingomonas sp. SP1. The sequence goes on along the minus strand of NZ_JBZFLC010000001.1, from coordinate 1,710,237 downwards.
TCGCAACCGGAAGCTCGATTTCACCGAAGAACTCCTTCACCTTCAGCGGCTTCGGATCGAATTCCGAGAAGGCGTTGAAGAAGGTCGACCCGCTTGCCGACAGAGGATCGGCTTCCTGGAAAGCCTTTTCCTTACGATACTCGCCGCCCACCACGAAGCGCACCGGACCACCCGGCAGTTCGAACAGCTGCGAGGAGTCGCCACCGACATAGCCGACGATATTCAGCTGGCTGGCGCGGGACTTCACGAACGAGGTCGTGTTGACATAATCGAGCGCCGCCTGGCTGGGCGCGCCGTTGCCCAGAACGTTGATAGGCACACAGGCCGCATCGTCGTCCGCAGTCCCGGCAGGGTTCTGCGTCGGATCGGTGCTGTTGATGCGGCAAACGATCTGACCCGTATTAGGATCGCGAACTGCGTCCGTTGCGAGCAAGAAACCGGCATTATTAAAATCAGGCGAACCGTCGAACAACACCAAGTCGTTCAGCTGGTCTTGGCGCGACTTCAGCTTGCCGTAGTTGATCGAAACTTCATAGTTCCAGTCATCGTTGAAGTCGCCGCGGATACCGCCAACCAACCGATAGGTATCACGGCGGATGACCTCCGAACGAGCGCCAAAGTCCACGTTAAAACGAGACAGCGGAATGGTATCCGTCGACGTCGCACCACCCAAACAGCGACCGATAGTTTGAAGGGTTTCGATGTTCTGCGTCGTCAGGAACGGGTTATCGCAGCGGATGCCGCGCCCGGCACCAAAGAACTGCGGGAACGTGCCCTGGAAGAAACTGGGCTGACCCTCCTGAACTGCATCGACGCGAGCGAACTTCGCTTCGAAGAACGGCTGCAACGCCGGCGTGATTTCCATGCTGGCAAGCAGGTTGGCGGTGTAGCGGTCCAAGCCGGGAGCAAGCTGTCCAGTGTTCCGGAGCGTCGACCCGCGTGCGCAGGTGTCGGCGGGATTGGCGATGTAGTTGTTGGATCCGAACGGACGGAAATCGAGCGCCGGAATGACTTCGCAAGCGGTTCCGTCCGGACGGAAGTTGACAACCCGTGGCTGGCCCTGCGGAGTGCCCGGGAACAAGCAACGCGCTGCGAGCGTCGGGTTGGCAAGGATTGCCGGGTTCGTACAGGAAACCGGATAGTTGGGGCTAGTCGGTCCAAACACTCCAACACCGCCCGCCGTGACCGTACCGCCATCCGAGGTGGTGAAGTTGCGCACGCCGCAGAAAAACTGCTGATCGGGAACGCCGTCACCCGCCTGCGGCTCACCCGCGGTCGGCTCAGCCGTGTTGAACTGGCAGCGGCCACTGAAAGCGCCCGTCAGGCTGTCACGGTCCGTGAAGCGAAGCTCTTCCGCATTCACATACTCAAGGTTGATCGCGACGTTGGCGCGATCGTCGAAGAAATTCCTGCCAGCGGTCAGCGAGATCGACTGGATCCCGCGATCGCCACGGCTGGAGATGCCGCCTTGGCCGCGAAGCTTGATACCCTCGAAATCGTTCTTGAGAACGAAGTTGATGACGCCAGCAACGGCGTCGGAGCCGTACACGGCCGAGCTGCCGCCCGTGATCACGTCGACGCGCTCGATGAGGTCGGTCGGGATGGTGTTGACGTCGACCAAGAACTCGCCGGGAGTATAGGTGACGTGACGACGGCCGTTCACCAACGTGAGCGTGCGCTCGACGCCGAGGCCACGAAGGTCGAGGAGGTTGACGCCGGCGGTACCGATGAAACGGGTCGAGTTCGCCTGGCTGAAGGTCGAGCGGATCGCCGGAAGATCGTTCAACGCGTCGCCGATGTTGACGTCGCCCTGGCTGGTAAGTTCTTCGACGCTGATCGACGTCACTGGAACGTTCGACTCAAGGTTCGGACGACGGATACGCGAGCCGGTAACGACGATTTCGTCACGCGTGGTCGCTGCCTGGCCCGACTCGATCTCAACTTCACCGCTGATGCAGTTGTCGCGAGCCGCGCCCTCGGGCAGATTCGCGCAAGCTTCGGGATTGTCGGTGGTCGACGTGGTGGACGTGTTCTGGTCCGTGCCCGGGGCCGGATTTTCCTGGGCGGCGGCGGGAGCCGCAAGGCCTACGGCCAACGCAAATGCAGAGGACGTCAAAAAAGCAGTCGAACTAAGGCGCATAGCAGGGTTCCTCGCCAAATATGGTGTGCGGGCTTTGGCCAAAGGCTTGGCTGTTGCAAATAGGCTATCGCACCAAGGACGCACTTCCGCCGTTAATGTGACATCCATGTCACAATAGAGATTCGCCCGATCATCCGCGAAAACGCGACCTTCCGCACAGCCAGGAAATGTCATGCCAAGGACCGAGTCCGATCTTGATCGCCATCTGCAGCAGCATCCGACGGATATCGCCGCCTTGGTCGAGAAGGCCGACCATCGACAAGCGGCCGGGCAGGAGCGTCAGGCAGCCTCCTTCTACCGTGCAGCGCTTCAAGCGGCTGCTGCCGCAGCCGCGCGAGGTCCGCTGGCCCTGTCCCTCAAAGCGCCGATCGAGCAGGCGCAACGATCTCTCGCAAATCTTGAACGCGGATTTGAAGCTTCGCTGATGCAAAAACTTGCGGATGCTGGTTTCGATCGAAACGTCCGCCCCCCGCGCTTTCAGCGCTCCCTGGACCTGCTGACCGGGCGCGCGCACGCGCAGATGTCGCTGCAGCGCCCAACCAGCTATTTTTACCCCGACCTGCCACAAAGGACCTACTACGAGCGTCAAGAGCTTGGCTGGGCCCGAGAGCTTGAGCAGAAGACGGCGGCCATCAGGGGTGAGCTTCAGGCATGGCTGGAACGAGACGAAGAAGGATTCGCCCCCTATCTCGTCAGTGATCCTTCCCGACCGACGAGCGGCTATCATGGATTGTTGGACAATCCGGCTTGGAGCACCTTTTATCTAACGGAGAACGGCGACATCCGGCCCGATCTGGCCCAACATTTCGCCGAAACTCTCGAAGCTCTCAAGCAGGTGCCGCTTGCCCGAATTGGCAAGCGGGCGCCGTCCATCCTCTTTTCCCGCCTTGCGCCCGGAGCGTCGATCCCACCGCACCACGGAATGCTGAATGCGCGTCTGATCTGTCACTTGCCGTTGATCGTGCCGCCCGACTGTGGATTCCGGGTTGGGCCGGAAACGCGCGAATGGCACGAAGGCGAACTGCTGGTTTTCGATGACTCGGTCGAGCATGAGGCGTGGAACAACAGCAGCGAAGATCGCTTCTTGTTGATCTTCGACATCTGGCGGCCGGAACTCGATGCCCGCGAGCGTGACGCAGTTGCGACGTTGTTCAGCATTCTCGACGCGCACGCGTAAGCCCCGGCGGGCTCACGCGAGCGCGCTCCGAAGTTCGTTAGTAGCGGTAGTGTTCCGGCTTGAACGGACCCTGCGGCTTCACGCCGATGTACGCCGCCTGCTTATCCGACAGGGTGGTGAGCTTCACGCCCAACTTGTCGAGGTGCAGCGCCGCGACCTTCTCGTCGAGATGTTTGGGGAGCACGTAAACGTCCTTCCCGTACTTGTCGCCGCCGGTCCAAATCTCGATCTGCGCCAGCACCTGGTTGGTGAAGCTTGAGCTCATCACGAAGCTCGGGTGACCGGTCGCGTTGCCGAGGTTGACCAGCCGGCCCTTGGACAGGACGATCAGCTTCTTGCCATCCGGGAACTCGACCTCGTCGACCTGCGGCTTGATCTCGGTCCACTTCATGTTGCTCAGCGCGCCGATCTGGATCTCGCTGTCGAAGTGACCGATGTTGCAGACAATCGCCATGTTCTTCATGGCGCGCATGTGATCTAGCGTGATCACATCCATGTTGCCGGTCGCGGTGACGAAGATGTCGGCGCGGGTGGCGGCTTCCTCCATCGTGACGACTTCATAACCTTCCATCGCGGCCTGAAGCGCGCAGATGGGATCGACCTCCGTCACCAGCACGCGGGCGCCGCCGTTACGCAGCGAAGCGGCCGAGCCCTTGCCGACATCGCCAAAGCCGGCGACGCAGGCGATCTTGCCCGCAAGCATCACGTCGGTGCCGCGACGGATCGCATCGACCAGCGATTCCTTGCAGCCGTAGAGGTTGTCGAACTTCGACTTGGTGACGCTGTCGTTGACGTTGATCGCCGGAAAGGGAAGCTTCCCCTGCTTGGACAGCTCATACAGGCGATGCACGCCGGTGGTGGTTTCCTCCGACACGCCCTTGATGTTCTGGACGGTCTTGGTGAGGTACCCCGGACGCTCCTGGAGGAAGCGCTTCAGGGTGGCGACGAACACCTCTTCTTCCTCATTGGTCGGATCAAAGAGCGTTTCGCCCGCTTCGACCCGCGCGCCCCACAGGGCGAACATGGTTGCGTCGCCGCCGTCGTCCAGGATCATGTTGCACGTCTGGTCCTGCCCCCAGTCGAAGATGCGGACGACGTAGTCCCAATATTCCTCGAGCGTCTCGCCCTTGACCGCGAAGACCGGCACGCCCGTCTTGGCAATCGCCGCCGCAGCGTGGTCCTGGGTCGAGAAGATGTTGCAGCTGGCCCAGCGCACGTCGGCACCAAGCGCGGTGAGGGTTTCGATCAGAACAGCCGTCTGGATCGTCATGTGGAGCGAACCGGTGATCCGCGCACCCTTCAACGGCTTGGACTCGCCATATTCCTCGCGAAGCGCCATCAGGCCGGGCATCTCGGTTTCGGCGATTTCGATTTCCTTGCGGCCGAAATCGGCGAGGGACAGGTCCTTGACGAGGTAATCGCGCTCAAGCGTCTGGGTGGCCACGGTTAGATCTCCAAAACATGCCAATAGGGCCGCTAGCAACGAGCAGCGGCCGATCGCCCGCGCCCCTAGCGCAGCAGGTCATATAAAGAAAGCTTTATATGCTCTTGTCAGGCTGCGCCGGTCTCGCTGCTAAGCAGGCGGGGATCGACGCCTTCGCCCCGAAAGGCCGCTGCCCAGCGTTCATCCGTCGGTGTGTCCCACAACAGCGCGGGCTGACCATTGGCGGTGAACCAGCCGTGGCGGGTCATTTCGTCCTCCAGTTGCCCGCTGTCCCAGCCGGCATAGCCAAGCGAAATCAACCAGTGTCTCGGACCGCGCCCCTCCGCAATCGCACGCAGCACATCAATGGTCCCGGTCATTGCGCACAGCGGGCCGCCCTGCCCATTCACCTGCAGCGTATCCTCGCCCCCCCAGTCGGTTGAGTGCAGCACGAAACCGCGGCCCGGCTCGACCGGTCCGCCATGATGCACGGCACAATCCGGCGCCTCGCCCGGGTCGAGGTCAAGTTGCTTCAGCAGGGCGCGAAACTTGAGGCCGGCGCGCTTGTGGCCGATGCCGATTCCGACCGCGCCATTTTCGTCATGGACGCAGACTGCGATCACCGCTCGTTCAAACCTTGGGTCGGCCATTCCCGGCATTGCGAGCAACAACTTGCCGGACAGGAAACGCGGCTGGTCCATTCGCCATCTCATGCCGCCCCAAGGACTTTGCCGCAAGGGAACACGGGGTCCTTGTGACGACGTCGCGGCGCGCTTATCGCCCGGTCCGACAATCGTTCACCAAGGGAGTTCCAATCATGACCATCAAAGTCGGCGACAAGCTGCCGGAAGTTCCGTTGACCATCGCCACCAGCGAAGGGCCGCGGCCGACGACCACCACGGAATATTTCGGCGGCAAGAAGGTCGCGCTGTTTGCGGTGCCGGGCGCCTACACGCCGACCTGCTCGGCCAAGCACTTGCCCTCCTACGTCGAGAAGGCCGCGGACTTGAAGGGCAAGGGGGTCGATGAGATCGCCTGCACGTCCGTCAACGACGCCTTTGTGATGAGCGCCTGGAACACGGAACAGGGCAGCGAGGACATCACCATGCTGGCCGACGGCAACGGGCAATTGGCGCAAGCGCTTGGCCTGGAAATGGACGGCAGCAAGTTCGGCATGGGGTCGGTCCGCTCGCAGCGTTATTCCATGATCGTCAACGACGGCGTGGTCGAGCAATTGAACGTGGAAGCGCCGGGCGAATATCAGGCGTCCAGCGCCGAAACCATGCTGGGCCAATTGTAAGCGAACACTAGCACCGCCCCGTCGCGGCATCCGCTCTCCCTGGCGAGAGCGGATGCAACGACGGGCGTCGCTGGACGTTGGGCAGGTCAGCAAATCCTTGCGTCATTTAAGGAGCCTGACCGTGGCCAACACCCGCAACCCAAGTAATCGAAACGAAAACCAGAGCCGCGACCAGCGCGGCCGATTTGAAGGCAATCGCTTCGGAAGCATCGGACAAGCCGTCAAGGACCGTCCTTACACCACCGCCGCCGTTGCAACCGTCGCTGCCGCAGCCGGTGCCTTCTTCTTTTCGCGCCGCAACACCCACTCGGACACCGGGTCGTCCATGAAATGGGGTCAGCAGTCGGACGGTGAGTCGCAGCGAGGCGAGGCCGCAGGGGCATCGAGCAGCCCCAGCCTCAGCACCCAGGACAGCAGTCTGGAGACGAGCAGCACCAACCCGAGCAGCGCTGCGGGTATTGGGGCGGGCTCGGGCGGCAGCAGCCCGTCTGCTCTCAAGAGCGGCGCGTCGGACTCGGTCAGCGGTTCGAAGAGCCCGTCCAAGTCGAGCGACACAAGTCGCCAGACTTCGTCGGCCAAGGGCAACACCGGCCTCGACCAGACCGCCGAAGATCAAAGCAAGACCGGGGCGATCGCTTACGGAGCTTAAACCTTCCTCGAACGCTTGAACGGAAGGGGCGCTTCGGCGTCCCTTCTTTTTTGAGCGAGAGAGGAAAGCACGACATGGCTGCAACACTGAAGCTCCTTGGCGAACAGGTGATGGTGATCACGGGTGCGTCGAGCGGCATCGGTCTTGCCACGGCCCGCCGGGCGGCGGCGGCGGGTGCTAGGGTCGTTCTGGCGGCGCGCAACGCCGAGGCGCTCGACGAGGCGGTGGTCGGCATTCGCAACAAGGGTGGCGAGGCCACGGCGATCGACCTCGACGTCGCCGATGACGGTGCGGCGGACGAGCTTGCCGCAAAAGCGGTGGAGCGCTTCGGCCGGATCGATAGCTGGGTGAACGACGCGGCCGCGGCGATGTACGCCCGGTTGGAGCAGGTCACGCTGGAAGAACATCGCAGGGTCTTCGATGTCGGCTATTTCGGGCTGGTACAGGGCAGCATGGTCGCGGTCCGCAATCTGCGCCAAGGCGGCGGCGCATTGATCAATGTCGGGTCCGTCCTGTCCAACCGTGCCATCCCCTTGCAAGGTCCCTATTGCGCCATGAAGGCTGCGGTCATGCAGTTCACCGACGCGTTGCGAATGGAATTGGAGGATGAAGGCGCACCGATCTCGGTGACGCTGATCAAGCCGGCGGCGATCGACACGCCCTATCCGGAACATGCCCGCAACAAGCTGGATCGGCCCGCCCGGCTGCCCCAGCCGCTGTATCATGTCGAGCTGGTCGCCAAGGCCATCTGTTTCGCCGCCGCCCACCGCCGGCGCCAGTTGATCGTCGGCGGCGGGGGCCTGGCATTGACCACCCTGGCCCCGTCCCTGCCGCGACTGGCGGACAAGGGAATGCAGCTCATCGGCGACGAGGTCATGCAGACAACCGATGTACCGCCCGCACCGGGTACCAGCGACAATCTGTTCGAGCCGCGGGTCGATGGCCGAACGGAAAGCAACCAGGACCCGTTCAAGCGCCGCACGTCGCTCTATCTCGAGGCGCAGATGCACCCGCTTGCGGCAGGCGCGATCGTGGGCGGGGTTGCTGCGGCGATCGGCGGTGCGGCCTGGGCACTTGGTCAGCGGGGTCGGAAGGACATCGGAGCGCGCGATGCCGAGCGGCGGATCAGAGCCGCTGGGATGACAGCCTAAGGTAAGCGAGGCCGTCACGGGGATGAACCCCGTGACGTCAGTCCTGTCCGCTTTCACGGCAGGCTGGCCGGCCTTTCGGCTCTCTCCACCAAGCAGACCTGCTGCGCAGTTCCCGCTTGGGTCGGGCCTTCAGCCTACCACCCGCATTGCTTGCCGCGGTTCTGCTGTTCCAGCCACCGCTGCAGCGGCGCGAAATATTCCAGCATGGGCCTGCCGGACATCTCGCGGGTGCCGGTGAAGGCCTGAAGCGCGTCGGGCCACGGCTTCGATGCGCCCATCTCCAGCATGGCGTTCAAACGCTGACCCACTTCCTTGTTGCCGTAGAAGGAGCAGCGATGCAGCGGACCCTTCCAGCCGGCCATGTCGCAGGCCGCCTTGTAGAACTGGAACTGCAGGATTCGGGCGAGGAAGTAGCGGGCGTAAGGCGTGTTGCCCGGGATGTGGAACTTCGCACCGGGATCGAAATCCGCTTCGGACCGCTGGCCCGGCGGCGTGATCCCCTGATACTGCAGCCGCAGCTGGTTCCACCCAGCCTCGTAGCCGGTCGACGGGATCGAGCCGTCAAACACGCCCCACCGCCACTTGTCGACCATCAGGCCGAACGGCAAAAACGCCACCTTGTCCATGGCCTGACGCAGCAATAGCCCGGTGTCCTTCGAAGCGTCCGGCACCTTGTTGCGGTCAAGCAGTCCGATCTGCACGAGATAATCGGGCGTGACCGACAGCGCGACAAAATCACCGATCGCTTCATGGAAGCCGTCGTTCGCGCCGTTGAGGAACAAATAGGGCTGCTGGTTATAGGCCCGCTGATAATAGTTGTGGCCAAGCTCGTGATGGATCGTCACGAAGTCATCGGCATTGACCTTGGTGCACATCTTGATGCGCAGGTCGTCCTTGTTGTCGATGTCCCAGGCCGAAGCGTGGCACACCACTTCCCGGCCTTCCGGACGGACGATCTGGGATCGTTGCCAAAAGGTTTCGGGAAGCGGCTGAAGACCAAGCGAGGTATAAAAGCGCTCGCCGATCCGAACCATCTCGGTCGGGGTGGTCTTCTTCGCGACCAGCAGCTCGGTCAGGTCATAGCCGATGTCTCCGGCCCCGCGCGGCGCGACGACGTCGTAGATGTTGCCCCATTCCTGCGCCCACATGTTGCCGAGCAGATCGGCGCGGATCGGGCCGTTGGCGGGCTGGATCGCATTGCCGTACTTCTGGTTGAGCTTGGTCCGGGTGTAGCAATGGAGCTGGTCGTAAAGCGGCTTCACCTCGCCCCACAGCCGGTCGTACATGGCCGAGAATTCCTGCGGGCTCATGTCGTAGTTGGAACGCCACATGGCGCCAGTGTCGGCATAGCCGAGTTCCTTGGCGCCGGCGTTGGCGATCTCCACCATGCGGGTGTAGTCCTGCCGCATCGGGCGGCCGACATTGTTGTGCCAGCTGGTCCAGACCTCCTGCAGCTGCGCCGGATTGCGCAGCTCGCCCATCTGTTCCTCGGCAACGTCGCCCGTGATCTCCTTGCCGTTGAGCGTCGCGCGGCCCTTGCCATAGGTCGACTGGAGACGCGTGGTGATGGTGTTGAGTTCGGCCGCGGCGCCATCCGTGGTCGGGGCCGCCAGCACCAGCGCGCCGCGCAGGATGTTGAGTTTGCGCGCGGTATCGGGATCAAGGCCGGGTACCGCTGCGTAACGCGCCGCTTCCTTGGCGTAGCGCACGCCTTTCTCGGTGCCGATGGTTCCAAAATAGGCAGCGAGCGCGTCGGTGTCGTCGTTGATGTAGGTGGCGTTCACCCAAGCCGCGCGACCACCGATGACGCTGAGGTCAAACAGGTCCTTCTCCACCGCGGCGACGAACTGGCGCGCTCCCTCCGGAGTGGACGGATAGCTGCCCGCGGGCGGCGCGTCGGTCGTGCCCGGCGCATCATTGCCAGCGGTGGCGGTCGAAGCGCCGGCATCCATTTGCGACGCTGGGACAGTGGCGCAGCCGGCAAGGGCAAGGGCGGCGAGCGAAACGGAAGCAGCGAATTTCATGGGCGTTGATAACCTCATACAAGAGTGTTCGCGTGGCAGCGGACTGCGCCACCGCCAATGCAGCGTCAAGAGGCGAGAAAGCGGACGAGTTCGTCCCCGAAAGCAGGTTCGGCCACCGAACTCATGTGCGTACCGGGCACCTGCTGATAGTGCGCGCTGGGAAGCGCCTCGGCGAGGCGCGGCGCCGAGCCGTTGTCATTGTCATCCTTACCGCAAAGCACCAGCGTCGGCATGGTGAAGGCCGCCAGCCATTCCGGCGTTGCATCCTCGAACGTTCCCAGCAGCAGGCGGGCCGCGTCGCGATCAACCTTCATGGTCTTCATGAACTGGATCGCCATCCAGTGCCGATCGCCCCGGCTCGCGCTGTCATAGAGGTCGAGCGCCTCGAGGAAGAAGTCCTTGCGCTTCAGCCACCCGCCCAGGCCCTCGAGGCCCATGCCGGCAAGCACCGCGTTTGCAGGCGCGAGCCCCTCGCCTACCCCTTGCACGGTGGTCCGCGCACCTAGCGAGAAGCCGCCCAAGTCGAAGTCGTCGAGCCTCAGCTGCGCGACCAGCTCCGCTAGGTCGCGCCCCAGGATGCCGCGCGGATAACTGGCCGGGTCATGGGGCTTGCCGGACAGGCCGTGCGCGCGAAGATCTGGCATGATCACCCGCCGGCCCGCGTCCGCGAGTTTGCCCGCATGGCCGAACTTGATCCAGTTCATCTGCGCGTCGGAGAACAGGCCATGAAGGAGGACGATGGGACGCCCCTGCCCCGTCTCCCGCCACACAAGGTCGACGCCGTCAGAGGCAGTCCAATGATGGATGGAGACGTCACTCATCGGTTTTCAACTTGGACAATTTGGACACCACGTCCCCCAAGGGTTCGCCTTCTCCAGTCGAGATCGAGGCCAGGGCAGACAGTGCTCAAGGTCGTTCGCATGTCCGGGCGATGGCAGCGCAAGCCTTACTTTGCAATCAGCCTGCCGGCGGTTCCGCCCCTGCGTTGCGCCACCGATCCTGCAGTGCCTGATATTCGTCGCTGCGCGTTTCCGGCAGTCCTTCGGTGTTGAGCCAAGCGCGGTGCATGCTTTCCGCGCCGAAGTGGCTTTGCGGCGTGAAAATGGACGGATCGTCGAAGGCCGCGACGGTCAAGTCCATCTTGTCGGTGCCATCGACGTAACGAAAGCCAAGACTGGTGCCGCATGCGGAGCAGAACGGCCGCTGCGCGATCGGCGAACTATGGAACCAGTCCGGCTCCCGGTTCCAGCTGACGTCATCCTGTCGAACCCCCACCATCGCCAGACTAACATTCCCACTCGCGCGCTGGCACATCCGGCAATGGCAGAGATAGGCGTGGGGCTGCTGCGGCAGGATCACCTGGAAGCGGACCCGGCCACACGCGCACCCTCCGCCAACACCTGCCCCAGCTACCGTCACTACGCCGCCTTCTTGAGGTGTCGGCGGCCGAGCAGTTCGGCGATCTGCACGGCATTGAGCGCGGCACCCTTGCGGAGGTTGTCGCTGACTACCCAGAAATTCAGGCCGTTCTCCACCGTCGGATCCTCCCGCACTCGGGAGACGAACGTCGCGTAATCGCCGACGCATTCGACCGGGGTGACGTAGCCCCCATCCTCGCGCTTATCGACCAGCATGATTCCGGGCGCCTCGCGCAGGATGGCCTGGGCTTCCTCCGCGCCGATCTCGCGCTCGAACTCGACATTCACGCTTTCCGAATGGCCGACGAACACCGGGACCCGGACGCAGGTGGCGGTAACCTTGATCTTCGGATCGAGGATTTTCTTGGTTTCGACCACCATCTTCCATTCTTCCTTCGTCGAGCCGTCGTCGAGGAAGCTGTCGATGTGTGGAATGACGTTGAAGGCGATCTGCTTGGTGAACTTTGCCGGGGCAGTGCCGTCGCCGACGAAGATGTTGCGGCTTTGCTCGAATAGCTCATCCATACCGGCTTTTCCGGCCCCGGAAACGGATTGGTAAGTGGAAACCACGACCCGCTTGATCCCAGCCGCATCGTGCAGCGGCTTCAGGGCGACGACCATTTGCGCGGTGGAGCAATTGGGATTGGCGATGATGTTCTTGGCCCGATAGCCGGCGATGGCATCCGCGTTCACCTCCGGCACGATCAAGGGCACGTCGGGGTCCATGCGATAGAGCGACGAATTGTCGATCACGGTGCAGCCCGCTTGTGCGGCCCGGGGCACGTGTAGCCTGCTTCCCTCCGAGCCGATCGCGAACAACGCCATGTCCCAGCCTTCGAAGTCGAAATGCTCGAGGTTCTTGACCTTGAGCGTCTCGCCCGAATCTCCGAAATCGATGATGTCCCCGGTCGATCGCGCGCTGGCGACCGCGGCGACTTCGTCGAGCGGAAACTGCCGCTCGGCTAGGATGTTGAGCATCTCGCGCCCGACATTGCCCGTCGCTCCGACGACGGCGACCCGGTAACCCATCAATCCATACTCCTGAGGTGCTGGCAGGCGCCCTATCACGGGACCGCCGTCCGCGATATGGCTCCGGCGACGGTCAGCACAAGGCGGGGGCGAGGATGGGGCAGCGGGCGTGGTGGCTGGTGGCGATCGTCGCGGGGTTGCTGCTGGCGATGGGCGTCACCCATCGGTTGACGACCCCGCCGGAGGTACGCGCCGGCAATGCGCCTGGTCAGTTCGACGCCGGGCGGGCCCAGGCGCGGCTGGCTCGGGTGCTTGCCGATCAACTGCCGCACCCGGCAGATACCGCGGCGGGCGACGGGGTGCGCGACCGGCTGGTAGCCGAGCTACGCGCGATCGGGCTGCAGCCGCGGGTAGACGACCGCTTTGCCTGTAACGAATTGATGAAGCAGCGCGGCACGTCGTGCGCGCGCGTGCGAAACGTGCTGGTGACGCTGGGGCCGGCGAACGGACGCCACCTGCTGATCAACTCCCACTACGACAGCGTGCCGGTCGGCCCTGGCGCATCGGACGCGGGCCTGGGCGTCGCGACCATGCTGGAGGTGGCGGCGCTCTTGCGGGATGCGCCGCTGGCCCGGCCGGTAACCCTGCTGTTCAACGAGGGCGAGGAGCTCGGCCTGGTGGGTGCACGAGCCTTCCTTGACGGCGATCCGCTCGCTTCCCGGGTGGATAGCCTGATCAACCTCGAGGCGCGTGGCGTTCGCGGGCCGGTCAACATGTTCGAAACCAGCGTTCCGAACCCGGCGGCGGTGCGGGTGTTCGCGCGATCGGTCGACCATCCGGTCGCCAACAGCCTGGCGGTGAGCGCCTATCGGCAATTGCCCAATTACACGGACGTCAACACATTCGAGGACCGCGGCTGGCTGACGCTGAACCTGGCGCCGGTCGGCAACGAGACACGCTACCATTCGGCAGGCGACGACCTGACGGCGATGGACCTTCGCACCCTGCAACACATGGGCGACCAGACGCTGAACCTGGCCCGGTCGCTGGCGAGTGGACCAGCTCCCGCGACGGAAGCGGGCGAGTGGCTGTTCATGAGCGTACCGGGACTTAGCTTGTGGACGCTGCCCGTCTGGCTGGGCGCCGCTCTGCTGGGCGGCGGTGTGCTGATTACGGCGGTGGCCGTTTGGCGGCGGCGCGCGCTGCTCGGGCTGCCCCTGTTGCTGACGGCGATAGCACTTGGAACGGGCCTGGCCTGGCTTGGCCTCAGCCTCGTCGGAGGCCTGCGCGCCGGGCAGTTCTGGCGAGCCCATCCCGTCTGGACGGAATTGGCGGTTTATGGCGGCGTGATCGGTGTGGGGCTGCTGTTGTTCACGGCAGCCCGGCGGTTAGATGTTGCGCAGCTGCGCGTCGCTTTCTGGTCGGTGTTCGGCGCCGTGGGATTGACGGTGCTGGCGCTCGCACCGGGAGGGATCGTTTATTTCATCTTCCCGCTGCTGGTTATGACCCTCGGCGTGATGATCGGCCGCTGGTGGAAGGGCGGCGAGACGATCGCCGCAGTGATCGCGGCGCTGTTGCTGTTCCTGACGCTGGGCGCAATGCTGGGGCTGCTGGAGGAACTGCTCAATGGCGGGCCGATGTGGGCCTTTGCGCCGCTGGGGGCGCTGGTCCTGCTGCCCTGGCTGATCGAAGCACGTCCGTTGCTGGCGGACGGGGGACGGAAGATGGCCACCATCCTGGCCGCTGTCCTCATTCTCGGCGGTTGGGTAATCGCGGCGACTGTGCCGGCCTACTCGGCCGATCGGCAGCAGCAGTGGACGCTGCAATATGTTGTTGACGAGCGCTCGCCGCAGCCAATCTGGTCCATCGTCAACGACCGCAAGCCGCTGCCGGCCGTATTCGAGCGGTTTGGGCGATGGGAACAGCAGCTGGTGCCAGCCCTGGGCCGGCGGCTTCGCTGGGTGGCTCCGGCGCGGCCGGAGGCGGGTCTGGTGCAGCCGCGAGTGACATTGGCCGGCACGGCGCCCGTGCCGGGCGGGCGGCTCGTGAGAGTGCGATTGCAGCCCAACGGCGCGGACAACCTGACCATGATTGCCGACCCCGGTGCGCCCGTGGTCGCCGCCGGAACACCACGGCGGCTCCGCCGCTTCGACCCTAGCGCGACCGGACCGATCGCCAGCCTGTCCTGTACCGGGCGGAGCTGTGACGGCGCGGTCATGGAGGTGCAGTTGCGCGGCAACGCTCCGCTGGAGCTCATGTTGGTGGGGACCCGCTGGAGCCTGCCGGCGAGTGCGAGGCCGCTTGCCGCAGCCCGGCCGGCCAACGCGCGCCCGCAATATCTTCCGGACGCCACCGTCCTGGTGAACCGCCTGCGGCTCTGAGCCGAAACGAAAAAAGGGCCGCACCTTGCGGCACGGCCCTCTTTCGAACTGCGGTTCGTAAAGCTCAGGCTTCGGCAGCCTCGCTCTGCGGGGCGGCGGCCGGAGCCTCGGCCTTCGCCTCGTTGCGACGGGGATCGCGCCGCTCGGCGATACGGGCCGACTTACCGGTGCGGCCGCGCAGATAGTAGAGCTTGGCACGGCGAACGGCGCCGCGACGGACAACATCAATCGAATCCACGATCGGCGAGTAGAGCGGGAAGACGCGCTCGACACCCTCGCCAAAGCTGATCTTGCGGACGGTGAAGTTGCTGTTGATGCCCTTGTTGGCGCGGGCGATGCAGACACCCTCGAAATTCTGGACGCGGCTGCGGTCGCCTTCGACGACCTTCACGCCTACGCGCAGCGTGTCGCCGGGGCGGAATTCGGGAATCGCGCGGGTCTGGGTCAGGGCCTCGATCTGCTCGCGCTCGATGGTCTCAATCAGATTCACTTGTCTGTACCTTCGTTTCGTTGCCGCGCGCCAGAGGGCGGTGCCTGCGATGCGCCCCCATGGCGCTCGATCAGGTCCGGCCGCCTTAGCCGTGTGTCCTTGATTGCCTGGGCATGTCGCCACGCGGCAATCTTCGCATGATCCCCCGATCGCAGCACTTCGGGGATCGTGCGTCCTTCCCAGATGACGGGTCGGGTATAATGCGGATATTCGAGCAGCCCCTGTTCGAAGCTCTCTTCCTCACCGCTGGAGGCCGCGCCCATTACTCCGGGAAGCAGCCGAACGCAAGCGTCGAGCAAGACCATCGCGCCCAATTCCCCACCCGAGAGGATATAGTCGCCGATGCTGACCGGCTCGACCGGACGCGCGTCGAAGATCCGCTCGTCAAAGCCTTCGAAACGGCCGCAAAGAATGATTGCGCCCTCCCCCACCGCAAGATCGCGCACGCGCCGTTGGGTCAATGGCGCGCCACGCGGGCTCATCGCCAACATCGGCCGGCCATCCGTCACGCTGTCGATCGCAGCGGCGAGCACGTCGGGCTTCAACACCATGCCTGCCCCGCCCCCGGCGGGCGTATCGTCCACGCTGCGGTGCTTGTCCAAGGCGAAGTCCCGGATGTTACGGGTTTCGAGCGACCATCTGCCCTCGTCCAATGCCCGCCCGGCCAGGCTGACGCCAAGCGGTCCGGGAAACATTTCGGGGTAGAGCGTCAGGACGGACGCGCGGAACGTCACGCCTTTGAATCCGCGGTCAGACGATCGACCAGCCAGCCCGTGAGCAGGCCGACCACGAGGCTGACGGCGGCAAATTGGGCGGCCCCCGTGAATACTGCCGCCCGGATGAGGTCTCCCCAGCCGTCGCGCGCATCGGTGCCCAGCACGACGACGGTGGCGGCGGTACTGGCCAGAATGAGCCCCGGCGCCACCAGCGCGGCGAAGAAACGGCGACGGGTGGCGGACCAATCCGGCTTTCGGTGACCGAGCAAAAACAGGCTTCCGACTGTCAGCAGCAGCGTGAAGAACACCAAGGCGATCCAGGCTTCCCACCGGATGACGAGATAGATCGTGTCGTGCATCTTGCCCGTTTAGGGCAGCACAGGCGGAACCGCCAAGCGCCCCGCTCATTGCGCTGGCATGGCCACAAACGCACCATATGATTGCCTGATCATCGGCGGCGGTCCGGCAGGACTGACCGCAGCCATCTATCTCGCCCGGTTTCACCTCGACATCCATGTGGTGGACGGAGGGGACAGCCGGGCGGCATGGATTCCGTGCAGCCACAATCACGCCGGCTATCCTGACGGCATCAACGGCAAGGAATTGCTTCGCCTGATGCGAGAACAGGCGCAGAAGTACGGTGCCAAGATCGAGGACGGTCGCGTGACCCGGCTCGACAAGGACGAGGATGGGCTGTTCACCGCCGAATGGGGCGGCGGACCCCACCGGGCCAAAACGGTTCTGCTTGCCACAGGCCTGACAAACCGCCGTCCGCCAATGGATCCTGAATTACACGACGACGCCATGGCCCGCGGCCTTATCCGCTATTGCCCGATCTGCGACGGTTACGAGGTCACGGACAAGAAGGTCGGGGTGATCGGCTCCGGCAAGGGCGGGGTCGGCGAGGCGATCTTTCTGCGCAGCTACACCGCCGACGTGACGCTGATCGCCCCTGATCGGGCGATGGAGATCAGCGGCGACGAGCGCGCCCGGCTGGATGCAGCGGGGGTCAAGATCGTCGATGGCCCCGCCGAGGCGGTCGGCGTCACGGGTGAGTGCATCACGGTGGACACGGCCGAAGGGCTGCTCACCTTCGACAGCATCTACCCGGCGCTCGGCTCCGACACCCACACCACGCTGGGCGAGATGGTCGGCGCCAAGGTGGCGGAGGATGGCTGCTTCCTGTGCGATGAAAAGATGCGGACGTCTGTCGAAGGGCTCTACGCCGCCGGCGACGTGGTCCATGGCCTCGACCAGATCAGCCACGCCATGGGCGAAGGCGGCCAGGCTGCCACCACCATCCGCAACGATCTGGCGGCCAGGTCGCCGATGCTGCGCGAACCGTGCCTCACCGAGACGCAGCTTGAGACCGCGGAGGTTGGAGAAGGTTAGGCCCCGGGCTGCAGCGCCGAAGCGAAACCGTCGGGATCGGGCACGCCGGCGAGAACCTGCTCCTCCACTCTAGCCTTGTGCACCCGGACAGTCAGGTGGACCTCGCCGCGGTCGCGCGTGCGTTCCGCCACCACCGCGTCTTCGACCGCGCCGATCTCGATCTCGTGTGCGATCCGCCCGTCCAAGGCGCGCTGCCACAGAACGCGCCGGTCAGTCACGACCATCGTACCAAAGATTGAATGCAGCCAGCGATTGTCCTTGAACAGCACCGACCAGAGAGGCCAAACGGCAAGCGGGCCGAGGGCCAGCAGGAACCCTCCACTTACGGCAAACTGGAAGAGCGCACCTTGCGTGCCACCCACTCGCGACGGCACTCCCGACACGACCCAGTTCAGAGCGAGAATAAGGGGAAGCGGAGTAGGCGCAATCATTGCCGCGACGATCGCGTGCTCCCGCCGCAAGCTGCGCCAGCCCAACCGCCCTGACCACTGCGTGACTTCCCCAGGTTGCAACCCCGGCGAAGCTTCGGCAGGCCTTGATGGTTGCGCAAGGTGCCCGCGAACCGCTGCTACACCGCTCCGTCCGAGCAGCAGGAGGAGCGATGCGCCGATGATCCCGAAGCCCCAGCGGGCCTGTTCCCAGGGGACGGGCAAGCGCTGTCCCCACATCCGCACGGTCGCGTTGCCAGTGGGTCGGAAGGCCGCCTCCAGGAATAGCAATGCCATGGCTGCGCCGATCGCCAGAAGCAGGAGGTAGACGGCGAGGGCCAGTGGATTGCGATAACTCTGGCTGGACACGTGGAAAGTGGCTCAGGCGAGGAATTCAGGATCGACGGTGACCCTGCCGTCGATCAGGTCTGCGATGCCTGGTTTGAACGGCACTAGCGCCCGCTTGCCGTCGGGCTTCTCGATCTCGATAAGATCGCCGGCCCCGAAGTTCTCCACCGCCGACACGGTACCGAGCGGCCGCCCCTCCCCATCGACGCACGGCAGGCCGATCAGGTCGGCGTGATAATATTCGCCCTCGTCCAGCGGCGGCAGGCTATCGCGAGCGACCTCCACCAGCGAACCGCGAAGGGCCTCGGCCGCTTCTCGCGTCGTGACCCCGGCTAGGCGGGCGATCGCAACCTTGCCGCCCTCCCTGGCCCATTGCAGCTGCATTTCCCGGCCGCCGACGAAGACGGTCTTGTGCCCAGCGAGGTTGGCCGCACTGTCCGTGAAGAGCTTGAGGCGCAGCTCGCCCCGGATGCCGTGGGCACCCGCGACGGCGGCGAGGGCGATGCGGGGTTCAGTCAAAGCAACACCGTGGATCGACGATGCCCGACACGACCGGGAGAGGGCGTTGGCCCTTCACCGCTCGCGCCGAGCAAGGTCGACAAACGATCTTAACCTTCAGCCTTCTCAGCACCTTCGGCCGGAGCCGCATCGTCGGCGCCTTCGGCGGGTTCCGGCTGGGTCGGAGCCGAAGCTTCCTCGGCTGGAGCTTCCTCTGCGGCACCTTCGGCCGGCTTGGGCTGGGTCGGAGCGCTTTCTTCGGCAGTCTCGGCAGGAGCCGCTTCTTCGGCGACCGGAGCAGCGGCTTCCTCGGCGACCGGAGCAGCAGCGGCTTCGGCCTTGGCGGCGGCAGCGGCCTCGGCAGCCTCGGCCTGCTTGGTCGCACGCTCCTCGGCGCGCTCCTTCGCCTTCTCGCCCGGTTCACCCTTCTTGGGGTTGGAACGAGCGGCGCGTTCCTTGATGCCGGCGGCGTCGAGGAAGCGCGCAACGCGGTCCGACGGCTGCGCACCAACGCTCAGCCAGTGCGAGATACGATCGTTGTCGAGCTTCACGCGCTCGGGCGAATCCTTCGCGAGAAGCGGATTGTAGGTGCCGACCTTTTCGATGAAGCGGCCGTCGCGGGCGTTGCGCGAGTCGGCAACGACGATGCGATAATAGGGGCGCTTCTTGGAGCCACCACGGGCGAGACGAATTGCAACTGCCATATCTAAAGTCCTTCTTGTAAGTCGTTGTTACTTTTTACCAAACTTATCGAAACCAGGCGGCAGGCCGAACGGCTGATTGCCGCTGCCAAGACCCGGGAGGCCAGGCATCCCGCCTGGGCCGCCAGCGCCACCGGGGCCCAGCAGACCGCCCATGGCGCCTTCCATGCCGCCCTTACCGAACATCGCCGCAAGCTTGCCAAAGCCACCCATCTTCTTGAGCCGCTTCATCGCGGTCTCCATTTCCTGGTGCATCTTCAACAGCTTGTTCACTTCCTGCACCGACCGACCGCTGCCCTTGGCGATCCGGATCTTGCGCTTGGCGTTGATCAACTGAGGGGCGGCACGCTCCTTGGCGGTCATGGACGACAGCATGGCTTCCAGGTGAACAAGGGCCTTGCCATCCTGCGCCTTTTCCATCGCGCCCTTCATGCCCTTGATACCGGGCAACATGCCGGCAAGGGCACCCAGACCGCCCATGCGCTTCATCTGGTCGAGCTGCATGCGGAGGTCGTCGAGGTCGAACTTGCCCTTGGCCATCTTGGCCGCGAGCTTCTCGGCGTCTTCGACTTTGATCGTCTCGGCGGCGCGCTCGACCAGGCTGACGACATCGCCCATGCCAAGGATCCGGCCCGCAACCCGGCTCGGGTGGAACGGCTCGATCGCGTCCAAGCCCTCGCCGGTGCCGGCAAACTTGATCGGCTTGCCGGTGACCGCGCGCATCGACAGCGCCGCGCCGCCGCGCGCATCGCCGTCCATCCGGGTCAGAATGACGCCGGTCAGGTCGACCTCGCCCGCGAAACCCTTGGCGACGTTGACGGCGTCCTGACCGGTCAGGCTGTCGACCACCAGTAGCGTCTCGGCCGGCTTCGAAGCGGTCGAGACTGCCTTCATCTCGCTCATCAGGGCGTCGTCGACGTGGAGGCGTCCTGCCGTATCGAGCAGCACCACGTCGTAGCCCTGGAGCCTGGCCGACTGCAGCGCGCGGGCGGCGATCTCGACCGGCGGCTGGCCCGGCACGATCGGCAGCGTATCGACGCCCGCCTGCCGCCCAAGCACCGCCAGCTGCTCCTGCGCGGCCGGGCGGGCGACGTCGAGCGACGCCATCAGGACCTTCTTGCGCTCTTTCTCCGTCAGTCGCTTGGCGAGCTTGGCGGTCGTGGTTGTCTTGCCTGAGCCCTGCAGGCCGACCATCATGATCACCGCCGGCGGCGCCACCGCGACATTCAGGTCCGCGCCATCACCGCCCAGCATCTCGATCAGCGCGTCGTTGACGATCTTCACGACCTGCTGGCCCGGGGTGACCGAGCGCAGCACTTCCTGGCCGACCGCCTGTTCCGTCACCTTGTCCACGAAATCGCGGGCGACCGGTAACGCGACGTCGGCCTCGAGCAATGCTACCCGCACCTCGCGCATCGCCGAGCGCACGTCCGCCTCGTCCAGCGCACCACGGCCGCGAAGCTTGTCGAAGACGCCGCCGAGGCGGTCGCTGAGGGACTCGAACATTCAAACGCTCCTGCGATGATCCACCGCGATGTGGGGTGCCTGGCCCGCAACGCAAACGACGCCGGCGGGTGAACACTCACCGGCCAGCGGACCCCGAAGGGCGAACATCGATGTCTTGCCGAAAACGACGGTTGGGCGCTTAGTGCAGCGACCTGCCAAGGTCAAGGAAGAGGGTCCACGCCATGAAGAACATCCTCCTTCACGTTTCCGACGAGCAAACGCTGGACCAGCGGCTGGAATCCGCTTTGGCGGCAGCCAGGCTTCATGGGGCGCATCTGCGCTGTTTGCAGGTGACGCCGATCGAATCCTTCGTGGCGATGGACGGACTCGGCGGCGTGTTCGTGATGAACGACCTGCTAAGCGCCGTCGCAGATCGGGAGAGCAGCCTGCGTGACCGGGTCGAGACCGAGCTTGCCCGGGAAGATGTCAGCTGGGACTTTCAGCATGCCACGGGATCGGTCGCGCACACCATCGCCAGTCATGCGGCGCTGGCCGATCTGGTGGTGAGCGGGCGCCAGGTTAACGATTCCGGTGAGCAGGTCGGCGATGGGACGCTGGCCGACATTGTTGAGGTAAACCGGACGCCCGTGCTGGTGCCGGCATGTTCCGGGGCGCTGTTCGATCCCGCGGCGACCGTGCTGGTCGGCTGGGACCGCAGTTTCGAGGCCGCGGCCACGATCAAATCGACCTTGCCCCTGCTGCGCCGAGCAGCCGGAGTGCATGTGGCGACGGTGGTCGAGGAAGGTGAGCGGGACAATTTCCCTGGCACGGCCGTGCTGGAATATCTGTCCCGTCACGGGGTTCATGCCGAGCTGCACGAGGTCGAGCACCGCCGCAACGTCGCCGAGGCGCTGGTCGGCCTGGCGAAGTCCGTCGAGGCAGCAACGATCGTGATCGGCGCCTACCACCACAGCCGGATCGGAGAATATTGGTTCGGCGGCGTCACCCGGACGCTGCTGCGCCAGTGTGACCTTCATCTCGTGATGGGGCGTTAGTCCGCCTGCCCCAACCGTTGCGGCGTGGCGTCGATCCGGCGCGGCATGGCGAAGAAGTGCCCCTGCAGCTGGTTGCAGCCGACGACCCGTAACAGGTCCGCCTGCTCGCGGGTTTCGACCCCCTCGGCGGCGATGGTGAGGCCCAGCGCCTGTCCCATGTTGACGATCGCGGCGATGATTGCCCGCGCATCGCTCGATTCGGTGATGTCGGCGACGAAGCTACGGTCGATCTTGATCTTGTCGACGGTGAAGCGCCGCAGATAGCCGAGCGAGGAATAGCCGGTACCGAAATCGTCCAGCGCCAGACGGAAGCCGGCCTTGCGCAGTTTGGCGAGCGAACCGCGGATAGCCGGACTATCGTCGAGCAGCACCTGCTCGGTGATTTCCAGTTCGATGGTGCGCGGCGCAACACCATAACGGCGGCACGAGGCGAGCAGGCGGCCCGCGAACCCGTCGTCCCGCAGCTGGACCGGCGACAGATTGAGCGCAGTGAACGTGCCCGGGCCACGGCTGCCGATGGTGGCCAGAGCTTCCTGTACGATCCACTCGCCGATCGGAGCGATCAGCCCGGTTTCCTCCGCAACCGGAATGATCTCGCTGGGACTGAGCGTGCCCAGCGATGGATGGTCCCAGCGCAACAGCAGCTCCTGCCCGACCTCGCGGCCCGCGGTATCGACGAGGGGCTGCGCCCACAGAGCGAACTGGCTGTCACGGATTGCGCGGCGCAACTCTGCTTCCAGATTGGAGCGTCGAATCGTGTGGGCGTCCATGTCGCGAGCGAACAGCCGGGCGATGCCCCGGCCTTCCCCCTTGGCGCAATACAGCGCCACGTCCGCGCGCCGCATCAGTTCGGTTCCGCTCAAGGCGGGGTCGCTGGTGTGCGCCGCGCCGATGCTGGCGCCACCGAACACTTGCGTGCTCATCAGATCGAATGGGCGGCGGAACAGTGCGAGCACAGCTTCGGCGTTGGTCAGCGCGCGGGCCGCGGAGCAATCGGGAAGAACGATCGCGAATTCATCGCCACCAAGTCGCCCGATGGTGCCGCGGCTGCGGAATTCCTCTGCCAACCGGTCGGCGAACTGCTGGATCAGCTGATCGCCTGCCAGGTGCCCGAGCGTGTCGTTCACCTGCTTGAAACGATCAAGGTCGATCAGCAGCAACGCGGCCCCCTCTCCCCCCACGCGGATCGCCTTTGCCAAACGGTCGCCCAGCACGGTTCGGTTCGGCAGGCCGGTCAGCGAATCCTGGAAAGCCAGCGTCCGCGCACGAAGCTCCAGCCGAGCGCGTTCACGCAAGGTTTCACGAAGACGGACAAGCAGCCTGGTCATCAGCAGTGCGATGATCAGCAGCGCGGCAAGCTGAACCGGCAACAGGGTGCGGATCGTGCGTGAACCGGGGAGTTCGGGGGTCCAGATCAGATAGCCGAGCGCCGATCCGGAACTGCCCCGGATTTCGATCGCATATTCGCCCTCCTTGGTAGAGCGGGTGGCCGAAAAGCGGGGTCGCTCGATCAGGTGCTTGGCCTGCAGTTCAGCCATGAACTGGGCATCAAGATACCGGATGCTAAGGAGGATCGGCCAGCTGGAACGCTTACCGACATAGCCCGGCGTGGACGGCCGCATCTGCATGGCGCTGATGGCTGCGGGGCGTCCTTCGATAAGCCCCAATCGGGTGAGGTGATAGGAACGCCCGGTGGTCCGCACCTGGCTGTCGCTAGGGAGCGGCACGCCAGGCAGCCGGTCGTGCGCTTCAACGGCGACAGCACCGCCGGTGCGCAGAGCGGCGACGAACGGCCCCAGGTCGCCCTTCATCCGATCATACAGACTTTCGCCGACACGCTGGCCGTTCGCCACCACATGGATTGGCTTGCCGTCGGCGCTGAGAATGACGCCGCGATCATGACCGAAGATTCGATATAGCCAGCCGCTGACGTTCTGAAGCAGCCATTCGTCGTTGCGCCGGGGCCGAAGCACCGCTGCGACCGACTCGTCCCATACGGCGACGGTTTCCTGCTGGAGAGCAAGCTCGTCCAGCGCCACCGCCATTGCGTGGCGAGCGACCCGTTCCTGCCGCTCGACCGAGACCGCGTTGCTGCCGCGGGTGGCATACACGAGGCTGCCGACCATCATGACCGCCACCGCGAGCAGCACAGCGAAGGTCGTGTGCAGCGCCTGGCGCGACAGGCGCCGCACGCTGGCGGTTTCTTGGAGGCTGGCGGACAGGCTGCCGTACATCGACCCTGCTAAGGGTCAGACCCGTTAACAAATCGTAGATAGTCGGCAATGAAACACTTATTTTGGAGAGGGGCGCCCCCGTCCCGGACGACCGCCGGGCGTGCCGCCACCACCGCCACGCGGACCCCGCCCGGGGCCTCCGGGACCACGACCCTGCGGGCGCGGAGGACGGGGGCCGCGCGAGCCACGATCCACCACTTCTCCATGCCGCGGCGGCGACCTGACCGGCGCCGCATCGCGCGGCGCGACGGCATAGCCTTCTTTCAGCAGCGCGGTGAATGCCGTTCGCGTGCTTGCCGCGATCGCGTCCTGCAATTCCTTCGGCAGGTCGGCGAAGGTCACATTGTTGTGAATCGCCTGGACGTCGCGCAGCAGATTGTTCGGCAGCCCCTTGGAGCCCGCCTTCAGCGCCGCAATGGCGTCCAGCACGGCGGAGAAGATCACGGACTGCATGACGTCTTGGGCGGCTCTGGGCATTGCGGTTCAACTCTCGCGCGGTGGACTTGGGTTCATAGCGCCCCTAGGTGAGCCGCGATGCTGCGGCAATTCCATAAGATGCACGGGCTGGGGAATGACTTCGTTATTCTCGACGCGAGAGAGCAAGCGCTCGACGTCGTACCTTCCCTCGCCAAGGCGCTGTCCGATCGTCGAACCGGCATTGGCTGCGACCAGCTGATCCTGCTGGAACCGAGCATGATTGCAGACGTGAAGATGCGGATCTGGAACCACGACGGCGGCGAAGTCCAGAGCTGCGGCAACGCGTCGCGCTGCGTGGTCGCGCTGACCGGCGCCAAGACGCTGGAGACCGGCGGCGGAATTGTTCACGGCTCGACGCTCGACGGCGCAGTCGAAGTGTCGCTCGGTCAGCCGAAGTTTGCCTGGAACGAGGTGCCAATCAATTATCCAATGGACACGGATGCCGTCCCGATGGGCTGGGGGCCGCTCGAGAAGCCGATGGCATTGAGCGTCGGCAACCCGCACCTCGTCTTCTTTGTCGCGGATGTCGATGCCATCGACCTCGTGCGGGTGGGGCCGAGCATCGAGCATGACCCCGCTTTCCCCGAGCGCATCAACGTCAATGTGGCCGAGGTTCGCGAAGGCGCGATCAAATTGCGCACCTGGGAACGGGGCGCGGGGCTGACGCTCGCCTGCGGAACCGGAGCGTGCGCAACGGCGGTGGCGGCGATCAAGTCCAGACGGGTGCAGTCGCCAGTGAAGGTCACCATGCCCGGCGGCTCGTTGACTGTGGCATGGGAGCCGGGCGGTGAAGTCCGCATGATCGGGGCGGCGACTTATGTCTTCAGGGGCGAGATCGATCTCGGGGCGCTTGGCGCATGAGCGTTGAGACGATCACCCTCGGCTGCCGCCTCAACTTCGCGGAAAGCGAGGCAATGAAGGCCGGCGCTCCCGACGGGGCAGTCATCATCAATTCCTGCGCGGTCACCAACGAGGCGGTGCGCCAGACCCGTCAGGCGATCCGTCGCACCCGGCGAGAACGGCCGGATGCACGGATCATCGCCACCGGCTGCGCTGTCCAACTCGAGCCCGCACTGTTCCGGTCGATGCCGGAAGTGGACGAAATCCGCACCCGCGACTTCGCCCGCCCTCTGGTCGCCGCCGGTTTTCGCCAGCGCGTGCGCAGCTTCGTCGCGGTGCAGACCGGTTGCGATCACCGGTGTACATTTTGCACCATCTGGCAGGCACGTGGGCCGAGCGTGACCCTGCCTTACCCCGCAGTTCGCGATGCCGTTGCGCGGGAGCTGGACGCCGGTGCCGCCGAAATCGTGCTGACGGGGGTGGACATCACGGATGTGGACGGCGGGCTCGGGCGACTGTGCGAGCGGCTGCTTGACGACTTGCCGAACCTTCTGCGTCTGCGCCTGTCGAGCCTCGACAGCGTCGAAATTGACGACGCCCTGCTCGCCCTGATTGCCGGGGAGCCGCGGCTGATGCCACACTTCCACCTGTCGCTGCAGCATGGCGACGACCTGATCCTGAAGCGCATGAAGCGCCGGCACTCTCGGGCCGACGCAGTGCGGCTGGTCGAGCGAATCAAGGCGGTGCGCCCGAATGCGACCATCGGTGCCGACCTGATCGCTGGCTTTCCCACCGAGGGCGAGGAAGCCGCGCTGAACACGATCAAGGTGCTGGACGACTGCCACATCGTCGCCGCCCACATTTTCCCCTTCTCGCCCCGCCCGAACACGCCAGCCGCCCGCATGCCGCAGCTCCCGCGCGAGCTAGTCAAAGCCCGCGCCGCCCGCCTCCGCGACGCCGCCGCTCAGCGGCGTTCGGCCTGGCTCGATAGCCTGGTCGGGACGACCCTGTCCGTGCTGGTCGAGAATAGCGAAAAGGGCCACAGCGACTGCTTCGCACCGGTTCTCATCCCCGGTTCCACCCGCGGCCAGACCGGCCCCGCCCGCATCACTGGCCGCAGCGCCGATCACCTGATTGGGACGTTTGTTCAATGAGTTGGCTTGAGAAGCTGACCGGCGGTTTCAAGAAGACAGCCGACCGGCTTGGCGAAAACATCAGCGGCCTCGCGACCAAAGCCGCACTCGACACGTCCACGCTGGACGACATCGAGGAAGCGCTGATTGCGTCCGACCTCGGGCCGGAAGCTTCGCGGCGCATCCGCGACGCCATCGCCGCGCGCCGCTTCGAACAACTCGACGAGCGTGGGCTGCGCACGATCCTGGCGGAAGAGATCGAGAAGATCCTCGCGCCCGTCGCCAAGCCGCTCGACGTGTGGGGCTTTCCCCGTCCGCATGTCATCCTGGTGATCGGCGTCAATGGGTCAGGCAAAACGACGACGATCGGCAAGCTGGGCCACCTGCTGCAGGAGCAGGACTATGGCGTGATGCTCGCCGCCGGCGACACCTTCCGTGCCGCGGCAATTGAGCAGCTTCGCATCTGGGGTCAGCGCATCAACGCTCCCGTGATCACCGGCAAGGAAGGCGGCGACGCAGCCGGGATCGTGTTCGACGGGGTCAAGCAGGCCACCAACACCGGTATCGACTGCCTGATCGTGGACACCGCTGGGCGCCTGCAGAACAAGACCCATCTCATGGATGAACTGTCCAAGGTGCGGCGCGTGCTCGGTCGCCTGAATCCGGAGGCGCCGCACGACGTGGTGCTGGTGCTCGACGCCACCACCGGGCAGAACGCGCTTAATCAGATCGAAGTGTTCCGGGATCTGGCGGGAGTGACGGGACTGGTGATGACGAAACTGGATGGCACGGCGCGGGGCGGCGTGCTGGTCGCGGCGGCAGAGAAATTTGGATTGCCAATTCATGCCATCGGCGTCGGTGAAGGCGTCAACGACCTGCGCCCGTTCGACCCCCGCGCCGTGGCCCGGGCCATCGCCGGACTGGGCCCCGAATGAGCAGCAGCGCCCCAACTAAGGAACCGGCCGGCGGGTCGCGCCTGCTGATCGACCTGGGACCCTTGCTGGTCTTCTTCCTGGTCAACTTCTTTGCACCGGTGGACCCGCTCGGCCGGATCTTCGTCGCCACCGGGGCCTTCATGGTCGCGATGGTTGCGGCGATGATCTATTCGGCGATCAAGTTTCGCCACGTCTCACCCTTGCTGTGGTTCAGCGGGGTCATGGTGGTGGTCCTGGGCGGCCTGACCATCTGGCTGCACAATGAAACCTTCATCAAGGTCAAGCCGACAATCTATTATCTGCTGGTTGCGGGGCTGCTGGGCTTTGGCCTGTGGGCCGGCAAGCCGCTGCTCAAGATGGTGCTCGGCTCCGCCTACCCGGGCCTCACCGACGCGGGGTGGGCGAAACTGACCCGGAACTGGGCGCTGTTTTTCCTCGGCATGGCGGCGCTCAACGAAGCCGTGTGGCGCAACTCTTCGACCGACTTCTGGGTCGGATTCAAGTTGTGGGGGGCCATTCCCCTCACCTTTCTGTTCGCGGCGGCCAACGTTCCGATGCTGTTGAAGCATGGCCTTAATTCCGAGGAGAGGCCCGAGCCGGTCGAGCCGGGGCCGATCGAATGAGCGCGCCGATCCTTTCGATCCGGGGACTGCGCAAGGCCTACGCCAGCGGCACCGAGGCACTGAAAGCGGTCGATCTCGACATCAATCGCGGCGAGATCTTCGCGCTCCTCGGGCCCAATGGGGCGGGTAAGACGACGCTGATCTCCATCGTCTGCGGCCTCGTCACCGCAACCGCGGGCGAGGTGCTGGTCGACGGCAGACAGTGGCAGCGCAATTATCGCGAGGTGCGCCGCCGCATCGGCCTGGTGCCACAGGAGCTTACGACCGACGCGTTCGAGCCGGTCATCTCCACCGTCAGCTTTTCCCGCGAATTGTTCGGCCGTCCGCGCGATCCGGGCAAGATCGAGGAGATCCTGCGCACCCTCACCCTGTGGGACAAGCGCAAGACGATCATGAAGGAACTGTCCGGCGGCATGAAGCGCCGGGTCATGATCGCCAAAGCGCTGGCCCACGATCCGGACATCCTGTTCCTCGACGAACCTACGGCCGGGGTCGATGTCGAACTGCGCAAGGACATGTGGAACATGGTCCGCCGCCTGCGCGAAAAGGGCGTCACGATCATCCTGACCACCCATTATATCGAAGAAGCCGAAGAGATGGCTGACCGCGTGGGAGTCATCGCCAAGGGCGAGCTGATCCTGGTCGAGGACAAGACCGCGCTCATGCAGAAGCTCGGCCGCAAGGAGCTGCATCTTCAGCTCGTCGAGCCGCTCGCCGCCATCCCTCCTGCCGTGGCCCCGTGGAACCCGCGGTTGAGCGCGGACGGAGCGACCCTGACCTATGAGTTCGATGCCAAGTCGGATCGCACCGGCATTCCGTCACTGCTTTCCGCCCTTCGCGACGAGGCTATTGCCTTCAAGGACCTCGACACCAGGCAGTCGAGCCTGGAGGACATCTTCGTGGATCTGGTCCACAACGGCCGGAAGGAGGCGGCGGAGTGATTGCTCTGCGTGCGCGAACAACCGCTCGTCCTGAGCGTAGCATAGCGAAGTCGAAGGGCGTCGGCACGCCTGGACGCCCTTCGACTACGCGCTCACGCGCTCCGCTCAGGACGAGCGGTATCCTCTCCGAGAAGGCAAACCCATGAACCTGCGCGGCATATGGGCGATCTATCGCTTTGAAATGCACCGCTTCCGCCGGACGTTGTGGACCGGCCTCGCCGTGCCGGTGATCACGACCAGCCTGTATTTCATCGTTTTCGGCTCTGCCATCGGCAGTCGCATGACGGAGATCGGCGGCGTCCCCTATGGCGCGTTCATCGTGCCCGGTCTGATGATGCTGAGCCTGTTCACGGAAAGCATCTTCAACGCCAGCTTCGGCATCCACATGCCGCGTTTCACCGGGACCATCTACGAGATCCTGTCCGCCCCGATGAGTGCGTTCGAGACGGTGCTGGGCTATGTCGGCGCGGCCGCGACCAAGGCGATGATCGTCGCGCTGGTCATCCTTGCTACCGCTCACCTGTTCGTTCCGGTGCAGATTTTGCATCCGGCGTTGATGCTTGCCTATCTGTTCCTGGTGGCAGTCACCTTCTGCATGTTCGGCTTCATCGTGGGCATCTGGGCCAAGGGGTTCGAGCAGCTGCAGGTCATCCCCCTGCTGGTGGTCACGCCGCTGACCTTTCTGGGCGGCAGCTTCTACTCGATCGACATGCTGCCCGAACCGTGGCGCACGATCACGCTGTTCAATCCGGTAGTCTACCTCATCAACGGCTTCCGCTGGACCTTCTTCGGAACGGCCGACGTGTCGTTCGGCTTGGCATTGGGAGCCACGGTGGCATTTGCCGCCGCCTGCCTGCTCGGCATCTGGTGGATCTTTCGCACCGGCTACCGCCTGAAAGCTTGATCGTATGACCGGCAAGTTCCAGCGCTTCACCGATTGGCTGGCGCTCAATCTCGATGCTCTCGCTCTTGGCGCCGCGGTTGCGGTCGGCCTCGTCGGCCTGATGCTGCTGCTCCGGCGGCTGGGCACCTCCATCAGCGCGAACGATCCAGGCTGCATGACGTGGAAAGGCGTGATCGGCCGCGTCCTCAGCAAGACCAGCGTCCTCTTCATGGCCGCCGCGGCGCTGGAGATCGTCGTCAGCTATGCCGAGCCGCCCGCCCGCATCGGACGTCTGTTCGATATCCTCTTCACCATCGCTTTTGCGCTGCAGGGCGCAGTCTGGGGTCGCGAACTGATCCTGGGGATCGTCGGCCAGCGCGTCGGCGAGCGCCCGGGCGAGACGACGCTCGGCAATGCCATGGGCGTCATTCGGGTGCTTGTCAGCGTCGCGCTGTTTGGCATCGCGATTGTCGTCATCCTGGACAATCTCGGCATCAACGTCACCGCGCTGGTGGCGGGCCTTGGCATCGGCGGCATCGCCATCGGCCTTGCCGCGCAGGGCATCTTCTCCGACTTGTTCGCCGCGCTCGCCATCCTGTTCGACCGCCCGTTCCGGCGTGGCGACACCATCCGTTACGACACCACCACCGGCACGGTGGAGAAGATCGGCCTCAAGACCACCCGCATGCGGTCGCTGACCGGCGAGATGGTAATCATGGCCAACACCAAGCTGCTGGAGCGCGAAATCCGCAATCTCGCCGCCGGCGACGACCGGCAGGAGACGCTGCGCTTCGGCCTCACCTATCAAACCTCGCCGGCGAAGCTGAAGCAAGTCGAGGACCTCGCCCGTTCTGCCGTAAAGTCCCAGCCCGGCTGCTCCCTTGTGCGCTGCGTGCTGGTCGCGATGGGCGCCTCAAGCCTCGACCACGAATTGCTGTTCCGCCACGAGGGGCTCGACGCGGACGCCCTGTTTCATAAGCGCGCAGCGATCATCGTCGCTTTGCTCGAAAGCTTCGCCGAGCAAGGCATCGAGTTCGCCTATCCGACGCAGACGACCTTCACCGCTGCGCCGGATGGAACGCTGGTGATGCCCTATGCCGCTCCTGCCGAAGCGGCCCGAAGCACCAACTAGGCGTCGGCCGCCGCGGGCGCGCGCGTCAGCACTTTCAACAGCGCTTCGGCGGCGGGCTCGCTCGAAGCCGGATTCTGCCCAGTGATCAGCAATCCGTCCTGCTGGACATAGGGCTTAAATGCGGCGGCGGAGGAGAAGTCGGCGCCGCGTTCGCGCAACGTATCCTCGAGGAGGAAGGGAACGACCTCCGTGAGCCCGACCGCATCCTCTTCTTCGTTGGTGAAGCCCGTCACCCGCTTGCCGGCGACGAGCGGCTTTCCATCTTCCGCCAGAACATTCTTGAGAACTGCCGGGGCGTGGCAGACGAGAGCAACGGGTTTTCCGGCGGCGATGGTCTGTTCGATCAGGCGACGGCTGTCGGCATCTTCCGCGAGGTCCCACAGCGGCCCGTGCCCACCCGGGTAGAAAACAGCATCGAATTTATCGAAATCGACGGAGCTGAGAACTTCGGTCCGGGCAAGCTGCTGCTGAGCTTCCTCGTCGTTCTTGAAGCGGCGGGTGGCCGCCGTCTGCGCATCCGGCTCGTCGCTTTTCGGGTCCAGCGGCGGCTGACCGCCCTGCGGACTTGCCAGCGTGATCGCGTGACCCGCATCCTTGAGCACGTAATAGGGCGCTGCAAACTCTTCCAACCAGAAACCGGTCTTGTTGCCGGTATCGCCAAGCTTGTCGTGGCTCGTCAGGACCATCAGCAGGTTCATCATTATCTCCAACTCTGCCCCGCCCCGTCACAAGCTAGTGACTCATTGATCGTTTTCCATGACAGGACCTGGAAGAGCTTGCGTCACGTCACCTTCGCAACCCGCTTGCCGCGGCGTATTCAGTCGCTAGAGACAACTCATGCCCATCGCTTCCCTCGACGACATTCGCGGCAAGGTCGGCACCGAAATCGGCGTCTCCGATTGGATCACCGTCGACCAGCCGCGCATCAACGCCTTTGCCGACGCGACCGAGGACCATCAGTTCATTCACATCGACGAAGCCGCGGCCAAGCAGACGCCGTTCGGCGGCACCATCGCGCACGGCTTTCTTTCCCTTTCGCTCTTGAGCCGAATGGCCGCCGACGTGATGCTCGCTCCCGACACGCTGAAGATGGGCGTCAACTACGGTTTCGACCGGGTCCGCTTCCTTGCGCCGGTGAAGGCCGGCAAGCGTGTGCGCGGCCGGTTCATCCTCGACAGCGCGGACGAGAAAGCGCCCGGCCAGCTGCTCACTCGCCATACCGTTACCGTTGAAATCGAAGGCGAGGACAAGCCCGCGCTCACGGCGCAATGGCTTGGCCTGCTGTTCATCTAGAAGCTGGAGAAAACCGCCTCCCTGAGCTTGTCGAAGGGCTGCCCTTCCCCTAGCTGCCGGGAAGAAAGAACGGGGCTTCGACAGGCTCAGCCCGAACGGGTTTGGGGCGCGAGGCTCAAGCAAACGGAGCTTCATCATGGTCACCGCCGCCCGCGACGCCGTTATCGTCTCCACCGCCCGCACGCCGATCGGCCGCGCCTACAAGGGCGCGTTCAACGCGACGCCGTCCCCCACCCTCACCGCCCATGCCATCCGCGCCGCGGTCGAGCGGGCGAAGATCGACCCGCAGGAGATCGAGGACTGCATTATCGGCGCCGCCCTCCAGCAGGGCGTGCAGACCACCATCGGCCGCACCGCCGCCCTCCGCGCGGGCCTTGGCGTTGGTGTTGCCGGCATGTCGATCGACCGCCAGTGCGCGTCGGGCCTGATGGCCATCGCCACCGCCGCCAAGCAGGTCATTGTCGACCGCATGGACGTCTGCGTCGCCGGCGGTGTCGAAAGCATTTCGCTCGTCCAGACGCCGGAAATGCGGCTTGGATCCGATCCTGAACTTCTGTCCATGCACAATGCGGTCTACATGCCGATGATCCAGACCGCCGAGGTCGTCGGCAAGCGCTACTCGGTCAGCCGCGAGCGCTGCGACGAATATGCCCTCCGCTCGCAGCAGCGCACCGCCGCCGCTCAAGCCGATGGCAAGTTCGATGACGAGATCGTCGAAGTGACGGCCCGCATGGCCGTCAAGGACAAGGAAACAGGCGAAACCTCCATGAAGGATGTCACGCTGGCCAAGGACGAGGGCAATCGTCCCGAGACCACGCTGGAAGGCCTGTCCTCGCTGCAGCCGGTGATGGGCGGCGACAACATCATCACGGCGGGCAATGCGTCCCAGCTGTCGGACGGCGCGTCGGCCTGCGTCGTGATGGACGCGGGCTATGCCGAGAAGAAGGGCCTGGAGCCGCTTGGCCGCTATCTCGGCATGGCGGTTGCCGGCACCGAGCCCGACGAAATGGGCATCGGCCCGGTCTTCGCGGTGCCAAAGCTGTTGAACCGCTTCGGCCTGAAGGTCGAGGACATCGGCCTGTGGGAGTTGAACGAAGCCTTTGCCGTGCAGGTGCTCTATTGCCAGGACAAGCTCGGCATTCCCGATGAGCTCCTCAACGTCAATGGCGGCGCCATCTCGATCGGCCACCCCTACGGCATGAGCGGCGCGCGCCTGACCGGCCACGCCCTGCTCGAAGGCAAGCGGCGCGGGGCGCAGTACGTTGTCGTCACCATGTGCGTCGGCGGCGGCATGGGCGCGGCGGGGCTGTTCGAGGTTCTGTAGCCGCCGCGCGTAGCGAAGCCGGCGCGTAAGCGTCGCCTGAGCAGCGCGAGAGACGCGGAAGGCCGGCGAGCCGCGCGAAGCGACAGGACTGACGTCATGAGATTTCCTCCCATGACGGCCTCGCCGGTGCACGACGGTTGCACAGTAGGACTCGCTCTGACACGCTCCGACCCATGACCGGTGTCGAAATCCTTGCCCTTGCCGCCTCGACCAGCCTGCTTGCGGGATGGCGGCTCTACCTCGTGGCCTTCGTCACCGGCGTCGCCATGCGCTGGGGTTGGATTGATCTGCCGGACAAGCTGGCGGCGCTCGACGTGCTCGCCAACCCGTGGGTCATCGTGCTTGCCGGCGCGGCGGCGGTGTTCGAGTTCTTCGCCGACAAGATCGCCTTCATCGACAGCCTGTGGGACGGCATCCACAGCGTCATCCGACCGCTTGGCGGCGCACTGCTGGCCCTGGCGATCGTCGATGCGGGAGATCCCGTCTGGCAGGTAGCAAGTTTTCTGCTTGGTGGGGGTGCGGCGCTGGTCAGTTCCGCTGGCAAGGCTGGTGCCCGGACGCTGGTCAATGCCAGCCCCGAGCCCTTCAGCAATATCGCGGTCTCGGCAACGGAAGACGTGGCCACCGTGGGACTGCTCGCACTGGCCATCGCCAACCCGATCGCCGCCGCGCTGATCGCGTTGATCCTGGTCTTGCTCTCCGTCTGGCTGGTCATGGCCGCCCGGCGGACGCTGCGTAGCGTGCTGGCCCGGGTGAACCGAACGCCGGCTTAGCCGTTGCCTGTCCAAACGGAGGTGACGATGGCCGAAGGCGGTAAGACCAATCTGGTGGAGCGGATCGCACGCGTTTTGTGCGGCGCGGAGCATAGCAGCAATGCGGACGGCTCCGAAGCTTCGGCCGGCGAACATGTGAACCAGCATTGGCCCCAGCACCGCAACCAGGCGCTGGCCGTGCTGCACGCCATCCGGGAGCCCGACCAGGCCGGTGTAGCGGCCGGTGATCCGCAGGTCTGGCAGCGCATGGTGGAGGCGTCGATCGCCAAGGCCGAGTGACAGAACGAAGCGCCGCCGGTCACAGGGCCAACGCCCGATGGACGCTGGCGGCGTGTGTTCTGGCGTCCAGCCTGAGCTTTGTCGAAGGATCGGTCCTCAACGTTGCGCTGCCGGCGATCCGCGACAGCTTTGCAGCCGGCGCGCAGGATGTGCAGTGGGTGGTCAACACCTACCTGCTGCCCTTGTCGGCCCTGCTGCTACTTGGTGGTGCGCTCGGCGACCGATATGGCCGGCGTAGGCTGCTCCTGATCGGCACGTCATTATTCGCCGGCGCGTCCCTGGTTTGCGCGCTGGCGCCCGGCCTCGAGTGGCTCCTCCTGGGGCGCGGAGTGCAAGGCGTCGGCGCGGCTCTGCTGCTTCCGAACAGCCTGGCCTTGCTCAACGCCGCATTCGAGGGGGAAGAGCGGGGCCGCGCGGTCGGCATTTGGGCGGCGGCCGGGGCAGCATCGGCCGCGGTGGCGCCGCTGATCGGCGGCTGGCTGGTCGACAATGTCGGATGGCCTTCCATATTCTATATCAATTTGCCTCTGGCCGGTGGCGCCATCGCGCTCACGTGGTTGTTCGTCGCTGAAAGCCGCAACGAGGACGCGGGCCGGACGGATTATCCAGGCGCCTTGCTGGCGACGGCCGGGCTCGCCGGTGTGACCTATGGTCTGACGCTGTGGTCGATCGATCTCAGCTTCTCGCCACTGGCGATTGCGGCCTTGCTGGCAGGTTGCTTCGGTCTTGCCGCTTTTCTCTGGACCGAGGCGCGCCGCGGCGATCAGGCGATGATGCCGCTCGCCATGTTCGGCAACCGATGCTTCGTCGGCCTGACCGCCCTCACGTTCCTGCTTTATGGAGCGTTCGGGGCGGCAATGCTGCTGATCCCCTATGTGCTGATCGAGGCCGCTGGCTATTCGCCGGTGGAAGCTGGCCTCGCCCTTCTGCCGCTGCCGATCCTGATCGCCGCTGCGTCGCCGATGATGGGTCGGCTGGCGAGCCGTATGGGTGGCCGGCTGCCTTTGACCATAGGGCCGATGGTGGTTGCAGCCGGAATGTTGCTGGGGCTGCGCATGGGCGTCGGGACAAGCTACTGGGTCGCCGCCTTTCCGGCCATCAGCGTCATGGCGCTGGGCATGGCGCTGGCGGTTGCTCCACTGACTTCAACCGTATTGGAGTCGGTGGACCAACGGCATACCGGCACCGCCTCCGGGCTGAACAGTGCGGTCGCGCGCACCGGTGGACTGATCGCGACCGCGATGCTCGGCGCAGTGCTGGCCCGGGAGGGGGCGGCACTGATGGGCGGATTCCACTCGGCCTTGATCGCGGGTGCGGTGGTCAGCATCGCCGCCGGCTTGAACGCCTGGTTTACGGTGCCACGACGACAAACGGCCGCCCAGGGCGAACCCCGGACAGCCGTTCCATTGTCGAGCCGGTAAAGCGGCTAACGCTTAGGCAAGAACCTCCGCGGAGGCGACGCTCACCAGCTTGGGACAATGAGACATCAGACCACCTCCTTTCAGTTGTTGAACACTGAGGCGGTAGATGGTTTCTTCCGACCCGAATTCAAGCGCTTAGCTGTTTGCCGCAATCCATTTTTCGACGACTGGAGCGATCCGCTCGCGCCACTTGCGGCCGTTGAAGATGCCGTAGTGGCCAACGTCCCTAGCGAGCAGATACTGCTTCTTCGCGTCAGGCAGCCGCTCGGCCAGCGTCAGTGCCGACCGGGTTTGGCCTACGCCCGAGATATCGTCGCGCTCCCCTTCGATCGCCAGCAGGGCGGTCTTGGTGATCGCACGAGGATCCACCTTGCGTCCGCGATGCGTGAACTCTCCCTTGGGCAGCGCATGCCTCTGGAACACCAGATCGACCGTTTGCAGGTAGAACTCCGCCGTCATGTCGCACACGGCGCGGTATTCGTCGTAGAAATCGCGGGTCGCGTCGGCACTCTCATCGTCCCCGACGACCAGATGCTTGAACATCTCCCAGTGGCTGATGAGGTGGCTGCCGAGGTTCATCGTCATGAAGCCGGCCAGCTGCAGGAAACCGGGGTACACCTTCCGGCCGCCACCGGGATAGATGCCCGGGACGGTCGCAATGACGTTCTTCTGGAACCAGGCATGGGGGCGCTGAGTGGCGAGCGTGTTCACCGCGGTTGGCGCTTCGCGCGTGTCGATCGGCCCGCCCATCATCGTCAGGGTTCGCGGCGTACACGGGTGGTTGTCCGCGTTCATCAGTGCGACGGCGGCATAGGCCGGCACCGACGGCTGGCAGACGGCCAGCATGTGCGCACCCGTACCGATCGCCTCGGAGAACTCGATCAGATAATCAATGTAGTCGTCAAGATCGAAGCTTCCGTCCGACAAGGGGACCATCTTGGCATCGCGCCAATCGGTGATGAACACGTCGTGGCCCGGCAGCATCCGTTCGACCGTGCCGCGCAACAAGGTGGCGTAATGGCCGGACATCGGAGCGACGATCAGCAGTTTAGGCTGCCCTTCCGGACCGCCTTCCTTGCGGAAATGCTTGAGCTGGCCGAATGGCTTGCGCAGCAGAACCTCTTCGTGGACGGGCAGCAGCTTGCCTTTGACGGTAACGTCGAACAGCTCGAAGTTCGGCTTGCCGCGGGGTGCCGCGGCGTGGGCAAACACATCCAGGCTGGCAGCAACGATCGGACTCATGCCCTGATAGCGTAGCGGATTGGATGCACTGTTTAGCCAGCTGGCGCCGAGCCCGGCGAGTTGGCTCGCCCCGGCCAGCCACGACCGCTGCACTTCATACGCGTCGTAAAGCATCAACCCTCATTCGAAAAACAGTTCCACTGGACAACCGGTGTGGGGGCGAAAGGGTCCGGCGGCAAGAACTATCCTTGCCTCAACCGGCGGGATGACGGACCACGTGCACCCTGCTAACCGCTGCTCATGGCCAGCACGGCAAGCGACGACGACGACAAGGGCAAGCGGAACCTCGGCAACCTGAAGCTGGTGTGGGCCGCAGCGGCAAGATATCCAGGGCGGATCGCGGCTGCGCTATTCTTCCTAGCGATGTCCTCGGCTGCTACCCTGGCCATTCCCTACGGCTTCAAGCAGGTGATCGACCGGGGCTTCGGCAGCGGATCGATGAGTTCGGACGCGGTAACGGGCGCGTTCCAGCTGCTGCTGCTTACTGTGATGGTGCTGGCGGTCGCGACAGGCTTCCGCTTCTACTTCGTCTCATGGCTGGGCGAGCGGACCGTTGCCGATCTGCGACAACGGGTGCAGCGCAACCTGCTCACCCTGCCGCCGCGCTTTTTCGAAGAAAATCGCCCGTCGGAGATTGCTTCGCGTCTGACGGCCGACACCGCGGTCTTGGAGCAGGTGGTGGGTTCATCGGCCTCCTTTGCGCTGCGTAACGTGGTCACGGGCATTGGCGGCGTCATCTACCTTTTCGCGCTATCGCCGAAGCTTGCGGGAATGCTGCTGGTCGGCATTCCGCTTCTGTTCGGGCCGATCATCCTGTTCGGGCGCAAGATCCGCAATCTTTCGCGCGCCAGCCAGGACCGGATTGCGGATGTGGGCACGAACGTGTCGGAAGTCCTGGGCGCGATGAAGATCGTGCAAGCGTTCGGACAGGAAGGGCGCGAGGAGCAGCGCTTCAGCGACACGGTCGAGCGGGCCTTCCTGACAGCCCGCACGCGCATGCGACTGCGCGCAATCATGACCGTGACGCTGATCGCATTGATGTTCGGCGCCATCGTCATGGTGATCTGGGAAGGCGCCCGCGACGTGGCGGTTGGCCGGATGACGGGCGGAGAAATCGCCGCTTTCGTCTTCACCGGCGTGCTGGTCGGTGGGGCCTTTGGCGCCCTTTCGGAAGTTTACGGCGACCTGCTGCGCGGATCGGGCGCGGCCGGACGTATTGCCGAACTCATCGCCGCCAAGGCCGAGATCAAGGCACCGGCGCAGCCCAAGGCACTGCCTGAGCCGGCCCAGGGGTCGCTGACCTTCGAAGGGGTCGAGTTTCGCTATCCCACGCGCCCGGAGGAAAAGGCGGTCCATGATTTGTCGCTCCACGTCGCGCCCGGGGAGACGATCGCGGTCGTCGGGCCCTCGGGAGCGGGGAAGTCGACGTTGTTCCAGCTGGCTCTGCGTTTCTACGATCCCCAGGCCGGACGCGTCCTCATCGATGGCGTCGACCTGAGGGATGCAGATCCGGCGGCGGTGCGCGCACGGATTGCGCTGGTGCCTCAGGAAACGGTGATCTTCGCGGCTTCGGCTCGGGACAACCTGCGTTACGGACGCTGGGATGCCACTGCCGAAGAGATCGAGGACGCGGCGCGGGCCGCGAACGCCCATGAATTCCTGCGATTGATGCCCGATGGCTACGACACCTACCTGGGTGAGGGCGGTGCCCGGCTGTCCGGTGGTCAGCGGCAGCGCATCGCAATCGCCCGCGCCTTGTTGCGCGATGCACCGCTGCTGTTGCTAGATGAAGCAACGAGCGCGCTGGATGCGGAAAGCGAGGCGGCCGTGCAGCAGGCGCTGGAGCGGTTGATGACGACCCGGACCACGGTGGTGATCGCCCATCGCCTGGCCACCGTTCGCGCTGCCGACCGGATCATTGTGATGGAGGATGGACGCATCGTGGAGCAAGGCACTCATGCCGAGTTGGCCGCTAACGGCGGTCTCTATGCGCGCCTGGCGCGCTTGCAGTTCGATGTCGCGGCCTGACCTCCACAGCGTGCCGTCGCCCGACCGGAATTGCATTCAGCATCTCGGAAACTGAAAATATGCATGTAACCCACGCCGCCGGTGCCCCACCCGCAACGACAATCGATTTTGCTCAGTTTCTGGCGGTCGATATCCGCGTCGGGCGCATTCTCGAAGCCACGCGTTTTGCGGAGGCTCGCAAGCCCGCTTACAAGCTACAAATCGACTTCGGCCCGGTCATCGGTCGCAAGCGTTCGTCGGTGCAGATTACCGAGCGTTATCAGGTGGAAGACTTACCCGGACGCTTGGTTGCGGCAGTGGTCAACTTCCCGCCCCGGCAGATCGGACCGTTCATGAGCGAGGTGCTCACACTCGGTTTCCCAGACGAGAACGGTGCTGTGGTGCTTGTCGCTCCGGATCAGGATGTCCCGCTGGGAGGCCGCTTGTTCTAATCCGTTGATCGACCGTCTGCCCGACAAAAAAGAGGGGCGGCTCTCCGAAGAGAGCCGCCCCAGTTGTTTCGGGATAGTGAGCCCCGAATGAAGGTCAGAAGTTGCCGTATTGCTCGTTACCGACGAAGCCCATCTTGTCGACGCGCGCCTGCTTGGTAACGACCAGAACCTCATCCACCAGCTGGTAGCGGGCGTCGGGCTCTGGCTGCAGGTGCAGTTCCGGCGTCGGATTCATCTGCTGCGTCTGATCCAGGAACTGGCGCAACTGCACAAGATTCACAGGAGCACCATTCCAGAGGACGGCACCGGCCTGGGTGACGACGATCTTGTTCTTGACCGGATCGATCGGCGGCGGAGTCTGGTTCTGCTGCTGCTGCGGCAGGTCCAGCTTCACCGCGTGCGTCTGCAGCGGAATCGTGATGATGAACATGATGAGCAGCACCAGCATGACGTCGATGAGCGGAGTCATGTTGAGCTCCATCATCGGTTCGCCTTCGCTGTTATTACTCGTAGTCTGCATCGCCATGGCGGCGGTCCTTTCCTGACGTGCTTACAGGCGGGCGACGGTCGAGCCGGCGGGCGGCTCCGACACGAAGCCCACGCGGGCGAAGCCGGCGCGCTGCATGGTGAAGATGGTTCCCCCGATGCAACGGTACGGCGTGTTGATGTCGCCGCGGATATGCGCCTCGGGCATGGTCTCGTCCGTCAGGTTTTCAGGTCCACCGGCTGCGGCAACCGCGTCCTCCAGCTTCTTGACCGAGCGATCGAGCAGTTCCTCGGAGTTTACCCGCTGGAGGCCCCAATAAACCTCGCATGTGCCGTCGGCAGCCGCGCGGACCGTCAGGTCGACGTTTTCCGGCTTGGTTTCACGGACTTCCGAAAGTGTCTGCGGCAGCTGAATGGGAACCGTTTCCACCACCACCGGAATGGCGATCAGGAAGATGATCAGAAGAACCAACATCACGTCCACGAGCGGCGTGGTGTTGATATCCGACATAGGGACGTCTTCGCCGTCTTCCTTGCCTACGTTCATTGCCATCGGAGTCTGGCTTCCTTGTACTTGAGGCCTGGACCGGCGGCGCCCCGCCGCCGGTCCATCTTCCAGTCCCTGTTAGCGGCGGTCGACCGTGGTCGTGCCGGTGCCGCCAGCCTGCTGACCCGTCGAGGTCTGGCCGGCGGTGAGCGGCTGGGTACCGGCCGGGGTCGGCGCGGCGCCGGTGCGGGTCTGCGCACCGCGAGCAACCGAGGACGAACCCGCGGCAGCAGCGCCGGGAGCGCCCATGGTCGGCTTCACGCGGCCTTCCGACATGATGTAGCCGTGCAGGTCGTTGGTGAAGGCTGCGAGATCCTCCATGATCGACTTGTTGCGGCGGATCAGCCAGTTGTAGGCGAGCACGGCCGGAACCGCGACGACCAGGCCAAGAGCGGTCATGATCAGCGCTTCACCGACCGGACCGGCGACGGTGGAGATCGACGCCTGACCCGAAGCGCCGATCTTGATCAGCGCGCGGTAGATGCCAACCACCGTACCGAACAGACCGATGAACGGCGCGGTCGAACCGACGGTCGCGAGGAAGGCCAGGCCTTCGCCGAGACGGGCGCCGATACCGCCCTGCGAACGGGCGAGCGAGTTGGCCATCCAGTCGTGCTGGTCGATCGGGTTGGTGAGCTTGCCATGCTGGTCCTGGGCAACGAGCGCGTCGTCCACGATCGCACGGTAAGCGCTCTTCTGATCGAGCTTGCCGGCTGCGTCACGCAGGTTGGGCGAGTTCCAGAAGCCGGCGCGGACCTTGCGGCCCTGGCTGATGATCTTCTGCTGTTCGAACAGCTTGGTGAAGAGAATGTAGAAGGAGAAGACCGACATCGCCACCAGGATGATGAAGGTCGCCCAAGAGATGACGCCGCCCTCGTTCAGGGCCTGCAACAGACCATAAGGGTTTTCGCCGGCGGCGGGTGCTGGAGCTGCCATAGTGTTCGTCTTTCCTCGTTAGAGCTGGTGCTTGTTCGTGTGGTTGAGGATCAATCTTCCGGAAGAACCCAGCGAATACGCGCGGAGGTCGTGTCGGAAATGGGTGAGCCGTTCTGGTCCTTGGCGGGCGTGAAACGAGCGCGTGCCCGCAAGATCCGGCAAGTCGCATTGTCGAGTGAGGACGATCCGCTGGATCCGCTGACTTCGCAGCCGCTGACCCGACCGTTAGGACCGATGGTCAAACGGACGGCCGTGGTGCCCTGCTGCTCGTTACGGATCGCATCCTG
Source organism: Sphingomonas sp. SP1 (assembly GCF_058313395.1). Taxonomy (NCBI): domain Bacteria; kingdom Pseudomonadati; phylum Pseudomonadota; class Alphaproteobacteria; order Sphingomonadales; family Sphingomonadaceae; genus Sphingomonas; species Sphingomonas sp. SP1. Next base: position 1,668,286 of record NZ_JBZFLC010000001.1, on the reverse strand, counting down.
CGGATAGTCGTCCGTCGAGAACAGACCAGGGAGCGAGCCCTGCGCACGCGCTGCCTGGCTCACCCTCGGAGGGGGCGGCGGCGGAGGCGCAGGCGGGGCCGGCGGTGCGGGCGGCAGCGGATTGGCGCGGGGCGTGATCGGTGCGATCGGCGGAGCGACATCAACCGTTGAAACCGGCGGCGGCGGCGTGTTGGTCCGCACCAGCGGCGGCGGCGAAACCACCGGCGGAGGTGGCGTTTCCGGCACGTTTTCCGGCGGGGGCGGCGGTTCTTCCTCGGGGGGCGGCGGTTCGTCCTCGACGTCGAAGGTCTTCAGATCCTCCGCAGCCTTCTTGACCACGTTATAGGCGAGACCCGTAATCAGAGCGTACCCCAGCAAAACGTGCAGGAGCGCGACCACCACGATGGCGACCGTCCGATTGGAACTCATTTGCCTGCGATTGGCGTAAGACATCCTGCCGCGTTTCTCCTTAAGCGGGCGTTCGACCCTGCCTCGCCTTAGCGACACCCACGGGCGCCGCTCTAGTGAGGAAGGTTCGCCGACGTATCAACATATCATCGGCTGTCGGCGCGCTTCCTTAATGTGGCCTCAATGGTGGTGCAATGATATTGTTCCAGCCCCGCAAGCATCGATTGTTAAGCTTAGCCGGGACCAACTCCTGTGAACGAGGCAATCTCTACACCGACGCCGCGAGCGTTGGGGTAGACGTCGGGCTTGCAACTGCTCACCCGGACCGCCCGTACTCCGCCCCGCGCAGCAATCCAACCGTAGATTTCCGCCACTAGCGTTTCCTGCAGATTGTAGCGGCGGGCAGCGGCGATGCGCTCAACCTCCAGGCGGAGATGGTCGTAATTCCACGCGTTTGCCGCCTCGTCATCGGCCGGCGTCGATGTGTCCTCAAGCCAGACCTCGACGCTGATCAACAGCCGCTGCGGACTACCGACCTCGAAGTCGTGGAAACCGATATCGGTCATGACTTCGAGCGAATCGAGGTGAATGCGGGTGGAGCGGATGGCAAGCGAGTCGGGGACGAGCCCATCCAGCCGGGGAGTGAAAGGAAGAATGTCGCTCAACAGTCCGTCTCTTGATGGCGTGAGCCCCGTGTCAAAGGCTCATATACTGGACGTCGCGTGACAGGTTCATGAACCGTTGCCCGCCGTCGACGGTGAGCACCTCGCCCGTGACCGCGGGAGAGTCCAGCAAAAACCGCAGGGCGGTGACCACGTCTTCCGGCATGACACCGCGCGACAGCGGATTGTATGCATGGGCGCGGGCGAAATTCTCGGCCGACTGCCCTGGCGACTGAAGCATCAGCGCTGGGGCGATGCCATTCACCCGGATGCGCTGTTCTGCCAGCCGTCGCGCCGAAAGTTCGGTCAGCGCCGCAAGCCCAGCCTTAGAAAGCGTATAGCTTAGATAGTCCGGGTTGGGTGCCGCCAACTTCGCATCGAGAATATTGACGATCAGCCGGTCGCCCTCTCCCGCCCGCTGCGCGAAGGCCGCTGTCAGCAGTGCCGGCGCCTGGACATTCACGGCCATGTGGCGTGTGAACTCGTCTGCCGAAAATTCCAGCAGGTCGTCCGGCGCAAAGCGGGCGGCGTTGTTGACGAGCAGGCTCGGGGCGGTCGGGCAAACCGCCATGATGCGTTGGGCGCAATCCGGCTGCGCGAGGTCCGCGACGGCACGCACGGCCCCGGGCGGCACGTCGTCCCCGTCCCCATGCACGTGCGCAACGACCTGCCAGCCGTCTTTCAAAAGCGCTTCGGCGATCAGGCGGCCGACCCGCTTCCCGGCACCGGTGACAATGGCAAGCTGTTGGCTCATGGCGTCAATTCCTGCCTTGCAGGAAGGCGCCGCGCAATGACAGAGAAGCCAGCATGCCTGAAAGCCGTCCGCCGATCAGCCTGTTCGAACAAAGCCTGGCGGAGGTCGCACAAGCGCTGGCGGACAGGAAGTTGCCGCCTGTCGACGAATGGGATCCGCCCAATTGCGGGATATCGGATATCCGGATCGCGCGTGACGGTCACTGGTATCACCAAGGGCGGCCGATCGACCGCCCGGCAATGGTTCGTCTGTTTGCGACAGTCTTGCGGCGTGAGACGGACGGCAGTCATGCACTGGTGACCCCGGCTGAAAGGCTGTCCGTTGAGGTCGAGCTGGCGGCTTTCGTTGCAACGGCGGTCAGAAGCGAAGGCGCGGGCCAGGACCGGCAGGTGGCTTTTTCCCTTAACAGCGGCGATGTCGTTTTTCTGGGAGCCGACCACCCGCTGCGAATGGGGCCGGACAATATTCCACTGCTCGAAGTCCGTAGCGGATTGCAGGCGAGCCTTGCTCGGCCGGTGTACTATGAGCTGGCAGAGATCGCGCTTGAGGAGAGCGCCGATTGTCCGGGCATTTGGGGTGGCGGGCACTTCTTTCCGCTGACCCCAGAATGACTCTTCTCGATCGGTTGCGGGCCGCGCTCGATCGCCCGCCGCCCCCCACCCTTCTGCCCGGCGATCTCATAGAAGGGACGTCCGGGGAGTCGAAGCCGGCGGCGGTGCTGGTTGCAATCACGCGCCGAGCCGAGCCCGGTGTGCTCCTCACTGTCAGGCGCGAGCATCTTCGAACACATGCCGGCCAGGTGGCCTTTCCGGGTGGCCGGATCGATCCCGAGGACCCTGACGAGATCGCCGCCGCCCTGAGGGAAGCGAACGAAGAGATCGGGCTGAAGCCAGGCCAGGTGAACGTGTGGGGACCGGCAGATTCCTATCGAACAGTGACCGGCTACTCCGTGACGCCGGTGCTGGGTGACGTCGCCCCAGACCTGCCTCTTTGTCCACATGAACACGAAGTGGCCGACTGGTTTGAGGCACCCCTTGCCTTCCTTCTGGATCCCGCCAATCAGCGCGCCATCGAGGCCGAGTATCAGGGAAAGATGCGGACCTACTACCAAATCGACTGGAACGGTCGGCCCATCTGGGGAGCGAGTGCTGCGATGCTGGTCAATCTGACCCGGCGGCTCATGTGGAGATAGGTCGGCTACAGGCGCTGGCCGAGCGCGCGGGCGTCGGCGCGCTGCTGCAAGGGCTGGGCGGCGGCACTGCGCGGTTCGTGGGCGGCGCGGTTCGCGACAGCCTGCTTGGGCTGGACGTGCAGGATCTGGATCTTGCGACGACCCATACTCCCTATGAAGTGATGCGGCGCTGCGGCGCGGCCGGTATCCGGACCGTACCCACGGGCATCGAACACGGCACTGTCACTGCCCTGCTCGAAGGCCATAAGGTCGAAATCACGACCTTGCGGTCAGACGTCAGCACCGATGGCCGCCGTGCCGCGGTGGCATTCACGGACAATTGGCAGGCGGATGCGGCGAGGCGCGATTTCACCTTCAACGCACTCTACTGGGACCCGGAAGCGTCCCGCCTCGACGACTGGTTCGGTGGACAGGCCGACCTTTCGGAAGGTCGTGTGCGCTTTATCGGCGAACCGCTGCAGCGGATCGCTGAAGACCATCTGCGCATCCTCCGCTTCTTCCGCTTTCACGCTCGTTTCGGACGGGACGAGCCCGACGAACTTGCTCTCCACGCCTGCCAGGCGCGGGCCAACGATCTCATGGCGCTATCCCGCGAACGGATCGCAGACGAGCTGCTCAAACTGCTGGCTCTGCCCGGGCCGTTGCCGGCCGTTCGGGTGATGATCGAACATGGGATCCTTCGCTCGGTTTTGCCGGAGATTGCTGCTGCCGCACTGCCCAGGCTGGCCGGACTGCTTGCCGCCGAGCGAGCAGCCAATGTGGCCCCGTCCGGGTTACGGCGTCTGGCGGCGCTGCTACCACCAGATCCAGGGACGGCGGAAAAGATCGCTATCCGGCTGAAGCTGTCCAACAAGGCTCGCAAGCGACTGTCGGTAGCTGCTTCCCAAGACCTTGGCGGCGACCCACGGGCCCTGGCCTACTGGATCGGGCGCGAAGGGGCGGTCGACCGACTGCTGCTTGCCGGGCGCGCCGGCGATGCCCGCGCGCTCGGCGACTGGGTTGTCCCGAAGCTGCCCTTCGGTGGAGGCGAGCTGATCCGGCAGGGCCTTGAGCCTGGCCCGGGAGTCGCGCGCATCCTCCAGCTGATCGAACGCCGCTGGGTGGAGGAAGGCTTCCCGCAAGAAAAGCGCCTCGCCCAACTGGTGGACGAGGCGCTATCAGCCCGCTGAGCAGGGATTAGCGGGCTGGATACGACCGGGGGCTTAGGCCGGCCGCGGGGAACGCGATCGTGAAGGTGGGATAGCCCTTTCCAACGTCTGCACGAAGCTGGACTTTGGACGGTAATCCCCCGCTACAGGCCAGCTTCCACCGCGAGGCGAATAAGGTCGGCGGACGTCGGGACGCCCAGCCGTTCCATCAACAATGCCCGGTGCATCTTCACGGTTTTCTCGCTGATCCCGAGTTCCCAGGCGATCTGTTTGTTCAGCAGGCCTTTGGCGATCAGCTCCAAGACTTGATGCTGTCGCGGCGGCAGCCCTTTGACGGCAAGCACGGCCTTTTCCCGGCGACCCGTGAACGCCGCGGAACTGTCGCCGGTCAGCTCGACCTGGCTGCCAAGGAACCACTGCAGGTCGCCATCGTCATCAAAGACCGGCGTGACCAGCACTGCGTTGCGAAAGGGACTGCCGTCTTTCTTGTAGTTGAGGATGTCGACCAGAACCGGCTGCCGGGCGCGAACGCCCTGTCGAATGCGCTCGGTGACCCAGGGCTCGGTCCCTGCTCCGGCAAGGAAGCGGCAATTGCGGCCGAGGATCTGATCTTCGGAATAGCCGGTCAGCGCGCAAAACGCTTCGTTGACAACCTCCAACGGGTTATCCGGTTTGCGCGGATTGCTGATTACGCTCGCGACCGGGCTGAACCCGATGGATTCCACAAGCTGATCGTCTGTTCGCTCGTCCAGCACGCTTACCTTTCTTCCCCGTAGCCAACTTCTATCAGAACTGCACGCGACCTGCGAGAGCATGGCAACGGAGCCATTTTTGACGGCTGAACCCGCAAACTGTGTCTCCTGCGCAACGATTTTGGGTATCTCGGCCACTGCGGCTTCTAGACGGACAATCCGGTCCTGTTCTACAAGCCGGTCGCGCTCTTCATTTCAACGCAAAAGGGGAAAGCATGCGCAAATACCTACTGGCGGCCGCTGCGGCGACCGCGATCGCGACGCCCGCCGCGGCTCGTGACAATTCGCCTTACGTCGGCATCGAAGCCGGCGGCATGATCGTCGAGGACATGGATGTGTCCTTCGATTTCGACGGTGAGCCGACCCTCAAGGACGTGCTGACGATCGATCACAACATCGGCTACGACGTCGACCTGGTTGGTGGCTACGACTTCGGCATGATCCGTGGTGAGCTGGAGCTTGGCTACAAGCGGGCCAGCCACGACGAATATCGTGGCGACGTGATCGGCGACATCATCGAGGCCGACGGCCGTAGCAGCTCGCTGTCCCTGATGGGCAATGCCCTGCTCGACTTCGGCGCCGACGACAGCCTGAACGGCTACATCGGCGGTGGTGTCGGTATCGCTCGCACCAAGATCAAGTACGACGACGGCTTTGGCAGCGACAGCTTCAGTGACACGGGCTTTGCCTGGCAGCTGATCGCCGGCGTGCGCCTGCCGGTGAGCGACCAGATCGACCTCGGTCTGAAGTACAAGTTCTTCAACGCCAAGGTCGACGACGACTTTGCCGGCAGCGAAGACTTCGACATCGCTTCGGGCGAGATCGGCACCCGCTTCCGCAGCCACTCGCTGCTGCTCAGCCTGATCTACAACTTCGCGGCCCCGCCGCCCCCGCCCCCGCCGCCGCCCCCGCCGCCGCCTCCGCCGCCGCCTGCACCGGCGACGCAGACCTGCCCGGACGGTTCGGTGATCCTGGCGACCGACAGCTGCCCGCTGCCGCCGCCGCCCCCGCCTCCGCCGCCCCCGGCGCCGGAGCGTGGCTAAGCGCTAAAGTTCAAGACGGAGCCTGGTTCGCCGGGCTCCGGATTGAAGCAAAGAGGCCACGGGATTCGTCCCGTGGCCTTTTTGTTTACCGGCAGCGGGAAATCTCGAGGCTTAGGGTTGCGACTTGCCGGGGTCCGGCCGATGCTCAACCGCGTGCCCTTAAAACCCTCGGCCACCCGTCTGCTCGGCGCAAATCCTACCGACTGTTTCTTCGGAGGTCCGGCATGTTGCTTCTTTCCATCCTCGCGCAACTGGTCGACCCCGGGTCGGGTCCCGGCACACCTTGGCCACCACCGGCGCCCGAAAGAACGGAGCCGCCGCCCGAGTATGCCGCCGATTGCCGCTTGATCGACGCGACCGGACGCGTCGCTCGGCTCCGGATCGAGGTGCAGAATCTTCCTCAGCCCAATGGACGGGTGGTGTCTGCCGATCCGGCGCTCGCATATCTTCGGCAATCGAATCCGGTCATGAGTCGTGTCAGCACCCCGGACGGCTTGGGGGGCTGGGATATGACCGACACCCTGACATTTCAGCGAACCTCCAAGGGCGACGTCGGTGTCCGTCTCGAGATCCGCAATCGAGAGCCGTCTGCCAGCGTCGCGCTCACCTCGACTGCGAAGGGAGGCTGGGGCAGAACCTATGAGGCGGGCATGTGCGGCGTCCGGCTGAAGGACTGATCCCCGTTTGACGACGCGAGGAGGTGCGCGGAGACATCCAAGATCCGGATTTGCGTTCCAATCCGAACTTGCTCAGCATGCCTTATTCTGACCGGCGCTGTCAGTCGCCTGGAAGGACCGGCGAATGATCTCTTCAAGAACCGTTAGGTCGACGTCAGCCAGCTTGCCCAGATAGAGGCAGGCCTTTGAGCTTTTGTGCTTGCCCAGCGAGCGAAGCAGCGCCTCATACTCGGAAAAACCGCCGACGTAGAGAACCAGATTGGCAGAGCGCGGCGAATAGGCAACGCGCGGCGCATCGCCCTCATGGCCGCTGGCATAGCGGTAATGATAGCTGCCGAAACCGATGATCGAAGACCCCCACATCGTTGCCGGTTCGGCGGTAATATCCTCCATCATTGACCGGAGCGCTTTGCCGTCCGCCTGGCGCCGCGGATGCTCGATGCCGTCAAGGAACGCATCGACGCTTACGCCGGTCGGCTTCGTTTTCGTTTCGGCCATCCATTCCTCCATCGATAGGCAGGAAGGCTGCAGATTATCAGACTGGCGCTGCTTGGCGACCTCTCAGCCGGGCCCGCGCTGCAATCGGGCATACGGCAAAATCCCGCGACAGATCGCAGGAAAACGGCGCCGGAGGACCTCCCCGACGCCGCAATACTTCTCGTCACAACGGCTTAGATGCCGCCGCGCGACACCGCCGTCGAGGCAGCAGCCTGCCGGTCGGGCCGCCCATCCCAACCATATAGGTCGGACAGGTAGGTGACCTTGCCATCGGCGCTGGCCTGGGCGGTGAGGTAGGTCACATAGACCGGCACGCCTTGCGGCAGCTTCACATGCAACTCTGGCTGCGACGATGGCGGTGTCGGTTCCGCATTCATCAGCCAGCGGCCCAGGCGCTTGGCATCTTCCAGACGGATGCAGCCATTCGACAGGGCCCGGTTGGTCTGCCGCATATACTCCTTCTGCGGCGTGTCATGGAGGTAGATATCTTCCGAATTGCGAAAGTTGAACTTGTAGTTGCCCATCGAATTGGTGGCACCCGGAAGCTGGCGAAGGCGAATGTCCTTGCGCCCCGCGATCACGGCGGCCCAGTCGACGCTCGATGCGGGCAGCACCTGCGCATTTTCGGTCCAGTCGCTCATCACCTCGAAGCCCTGGCCTTTCAGATATGCATCGCCCTGCTTCGCTGCCTTCGGTCCAATCCGTTCCCGAATAAGGTTTCCGGGAACGTTCCAGTAGGGATTGAAGGTCGTGTAATAGATCATGCTGGCGATCAGCGGCGTCGGCTGCTCGGCTTTGCCGACCACCACCTTCATGCTGTCCACCGGTTGCCCGTTCTCAAACATCGTCAATCGCGCAGAGGCGACGTCCACGAGAATATAGCGGCCACCGGACGGAAGGACCCGGGCCCGCTCCATATTCGACAGCAGCCGCTTGTCGGGCGCGACACCGGGCGTAGCCTGCATTGCAGCCCAGGCGGCGTCGCGGAGCTGGCCGTAGGTCGCGTTCGGGGTCGAAGTCCGCTGCATATAGTGCACCAGGCTTGGCGAGGCACTGGCGGTCAGGAGGATCTGGTCGGGACGGCTGCCCTGCGGCGCCATGTGCGGATAGCCGAACAACATGCCGGCTGGCGCCTTCTTGATCATCTGGACATAGGCGACCCACGCTTTGCTCGCGATCAGCTCCGCCAGCTGCACGTCGGCAGGGGAGCCTGATGCCGAACGAGCGATCGCGGCTTCGACCGAGGACGCAAGAGCGCCGCCATTGGCCAACCCCTCCGCCTCGGCTCGGCGAAGCATGGCCGGCAGCGCACTCAGAGCCGCCTTACTGTCCGCGTTACGAAACCAGATCGGGGCATTGCCGTGATTGAAATAATAGGCCTCGACGGGATCGCTGGGCGCGATCCGGGGGGCTGCCGGGACCGGCGCAGGCGCAACCGGCCGCTTTTTGGCCTCGGCAGCTGCCGGCATCGCCAGCGTACTCAGCAGGGTTGCGGCAAGGAAAAGTTTCTTCACGTGCTTATCACCCCGTTATGCAGGACTGTTGAAGCGTTTATCTAGGGAAACGCCCCTGTCCGGCAAGTGAACCGGGACTCGATCCGGCCTTTGGCGACAACGCGTGGCCGATGGGACACGTTATGAGTGCCGTTTCAAGGGACCGGCGACCGGGATCGCCAGAATGCCAGCGCTTCGTCTGCGGCAAGCGGACGGGCAAAATGAAATCCTTGTCCGGCAGCACAGCCAAGCGCGGCCAACGCCCTTGCCAGTTCCGCGGATTCGATCCCCTCGGCGGTGGTCGACATTCCCAACGCTTCGGCCAAGCCGAGCACAGCACGGACGATGGCGACGCTATCCGGATCGACCATCATGCCTGAAACAAAGCTCCGGTCGATCTTGAGAACGTCGATCGGCAAGCGCTGCAAATAGGCCAGGCTGGAATAGCCGGTGCCGAAATCGTCCATCGCGACGGTCGTGTCGAGGCTCTTGAGCGCATCGAAAACCCGGGTGGCGCGGGCCGGGTCCTGAACGATGGACGTTTCCGTCAGCTCCAGGCTGAGCCGCTCGCCGCCGATCCCGCTGGTGCGAAGCGCATCCTCGACGATCCCGGCGATGTCATCACGGGCGACCTGAATGGCGGACAGATTCACGCCGACATAAAGCGGCAGGCGCTGGCCGGCCTGTTCGTCCCAACGCGCAAGGGTGGTCGAAGCCTGATGCATGGCCCAGCGCCCGAGCGACAGGATCAGCCCACTTTCCTCGGCGACGGGGATGAATTCGGTCGGACTGATCTCCCCCCGGTCCGGGTGGTTCCAGCGGGCCAGTGCCTCAAAGCCCGCCACTTCGCCCGACTGGAGGTCGATGAGCGGTTGATAGGCCATTTCCAACTGGTCGCGGTCGATCGCGCGACGAAGTTCGGTCTCGATCGAAAAGCGGCGGCGCGCGGCGCTGGCCTCGCTTGGTTCATAGACCTGCGGGCGACCAGCGAGCTTGGCCTGTTTGAGGGCGAACTGCGCATTGCGGAACAGTTCTTCCGGATCGTGACCTGGCTGCATGATGGCAATACCGACGGCGCACTCGACCCGGATTTCCAGTTCGGACAGCCGAAACGGCGCGCTCAAGGCATCGCGGATGCGATCGGCGGCGCTTGTCGCGTCTGCCGGCCCCCGCCGCAGTGAAACGATGATCCCAAATTCATTACCGCCGGTTCGCGCCAATCGATCGCCGGCGCGCAACGCCGAGATCAGCCGGCGAGCAAAGGTAATAAGCAACTCGTCCCCAACGAGGCTGCCCATGCTTTCGTTGATGCGCGAAAACCGGCTGAGATCGACCACCAGCACGGCGTGGCCGACGGCTTGCTCATTCGTCTCCTGCCCTGCCGCCTCGATCATCTCGGTAAAAGCCAGTCGGTTGGGCAGTCCCGTCAGGCTGTCGCGCAGCATCTCCGCCCGCAAGTTGCGCTCGGCCCGAATCTCGACGGTCCGGTCGATCACCGTCAGCAGCGCCCGGGCCTCTTCCCTGCTGACGGAGGGGAGCGAGGCGACCTTGAGCCGGTAATGGCGCTCGTCCAGGCCCTTGCCGTCGCGAAAGTCCAGATCCTCGCCACCAGTCCCGTCGAACCAGGCCTGGAGGTGCTCGTAGAGCTTGCCGCTGCGCAGGCACAACTCGGTTACCCGATCGAAGCTGGGCACCGTGGACCGCTCGATCGTCTGATCCATCAGGCGGTTGCGGGCGCACAGCGAGAGCTTCCCCGACATGTCCCTTGCGACCACCGCCGCGGCGATGGGCAGGGCGGCGAGCAGCGCGCTGTCCTCGCCTGCCGGACGCAAGGACACAAAAGCCCCATGCGTGGGGCCGTCGCGCTGGGCAGCAGATGCCATGTGCTGCCTTTGGAGCACGCCGGTTAATTCTCTGTTGCGGTCGCAGCGTTATTCGGAACGGCCCGGTTCGGAGTCCGTTCAGGCGACAGTTGGATAGATGACGAGTATGACCCGCACCACCTTTCCCCTGCTTGCGCTCGCAGCCATTCTTGCGTCGCCTGGCCTTGCCGGCGTGCAGGGGCAGAGCGACGACCCTTACTCGCTGCCTGCAGGCGGTGAGCAAGGGCTCGACATGGCCGTGGTCGACGCCGAGGCCGTGCCGCAGGAACCCGAGCAGGCGGACGAGCGACTGTTCGAGATGGACGAAAGCTGGGGCGGCAGTGCCCCGGTCGACCTGTTGCGGCCGGTACACCCGCTCTACACCGAGCTGCGCCGGGCCATGGTTCGCTATCAGATGGACTGGGGCCGCCTGCCCCGCGTGCTGATTGCCGAAAAAGGTCCGCCGCTCGCTCCTGGCACCAATGATCCGCGGGCGCGGCAATTGCGCGAGCGGCTCGGGCTGCCCGCCCTCGATCCTTTGAGCCCCTCCTCCTCACCGTACGATTTCATGCTCGAGGAGCGGGTGAAGGAGTTTCAGGTGGCCCATGGCCTGCCGGTGGACGGCAAGGCGGGGCCGGCGACGATCGCGGCGCTCAACCGGGGGCCGCGCCACTACGAAAGCCTGATCGCGATCAATCTGGAGCGCGCCCGTCGCCTGCCCGCCCCAGGAACGCCGAACAGCCGGAAGTACATCCTGGTCGATGCGGCGGGTTCACGGTTGTGGATGTTCGAGAACGGGCAACCGGTCGACAGCATGAAGGTCGTGGTTGGGACCGCCCAATCGCCGACCCCGATGATGGCGGCGCTGATGCGCTACGTGAACGTGAACCCCTACTGGAACCTGCCGCCCGACCTCGTCGCCAAGCTGGTCGCCCCCAATGTCATAAAATATGGCGTCGGGTTCCTGGCCGACAAGCGCTACGAAGTGCTCGACAGCTGGGAGGACGATGCGAAGGTCCTGGACCCGGCCAAGGTCGATTGGCCCGCGGTCGCCTCCGGCAAGACGGAACTTCGCGTGCGTCAGCTGCCGGGGGGGTCGAATTTCATGGGCGAGATCAAGTTCATGTTGCCCAACCATTACGGCATCTACTTGCACGACACGCCGGCCAAGGACCTGATGAAGAAGGAGGACCGGCACCTCAGCAACGGCTGCGTGCGGCTGGAGGATGCGCGCCGGCTGGCGACCTGGCTGTTCGGCGAAATGCCGCGCGCGCAGTCGCAGGATGCGGAGCAGCGGGTCGACCTGAAGGAGCCGGTGCCGGTTTACATCACCTACCTCACCGCAGGGATCACGCCGGAGGGCCGCCTGGCCTTTGCGCCGGATCGGTACGGCCGGGACACCCGCTTGCTGGCGCGGTTCGATCCGCTGGCCCCGCGGCCGGCGTCGGCGGGGGGCCGCTAAGGCCTTCGCGCACATGAAAATGGCGGACCCGGCCGGGCCCGCCACAAGATACTAGCCGAGGATCTCGAGCGCGGCCGCGTAAGCGACCGGGTCTCGGCGCCGGGCAAGGCGCTCAGGGCGCGGGCGGCGGATCGGCGGGGGCGCGGTGCGCGCCAAAGGGTTCATCTGGATTGTCTGATTCATCGTCATTCTTTGATTGGAGAGTATCGGCCAGCTGAGCCGCCGCGGCGACCCGCGTAGCCTCGTGGGCATTGCGGAAGTCCTGTGTGCGGCGCAGCCGGTTGGCCATGCCGTCCCAGGCGTCCGCCGCGCTCAGGCAGCGTTCCCGCACATTGGCGAGGTCGGCACCGTCCGCATCGCGGCGGGCCTCTGCGGCACGTTCAAGATAGAATTCGAGCGTCGGCATGAACGAAACTCCTGACTTGTAGGGAGGCGCCGTCCCCGCAGGATCGCGAGGGACGGCGCGTCACCGGGTCAGGCGCTCTGCAGATTGACCGCGCTGGTCCGTCCGCGACGATCGTTTTCCAGCTCGTAAGTCACGCGCTGGTCGCGATCGAGAGTGCGCATGCCGGCGGCTTCAACGGCCGAGATATGGACGAAGGCGTCGCCGCTGCCGTCTTCCGGCTGAATGAAGCCATAGCCCTTGTCGGCGTTGAAGAATTTGACGGTTCCGGTGATCATGGAAATGTTCCTTTTCGTTGGCGAGGCCGCCAATCGGCCTCTCGTAGCTAGGAGAGGCGAAGAGAAGGAACGAGGAGCCGCAAAGCGCCAAAGACCGTCGGTTGCGACTGATAGCGAAGACCAAGGTGGGCGCTTTTCATCGATTTTGCAAGGGTGGGACTTGCGCCAAAGCTAATCCACAGCTTTGCGGCGGATGGAGAGCGGCTCTATGTTCCCGCTTTGTTCGTGCGATGCTATTGGGCGGCGCGATGGCGGCGCGCGTTCCCACTTTCTTCCTGGTGTGCGATTATTTGCGGCACGGATTCGACGTGGCGATCCGCTGCAACGCCTGCAACCGCAAGCGCGCAATCACCGCCGAGCAGGCCTGCGCCATCTTCGGCTATGCCGAAAAGATCATGAAGGCCCAGCGGCGGCTGCGCTGCGCCAAGTGCGAGGGGCGCGGCGGGAGAATGACGCCTATTCCGCGGATGCGGGGGTGAGTTCGAGATTGTTAGTCCCAATCCTGATTTGACTTGACGTGCGCCGGAGAACATACACGGAACTGATGTCACAAACGGGTACCGACAACACCTCGCCTCCGAATGGAGATCGTAGAGGCGCCAGTCTCAGGTTTCTCCGCAGATTCATTGTCGTCACATTCTTCGGTCTGCTGGCCTTGGCTACAATCGTTTTGAGCCAACTGATGGTCCAAAGTGCGCCGCCGCGCATCGACTACACCGATCTACTTATGATCGTACTTACAGTCCTTTCGATAATGCTGACGATACTAGGTTTGGGCTTAGCGGTTTTGGGTGTCATCGGCTGGGCTACATTTGAAGCCAAACTTCGGGATCATTCCTTCTCGTATTTTGCTGCTGAGCTCGGCAAGGATGGCCGCCTAAGAAGAGAGTTGGAGGCATTGATCATTGAGACAAGTCTTCGTGGAGTTGAGAGCATAGACGCCAACGCCGCAAAGGGAGCAAATCGACAGGGCGAAGGTGATGGCGAGTATGTCGATTAGCGCTTTCGCTCACCGCTTCTCGGAACAAGAACTCGCGACTTTGCAGAGGTTCACGGCCGACATACCAGTAAAGGTTGGAGCACTTGCTCGCGAACTCGGGCTCAAGGTGGTGGTGTCCACCTTGCCGCTCAATATCTCAGGAATGTTGAAACCCGACGAAAGCGGCGAGGGTTTCGTCATCAAGATTAACCGATATGAACCTAAGCAACGCCAGCGCTTCACCATCGCTCATGAGATCGCGCACTACCTTCTGCACCGCGACTTAATCGCGAAGGGTGTTGTTGACTCAGCTTTGTACCGATCCAAGTTGTCATCCAGACTTGAAGCTGAGGCAAATCGACTTGCAGCGGACATACTGATGCCTCGTGATGCAATCGCGAGAGAGACAAAAGCTGCACCGTCACATGTTGACGTAGATCAATATCTGGCGCAAAAGTTCGACGTTTCGCTGCCGGCGATGGACATACGCACGGGCTGATCAATGCTAGCTGCCATAACTTACGCTCCGCTTCTCAGAACGAAGGTCGCGGAGGTGACAGCTTATCGAAACTTGTCTTCGGGTGTGAAAGACTCAGTTTTCCCAACGTTCTTAGCTCGCCCATGGCCTCATGCGGCTAATCTGGACCTGACTATTCAGCGGGTGTTGGAGGCCACAGATGGCCGCCCTTTTGCCCTTGGGCTTGATCGCACCAGGTTGCACGACGACAACCCAAGAGCTGCCCAAGCGCAGTTCAGAAATCTCTTCGAAAGCAACAACGGCTTCCGTGCATATTATGACTGGATTGCTGAGATACCGGCAGCAGTACCCGTTCTTCAGCGTTCTTCGGACGGTGCCAACCTGCTTTTACAGCTTGGCCGGGCTGAGGCGCTAGATCGAGGCTTGATTGTTCATCAAACCCAAGAGAACTTCCTTCCTGTTCTAAACATAGCCGGCTCGGTGCCTCCGCTGCCACATGACACTGTCTTTTTTGTAGATGCGGGCTGGTCGCGCAATTACGAGCTGCTTGAGGCTTGGACGGTGCAAACCGTGGAGCGAATTACGACTGCGATACCGGACGCCGAAGTTGTAGTCGCGGCGAGTTCATTCCCAGCCGGGTTCTCGACCATCGTCGGGGCTGGTAATCGATCTTCACTGGAACGGAGACTGTTCGGAGCCATTCGCCAGAGGTTTAATAGAGCGAACCTGACCTATGGCGATTGGGGCAGCACAAGGTTAGACCAAAGCGGCGGCGGCGGAACCATACCGCCGCGCGTAGATCTTGCTCTTCCAAATGGATGGGCGATCTTTCGTGCTGGAGATGGTGCGGGACTTACATACGCCGAGATGGCCGAAGCTGCGAGATCGAGCACTGCCTTCACCATGGTACCAGAATGTTATGGAAAGGAACTGGTAAGGGCTACCCCGGGCCCTGACGGCATTACTGGGACGGAAAAGAACACTCGGGCGCGGATAAACATGCATCTCACGATTCAGTCCGGCGCTGCCGCAACCCTCGATACGGATGATGTGGAATACGAAGACTGAGGGAGTGCGCTACGTTTCTGGGCAAACAGTGACAGGGTTAAGGATCGCCTGCTAACCCTCCCCCCATGCCCACCGCAGACGACTCCTCCTCCACCACCACCCTTGCCCTGGCGGTCTCTTCGAACCGACTTCGGCTGTCGCTTCGCTCGGCCTCCCCTCAGGATGAGCGGGTCTGATGACTGAGCAGGCTCAGGAGATTGAGGTTCCGTTCGACGCCGCGCTGTCGGAGCGCTATCTCGTCTATGCCCTCTCCACGATCACGGCGCGCTCGCTGCCCGACGTTCGGGACGGCCTGAAGCCGGTCCACCGCCGCCTCCTCTGGGCGATGCGGCTCCTTCGGCTCGATCCGGCGGGGGCTTACAAGAAGTCGGCGCGCGTGGTCGGCGACGTGATCGGCAAATATCATCCCCACGGCGACCAGTCGGTCTATGACGCGATGGTGCGGCTCGCGCAGTCCTTTGCGCTGCGGTATCCGCTGGTCGACGGCCAGGGGAACTTCGGCAACATCGACGGGGATAACGCCGCCGCCTACCGCTACACCGAGGCGCGGCTGACCCCGGTGGCGACGCAGCTGATGTCCGGGCTCGACGAGGGCACGGTCGGCTTCAGGCCCACCTATAATGGCGAGGACGAGGAGCCGGAGGTGTTTCCGGGCCTGTTTCCCAACCTGCTCGCCAACGGGGCGAGTGGCATCGCGGTGGGAATGGCGACCTCCATCCCGCCGCACAATGTGACCGAGCTGCTCGACGCGGCGGCGCACCTGATCGACAATCCGGCGGCCGAAACGCGTGAGCTGCTCGACTTCGTGTCCGGTCCCGACTTCCCGACCGGCGGCGTTCTGGTGGACTCGAAGGAGGCGATCGCCCTCGCCTACGAAACCGGTCGGGGCGGCTTCCGGCTGCGCGCGACGGTCACGGTGGAAAAGGAAAAGGGCGGCGGCTGGCACCTGCTGGTCAGCGAGATTCCGTACGGCGTGCAGAAGGGCAAGCTGATCGAGCAGATCGCCGAGCTCATTGCCAACAAGAAGCTGCCGATCCTGGCCGACGTTCGCGACGAGAGCGACGAACAGGTGCGCGTGGTGCTGGAACCGCGCAGCCGAACGGTCGATCCGCAGCTGCTGCTCGAAACGCTCTATCGCCTGACCGAGCTGGAGGTGCGCTTCCCGCTCAATCTGAACGTGCTGGACGCGACGCGGACGCCGGGGGTGATGAGCCTGAAGCAGGTCCTCGCCGCCTGGCTCAAGTTCCAGATCGAAGTGATGCTGAACCGCTCACGCACGCGGATCGGCAAGATCGATGACCGGCTGGAACTGCTCGACGGCTTCCTGGTCGCCTTCCTCAACCTCGACCGGGTGATCGCAATCATCCGCTACGAGGACGAGCCCAAGGCGATGCTGATCGCCGAATTCGCGCTGACCGACCGGCAGGCCGAGGCGATCCTCAACATGCGGCTGCGATCTCTACGCAAGCTGGAGGAGATGGAGATCGGCAAGGAGCGGACCGCGCTGGCGAAGGAGCGGGACGACCTCACCAGGCTGATCGAAAGCCCGGCGCGGCAGCGGACCCGGCTGAAGAAGGACCTTGCCGCCGTCAAGGACAAGTTCGGCGACGCTCGGCGGACGCGGATCGAGGAAGGGCCGAGCGGCCGGGCGGAGATCGACTGGTCGGCGATGATCGAGAAGGAGCCGATCACCGTGATCCTGTCCCAGCGCGGCTGGATCCGGGCCATGCGCGGGCACGTCGCGCTGGACGACGCGGAGACGCTGAAGTTCCGCGAGGGCGATGGGCTGCACCTCATCATGCACGCGCAGACGACCGACAAGCTGCTGCTCGCCGGCGAGAATGGGCGGGTCTACACGCTGGGCGGCGACAAGCTGCCGGGCGGGCGCGGGTTCGGGGAGCCGGTGCGGCTTTCGATCGACCTGCCTGCGGAGGTGGAGATTGTGGCCCTGTTCGTGGTCCGGCCGGAGATGAAGCTGCTGGTCGCGTCGAGCGACGGGCGCGGGTTCGTCACCTCGGGCGAGGCGGTGCTGGCCGAGACGCGCAAGGGCAAGCAGCTGATGAACCTGCGCCCCGGGGCGAAGCTGGCGGCGTTGAAGCCGATCGGTGTCGAGGCGGACGCGGTGGCGGTGCTGGGCGAGAACCGCAAACTGCTGCTGTTCAACTTGTCCGAGCTGCCGGAAATGGGTCGCGGAGCGGGCGTGCAGCTGCAACGCTACCGCGACGGCGGGCTGGCCGATGTCACCGTGCTGAAGATGGCGGACGGCCTCAGCTGGAGCATGGGCGGCGAGAGCGGACGAACCCGGACGGAGGCGGACCTGACCCCCTGGCGTGCGATCCGCGGGGCGAGCGGGCGGATGGCGCCGATGGGCTTTCCCCGGAGCAATCGCTTCAGCTGACTTACTTGCATAAGACAGTTAACCGGTTAATCTCCCTGTGCGACTCGCTGGAGTCGAATGGGGAGACAATTTCATGCGCACCGCTGTTCTGCTCGGCGCCGCTGCCGCCGTCCTGTTGACTGGAACCGCCTTGGCCCAAACCGCTGCACCCGCCGTCCCGTTGATCCCGCGCGAGGCCCTGTTCGGCAACCCGAGCAAGACCGCCGGCCGAATCTCGCCGGACGGCAAGTGGCTCAGCTGGATCGCCCCGCGCGATGGCGTGCTCAACGTCTGGGTCGCCCCCGCCACCAACCCCTCCGCGGCGCGGCCGCTGACTACGGAAAAGGTGCGGCCGATCCGCAGCTATTTCTGGACACCCGACAGCAGCCAGCTGCTCTACATCAACGACAAGGGCGGGGATGAAAACTTCCTGCTGTACGGCGTGGACGTGGCAACCGGCCGTGAGCGGTTGCTGACACCGTTCGAAAAGGTGCGGGTGCAGGTGGTGGGCGTGTCACCCCTGGTAACGGACCGCATCCTGATCGGTCTCAATAACCGCGATCCCAAATGGCACGATCTTCACAGCCTCGACCTCAGGACCGGCAAGTTGACCCCCGTGCTGATGAACACTGCGAATGTGTCGAGCTTCCTGACGGACGCCCGGCTGGTCGTCCGGGGTGCGACCAAATCGCAGCCGGACGGAAGCTCGACCTTTCACCGGGTGGTGAACAATAAGGTCGAGGACGCGGCGTTGGAGACGATCGGGCTCGACGATGCGCTCAGCACCGCGCCCGCCGGCTACACGACCGATGGCAAGACGCTGTATTGGGTGGATAGCCGCGGACGGAATACGGCGGCGCTGGTCGCCCAGGATGTGGAGAGCGGGCGCAAGACGGTGTTGGCCCAGAACGCTCGCGCCGACATCGGTAGTGCGCTCAGCAATCCGCGCACGGGCGTGGTCGAAGCCTATGCGGTCAATTATCTCAAGAACGAATGGACTCCGCTGGGCGATGCGGTGGCGGCAGACCTCAGCTTTCTCAAAGGCCGCCTGCCGGGCGAATTGGCGGTAACCAGCCGGACGCTTGCGGACGACAAGTGGACGGTGGCGGTGACGAGTTCGACGCAGCCGACTTCGACCTACCTGTACGACCGCAAGGCGCGGACCGTGACGAAGCTGTTCGACAGCCGACCGGAACTGGCAGGGGCGCCGCTGGCGGCGATGCTGCCGGTCGAGATCAAGTCCCGCGACGGACTGACCCTCCCCTCCTACCTCACCCTCCCGCCCGGGTCGGATGCCGACGGCGACGGACGCCCCACCCGCCCGGCCCCGCTGGTGCTTCTGGTCCATGGGGGTCCGTGGTCGCGCGATGGCTATGGCTTCAACGGAATGCATCAATGGCTCGCCAACCGCGGCTATGCGGTGCTGTCCGTCAACTTCCGCGCCTCCACCGGCTTCGGCAAGCAGTTCCTGGCCGCCGGCAACCGGCAATGGGGACTGAAGATGCACGATGATCTGCTCGACGCCGCTGACTGGGCGGTGCGACAGGGCGTCACCACGGCGGACAAGGTCGCGATCATGGGCGGCAGCTATGGCGGCTACGCGACGCTGGCCGGCATGACTTTCACGCCCGACAAGTTCGCCTGCGGCGTCTCGATCGTCGGGCCGTCGAACCTTCAGACCTTGCTGAAAACGATCCCGGCCTATTGGGAGTCGATCAAGACGCAATTTTACCAGCGGATGGGCGATCCCACCACCGAGGAAGGCCGCAAGTTTCTCGACTCGATTTCGCCGCTCTACAAGGCCGGAGACATCAAAAAGCCGCTGTTGATCGGTCAGGGCGCCAACGACCCGCGAGTCAACAAGGCGGAAAGCGAGCAGATCGTCGATGCCATGCGGGGCAAGAATATCCCGGTCACCTACGTCGTCTTCCCGGACGAGGGCCACGGCTTCGCGCGGCCGGTGAACAGCATCGCGTTCAATGCCGTCGCCGAAAACTTCCTCGCCAAATGCCTCGGCGGACGAGCCGAACCGATCGGCGACACGGTCGCGCGGTCGACCGCCGAGGTGCCGCACGGCGCGGAATATGCACCCGGGTTGCAGGCGGCGCTGCAATCCAGACCGAGCGCAGGGGGCAAATAAGAATCAGGCTTCCGCGACTTTGGCGAGCAGCCATTCGCGGAAGCGCTTGATCTTGGGCAGATTGCGGCGCTCGGGCGGTATGACGAGAAAATAATGCCAGCCCGCCGTCGCCGTCAGCCCGAACGGCTGGATCAGGCGGCCGTCACGAAGGTCGTTGCGCCAGAATGCGGGGGTCAGCAGCACGAAGCCCAACCCGCCCATCGCCGCGTGTCCTTCGTCGGCCTGGCTGTCCAGCCGCAGTCCGGCCGTCCGGGCCCGGGAGGTGGCTTCGACCCCGGCAGCGTCGAACCAGATGTCCCACCATTCGTCCGACGGACTGACCAGCGGGAGGTCGGGCAGGTCGGCCGGCTCGAGCTTACGGCCGAGCCGTTCTTGCGTGCGTTGCAGGAACGACGGCGTGCACATCGGCGTGAAGTTCACCGGCAGCAACGGGGTCGCTTCGAGGCCCTCCCAAGGGCCGGTGCCTGCACGAATGCCGACATCAGCCTCGCCGCTGCGCAGGTCCACCAATCGATAATCGGTGACCAGCCGAACCGCGAGGCCGGGGTGCTCGATCTGAAAGGAGCCGAGCCGCCACGTGAGCCAGGTGTTGGCGAAGGTAAAGGTCGTGCTGATGGTCAACAGGCTCTCGTCTTCCTGGCGGGTGACGGCAAAGACCTGGGCGATACTGTCAAGCGCCCGGGTCAGGACCGGCTGCAACTGTTCTCCAAGGGGCGTCAGGCGGGCGCGGCCCCGCTCGCGCACGAACAAGGGTGCTCCGACCCGGTCCTCGAGGGACTTAACCTGATAGCTGACCGCCGCCTGGGTCATGCCGAGTTCGCTGGCAGCGGCCGTGAAATTCTGGTGGCGGGCGGCGGCTTCGAATACGCGCACGGCGCTTAACGGTGGCAGATTTCTCACCCGTCTTACTATAAGCCTGACTTATCGACTATGTCGAGCGTTCGATTGGCGTAACGATTTCGGGCAGCATAGATATTCGTCAGCGCCGGTGCCCCGCTCCCTCCTCAACCCTAAGGGGAACCGGCGCGTCAGACAGGGAAGGAACATCGTTATGGCTTATGGCCTCAGTCCCCGCTTGTTCATCGAAAACGGTCCCGAATTCATGTCGCGCCAGGCCCAGGCGCAGTCGAGCTCCCATGCCCATGGCGTCGTGTGGGGCAAGCTCAAGCCCGCCGAGCGGATCGATTTGATCAATCGCTTTCTGAAAGCGGCGTGAAGCCCCGTCGACAAGGAGAAGAACGATGCGTGATGAACTTTTCGATCGCGATTATCAGAACGGCCGGGCGGAACTGCACAACGGCGTCGACCGATTGATCCAATCGCTGGCCGACGGATTCAGCTTGCTTCACCGCCGCGCCTGGTCCGCTCCCTGGAGGAATGAGCGCGACTGCGCGATCCATTGATCGACCCGCTTCAATTGCGCGTCCAGCCGCCCTCGCTTATAGCGGCCCCGAACGCCCCGGCCCTTGCGTCGATTTGTCGACCCTTGCGGCCGGGGCGCCGTCTTTTTGAGCGCAAGGGAACATCGATCCATGGCTCGCCGCCGCCAAATCTACGAGGGCAAGGCTAAGATCCTCTATGAGGGTCCGGAGCCGGGCACGCTGATCCAGTATTTCAAGGACGACGCCACCGCATTCAACGCGCAGAAGCGTGGCACCATCAGCGGCAAGGGCGTCATCAATAATCGCATCAGCGAGCACATCTTCACCTCGCTGGCGACCATCGGGGTCCCGACCCACTTCATCCGTCGCCTGAACATGCGCGAGCAGTTGATCCGGCAATGCGAGATCATCCCGATCGAGGTGGTGGTGCGCAACGTTGCCGCGGGGAGCCTCAGCAAGCGGCTCGGGATCGAGGAAGGCACGCAGCTGCCGCGCACGATCATCGAATATTATTACAAGGATGACGCGCTAGGCGACCCAATGGTGGCCGACGAGCATATCGCCTGCTTCGGCTGGGCCAGCCAGGACGAGATGAACGACATCGCCGACATGGCGATCCGGGTGAACGACTTCATGGCCGGCCTGTTCGCTGCCATCGGCATCCGTCTGATCGACTTCAAGCTGGAATTCGGGCGGGTCTGGGAAAATGACTTCCCACGCGTCATCCTGGCCGATGAGATCAGCCCCGACGGCTGCCGCCTGTGGGACATGAAGTCGGGCGAGAAGCTGGACAAGGACCGGTTCCGCCAGTCTCTCGGTGGCGAAGCGGAGGCCTATCAGGAGGTCGCGCGCCGGCTCGGCCTGCTGCAGAGCGAGGAATTCGCGGTGCTCGACCTCGACAGCCACCGTAAGAAAAAAGGCCTGTAGAACCTTGGGCCACGCTTGAGCGTATGATGAGTGTGGCTCGAATTCTGAATATCGCATCCTGGGTGGCCCCGCTGCTGGGCTGGCTCGTTCTGGCGGCCGGCGCAGGTCCGCTGCTGACCGGCATCGTGCTGACCGGGGTCGTGCTTGCGGCCGTCCATCACGCGGAAACGGTAGCCCACAAGGTCGGCGAACCATTCGGTACCCTGATCCTGGCGGTCGCGGTCACGGTGATCGAGGTCGGGCTGATCCTGTCGCTGATGCTCGCCAATCCGGAGACGGCCTCGACCCTTGCGAGAGATACCGTCTTCGCGGCGGCGATGATCATCCTCAATTTCCTGCTGGGCCTATGCCTGCTGGTGGCCGGCCTGCGTCATTCGGACCAGCGCTTCACGCGGAGCGGCGTGACTGCGGCGCTTAGCACGCTTGCTACTCTCATCGTCTTGACGCTGATTTTGCCCAATTTCACCCTCGCGGTGCCGGGCCCGATCTATTCCGCGCTTCAGCTGAGCTTTGTAGCGACCTGTTCGCTGGTGCTCTACCTGACCTTCGTCTTCGTGCAGACCATCCGTCATCGGGCGTATTTCCTGCCGACCGGACCGGCGCGCGAGATGCCCGATGAGGAGGCCCCGCCGCCGAGCAAAGCCCGGACCTGGCTGGCGCTGGTGCTTCTGCTCGTCAGCCTTGGCGCCGTGGTGCTGCTGGCCAAATCGCTGTCCGCCCCGCTGGAGGAAGCGGTGCGTGCCGCCGGCCTCCCGCTCGCAGTGGTAGGTGTCGCCATCGCCGGTATCGTGCTGCTGCCGGAAAGCGTCGCGGCGGTGAGGGCGGCACGGGCCAAGCGGCTGCAAACCAGCCTCAACCTGGCGCTCGGGTCGGCACTGGCCACCATTGGCCTCACCATCCCGGCGGTGACTGTGGCCTCCTTCATGCTCGACCTGCCCTTGTCGCTGGGGCTCGGACCGTCGTCGATGACGCTGCTGGGCCTGACGCTCTTCATTTCCTCGCTGTCGCTGGCACGTGGGCGAACGACCGTGCTCCACGGTGCGGTTCACCTGGTGATCTTTGGCGCGTTCCTGCTCACCACCTTCGTTCCTTGAGCGGAATAGGACTGTCCTACACCGGCGTTGTTGTGCTGAAAGCCGCCCGGTGAACGACTGTTCTGCCCGCGCCCAATACCCAAGCTGTACCCTGCGCAAGGCGACGGGCGGGATGCCGTTCGAGACCCACCTACCTGTTACCTTTGTCACCTTATCTCGGTCATGAGCCTTCCTCGCGTCCGCGTCGTCACCCTGAACGCGGCCCTCGGCCCGCTCGATTACCGTGTGCCCGACGGTGCCGCCGTGGGACCGGGCAGCGTGGTGGTGGCGCCGCTGGGTCCACGGCAACTGATCGGAGTGGTATGGGAACCGGAACGGCTTCCAACCGAGGAGGTCGGCGATAACCGGCTGCGTCCGCTGCTTGGGGTTCTCCCGTCACCTCCGATCAAGCCCGAGCTCAGGCGGCTGGTCGAGTGGACCGCCGACTATTACCTTGCCCCTCTTCCCGCCGTGTTGCGGATGGTCCTGCCTTCTTCGTCCGCGTTGGAAGGATCGCGGCAGCTGACCGAGTATCGGCCGACCGGCGTGGTTCCGGACCGCCTGACTCCGCAGCGGCGTCAGGCGCTTGAGCGGCTGACGGACCGGCAGGGGACCATCCGCGAACTGGCCGACCTTGCCGAAGTCAGCGACACGGTCCTGCGAGGGCTGGTGAACGCCGGAGCGCTGGAGGCGGTGCAGGTGGAGGCTGACAGGCCGCTGCCCTGCCCAGACCCAGGCTTCGCGCCGCCCGATCTCAACGAGGAACAGCGGGCGGCGGCCGAAAGCCTGTGCGCGGCAGTGGGTCAGGGATTCGATCCGGTACTGCTCGACGGAGTGACTGGCTCGGGTAAGACCGAAGTCTATTTCGAAGCGATCGCCGAATGCGTACGGGCGGGCAAGCAGGCGCTGGTCCTGCTACCCGAGATCGCACTGACGGAACCGTTCCTGAAGCGGTTCGAGGCAAGGTTCGGCTGCGCTCCGGTTGCATGGCATTCGGGGCTGCGTTCGTCGCAGCGACGGCGGTCCTATCGGGCGATCGCGTCCGGGGAAGCCCAGGTGATCGTGGGCGCGCGATCGGCGCTGTTCCTGCCCTACGCGGCTCTCGGCCTGATCGTGGTGGACGAGGCGCATGAGCCCAGTTTCAAGCAGGAAGACGGGGTCCAGTATCACGCCCGCGACGTGGCAGTGATGCGGGGAAAGTTCGAGGATATTCCGGTTGTGCTGTCCTCCGCGACTCCCGCGATCGAAACCCGGCACATGGTGGAGATCGGCCGCTATCGCGAATTGAAGCTGACCGGCCGCTATGCCGGCGCGCAGTTGCCGGCGATGGACGCGATCGACCTCACCAAGGATCCTCCGCCGCGGGGCCGCTGGCTGGCGCCGACGCTCGTGCGGGAACTCGAAGCCAATCTGCAGGCGGGCGAACAAAGCCTGCTCTTCCTGAACCGCCGTGGCTTTGCACCGCTGACATTGTGCCGCACCTGCGGACACCGCTTCCAATGTCCCAATTGCACCGCCTGGATGGTCGAACACCGGCTGATGCATCGCCTCGCCTGCCACCATTGCGGCCATGTCATGCCGCCGCCGCGCCTTTGTCCCGAGTGTGGGGACGAAGACAGTCTCGTCGCCTGCGGACCAGGCGTGGAGCGGATCGCGGACGAGGTTGCGGCGCTATTCCCTGAGGCGCGAACGGCAATCGTCACCAGCGATACCATCTGGTCGCCGGCGAAAGCGGCGGAGTTCGTCGGGCAGATGGAGGAAGGCGCGATTGATATTGTCGTTGGAACGCAATTGGTCACGAAGGGCTACCACTTCCCCAACCTGACGTTGGTCGGAGTAGTGGACGCCGATCTCGGGTTGCAGGGCGGCGACCTGCGCGCGGCGGAACGAAGCTTCCAGCAGATCGCGCAGGTGGCGGGCCGGGCGGGCCGGGGCGGAAAGCCGGGCCGCGTATATGTCCAGACGCACGAACCGACGGCGCCGGTCATCGCGGCGCTGGTCAGCGGCGATGCGGAAGGCTTTGTCGCAGCCGAAACGGACGCCCGGCGCGAGGCGGCGATGCCTCCGTTCGGCCGCCTGGCTGCGCTCATAATATCGAGCGAGGACGGGGAGGAGGCGCTCGCGGTGGCACGGCGGATCGGCGACAAGGCGCCCCAGGTGGAAGGTATGGCGGTATTCGGCCCCGCCCCTGCCCCGCTCGCCATGCTGCGCGGACGGCATCGCCAGCGGTTGCTGGTCCATGCCGCGCGGAGCCTGGACGTTCAGGACGTCATCCGCGACTGGCTTGCCAGCGTGGATTGGAGCGCAAAAGTGCGGGTCGCAGTGGACGTCGACCCGTATAGCTTTCTTTAGGCGACGTTCCTCAGGCGACCACCCGCCCGTCGATATTTCCGGCGGGCGAGTAGTGGCAGACGAGATAATCGTTGTGCCGGGACGAGCGGATCGCGCAGCCGACCCGGGTCGTGGTCCGCCAGATCAGCTGACTATAATGACCGACATCGGCCCAGTTGCCGTTGCGGCTGACATAGGGGAAGACGCCGCGACGGAAGTGCCGGCGCTCGCTCAGCCAGCCGCCCACCATCTGCTCGGGCGAGAACGCGTTACGCGTGCCCATCCACAGGTTCTCACCCGCGCCGCCCCGCGCCGCGCGGTTGCTGTGGCCCCATCGCCCCGTCGCGGCCAACTGCGCTGCGTAACGGTCGGCCGACGCGGCCAGCCCTCGGTCCCATGCCAGCGGCGCAACGCCCCACGCTGCCCTCTCCCGGTTATGGGAGATCAGGATACGAACGTGATCCGGTACGATCAGGCGCGAGGTCGAATTGATCGGATAGGAATTGGCGCTGCCGGCCCCGGCTGTAGCAAGCAGGACGGCGCCTGCAGCCCAGATATTGCTCAATTTCATCAGCCCACCCCGGCTTTAAAGACAAACGCCCCCGCGCTCGCCAATCCACAAATAGCTATACGATGCCTGAAGTGCATGCACCTCCCGGGTTAACCGATTATCGATGAAACGAGCAGTGTTGCACCTTTGCAAGACTGGAGAATGCTCGATTTAATGACTGTTATAGCTGCTGGACACGCTCCACAGCGTCACTACCTTTGCCGTCGCTCGGCCTGCGTCGAAGGGATCCTGCGATGTTCATCAGGAAGTTAACTGTGGTCGCCGCATTGTCCGGGGCGGCCCTGACCAGCGCCGCGAACGCAGCCTGGACGGAGGCCCGATCGCGCCATTTCATCGTCTATTCCGAACAGAAGCCGGCCGAGCTGCAGCGCTATGCCGAGCAGCTGGAGCGGTTCGACGCTGCGGTCAGGAAGCTGCGCGGAATGTCCGACCCGGTGTTGAGTGATTCCGGCAAGATCACGATCTATGTCCTGCGCAATCAACGACAGGTCGCCGCCATGTCCGGCAAGGCCGGCAGCACCATTGCCGGCTTTTACATCGGACGGGTGTCGGGTCCCCTGGCCTTCGTGCATCGCGAAAGTAGCCGCGAGGATTGGGACCTGGATGGTCAGACCGTCTTTTTCCATGAGTATCTCCACCATCTGATGCTCAGCGAAACGGACGCAGCGCTGCCCGGCTGGTTCGTGGAAGGGTCCGCCGAGTTGTTTGCGACGGCGCAATTCCGCAAGGACGGCTCGATGGTGTTCGGCTATGCTCCGCAATACCGGAGCTACGGCCTGTTCAACCTCGACAGCCTGAGCACGCAGGACATGGTCGGCGCCACCAAGGCTCGCCTGACAGCCGAGCAAGTCGAGCAAGTCTATGGCCGCGGGTGGTTGCTGGCCCATTACCTGACCTTCGGTGCCAATGAGCGCCGAGGGCAGTTAAGTCGCTATATCGCGGGCATTCAGCAGGGCCGGACGGCCCTCGACAGCGCTCGCACTGCATTCGGCGATCTCGACCAGCTGGACAAGGAGCTGAAGCGTTATCTGACGGCCAGGCGACTTTCCGGGATCGAGGTCTCGGCAGCTCAGTTGGCCATCTCGCCGATCCGATTACGACCGCTAAATGCGGCTGAGGCCGCGATCCTTCCCGTCCGGATGCGGTCGGAACGGGGGGTGGGCCCGAAGGAGGCTAAAGCGCTTGTGGTCGAAGCCCGGCGGGTTGCCGAGCGCTTCGCCGCCGACCCCGAAGTGATGGCGTCTCTGGCGGAAGCCGAGCACGACTCCGGCAACAATGATGCGGCCGTTGCGGCCGCCGACCGTGCCCTTGCCGCGGCGCCCAGCCACCAGCGCGCCATGATCATGAAAAGCCGCGCCCTGCTGACTATTGGTGAGGCCAATCCGGAAAAGGCCGACTGGAAAGCGCTCAGAGCCCTTATCGGTCGCGCGAACCGGCTCGATCCCGACGACGCCGAGCCCCTCATGCTGTTCTATCGTACCTATCTGGCGCAGGGCGGGTCACCGACGAAGAATTCGGTGGATGGCCTGTTGTACGCCCAGGCGCTTGTGCCGCAGGACCGGACGCTGCGCATGATGGCGGTCCATCAGCTGGTGAGCGATAACAAGCTTCCGCAGGCCCGCAGAATGTTCGGCCCAATTGCCTATGACCCGCACGCCGGCAAAAACCGCGAGCAATTGATCAGCATCATGGAGGCACTCGGCAACGGCGATCCGAGGAAGGCCCGGGACATCCTCACCAAGGTCGAACAGGACGACGAGAAGGAGAACGGTGAAAAAAGCTAAAGAGTTGCTTCATCCAAAGCAGCGCCGGCCTGCATGATCAACTTGTCGGAATACCCTTTCGCCACGGCGTCGGCGGTCAGCCCGAATTGGTGAAGCGAATAGCGATGGCCCCGGTGAGCTTTGGCCGACGCCAGGTAGCGCTCCATTCGTCGGAGTAGCCCGGATGGGAGATCCCACCCTAGGAAGGCGTACACCTTTGCCATCGCCGCACGCCAATCCCGGCTGACTTCATCGTAATGAAGGTCCAATTGCGGCACCTCCGGGTGGGCATCGCGAAAGGCCGCGGTACGCTGCTCGCGCAGGACGGTCTTGCGCAGCCATTCCCGGCCGATCGCATGAGGGTCGACATGGTCGCTGTGGACACGCCGCTGCTGCCAGACCAGCGAGGCGGATGAACCGACGACCGCGACGGGATCGCGCTGCAGGAAGAGCATCCGCGCATCCGGAAAAGCATTCAGCACGCCTTCCGGGTCGGCGGTGAACTGCGGGCATTTCAGCAGCCAGCCCCGATCGGGGTTTGCTCGCTGGGCCCAGCTGTTAAGCTGGAGGAGGATGCGGAATTCCCGATAAACCGGACTGACATCGCGCGTTTCGGCCCAGGCGGCGAAGCGAGGCACGTTCCATTGCGCCTCCATCTGCGCGCCATGGAAGGAAAAGCTCAGGTGCCCGAATTCCTCCTCGGCTGCCGTCGGCGAGCTGGGATGGATGGCTTGCAGCGCCGGATTGGCGCGGCTCAGGAACGCTAACAGAGCTACCGATGCCGGAACCCGGCGATCAGGAGACCTGCCGAACGGCACCGGCTCCAAGGTCTCGAACAGGCGAGTATGAAGAAAACGGGGGTCGCAGGCGAGCAAGCGCTGCAGGCGCGTCGTGCCCGATCGCATCGGCCCCATGATAATCAGCGGCCTCGGCAGCCGTACCTGCCCGATTTCCGGATGGGAAGCGACCAGGCGCGCCGCCCTAGCGCGGGCGCGCAGCAGCTTGACGAGTTGCCCGTTGGCCATGACTCGCCCGAGCGGGCTGAGGCGCGCCGTCTGTTCAAGTTCCGCCACCAGCAGGCGGAACGGCTCTCGCCAATGCCGGCCCGGAATGCTGTCCACCTTTTCCTTGCGGGCCGCATATTCTTCGATGCGGTCGGGATGCAGCGTCGGCGGCTCCCACCGACCGTTTTCCCAAGCGGCGGCAATGGCGCGGTTGGCGGTAGCGAGGAGGGGCAGCGGCTCGGTCAAGTCGCGAATGACAAGGTCCCCTGCTCTGCCTGTATCTCCGATGCCAGGAGCTGGCGCTTGCGGTCGAGGCCGCCGGCATAGCCGCCAAGGCTGCCGTCGGAGCGAACCACGCGGTGGCACGGCACCAGCACTGCCACCGGGTTAGCACCGTTGGCACTGCCAACCGCCCTGACGGCGCCGGGCTGGCCGACCGCGGCGGCAATCTGTGCATAGCTGCGCGTTTCGCCCGCCGGGATTTTGCGAAGTTCCGCCCAGACCCGCTCCTGGAAAGCGGTCCCGGCCACATCGAGCGGCAGGTCCGGCATGGCGACTGGATTACGGATTGCCCCCACCACTTGCTGGACCAGCACTGCCATCGCTTCGCCACCCGCCTCGACAATTGCATTGGGGAAGCGGGTGCGCAGGGCATCGGCGCCCTCATCGAAGGTCAGGCGGCAGATGCCCCGCTCCGTGGCCGCAACGAGCATCGGACCGAGCGGCGTGTCGATTTCCGCATAACGGATGGTGACCCCGCGACCGCCGTCGCGCCATGCCGAGGGCGTCATCCCCAACCGCGCACCAGTCTCCGCATAGAAGCGGCTCGGCGCCTGGAAGCCGGCTTCGTAGATGGCATCCGTCACGGTATCGCTGATCTCCAGTCCTGCTTCCGCCCGGCGGGCACGGACCCCGCGGGCATAGGCGGCAGGCGAAACTCCGACCAGCCTTGTAAACAATCTTTGGAAATGGGTCGGCGTATAACCCACGGTCGCAGCAAGCGCCTCCAGTGCGATCGGCTTCTCAGTCTGCTCGATGATCGTCAAGGCACGCTCCACGGCCTCCGCATCCCGCGCCACCGCGTCGGGACGGCATCGCAAGCAGGGCCGGAAACCGGCCTCGCGGGCACCGGCTTCTTGCCAGTAGATCGCGACGTTTCCGCGCTTGGGCCTGCGTGCTGGACAGGACGGCCGGCAATAGATCCGTGTCGTAGTGACGGCCACGAAGAAGCGGCCGTCGAACGAGCGGTCGCGAGCCTCGAATGCTTGCCAGGCCTGTTGTTCGCTAATCATCAGCCGCGCCCTACCACAGCCGCGAAGCAGCGGTGCGTGACATTGCCGAACAGAGGCCCAAAGGATGATGCGTTAAGCCCGAGCTTTTTATGAGTCATGGACGCCACTTGCCATGCCCGAACGCCTGCTTCATCCCGAACCTTGCTTTCAAAGCGATCGTGTCGCGATCAAGCAGATAAATAAACGCCGCGGCTCGATTTTGCACCAAGCCTTAAACATGGTTAAGGCCGCACGATGCTGGATGGTGGTCAGACGAATGAATCGCTTCGCACCCCCGCCCTCCCTGCTGAAGCCCAGCACTTCGCGGCCGCATCGTCCGACATGCTGGCGGCGATCCTTGACCAGAGCCTCGATTGCATAAAGTTGATCGGACCTGGCGGGCAACTTGATTTCATGAACCGGAACGGTCTCTGCGCAATGGAGATCGAGGATTTCGCTCTCATTGCCGGGCGCAACTGGTGGGATATGTGGCCCGAAGACTCCTCCCATCTCGTCCGGGACGCTGTCGAACGTGCAAGGCGTGGCCACAGCCACAGATTCGAAGCCTATTGCCCGACGGCCAAGGGAACGCCGCGCTGGTGGGAAGTGTCCGTGTCGCCCCTGATGGGAGACGAGGACGAGCTTAGGGGCATCATTTCCGTGTCGCGCGATGTCACCGATCGGGTGCGTGCCCGCGAACTTCGGGAGACGGCGGCGGCCGAAATGCGTCACCGGTTGCAGAACGCCTATGCGCTGGTGAGCGCGATGGTCCATGCTACCGCCAAGGGCTCGCCGGAACGGGTTGCCTTCGGACAGGAGATCGCGATACGCCTCGAACGCCTCGGGGCCGCCCAGGCTTTGTTGATGAAGAGCGACGAAGTCGCAAGCCTTGATAGTCTTATCAAACGGCTGACCGAGCCCTTCAGTGCGCAGTGCGAGCTTCGCATCGGGCACCTGCCCGACGTGCTCCTGCGGGAAGACGATGTGCGAATGGTGGCTTTGGCGCTCGGCGAACTGAGCACCAACAGCAACAAATATGGGGCTCTTGGCCACGGCGGTAGCGTGTCGGTTGACGCGGTGATCAGCGATGGCGTGCTCGAATTGCGGTGGGTGGAGCGCTTTTCGGCGATGCCCGAGGCTCTCAATTCGGGAGGCAGCGGGTCAGGCCATCGGCTGGTGCAACGCGCACTCGCGGGGCAGGGTGGAGCCTTCGAACTTCAATGGGTCGACGGCGGCCTGGATGTTCGCATCCGACTGCCATACCGAATGTTTGAGGACGGTCCTCAGCACCCCAAAGGCTTGCGCGTCTGAACACCCCCTGCTAACGGCCCGGCAACTCGGCGGGGGCGAGCGGTCCGAAAGGCTGTTTTCGCCCCGCTTTGCATATCTTTGATGGAGCTTTGGGCGCGTGGAGACATCCGGCGGCATTCGGGCCAGCCTAGCGGGGCGTTATGCGTCTGCGCTATTCGATCTCGCTCGCGACGAGCGCCAGATCGAGGCCGTCGCGGCGAGCTTGGAGACCTTGAAGCGCGCCCTGGCTGAATCGAACGATCTCAAGGCGGTGATCGCCTCTCCCTTGATCGGCCGCGAAAATGCGGGAAAAGCGATCGCCGCTACCGCCGGCGCGCTGCAGCTTGATCGGACCACGGCGAATTTTCTGGGCGTAGTGGCCCGCAACGGCCGCCTTGGGCAGCTGCCGGAGATCGTCCGGCTGTTCGGGCGTCTGGCCGCCGACCATCGGGGCGAGACCAGCGCAGAAGTCATCAGCGCCCGGCCGCTCGACGATGACCAGATCGCCGCGCTGCGCAGCCGCCTTGGCGAGCGCGCAGGCAACAGCATCAACATCGACACCCGCGTCGATCCTTCCATTCTCGGCGGCATAGTCGTCCGGCTCGGCAGCCAGATGATCGATGCTTCCATCCGCACCAAACTCAACACGCTCGCCCAGGCGATGAAAGGCTAGTTCATGGACATCCGCGCCGCTGAAATCTCCCGCGTCATCCGCGACCAGATCGCGAATTTCGACGCCGACGCGCAGGTCTCCGAAGTCGGCCAGGTGCTGTCGGTCGGCGATGGCATCGCGCGCATCCACGGTCTCGATAACGTCCAGGCCGGCGAAATGGTCGAGTTCGAGAACGGCACCAAGGGCATGGCCCTGAACCTCGAGAGCGACAACGTCGGCGTCGTGATCTTCGGCTCGGACGCGGAGATCAAGGAAGGCGCGACGGCCAAGCGCACCGGCACCATCGTGGACGTGCCCGTCGGCAAGGGTCTGCTCGGCCGCGTCGTCGACGCGCTTGGCAATCCGATCGACGGCAAGGGCCCGATCGTGGCCGAGAAGCGCAGCCGCGTCGAGGTCAAGGCACCCGGCATCATCCCGCGCAAGTCTGTGCACGAGCCGGTGCAGACCGGTCTCAAGGCGCTCGACGCGCTGGTACCTGTCGGTCGCGGACAACGCGAGCTGATCATTGGCGATCGCCAGACGGGCAAGACGGCCGTAGCGCTCGACACCTTCATCAATCAGAAGGCCGCCAACCAGGGCGACGATGAGAGCCAGAAGCTTTATTGCATCTACGTTGCCGTCGGTCAGAAGCGCTCGACGGTTGCGCAGATTGTGCGCGCTCTCGAAGAAAATGGCGCGATGGAATATTCCATTGTCGTCGCCGCGACCGCCTCGGAGCCGGCCCCTCTCCAGTTTCTCGCGCCGTACACCGGCTGCGCAATGGGCGAATATTTCCGCGACAACGGCATGCACGCCGTGATCGTCTATGACGACCTGTCGAAGCAGGCTGTCGCCTACCGCCAGATGTCGCTGCTCCTGCGCCGTCCGCCGGGCCGTGAAGCTTATCCGGGCGACGTCTTCTATCTCCACAGCCGCCTGCTCGAGCGTGCGGCCAAGATGAACGACGCGAATGGCAATGGCTCGCTGACCGCGCTGCCGGTCATTGAGACGCAGGCGGGCGACGTGTCGGCCTACATCCCGACCAACGTCATCTCGATCACCGACGGCCAGATCTTCCTCGAGACAGATTTGTTCTACCAAGGCATTCGTCCGGCTATCAACGTCGGCCTTTCGGTCAGCCGCGTCGGCTCGGCCGCGCAGACCAAGGCGATGAAGAAGGTCGCCGGTTCGATCAAGCTGGAGCTGGCGCAGTATCGCGAGATGGCCGCGTTCGCGCAGTTCGGGTCGGACCTCGATGCCTCGACCCAGAAGCTGCTGGCCCGCGGCGCGCGGCTGACCGAACTGCTAAAGCAGCCGCAGTATCAGCCGATGCCGATCGAGGAGCAAGTCGCCTCCATCTATGCGGGGACGCAGGGCTTTCTCGACAGCGTCGAGACGCGCGACGTAACTCGGTACGAAGCTGCGATGCTGAGCTTCCTGCGCTCTGAGAAGCCGGACGTGTTGGCCAAGATCCGTGACACCAAGGCGCTCGATGACGAGACCGCCGCTGCGCTGAAGTCCGCCCTGACCGACTTCGGCAAGCAGTTCGCGTAAGCTCAAAGGCGACTAACCGACCATGGCGAGCCTCAAGGCCCTCAAGATCCGCATCGGCTCGGTGAAGTCGACGCAGAAGATCACCAAGGCGATGAAGATGGTCGCCGCAGCGAAGCTGCGCCGTGCGCAATCGAACGCCGAGTCCGGCCGCCCCTACTCGCAACGGCTGAGCGATGTCGTGGCCAGTCTCGCTTCGCGCGTCACCGTCGGTCCCCAGTCGCCGAAATTGATTGCCGGCACCGGTAGCGATCAGCGGCACCTTATCGTGGTCGCGTCGAGCGATCGTGGTCTGGCGGGCGCGTTCAACACCAATATCGTTCGGGCCGTACGCCGCCGGGCTGACGAACTGATCGGGCAGGGCAAGGAAGTCCGCTTCCTGATCGTCGGGCGCAAGAGCCGTCCTGTCCTCAACCGGTTCTTCCCCGGCCTGATCGCCGGGCAACACGACACGTCCGAAATGAAGAACCCGGCCTACAGCGACGCACAAGCGATCGCCGCCGAGGTTATGCGTCGGTTCGACGCGGGCGATTTCGACGTTGCCCATCTCGCATACTCGAACTTCAAGTCGGTCCTGGCGCAGGAGCCGACGGTCGAGCAGATCATTCCGGTCAAGCCCGCCGCTGCCAACGACGCGGGTTCGCCGGTCTCCGCCGCAGCAGTGGAATATGAGCCGGACGAGGAGGCGATCCTCGCCGAACTGCTACCCAAGAATGTGACGATCCAAATCTATCGCGCGCTGCTGGAGAATCAGGCTGGATTTTACGGCTCGCAAATGACCGCCATGGACAACGCCACCCGCAACGCGGGTGACATGATCAACCGGCTGTCAATCCAGTACAATCGCCAACGCCAGGCGGCGATCACCACCGAACTCGTTGAAATCATCTCGGGCGCCGAAGCGCTCTAAGAAACCAAGCAAGGCAAGGACAAGAACATGGCCACCGCCGCTGACACCATCGACCGCCCGGCCACGGGCACGACCAGCAACCTGACCGGCCGCGTCGCGCAGGTCATCGGCGCCGTCGTCGACGTTTCTTTCGACGGCGAGCTGCCTGCCATCCTCTCCGCGCTGGAGACGGACAATGGCGGCAACCGCCTGGTCCTGGAGGTTGCGCAGCATCTGGGCGAGAACGTGGTCCGCACGATCGCCATGGATTCAACGGACGGCCTGACCCGCGGCCAGTCGGTGCGTGCCACCGGATCGCAAATCCAGGTCCCGGTCGGACCCAAGACGCTCGGCCGGATCATGAACGTCATCGGTGAACCGATCGACGAGCGTGGCCCGATCGGCAGCGACATGATGGCGCCGATCCACGCCGAGGCTCCGGCCTTTGTCGACCAGTCGACCGAAGCGAGCATCCTCGTCACCGGCATCAAGGTCATCGACCTCCTCGCGCCCTACGCCAAGGGCGGCAAGATCGGCCTGTTCGGCGGCGCCGGCGTCGGCAAGACCGTGCTGATCCAGGAGTTGATCAACAACATCGCGAAGGGCCACGGCGGCGTGTCCGTCTTCGCCGGCGTCGGCGAGCGGACCCGTGAAGGCAACGACCTTTACCACGAGTTCCTTGACGCGGGCGTCATCGCCAAGGACGCCGACGGCAACCCGACCCCGGAAGGCTCCAAGGTGGCGCTGGTGTTCGGCCAGATGAACGAGCCGCCGGGAGCCCGCGCCCGCGTCGCCCTGTCCGGCCTGACCCAGGCCGAGTATTTCCGCGACCAGGAGGGCCAGGACGTGCTCTTCTTCGTCGACAACATCTTCCGCTTCACCCAGGCGGGTTCGGAAGTGTCCGCGCTGCTAGGCCGTATTCCTTCGGCCGTGGGTTACCAGCCGACGCTGTCGACCGACATGGGCCAGCTGCAGGAGCGGATCACCTCCACCAACAAGGGGTCGATCACTTCGGTGCAGGCGATCTACGTGCCGGCCGACGACTTGACCGACCCGGCTCCGGCAACCTCGTTCGCGCACCTTGACGCGACGACCACGCTGAGCCGCGCGATCTCCGAACTGGGCATCTACCCGGCGGTCGACCCGCTCGACTCCGTCAGCCGTGTTCTGACCCCGGCCGTCGTTGGCCAGGAGCACTACGAGACCGCCCGCGCGGTCCAGGAAGTGCTGCAGAAGTACAAGTCGCTGCAGGACATCATCGCCATCCTGGGCATGGACGAGCTGTCGGAAGAGGATAAGCTGGTCGTCTCGCGCGCTCGCAAGATCCAGCGTTTTTTGTCGCAGCCCTTCCACGTCGCCGAGGTCTTCACCGGCATTCCGGGCAAGTTCGTCCAGGTCGAGGACACGGTTCGCTCGTTCAAGGCGGTCGTCAGCGGCGAGTACGACCATCTGCCGGAATCGGCCTTCTACATGGTCGGCGGCATCGAGGAAGCGGTGGCCAAGGCCGAGAAGATGGCGGCCGACGCGGCCTGATCCTGCAATGGCGGACCATCCGCGCCGGGAAGATGCGATCAACGAGAGTTGCCCCTGGTCGGGCGAGCCGGTCAGTCCGGACTCGTTGATGATCTACAAGGGCGCGGTGGTCGGTTTCTGCAATCCCGGCTGCCGGGACAAGTTCGAGACGGCGACGCGAGCATTCGACGCCGCCCTGGAGATGAAGAATGGCTGAGCTGCGCTTTGAACTGGTCACGCCCGAACGGCAGGTCCTGTCCGCCGACGTCCACATGGTCGTCGTGCCCGGCGTCGAAGGCGAGTTCGGCGTCATGGCCGGCCACGCGCCCTTCATGACCACCCTGCGCGACGGCTATTTGTCGGTGTATCGCACGGCCGGTGCCCAGCCGGAGCGTATCCGGGTCAGCGGCGGGTTCGCGGAAGTCGGCGACAAGGGTCTGACTGTGCTGGCAGAAAGCGCCGAGGCGTAGGCCCTGGCTATTTCGCAGCGGGCCGGAAGGTCCAGCTCTGCTTCTGGGTGCCGTCTGCGAGACTGACTTCCGCCCGCAGTTCCGCTCCTTCACGCCAATAACGGATGCGCTGCGGATAATCGTGGGCGCGGTTTTCGAAGGTGATGCTGCGCTCGCCCTGCGCAGCAGCGACAAAGCAGCCACCTGCCTGCCCCTTGGGCAAGGCACATAGACGCAGCCCGGCCGTCGTGCGTTCGATCCGCATATGTTCAAAGAAGCCGAGCGTATCGCCCTTTCCGCGCCGGCCGGCGCCAAGCATAAGACCGGCGCGCGGTGGGCTCCACCACTCCTCGGTCCAGCCGTTCGCCGATGATTGAGTCCAAAAGCCGCTCAGCCAGTCGGGCATCACGATCGGATGAACCTGAAGCGTGGCCGTTGCCAGCAAGCTGATGATCACCAGAGACTCTCCCGTGTCAGTGGGCCCGCCCAAAGCTGGTTATCTTTTCAGTAAAGTTTGAGCCGTATTCACCATTGCCTGAAAACCGCGGGAACGGGTGGAAAAAGTCTGATGAACGCATTCGGCAAGCGCAGTGGCATGGGTGGCGGACAGCGTCCCGCCTTCGGCGTCGCGCGTCCGATGAAGGGCAGTGGTGCGCCGGAAACCAAGGAGCCCGAAGCACCGCCAGCCCTCGACGCGGCGACGCCAACCGACGCCCCCGCCGACGCCGTTAGCGCCATGGGCGCGATGGATCGGCTAAACCACCGCCAGAACCAGAGCGGCGATGCGGCCTCGTCCAAGGGCGAAGGCTTCGAAGCGTCCGTTCACCGTATCAAGGAACAGGTGCTGCCGCGGCTGCTGGAGCGGGTCGATCCCGAAGCCGCGGCAACGCTTGGCAAGGATGAATTGGCCGAGGAGTTCCGGCCAATCATCGGAGAAGTGCTGGCCGAACTGAAGATAACGCTAAACCGCCGTGAGCAGTTCGCGCTGGAAAAGGTGCTCGTCGACGAGCTTCTGGGTCTTGGGCCGCTGGAGGAGCTGCTGGCAGATCCGGCCGTGAGCGACATCATGGTGAACGGCCCCGAGCAGACCTTCATCGAACGCAAGGGCAAGCTGGAGCTGGCGCAGATCCAGTTCCGCGACGAAGAGCATCTGTTCCAGATCGCGCAGCGGATCGTGAACAAGGTCGGCCGCCGGGTCGATCAGACCACGCCGCTCGCCGACGCCCGATTGCAGGACGGCAGCCGCGTCAACGTCATCATCCCGCCGCTGTCGCTGCGCGGCACCGCCATCTCCATTCGTAAGTTCTCCGAAAAGCCGATCACGCTCGACATGATGCGCGGGTTCGGATCGATGTCGGAAAAGATGGCGACCGTACTGAAGATTGCCGGCGCCGCCCGAATGAACGTCATCATTTCCGGCGGTACGGGATCGGGCAAGACGACCATGCTCAACGCCCTGTCGAAGATGATCGACCCGGGCGAGCGCGTCATCACGATCGAGGACGCGGCCGAGCTTCGGCTGCAGCAGCCGCACTGGCTGCCGCTGGAAACCCGCCCGCCGAACCTGGAGGGCCAGGGCGCGATCACAATCCGCGACCTCGTCATCAACGCCCTGCGTATGCGTCCCGACCGGATCATCCTGGGCGAAATCCGTGGTCAGGAGTGTTTCGACCTCCTGGCCGCGATGAACACCGGCCACGACGGATCGATGGCGACGCTCCACTCTAACTCCCCGCGCGAATGCCTGGCGCGTATGGAGAACATGGTGATGATGGGCGACATCAAGATCCCGAAGGAGGCGATCAGTCGTCAGATCGCGGATTCGGTCGACCTGATCGTCCAGGTCAAGCGCCTCCGCGACGGTTCGCGCCGCACGACCAATATCACCGAAGTGATCGGCATGGAGGGCGAGGTCATCGTCACCCAGGAACTGTTCAAGTTCGAATATCTGGACGAAAGCAGCGACGGCAAGATCATCGGCGAATACCGCTCGATGGGCCTCAGGCCCTACACGCTGGAAAAGGCCAAGCAGTTCGGCTTCGATCAGCCGTACCTAGAGGCTTGCCTCTAGGTACCACGAGGGCGCCTGGAGGCTTGCCTCTAGGGATTTACTCCCATGACGGCCTGCGCCATGCAGCTTCGCAACACCCAGGGGAGCTTCATATGCCGATCCGCCGCCTTGCCGTCCTGCTCGCCTTCGCCGCCCTTCCCGCTTGTGCTGCGACCTCTGCCGACCAGACGCTGATCCCGTCACACGCAGCCGCTCTGCAGGCCGCGGTCGCCGCGCCAACCCGTACGCCGGCCAATGTCGCCCGCGACCGCTATCGCAACCCCGTTGCCACCCTTTCCTTCTTCGGCGTGAAGCCCAGCGACACGGTGGTCGAGATCTTTCCGGGACGCGGCTGGTACAGTGAAATCCTGGTCCCCTATGTCAGTCGGGGCGGTGGGACCTATTATGCAGCGGCGCCCGCCCGGGGCCTGGAAGCGTTCCGGACCTTCACGCAAACCAATTCGGCGCTTTACGGATCGGCACGAACCGGGGTCTTTCCCGTTCGCGCGGCCGGCGAGCAAGGCGTGCCGGCGGGCAGCGCCGACGTGGTGCTGACCTTCCGCAACGTCCATAACTGGGCGATGGGGGATGAGCCCTATGCCGATCTGGCGTTCAAGCAGATGTACGACATGCTGAAACCCGGCGGCACGCTGGGCATTGTCGATCATCGCCTGCCGGAGAATGCCGACGCCGCGCGTGAGAAGACCAGCGGCTATCTCAAGGTTTCGACCGTCCGCCGCCTGGCCGAGGCAGCCGGCTTCCGCTTTGTCGGTTCGAGCGAGATCAATGCCAACCCGCGCGACACGGCAGACCATCCAGAAGGCGTGTGGACCCTGCCGCCAACCCTTCGGCTGGGCGACACGGATCGCGCGAAATATCTGGCGATCGGCGAGAGCGATCGCATGACGCTGAAATTCGAGAAGCCACGGCGGTAAACGGATCCGTCGACCAACGTATCTTCATTCGGACCCTATTCTGAATTATCCCCTGGGATCTGACGAGCGGCGGGCGTGGACGCTGCTGCGTTTGAGATGGGAAATCGGTGGCCGACGTTTCCAGTATCCCTGGCGGAGTGCTGCACGAA
The DNA here is from genome assembly GCF_058313395.1 of Sphingomonas sp. SP1. Classification (NCBI taxonomy): domain Bacteria; kingdom Pseudomonadati; phylum Pseudomonadota; class Alphaproteobacteria; order Sphingomonadales; family Sphingomonadaceae; genus Sphingomonas; species Sphingomonas sp. SP1. Next base: position 1,628,813 of record NZ_JBZFLC010000001.1, on the reverse strand, counting down.
CTGCCGGTGGATTTCGCGGCGGCACTGGTCGCGCAACCCGCCGCGCTTGAAACCTGGCAGGATATCACCCCTCTCGCGCGGAATGAGTGGATCTGCTGGATTTGCTCAGCAAAGCAGACCGCGACCCGATCGAAGAGGATCGCATGGGGGATCGAAAGCCTGAGCGAAGGCAAGCGTCGTCCGTGCTGCTGGCCGGGGTGTCCGCATCGAACGAAGGGAAAAAGCGAGGGGTAGGCGGGACATGGTCACCGTCGTCGCTTTGACCGCTCAGTCTCTCCCGCCGCCGCCAGCCCGGTCCCGCCGGTAGAAACCGGGCGGCGGAAGAAACTGCTTGCGGATGCTGATGGAGACAGTCCGGCCCAGCGGGTCGAGCAGGTCGGGCTGATAATTCACCGGCACGTCGCGATCGATGTCGCGGACCCGCTGCTTGGCGTCGAAGATGTTCTGCACGCCGAGCCGCAACTGCGTCCCGCGGAGCCACGGGTGCTTGGCGACGAGTTCCCATCGTTCGCCCAGATTGGCGAACAGATTGAGATTAAATTTGGCTAGTGGCGCGAAGTCGAGCGTGCCCTCGCCGCTGCCAACCTCGCCGCCGTTCTGCCAATTCCCGGACAGCCGCGCGCCCAGGCCGTTGTTGAACCAGCCAAGGTCCCCTTCCAGCTTGTGACGCGGACGAAAACCGCCTTCGATCACATCGCCGCCCAGATAGTCGAGCGTCGGCAGATCGGGCGCGATGCGGACTTCGTCCTTGAGCGTCCATGTATGATAGAGCGAAAAGGTCAGTCGGCCGCCCTGCCGCCAATTGCCGCGGCCACCGCCGCGACGGCCGCCGAAGCCACCTGGCGGCGGTCCACCGGCACCGGGACGTGGACCGCCCTCACCCGCCTGCCCACCTGCCCCAGGCCTGCGCTGTCCGCCGAACTGGCCCCGCAGCTGGGCGAGCACCGATTGCGGCGGCCGGGCGGAGGTCAGCGGCTTGGTATAGTTGAAGCCCCAGCGCAGCTCATCGCGAGCTGAGCTGTCGAAATTGACCGGGCGGAGGTCGACACGGGTGAGGTTTCCGTCCGCATCGCGCCGGAAGCGGTCCGGGAAAGCGTCGGCGATCGCTTCCGTTATGGCCGGAAAGCCGCTGATCGGATTGGCGATGCGGGTGCGGACGTAATCCGCGCGAAGATTGAGGTCGACTTCCTCCAGCGGCTGCCATGAACCCCCAAGCTTCAGGACCCGGCGGCGATCGGCGAGCAGGTCTTCGTTGCCCCCGGTCCGGGCCTCCACCGATACCGTCTCACCACGGATGAAGTCGAAGACGCGGCTGCCCCGCGTCACCAGAACCGGATCGCCGAGCTGGTTGAGGCTGGGTGAGCCTTCCTCGCGGGTCCAGCTGGCAATGAGGTTGAGCCGTTCGACGGGAGACCAGAACAAGCCTGCGCCGACCGTGGTGAGGGTGCCGAAATCGCTGAGCTGTTCAACCTCGGCATTGGCGTTGAGGGTGAGATTGCCGATCGCGCCCAGGGGGCCATTGCGCTTGGCAACCGGCAGATCGACGTTCAGCGCAGCGCTGCCGCGATCCCGGCCGAGATCGGTTTCACGCACTCTCCCGTCGCGGCGAACGCGGCTGTCGAGATCGCGCATCTCCGCCCCAAGCCGCACAGTCGCGGTCGCCCGGCCCGCTGGCAGATCGAGCAACAGACCATTGAGAACCAGATCGAGATTGCCGTTCGACGAGACCGTGAGCGCCCGATCCTCGTACGCTGTCAGCAGCAGAACGTCCTCGCGATCAGTTTCCGTGATGGAACGCGCGAGATCGTAGCCGCCCGTAAGCGACCAGCGCCAACGTGCCTTCTGTCCGTTCAAGGCGATACCCAGCCGACCGGACAGGGTGTCGGTATCGCGCTGGAGTGGGTCGCGCGAGACCAGCAGGGACGGATCGAGCAAAGACCGGCCCACCGTCCGTTCTATCTGGGCATCGAAGGTCGAACTGACGTCACCGAACAAGGTGCGATTGTGGTTCGCGCCGAAGCGCGCAAGCCGGCGGGAGCCTTCCAGGGTCCGGAATGGCCGCGGGTCCGACCCACCAGCTGTGGCGTCGAACCGAATATCGCGCTCGTCCTCCGTCAGTGCAGTAGACCCTTCGGCGCGAGCGTTGAGCGTCGTCCGGCTGTTTTCGCCGATCGCCAGAACCGTATAGTCATATTCACCGCGCACGCTGCCGCCCGCTGTCGGAACGCGGCCCTCGACCCGGATGGTGGTGGAGCGGAAGCGCGGGCGCAGGACGATGTTCACCACCCGCTGGTCGGCCCGGTAGCCGTACTTCAGCGCCACTTCCTCCGGCAGGATGTCGAGCCGGAGAATGGCTTCCGGCGGCAAGTCGCGCACCTCTCGGAAGCCGGAGATACGGCGCCCGTTCAAAAGGACGACCGGCTGGCCACCCCCTCCCCGACCGCGACTGCTGCCAAGCTGGGGCGCCAGCGCATCCAGCAGTTCGGCCACCGAACTGGAGCCATAGGCCCGGATATCCCGTGAGCTGAGCTGGTTTTCCGGCGGAATGTCGCCGATTACGGCGGTGGGATCCCGCCGGGCGACCACCGTGATCTCCTCGATATCCTCCTCATCGACCCCTTCCGCAGGATCGGATGAAGCGCCTTCCGTCGGCTCGGGCGTGCCGCCTGGCTGCTGTTCCTGCGCGGAAGCTGGGGTAGCGAAGAAAAATGCGGCTGCGGAAAGGAGGTACGCGGTGCGACGGGTCATTCGGCGGCTGTTACCCCATCCGCCAGTGAACAGAAGATGAGCCGTCAGCGGATGGCCGGCGGAGTGGAGTCGGCCGGCGCATCGAGCACCGCGCGGATCTTGGTCGCCAACTGTGAGATAGTGAACGGCTTGGCGATGAGATCCACTCCGGCTGGCAGCCGCCCGTCGCGGCCGATCGCCCCGCGAGCGTAGCCGGTGGTGAACAGCAGGCGGATGTCCGGATAGCGTTCACGAATGACCGAGGCGAGTTCGGCCCCATCCATCTCGGGCATGACGATATCGGTGAAGACAAGCCGTACGCCCGAGTTGGCCTCTAGGTAGCGGAGGGCCGCCGCGCCATCGGACGCATGGACTACCGTGTATCCCAGATCGCGCAACGCGTCGACGCTCATCAAACGAACGTCCTCTTCGTCTTCCACGGCTAGGATCAGTTCGTCCGGGCGGCCCTTGGGCAGCGCCGCCGGCGTTTGCACCGACGGCTCCTGGTCGATGCCAGCGACACCTTCATGGCGCGGCAGATACAGCTTGATGGTCGTGCCGCGCCCCGGTTCCGAATAGATCGACAGGTGGCCACCCGACTGCTTCACGAAGCCGAAGACCTGACTGAGGCCAAGGCCGGTGCCCTTGCCGACTTCCTTGGTGGTGAAGAACGGCTCCAGCACCCGGGCGCGGACCTCGGGGCTCATGCCGACGCCCGTATCCGACACCGCGATCAGAACATAATCGCCGGGCGTCACGTCCTGGCGGGATCGGGCGTAAACCTCATCGAGTTCGCAATTGGCGGTTTCGATGGTCAGCCTGCCGCCGTCTTCCATCGCGTCGCGAGCGTTGACCGCGAGGTTGAGGATCGCGCTTTCCACCTGGGATGCGTCCGCGAAGATCGGCCACGCGTCGTCGACGAGCTCGGTATCGAAGCGGATTGCTCCGCCGATCGTGCGCCGGATCAGTTCCGACATGTCGGCGACCAGCGCGTTGGGGTCGATCACGGACGGAACGAGGTTCTGCCGTCGAGAAAAGGCGAGCAAACGATGGGTCAGCTCGGCCGCCTTGGTCGCGCCCTTCAGCGCCTGTTCGACCAGCCGCTTGATGCGCCCTGGATCGTCGACATGTCGAGCAAAGTCGAGGCTGCCGATCACGATCGCCAGCATGTTGTTGAAATCATGCGCGATGCCGCCTGTCAGCTGGCCAACCGCTTCCATCTTCTGAGCCTGATGCAATTGCGCTTCCGCCTCGCCACGGGCGGTGATTTCGTTACGAAGCCGGGCATTGGTGGCGGTCAGTTCCGCGGTCGCGCTGCGAACCCTATCCTCGATCTCCGCCACCTTGCGCTGCTGCTGCAATGCCAGAGCCGCCAGCAGGCATGTGATCAATGCGCCCAGCACGCCCACCAGCAGCGGCAGCGTCAAGGGCGACCCGCGCTCGAATGTGTCCGTGCTTGCCAGGCGTAGCGCCAATTGGCGCCCACCAACGGGCACCAGGATTTGCTTGGCATGGCGCGGCTCGGTCGGTGCCGGGCCATTGGCGTAAAGCTGGTTCCCACCGGCGTTTGGCCGATCGAAAACGGAAATGTACAAACCTGCGAATTCTGGCCGGTTGAAGATCGTTCCGAACAGATCGTAACCGCGCAACGGGCTGTAGACCCAACCGCGAAGCTCACCGTCCGCACCGCGCATCGGCATGTACAGCAGCACGCCGGGTTGTTTGTTGCGGTCGATTTCCTGGACCAGTCGGACCATCGCGGAAAGGGCCGGCTCGCCGCTATTCCATGCCCGAAGCATCGCTTCGCGGCGGGTCTGCTCGCTCAGCATGTCCACGCCCAATGCCGCGCGGTTTCGGGCATCCAGCGGATAAAGAAGGCGGATCGACGACGTTAGCCCGGCCGTCGTGGGTTGCTGACCGGCGATCGGTCTGCCCTCAACGCCAGCTTCGGCAAAGCCGACTCCGAGCACCCCCTCCTGCACCGTGGAGAGTCGAAGGCGCTCGCCATAGCGGCGAAACTCGTCCTCCGTCACTTCGCCCGATGCGGCGATCAGCCCTTCCAGCCCGCGCAAGGTCGCCAATTGCATCGCGACCTTGTTGGCGACAGCCGACTCCGCGCCCGCCGCGGCATTGTCGAAACGCAGCGCACTGCGCCGCTCCTCGGTCCGCGCCAGTTGCCAGGCGATCAGGATGGACGCGATGAGACCGACAGCCAGGATCAGGGCCGGCAAAAGGTAGCGGCGAGAATTCACTTGGCGAGTCAACCGAACAATGAGGGGAAAGGTTCAACGGAGATTGCGGCTCCCCTAGCGACTGCCGTGATTTTCGAAAGCCATGATTGCTGCGACCAGTTGCCTGCCCCGCCATTCCAAGGCGGTCGAACGGTCCTGGCGCCTATTTGAGCGGCCGCTTCTCCAGCTTCCGCGCCAGCGTCCGCCGATGGAGGCCGAGGCGGCGGGCGGTTTCGGAAATGTTGAAATTAGTGTCAGCCAACGTCTGGTTGATCCGTTCCCATTCCCAGGTCTTGAGCGAACTCGGCTGCCGGCTCACCGGCACGGCCGCGTCGCCTTCCGCGCGGCCAAACGCCGCCTCGATGTCGTCGGTATTGGAGGGCTTGGGAAGATAGTGCGAGGCACCCAATTTGATCGCCTCGATTGCGGTTGAAATGCTGGCATAGCCCGTCAGGACGACGATCCGCATATTCGGATTCTCTGCGTGGAGGCGCTGAACGCAGGGCAGGCCGGACTGAGTTTCCAGCTTGAGATCGACGACTGCGTAATCGGCATCGTCCTCGGCGAGCAGTCGGTCCAATTCAGCCGGATTGTGCGCGACCCGCACATCGTATCCGCGCCGCTCGAATGAACGCGCCAGGGTGCGGGCGAAGGACTGGTCGTCCTCCACAATCAGCAAGCGCTTGAGCTCGTCTTCAGCCATTGTTTCTCCGATTGGCGACGGACGTCAGGGGGAGCAGCAGGCGAACGACCGCTCCCCCACCAACGCGATTGCTGGCCTCCAGGGTGCCGCCGAGACGCCGCGCCACATTCGCGGCCAGGAACAGGCCAACGCCGTGGCCCGCGCCCTTGCTCGATTGATAGATGCGACCAACGTCCCGCAGTTGCTCAGGGGGAAAACCGGGTCCCCAATCGAGAACGGCAACCGCCAGGCGGTCGTCCTCGACTTCCGCACGCAGCTTACTTCCCACGGGTGAGACCTCGGCCGCGTTGTCGAGCATGTTGAAGATCGCCTGCCGCAAGGCCGGTTCCGCCGCGATCCGAATGCCGTCGATGGATATCGGTTCGTAGGCGAAGGCGACGGAGGGCTGCGACGACTGCCATTCTTCCGTGATTGCGCGCAGCAGTTGATCGGCGGGAGCGGAGGCCATCGCCTCGCCGCGATCGGTGCCGGCGGAGTGGAGGATGTTCGAGACGATGTCCTTGCATCGCGCAAGCTCCGCCTGCGCGTCGCGGAGTTCCTCCCGCATGGCCGGGTCGGCGGCGAACGCCGGATTCTTCATCCAGTCAGCGACCAGCACCGACAGGGTCGAAAGCGGCGTGCCGAGTTCATGCGCCGCGCCGCTGGCGAAAAGCCCCATCCTCACGATGCCGTCTTCCTCCAGCGTGCGCTGGCGGAGTTCCGTCACATAATCATCGCGGGCGCGAAGGTTGCGGCTGATGCGGCCCATGAACAAGGCCAGCAAAGTCGCCACCATCGCGAAGCTGATACCCTCGCCGATCAGCCTGAGATCGGCGGGCAGCGAGCCGATGCGGGGCGGAAGCCGCAGCGGGAGGTGGTTCTGCGAGATGAAGGCAAAGCAGGCGACCGCCACTGCGATCAGGATCCAGGCCATGCGCTGCGGCAGCAAGATCGCCCCCAGCACGACCTGCAATAGATAAAGCGAATAGAAGGGGTTGCCTGCGCCCCCACTGAGATAAAGCTGCGCAGTCAGCGCCGCCATGTCGAGCAGCAGCGCGAGGAAAAGCTCGCCCGGGACCACCCAATAACGCAGCGTGAGCGTGAAGAGCAGGTTGGCAAGCGCGAGCAGCGCAACCACCAGCATCATCGCACCCACGGGCAGCACGACGTTCAGACCGTAGCTGGCGAGCAGGATGGCGACCAGCTGGCCAGCGACCGCCAGCCAGCGCAGCTGGATCAGCTGCCGCATGTTCTCCGCCGCGGCTTCCTTTGGCGAGCGACCGGGAAGCCCCGCGGGCTGTCCGCGGGTCAAGGCAAGCAGCGGAGTATCCATTACGTCCGCTTATGAGGATTTTTCAGCAGCAGGACCAGACCGCCTAAAGACAGGGCGGCGAGCCCAAACCAGGTCAGCGCATAGATGAGGTGCGTATTGCGAAAGCGGATCACGGTCAGCCCGCCCACTGGGAAGCCGCCAGGATTCTGAGTGGCATCTGCATCGACGAAAAATGGTGCGACGTCTTCCAACCCCCGTCTGCGGGCGATCGCGCCGACATCACGCGAGAACCAGCGATCCATCGCCGGCTGGTTCGGGCGCAGGAACCGACCGTCCGGCTCCGACAGGCGCAAAAGCCCGATCACCTGACTTACGCGATTGCCTTGGGCAGCAGCACGGCTGGCGGCAGACCGGCGGTCGGTCGGTACGAAGCCCCGGTTAACGAGGACAGTGCCCCCGGGCGTCACCAGCGGGGTAATTACCCACGAACCCGCCCCGAGTTCGGTGAGCGCATCGACCAGCGTCTCACGATCATGGAGAAAACGGCCGCTCAGCCGAACGCGGCGATATTCGACATCCCTGGGATCGAGCGCTGCCCAGCTGCTTCGGGGCGGAACAGGCTGGGGCGGCGCGGTGACGCGGGCGTTCACCCGATCGATCAGATCGAGCTTCCACGCGCGCCGCTCGACCTGCCAGACCCCAAGCCCGGTAAAGAGGATCAGCCCCAGGCTGCACAGGGCGAGGAGGAAGAACCGCTTCCCCCTGCCCGTTCGCTCGCTCACGGAGTGGTGCTGACCGTGCCGGTCATCATGCCCGGCATCATGTTGGTGTTGAGGTGATACATGATCCACAGCGAGCCGGCGATGGTGATGAACAAAATTACCGCAGTGAAGACATAAGCCACCAGCGTCCAGCCGCCTTCACCCTGCGTGTTGACGTGCAGGAAGCAGACGGTGTGCACCAGGATTTGGGCCACCGCGAAGGCAACAATCAATGCGACCGTCCAGCCTGGACTGGCCAAGGGGGTCGCCATAACCAGCCAGAACGGGATGGCGGTCAGCACCACCGACAGCGCGAAGCCGACCAGATAGCTGCGCTTCGATCCATGCCCCATGGTGTCCCCGTGGCTGTGCAGTTCCGGATCGACATTGACGTCCGAGGAAGAGCTCATCGCACCATTCCCATAAGGTAGACAAAGGTGAAGACGCCGATCCAGATCACGTCGAGGAAGTGCCAGAACATCGACAGGCACATCAGGCGCCGCTTGTTTTCCAGGATCAGACCGCGCTTGGCGACCTGGATCATGGAAATAACGATCCACATCACGCCCACCGTGACGTGCAGTCCGTGGGTGCCGACCAGGGTCCACATCCCCGACCAATAGCCGCTGCGCTGCGGCACGGCACCCTCGTGGAAGAAGTGATTGAACTCGTAGAGCTCCACCCCGACGAAGGCCGCGCCGAGCAGGCCCGTGACGGCCAGCCACATCTGCACGGCTTTCTGCCGGCCCTCCTCCATCGCGATCATGCCCATCCCGTAGGTGATCGACGACACCAGCAGGATCGCGGTGTTCAGCGCCACCAGCTTCAGGTCGAACACGTCCCGCGGCGTGGGCCCGCCGGCGAAGCTGGTGCTCAGCACGCCAAAGGTCGCGAACAGGCTGGCGAAGATCAGCGCGTCGCTCATCAGGTAGATCCAGAAGCCCAGCATGGTCGGGCTTCCGCCGTGACCATGATGATCGTCCTGCTCGCCCAGATAGAAGGTTGGATTGGCGGCGGCTTCTTCGGCCATCTTCTTCTCGAACTTGTCGGCCACGTTACGCTCCCGCCGGCGTCGGCTGCGGCGTGAAGCGATCCGAGCGGAGCTCGAACCGTTCAACTTCGTCGGCCGGGATGTAATAGTCGCGATTGTAATCGAACGTGTGCCAGATGCTGTAGGCGACGAGCCCGAGGAAGCTCAAGGCAGCCAGCCACCACATGTACCAGATCATCCCGAAGCCAAGCGTCATGGCGAAGGCCGATATGATGATCCCGCTGGCGGTGTTCTTGGGCATGTGGATGGGTCGGAACCCGCCCTCAGGCCGCTGGAAACCCCGCTTCTTCATGTCGTACCAGGCGTCCAGATCGTGGACCACCGGCGTGAAGGCGAAGTTGTACGGTGGCGGAGGCGAGGTCGTCGACCATTCCAGCGTGCGTCCATCCCACGGATCGTTGCCGACCTTCAGCTGCTCGCGGTCCCTGATGCTGACGTAGATCTGCATCAGGAAGCCGGCGATGCCGATGGCAATGATCACCGCGCCGATCGCCGCAATGACGAACCATGGCTGCAGCGTCGGATCTTCGAGGTAGCGCGTCCGCCGCGTGGTGCCCATCAGCCCAACGATGTAGATCGGCGTCCAGGCCACCCAATAGCCGAGCACCCAGCCCCAGAAGTGCACCAGTCCCCACTTGTGGTTGAGCTTGAAGCCGAACGCCTTGGGCCACCAATATTCGATTCCTGCGAACAGGCCGAACACGACTCCGCCGATGATGACGTTATGAAAGTGCGCCACCAGGAACAGCGAGTTGTGGAGCACGAAGTCGGCCGGCGGGACTGCGAGGAGCACACCCGTCATGCCGCCGACCACGAAGGTCAGCATGAACGCGACCACCCACATCATCGGTAGCTCGAACCGGATCGAGCCTCGGTACATGGTGAATAGCCAGTTGAATATCTTCGCCCCGGTTGGGATGGAGATGACCATCGTGGCAATACCGAAGAAGCTGTTGACGCTGGCGCCGGACCCCATGGTGAAGAAGTGGTGGAGCCACACCAGGTAGGACAGGATGGTGATGACCACCGTCGCGTAGACCATCGACGAATAGCCGAACAGACGCTTGCCGGTGAAGGTGGAGGTGATCTCGGAATAGATGCCGAACACCGGCAGGATCAGGACGTAAACCTCCGGATGACCCCAGATCCAGACGAGGTTCCAGTACATCATCGGATTTCCACCAAGGTCGTTGGTAAAGAAATTCATGCCGAGATATCGGTCGAGCATCAGCATCGCAAAGGCGCCGGTGAGGACCGGGAAGATGGCGATCGCCAGCACCTGGCTGCATAGCGCCGTCCAGCAGAAGACCGGCATCTTCATCATGGTCATGCCAGGAGCGCGCATCTTGATGATGGTCGCCACCAGGTTGATCGCCGACAATGTCGTCCCGACCCCGGCTATCTGTAGGGCCCACAGATAATAGTCCGGCCCGACACCCGGACTGTTTTCCAGATTGGTGACCGGCACATAGTTGAGCCAGCCGCCGGTCGAAAATTCACCGATGAACAGCGAGGCCATGATCAGCATGGCGCCCGCCGCGGTCAGCCAGAAACTCAGCGAATTAAGGAACGGAAAGGCAACGTCCCGGGCGCCGATCTGCAGCGGCATCACGTAATTGATGACGCCAGCGATCAGCGGAATCGCGACGAAAAAGATCATGATCGTCCCGTGCGCGGTGAAGACCTGATCGAAGTGGTGCGCGTTGAGGTAACCCTCGTTCGCACCGAAAGCGATTGCCTGTTGAAGGCGCATCATGATCGCATCGGCGAAGCCGCGAACCAGCATCACCACCGCCAGGATGAAATACATGATGCCGATCTTCTTGTGATCGACGGTGGTGAACCACTCGCGCCACAGATAGCCCCACAGTTTGTACTTGGTGACGGCCGCCAGCGCGACCGCGCCAAGGAGGACAGTGCCAATGAACGCCCCGAGGACGATCGGGTCGTACAGCGGGAAGGACTCCCAGGTCAGCCGGCCGAAGATGATCTTGGCGATGGTCTCGATGGTCACGGGCAGTGCGCTCCGATCAGGCCCGGGCCGCCGCCGGCTTGAGCGGCGTTGGCAAGGGGCTGAGTTCAGTCATGTTGCGGTTTGCGGGGTCGCCGGGCTCGGTCGTGCCTTTGGCCTGGTTGGGATCGGTCGGCGCAGTGAAATGAGGTTGCGAGCCCTTCTCCTCCGGCGACTTGAAGACCGCGCCCTCCGGCTTGTCACCCGCCGGCGGGACCGAGCCGCGTCCCGGCGGCATTCCGGCCCCCGGACGAACGTCGTGCGGGTGACCTCCGCCATGTCCCATGTCGCGGCGCATCACGTCGCCCATGCAGGGGGTACCAGGCTTGACGCAGCGTTCGAGGACGCGGCGGAACAGGTCCGGACTGGCCGAGGCAAAGTGCATCGGCGGGACTTTCTCGCTCGGCTTCACCAGCGCCATGTAGGTCGGCAGGTCGAGATTGCGCGGAGAAGAGCGGACCTGGTTGACCCACTGATCGAAGCGGCCTTGCTCGACCCCGTACAGCTTGAACCGGTGGTTGGCGAAACCGGCGCCGGTGTACATGCCGGACAGGCCCTCGTCCGCAACCGGACGGTTGAGGATGCCGTGCAGCGTGCTTTGCATGCCGGGCATCGCGTAGATCATGCCCGCCATCGTCGGCGCGTAAAACGTGCTCATCATGTTGGTGGACGTGATGTCGAACCGCACCTGCCGACCGACCGGAAGCACCAGTTCGTTTACGGTCGCGATGCCCTGTTCGGGATAGATGAACAGCCACTTCCAGTCCATCGACACCACCTGAATCCGCATCGGCGGCTCACGCGGAGCATCAGCATCCTGCGCGAGCGCCGACGCGTCGAGCGGTCGAAAGGGATCGAGGAGGTGGGTGCTGGACCATGTCAGCGCGCCCAGCATGATGATGATCAGCAGCGGCGCCGACCAGATCACCAGTTCGAGGCTGGTCGAATGATCGAAGTCGGGATCGTAGGTGCCGCCGTTCCCCTTGCGATAGCGCCAGGCAAACAGGACGATCAGGATCATCACAGGGATGATGATCAGCAGCATCAGGCCCGTGGAGATGTAGATGATGTCCCGTTGCTGCCGCGCGACGTCGCCGGCCGGATTGAGCACGGCGCGGTCGCAAGCGGCGAGCGCCAGGACCGAGACGGTAAGGACCGCCGCCTTGAGGCCGTTTGCCGATAAAGGGAATCGCTGCAGCATGTGGGTCCACCTAGTGCGGGCGCAGTGTCGGTAACATTGGACATTTTGTCCAATGCACAGCAACCCAAATTTGCGGCAAAGGCGGAAAAATTGGCCCTTGCGCGCGTATCGCGAGCGGGGGAAGATAGCCCCTGTCCACCGGAGACAACCGCCGATGACCGCTCCTGCTTCCGCCTCCAGCTCGACCCCGCTCGAGCGTGATGCCCGGCTGGTCAACGCCCGCCACGGGCAGATCCGTCCGGGCGAGATCGCGATCGGGGTGATCATCGGCCGGACCAGCGAATTCTTCGACTTCTTCGTCTATGCGCTCGCCTCGGTGTTGGTGTTTCCGTCGCTGATCTTCCCGTTCGTCGATCCGCTGACGGGCACGCTTTATTCCTTCGCGCTGTTTTCGCTGGCCTTTATCGGACGGCCGATCGGCACCCTGATCTTCACTTGGGTCGACCAGAATTACGGGCGCGGCGTAAAGCTGACCATCGCGCTGTTCCTGCTGGGCGGGTCGACCATGGCGATCGCCCTGCTGCCAAGTTACGATCAGGTCGGCGCGGTCGTGATCTGGATCCTGGGCTTTTTCCGGCTTCTGCAGGGCGTGGCGCTGGGCGGGGCATGGGACGGCCTGCCATCGCTGCTGGCATTGAATGCACCGGAGGATCGCCGCGGCTGGTATTCGATGATCCCACAGCTGGGCGCGCCGCTTGGACTGCTCGTCGCCAGTGCGCTGTTTGCCTATTTCGTGTTCCTGCTGACGCCCGAGGACTTCATCCGCTGGGGCTGGCGCTATCCGTTCTTCGTCGCGCTGGCCATCAACGTCGTGGCGCTGTTCGCCCGCCTGCGATTGGTCGCGACGCCGGAATTTCTACGGTTGTTCGAAAGCCGCGAGCTGCAGCCTTCGCCGCCGTTCGAGACGCTGCGAGCACAGTGGCGAACGATCGCGCTTGGCGCCTTCGCCCCGCTGGCGAGCTTTGCGCTGTTTCACCTGGTGACGGTCTTTCCCCTGTCCTACGTCGAGTTGTTCACCGACGCCGACCCCGTCCGCTTCCTGCTGCTGACCGCCTTTGGATCGGCGATCTGCGTCGGCGCCATCGCTGCGTCGGGTATCGTCGCCGACAAGGTCGGCCGCCGGTCGGTGCTGGGTGTGTCCGCCGCGCTCATCGGCGCCTATAGTGGGTTCGCGCCGCAGCTGCTTTCGGCGGGGCCGATCGCGGAAGCCGTCTACATGATCGCCGGCTTCGTCTTGCTGGGGCTGGCATTCGGCCAGTCGGCAGGTGCGGTGAACGGAAACTTCCCGACCCAATACCGATACACGGGCGCGGCGATCGTCTCGAACTCAGCCTGGTTCATCGGCGCCGGCTTCGCTCCGCTCGTCGCCCTCTTCCTGGCGAGCCGGCTGGGGCTGTGGTCGGTGGGCCTCTACCTTCTGTCGGGGGTGATCTGCACGCTCGCCGCGCTGGCCATCAACCGCGAATGGGGCAAGCGGGAAGATTCATCGGGCGAGCCGCCAATCACGGCAGCAAGCCCGCAATCTTCAGCCGGGTAAGCTCGTCCACGTCGGTCGCAGCGGCGCCGCGGCGCCAATCGATGTCGAGGTCTTCCGGGCCGACGGATAACGCCTTCAATTCGATCAGCTTGTCCACCGGAAGGCGACCGAAACCGAGCCGTCGGAACCCGGCGATGTAATCGGGGGTGACGCCCAGCGCCTTGAGCTGAACCAGCTCGCCGGCGCTGAGACGAGAGTAGCCCAGCCGACCGAGCGATGCGACATAGGCCGGAGTGATATTGAGCGCCTTGAGCTGAACCAGGTCCTGCGCGGCAATTTTCCGCGACAAAACGCGATTGAAGCCGGCGGCATAGGCGGGCGTGATATCAAGCGCGCGGAACGCGATCAGATCAGATACCCGGGGCGGGCGATAGCCGCTACGGATAAGGCCGGCGATGTACGCCCGGTCGACGCCCAATTCCGCCAGTGCGGTAAGATCGTCGATCCGCGGTGTCTGGTAGCCGGCCTGGGTCAGCGCATCCAGCAATGAGCGCGTTGCACCGACCATGGTCAGGCCGAACGCCTGCCGTTCGGTGGGACGGCCGATACCGCGCCGCTCGAGGAGGTCCGCGAAGGCACGACTGGCGGTGAAGCGGCAGTCGCCCGCGGCTTCGTTTGCCTTGCCCATGCCGGCACAATCCAGGCGCCCGGCTTCCCGCACCAGTGCAAAGCCCACCGGCGCGGGGACAAAGCCATCGATCGCTGCCTGATCGAACCCGGAGAGCGCGCTCGCCGCAAGATCGATGCTGGAACGGTTCCGCCCCGGACCGTCGTCGCTGATGGCGACCTGTACCCGTCCGTGGCCCTGTCCGGTCAACTTGAAGCGAAGATCGCCCAACTGCGCAGCCAGGCCGGTGGTGGTGATGCTGAACGAGGTCAGCAGCAGCGCGAGGAGCAAAGCAGATGTGCGCTTCATGATACATCCTCCGTCAAATTCGCGAGGCAAACCCCACCATTCGCCCAGGCCGGGCGTGGTGCGAGCATTCCATGGGATTGGTTCGGTCGGTGTGCGGTTATTCGCTGCTGTCGTCGCCCGGATCCATATCCGGATCAGGGTCCGGATCGGGTGGTACCGGCGGTGCCGGCGCCCCTGGCGGGTGGGTCCCCAGCCAATTCGGAACGCCTGCGGGCTTTCCTCGCTTGATCGCCCGGACGTTCAGTCCTTGCGCCCGCAACTCGATGAGCCGTTCGGGCGACAGGTCGGAATAGCCATTGGCCTTCAGCCGACGGATGTAGGCACCGGACACGCCAAGGGCGCGCATGGCCGTGAGATCGTCAAGCGGAATGCCGCGATAACCCAATGCGCCAAGCTCCGCGACGAACGCCGGGCTCACACCGACTGCGCGGGCACCCGCCAGATCCCCAGCGTCTCGCGGAACATAACCGGCGCGGCGCATGTCCGCGAGCCATTCCGGGGTGACACCCGTGGCCTTGAGCGCGAGCAGGTCGCCGTCGTCGAGCCGCAGGCCCGGGGCCGCACCGCGGATTCGGGCTGCATAATCCGGGGTCACTCCAAGCGCCTTGCCGGCCACGGCGAGCTCCACGGCGTTATCGATGTCCGTGGCCTTTACGGCACGGACCCGCGACGGCCGGTCGGCAACCGCGTGCGGATGCACATAAGCGATACGGGTCTCGATGCGGCGTTCCAGCTCCTGCTCGAGCGCGGGCGTGACCGCGGGCTTTCCGGTCAGCGCAGCCGCAACGTGGGCCGAGACCACTTCGCCGGTCAGCGCAGTCGCGCCCGCCACGGACTCCGCCACGACCGATGGAAGGGATTCGCTCGGGAGGGGCGGGCTCAACAAGAACGGATCTTCTGCCGCGACCTGAACCTCAGGCGTAAGGGTGACGGCCGCGAGCGGAGCGGCTGCGGCGACAACGCCGAGGAACAGGCCGGCGCCAAAGCCACGGGCCACCGGGGTCCGCGGCAAGGTAGAATCGAGCACCCGCCGAACGCGGCGCGAAAGGCTGCCCTTGCCGGGAGCAACGCCATGCGCGCCGAGCAGCAAGCCCTTTGAATCGTGCCGGGCGACGCCGACCAGCAACTGGGCATAGTCGGTGCTGGCGACGTCGGCCGCGAGAACCGCATCGTCGGCGGTTTCCTCGCGCAGCTGGTGCGCTTCGCGTGACAGCATCCAGACCAGCGGATTGAACCAGAAGATGGCGGTCACGATCCGCGCCAGCAGCAGCTTGGCCCAGTCGAGCCCCCGGACGTGCGCAAGCTCATGCGCGATGATGGCCTCGGCCTCGTGCCGGGCGTCGAGCGCCTCGTCGTTCAGGAGGATCACCGGGCGAAGCACGCCCCAGCTGATCGGAGAGCGGAGCTCGCTGCTGGTGAGCAGCGCCGTGCCATGCTTGAAGTTCATCCGGCGCTGGGCATGGGCCAAGGCACTCAACCAGCTGGGCTCGACCAGTACCGACGCCTTGGCGCGCAAGGTGAGCAGCCGCAGCACGGCGAGCAGGGTTACGGCCAGCAGCAGGGCTGCCGGAAACCCGTAGAAGAGCGGCCACAGGGCCAGCGGATCGACGCCCGCGCTGGGTGCGGCGGAAACGGCGCCCGCACTTGCATCTGCAACCTCACTCGGAACGATTGCGGGCGCGATGGGCGTAGCGGCTTCCAGGGAGGGGACCCGAAGCGCAATCTGCGGCAGGAACATGCTGCCCACCGGAAGCAGCAGCAACGCCAACAGGCCGAGATGGGCAACCATGCTGCGTTCGGACGCCGAGCGGCCGCGCATCAGATACAGAAGGCCCATCGTCACTCCGGCGATCAGCAGCGACTTCAGGGCGAAGGTGATCAGCAACTCCACCTCAGCTCTCCTTCGCTTTGCGCGCTTCAGCGATCAGCTTCTCAAGCTCGTCCAATTCATCGGTGTCGATTCGGTCGGACATGCCGAGCAGCGCGCTTGCAGCGCTGGTCGGTGACCCGTTGAAGAATACCCGCACGACTTCGGACAGGGCGGACTTGCGGGCGGCCTGATCAGATAGTGCAGGACTGTAAATGTATCCGCGCTCGCTGTCGGTCCTGCGGACCGCGCCTTTTTCCTCCAGCCGGCGCAGCATCGTGCGGACGGCGGATCCACTGAGCGGCTGCGGCAGAGCTTCCGTAACCTCCGCTGCGGTCATCTCGCCGCCCTGATAGAGGAGGTCGACGATCTGGCGTTCCTTCGGCGGCAATCGGTTCAGCACGACTCACCTCTCAGCTACATTTGTAGCGTATGCTACATTTGTAGCGCAGGTGCAAGCCCTCCCGGCCTAGTCGTCGCTCGTCTGGTCCGACACATTCTGTTCAACCGCGATGTTGCGGTCGATCTGCCGGGCCCGGTTTTCGATTTCCTGGCTGGTGTCGTCATAGCGCTCGTCGAAGCTACGCCGGTCTCCGCAGCCCGGGAGGATCGCGAACAGAAGCAGAAGCACCGCGGACCGCATCAATAGGTCTTTCGATAGCGAACATTGACGTTGGTCCCGCCCTGCCCGCCCGCCTGGCTGAGGATCGACAAGCTGCGGCTCAAGGTCACTTCCAGCTGCGTAGCAGTGAAGCCGCGCGCATCCGTCACGACCTCCAGATAGATGTCGTCGCCGATATACTTGCCCGCCGCCAGCGCCGTACCGCGACCGCTGGTATCATCGGGACCGAGGATTCGGAGCCGGTCGATGCCCGCGACCTGCCGCAGCTTGCCGAGCGGGTTCAACCCACCGCCCGAGCCCCGCAAGGTGTTGAGCGAGGCGGCCAGCTGCACCGCCTGCAGGGCCGACAGCTGCCCGACCGAATTGCCGAACAGGATGCGCGAGACGATCTCGTCCTGCGGCAGTCCGGGAGAGCTGGAGAAGGTGATGCGTGGGTCGAGCGCGGCGCCCGACACGTTCACCGTCACGTCGACATCCTCGATCGTCTCCTCGGCGCGCAGGGCGACGGTGGCGTCGCTGGTCCCGCCGCCGGCGAAGCGCACGCGGCCTTCCCGCAACTCGAATGACCGCCCGGCAAAGCCAAGGGTGCCGCGCACGAGGTCGATGGTCCCGGCGATGCGCGGGTTCTGGCTGGTGCCGGTCACGCGCAGGTCGGCGCCCCATTCGGACTCCAGTCCCATGCCGGTGACGTAAAGCTCGTCGGCCGCCACGATATTAAGATCGAGCCGGACGTTGCCAAAGCTGGCCGCGGCGGACGCGGGCGGTGCATCGCCGGTGACCCGGGGACGGCCCCGCGGCGGCTTGAACCGGACACCGGTCAGTTCGGGTACCTGCGCCGCGCCTTGCCGCACGATCTGGTAGCGGGTGGACGGAAGTCGCACGGTCCCGGTCAGGACGGGCGCTTCGTTGGCGGCCTTGAGCAGGCGGACGTTGCCGGTCGCTGTGACCCGAAGGGCATCGCTGTTCGCGAGGCGGGCATTGTTGAGGGACAGGTCGAAATTGGCGGGGTAGCCACTTGCGGCCGCAAGGCTGACATAGCCGTTGCCAGTCACCGTGCCGCTGCCCGCCTGCGCGGACAGCTGATCGATCTGAAGCCGCTCACCGGTGAAGCGACCCTGCAACGCCAGGTTGGTCAAGCGGGTGCCGTAGGTCGCGTTCGCGTAGGTCAGATTGCGCCCGCGCACGACGCCCTGGAGCGTCGGACGCTCGACCCGACCCCCGAAATCGGCCGCGACACCGAGCGGGCCGCTAAGGCTCTGGTCCGCAAGGCCCGCCAGCGAGAAAAGGGCGTCGGCAGGTCCGACATAGCGGATGCCGCCACGCAGCGGCGCGCCGGCGATCCGTTGCGTCCAACTGCCCGATCCCAGTGGCTGGATGGCGGCCTGAACCCGGCCCACGACTGTCCCCCGGGTGCGCATCACGGCGTTGAGCGACCCGGTGCCCGGAGCAAGGCGGGCAAGGAGGTTGACGTCGAGCGGCCGGCTCACGGACGCAGCGGTCGTGCGCGTGAAGTTCCGGATCGCGAGGCTGGCGTCGAGGCGCGGAAAGGCGCTTCCGGCCTGAACGAAATCGAGGCTGCCGGTCGCCCGTCCGCCTATGCCAAGGCCCGGGGCGAAGACGTTGAGCAGGGTCATGTCGACGCCGTCGATCCGGCTCTGCAATCGGAGTTCGCGGCCGTAGCTTCCCGCCAGGCGAATGCTGCCCTGATCGAGCACCAGACGGGTGGGCAGCAATTCATAGGTGCCCCCGCGTGGGATGATCCGCGCCGGGCTGTCGGTGCGAACATCGATTCCGTTGACCCGGCCACGCAGGGCGGCGCGCCATAGGTCAGGCCGCAGCTCGCTATTGAAGGCGACCCGGAACGGCACGCCCGAGGTGCCCTCCGCCAGCCCTCGCGCAAAGCCCTGCCCGCCGCGATAGTTGATGATCGTGCGAAGCGCGGCGATGTCGGTTTCGCCGACCCAAGCCTGGGCGAGCTGCGCGTCCGCGATAATCTCCGGCTGATCGTACAGTATCACCCGCGCATCGACGATCGCCGCGCCGACTGCGATGTTCGCTGGGGCGGGCAGCACGGCATTGCGCGCGCGAAGATTGATTAGCGCCTGCTGGTAGCGACCGGCGGCCGCCAGCCGGACCACGCCGCCGATCCCCTGCCCGCGCGCGTTGAGTTGCCCGGCGAAAGGCCCGGCCGGGGTCTGCCTGACCCTTCCCTGCACGGTGATCCCGGCCAGGGTGGCACGGCGGATGTCGATGGTCAGTGGGCCAGTCGCGGTCTGCACCGCCACGTCGGCGGTGAAATCTCCATAGTCGCTGCGCCCCCGGGCCACGACGTTATACGCGTTGCCGGCGCTGCGGATTTCCGCCTGAAGGCCGGCGATGCCCAACCCGAATCCCGGCTGGCTGGCCGTAACGATCGCTCGGGGATTGCTGACGGTCCCGGCAACTTGGACCCCGACCGGGCCATATTGTCGCGACACGCCCGTGGCGCGGAGGTCGATGCGGCCATCGGGCGCGTAGCTGCCGCGGCCGTCAGTGACCCGCAGCTGGGGCGCCGTAAGCGTCAGCCTGGAGAAGCGGATCACACCGTCCGGGCCATAGGCGACGTCGCTCGATGCGACGAGATTGCCGCCAAGAAAGTTGCGGACGCCTTCGTTGAAAAGGCGCGTAGATTGCGCGCGGACCCGGCCGACAAGATTGAACCCGCCATCAGCCAGCGTCTTCACATCGGCCTGGGTATCGATGTTGAAGATGCCGACGCTGTCGATCCGGTAATTGTTGACCCGGCCGTCGATCGCCCCGGTGTAGAGGCCCCGCGCCACGTCGGCGAGCACGATCGCCTTGGCATCGATCCGGTCCGAGCGGATGCGGATATTGTCGGATACGATCCGCGGCCAGTCGACCGCGAGGTCGCCGTCCAGTCGGACGTTGGTGATTGTTCCACCGGCCGCGACGTCCAACCCGGTAATGGCGCGGGCAGTGGCGGCGATGGGGATGATCACCTGATCGTCGTCGAACCGCGCAATGCCCCGTGCGTCGAGGCCGCGCAGTCCCATGTCGTTGAAGGTCAGCGCGGCGGCCATGACCCGGTAATCCACCGTCGGCCGGCGCAAGTCGCCGTCCAGCGTCACCACCGCGCGAAGGTCGCGGCCGGCAAGGTTCGGCGCCAGCAGCTGCGGCTTCAAGAACCCGAAGTTCAGCCGCAGGTCGTCGAAGCGATTGCGCCCGAGATCGGCCACGCCGTTGGCGACCAGCGTGAACGCGTCGCTCGCGATCCGGGCATTGAGGTCGGCGCGGCGATTTTGCCAGGTCGACTGGAGCGCAACGTTGGTGATCGGGCCGAGCAGCGCCGCCGTGGGCCCTTCGACGAGCCGGGCGACCCGGGTCGGACCGCGGACGCCGAACGTCCCGTCGCGCGCGGTCAGGACTAGTCGGGCGAACGGCGCATTGTCGAGATCGGCAAGCAGTCGGCCATCCCAGCGGAGCCAGTCGCCGCTGCCCTGAAGCCGAACGCGCGCCGGTTCCGATATTCCTGCCAGCCGAGCGAACACGCCGTTCGCGGGGGCATTGAGGAAGGCGTTGAGCGCGAGCCGGTTTCGCTCGGGCACCGCGTCAAGCCGCAGTGTCAGCCGGTCGCCGCCGGCGCGGCCCTCGCCGCCGATCGCCGCGGCCTGCAGCGCGACCTGAGCCCGGCGATCGGCGATCCGCGCGCGGCCATCGATGAAGGCGACCCGCCGCTCGCCCGTGACCGGTCGTTCGATGACCAGCCGGTCGACCCTCAGCCGCCCGACCGAGATGTCGAGATCGGGCAAGAGCGGCGCGTCGCTCGGTGGGGTAGCACGGAATTCGGGCAGCCGTGCCAGCGTCGCCGTCGGCGCGACCAGACTGCGGATATCAAGATGATTGTCGAGATAATCGAACGGCCGCCAGTCCAGCCGCACCACCGGGGCGGAGAAAAAGACGCCCCGTGGGTCGGAGAGGGTGAGGCGCCGAATGGTCATTGCACCGTAGAGCGAGCCCTCGATCCGCCCGACCCCGATCTTCATTCCATTCGCGAACTCCAGGCTCTCAAGCCGGTCGGCGACAAACCGGCGGCCGGGGTCGGTGTTGATGCCGACGACGAGTAGCCCGGCGAGCAGGGCCAGGCCGACCAGCAGCCCTGCGAGCCATTTGGCAATCCGGACAGGCCAATTGATGTGGCGCCGAACGACGATCCGCTCTTGCTGCGGATGCGCGTCGGGCTGGGCAGCAATCTCGCTCATTTAGAACGCTTGGCCGATGGAGATGTAAATGTTGAAGCGGCTTTCGCCCGGCTGGCGGCCAAGCGGCGTCGCGACATCGACCCGCAACGGGCCAAAGCTGGTGTAATAGCGCGCGCCGACGCCGACGCCGGTCCGAAGCCCGCGGAAGTTGGGAACCCGGTCCTCATAGACCTGGCCCATGTCCACGAAGCCGACCACGCCATAGTCGCCGAAACGATACCGGACCTCCGCCGCGGCCTCCGTCAGGCTAAGCCCCCCGAGCGGCCGCCCGTCCGGGTCCTTTGGCCCAAGCTGCTGGAAGCCGAAGCCCCGCACCGAGCCACCGCCGCCGGCATAAAAGCGGCGCGATGGCGCAAGGTCGAAGCGGTCGATGCCAAGCGTGGTGCCGACGCGCGCCCGCCCGGCAACGACGATGCTGTCGCCCACCGGATAATAGGCGCTGCCGTCGAGCTGGCTGCGGAGATACGGTCGAAAGCCGTCACTAAGCGCGCCTTCGGGCTGGGCGAGGATCTGGGCCCGGAAGCCCTTGGTCGGATCGAGCAGGCTGTTCGTCCGGTCGAAGCCAAGCTGGCCGCTCAACCCGCCGATCAGGAATTTGCGCTTGGCCCGCCTGCCAGCGGCAAAGTCAAAGTCTTCCTCGACCGTGCCGAGCACTTCGGCGCCCAGCCCCCAGGTCAGCGTTTTGCGCCAGATTGGCGTGCTGTCGTAGCTCAACCGCGCAAAGATGCGACCGGTCAGCGCGTTGAAAGCCTCGTAGCGGCTGCGCAAGGCCTCTATGCCGGCCTGCAAGGTGCGGTCGCGCTTGCCCGCGTTTGAGCGGCGGAAGATAACGCTGGCGCCCTGTTCCTGCGTACCCGCCACCGCCGACGCGACCAGCGCGCCCTCGGGCGGAAACAGGTTGCGGTGGGTCCAGCTGCTCTCGACTCGGAAGCCCTGTCCCGTGCCATAGCCGGCACTCGCGGCCAGCGTGCGCGGCGGGCCGGCGTCCTGGGTCACCAGC
This sequence comes from Sphingomonas sp. SP1, assembly GCF_058313395.1. Lineage (NCBI taxonomy): Bacteria > Pseudomonadati > Pseudomonadota > Alphaproteobacteria > Sphingomonadales > Sphingomonadaceae > Sphingomonas > Sphingomonas sp. SP1. The sequence continues at coordinate 1,606,675 of NZ_JBZFLC010000001.1, read as the reverse complement.
ATGGTGACGTTCTCCGTCCCATCCGGATTGACCTGGCCGGTGCGCTCCGGCTCCACCGCCACCGTGCTGAACAGACCGGTGGCGACCAGCGCCTGCCGGAGATCATCGACATCGCGGCTGTCGTACAGTTCCCCGCGATCGAACCGGGCAAGCACCTCCACATGCCGCGCGTCGAACGCCAGATCGCCGGTCGTTCGAAAGCCGCCGAAGCGCGCGCGCGGGCCGACGGTCACCGGCAGCGTATAATCGCCAAGGTAAGTTTCGGGGTCGAGCAGCACGTCGCGCTGGCCCACGGTCGCGAATGGATAGCCCTCTTGCGGCAGGACCACGGCGACATTGGCTTCCGCACCCTGGATGCGCTGAGCCACGATCGGCTCGCCGACCTGCAGGGCAAGGTTCTTGCCGATGAGTTCGGGCGGCGTGGTCGGGTCCGCCTGCACCGCGATGGTGCCGATGCGGTAGCGCTCGCCCGGCGACACCAGCAGCACGGCGGTCACCGGCTGGCCGTCCTCGGCCGTCGAGCGGTCGATCCGGGTCTGCACGGCCGCATCGTACCAGCCTTCCGCCTGGAGGATGCGCTGGACAAGTTTGCTGTCCTCGGCCAACCGCGCCGACAGCATGGCCTCGTTGGCCGCCTTGCCATCGCCCTCCTCGAGCGCCGACAGGTCGTTGAACTGGTCGAGCAGCGCGGTTTCGGTCGCGGCATCCGCGGCCTCGAGGCCTTCGACCCGGGTCGCGTAGCGCAGTTCGGCCACCGCTTCGGCGGGATCGGGTTGGGCCAGCTCGACTTCGCGCACATCGAACTGGTCGAGCGGCGGAAGCGGTTCGGCAAGCTCGGGATCGGCGGTCGGGGCGACGCCTGCCCCGGCGCCGTCCTGCTCGCGCAGACGCGCTTCGAAGTCGGCAACGCTTTCCAGCGGCTGGGACAAGGCGGGGTCGTCGGGCCCGAGCGGAGGGACCTCGCGCGCCAATTCGTCCTGGCAGACGATGGGCTCGACCTCCGGCAGGTCGGCGCCGGGCGGCGGCGGCGGCGCGACCGATGGGCCTTCGGGCGGACAGCTCGGCCGCTCAGGAGGAGGCGATGCGAGCTGGGCCGACGCCGGCTGGGCAAACGCCGCCAGCGCCAGAGTGGCACCACCGGCAAACAGCCAAGTACGCGGCAATGGAAACGCAACTGATTGCAAGATAAGCGCTTTCGACAGCGAACCTTGGGCCGCCCTTGGCCCATCTCGCGCCCTGAGTCACCCCTGCGGGTGCGCATCATACCTTGGTGAAGACTGATAATGAACCGCGTCGGTCCGGCGGAGCGACGCGCCGATCGGGCTAACTGGCAGCCATTTCATCCACTTGCCCGAGCTTCGCGGCAAGATCGTCGCGTCGAAACGGCTTGGTCAGCCGCGGCAGGTCGGGCGCGAGACCGTCGGCCTCCGCATAACCCGAAACGATCAGCGCCGGGAGATCGGGCAGCAGCTCGCGCGCTTCGCGAATCAGGTCCACACCGGTCATCCCCGGCATCAGATGATCGCTGACCAGCACATCGGGCCGGCTTCCCGCCCGAATCAGCGCCAAGGCCGCTTCCGCATTCTCTGCTTCCTGCACGCGATACCCAAGGTCGCTCAGCATGTCGGCGGTGCTGGCGCGCACGATCTCCTCATCATCGACCAGCAGGGCGATCCGTTTCTTGCCGTCGACCTCAGCCAGCCGCGGACGATCGACCACCTCGGCCGGCGCGGCGGGGCTGACCGGGAGCCATAGTTCGATATTGGTGCCGACACCCGGCTGGCTCTTGATCCGGAGTGTGCCGCCGAGTTGCGCCGCAAGGCCGTGCGCCATCGAAAGGCCAAGTCCCGTGCCCTTGCCGATACCCTTGGTCGAAAAAAACGGCTCGATCGCGCGGGCCAGCGTCGCTTCGTCCATGCCGGTGCCGGTATCGGCGACGGACAGCCGGACGTAATTGCCCGCCTTCAGCTCCCTGCCGGCAGCCCCTACCCGCTCCTCGGTGGCACTGATCCGCAAGGCCCCACCTTCCGGCATGGCGTCGCGCGCATTCACGCCCAGGTTCAGCAATGCCATTTCCAGCTGGTTCGGGTCGGCCTTGGCCGGCGGCAGGTCGGGGGCCACATCGACCGTCACCCGCACTTGGGGCCCGGTGGTGCTGGACAACAGGTCCGCCATCCCCTGCACCAGCCGGCCGACATCCACCGGCCGCGGCTGCAACGGTTGGCGACGAGCAAAGGCGAGCAGGCGCTGCACCAGCGTCTTGGCACGTTCCGCAGATTGCAGAGCGCCGTCGATCAAACGCTGCTCGCGCTCGCCACCCAGGCCGCGGCGCTGGAGCAGGTCGAGACTGCCGACAATCGGCGTCAGCAAATTGTTGAAGTCGTGGGCGACGCCGCCTGTCAACTGGCCCATCGCCTCCATCTTCTGGGCCTGGCGCAGCGCTTCCTGCGCCGTTTCCAGTTCGCGTGACGCTCGCCGTTCCTCGGTCACGTCCCGGCCGACCGCGTAGAATTGCTCGCCGCCCGGCACCAGCGTCCAGGAGATGGTCCGCCAGCTTCCGTCGGCGTGCAGCAGGCGGTCCTCGAACCGCTCGACCGAACGGCCCTGCTGCAGGTCGTCCATCACCTGCTCCACCGCCGGGTGGTCATCAGGGTGCACCTGTTCGCGGAACGGCATGGTCATCAATGATCGATGGTCGCGCCCAAGGGTCGCTTCCCAGGCCGGATTGATCGCTTTCAAATGACCATCGAAGCCCATGATCGCAAACAGGTCGCGGCTCATCTCCCAAACGCGATTGCGCTCACGGGTCTGCTCGACAACCGCAGCTTCCAGCTGCTCGCGCGAGCGGGTCAGGATTTCGCGCGCCTCGACAATCTCCTGAATATCCGTGGAGGTGCCGAACCAGCGCGTGATCCCGCCCGCCTTGTCGCGGACGCACTGGGCACGGCCCAGCACCCAGCGCCATTCCCCCGAACGGTGACGCAATCGAAATTCGGTTTCGTACGGCTCGCCGGTGGCGAGACTCCGCGTCCACTTGGCGATGGTACCTTCCCGATCGTCGGAATGGACGAACTCCATCCAGGTCTCGCCGACTGCGGTACCGTTCGGGACGCCGGTAAAATCGTACCAGCGTTGGTTGAAGTAATCGTGATATCCGTCCGGCCGGGTCGACCAGATCATCTGGTCGACCGAGTTGGCAATCGCGTGGAACTTGGCCTCCGACTCGCGCAGACGCGCTTCGGCGCTGACCCGCTCGACATGGGCCCAGCAACGCTCTGCGGCGGAGGCGATCAGGGATATCTCGTCGGCCTGCCAGTCGCGTGGAACGTTCTGGTGGACCGCCAACATCGCCAGCAGATGGCCGTCGCGCACCAGCGGGCAGCAGACGATCGCATTGATCCCGATCGACTGGAACATGTCCCGCCCCTCGTCCGGAGCCAGTTCCTCGCCGACATTGCGGACGACCAGCGTGTTACCGCTCCGCATGTCCGCCGCCGCGCGCGGTCCGAACAGGTCGAGGCTGTACGTCCCGGCGGATGTCGGCACCCCCGGTGCGCGCGCGTCGTCCCGGATCATGAAGCGATTGTCGTCGTCGTCGACATCCGCATAGGCGCAGCGCGACACCTCCAGTCGCCGAACCAGCAACTCAGCCGCCGCAAGCATGGCAGTCGGAGCGTCATCTGACGCGCGCAAGGCCTCGTCGAGTTCGCTCATTAAGCGAAGCCGACCTTCGCTTTCGCGCAACGCAAGCTCTGCCCGGCGCCGTTCGGTCACGTCCTGAAACAGCACCGCGACCTCGTTCCGGCTGGCAGGCTCGACCCGGAAGGCGGCAAGCTCCAGGTGGCGATCGGTCGCCTCCAGCATCCGTTCGAACCGGATCGGCTCGCCCGTCAGCAAGACCTCGCGGTACAGCGCGACCCAGCCGTCCGCCTCACCCGGAACCATCTCACGGACTTTTTGCCCGACGACGTTCGGGATGCCCGCGTGGCGCTCATAGGCGGCATTGGCCTGCACATGGACATAGTCGCTAAGCGGACCCTCGGGCCCGTCGAAGAATTCGATGATGCAGAAGCCCTCGTCCATCGTGTCGAACAGGGTCCGGAAACGGAGTTCGCTTTCGTGCAGTGCGATCAGCCTGGCCCGCGCCTCATATTGCCGCTTGCGCGCGCGCAGTGCGGAACGGGCAATGCTGACGAGCGTGGTGGGATGGAATGGCCGCTCGAGAAACGTGACATTGCCGAGCAAATCCAGGTAGCGGGCAGCCGTCGGATTGCGCTCCAGTCCGCCGCCCCTGCTGGTGAGCAGAATGAACGGCAGGTCCGACCATTCCTCCTGATCGTCGATCCAGTCGAACAACGGCTGAAGGTCAGCGGTGGCGATCGCCTCTTCGGTGACGACCACGAACGCCGCGCCGCGGTCCAGTTCGGCGATCAATTCCGGCAGGGATGCGCATGGATCGGCCTCCATCGCCGCTTCCCGCAGCATCCCGGTCGCGATGTTCGCATCGCGCCCGAGCGGCGCCAGCACCAGCGCCCGGCTTGAAACGGTGGTCCGCTTCAAGCGTCTTCGCGATTCAGCAGGTCGGCGTGATCCATCAGTTCGGGAACACCGCGCAGGATGCCCTGGAAGCCGATCAGCGGATCGCCCAGCGTAATCCCGCGTCCGCCGATCTGATATTCGCGGATGCTGTCTTCGTGAAAGCCGGTCCGCTTCTTGACGACCGAAATGGCCCGTCGCACCCGGCCGACCGCCTCGAAATAACGAAGCAGGATCACCGTATCGGCCAGATAGGTGACATCGACCGGGGACCGCATGTCGCCGACCAACCCGTGCTGCGCGACGGTCAGGAACGTCGTCGCGCCCTGCCGATTGAGATACTGCAGCAGCTCATGGAGGTGGAGCACCAACGCCTGTTCGCCGGGCATTGCCGCGTTGTAGCCGTTGAGGCTGTCCAGCATCACCGTCCTGGCGCCCTTCTCCTTGACGCAGGCGCGCACTCGGGATGAAAATTCGCCGGGCGACAGTTCCGCCGCGTCGATCTGTTCAAGGAGCAGATCCCCGCTGTCGATCATGGCCTGCAAATCGATGCCAAGGCCCATCGCCCGCTCGATCAGCAAACCGATTTCCTCGTCGAACACGAACATCGCCGCCTTCTCGCCGCGAGCGACCGCGTTCTCGATGAAGGTCAGCAGCAACAGGCTCTTGCCGGTGCCCGCCGGGCCCAGCACCAGCACGCTCGATCCACGCTCGATCCCGCCACCCAACAATTGGTTGAATTCGTCCGAGCCGGTGGCGACCACGTCCCGCGGGAAGTCCCTGCGGTGCTCGGCCGACACCAGTCGCGGATAGACATGGACGCCGCCGGTCTTGATCTGGAAATCGTGATAGCCGCCGCGCGTGCGCCGCCCCCGGTACTTGATGACCCGCATCCGGCGCCGCTCCGCGCCATATTCCGGCATCAGCTCTTCCAGGCGCAGCACTCCGTGTGCGACCGAATGCACCGTCCGGTCATCGACGTTGGTGGTAAGGTCGTCGAGCATCAATACGGTGGCGCGGCTTTTGGCAAAATAATGCTTCAATGCCAGGATCTGTCGCCGGTAGCGGAGCGACCCTTGAGCGAGCAGGCGAATTTCGGACAGGCTGTCGATCACCACCCGATCCGGCTGGATGCGTTCGAATGCTTCGAAGATCCTCCTGGTGGTTTCGCCAAGCTCAAGATCTGAGGAATACAGGAGGCTTTGTTGCTGCTCGTCGTTGAGCAGGTCCTCGGGCGGGATCAGTTCGAAGATCTCGATCCCGGCCACATCCATATTGTGAGAGGCCGCGGTTGCGCGCAATTCGTCGTCGGACTCGGACAAGGTGACATACAAGCAGCGCTCGCCCGCAGCCGCACCGGTGATCAGGAATTGCAGCGCGATGGTCGTCTTGCCGGTGCCGGGGTTTCCCTCCAGCAGGAACGTCCGGGCCCGATGCAACCCGCCGCCGAGAACCTCGTCCAGTCCTTCGATCCCAATTTGTGCATCATCTGAAATCGGATCGGCCAACGCTGCACTCCTCGAACATGCCCGCAACTGCCGGCGTTGGTCGCCTAGCACAGGTGGCGCGCTGGAATAAATGCCTGCCACCGTCACCCCGTCTGGCGGATGAACGGCCCTCTGCTAGAACCGAGCCATGTTGAACCGACGCATGGTCATCGGCAGCGCCGGCGCCTTCGCCGCAACTAGCCTGCTGCCCGGTTTTCCCGTGGAGGCGCGGCCAAGGCGCATGCCGCCCCGCCTCCGCGGCGGCGACATGGTCGGGCTGGTCGAACCGGCGGGCTTCAGCGATGACGCGGCCCAGATCGAGGCCGTGAAGGCCACCATTGCCGCCATGGGCTTGGTTCCCAGCATCGGGAGATATGTGGGTGCGCGTCACGGCTACCTGGCCGGAACCGACGCCCAGCGCGCGGCCGACCTGAACGAGATGTTCCGCGACGATCAGGTCCGCGCCATCTTCGCTATCCGTGGCGGCTGGGGATCGGCGCGGTTGCTTCCCCGGCTCGACTGGAAGACCATCCGCGCTAATCCGAAATTGCTGATCGGCTCGAGCGACATCACCGCGCTCCATCTGGCGATCGCGGCACGGGCAGACTTTCCGACGATCCACGCGCCCAATGCGGCCAGCAGTTGGCAGGAAACCAGCTGGAACAGCTTGCACAGCCTCGCCTTTGCCGGCGCTGCCCCAACCCTGGGCGGGCAAACCCTCCCCCTGGCCTCGGCGCCGGGTTCGCCACGGCTGCCGGTCACCACAATTCGGCCGGGCAAGGCTCGCGGCCGGCTGCTGGGCGGAAACCTGTCGGTGCTGACGACGCTGGTCGGGACCCCGTGGATGCCCGATTTCAAGGGCGCGATCCTGTTCCTGGAAGACGTTGGTGAAGCCGAATACCGGGTCGACCGAATGATCAATCAACTCGCCCTGTCCGGCATCCTGCGACAGGTTTCGGGAGTGGTCTTCGGCCAGTGCACCCGCTGCACGAGCGGGATCGATGGGTACATCGGCTTCACGCTCCCGCAACTCCTCCAGGACTATCTCCTTCCGCTGGGCGCGCCGGCCTTTTCCGGCGCCAATATCGGCCACGTGGCCAATCAATTGAGTTTGCCGGTCGGTGCGCGGGTCGAGATCGATGCGGGATTGGGCACAATTCGAGTGCTGGAGCCGATCGTCTCCTGACGAAAAGGGTGCCGCTTGCCCTGCGGGGTCTAAGGCCTTTGCTCTTTACCCATCGGCTGCGGGCGGATCGGGAACGCCTGCGCGCGCTTCTGGTTGTGAACTGACGAGCCCGACGTCGGGCCCGCAGTCAAATCAGCTTCCATACCCGCAGAGGTCATCTTGCCGCTCAGCGAACGCACCGCCGTCAGCCTGTCCGAACCGGAATTCCGCAGCGCGACCGACCGGCAGGCAGCGCTTGGGACGGACAGCGAATACGGGTTGCTGCGCGAGGTTCTTCTCGCATCGCCCCGCAACCTCAGCATCGTCCCCTGCAACCGGGTCAGCGAGGAAGCGCTGCGAGAGGGGCGCAGTTCGTGCAGCATCAGTGCCGGGCAGCAGCATCGTGCGCTGGCCGACCTGCTGGTCGCATTAGGTGTGCGGGTCCGGATGGTGCAGCCGGTCGCGGACCTCCCCGACCTGTCCTTCACTCGCGACACCAGCCTGATGACGCCATGGGGCCTAATCGGCCTTCGTCCCGGCGCCGAGCATCGGCGGGCCGAGGTCGACGCCGTGATGGCGACGGCCCGCGCCGCCGCCGTTCCCATTCTGGGCCGGGTCGGCCGGGGCCGTGTCGAAGGCGGCGACGTCTGCCTGCTGCGGCCCGGCCACCTGGTCATCGGCATCTCGGATGACCGCACCGACGAGGAAGGCGCCACCGCGCTCGGCAGCATCTTTACCCAGCGCGGCTGGACCGTGACGACAACCACGATCGATCCGAATCTTCTTCATCTGGACACGCATTTCTGCATCATCGATCGCAACGTCGCGCTGGCCTGCATGGACAAGCTCGAACCTGCATTCATCGCAGCGATCGAAGAGCTTGGGATCCGGATCGTTCCTGTGCGGGAGGACGAGATCGGCAGTCTTGGCGCCAATGTGCTGTCGCTGGGGCGCAAACGGATCATCTCCAGCGGGTCAGCGCCTCGGGTGGACCAAGAAGTGAAAAGACTGGGGTTCGAGGTTTACACCGTCGCGCTGTCCGAATTCACCCAATGTGGCGGAGGGGTCCACTGCCTGACAATGCCGCTCGCACGGCAGCCAGGGACCAGCTGACCAAACGCCGTCAGGCGCCTGAGTGTTTGATAAAAAGGGAAGAAATGGTGGGCGTGGCAAGGATTGAACTTGCGACCCCTGCGATGTCAACACAGTGCTCTACCACTGAGCTACACGCCCACGGTGAGGGCCTCTAGTCGGCATGAACGGCGGGCGCAACACCCGATTGCGTTCGCAGCGACGCGAGAAGCCGATGCTCAATCCGCCGAAGGGCGCACTGGCAAGTCTGCAACCTAATTTCAGGGAGACCGCGAAGACTCCGGCGGCGGAGCAGGTCCATCTGGCTTAGAGCCGGCCGTGTGCATCCTCGGTCTGGAAGATACGGTCGACCTCGGCCACCAGGTCCTTCAGGTGGAACGGCTTGCTCAGCAGCTTCGCCTCCGGCGCAGTCCGCCCGCTCTGGAGCGCAACTGCCGCGAAACCGGTGATGAACATCACCCGGATCGCCGGGTCGATCGCGGCCGCCTTCTGTGCCAGCTCGATTCCGTCCATCTCGGGCATGACGATGTCGGTCAGCAAGAGATCGAATTGTTCGGATTCGAGCAAAGGCATCGCCTCAGTCCCGCAGCCGACCGAGCTGACGTGATATCCCACCCGCGTCAGGGCACGAGCGAGATACTCCCGCATCGACGTGTCGTCCTCGGCAAGCAGAATCCGGTACATGGGAGCAAGCTTATGCGCCCAACGCTTAACATTTTCCATCCTGCGGAGCATCGTCCGGTCGCATCCGTTGATCGGGGACGCCGCCGGGCGTAGCAGGAGCGTCGCAGTGACCCGCATCCCACTCGTCCCGCCCCTGCTGTTACCGTCGACGGGCGGGCTGCCGGTGTTGCTCTCCATCCCCCACTCCGGGCGCGACTATCCTTCGTGGTTGATCCGGGAAGCGCGGCGCGGGTTGGCGGCGCTCGAGCCGCTGGAAGACCCGCTGGTCGACCGTCTCGCCTGGCGGGCCATTGGGCTCGGATTGCCGGCAGTGATCGCCCGGACCCCGCGCGCCGCGATCGACTGCAACCGGTCTCCGGACGAGATCGATCCTGCCACCGTCAGCATGGCCCCGGACGCCGACCCGGGTCCCCGCGCCCGCGGCGGCCTCGGCCTCATCCCTGGCCGGACGCCGCGCCATGGCGAGCTTTGGCGGCGCAAGCTGGCGATGGCGGAAGTCGAGCGGCGGAAGGCGGAAGCCTGGTTGCCCTATCAACAGGCGGTATCGTACGGTTTGCTGGCACTCCGCCGTCGGTTTGACGAGGTATTGCTGCTCGATTGCCATTCCATGCCGCCTCGTCCGGGCAAGCAGGCTCCGGTTGTGCTCGGCGATCGCCACGGACGAAGCTGCGGTCGCTGGCTCGGCGATCTGGCTCGCCGGACCGTGGAGGAGGCTGGGTTCGCGGTGACCCTCAACGATCCCTATGCCGGCGGCTGGATCGTCGAGCACCACGCTCAGCCGACGCAGGGCGTGCACGCGCTACAGGTCGAAATCGACCGCTCCACCTACCTCGACCGCAACCTCCGCCATCCTGGCGAGGGCTTCGATCGAATGGCGCGACTTCTGGAAACGGTTGCGCGGGTGCTGGGCGAGGCGCTGCTGGAGCGAACGGCGCTTCCTATCGCAGCGGAATGAAAAATGGCCGCCCCTCGCAATAAGGGACGGCCAGTTCAGGGAGGAACGCACTATCGGGAAAGTGCGTCGGACCAAGCCCGCGAAAGGGGGAGGAACGCGTGCCTGGCTTGACCACGAAGTGGGGTGAGCGCCCTTCCTTCGCAAGACCGCGCCGGAACGGTCCGGCGCGCTTGGCTCACGCCTCGACGGGGGTCGGCGCCTGCGGAGACGGGATCGGGCCCCGGCCCTGCTGCACCTGGCGGGCGAACACGTCGCGAATCTGACCAAGGCTGAACAGATGGGCGAAGATCAGCGGAAGCATGCCGTTCTGGTTCATCTTGCGCAGCTCGTCGCCACGCATTTCACGCAGCTTTTCCTCGTCGACCATCTGGAAGCCGCGATACACGAAGGGCTGCTCCGCGCCTTCCGGCTGAATCGCGACTTCACCGTCCATCAGCAGTCCCGACGTCTTCAATTCGGCCATGAACATCTGGGTGCGCTGGCCCGCGGTCTCGAATTGTTCGCAGAACTGCAGCACGGCGTTGGTCGCCTCGCTCGGCTGGTCGCCGTCGAACAGCGCCTGGCCGTCCTCGAACTCACCAATCGTGTTGGACGTCGGGTCGTAGCACAGCGACAGCTCATCCGAATCCGGCCGCAGCCGGGCGAGCAGGAAGGGGTAGCGGCGCAGATAAGCCGGCATGTAATTGCCCGGCTCGGTCGGCTTGCCGGCGGCGTCGACGAACGTGTTCACGCCCTCGTTGAGACCCATCAGCGCCAGCGGCACCGGATCATCGCCGACGGAGAAGATGATCGGATAGGTCCGCTGGACCATCGAGAATTCGTCCACCGTAACCGGGATGGCATGGGTCGAGGCCAGCGCCGGAAGAGCTTCCAGACCCTTGACCTTGAGCGAACCATGCTGCTGGCTGCTGAGTGGCTCCAGCTGATTGTAGAGAAGGGGCAACGCATTGGGCGCGGCAGTCGCCATCGACTTGAACTCCTGGGATGTGGCGCCATGATGACGCAGCGTGCGCCCGGCTTGCCGGACGCTCAGCGCGGTGCGCTCTAGGTCGGGGCACGCCGAGTTGCAAGCCCGCTTTCCCGCACAGGTTCACCCCCTGTTAAACGCCTGCTGTCCACCCCGTCGCCACGTTCCTCCCATCAGGGCCATCCCAGCTTGCTACTCCCCGCCTTGTCCCTGCTGTCCACGGTGCTCGGCCTGTTCGGGGTGGAAGCGGGTGGTCCCACCACAAGCCGCATGACCTTTCGCGACGAGACCGTGCTGAAGGTCCCGGTTGTGCGCCAGAGAATTGGCTGGCCCGTGCTTTGGGTGGAAAAGAAGGGACCCAAGTGCATCAAGGCGGACGCATTGGTCGCCGCCGCGCTGCACGATGAAAGCAGCATCGATTTTTTGCTGCGCGACCGTCGCCGCATCCGCGCGAAGATGAGCGACGAATGCACCGCGCTCGATTTTTACGGCGGCTTCTACCTGTCGCCCGAGGAAGGTGAGATTTGCGCCCGTCGGGACGAGATCCGCAATCGGATCGGCCAGAGCTGTGGCATCGACCGGTTTCGAACAATGGTGCCAACGGCGCCGAAATAGCGGCTTTCCTTGACTTCGCGCCCCTTGTGACGCAGGGCGCGGAGTGATGGCGAAGCCCATGTGGAGCCGCCCTTTTTTCGGACTTTCAACTGCATGACATTCGCCGATCTCGGCCTTTCCGATGAACTTCTGCGCGCCGTTGGGGATAGCGGCTATTCCGAGCCCACGCCGATCCAGCAAAAGGCCATCCCGCCCGTCCTGATGGGCAAGGATCTGGTCGGCATCGCGCAGACCGGCACCGGCAAGACCGCGGCCTTCGTGTTGCCGATGATCGATATTCTGGGTCATGGGCGCAGCCGGGCGCGGATGCCGCGCAGTCTGATCCTTGAACCAACCCGTGAGCTTGCCGCGCAGGTCGCCGAGAACTTCGACAAATACGGCAAGTACCATAAGCTTTCCATGGCCCTGCTGATCGGCGGTGTGCAGATGGGCGATCAGGTGAAGGCGCTCGAAAAGGGCGTCGACGTGCTGATTGCCACCCCCGGTCGGCTGATGGACCTGTTCACCCGCGGCAAGATCCTGCTCACGGGGTGCGAGCTGCTGGTTATCGACGAAGCGGACCGAATGCTCGACATGGGGTTCATCCCCGACATCGAGGAGATTTGCTCCAAGCTGCCGAGGTCGCGCCAGACCCTGCTGTTCTCCGCGACCATGCCGCCGCCGATCCAGAAGCTGGCGTCCAAGTTCCTGACAGACCCGAAGACCGTCGAGGTCGCACGCCCCGCGACAGCCAACATCAATATCGAGCAGCGGCTGGTCGAAACCCGCAGCGACAAGAAGCGTGACGTGCTGCGGGAGCTGCTGCGTCACGAAGAGGTCAAGAACGCCATCATCTTCGCCAACCGCAAGACCACGGTGCGCGATCTCTACACCTCCCTGAAGCGCAGCGGTTTCGCGGTCGGCCAGATCCACGGCGACATGGAGCAATCGGCCCGGATCGCCGAATTCGACCGGTTCAAGCAGGACGAGATCAACATCCTCGTCGCCTCCGACGTCGCGGCCCGCGGGCTGGACGTGAAGGGCGTGAGCCATGTCATCAATTTCGATGTTCCCTGGCAGCCCGACGATTACATCCATCGCATCGGCCGCACCGGCCGGGCGGGAGCAAAGGGCATTGCGATCAGCCTCGCCACGCGCGAGGATGCGGAAGCGGTCGCCGGGATCGAGAAGCTGACCGGCATCTCCATCCCTCGGGTCGCCAAAAGCGCGCCAGCAGCGAATGCGACGACTGAAGTTGCTGCTGCCGACGAGGCGGCGCCCGAAGAGAAGCCAAAGCGTGAGCGGCGGGAGCGCAAGGCCGAGCCCAAGCGGAAGCGGCAGGCCGCCGAAGCGCCTGCGCCGAGAGATCGCTCGCCCGAGCGTGAACCTGAGCGCGAACGCCAGCGGGAGCCAGAGATGGAGTCGGACCGGGAACCAGTGGAAGCCGGCGAGTGGAACGGTCCGCTGCCCAGCTTCCTTTCGGTCCGGCTCGGCTAGGCGTTACTCGCCTGCCAGGACATAGCCCGCCTGGCGTATATTCCGCACCAGTTCAACCTCGCCCTCCCCATTCAGCGCATGGCGCAGCCGCCGCATGCAGGTGCGAAGGTTCGCACCGTCGATCGGCCGGCCGTCCCACAGCTGCTGCTCCAGTTCGGCCTGGGTGAAGACATGATGCGGCCGCTCCAGCATGATCTGGAGCAGGCGTCGCTGCAGCGCTGACAGGGCGATCGTGCGGCCGTTGCGCCGGACCTTCACGGCATCGAGGTCCAGCACCAGTCCACCGAAACGCAGCACCGTGTCGGGACTTCCCGGCATCTCCCGCCGCCGCATATGCGCCCACAGGCGGACGACGTCGCTCCGCGACAAGATGGAACCATCTACCAGATCGGTCGCCCCCGCATCGATGGCGGCCCGATGATCGCCCGGCGCCTGGGTCCAGATGAATAACGGCGGCGCTCGCTCCCCCAGCATGGATCGGGCCGATCGGCACCACTGCAACGCCCAGTCGTCCAGCCTCCTGGTGGCGATCACTGCCGCATCATGATGCTGTTCGAGCGCCTGCAGACCGGCCGGAGCGCCGATGCAGCGTGTCCAGGACACCAACCTGTCGTCAAAAGGCCAGCGTTCGATGCGCGCGTCCTCCGTACAAAGGAGAATGCTGGTCGGGACGTCGAACACGTCCTCCGCCTCGCAATTTTTTGCCACCGTCCCGACCGCCATGCGGTGGAAAGAAGCAATTCCTTACGTCTTTTCGGCGACTGCAATATGTAGCATCAGTGACAACAGATAAGTCACTGAATTTTGACCTTCTGATTACTGTTATGCGGGACTGGAAGCCGTCCTCCTGTCCGTCGCCGGCCTTACTCTTCGGTACGGGCCTTGTGCGCGCGACACCGGTCGGAGCAGTACTTCACCTGCTCCCAATCCCGTTCCCACTTCTTGCGCCAGGTGAACGGCAAGCCGCAGGCCGCGCAGATCTTGCTTGGCAGATCCGACTTGCGGCGCATCTTCGGCACCTTAGCTGCGTCCGCGATAGCGATCGAGGAAAGCGGTCGCATGACTGTCCAGCCGCCCCTCGGCGATTGCGGAACGCAAGCCCTGCATGACCCGCTGGTAGAACCACAAATTATGCTCGGTCATCAGCATCGCACCGAGAATCTCACCCGAGCGCACCAGATGGTGAACATAGGCCCGGCTCCAGCCGGAGCAGGCCGGACAGGGACAGCCAGGTTCGAGCGCCTCCTGGTCCTCCGAAAACCGGGCGTTACGAATGTTGATCGGGCCGTCGGCGGTGAAGGCCTGGCCGGTCCGCCCGCTGCGGGTCGGCAAAACGCAATCGAACATATCGATTCCGCGCCGCACCGCCTCGACCAGGTCGTCGGGCTTGCCCACGCCCATCAGGTAGCGCGGCTTGTCGGCCGGCAGCTGGTCCGGCGCGAAGTCGAGGCAAGCGAGCATCGCCTCCTGCCCCTCGCCGACCGCCAGGCCGCCGACCGCATAACCGTCGAATCCGATCTCGACCAAGGCGTCGGCCGAAGCCTTGCGCAATCCTTCGTCCAGTGCGCCCTGCTGGATGCCGAACAGCGCCGCGCGCGCCGCATGCTCGCCGCCGCGGTCGAATTCTTCCCGCGACCGGCGCGCCCAGCGGATCGACCGCTCCATGGCCGCCGCCTGCTGGTCACGTGACGAGGTGGTCGGAACCAGCTGGTCGAACTGCATCACGATGTCCGACCCCAACAGGCGCTGGATCTCGATCGACCGTTCCGGGCTAAGCATGTGCCGCGCGCCGTCGAGGTGGCTGCGGAACGACACGCCTTCCTCCGTGACCTTGGTGAGATCGGACAGGCTCATGACCTGATACCCGCCGCTGTCGGTCAGGATCGGCCGTTCCCACCCCATGAAGCGATGCAGTCCGCCAAGTCGCGCGACCCGCTCGGCCCCCGGCCGCAACATCAGGTGATAGGTATTGCCGAGGATGATATCGGCCCCGGCGGCCCGCACGTCCCCAGGCTTGACCGCCTTCACGGTCGCCGCCGTGCCGACCGGCATGAAGGCGGGCGTGCGGATCTCGCCCCGGGCCATGCGGACGATGCCGGTGCGGGCCTTGCCGTCGGTGGCGGCGATGGAAAAGTCGAAACGCGTCATCTGGGGCGGCTCCTAGCCGCACTCGCCCGCCCTCGCTACAGCCGCGCGCGATGATCGAGCCCTGGGTTTATCCCGCCCTCACCGCAGTCGCCGTCCTGACCGGCTTCATCGACGCCATCGCCGGCGGCGGCGGCCTCATCATGATGCCGGCCCTGCTGTTCACCGGCATGCCTCCCCTCCAGGCGCTAGCCACCAACAAGCTGCAGAGCATGTTCGGAACCATGGTCGCAATGGCCAACTATGGCCGGACCGGGTTGATCGAGTGGCGCCGGAACCTGCCGACCGTGCTGGTGGTATTCGTAGGTGCGGCCGTCGGTTGCTGGGTCGTCCAGCAGGTCGAAACCCGCCTGCTGCAGCTCATCATTCCCTTGTTCCTGCTCGGCGTCGCACTGTACGTGCTCGTCAGCCCACGAATGACCGACGAAAACGCCCACCACCGCGTGACTAGCAACGGCTACGCTCCGATCGGCGGGGCCATCGGCTTCTATGACGGCTTCTTCGGTCCGGGCACTGGCAGCTTCTTCACGACCACGCTCGTTGCCCTGCGCGGCTATGGGCTGACCAAGGCGACTGCGCTTACCAAGCTGTTCAACTGGACCAGCAACATCGCTTCCGTCCTGCTGTTCGCATGGGGCGGCCATATCTGGTGGCTGCTGGGGGCCTGCATGGCGGCCGGGGCGATGCTGGGCGGCTGGCTCGGCAGCCATACGGCGATGAAGTTCGGAGCGCGGCTCATCCGGCCGCTGCTGGTCGCCGGATCGATCGCCATGACCGCACGCCTGCTTTGGTCCTATTTCGCCAACTGAAGCAAAGGCCTACATAGAGGTTTATGCTCAGCGAGGCACAACGGCGGCGGCAAACGCTCATCGGCCTTGGTCTCGCCGGCCTGATCATGGCGGCGTGGCTGGCGCTGCACGTCTATGGCGTCTTTTTCCACGATCTCCGAACAACGACAGGACGGTTTCTGGCACCCCCGCTGATAGCGCTGATCGTGTGGCTGAATGTCGGGCTTTTCATCGTCGCGCACGACGCGATGCACGGCAGCCTCGCCCCCGGGCGGCAGGCGGTGAACAAGTGGATGGGCCGGCTCGCGCTGGGCCTTTACGCAGGCTTCTCGATGGACCGGCTAGCCCCCAAGCATTTCGACCATCACCGCCATGTCGGGACCGAGCGCGACCCGGATTTTTCCGCCACGCACCCAACCCGTTTCTGGCCCTGGTACTACAGCTTCATGCGCCGCTACTTCGGGTGGCGGGAATTCGCGATCCTCAACGTGCCGGTTTGGACCTATGTGCTGGTGCTGGGCGCGGCCATCCCCAACCTGCTGCTGTTCTGGGCGCTGCCGGCCATGCTTTCGTCGCTGCAGCTGTTCTATTTCGGCACCTATCTGCCGCACCGCCACGATCACGCACCCTTCGCCGACGAGCATCGGGCGCGCAGCAACGAATATGGCTGGCTCGCCTCGCTCCTGACCTGCTTTCACTTCGGCTATCACCGCGAACACCATCAAAGCCCCGGCACCCCGTGGTGGGCGCTGCCTACCGAGAGACAACGGCGCAGAGGCTCGCTACAGGCCTGAGCCTGCATGGCCCATTTCGCGCTGATCTGCCCGCCCTTCGCGAGCCACATCCACTCGCTCGGCGTCCTCGGCGAGGAGTTGGAGCGGCGTGGCCATCGCGCGACCTTCGTGCTGAACGCAGGCGCTCAAGTTAGCAGCAGCACGTCCCTTCCGGTCCGGCGGGTGCCGGGACGCCCGACCGACCCACCGGTCGAGCGGGTGTTGCGAAACGCCACCAGCCCGGCGGGCCTCCTCGGCACTCTGCGCACGATCGCCGACAGCGCGGCGATGACCGACCAGCTGTGCGCCGGAGCACGCCCGATCCTGCGCGAGATCCAGGCCGACGCCATCGTCGCCGATCAATTGGAGCCGGCTGGCGGGCTGTTGGCGGCAGGGCTTGGGCTACCGTTCGCCAGCATCGCTGCCGCCTTGCCGATCAACAGCACGCCGGGCGTCCCGCTGCCCTTCCTCGACTGGCCTTACGACCCTACTCCCAAGGGCATCCAGCGGTTGCGCGCGGCGACCCGGATCGGCGACCTGCTTAGCCGCCGCCAACATCGGGTGATCGGTCAGTGGTCCGACCGGTTCGGTCTTGTTCCGCGCCGCCGCACCCTCGAAGATTGCCTCAGCCCCACGGCGCATATCGCGCAGGTCGTGCCCGGCTACGACTTCCCCCGCCCCGAACCACCTCCTTTCACCGGCGTCGGACCGCTTCGTCGTCCGGCGGAAGAGACGGGTGACGACCCGCTCCCGTTCGCTTTCGCCCCTGATCGACCGCTGGTTTTTGCCAGCTTCGGCACGCTTCAGGGCGGCCGGCTCGCTCTTTTCCGCTCTGTCGCCAAGGCCTGCCGGGACGCCGGCGCAGACCTGCTGGTAGCGCATGGCGGTCAGCTAAGGCCGGCGGAAGCGGACAGCATTGGCGCCACCTTCGTCGCCGATTTCGTACCCTATCGTGCCGTCCTGAAACGAGCAGCGCTCTGCATCACGCACGGTGGGAGCAATACGGTCCTTGATGCCCTCGCCTGCGGAGTGCCGTTGCTGGTTCGGCCAGTCGCGTTCGACCAGAAGGGGAACCTCGCCCGGATCCTCCACCACGGCCTTGGCGAGCGGCTGGCACGGCGCGATCTGGCACATCAGATCCGTCGGATGCTGGCCGACGAGGGCTTTCGCCAGCGCGTCAGGCCGATCGCGGCGGAGATTGCCGGGGCCGGAGGCCGCACCCGCGCCGCCGACATCGTCGAGGCCATTCTACCCGCGCGGTAGCAGCAGGCTGCCGTCGCCATAGCTGTAGAAGCGATAGCCTTGTCCCACCGCATGGGCATAGGCCTGCTGCATCCTATCCAGCCCCATCAGCGCGCTGACCAGCATGAACAGCGTCGATCTGGGCAGATGGAAGTTCGTCATCAGCCCGTCGACGGCCCGGAAGCGATAGCCCGGCGTGATGAAGATCGCGGTATCGCCTTCGAACGGCTCGATGCTGCCCGTTTCACTTGCCGCGCTTTCCAGCAGGCGAAGCGACGTCGTCCCGACCGCGATCAGCCGCCCACCAGCCGCCCGGGCCGCATTCAGCCGATCCGCCGTCGCAGCATCGATCCGGCCCCGTTCAGCGTGCATCCGATGGTCGGCCGTATCATCCACCTTCACCGGCAAGAAAGTGCCCGCGCCGACGTGCAGCGTCAGCGTCTCCCGTTTCACTCCGGCCGAATCCAGCGCGTCGATCAGCCGGTCGGTGAAATGCAGTGAAGCTGTCGGCGCAGCGACCGCCCCGTCCCTGGCGGCGAACATCGTCTGGTAGTCGGCGGCGTCCTGGGCGTCGATCGGCCGCTTGCTGGCGATATAGGGCGGAAGCGGCATGGTCCCCGCGCGGTGCAGCAGCACCTCGACCGTCTCCTCGCCGACGAAGCGCAACAGGATCGCTCCGTCCTCGCCCTTGGCCTCGACTGTCGCTTCGACTCCGCCACCGAACGTCACGATGTCGCCGATCTTCAGGCGTTTTGCGTTGCGGACAAAGGCCCACCAGCTGCGCAGATCCTCCCGCTTGTGCAGGGTCGCGCCGACTTTGGCCTCTCCCCGCCGGCCTTCCAGCTGCGCTGGGATCACCCGGGTATCATTGAACACCAGCACGTCACCGGCCCGCAGCAGCTTCGGCAAGTCGCGTATATTGTGATCCGACACCGCGTCGCCCGCGACCTGCAGCAGCCGGGCGGAATCACGCGGCCGCGCGGGCCGCAGAGCGATCAGCTCCTGTGGAAGGTCGAAATCGAACAGGTCAACGCGCATGGCCGTTCGTTAGCGGGCGCGGCCCGGGCTGCGCTAGCGCCTTATTGCTGAGGCTTCGGAGCGAGCTCGTCGGGCTGCGGCTGGGCTTCGGGCAATTGGTCGACGGTGCCCGGCCGGCTAGGCGTCGGAGCCTCGGCGGATGGCTGCGCGGCGCCGCCCAGACTGGCGCGCACGATCCGCGTCGGCTCGGCCGGCGGTTCGCCCTGGGCGATCTGGTCGACGAAAGGCATGCCCTGGATCACGCGTCCGAAGACCGTGTATTTCCCGTTCAGGCTGACCCGCGGCGTGAACATGATGTAGAACTGGCTGTTGGCGCTGTTCGGATCCTCGGCACGCGCCGCCGCCACACTTCCCCGCAAATGCGGCAGCGAATTGAACTCGGCCGGCAGATCCGGCAGCTGAGAGCCGCCCGACCCGTCTCCCTGCGGGTCGCCGCCCTGCGCCATGAAGCCGGGGATGACCCGGTGAAAGGTCAGCCCGTTGTAGAAACCGGCACTTGCCAGCGTCTTGATCCGCTGCACCATCTGCGGCGCCGCGTCGGGACGCATTTGAATCAGCACCCGGCCACCATTGGACAGCTCCAGCGTCAGCTGGTTGCTGGCGTCCGCTACCACTTCGGCCGGTGCGTTGATCGGAACAGTCTTCAGCGCCGGAGTGGCCGTTGCCGGCGCCTGGGTGGCAGCCGCGGCCGGCGGAGCGGCAGGCGCAGGTGCAGCCGTCTGGGCCGCGGCAACAGTGGCCAGCGTCGCAAGCGGCAAGGCGAACAAGGTCTTCAGCATCTTCACCCCTCAGGAACGGCCAAGCCGCGCAGCCACGTCGGCCGCGACGGCGGGCGTCACGAACTTTTCGATGGCGCCGCCGTAGCGCGCGATTTCTTTCACCAGCCTTGACGCAATCGGCTGCAGCGACACGTCCGCCATCAGGAAAACCGTTTCGATCCGGTCGTTCAATTGCTGGTTCATTCCGGCCATCTGATATTCGTATTCGAAGTCGGCGACCGCCCGCAGACCGCGCAGGATCATGCCTGCACTCTGGGCCTCGGCGAAGTCCATGAGCAGGCTGTCGAACTCGACCACGCTAACGTTGCTGACGTCCACCGTTTCACGTTCGACCATCGCAAGGCGCTCAGCGACCGAAAACATCGGCGCCTTCGACGGATTGGTGGTAACCCCAATCACCAGCCGGTCGACCAGCCGGCTGCCCCGTCGAATGATGTCCAAGTGCCCCAGCGTGATGGGATCGAACGTCCCTGGATAAACCGCGACTCGTTCCATCACCGATCCCGCTCAACCGCATAGCGCGCGATGGCGCGGAGAAGGTCGGCCTGCTCGCCATGATCGTGCAGATGCTCGATCGCCTGGTTGACCAGCATGTCCGCCTGGGCCCGCGCCCGCTCCTCGCCCATCAGCGAGACGAAGGTGGCCTTGCCGGCTTCGGCATCCTTCTGAAGCCGCTTGCCGGCCCTTGCCTCGTCGCCGGAGTGATCGAGCAAATCATCGGCGATCTGGAACGCCAGGCCGATATTGCGGGCATAGCCGCGCAGGGGCGTTCGGGCGTCGTGCGGCAGGCGGGCCATGATTGCCGCAGCTTCCACCGCATATTCGATCAACGCGCCGGTCTTGAGTTGCTGCAGCCGGGTGATCGCCGGCAGGTCCAGGGCCTCACCTTCGGCGGCCAGGTCCATCATCTGCCCTCCGGCCATGCCATCGGTGCCCGACGCCTTGGCCAGTTCGAGCACCAGTTCGGCACGCACGAACGGGTCCTCGTGGGTGGCCTCGTGCGCTAGGACTTCGAATGCCAGGGCATGGAAGCAATCGCCGGCCAGCACCGCGGTCGCTTCGTCGAACGCCTTGTGGACCGTCGGCTTCCCCCGGCGCAGGTCGTCGTCGTCCATGCACGGCAGATCGTCGTGGATCAACGAATAGACGTGGATCGCTTCCACTGCCGTTCCCGCCCGCAGCGCACGTTCCTCATCGATCGCGAACAGCCGTGCCGCCGCGACCGTCAGCAGCGGGCGGAGCCGCTTGCCGCCCCCGATCGCCGCATGACGCATCGCCGCGTACAGCCGATCGCGGCCGTCGCCCTTGCTGGCCAGCAGCGCGCCGAACAGTTCGTCGACGGCGCCCGCGACCATGCGGGCCTCCGCCATCAGGTCCACGGCCGGCGACGTCACTAGGCTAGCTGCCATCGAACGGAGCCATGCCCTTCGGACTCCCGTCGGGGCCAAGCGCGATCAGGTCGATCCGGGCCTGGGCGGATTTCAGGCGTTCTTCGCACAACCGCTTCAACCGGTCGCCCTCCTGATAAAGGTCGATCGACTGATCGAGCGGCGCCTCGCCCCGCTCCAGCAGCCGGACGATATCCTCCAACCGCGCAAGCGCGGCTTCGAAACTGAGCTGTTCGGGTTCGCCTTCCATCCCGCCTCAGGTGGCCGAACGGTCGAATCCGGTCAAGCGCGCTTGAACGGGTCGAGAATTCCCGGGACGATCTCGTTGGGGCCAAGGCCCTCTTCGGCCGCCAGCGCCGCCTCCGCATCGCGGGCATGCTGCTCGCGCTCGGCACGCAGCTGCTCGATCAGCGAGGCGCGGTCGCCTTCCAGGCGGGTATCCGTGCGCTCGGCCATGCCGGCTGCCTTCTGCGCCTTCGCCACCGCGGCATCCAGCTCACGCTGCGTGGTGAGGCCCAGCGTCACCGGGTCCTTCGGCTGGATATTGGCCAGGTTCCAATGGGTCCGGTCGCGGATCGCCGCGATGGTGGTGCGGGTCGTGCCGATCAGCTTGCCGATCGCTCCGTCGGTGACTTCCGGATGATTGCGAATGATCCAGGCGATGCCATCCGGCTTGTCCTGACGCTTGGACACCGGCGTATAACGCGGCCCCTTGGTCCGGGTGACTTGGTCCGGCACCTTTTGCATCTGCAAGCGGTAGTCGGAATTGGCCTGCCCGCGCTCGATCTCCTCGTGCGTCAGTTCGCCCGACCGAAGCGGGTCGCGCCCCGTCAGCTTGGTCGCCGCCGTGTCGTCCGCGATCGCCTGCACTTCCAGGATATGGAGGCCGCAGAAGTCCGCGATCTGCTCGAACGACAGGGACGTGTTGTCGACCAGCCAGGCGGCGGTCGCATGGGGCATCAGCGGGGTCGCTTGGGTGGCCTGGGCCATCACGGGTCTCCAAACATGAAAAGGGCCGCCCCTTCACGGAGCGGCCGACGTTGGTTGGCGCTTACGCTTGTTGCTCGCAGTGGGCAAGCCTGTCCCTCGTCCTGAGCGTAGCGGAGCGAAGTCGAAGGGCGCCCTTCGACTACGGCTCTAACGAGCCTCCGCTCAGGACGAGCGAGATATCACGTAACCAGCACAATCTTGCCCACATGCTCGCCGGCTTCCATTCGCGCGTGCGCCGCCGCGGCCTCGCCCAGCGGGAAGGTCCGGTCCATCACCGGACGCAGCTGCCCGCTTTCCACGAAGCCCCAGACTTCGCGCCGGATCTCCTCGGCAACGGCGGTCTTGAATTCGACCGGGCGCGGCCGAAGCGTCGAACCGGTCAGCACCAGCCGCCGTCGCATGACATCGACGATGTTGAGCTCGGCCGTCACGCCGCGCTGCGTTGCGATGGAGACATGCCGGCCGTCGTCCGCCAGGCAGCGAATGTTTCGCGGCAAGTAATCGCCACCGACCATGTCGAGCACCACCGCAACGCCCTTGCCGCCGGTCAGCCGCTGCACCTCAACCTCGAAATCCTGCGACTTGTAGTTGATCGCCGCGGCAGCGCCGATCTCCATCGCCCTTGCGCACTTTTCGTCGGACCCGCAGGTAACGATCGCCTTGACCCCGAACAGCCGGGCCAAGGTGATCGCGGTCGTGCCGATGCCGCTGGTCCCGCCATGAATCAGCGCCCACTCCCCTTCCGCCGCACCGCCGCGCTCGAACAGGTTGGTCCAGACGGTAAAAAGCGTCTCCGGCAGAGCCGCGGCTTCCTCCAGCGACAAACCCTCTGGCACGGGCAAACAGGTGCCGGCCGGTGCAAGTGCATACTCCGCATACCCGCCGCCCGCGATGAGGGCGCAGACCTGCTGCCCGATCATATGCGTCGCGCCCGCCCCCGCGGCGACCACGGTCCCCGCGACTTCCAGGCCCAGGATGTCCGAAGCACCCGGCGGCGGCGGATAGAAGCCCCGACGCTGCAGCACATCGGGGCGGTTCACCCCAGCCGCGGCCACCTTGATCAGCACTTCGCCAGCGCCCGCCTCCGGCACCGGCCGCACGATCGGCACCAGGACTTCCGGGCCACCAGCCTCCTGTGCCACGATTGCAACCATCTGGTCGGGGATATCGCTACTCATCCCGCGACTCATTGACAGGCCCGCCGGCCCGGTCAACGCTTGGCGACATGGATGACGATTTCTTCTCGTCCAAGCCCGATGACCCGCTGGTGCTGCTGGCGCGCCAGGACCTCGACCCCTTCTCACAGCATGAACTGGCGGAGCGGATCGACCTGCTGAAGGCGGAGATCGCCCGGGTCGAATCGCACATGGCCGCCGTCGACCGGCACCGAAGCCAGGCCGATGCGCTGTTCAAGCGCTGAACTCTCTCGACCAACGCCCTGCCGAGCCCTTGATGAGGGCTCAAACGCTTACGACATTAGCAGCAAGTCCGAAGGGCCTTTCGCCTTTCGGCCAAGGAGCCAGTAATGCCGAGTTTCGCTCGCGAACTAGAACAGACCCTGCACAATGCCCTCGGCGAGGCGAGCCGGCGGCGGCATGAATATGCCACCCTCGAACATCTGCTGATGGCGCTGATCGACGATGGCCACGCCTCCAAAGTGATGACCGCCTGCGGCGTCAACCGCGACGAGCTCAAGGCCACCGTCAAGCAATATCTCGACGGAGAGCTTGGCGCGCTTGTCGCGGACAGCGGGACCGATCCGACGCCGACCAGCGGTTTTCAGCGCGTCGTGCAGCGCGCGATCCTGCACGTCCAGTCGTCCGGGCGCGACGAGGTCACGGGCGGGAACGTGCTGGTTGCGCTCTTCTCCGAACGCGAAAGCTACGCTGTCTACTTCCTGCAGCAGCAGGACATGAGCCGCCTCGACGCGGTGACCTATATCTCGCACGGCGTCGGCAAGGGTGAGTCGACCGAACCGCAGGCACCGCAGGGCGCCGAGGAGCAGAAGGCCGAGCAAAAGGGCGACAAGAAGGAGTCCGCCCTCAAGCAGTTCACCGTCGACCTCAACGAGAAGGCCAAGATCGGCAAGGTCGATCCGCTCATCGGCCGGGTGGCGGAAGTCGACCGGACGGTTCAGATCCTCTGCCGGCGGTCCAAGAACAACCCGCTCTATGTAGGTGACCCGGGCGTCGGCAAGACCGCCATCGCCGAGGGACTTGCGCGCAAGATCATCGAGGGCGACGTCCCCGACGTGCTGAAGGAAGCCGTGATTTACGCCCTCGACATGGGCGCGCTGCTGGCCGGCACCCGCTATCGCGGCGATTTCGAAGAGCGGCTCAAAAGCGTCGTGTCGGAACTGGAGAAGATGCCGCACGCCATCCTCTTCATCGACGAAATCCACACGGTGATCGGCGCCGGCGCGACCAGCGGCGGGGCAATGGACGCGTCCAATCTGCTGAAGCCGGCGCTGTCGAGCGGTGCGATCCGTTGCATCGGCTCGACCACCTACAAGGAGTTCCGCAATCACTTCGAAAAGGACCGCGCCCTGCTCCGGCGCTTCCAGAAGATCGACGTCAACGAACCGACGGTTGAGGACACGATCAAGATCATCGCCGGGCTTCGCTCGTCGTTCGAGCAGCACCACTCGGTCCGCTACACGCCCGATGCGATCAAGTCGGCGGTGGAGCTTTCCGCACGCTACATCCACGACCGCAAGCTGCCGGACAAGGCGATCGACGTGATCGACGAGGTCGGCGCCATGCAGATGCTGGTGCCGCCCAACAAGCGCAAGAAAACCATCACGCCCAAGGAGATCGAGCAGGTCGTCGCGACCATGGCCCGAATCCCGCCCAAGAGCGTCAGCACCGACGACAAGAAGGTGCTCGAAAATCTCGAAGCGGACCTGAAGCGCGTGGTCTTCGGCCAGGACCTGGCGATCGAGAAGCTCGCCTCGGCGATCAAGCTCAGCCGGGCGGGCCTGCGCGACCCGGACAAGCCGATCGGCAACTACCTCTTCTCCGGCCCTACCGGCGTCGGCAAGACGGAGGTTGCGCGCCAGTTGGCGTCCGTGATGGGCATCCCGCTCCAGCGGTTCGACATGTCCGAATATATGGAGCGGCACTCGGTCAGCCGGCTGATCGGCGCGCCTCCGGGCTATGTCGGATACGATCAGGGCGGCCTGCTCACCGACGCGGTCGACCAGCAGCCGCACTCGGTGCTGCTGCTCGACGAGATCGAGAAGGCGCACCCGGACCTGTTCAACATCCTCTTGCAGGTGATGGACAACGGCAAGCTGACCGATCACCACGGAAAGACCGTCGACTTCCGCAACACCATCCTGATCATGACCACCAACGCCGGCGCGTCCGACATGGCGCGCGAGAGCATCGGCTTCGGGGCCATGAGCCGGGAGGACGTGCAGGAAGACGCGATCAAGAAGATGTTCACGCCCGAATTCCGCAACCGCCTCGATGCGGTGGTGCCGTTTGGCTACCTGCCGCCGGCCGTGGTCGCGCGGGTGGTGGACAAGTTCATCCTCCAGCTGGAACTGCAGCTGGCCGATCGCGGCGTGCATATCGACCTCGACGAGGAAGCGCGCGAGTGGCTGACGGGTCGCGGCTACGACAAGCTCTATGGTGCGCGTCCGATGGGCCGGCTCGTCCAGGAGAAGATCAAGCAACCGTTGGCCGAGGAGCTGTTGTTCGGCAAGCTGGTCCACGGCGGAGAGGTCAAGGTGCGCATCAAGGACAATGTTCCGGTGTTCGAGATCGCCCCCGCCCCGCCCAAGCCGGTCAAGCCCAAGAGCGCCAAGGGCCGCAAGCCGGCCGCGGCCAAGCCTTCGCCGGAGGATGCGGCGGAGTAAATCGGCTTTCGTTGGCCTGTTGAAGAGCCCGTCGCGACCCACGCGGCGGGCTTTTTTCTTGTTCCGCGCACATCCCGCCGAGTCGCAAGGTATCTGGCCGGTTGTGGGTTGGCCTCCTCGCGCAACCGTTTAAAGGAGCGCCAAGCGAACCGAAGCCTACGGGGAGACCTCGATGCGTCCTGTTGCGTTTGTGCCTGGCCTGATCCTGCTTGGCCTTGCCGCCTGCTCTCAACCGTCTTCCGATGCCGATAACCAGGCCACTGCCGCTGCGCCCGGCGCTGGCACGACCGCGACAGCCGGCGCCGCCACCTTGTGGGCCAATGGCGAAAAGCGTCCGCTCGATATCCAGTCCGCCCACCCGAACGGCGTCGTCCTGCAATTGACCTCCGTCCAGTCGCGGCCGACGGAGACGGCGGTCGGCGTTCGCGTCATCAACGGCCGCGACCGGGCCATCGACCTCAACCGCTTCAACAGCAATCGCGACGGCTATCTCGCGCTCGACACCGGCGAACGGCTTTACCTGTCGCCGCCGGGCAACAACAATCGCCTGACGGTCGAAGCCGGACAGACGCTGGAAGGCGAACTGGTCTTCCTTGGCAAGCTGCCCCAGTCGCAGAGCGCCGTCCTCATTCTTAATGAGAACAGCCAAACGGACAGCGAGTACACCACCACGCCGGGCTTCCGGGTCAACCTGCCGCTGGGCACCGTGGCCGGGGCCTCCGCGCAATGAGCCGGACGACCGTGCCGCGGTCGACAGGCTGGGTGCTTCTCCTCGGCGGCCTGATCCTTACCGGTTGCGATGGAGGCGGGCTGCTTGGCACCTCCGACGGCGCCTCCGTCGATGCGCAAATTGCCCATCCGAACGGAACGGTGCTGCAACTGTTGTCGATCAAGGCGGACGGCGATCGGACGCTGGTCATTGTGCGTATCATGAACGGGCGCGACCGGGAGATCAGTCTGAACTCGGGCTCGGACAACTCCTACATCCTGACCGACGGCGGAGAGAAATTGCTCCTGGTCCCTCCCGCCGGGAATCCTCGCCTGTCCGTGCCGGCCGGCCAGACCATGGACGGGGCACTGGTCTTTGCTGGAGCCTTGCCTCGATCCGAGCGCGCCACGCTGGTGCTGAACGAGAACGGTACAGCCGATGGGCAGTATAGCTCCTCGCCCCGCTACCAAGTCGCAATTCCGCTATCGGGCGCGTTCGGCGGGGGCGGCATTGCCGAGACTTCCGCGCTGTCCAATATGCGGCCCAATGCGGCCTCGTCGCTCAAGTTGGCGAGCGCGACCGGCTCGACCCTGGGCGCCGGCGGGCAGGCGACCAGCAGCTTGCAGGCGGTGGAAGCGTTGAAGAGCGAACTTGGCGCGACCCAGACCGACCGCGGCACCGTGGTCTCGCTGCCTGGCGACGTGACCTTCGATTTCGACAAGTCCACCATCCAGGCCGGCGCGCAGCAAACGCTGGATCGGCTTGCCCGGCTTATCCAGGCCTCGCCGGAGGGTCAGGTCACGATTGAAGGCCACACTGACGCGAAGGGCAACGACGACTATAACAAGCGCTTGTCGGAGGGTCGGGCCGACGCGGTGAAGGCCTATCTGGTCGGCAAGGGTATCGACCAACAGCGCCTTCGCACGATCGGTCTTGGCGAATTGCGCCCGATTGCTCCCAATGCGGCTTCGGACGGAGGTGATGACGAGCAAGGGCGGCAACGCAACCGCCGGGTCGAAGTCATTCTGCCAGACGCGGCGCCCCGGCCCAATCAAGGCTCAACCCGGTAGTAATTCCGTCTGACGCAGCGCTTCACCCAGCGCGAGCGCGGCCGACGTTGCAATATTCATCGAGCGGACCTCGGACCGCATTGGAATGCGTACCCGCGCATCGCAGGCTTCCGAGACCAGTGGCGGGACCCCGCCACTTTCCTTTCCGAAGAGCAGCACATCGTCGCTGCCGAAGCGAAAGTCATAAGCCGACTGCACGGCTTTGGTCGTGAAGAGAACGAGGCGCCGGCCTTCCATCGTCATCCGAAATGCATCGAAGCTTGGATGGCGCCGCACGTCCACATGGTCGATGTAATCCATCGCGGTCCGCCTGACGCGTCGGTCGTCCCATTCGAACCCCATCGGCTCGATCAGGTCCACCGCGACGCCAAGGCAAGCGCCCAGCCGCAGGACGGCGCCGACATTGCCGGCAATCTCCGGCTCGAACAGGGCGATGCGCATCCGGCCTGCTTGGCGCCAGGCAAAGGGCGGGGCAAGTCTCGCGATCAACCCTCGCCCTTTAACCGAACGGCTAACGCGCGTTTGCCGCCGACCGCTGAAACGAGCGCCGCTCGACCAGATCTGCCACCCGCAATTGCTGCTGCTCCTCGCCGCAGGCCTCGAGACGTCGGTTGAGCTCATGCAGCCGCTGCTCCCGCTCGGCTCCCTTAAGCTTGGCAATCAGCTGGAATTCGCTGCTCATCTGGCCGGCGCAATGCCGCATCGTGTCGCAGGCGATCTGGTCCAAATCCCTGTCGCCGGTCGATTTCACCGTCTTGCACCGGCTGCCCCCGGCATTGCCGGACATCTTGCCCCGCCAATTCTTGAGGCGCCTGGCCGTGACGACGATGTCCTGTTGCTTTGCCGCCGGCCCAACCACTTCAGCCTGCAGCATCAGGAACACAGCGACCAGCATACGAACCCTCCCTTACGCACGACAACGGATCAGGGATCGTAGGGAACGTCGCCACTCACGCAAGCGGCGGTTGAACGCTAGCCGCGCCTGGTCGGCCTAATCAGCCTTCCAGCTGGCGTGTCAGCAGTCGAATCGCGGCGTCGATCTCGGGATCGCTGGCCCGCAGCTTTTCGATCTGGCGGACCGCGTGGATCACCGTGGTGTGGTCACGCCCGCCAAAACGTCGCCCGATGTCCGGCAGCGACTTGGGCGTCAATTGCTTTGACAGGTACATGGCAACCTGCCTCGGGCGAGCCACTTCGCGGGCGCGTCGGGCGCTGGTCATCTCGGCCTTGCGGATGCGGTAATGCTCGGCGACCTGGGTCTGAATCTCGTCGATCGAAATGCGACGCTGGTTGGCGCGCAGCACGTTGGCCAGCACTTCTTCGACGAACGGAACGTCGATCTGGCGCCCGGTCATCATGGCATAGGCCGCGATGCGATTAAGCGCGCCTTCGAGCTCGCGGATCGAAGCGGTCAGCCGCTTGGCCAGAAAATGCACCACGTCCTGCGACATGGCGACGCCGGGCAACAGCGCGAGCTTCGCCAGGATGATGTTATAGCGCAGTTCCAGGTCGGCCTGGTTGATGTCCGCCACCAGACCCCAGCTCAGCCGCGACAGAATTCGTGGAGCGATCCCGTCCAGATCCTGAGGAGCACGATCGGACGTGATCACCAGCCGCTTACCGGCCGTGATGATCTCATTCATCGTGTGAAAGAATTCTTCCTGCGTCGATTCCTTGCCGGCGATGAACTGGACATCGTCGATCAGCAGCAGGTCGGCCGAGCGCAGGCGACCCTTGAACCCGATCGTATCGTTCTCGCGGATGGCGCGAACGAATT
Source organism: Sphingomonas sp. SP1 (assembly GCF_058313395.1). Lineage (NCBI taxonomy): Bacteria > Pseudomonadati > Pseudomonadota > Alphaproteobacteria > Sphingomonadales > Sphingomonadaceae > Sphingomonas > Sphingomonas sp. SP1. The sequence goes on along the minus strand of NZ_JBZFLC010000001.1, from coordinate 1,577,137 downwards.
CGACCATGAACTTCTCGGCCGACATGGAAACCACCAGCGCCTGCGGGTTCAATTCCAGAAAGCGTTGGCCAAGAGCGTGCAACAGGTGGGTCTTGCCGCGCCCGGTGCCGCCATGGATGAACAGCGGGTTGAAGGTGACACTCGGCGCTTCGGCCAGCGTCCGGGCGGCGGTGGCGGCGACTTCGTTGGCCTTGCCGATCACGAAGCTGGCGAAGGTGTAGCGAGGATCGAAATTCGGTCGCGGATGGACTGACGCGGGAACCGCGCGCTCCGCAGGAAGCGGTTCTTCGTCCAGGATCAGCAGCGGGGCGGGTCGGGGACCGCCTTCGCACGCCACGATTCGGACCTCGCGAACGATCGGCAGCGTCGTCTTCCAGGCCAGCTGCAACCGCTCGCCGAAATGGCTGCGGACCCAATCGGCCATGAACTTGCTCGGCATGACGATCTCGAGACCGCCCGTGTCGGGCTCGAACGCGCCCAGTTCCGCTGGCTTCAACCAGCCGTCGAAGGTGCGCGCGCCGCAGTCACGGCGCAGGCCGGTGCGAATAGTGTCCCAGGCCGCATCCAGCGGCGTTGCGACCCCATCCATATCCAGCGCAACCGATGACTGCCCCTCTGTCACTCTTCTGCGCCTCCTCAAAATTTCTGCCGACGGGCAAAGCGGTACCGTTGCGCCCGACGCGAGTCGCGGCGCTCACCCTTTGTCCTGCGTGCATCCCCCCAGTGGAATCACTGCCGGAACGAGGGTTTTGGGCAGGTTCGCTTGGACCCGCAAGAGACCTTTTTTCATCCAGCTGAAATAAACCGGCTTGACAGCCGTTTCCCCTCGGTAAGGCCCATTACCATTGGAAATCCGCCAATTATGAAGCTCGGTTAACTTGCGACTATCGCGCGAATCGCGGGAAACGTTACGTTTTCGGGGCAAAACGAAAACGGCCGCCGAATCGCTCCGGCGGCCGTGTCTGGTAATGGCACAACCAGGCGCGCGGTCCGCGCCCAGCGCTCGCTTAACCGAGAGCCGAGACCCGCTTGGTCAGGCGAGAAAACTTCCGCGACGCGGTGTTCTTGTGGATGACGCCACGTGCCACGCCGCGCGCCAGTTCCGGCTGCGCCTTCTTCAGCGCATCGGCGGCAACCGTCTTGTCGCCTGATGCCAGCGCTGCTTCGACCGCCTTGATGAAGGTCCGGATGCGGCCGACACGCGCGCCGTTGACTTCGGCCCGACGGGTGTTGCGGCGGATGCGCTTCTTGGCTTGCGGCGTGTTCGCCATGCTGTTTTCAGTCCCTTGGATTGCAAAAGAAAAGCGGCGCGGAAGCCCGTTGGCCCGCACCGGCGTGGCGTTCCCCTACGCAAAAGCGCGATTCGGGTCAACGCTGACATTTCGGGCAATACCAGGTGGACCGCCCACCCTGCGCGAACCGTTTGACCTTGCCGCCACAGGCGCAGGGCTCCCCTTCGCGGTCGTACACCGCGAAATCCTTGGAAAAATAACCCAGCGCCCCATCTGGCTGCGCATAGTCGCGCAACGTCGATCCACCAGCCGCGATCGCTTCGTGCAGGACCTGTCGAATGGCCGGCACCAACCGCTCAAGCCGCGCTCTGCCGACCTTGCCGCCCGCGCGCTTCGGGCTGATCCCGGCCCGGTACAGTGCTTCGCAGACGTAGATGTTTCCCAGCCCGGCCACAATCCGCTGGTCCAGCAGCAGCAGCTTGATCGCCGCGCTCCGCCCAGCAAGCCGCCGCGCCAGATCTTCCGCCGTCAGGTCGAACGGCTCCGGTCCAAGCCCGGCGAAGCCTTCCCAGCTACTGAGCCCGTCCGTCCGAACCAAGTCGACGGAGCCGAACCGCCGCGGATCATTCAGGGCCAGGCGGTGGCCGTCGTCCGTATCGATCAGCAGGTGATCATGCTTGTCTGGCGCAACCGGATCGATCCGCCACCGCCCGCTCATCCCCAGATGAAAGATCAACGTGTCGCCGCGGTCGGTCCCGATCAGCCCGTATTTCGCCCGCCGGCCGAGCTCTGTCACCCGCGCGCCGGTCAGCCGCTGGCCAAGGTCGTCCGGAAAGGCCCGCCGCAAGTCCGCCCGCCGCGGCTCGACCCGCACGATTAGTCTTCCATCCAGCACCTGGGCCAGGCCGCGGACGGTGGTTTCGACTTCGGGAAGCTCGGGCACGAGAGGCCATATGGCGCGCCCCGCCCGTCCCGGCTAGAGCGCGGCCATGCCTAGCCAAGTCAACTTCGGCGACCAGCTCGTCACCCCGGAAGAAAAGACCCAGAAGGTCGGTGCGGTCTTCTCCTCAGTGGCCCGCCGCTACGACCTGATGAACGACCTCATGAGCGGCGGCATGCACCGCTTGTGGAAGGATCGCTTCGTCGCACGCGTGAAGCCACAGCCGGGCGAGCAGATCCTCGACATGGCGGGAGGTACCGGCGACATCGCCTTCCGCATGGCGAAGCGCGGCGCGTTGGTAACAGTATCCGACATCAACGCAGACATGCTGGCCGTCGGCATGGAGCGGGCGGAGCAGCGCGGGATTGAGGGCCTCAGCTGGTCGCAGCAAAACGCGGAAACGCTGACCTTTTCCGACCGTAGCTTCGATGCCTATACCATCGCCTTCGGCATCCGGAACGTCACCAACATTCCCGCTGCCCTTGCCGAAGCGCACCGCGTGCTGCGCTACGGCGGGCGCCTGTTCGTGCTGGAATTCTCGACCACCGACTGGCCTGGGTTCGGCGAACTCTACGAGCGCTATTCCGACATCGCCATTCCGCGCATCGGCAAGATCGTGGCCGACGACGAGGAAAGCTACCGCTACCTCGTCGAGTCCATCCGCCGCTTCCCCAAACCGGAATCATTCCGCGCCATGATCGCCGACGCCGGCTTCGTCCGCACCAGGGTCGAGACACTGCTCGGCGGCCTCGTCTGCATCTGGAGCGGGTGGAAGATTTGACCTCCGCTCCCGTCCATCTCTGGCGCCTCCTCAAGTGGGGCCGCACGCTGGCGAAACATGGCGCGCTGCAGGGGATCGAGCGCGATCCGCTCACCCCGCCCGCGGTCCGCCGCCTGGTCAAGCTGGCGCGCTTCGGCACTCGCCAGCCCAAGGAGCCCGACTATGCCCATGCGCTGCAGGCGATCGGCCCGGCCGCGATCAAGCTTGGCCAGGCCCTCGCCACCCGCCCCGATCTGGTCGGGGAAAAGGCCGCGCACAACCTGCTCCGCCTGCAGGACTCGCTCCCGCCCGCCCCCTTTCCACTGATCCGGGAGGCGGTGGAGAAAGCGCTCGAAGCGCCGCTGGAGAGCCTGTTCTCCGAATTTGACGAAACTGCAGTGGGCGCCGCGTCCATCGCCCAGGTCCACCGCGCGGTCACGACCGAGGGCCGGCAGGTCGCCGTCAAGGTCCTGCGCCCCGGCATCGAGGAAGAATTTGCCCGCGCGCTCGAAACCTACGAATGGGCCGCCGCGCATGTCGAAACCCTCGGCGGCGAGGCCGAGCGCCTCCGGCCGAAGATGGTCATCGCCCATTTCCGGCAATGGACCCGGCGCGAACTCGATCTCAACCGCGAGGCGGCGAGCGCGTCGGAGCTCAAGCAGAACATGGTCGCGGAGGCCGGCTTCTATGTCCCCAACATAGACTGGAAGCGTTCCGCCCGCCGCGTCATGACCCTTGAATGGCTGGACGGCATCAAGCTTTCCAAGCACGACCAGCTGATCGCGGCGGGGCATGACCTTCCCCAGCTTGCCCGCACCCTGGTCCGCGCGTTCTTGCGGCAGGCCGTGGTCGACGGCTTTTTCCACGCCGACCTTCACCAGGGAAATCTTTTCGCCCTGCCCGACGGCCGGGTCGCCGCCATCGACTTCGGCATCATGGGGCGGGTGGACCGCCGCGCCCGCTTGTGGCTCGCCGAAATCCTCTACGGACTCATCACCGGCAACTACCAGCGCGTCGCCGAAATCCACTTCGAAGCGCAGTACGTCCCTGCCCACCACAATGTCGCCGAGTTCACGACCGCGTTGCGCGCCGTCGGGGAGCCGATGCGCGGCCTGCCGGTCAAGGACATCAGCGTCGGTCGGATGCTCGAGGGCTTGTTCTCGATTACTCGCGACTTCGACATGCCGACCCAGCCGCACCTGCTGCTGTTGCAAAAAACGATGGTCATGGAAGAGGGGGTTGCGACCTATCTCGATCCCGACATCAACATGTGGGAAACGGCCGAGCCTTTCCTCAAGGACTGGATTCGCGGTGAGCTTGGACCCGAAGCCAAGCTCGCCGACCGCCTGCTGGAAACCAGCCGGGCATTCGCCAAGATTCCCAGCCTGATCGATCGCCTCGACCATTACTTCCCAGCGCCTGGCGCCGCCCCACCGGCCCTGCCGACCGCGCAGGTCGAGGTGACGCAGTTGCCCAAGGCAAGCTGGCGCGACATCCTGATCGCGTTGATCGCCGCCGCGGGTGGGGCTGGTGCCGTACTGCTGCTGACCTGATCCGACCGCGAAGTGACTCGCCTCGGTCTTGAATCGGAGTTAACGGGCGAGTGACCGTTTAACAGCGCCAAACAGGGAGTTCCCATGACCCAGCGTGCCACCGTCACCCTTACCGAGCTTCACTGCGACGCCCAGTCCGAGAACGGCGGCTGCGAACCTTATCTCTACACGGCGTTTTTCGCGCTCGGCGGCGATACGACCCAGTTGATCGCGCCGGAACATGACGATGTCCGCGGCGCCTTCGCCAACGATGTCACGTCCGGGCAGATGCTGCCCGTGCCGGCCGAGCTTGGTACCGCCAGCTTCGATCTTGGAAACGCCAGTAAGGTGGGCGTGGCGGCGCTCGTCATCGACGAGGACCTCGGCCGCGACGTATCGGTCGATAAGGGCCGCGAGGCCTTCGCCCGCGAGCTGGAGGCGCAGTTGCAGGCGGGCGAAACCGACGCAGCCCGGATCGAAGAGGCCGTCCTGCAAAAGGTCCGCGGCGCGATCCACGGCACCTACGATTATTCCGATCTGCACCGCGATCAGGACGATCATCTCGGCTTCGGTCTCGAGTTGCTCGAGCCGCAGGCCCGCGAGTTCGAGCTGCATCTCGGCGCGCTCGACGACCGCTTCCGGCTGAAGGGCCGGGTTTCGGTAGACTAGCCGACCGGTTCGGGCTTGGGGACGCGGTCGAAGTCGGCCGCGTCGTGCCGCTCGGGCAATTGCTCGTGCGGCTCACCATCCCGCCGATTGACGATGCGTCCGCGCTTCACCGCCGGGCGCTCGTCCAGCTGCTTCGCCCACCGCTGGACATGCTCATATTCGTGCGCCGACAGGAACAGATCCGCGTCAGGGTAGGTCCGGCCCAGAGCCACGCCGCCGTACCACGGCCACACTGCCATGTCGGCGATGCTGTATTCGTCGCCCGCAACGAATTCATGCTGGGCGAGCTGCCGGTTGAGGACATCGAGCTGCCGCTTCGCCTCCATCGCGTAGCGGTTGATCGCATATTCGATCTTGACCGGTGCGTAGGCGAAGAAGTGTCCGAACCCACCGCCCAGGAAGGGCGCTGATCCCATCTGCCACATCAGCCAGCTCAGCACCCGCGCCCGCTTTGGCCCGGACATCGGCAGGAAAGCCCCGAACTTCTCGGCGAGATAGATCAGGATCGCGCCGCTCTCGAACACCGGCACCGGCTCCGCGCCCGAACGGTCCACCAGTGCTGGGATCTTGCTGTTCGGATTGATCTCCACGAAGCCACTGCCGAATTGATCGCCTTCCATGATGTCGATCAGCCAGGCGTCATACTCCGCCCCGGCATGCCCGGCGGCGAGCAGCTCTTCCAGCATGATCGTCACCTTCTGCCCATTGGGTGTGCCGAGGGAATACAGCTGGAGCGGGTGACGACCGACCGGCAGCTCCCGGTCATGCGTCGGGCCGGCGATCGGCCGATTGACGCTGGCGAATTTGCCACCGCTCTCGCCTTCCCACGTCCAGACCCTGGGCGGCTGATAGTCCGTGTCGGCCATGCATTCTCTCCTGTCGCGTGGGCCGCAGGTAAGAAGCGCGTAAGTACTTTCAAAGTAGGATAACGCGTGCCACCGTTCCCGGCATGGCGCCATTCCGGCCAGAATCTCTCATCCTTCGCATCTCAAACCCTGCATGGGAGGCGAAGAATTGGGGGACGTCGTGTCCAACTTGTCCAAGTTGAACTTGTTTGTCGCCACTCGACTCAGGCCAGCGCGCCCGGCTAGGCGGCGCTGATATGGCGCGCATCCTCCTCATCGTCGGCGGCGGCATCGCGGCATTCAAGGCTGCCGAACTGATCCGCCTTGCCCGTCGCCACGATCACAGCGTCACCCCCGTGCTGACCGCCGGCGGGGCGCATTTCGTGACACCGATGACCCTTGCTGCGCTAGCGGAAAGCCCCGTTTACACCTCGCTTTGGGACCTCAAGGACGAGACGGAGATGGGCCACATCCAGCTCTCGCGGGCCGCCGACCTGGTGCTCGTCTGTCCGGCGACCGCCGACCTGCTGGCGAAGATGGCTGCCGGCATCGCCGACGATCTTGCCACGACGCTGCTGCTCGCCACCGACAAGCCGGTCGCCGTCGCCCCGGCCATGAACGTGCGGATGTGGCAGCACGCGGCGACCAGGGCCAATGTCGCGAGCTTGCGGCAGCGCGGCGTGCAGGTGATCGAACCGGTCGAAGGCGAGATGGCGTGCGGCGAATTTGGGCCAGGCAGATTGCCCGAACCCGCAGAGATTCTTGGCGCCGTTCCACTCGGCATCGCTATTCCGCTCGTACCGAGCCAAGGCGAGGTGCGCCGGAGTGAAGGTGCGGAAAGCGGAAGTTCCTCGAATGCGCTGGGGAAGAGCGCTTCGCTTGCCGGCAAACATGTCCTCGTTACCGCCGGTCCGACGCACGAGCCGATCGATCCCGTCCGGGTCATCGCCAATCGCAGCTCCGGCCGCCAGGGTTTTGCGCTTGCCGAGGCCGCCGCTCAGGCCGGGGCCCGCGTCACGCTGATTGCCGGGCCGGTTCACCTCCCGACGCCGGGCGGCGTTGCGCGGATCGACGTTGAGACCGCCGAGCAGATGATGGCAGCGGTCGAGGCCGCGCTGCCGGCGGACGTCGCCATCCTGGTGGCCGCCGTTGCGGACTGGAAGGTCCGCTCGAGTCCTTCCAAGCTCAAAAAGGATGACGGCCCGCCCGATCTCGTCCTGTCTCCCAATCCGGACATTCTGAAGTCGCTCGGCACCCACCCCCTCCGACCACGCCTGCTGGTCGGTTTCGCGGCCGAGACCAGCGAGCTGCTGGCCAATGCCGCCGCCAAGCGCGAGCGCAAGGGCGCCGACTGGATCATCGCCAACGATGTTTCCGGCGACGTCATGGGCGGCGCCAACAACCATGTCTTCGTGGTCAGCGCTGACGGCACGGACGATCTTGGCGAAGCGCCGAAGGAAGAGATCGCCCGCCGCCTGATCGCTCGCATCGCACAGGAAATCGCACCGAGATGATTCGTATCCAGATCAGCCGCCTGCCCCACGGGGAGGGCCTGCCCCTGCCCGCCTACGCCACCCACGGCGCTGCCGGACTCGACGTGGTCGCGGCCGAAGATCTCGATCTTCAGCCCGGCCAACGCCACGCCGTCGCGACTGGCTTCCGGGTCGCTATCCCCGAAGGCTATGAGATTCAGGTTCGCCCCCGCTCCGGACTCGCCTTCAAGCACGGCATCACCGTTCCCAACACGCCCGGCACCATCGACAGCGACTATCGCGGCGAGCTGAAGATTCTGCTGATCAACCACGGCGACGCGCCCTTCCCCGTTCGCCGCGGCGAGCGCATTGCCCAATTGGTCCCGGCGGTCGTTACGCCGGCCGCTCTCGACGAGGTCGACGAGCTGGACGACACCCATCGCGGTGCCGGCGGCTTCGGCAGCACAGGGCAATGACCCCCACCCCCGGCATTCCCGCGCAGGCAGGAATCCATTTCCCGGCCTCTGCGCTTGCCGGCGACATGGCAGATGGACTCCCGCCCGAGCGGGAGTTGCGAGATTGCTGACCGACGAAGAACTTACCCGCTACAGCCGCCAGATCGTCCTCCCCCAGTTCGGCGGCACGGGCCAGCAGCGGCTCAAAGCCGCGTCGGTCTGCGTAGTCGGAGCGGGCGGCATCGGCTGCGCGGTCGTGCCGGCGTTGGCCGGAGCGGGCATCGGGCGTTTGACGGTGATCGACGGCGACACGGTCGACCTGACCAACTTCCACCGCCAGCCACTTTATCGCTCGCGTGAGATCGGCGAACCCAAGGCCGCCCTCGCCGGCCAGTTCGTTCGTCGCCTCAATCCCTTCGTGGAGATCAGCCCGGTCGAGCGCCGGATCGACCGGGACAATGCGCCCGCGCTGCTCGCCGGCCACGATCTCATCATCGACGGCACCGACAATTTCGCCACTCGCTTGGTTGTCAGCGACACCGCCGTCGCGCTCGGCATTCCCCTGCTCTCAGCCGCCGCCGTTCGGTTCCAGGGCCAGGTCGGCCTGTTTCGCGGCAGGCCCTGCTACCGATGCTATGTGGGCGACGCGTTCGACAGCGACGATTGCGACAATTGCGCGGAACTCGGAGTCCTCGGCGCTCTCACAGGCACCGTCGGCAACTTCGCCGCGCTGATGGCGATCCGCCTGTTGGCGCAGACCGGCGACGACCCCGCGGGCGCGCTCCACCTGTTCGACGGCCTGACCGGCAGCTGGCGCCAGATGCGCCTCCCTGCCGACCCGGGCTGCCGAACCTGCGGCGAGGGCGCCTAGGCCTTTTTCTTGGTTGCTGCCTTCTTGGCCGGAGCCTTCTTGGCCGCGACCTTGCGCTTCGCCTTGCCCTTGGCGGGTGCCTTGGCGGGTGCCTTGGCGGCCTTGGCATCGATCAGCACCACCGCCTCGTCCAGGGTCACGGCCTTGGGATCCGCGCCCTTGGGCAGCGTGGCATGGGTGATTCCGTCAGTGACATAAGGCCCGAACCGCCCTTCCAGCACCTTCAGCTCCTTGGCCGTTTCCGGATGCGCGCCAAGCACCGCCAACGGCTCCCGGCTCGCACCGCGCTGCCGCCCGCCGCCGTTCGCTGCATCGGCCAGCTTGGCCACTGCCGCGTTCATGCCGGTTTCGAACACCTCGGAAGTGGAGGAGAGCCGGGCGTATTTGCCCTGGTGCTGCAGGTAAGGTCCGTAGCGTCCAATGCTGGCAACGATCGGCTCGCCCGTTTCGGGATGATTGCCGATGGTCCGAGGCAGGCTCAGCAGCTTCTGCGCCCATCCAAGATCGAGCTCGCCCAGCGGGACGTCCTTCGGCACCGACGCCCGCTTCTCGCCTTGCTCGACATAGGGCCCGAACCGCCCGCTTTTGAGGACAATGCCCTCGCCCAGCTCCTGCGGTTCGCCGCTGGCCGCCTCGGCCGCCCCGCCCTGCCCGAACTTGCGGGTGTATTTGCACTCGGGATAGTTGGAGCAGGCCACGAACGCCCCAAACTTGCCGCCGCGCAGCGCCAGTCGGCCGTTGCCGCAATTGGGGCAAATCCTCGGATCGGTGCCGTCCTCCCTTTCCGGGAAAAGGAAGGGCGACAGGAACTCGTCCAACGCCGCCGTCACTTCCGACGGCTTCTGCTCCATGACCTCGCCGGCTTTCGGCTTAAAGTCGCGCCAGAATGCCTCGAGCAGCTTCTGCCAGTCGAGCCGCCCGCCAGACACATCGTCCAGCTCATTCTCCAGCTCCGCCGTATAGTCGAAGCTGACGTACCTTTCGAAGAAGCGCTCCAGGAACGCCGTCACCAGCCGGCCACTTTCCTCGGGGATGAAGCGGTTCTTCTCCAGCCGGACATATTCGCGGTCCTTCAGCGTCTGCAGCGTCGCCGCGTAGGTCGATGGCCGCCCGATGCCGAGCTCCTCCAGCCGCTTGACCAGGCTCGCCTCGGAAAAGCGCGGCGGCGGCTGGGTGAAGCTCTGTACCGCATCCACCCCTGCCTTGTGGGGGACATCACCCCGAGCAAGATGCGGCATCCGCGCGGCCTCTTCGTCGTCCGATTTTTCGTCCCGCCCTTCTTCGTACAGCGCAAGGTAGCCGGGAAAGAGCACCACCTGTCCCGTCGCCCGCAGCGTCGCCCGCCCGGCGCCGTCCGACAGCTCGACCGTGGTTCGTTCCAACCGCGCACTCGCCATCTGGCTGGCCAGAGCGCGATTGTAGATCAGTTCGTACAGCCGGCCATGATCGCCGCTTGCGGCCTTGGCCCGCGCGAAATCCGTCGGCCGGATCGCCTCGTGGGCTTCCTGGGCGTTCTTCGCCTTGCTCGAATATTGCCGCGGCTTGTCGGGCAGGTAACCCGCATCATAGCGATCCGCGACCGCCTTGCGGGCCGCGCTGATCGCCTCGCCGGCCATCTGCACCCCGTCCGTCCGCATGTAGGTGATCGATCCGTCCTCATAGAGCCGCTGAGCCACCCGCATGGTGTGGCTGGCCGAAAACCCCAGCTTGCGCGCCGCCTCCTGCTGAAGAGTTGAGGTGGTAAACGGCGGGGGCGGATTACGGCTGAATGGCTTGGTCTCCACCGAATCAACGGTGAAACGGCCAGCCTCCACCACCGCCCGCGCCGCGTTGGCAGAACCCTCGTCCCCAATGGTCAGCCGGTCGATCTTTTTGCCGTCCAGCCCGACCAGCCGCGCGGTGAAGCGCTGTCCATCCTTCTCGAACTGGGCGCTGATCGTCCAATATTCCTGCGGCCGGAATAGCTCGATCTCGCGCTCCCGGTCGACGATCAGACGCAGGGCAACGGACTGGACGCGGCCCGCCGATTTCGCACCGGGCAGCTTGCGCCAGAGGATCGGCGACAGGGTGAAGCCGACCAGGTAATCGAGCGCCCGCCGGGCCCGGTAGGCGTCGATCAGATGCTCATCCAATTCCCTTGGGCGGCCCATGGCTTCGGTCACCGCCGTCTTGGTGATGGCGTTGAAGGTGACCCGCTCCACCTGATCCGGCAGGGCCCGCCGCTTCCTCAGCACTTCCTGCACGTGCCAGCTGATCGCCTCACCCTCCCGATCGGGGTCGGTTGCGAGGATCAGCGTGTCCGCCTTCTTGGCCTCGTCGGTGATCGCCTTCAGCTGTTTCGCCTTGTCGGGATAGGTTTCCCAATCCATCGCGAAACCTTCGTCCGGGTTTACCGAACCGTCCTTGGGCGGCAGGTCGCGCACATGCCCGAACGAGGCAAGCACCCGGTGCCCGGGTCCCAGATATTTCTCGATGGTCTTTGCCTTGGCAGGCGATTCGACGACAACCAGCTTCAATTCTTTTGCCCCTTACGCATACGCGCGATTCTCGATGGCTGACGAAAGGCCCGTCAAGCCGGTTGCAGACTGACCTTGCCACCCGCATGCCGATCAAGACGTCCAGCCAGGTCCAGCTCGAGCAGGACCAGCTGAACCGCTCCGCTCGGCAGACCGGACAAACGCACCACCTCGTCGACCGGAACCGGTGAGGGGCCGAGCAACGCTTCAATGGCCCGCCGTTCGTGCTCGTCCGGCTCGCGCACCGGCTCTGGAGGAACAGCATGCTCGAATGAAGCCCGCGACGAAGCGACCATTCCGCTGCCGATCGGTCGGATCAGTTCCAGCACATCTGCGGCACTCTGAATCAGTGTCGCACCTTCTCGGATGAGGCCGTTACAACCCTGCGCCCGCGGGTCGAGCGGAGAGCCCGGCACTGCCATGACCTCCCGCCCCATCTCGGCCGCGAGCCGCGCAGTGATCAGCGATCCCGACTTGGGCGCCGCTTCGACGACAATCGTGGCGACGCTAAGGCCCGCGATGATCCGATTGCGGTGCGGGAAGTGTCGTGCCCGCGGCTCGGTGCCGGGCGGCATCTCGGCGATGACCAACCCTCGCTCGAACAGCTGACGCTGCCGGGTCTCATTCTCTGGTGGGTAAAAGACGTCAAGCCCGCCGGCGATCACCCCGATCGTGCCGCTGTCGAAGGCGCCATCGTGGGCGGCCGTGTCGATCCCGCGCGCCAGGCCCGACACCACCATGACGCCTTCCTGCCCAAGATCATGGGCGAGCTGGCGGGCGAACCGGCAGGCGGCAGCGCTGGCGTTGCGCGCCCCCACCATCGCCACCAGCGGTCTTTCTAGCAATTGCTGATCGCCGACGACCGTCACGATCGGAGGCGCGTCGTCCAGCTCGGCAAGAGCGCTCGGATAAAGGCCTTGGCCGCGCACGAGATACCGCCCGCCCAGCTCTCTCACGCGGGCGATCTCTCGCCGGGCCTGCTCTTCGGAGAATAGCGTCAACGCCCGGCTGCCGCCCCTCCTTGCGAGGTCGGGAACGGCTTTCAGGGCGGCTTCCGCGCTGCCGAAGCGAGCGATCAGCTGGCGATAGGAGACAGGGCCGATACTCCCGCTGCGGATCAGCCGGAGACGCGCCAGGAAATCATCGCTCACTTAAGTACGCCCACCCACCCTAGGTTCGGTTCCGGCGCGGAGCCGGGCCAGGTTTTCGCGGTGTTTCCAGACAATCAGCAAGGCAAATCCGATCAGCATCGGCACAAGATCCATGCGCCCCAACACCGCCGCGCTGACCGGCGCGCTGAGAGCCGCGGCCATTCCCGCTACCGAACTGATCCGGACCAGCAGAAACAGCCCAATCCAAACCGCCGCATAGACGGCCGCCGCCTGCCACAGCAGCGGAAACAGTACGCCAAGCAGGGTCGCGACGCCCTTGCCGCCCCGGAAACCAAGCCAGATCGGATACAGGTGCCCGACCAGCGCACCAGCTGCCGCAAACCGTTCGGCACCAGGCCAGACCTGCTGCGCAATCATCACCGCGGCAGTGCCTTTCAGCGCATCCAGCAGCAGCGTGGCCGCGGCCAACCCCTTGCTCCCCGTCCGAAGCACGTTGGTCGCACCGATATTGCCGGATCCGACCTGGCGGATGTCCCCCCGGCCGGTCAGCCGCGTCAACAGCAGCCCGAACGGGACGGAGCCGAGCAGATAACCGACAAGCAGCGCAAGGATCGTGGTCTGGGACAGGTCCATCGCTCCGGCTGGTAGCAGATGGGGTGTTGGCTGCAACGCCGTCATGACGACGACAGCGACTCTTGGCGAAGCCGTTGCGAGAAGTGGATTGCGTCGAGCCTTTGCTCCCCGCAATGACGGCATTCGATGCAGGCTTCCGCACCTATCCTTTTCTTCGATTCCGGTGTGGGCGGCCTGTCCGTGCTTGCACCCACTCGCGCGCTGCTGCCGCGCGCGCCGATCGTCTATGCTGCCGACAGCGCAGCCTTTCCGTACGGCACCCGTACCGAGGAAGAGATCTCTGCGCGGGTTCCGGCCCTGCTTGGGCGCCTCGTCGAACGCTATCACCCGCGCCTTGCAGTGATTGCTTGCAACACCGCCTCGACGATTGCCCTGCGCCACGTCCGCTCCGCGCTCGATATCCCGGTGGTGGGCACCGTCCCGGCGATAAAGCCCGCCGCTGAGCAATCGCATAGCCGGGTCATTGGCGTGCTCGGCACGGAGGCGACCGTGCGGCAGCCTTACGTCAACGATCTTGCCGCGCGCTTCGCCGCGGATTGCGAGGTGCTGCGCCATGGCTCTGCCGAGCTGGTCGCGCTGGCCGAGGCCAAGCTGTCCGGGGCCAGGATCGATCCCGCCGCGGTCGCTGCAGCGGTTGAACCGTTGGCCCGCCGACCGGATATGGACGTGGTGGTTCTTGCCTGCACCCATTTCCCCTTGCTGGCAGAGGAACTTGCATCCGCGATGCCGAATGCGCGTCAGGTCGATGGCGGCCCGGGAATCGCCCGCCGGATCGCGCACCTCACGCAAGGCCAGCCGTGGCCGCTTAAGGGTGAGCCGGGGACCGCGCTATTCACCGGGCCGGGCCCGACTGCAGCACTTCAAGCGGGGCTGGCCGAATACGGGATCACCCGTATTGAACACCTCTAGATTTACTGCGAGTCGTTCGCATTGGAAAATCGGCGCTCTTCGCACTAAAGGCTGCGCAAACAACATTCGAGAAACCGTTGGACTACAACCGCATCTTCCAGGCCGCGATCGACCGGCTTCACGATGAAGGCCGTTACCGGGTGTTCATCGATATCCTGCGCAACAAGGGCAATTATCCCAATGCCCGCTGCTTTGCGGGGCACAACGGGCCAAAACCGATCACGGTCTGGTGCTCCAACGACTATCTCGGCATGGGCCAGCACCCGGCCGTGATCGCTGCGATGGAAGAAGCGCTGCACGATGTCGGTGCCGGTTCCGGCGGCACCCGGAATATCGGCGGCAATACGCACTACCACGTCGACCTGGAGGCCGAGCTGGCCGATCTCCACGCCAAGGAATCCGCCCTGCTGTTCACCAGTGGCTATGTTTCCAATGAGGCCACGCTTTCGACAATCGGCAAATTGCTGCCGGGCTGCGTCATTTTCTCGGACGAGCTCAATCACGCCTCGATGATCGCCGGCATCCGCAGCTCGGGTTGCGAAAAGCGCGTGTTCCGCCACAACGATCTCACCCATCTTGAAGAGCTGCTTTCGGCCGAAGATCCAGAGACGCCAAAGCTGATCGCCTTCGAAAGCGTCTATTCGATGGATGGGGACGTCGCGCCGATCGCCGCAATCTGTGATCTTGCCGACCGCTATGGGGCGCTGACCTACCTCGACGAAGTTCACGCTGTCGGCATGTATGGCGCGCGCGGCGGCGGCATTTCCGAGCGTGATGCAGTGGCCGACCGGCTGACCATCATTGAAGGCACGCTGGGCAAGGCATTCGGCGTGATGGGCGGCTACATCGCCGCCGACCGGAACATCGTCGACTGCATTCGCAGTTATGCGCCTGGCTTCATCTTCACGACTTCGCTCTCGCCCGTGCTGGTGGCCGGTGCGCTGGCCTCGGTCCGGCATCTCAAGGCGTCAGGGGACGAGCGGGCCGGACAGCAGGCTGCCGCCACCATGCTGAAGCGAAAGTTCGCCGACGCAGGCTTGCCGGTCATGGACAGCGTCACGCACATCGTGCCGTTGCTGGTCGGATGCCCAGTCAAGGCCAAGCGGATCAGCGACATCCTGCTCGCGGAATACGGCCTCTACGTTCAGCCGATCAATTTTCCGACCGTGCCGCGGGGCACCGAACGCCTCCGTTTCACGCCGGGTCCGTGGCATGACGAAGCCATGCAGGACGAACTTACCGGTGCGCTGGCCGAAATCTGGGACCGGCTTGAGATGAAGCTCGCGGCCTAGGGTTTACTTTCCGCTTTCTTCTGTCCTGCTATCTGGCAAGTGAATCACATGATTCGGGGAACAGGGGACTGAATTGCAGCTAAGCGCGGCATCGGTTCGGCCACCGGCGCGGCTTCGCGCCATGAACGACCGCCAGGCGTCGGGCCTGCGGTGGTTCTGGATGCTCCTGTTCGGCCTTGCCCTCATGATCGTGATCGGCGCCACCGCCTATTCGCTGCGGGCGACCTATCAATATATTCCGGCTTTCCAGCAGGTCGGCCTTGACCCCGACGTCACCGATGGCCTGGTCGACGTTCGTCCGTTGACCGACACGACCGACAATCCGTCGCCGCCGGCCCGGATCGTGGCCATCGATGGCCAGCGCGTATCACCCAATGCGGTGATCGCCGACCTTGCCAATCGACTGACGTCCGCGCCGGGCCAAAGCGTGGCCATCACCCTCCGCCAGGCCGATGGCCGCGAGCGGACCGTGCAGCAAGTGCGCCGCCCGCTGGAGATCAGCGCGGAAGACCGCCGCTCCGCCACCCTGCGGGTCTACACTCGCCTCGGCTTCGCACTGTTCGCCTGCTCCGTTCTGTTGCTGTGCAGCCTGTTGCTTGCCCTCCGCCGCCCGGACGATCCGGTCGCCATGCTGTTCGCCCTGATCTTCGCTATGATGGCAGCCTCCGTCGATCCCGCCCTGCAAATGTGGCAGTGGACCGGTCTTTCGATCGTCGATGAAATCATCGCCAGCGCGTGGTTCTACCTCTTGCTGATCGTGCTGGCCCTGTTCCCGGACGGGGTCTTTGTCCCCCGCTTCCTTCGCTGGATGGTCTATGCGGCCTTGCCGATCGCCATCTTAGCCAGTTTGCCCGGCGTCGATGCGACGATGCAGACGCTCGTAGCCATCGGCGTGCTGCTGGCCCTGCTATGGGGCCAAGTGATTCGTTTCCGCCGGTTACCGGCGGGCATCGAGCGGCAGCAGATCAAGTGGGCCGCCTTCGGTTTCGGCGCGGGCTTCATCCTGCTCGGCGGCGCCTTCGCGATGGTGCCGTTCATTCCCGACGATCCCACTCAGCAGAACCCGCTGTTCAACCTTGTGGTGCTGGTCCTGTTTTCGCTCGGTATCGCCTGTATTCCACTCGGCTTGCTGATCGCGCTCACGCGCTTCCGCCTTTGGGAAGCCGACACGGTGATCACCCGGTCCGCTGCCTATGCGGTGGTAACCCTGATCGTCGGCATGGTCTGGGCGGCGACCTCCGATCTTGCCAAGCTCATCATTACCGAGGTCATGGGCCGCGAAAGCGAGGCGGGCGCCACGGCCGTCAGCGCCATCATCGCAGCTGGCATCTTTTCGCCAACCCAGTCGGCGGTCCTCGGCTGGACCCGGCGCCACTTCGGGGGGCCGATGGACCGCATCAAGGGCGCAGCCGAGCGGCTCAAGAACTGGGGTCTGACCGAAACGCCGCCGGAACTGGCCAAGCGAGCCCTTGGCGTCATCGACGAAGCCGTTCACCCGCTCCGCTCGGCGATCGAGATTAATAGGGACGGTAACCCGGAGCTTCTGGCGTCCCGCAACGTGCGTTCGATTTCGGACACGCGCCTGCTGGACGCGCTGGAACTCGCCGATGAAGAGGGCACCGTCGGCACCCTTCGCCTCGGCCGCCGGTCCGACGGGAATCGTTACAATCGACAGGAACTGGAAGCGGTGCGACAGCTTGCTCCGCACATCGCCGATGCACTCAGGGTATCGATGCAGCGTTCCAGCCGTGAGGCGACCATGCAGCAGAAACTGGAAGAAATGGCCGCCCGACTCGCACAGCTGGAAGGCGGGACACCCAAACCCGCCTAACGTCCCCACCAGACTGTCAGCGCCAGCAGGATCCCGAGGCCGAATGACAAGGGCACCCGCAAGCGCATCCACCAGGCGGGGGTAAGTCCGCGACTGTGCAGAAGCGCGTCGACCAGCGGCGAGAGCAGGATCAAGGTTGCCAGGATCAGACCCGGGCGAAGCTCCGAGGCCCGCATGGGCAGCAGCGCCCACGCGGCCAGCGACGGCAATACCGCCAGCACCAGCAACCACCACTTGGGGCGCTGCTCGCGGGAAGCGAATGCCCACCAGCTTCCGCCAAGGAAAGAGAAGATCAGCGCCGAATAGACGAGGATGAACCCGGCCGCGGTCGAACCGAATCCGCCAATGTCGGCGAATGCGACGAATGCGCCGGCGAGCGGCGGCACAAGGCCGGCGGCGCCAAGCGCGGCGGCCGAGAGGGGAACGCGATTGTTCATCCCCGCACGGTGGCATTTCGCGTCTGCGAAGGCTAGATGAGCCTATGCGCATCGCCCTTGCCGCCGACCATGCCGGTTATCAACTGAAGGACGAGCTGGCCGCCTGGCTGGCAGAGGCGGGACACGAGGTTCTCGATCTTGGGACAAACGGCAGCGACAGCGTGGATTATCCCCGCTTCGGCGCGGCCCTGGCTGATGCGATCGCGGTGAACCGGGCCGATCGCGGCATCGCCGTGTGCGGGTCGGGCATCGGTATATCCATCAGCGTCAACCGTAATCCAGCGTGCCGCTGCGCGCGCGTCGATGATCCCCTGTCGGCAAGGCTGGCCCGCGAGCACAACGACGCCAACGTCGTGGCCCTCGGCGCACGGCTGATCGGCAGCGACATGGCGCGGGCCATTGTGACCGCCTTCCTCGACACCCATTTCGCCGGCGGGCGCCACCAGCGCCGCGTCGATATGCTTTCCCCTCAGCTTCAGGACAGCGACTGATGGCCACCGCCGCCAACCTCAACCATGTTCAGCCCGACGGCTTTTTCTCCCGCCAGCTGGCCGATGCCGACAGCGCAGTCGCGGAAGCGATCAAAGCCGAATTGATCCGCGAGCAGACGCAGATCGAACTGATCGCGTCGGAGAACATCGTTTCCCGTGCTGTGCTGGAGGCGCAGGGCAGCGTCCTCACCAATAAATATGCGGAAGGCTATCCTGGCCGCCGCTATTATCAGGGCTGCGCGCCATCGGACACGGTCGAGCAGCTTGCGATCGAACGCGCGAAGCAGCTGTTCGGTTGCGGCTTTGTCAACGTCCAGCCGCACTCCGGCGCTCAGGCCAACGGCGCGGTGATGCTGGCGCTGACCAGGCCGGGAGACACCATTCTGGGCATGAGCCTTGCTGCGGGCGGACACCTTACGCACGGCGCTCCGCCGGCACAGTCGGGCAAGTGGTTCAATGCGGTCCAGTATGGCGTTCGGCCGGACGACCACCTGGTCGATTTCGAAGAGGTTGCGCGCCTTGCCGAAGAGCATAAGCCGACTCTCATGATCGCTGGAGGCTCGGCCTACCCGCGCCACCTCGACTTCGCCAAATTTCGCGAGATTGCGGATAGCGTCGGTGCAATCCTGATGGTCGATATGGCGCACTTCGCCGGCCTGGTCGCGGCGGGCGAGCACCCGACGCCTTTCGGCCACGCGCATGTCGTGACCACCACCACCCACAAGACCCTGCGCGGTCCGCGCGGGGGCATGGTGCTGACCGACGACGAAGCGATCGCGAAGAAGATCAACTCTGCGGTCTTCCCCGGCTTGCAGGGCGGCCCGTTGATGCATGTGATCGCCGCCAAGGCCGTCGCGTTCGGCGAAGCCCTCCAACCCGGGTTCAAGACCTATGCAAAGGCGGTTATCCGCAACGCGCAGACCCTCGCCAATCGTTTGAAGGAGCGCGGCGCCGACCTCGTTGCCGGCGGGACCGACACCCACCTGGCGCTGGTCGACCTTCGTCCCCTCGGACTCACCGGGAAGGACGCGGATGAGAGCCTCGAGCGCGCCGGTATCACCTGCAACAAGAATGGCGTTCCGTTCGACCCCTTGCCGCCCCTCAAGACCAGCGGCATCCGCGTCGGTTCACCGGCCGGCACGACCCGCGGCTTCGGTGAAGCGGAGTTCCGCGACATCGCCGACATGGTCGCCGACGTTCTCGACGGCCTGCAGACAAACGGGCTTGAGGGCAATGGCGAGGTGGAGCGGCAGGTGAACGAGCGCGTCCGCGATCTTTGCGCCCGCTTCCCCATCTATAGCTGATGCGCTGCCCATTTTGCGGTGATCCCGACAGCCAGGTTAAGGACAGCCGCTCGTCCGAGGACGGAGCCGCCATCCGCCGGCGTCGGCAGTGCGAAGGCTGCGGCGCTCGCTTCACGACGTTCGAGCGGGTGCAGCTGCGCGACCTCACCGTGGTCAAGAAGGGCGGGAAGCGCGAGCCGTTCGACCGTCGGAAGCTCGAGCGCGCCGTCGCCCTCGCATGTCGAAAGCGCGACATTTCGCCCGAGCGCATCGAGCGGATCGTCAGCGGCATTCAGCGGCAACTCGAGACTCGCGGAGACGAGGTCGGCACCGCGGAAATCGGGGAGGCGGTCATGGCTGGCCTCAAGAACCTCGATCACGTCGCCTACATCCGCTTCGCCAGCATCTACAAGGATTTCAGCGAGGCCAGCGATTTCGCTGAGATCGCCGGGGAGGTGGTCGATGCGGATGAGCCGGAAAGTCCGCCCAAGCCCAGTTCCGACAAGCTGCTGTGACCGTTCCTCCCGTCATCGTTCTCGTCCGGCCCCAGCTGGGCCAGAACATCGGCAAGGCCGCGCGCGCGATGCTCAATTTCGGCCTCACCGAGTTGCGTCTCGTTGCGCCGCGCGACGGCTGGCCGAACCCGGAGGCGGGACCGGCGGCAAGTGGCGCCGACGTCGTGCTGCAAGGCGCGCCGCTGTTCGACACGGTGGCAGATGCGGTGGCCGACTGCTCGATGGTCTACGCGTCCACGGTGCGCCGCCGCGAGCTCGTCACTCCGGTCGTCCATCCTGAGGTGATGGCGCAGGAGATCACAGCCCTTCCCGCCCGGTCGGCCCTTCTGTTCGGCCCGGAACGCTCCGGCCTCGCCACGGAGGACGTGGCCCTCGCCAACAAGATCGTCACAGTTCCCATCAATCCGGAGTTCGGCAGCCTGAACCTGGCGCAGGCCGTCATCCTGTTGGCATATGAATGGTCGCGCCATCAGGCGCTGGCGCAGCCCACGGCCCGGGAAATGGAGCCGCCCGCCGCCCACCGGGAACTTGACGGCCTGATCGGCCAGCTTGAAACTGCACTCGACAGCACCGGCTATTTCTTTCCGCCCGAGCGAACCGAAGCGACGCGCAACACAATCCGTACGATCTTCACGAAGACCGGCTGGTCGTCGCGGGAGGTCAATGCCGTTCGTGGAATGCTTCGGTCACTGGTCGAACCGCGCCGCCGGGCCGGTTGACCTGGGTCCACGCGCCCACTAGTCGACCTGGTTTGTCCAGCGATTCAAGGAACTTGCCTCCATGTCCGCGTTGATCTTGTTTGCGTTGCTCGCGTCCGCCAATCCTGAAGTTCCCCAGTCATCGGCCCCCATGGTTGCCGAACAGAAGGAGGCAAAGCCGGAGCGCAAGATCTGCAAGCGCGAAAAAGTGACCAGCTCCCTTCACGGGTCCAAGCGGGTGTGCCTTACCTCCAGGGAATGGCGAATCCGTAATGGCCAGGCCGGCGGTGGCGAAGACATCGGGTCGGCGATCGGCAGCCGCGGCAATTAGCTCTCGCGATCTCGATACGTCCGGGCTTCGTCAAAACGACGCAGCTCATGCGCGATCGAGGTTTCGATCAAGTCCTCGTAGATGCGGCTCATCAGTGCCCGGTCCACGCCTGCCAGATCCGCCGCGGCGTCGACCTTGGCCTTGACGTCCGCTTTGCGCCATTCGTCACGAACCAGATGGCGTTCGGGCTTTATCCGGGCGGCCGCGTCCATATAGCCGAACCGGCGGGCGATCAGCGCCGTAATCTGCCGATCGACATCGTCCACTCCGGCACGAACTTCGGTCATGGTAGTGCAGTTCTCAGGGTCGAGCGGATCGGTCATGCAAGGCCCTTGCCCGCCCAACCTTGACCTCCGCAAGCCCCTCGGCTAGTCGCGCGCCACGCAATTGGCCCCGCACACCCGGTGAAGCGGTGGCCCTGCACTGACCTATGTCGGACGTAGCGCGGCTCCGGGCTGAACACATGCAACGCAATTGAAGGATGGAATATGTCGAAGCGCACCAGCGCCAAGTACAAGCTTGACCGCCGCATGGGCGAAAATGTCTTTGGTCGCCCGAAGAGCCCGGTCAACCGCCGCGAATATGGTCCGGGCCAACATGGTCAGCGCCGCAAGGGCAAGATGTCGGACTTCGGCATTCAGCTGCGCGCCAAGCAGAAGTTGAAGGGCTATTACGGCGACGTTACCGAAAAGCAGTTCAAGCGCACCTTCCAGGAAGCCAGCCGCATGAAGGGCGACGCTTCCCAGAACCTTATCGGCCTGCTCGAGCGTCGGCTCGACATGGTCGTGTATCGCGCCAAGTTCGCGCCGACCATCTGGGCCGCGCGTCAGCTGGTGAGCCACGGCCACATCCGGGTGAACGGCGGGAAGTGCAACATCGCCAGCCGCCGAGTGAACGTCGGCGACGTGATTGAGCTCGGCCCTAAGGCGCAGGAAATGGCGCTGGTCCTCGAAGCGCAGAGCCTCGCCGAGCGCGACATTCCGGAATATGTCGTCACCGAAGGCACGGCCAAGGCCACTTTCAACCGGGTTCCCACGCTGGACGAGGTTCCTTACCCCGTCCGCATGGAGCCGAACCTGGTCGTCGAGTTCTATTCGCGCTGATCCGATCGGACCCGCGTAGAAGAAACTGGGGCGGCCTTCGCAGCGAAGGTCGCCCCTCTTCGTTTCTGGAGCCGTGATGCATCCTCCCCTGCCCGAGTGGGCGCCCCATCAAGCCATGTGGATCGGTTTCCCAAGCGATCCCGAGTTATGGCTCGACGACCTGCTTCCCGCTCAACGCGAAGTCGCCGCCTTGGCCGACGCGCTTCATGCCGGAGGCAGGGGCGAGGAGATCATCCTGGTTGCAGCGAACGCGGATGCCGCCCAGGCCGCTGGCCGATTATCGCCATTTGCGACCATCCTCACCGAGCCTTTTGGCGATATCTGGCTTCGTGACACCGGGCCGATCGTGACGGGGTCGGGCGGGTCCCGCCACGCCCGGGGTTTCCGCTTCAATGGCTGGGGCGGCAAATATGACCTGCCCGGCGACGACAGCATCGGCGAGCGGCTCGCCGCGTCGGCCACCCTGCCCTATTCGCAGGCCGATTGGGTCCTGGAGGGCGGGGCAATCGACGGCGATGGGTCAGGCTGCTTCATCACGACAGAGCAGTGCTTGCTCAATCCGAACCGCAATCCGTCGCTGGATCGGCGCGCCATCGAGGATCGCCTCCGAGCGGACGTTGGCTGCACCCAGCTGATCTGGCTCGGTGAGGGGCTCCTCAACGACCATACCGACGGTCACGTCGACAACCTCGCGCGCTTCGTTGCGCCCGGCCGCGTCGCGATCCCCGCGCCCGCAGAGAACGATCCGAATTGCGCGGTCTTCAACGACGTGGCTCACCGGCTTAAGGAAACAAAGCTGGACATCGTGAACCTGCCGTCGCCGGGTCTGGTTGAGCGGGACGGTGAGATCTGTCCCGCCAGCTATATGAATTTTCTGATCGGCAATGCGGCGGTGGTCGTTCCGCTTTACGGGGCACCCAACGACGATGCTGCCGTCCACGCTGTCCAGGCGCTGTTCCCGGACCGCAAGGCAGTCGGCCTGCGGGCAGACCACATCCTGACTGGCGGCGGCAGTTTTCACTGCATCAGCCAGCAAATCCCGGCATAGGCACCGCAATGACAAAACTTACCGTTGCCGCGCTCCAACTCGCGTTCGGCGAAGATACCGCTGCTAACATCCGCGCCGTATCCGACCTCGTGCGGGAAGCTGCATCGAGGGGCGCACAGGTGGTGCTGCCGCCGGAGCTGTTCGAAGGCCCCTATTTCTGCCGGGAGGAAGACGAAAGTCTCTTTGCCAATGCGAAGGCAACCGCCGAGCACCCGTCCGTGTTGGCGATGCAGGCGCTTGCGGAGGAACTCAAGCTCTGGATTCCGACCAGTTTCTTCGAGCTCGACGGGCCGCACCATTATAATTCGCTGGCGATGATCAACCCGGATGGGAAAATCGCCGGCGTTTATCGCAAAAGCCACATCCCCGACGGCCCGGGCTATGAGGAAAAATTCTATTTCCGCCCCGGCAATACGGGCTTCAAGGTTTGGAAAGGACCGGATGCGAGCACGCTTGGCGTGGGCGTATGCTGGGACCAATGGTATCCCGAAACCGCGCGTGCGATGATGCTGATGGGGGCGGAGATCCTCTTCTATCCAACCGCCATCGGATCGGAACCGCACGACCCAGATCTCGACACCTCGCGTCTCTGGCGCCGGGCGATGATCGGGCATGCCGTCAGCAACGTGGTTCCGGTGGTCGCGGCCAACCGTATCGGCACCGAATGCGGCCAGCGCTTTTATGGACACAGTTTCATCTGCGACCAGCGCGGGGACCTACTGGCCGAATTCGGCGCTGAGGAAACGGGGGTGCTGGTGGCCACACTGGACCTCGCCGAAGCCCGCCGCCATCGCGCGGCCTTCGGATTTTTCCGGGACCGTCGGCCAGAACTCTACGGGCGCCTGGTGGAAGACATCTAGGCTACATCGCCAAGCGGTAATAGATGCTGTCGCACCACACGCCGCCGATGCACCAGGTGCGGGCGGCGTGGCCCGTTTCCTCGAAACCCAGTCGCTCCAGCAAACGCCGCGAGGCAGTGTTGCGCGGGTCGGCATCGGCGCGCAACTCGGTCGACCCCACCGTCCGCCGATGATCGATGAAGGCCCGGAGCGCCTCGGTCGCGTAACCATGGCCCCACCGATCGCGGCTGAGAAGATAACCGACCTCCGGTAGCTTCCAGGCGCCGGTTTTCCCGATCGGCTCTCCGCCCAGCGTGACGATGAAATCGTCACTCTCGGCGTGCGGAGGGGAAATCATGCTGCGCACCCAGTCCTCTGTCTGGGTGAGGGTGTCATGCGGCAGCGTGGACCAGTAGCGCATGGTGACAGGGTCACTCATGATCTTGTGCATGGCCTCGACGTCCGTCAGCCGCGCACGCCGCAGGACCAGCCGCTCGGTACGGAGTTCCTCAAGCATCACGAAGCCGGACCGCCCGCTGGAAGACGGCTTCGAACATCTCGGCATTCAACCGCCCGGTATTCTGATTGTAGCGGCTCGAGTGGTAGCTCGACAGCAGCGTGCGACCGTCCGCCAACCGCACCTCCGCGCCGTGGCCGAATTTCGCCTGGCTCGGCCGTAAGCCTACCGCTTTCACGGCCGCCGCATGGGCGATCGCGCCAAGCGCGACCAGCACCTTCAATCGCGGCAGGGCCGTCAGGCTTGCCTCGAAATAGCTCCGGCAGGTCGCGATCTCCCCGGGCTCGGGCTTGTTTGCCGGCGGCAGGCATTTCACCGCGTTGAGAATGACCGCGCCCGTAAGTTGCAGGCTGTCGGCCGGATCGGCGCGATACTCACCCTTCGCGAGGCCAAACTTTAGAAGCGTGGCATAAAGCAGGTCGCCGGCGAAATCGCCCGTGAACGGCCTGCCCGTTCGATTGGCGCCATGTTTGCCCGGCGCCATTCCAACCACCCCCAGCCACGCCTGCCGATCGCCCCAAGCCGGCACCGGTGCATTCCACCAATCGGGATGCTCGGCCCGGCATTGCTCGCGGAACGCGACCAGCCTCGGACAAAGCAAACAGTCTCTTGGCGCTTCCACCTCGGGCACGGGAGATACGACGGGAGGCGCGATCAACAGCATCGTCTGCCTTTAGCGCCGCTGTCGCGGCTGCCAAAGATCGTTTACCGGCCTTCGACAAGTCGGGCCCGAGCGCATACACGCGCGGCGGTGACGCATCTCTACGCAATCGCTCTCGGCTCGAACCGGCCGCACGGACGACATGGGAGGCCGCCGCAGGTGGTGCTTGCTGCCATTGCCGAACTTGATCGGCGCTTCGACCTGTACTCCGCTTCGTCGATCCTTCTGAACCCGGCGTTTGGCGGAGCCGGCCGCGATTTCGCGAATGCGGTGGCATTGGTAGAAACGTCTCTCACTCCCCGGGCGATGCTGGGGGAATTGAAGCAACTGGAAAGCCGCTTCGGTCGTCGCGCCTCCCGGCGTTGGGGAGCGCGGGTTCTCGACCTCGACCTGCTGCTCTGGAGCGGCGGTGCATATCGCTCGCGCTCGCTGCAGATACCTCACACCCGCCTGGCCGACCGATCCTTTGTTCTGCAGCCGCTGCTGTCGGTCGCGCCGCGCTGGCGCGTGATGGGAGCGCTGGAGGTTCGCCATCTCGCACACCGCCTTGCCCGCCGCCGTCCACGCGGCTAAGCGCCTTTCGCGTGGGCCGTTAGCTCAGTCGGTAGAGCAACTGACTTTTAATCAGTAGGTCGCTGGTTCGAGCCCAGCACGGCTCACCATACTCCAAGTAAGTCAGCGCCGGCGCGGCCTTGAGCGGAGTATGGTGTTGCGCCAGTTTCCGGGTCCGGCGGCTTAGGCGCCTGGGCGGACCTTCAAGTTTGAAAACGCGTCAGTCCCGTCACGCGATAGGCTGTGTCCCGACAAGCTGGTCGCGAAGCCATGTGCCGGCGGGGCCTAGCTTCACGTCGCGGCGATGGATCGCGAACAGGCCGTAGGTGACCTCAGGGTTCTCAGGCAGATCGAGCCGAAGCAGGGTACCGGTCAGCAGGTCGTTCTCGATCAATGGCAGGGGCATGTTTCCCCAGCCGATGCCTTCCCGAAGCAACTGGTGCTTGGCGCCAAGGTCTCCGAGGCGCCAGGTCCGGCTACTCTGAACCGCGAAGTCTTGTCCCTGCGTCAATGACGACCGATCGGTGAGAACCAACTGCACATGGCCCCGCGCCGCCCCGGGGGGCAGCGGCTGCAACTTGGCAAGCGGATGATCCGGTGCGGCCACGGGGACCAGCTTGACGGAACCTGCGCCGATCACCTCCAGCTGGTCGACCGGCCCGGTCAGCGGTCCGCTTAAGCCAAGTGTTGCACTGCCTTCGATCACCATCGCGGTGACCGCGCCCAGTGCTTCCACGTGCAACCGCAGCGCAACGGTCGGAAACTTGTCCTGGAATCCGCGAAGAAGCCTGCCGAGTTGCTGTGGCGGGAGCATCACGTCCACCGCCAGGCTGATCTCCGCTTCGAGGCCGTGCAACAATCCTCTTACCGTCGAGCGCAGGTCTTCGATATCGCGGGCCACGGCCCTGGCCTCCACCAATACTGCTCTGCCTTCCTGCGTGAGTTGAGGCTTGCGTGTACTCTCCCGCTCGAACAGCTTCACTCCCAGCTGCGCCTCGAGATTGGCGATGCCGTAGCTGACCGCCGACACGGCGCGATTCAGCTTGCGGGCAGCTCCCCCGAAGCTGCCGGCTTCAACCACCGTCACGAACAGGCGCAGCTGGTCAAGGGTCGGAGTGCCAGGCTCCATCATTCTACTTTCTCGAACGTTCTGATCAGATTTATCCCACTCACAAGTAGAGTGGGCAAGGCATAGATGGGGTTCAAGGAGACAATCGATGATCGAGTTGCGACCATTTGCATCGCTTGGCGGAGAGAACCACGGGTGGCTTGACGCCAAGCACCATTTCTCGTTCGCCAATTACCACGACCCGCGGCGGATGAACTGGGGCAGCCTGCGGGTCTGGAACGACGATACCATTGCGCCCCGCTCCGGCTTCCCGCCCCATCCGCACCGGGACATGGAGATCATCACCTACGTCCGGAGCGGCGCAATCACCCACAAGGACAATCAGGGGAACGAGGGACGCACCGAGGCTGGCGACGTTCAGGTCATGTCCGCGGGCTCCGGCATTGCCCATGCCGAGTATAATCTGGAGGATGAGACGACTCAGATTTTCCAGATCTGGATTCAGCCGTCCCAGCGCGGCGGCGAGCCAAGGTGGGGAGCACGGCCGTTTCCCAAGGACGGGCGGGCCGGCCGGTTTGTTCCGTTGGCTTCCGGGTTCGACGAAGACGGAGATGCCCTGAAGATCCGCACGGATGCCCGCGTACTGGGCGCGACCCTGAAGGCCGGAGAAAGCATCGAATACCCGCTCGGCGCGGATCGCAGGGCCTACCTCGTTCCCGCCACCGGCGCGGTCGAAATTGACGGAGTCCGGGTCAATGCCCGCGACGGCGCCGCCATCGCCGAGGTGGAGACCCTGACCGTCAAGGCGCTGGAGGACAGCGAGATCGTCCTCGTCGACGCCCGCTGATCAATCAAACTACCAACAGAGGAAATAGACATGAAGCGCACCAAATCGACCATGATCGCCGCACTATTTGCTTTCTCGCTGACCGGCGCTGCTGTGGCCCAGGGAGACGCCCTGACCAGCCAACCGGCACAGGTCCGCTCGGGCAGCTATGTCCTTGATCCCGCCCACGGCAAGATCAGCTGGAAGGTCAGCCATATGGGCTTCTCGACCTACATCGGGCAATTCACCGACGTTGCTGCCAACCTGCAGCTGAACAGCGCGAACCCCGCTGCCAGCCGCCTCGATGCGACCGTCCGGATGGACAGCGTCGGGACCTTCAGCGACGGCCTCGACAAGCATCTGAAGACGGCCGATTTCTTCGACACGGCCAAATACCCCACCGCCAGCTTCCGGGCGACCTCGCTACGTCGCGTTGACGCGGACTCGGCGAACATAACGGGCAATTTGACCCTTCGCGGTGTGACCCGCCCGATCGTCATTGCGGCCGAATTTAACCAGGCCGGCATAAATCCGGTCAACAAGCTTTACACGGTTGGGTTCGATGGCGAAGCCAAGATCAAGCGTTCGGACTTCGGTATCAACTATGGCCTGCCGCTGCTTGGCGACGAGGTGACGCTGCATATCGAGGCGGAATTCATCGCCAAGCCAGCCGCGCAGCCGAAGGCAGGCGCATAATGAACCGCCCTACCTTGTTGGGACTGTCGGGCAGCCTTCGCGCCGAAGCCCACTCCACCGCCATACTGCACTCGCTGGCCGAACGCATGCCGAGCGGTATCGTGCTGCAAATCCACGATTGTTCCGATCTGCCGCTCTATAACCAGGACATTGACGGAGCGGATGCCCCATTTGCCGTCAAGGCCCTGCGTGATGCGATCGGTCGGGCTGATGGCCTGGTGATCGTCACGCCCGAGTACAACTATGGCTTGCCCGGTGTCCTCAAGAACGCCCTCGACTGGGCGTCACGGCCCTACGGCGAAGGGTCGCTGACCGGAAAGCCAGTCGTGACCATGAGCAACTCGCCGGCGTTCACCGGGGGGGTGCGTGCGCTGTCGCAGCTGCACGAGACGTTGCTCGCCACCCAGTCGCTGATCGTTCCTCGCTTTCAGACCGTGATCGGCGAGGTCCACAAGAAGATCGAGAATGACCGCTTGATAGACGAACCATCGCTGGCGTTCGCGCTCTCGGCGATCGACGACCTTTGCGCGTTGATCGGGAAATCTGCGCGGTTGGCCGCCTGAGCGGGAAGCCTCAACAGATAAAGGAGCGAACGCATGGGCATGCTGGTGGACGGCAAATGGCACGATGTCTGGTACGACACCTCGTCGAGCGGCGGCCGCTTCGTTCGAAGCGATAGCCAGTTTCGCAACTGGGTCACGGCCGACGGCTCACCGGGGCCGAGCGGACGTGGCGGCTTCAAGGCCGAGGCCGGGCGTTACCACCTGTACGTCAGCCTCGCCTGCCCCTGGGCTCACCGCGCACTGATCCTTCGCGCGCTAAAGGGCCTCAATGAGATGATTTCCGTCTCGGTGGTGCACTGGCTGATGGCGGAGAACGGCTGGACCTTCGCGAACGGCCCGGGCGTCATTCCCGACCCGATCCACAATGCCCGCTTCCTGCATCAGGTCTACACCACCGCTCATCCGGACTACAGCGGCCGCGTCACGGTACCGGTGCTATGGGACAAGCAGCAGGGCACGATCGTCAGCAACGAGTCTTCGGAGATCATCCGCATGCTGACCCACGCCTTCGATGGGCTTGGCGCTCAGCCCGGCGATTATTACCCTGAAGAGCTTCGCGCCCAAATCGACGAGATCAATGCGCGGGTCTACGATGGCTGCAACAACGGCGTATACAAAGCTGGCTTCGCGACTTCGCAATCGGCCTATGATGAGGCCGTAACAGACGTGTTCGATACGCTGGACTGGATCGAGGAACGGCTTTCGCGTCGGCGCTACCTGACTGGAGACCGGTTGACCGAAGCGGACATCCGCCTGTTCACGACGCTCGTCCGGTTCGATGAGGTTTATCACGGGCATTTCAAGTGCAGCCGCCGCCGGGTCGTCGACTATCCGCACCTATGGGCCTTCACCCGCGAATTGTTCCAGCTGCCCGGCGTTGCCGCCACGGTGAACATGGAGCACATCAAGCGCCATTATTATGAGAGTCACAGGACCATCAATCCGACCGGCATCGTTCCGGTCGGACCGGCGCCCGACTTTGCCGCGCCGCACGGACGCGACGACCTTATATCGGCCGCGGCCGACACTCCGGCCCTTGTCGGATCTGCATAACGAGGGCTCAGACACCGGCGCTGTTCAGCAGGCACGATAGCCCGATCGATACTGATCGGAACGCCCTCGGTTCGTGCCCGGCAGGCCGACTGCTGTGGTCGTTTGGCTCCGTTTTGGATCACTTATAGTCAGGATGGATGATTTTAGACCCTTGCGGCCGCCGGGCCCTAACCATTGATAAACCTACGCTCCAATAAGCTGCCAATCGAACAAGCCGGCCGTGCGCCGGGGGGACGATTTTTGGAGCGCGCGTGTGGAGCATTTGCCGGTCGAGACGACCCTTTACTCGCTTAGCGACGAATGCCCGGCCGAGCCCGAACGCCGTCTTGCGGGCGACCGCCATCTGACACTGTTCCGGGTCGGAACCCTGCTGGTGGACGGCCGGCGGGAGCTCTGCCTTATCAAGAACATCTCTGCCGGTGGCATGATGCTGCGCGCGTATTGTGTATTGCTCCATGGCCAATCGGTGGCAATCGAGCTCAAGACCGGCCAGCCGATCGAAGGCTGCGTCAGTTGGGTCAGGGACGGCCAGGTGGGAATCGCCTTTGCCGAGCCGATCGACGTACTGTCGATCCTGGCGCAGAACGACAGTGGCCCGCGACCGCGCATGCCGCGCATCGAGACGTCGGCGTGGGCGACCCTGCGCGAAGGGGCCAACAGCTATCGACTTCGCGCGACGGACATCAGCCAGGGCGGAATGAAGCTCGAGGCGAATGTAGCGCTTCCGGTCGGGGCGGCCGTGGTGATGTCGCTGGTCGGCCTCGCGCCACAGCCGGGGGTCATCCGCTGGATCCACCAGGGCGCGGTCGGTGTGTCATTCAATCGCCTAATCCCGCTGGCGGAGCTTGTCGGCTGGCTGCAACAGCAACGGGACGCCGCCCGCGCCGCTTGACGGATCAGTCGCCTGGACGATCCAGGGCTGGACGCCAGTTGTTCCACTCCACCGCCGCTCGCCGCTCTTCCGTTGAGAGAGACCGCGGCGCCAGGCCGGGTCGGCGGAACTCGGGTTGCACGCGGGGCCGCGGCGTCGGGATATGGCGCAGGACCGTTTCCGGCGCCAATGGCTCCTTGAAGGACAGACCGCAGCGACCACCGCCAACCCATACGATCTTTGCCTGGACGCTCAACTCCTGGCGGCGGAAGACGACTTCCGCCCCTTCCACGGGCAACTTGTCGCCTTCGACCAAAGCACCGTCAGCCGACAGGTTACGCAGCTTGACCGGCAATGACGCGCCGGACAGCTCCAGCGCTGCCGCCATCAACACATTGGACCGCCGCTGCCGGCGGTTCTGTACGATAGGGGTCTGGTCCATCGTCGATTGACGTAGCCAAAAGGGGTAAAACTTCGTTTAACGGCTTATGCGTCCGATCCTTATTCTCTCGCTTTCGAGCCTGGTTCTCGTGTTTCTCGTCGCGGGACTGATTGGGGGAAAGGATTTCGCGCCAGACGGCAATCTGGTGGCGCACTTGGGTCTGTGGCGGATTAGTTCTCCGCCGCTTGCGTCCGCCTTGATCTTTCTGACACATCTTGGCGGCGGTTTCGTCCTGGTGCCCTTAGCGCTGATCGTCGGCGCCGCTCTCTGGCTGAACGGCAGACGTGCGAACGGCCTGCTGCTGATCGCGACCGCGCTTAGCGGGCGGGCCGCGATCGAGCTGATCAAAACGATGATCGATCGGCCCCGCCCCTCATTCGAGCCATTTCCGGTGTATGTCAGCAATCAAAGCTTCCCCAGCGGCCATGCCGGCAACAGCATGATCACCTATCTGGCCATTGCGCTGTTCGCCTTGCCGGAACGGTGGCGGACCAGGGGATTGATCGCTGGAGCCGCGCTCGCCATCGCCATCGGTGCGACTCGCCCGGCACTGGGCGTCCACTGGCCAACCGACGTGATCGCGGGCTGGTGCTTCGGCGCGCTGTGGGTCTGGTTGTGGTCAGCGATCAGCCGCCGCCGGCCTTTTCCCGCCTGAACAGGAGCATGCGGTTGTGGGCCGGCATGCGCCGCTGCTCGATCAGCACCAGGCCATGTTCGTCGGCGGTCTTCGCGAAAACGTCGATCTCACGCAGCCCCCAGCCCGGATCCCGCTCCTGCAATGACCGGTCGAACGCAACGTTGCTCGGCTCCAGGCTTTCCCCCGACTGCCGCCACGGGCCGTAAAGGATCAGCCGTCCGCCCACCGGCAACAGTCGCGCGGCATGACGAAGCAGCGCAAGGGACGCGGTCCACGGGCTGATGTGCACCAGATTGATGGCGAGCACGGCGTCGGCACGATCGATCGGCCAATCGTCGCGCAAGACATCCAATGGAATCGCTGGACGGAGGTTCGGCGGAGCTGTTTCGTCGCTCCATGCCTCGATCGAAGCAAGCGCCGTCGGGTCTGCATCGCTGGGCTGCCAAGAAAGATCGGGAAAGGCCCGGCTGAACGCCAACGCATGCTCGCCGGTGCCACTCGCAACCTCGAGCACCGTCCCGCTGGCCGGCAGCCATTCGGCGAGCACGGCCTTGATCGGCTCGACGTTGCGGGCAACCGCCGGCGACCTCAGCTTCATGCTTGGCGCGACCATCGTCCCCGGACCAGCAGCCAGAAAAACAATCCGATCGGGCCTGCGATGAAGGTCGCGAGCAGAAACGGCACTTGGATCAAGCGCCGGACGCCCTTGGCATCGGCATCGCGCGCGATCCACAGGCCGACAAACAGGTCGAACGCCAGATAATGGGTCCAGCCGATGACGATGCCGCCGTCGCTGCCAAACAGCGCGCGGATGCCTGGGATCGAATAATCGCCAAGGTTCGGCGGTGCGGCTCCCGCCACTCGCCCGGCATCGACCAAGCCGCCGAACAGCGCCACGAACATGCCCAGATAGGCCAGGCACAGCAGCCCGATGCCGGCATAAAGGGTTGCCGACAGCACCAGCGGACGCCGCGGCAGCAAAAGCAGTGCGGCCCAGCCGAGCACCGCGACGAGGTTGGTGATGCCGAACAGGGCTGCCCAAGTCACGGCTTGTTCCTCAGCAACGCCTTGGCGCGAAGATACATCTCGACCCGCGTGAAGACCACGATGCCGACGGCCAGCCCCATCAAGGCATCGGTCGCAATGACCGCCGCCATGATCGGATGCGGTTGGGTGGGATCGCCCCCCAGCCCACGCAGAACGATCAAGCGCAATAGCATCAGGCCAAGCAGCAGCAGCACGGCCAGCGGCGACACTTGCTGCATCAGGCCACCGTCCGGTTCGTGGTGGATCGCGTTCAGCTTTCCCCGATGCCAACCCAGCGCGGCCCCGACGACGATGCCGCCGGCCAGTGCCACCCAGCCAGACAGCGGCGGCGGCAACGTGAGAAACATCGCTCCCACGATCAGCGTCACCAGAGTTGGGGCAATCCACATTCGCCCAAGGTGCAGGGGGCGCACCCTACCCGCGCGACGCAATCGGACCGCGAAAACGATCGCAATGGTGAGCAGTGGGCCCCAGAATTGCCAGATCGCGGCCTGATCCACCTTCTATCGGTCCCCGATCTCCGACGGGTTCGGACGGTCGGCCCCGTCGGGTGCGGGTTGGTGATAGGCTACGATCGGCTTGCGCGCGGCGAGCGTCTCGTCCAGCCGCCGGCGCGGCCCATGAACGGGCGCGGCCTTCAGGCTTTCGTCCCCCGCTTTCGCTCGCTCCGCCACGGAGCGCAGGGCAGTGATGAACTGATCAAGCGCCGACTTGGACTCGGTTTCCGTCGGCTCGACCAGCATGGCGCCATGCACCACCAGCGGAAAATACATGGTCATCGGATGAAAGCCTTCGTCGATCAGCGCCTTGGCAAGATCCAGCGTGCTGAACCCATCGGCAAAGCCTTTGTCGGAGAAGATCGCCTCATGCATGCACGGCCCTGAATGAGCGAACGGCGCGTCGAGCACGTCCTCGAGGCTGCGAAGGAGGTAGTTCGCATTGAGCACGGCGTCTTCCGCGACTTGCTTCAGGCCGTCGGCGCCGTGACTGAGGATGTAGGTCAACGCCCGCGTGAACATACCCATCTGGCCGTGGAAGGCGGTCATCCGGCCAAAGCTCTGCAGCCTGCCGCCGAAATGCTCCCGACTGAACTCCTCCGCCTGCTCCTCCTCGACCAGGTGAACGACGCCATCCTTGGTTCGGGCGGTGTACGGCAGCGGCGCGAAGGGCGAGAGTGCCTCCGAAAGGACCACGGGTCCGGATCCGGGTCCACCGCCACCGTGCGGGGTGGAGAAGGTCTTGTGCAAATTGATGTGCATCGCATCCACGCCAAGGTCGCCGGGGCGCACCTTGCCGACGATCGCGTTGAAGTTTGCGCCGTCGCAATAGACGAAGCCGCCGGCGGCGTGGACCGCGTCGCTGATCTCCTTCATCTGCGGCTCGAACAGGCCGCAGGTATTGGGATTGGTGATCATCACCGCTGCGACGTCCGGGCCGAGCCTTGCCTTGAGCGCGTCCAGATCGACGCGGCCGGCGTCGGTCGCGGGAATGTTCTCGACCCGGTAGCCAGCAAAGGCAGCCGTCGCGGGATTGGTGCCGTGAGCGCTTTCGGGAACCAGCACGACCGAACGCGGATCGCCGCGGGCCTCGAGTGCGGCGCGAATGCAAAGAATACCGCACAACTCACCGTGAGCACCGGCCTTGGGGCTCATCGCAACGCCGTGCATGCCGGTCAGGTCGATCAGCCAGAACGCCAGCTCGTTGATCACCTCCAGCGCGCCCTGCACAGTCTCGCGCGGCTGCAACGGGTGGACGTCCGCGAAGCCCGGCAGCCTGGCGATCTTCTCGTTCAGGCGCGGATTATGCTTCATGGTGCACGAACCGAGCGGGAACAAGCCGAGGTCGATGCCGTAGTTCTGGCGTGACAGGCGAGTGTAGTGGCGCACGGCTTCCGGTTCGGTCAGGCCCGGCAAACCGATCCGCTCCGACCGCTCCAGCCCGCCAAGGCGCGACGCAAGCTGAGGGCGCTCGGGCAGGTCGACACCCGTGCTGTCGTCGCCGTCCAGCTCGAAGATCAACGGCTCTTCCAGCATCAAGGCGCGATTCCCGGTGACCGTTCCAGTGTCTCCTGGTCCCTGCACCGGCGACGAAGGCTTCCAGCCGCTCTGGTTGATGGTCACTTGGCTACCTCCTTCAGCGCGGCTTCCAGTGCGTCGATGTCCTCGTCGGTGGCGGTTTCCGTGACCGCGACGACCAGGCCGTTCCCGAGCGCCGCGGCGCCGGGGTAAAGGCGGCCGAGCGAAACCCCGCCAAGCACGCCTTTCTCAACCATCGCATGCACCGCCGGACGGGCCTCGACCGGCAGTTCCAGCGTGAATTCATTGAAAAAACTGTCATTGACCAACCGGATGCCCGGCAACGCGCCGAGTTGCTCGGCGACCTGCACGGCGCGGGCGTGGTTGAGCTCGGCCAGGCCGCGAAGCCCCTTCTCGCCCAGCAAGGTCATGTGGATGGAAAAGGCCAGCGCACACAGGCCAGAGTTGGTGCAGATATTGCTGGTCGCCTTTTCCCGGCGAATATGCTGCTCGCGAGTGGAGAGCGTCAGCACGAAGCCGCGCTTGCCCTCGGCATCGACCGTCTCGCCCGCGATCCGTCCCGGCATCTGACGAATGTGCTTCTCGCGGCAAGCGAACAGCCCGACGTAGGGACCGCCGAACTGCAGGCCGACCCCGATCGACTGGCCTTCGCCGACGACGATATCCGCACCCATCTCGCCCGGCGCCTTGAGCAATCCCAGTGCGACCGGCTCCGTCACCACCGCGATTAGGAGCGCGCCCTTGGCGTGGGCCGCATCGGCAATCGGCTGCAGGTCGGTGATGCGGCCGAGAATGTCGGGATATTGCACCACGACTGCGCTGGTTGCGTCATCGATGGCGGCGATCAGATGCTCGGCATCGGTTTGGGCGGCGAGCTCCGGCAGCCCGGTTTCCAGCAGGTCGCCGGTGAACTTCGCCATCGTCTGGCAGACCGAGACATAGTGCGGGTGAAGCCCGGAAGAGAGGATCGACTTGCTTTTGCGCGTGATCCGCCGGGCCATGCCGATGGCTTCCCAGCAAGCGGTCGACCCGTCGTACATCGACGCGTTCGCGACCTCACAGCCAAGCAGCCGCGCGACCTGGGTCTGGAATTCGAACAGCACCTGCAGCGTGCCTTGCGCGATTTCCGGCTGATAAGGCGTATAGGCGGTCAGGAACTCGCCGCGCTGGATCAGGTGATCGACGCTGGCGGGCACATGATGCTTGTAGGCGCCACAGCCGAGGAAGAAGGGCACCTCGCCCGCCGGAATATTCTTCGCGGACAGCGCCTTCATGTGCCGCTCGACCGCCATTTCCGGCGCATGCATGGGCAGCCCGTCGATCGGGCCATTCAGTCGAGCGGTTTCGGGCACGTCGCGGAACAGTTCATCGACCGAACTCGCGCCAATGACGCCGAGCATCTCGCTGCGATCGGCGTCGGACAGGGGGAGGTAGCGCATCAGGCAGGCTTTCTCATGATAAAGCGAAGTCGAACATAGTCGGCGATGTTGGTCTGGACTCGTGCGGCCACTGCCTCGGCAATCGCAGCGCGTTCCTCTTCAGGCACGCCGGCCGCGTCGAGCCAACCGGCCCGAAAGACCGTAACCCAGCCTTGCACGCCATGCTCCAGCCGGGTCGGGCGTTCGATCAGCTCGGCCTCGATATTGCGAAATCCGGCCTGCTCGTAGACGGCAGAAAACTGCTCCGGCGTCGGATACCAGTTACCCTGCTCGACCGGCGGACGATAACCACGCGCGACGAGCTCGGAGTCGAGTGCTTCGCGCAGCCGTCGAAGATTGCCTGCGCCGCCGAATTCACCGGCAAAGCGCCCGCCATTTTTCAGCGCGAACCAGATCGCCCGGGCCGCTCGTTCCTTGTCGAGGACCCAGTGCAGGGTTGCGTTGGAAAAGGCCGCATCGAACGCCTCGCTGAACCGGAGATCGGCAGCATCCATCAATCGCGCGTCGAGACCCTTGGCCTTGGCGGCCGCGGTCATCGACAGACTGCTGTCGATTCCGACCACGTCGGCGCCGCGTTCCTTGATCTGCAGGGTCAGCGTGCCATCGCCGCAACCAACGTCCAAAATCGCCTCGCCCGGCTGCGGGTCGAGCAGGTCCAGTGCGGCCGCGCCCAACGCCGGGACAAAGCCGCCGACCCGGGCGTAATCGCCCGCGTCCCACTTGCTGGTAGAGGCGATCGTTTCGATCAAAGCTTGGACGACCAGTCGCGATAGCTTGGCTCGTCCATCAGGCCTTCGACTTCCGACGGGTCGCTTAGCCGGACCTTGAAGAACCAGCCTTCGCCTTCCGGATCGGTGTTGATCAATGCCGGTTCGTCGGCAATCGCCTGGTTGGCTTCCAGCACTTCACCGGTGACTGGCGAAAAGACGTCGCTTGCCGCCTTGACGGATTCCACGACCGCCGCCTCGTCACCCTTTCGCAATTGCCGGCCCGGTTCCGGCGCTTCGGCGAACACGATGTCGCCGAGCGCGTGCTGCGCGTGATTGGAAATCCCGACCGTGGCGACGTCGCCCTCGACACGGATCCACTCATGTTCCTTGGTGAAATAGAGGCTCATGGATGCTCAGCCTTTCTTGCGATGATAGCTATGGGGAACGAACGGCGTGGGGACCACTTCGGCAGCGAAGAGCTTCCCGCGCTGCTCCAGGGTCAGGCGGGTGCCGAGGCCGGCCAGCGACGTCGCGACATAGCCCATGCCGATCGGCTGCTGGAGAGACGGCGAAAAACCGCCGCTCGTGACCTTGCCGACTTCCCGGCCCTCGGCATCGAGAATGCGGCCGCCTTCCCGGACAGGTTGACGCCCTTCGACCTTGAAGCCGATCCGCTTCTGCACCGGGCCATTCTCGATCTCGGCCAAAATCCGCTCCGCGCCGGGGAACCCACCCTCCGCCCGACGGCGCTTGCTGATCGCAAAGCCCAGGTCGGCCATCACCGGCGTGGTCTGTTCGTCCAGGTCATGCCCGTACAGCGGAAGCCCTGCCTCGAGCCGCAGCGAATCGCGTGCGCCGAGCCCGATCGGCCGCACCCGCTCGTCGGCCAGCAGCGCGTCGGCCAACCGCTCGACGCGGCTGTTAGGCACCGAAAGTTCAAAGCCGTCTTCGCCGGTGTAGCCCGACCGGCTGAAACCGACAGCTACGCCCTCCCACTCGCGCGACGTGCCCTGCATGAAACTCAATTCGTCCGGCACACCTGGAAACAGGTCGGCCACCACCTCATGCGCTTTCGGCCCCTGCAGGGCCAACAGGGCGCGGTCGTCGAGATGCTCCAGCCGAACCGACGCCGGCAGCTTCGATCTTAGATATTCGATGTCACCAAGCTTGGTCGCCCCATTGACCACCATGTAATAGGCCTCGCCGCCATCCTGCGAGACGTTGGTGACCATCAGATCGTCGACGATCCCACCCGCCTCGTTCAGCAGCAACGAATAGCGAAGCTTGCCAGGCTGCAGGCCTTTGATGTCACCTGGCAGCAGGGTCTCCAGAGCGTCGGCAACGCCTGCGCCGGTCAGCATCAGCTGACCCATGTGACTGACGTCGAACAAGCCGGCATTTTCCCGCGTCCAGAGGTGCTCGACCATGATGCCCTCGAACTGGACCGGCATTTCGTAGCCCGCGAAGGGCACCATTCGGCCGCCTTGCGCACGGTGCCAGCTATCCAGCGTAAGGGTCTGGGTGGGAATATTGGCGTCGGCCATCGATCAAGCGCTCCCGGCAAGTCCGTTGGAGGCGGCACAGCGCCCTCTCCATCGAACCCCCGTCTGTCGCTTTGGACCTGAGAGCTTTCCCCGCCGTCGCTCACGCTTTCGGCGGGTTACACCTTCGGCGGCATCAAGCGGTCGGCCCGATGCACTTTCCAGACTGTCTCGCCCCGCGCGGTCCGTGGTGCCTGAGAGATTCCGGGGGCGGTTGCTCCTTCGGCGGCGACGGTTGCCCGCCGCACTCTCCCGCGCTTGGCCTCTCGCCGTTACCGGCGGGAAGACGCGCTGAGCCTTGGCGGGGCCGTGCGCGGGAGTCAACGCGGAACCGTCGAATAACCGCCAGCGCCGCGCCGTCCGTCGCCGATAGGTCCGTGAAACCTAACGCGTGGCGTTGTAACGAAGCTGATCCGGCGAAAGCTGGAAGCCGACCAGATGCTCGAAGGTCGCCCGGGCCACCGCCTCGCGGATGCGCGGATCGGACAGCGGATCGATCGCGGCGTCGGCATCTCCGGGCTTGCGTTCGCGCTGCAGTTCGCGCCGGATATCGTCCGGCAGAGCCACAGCTCCGCGCGCCACGCGAACGGTCGACTGGCTGTTGGTCTGTGCCCGGATGCCGCCGGCCGGGAAGTTCAGCGCGACCGCGCCGACCTTCTTGGCCACGACCTGCGATCCGCCCTGCACGGCGACCGAATAGAAGGGCAGCACGACCTGCCGTGCTTCGCCCGCGTCGCGGCGTGTCGCGACCACATCGAACGTGGCGGTGGACACGACGTTGGCTGCGTCCTCCGAGCAATTCGCGCGAAGATTGGTGATCGTCGCAACCACATCGATCGCCGCCGCGTCGGTCCGACCGGCCGGGCTGAACGTCGTGATATCGCCCGTCGCGCCCGGAATCGCCACTTGCGGACAGCCGGAGCGGGTCAGATACACACCGCCCGGAACCAGCTGCCGCTCACGCGAGCAGGCGGAAAGCGTCAGTGCGAGAACGATCGGAACGAGAGCAAGCTTCACGGGTGGTTCCTTCCAGGCATTCGGCGCGTGTCATAGGAAGCGCCTTTCAACCCCGCAAGCGATGCCTTA
This sequence comes from Sphingomonas sp. SP1, assembly GCF_058313395.1. Taxonomy (NCBI): domain Bacteria; kingdom Pseudomonadati; phylum Pseudomonadota; class Alphaproteobacteria; order Sphingomonadales; family Sphingomonadaceae; genus Sphingomonas; species Sphingomonas sp. SP1. Next base: position 1,537,577 of record NZ_JBZFLC010000001.1, on the reverse strand, counting down.
CATGGCCCCCATGCCGCAGACCCCCCCGCCGCTTCATGTCGTCATCGCCGCCCCGCGCGGTTTCTGTGCCGGCGTCGACCGTGCAATCAAGATCGTGGAACTGGCGATCGAGCGTTATGGCGCGCCCGTCTATGTCCGGCACGAGATCGTGCACAACCGCTTCGTCGTCGACCGCCTGCGCCAGCTGGGGGCCGTATTCGTAGAGGAACTGGACGAGGTGCCGAACGGTGTGCCGGTCGTCTTTTCCGCTCATGGCGTCCCGAAGTCGGTGCCCCTGGAGGCGCAGGATCGCGGGCTGGAATATCTCGACGCCACTTGCCCGCTGGTCAGCAAGGTCCATCGCCAGGCCCAGCGCCTGATCGAGGCGGGTCGCCACATCATCTTCATCGGCCATGCCGGTCATCCGGAGGTGATCGGCACCTTCGGACAGGTCCCCCACGGCGCGATGTCCCTGGTCGAGACCGTTGCCGACGTGGCCAGGATAAACCCGGTCGACCCCGAGAATCTTGCCTTTCTGACCCAGACCACCTTGTCGGTCGACGACACGGCCGCCGTCGTGGCTGCGCTGCAGGACCGCTTTCCGTCGATCAAGGGGCCGCGCGGCGAGGACATCTGCTACGCGACTTCCAATCGCCAAACCGCCGTCAAGCAGATCGCGCCCCGCTGCGACCGGATGCTGGTGATCGGCGCGCCCAACAGCAGCAACTCACTCCGTCTGGTCGAGGTATCGGAGCGTGAGGGAGTACCGGCCCGGCTGATCCAGCGGGCGACGGAGATCGATTGGGAGTGGCTCGGCAATCCGGCCTCGGTCGGCCTGACTGCAGGGGCCTCCGCTCCGGAGGTGCTGGTGCAGGAAGTGCTCGATGCGCTTGCCGGCCGGTTCACTATCTCGGTCGAGGAAGCGGCGCACATCCCGGAGGACCTGACCTTCAAATTGCCGCGCGAACTGGTCGCCTGACCCTTCCATGACCGAATTGCCGATGGTCGAAATGTTCACCGACGGCGCTTGCCGCGGAAACCCCGGGCCCGGCGGCTGGGGCGTGCTGATCCGTATGGGCGAGCGCGAGCGGGAATTGTCGGGGGGCGAAGCGCACACCACGAACAACCGCATGGAGCTGTTGGCCGCCATTCGCGGTCTCGAAGCGCTGACGCGACCGTGCCGAGTCGCGCTCCATACCGACAGCATGTACGTCCGGGACGGCATCACCAAATGGATCCACGGCTGGCGCCGCAACGGCTGGCGCACGTCCGACAAGAAGCCGGTCAAGAACGCGGAGCTCTGGCAGGAGCTTTGCACCGCCGCCGAACCGCACCGCGTCGAATGGAAATGGGTTCGCGGCCACGCCGGGCATTCAGAGAACGAGCGGGTCGACCAGCTTGCCTGCCTCGCCGCGGACGCCCAGCGCGCAGCCTAGTCGAACCGGCCCGGGCTGAAGACACTCGGGTCAAGACCCGGTGCCTCTCCCCTGATGAGTGCTGCGCATAGCTCGGCGGCGGCCGGCGCCGTCTGGATGCCGAACCCGCCCTGCCCCGCGCACCAGAAGAACGTGCGCTCGGCCGGATCGAAGCCAAATGCCGGCACCCGGTCCGGAGTGAAGCTGCGCAATCCGGCCCAGCTTCGTTCCACCCGCTCGACCGGCCAGTCCACGACCCGTTCGAACCGGTCGATCGCGATGGCGATGTCGATCTCCTCGGGTGCCGCATCGCACGGGTCGGTATCGATCTCGTCATGCGGGCTGAGCCAGATGCTGCGATCCCCTTCGCCCTTGAAATAGAAATCGCCGGCCGCCCCGATCACCAGCGGCAAGCGCGCCAGCCCCGCCCGGCCGACGCGAAGCTGCACCATGGTGCGGCGCTTCGGCCGGATACCAAGAGGCCGCATCCCGCAGGCTGCCGCCACCTCGTCGGCCCATGCCCCCGCGGCATTGACGATCAGCCCGGCGGAGATCGGCTCACCCTGCTCGAGGCGAACCGCCCATCCCCCGCCATGCCGTTCCGCCTGCCGCAGCTTCGCGCCGGTGCGCAGCGCTCCGCCGGCCCTGCGCAGGCCCGCCAGATAATCCCCGTGCAACCGGGCGACGTCGATGTCCGCCAGGGCCGGCTCCCATAGCCCACGAATCCAGCGCGGCCGAAGCCCCGGCAGGCGGCGCTCCAAGGCAACCCGGTCGAGCGGCTCGACCTCGCATCCTTCGACGATATCGAAGCGATCGCCGGCAGCGCCAAGATGAATGGCGCCCCGCGGCGTCAGATACCCCCCGTTCTCCAGATACGGTCGGCTGGCCCGGCTCAACGGTGCCACCAGCGGTCCGCCATAGCCCTCGTGCCAGAATGCGGCCGAGCGTCCGGTCGAATGGAATCCCGGCTGCTCTTCGGCCTCGGCGACCAGCACCGTCATGCGACCGGCCAGCGCTGCTCCGAGGCTCGCTCCGGCGATTCCGCCGCCGATGATCAGCACGTCCACATATTGGGTCACGGGGACAGCGGTTACGGTTTGATAAGGCGCGTCGTCTAGAGCCGTTGTTCATGATGAACGCCGAATTCACCGCATGGGCACTGATGGCCCTGCTGGCCGTCCTGCTGGTCAGGGTGGTGATCACCGATATTCGGTCCCGCACCATCTCCAACCGGCTCAACCTCGCCATCGCGGCGCTCGCCTTGCCCTATTGGTGGGCCGTCGGCTTGCCGTTGTGGCCGGGTGCCGCGGTGCAGGTGGGTCTGGCGCTGGGCGTGTTCGCCCTGTTCGCGCTGTTCTTCCATTTCGGCATGATGGGCGGCGGCGACGTCAAGCTGGCCGCGGCGCTCGCCCTCTGGTTTTCGCCGGCGGACATGGCCCGGCTGGTGGTCATCATGTCTCTGGTCGGCGGAGTCCTGACCTTGGTCGTCCTGTGGCTGCATCGTCGCCGAAAGGCGGAGGGCCGGGCGCAGGTGCCGTACGGGGTCGCCATCGCCGCCGGGGCCTGGGCAATTCTCGCCCAACGATATCTTAACCATTTTGCCGGATTTCTCGGATGATTGAGGAAATCCTCACAGGGGAGGCGGTTACGCCATGGATGTGAAGAAGATCGCGCTTCTGGTCGGAGCGTTGCTCGTCGCGGTGGTGACCGCCGTGATGGCCAAGAACATGTTCACCGGCGCGTCCGCGCCTGAAGCTCAGGCTGCCGCGGCGCCGCAGGGTCCCAAGATCCTGGTGGCCAAGAAGGCGCTGCCGGTCGGCACCATCGTCGACCAGGAAAGCTTCACCATGCAGCCCTGGCCGAAGGATCTCATCCAGAACGCCTATTACCAGGAAGGCCAGCCGGACACCGATATGTCGAAGCTGCTCGGCACCGTGGTCCGCAATCCGGTGACCGCCGGCCAGCCGCTCACTCGCGGAACGCTAGTCGGGCCAGAGGATCGCGGCTTCCTTGCCGCGGCGCTCGGCCCGGGCATGCGCGCCGTCACCATCCCGATGCCGGACCGCACGGCAGGTGTCGCGGGCTTCATCTTCCCGGGCGACCGCGTCGATGTCGTCCTGACGCAGGAAGTCGCCGGCGGCGGCGACGGTCCGCCGCTCAAGGTGTCCGAAACGATCGTCCGCAATCTCCGCGTGCTCGCGCTCGACCAGCGGGTCAGCGACAAGGACAAGGACGGCAAGATCCAGATCGTGAAGCCGGACACCGTGACGGTGGAAGCGACCCCGCGCATCGCGGAAAAGATCGCGGTCTCGCAGACCCTTGGAACGCTCTCCTTCTCGCTCCGCTCCCTGGCCGACACCACGGCCGAGCTCGAGCGTGCGGTCGCCAGCGGCCAGATCAAGCTGCCGGAGGGGACCACCCCGGCCGAAGAGCGCAAAATGCTCCTCGCGATCGCCGCGCAGCCGATGGACAGCGGTTCGACCTACACGACCGGCGGCGACGTGTCCCGCTTCCAGCGCCGCACCGTTCCCGCCAAGCCCGGCAATGCCGGAGGCACCGTCGTCGCTGTCGCCCAGGCGCCGGCTTCATCGGGCGCGATCGTCGGCGGCTCGACCGGACCCACGGTCCGGGTGTCGCGCGGCAACAGTGTCAGCATCGTTCCAGTGGGGGCTCGTTAAGATGACCAACAGCAAGATCCGTCGCCAGTCGCGTCTCGGCACTGCCGCAGCCGCCCTGGCCCTGGCGATCGGAACGGTCGGATCGGCCGCTCCCGCCCTCGCCCAGTCGAGCGCCTCGCGGCCGTCGGAAACCCTCAACCTGTCGCAGGGTACCGGTACGCTGGTCCGCCTGTCGGCCCCGATGAGCGACCTGTTCATTTCCAATGACTCGGTCGCCGATGTGCAGGTCCGCTCCGCGAACCAGCTGTACATCTTCGGCAAGGCACGGGGCGAGACCACGGTCTATGCCACCAACAAGGCGGGCCGCGTCGTTTACGCCGCGAACGTCCAGGTCGGCACCAACCTCGGCTCCGTCGATCAGATGCTGCGGATGGCGATGCCGGAAGCACAGATCCAGGCGACGCCGATGAACAATCTGGTGCTGCTGACCGGCACCGTGTCCTCACCCGACGACGCCGCGGAGGCCGCACGCCTCACCCAGGCCTATGTCGGCGAAGGCACCCAGGTGGTCAGCCGCCTGCGCTCGGCCACGCCGCTGCAGGTGAACCTGAAGGTCAAGATCGCCGAGATCAACCGCAGCGCGTTGAAGAATATTGGCATCAACCTTCTCGGTATCGGCAACAATTTCTCCATCTCCAACGGATCGGGAATCTTCCTTCCGGAAGTGGGATCGGGCAGCAATGTCGACGCTGGGAAGATCATCCGCAGCGCGACTGGCACGACAATCGGCGGCGTTGGAAGCCTGTTCGGCCTTGATCTGACGGCGTCAATCGACCTCGCCGCCAAGGACGGCTTGGTCAGCGTGCTGGCTGAGCCAAATCTTACCGCTCTGTCCGGCGAAACCGCCAGCTTCCTCGCCGGCGGCGAATTCCCGATCCCGGTATCGCAGGCCCAGGGCGCGGTCACCGTCGAGTTCAAGCAATACGGCGTTGGCCTCGCCTTCACGCCGATCGTGCTGGCCGACGGCCGCATCTCGATGCGGGTCCGGCCAGAGGTCAGCGAGCTCAGCACCGAGGGTTCGGTCAAGATTGGTGAGTTCACCATTCCCGCGCTCACCACCCGCCGGGCCGAAACCACCGTGGAGCTCGGCTCGGGCCAGTCGTTCATGCTGGCCGGTCTGCTTCGCAACACGACGACCAACGACATCAACAAAGCGCCGTTCCTTGGCGACCTGCCGATCCTCGGCACCCTGTTCCGCTCGACCCAGTTCCGGCGGCAGGAAACGGAGCTGGTCATTATCGTCACGCCGTACCTGGTTCGCCCGATTTCCGGGCAGCTCGCGGCGCCGACCGATGGCTACCGCGCGCCGACCGATCCCGAGCTCAACCTCGAAGGCCAGATCTTCCGCGGCGTTTCCGGTCCCCGGCCGTCCGCGCGGGCTGTGCCCGCGCCGGGCATGAGCGTCGGCGCCACCGGCGCTGCCGCTCCTGCCGCTGCCGCCAACCCCGGCTTCAAGCTGTGAACCGCTTCGGAAAAAAGGAACGCACCATGCGCACCAAGCTTGCTTTCCTGGCCCTTGCCGCCGTGTCGGTCGGTGCCTGCCAGTATACGCCGGGCGAACCGGCCCCGCAGCGGGGCGTCGCTGCGGTGAACGTGCCGGTGGTCAGCCGGGCCGACTATAGCTTCGACCTTGCAGCACCGGGCGGCTCGCTGCCCCCATCCGAAGAGGCCCGGCTCGACGGCTGGTTCCGCGGGCTCGAGCTCGGCTACGGCGACAGCATCTACGTCGATGGCCCGATGGCCGGCATGGCCGCCGCGGACGTCGCCCGGGTGGCCGGACGCTACGGCATCCTCGTCTCCGGCGGCGCTCCCGTCACGGTCGGCGCGATCCCGGACGGTTCGGTCCGAGTGGTGGTCAGCCGGACCCGTGCCAGCGTGCCGGGCTGCCCGAATTGGAGCGAGGCCGCCGCGCCCAACTACAACAACCGCATAATCTCCAACTTCGGTTGTGCGGTGAACGGGAACCTGGCCGCGATGGTCGCGAACCCGCAGGACCTGGTCTACGGCCGCGACAACGTCGGCGTCGGTGATCCGACCACGGCCACGCGCGCCATCGATCTCTACCGGACCGCTCCCCCGACCGGCAAGGGCGGGCTGGAGAAGGTCTCGACCACCAGCGGAGGCAAGTAATGAACGCTCCTTTCAATCAGCGTGCTGGTATCCGCGATCCGTTCCAGGCGTTCGTCTGCGACGATGCGACGGCCGAAATGCTGCGTCCGATCGCGGTCGAGCATGGCTGGAGCCCGGAAAAGGTCAACAAGGGCGGTCTTCGTAACGCCGTTCAATCGCTGTCGGTCTCGGCTAGCCCGAACATCCTGTTCGTGGACCTGTCCGAATCCGCCGACCCGTTGAACGATATCAACGCGCTGGCCGAAGTCTGCGAACCGGGCACGATCGTGATCGCGTCTGGGCAGGTCAACGATGTCCGCCTCTACCGCGATCTCGTGGCGAGCGGCATTCACGACTATCTGCTGAAGCCGTTTAGCGTCGATCAGCTGCGCGACTGTTTCGCTCATGCCCAGTCGATCCTGTCCGGCCCGCGCGGTGAAGCGCAAGTCGACAAGCCGCATGTCATGGCGACGGTCGTTGGTGTTCGCGGGGGCGTCGGGGCTTCGACCATCGCAACCTCGCTCGCCTGGTTGCTGGGCGACAAGGCGCACCGGTCGACCGCCCTGCTCGATCTCGACATCCATTTCGGCACCGGCGCGCTGGCGCTGGACCTGGAGCCGGGCCGCGGCCTGACCGACGCGATCGAGAACCCCAGCCGCATCGACGGCTTGTTCATCGAACGCGCCATGGTGCGGGCGAACGAGCGGCTGTCTGTCCTGTCGGCGGAGGCGCCGATCACCAGCCCGCTGATCACGGATGGCACGGCCTTTTTCGCGCTTCAGGAAGAAATGCGGAATGCGTTCGAGTCGACCGTGCTCGACCTACCGCGCCACATGCTGATCCAATATCCGCACATGGTGCACGACGCTCATGTCGCGGTGGTCGTCAGCGAACTGACGCTGGCGGCGACGCGCGACACGATCCGCATCCTCGCCTGGCTCAAGTCCAATGCTCCGCAGACCAAGGTGATCGTGGTTGCCAACCGCGTTCCATCCGGCGGCGCGCTGGAGATCAGCCGCAAGGACTTCGAGCAATCGATCGAACGTCCGGTCGATGTCCTGATCGGCGAAGACGGCAAGATCGCCGCACAGGCGGCCAAGCTCGGCAAGCCGGTTGCGGAGGTCGCCAGCGGCAAGGCGACGGCGCCCTATCTTTCCTTGTGCAACATGGTGCTGAGCCACGCCACCGAAGATGGCGGGGCGGCCGAGACCAAGGGCGCCGGGACCGGCGGCAAGTCGCTGGTCGACGGGATCCTGTCGAAACTGTCCAAGCCGAAGGTGGCGGCCTGACAATGATGTTCCGGGGGACCGGCCTGATCGGCGTCCCCGGCATTGGGCCGACGACTGCAACATGCAACAAGCTGAAGGCGCGCTGAAATGATGATGCTGCTGATGATGGCCGGGGCGGGAGCGATGACGCTGCTGCTGCTGGCGCTCGCCTTCTCCGGACCGTCGGCCAGCAAGGCCTACAAGCGGCGCATGGAGCTGATCAAGGAACGGCACGGCGCTAGCGTCCTTCAGGCCAGCGCGAACGCACAGATCCGCAAGCTTTTCGCCCAGCGCGAAAGCCGGGTGGAAAGCTTCGCGTCCACGTTCATGCCCAAGCCCGCCCTGCTCCGCCGTCGGCTGGAGCAGACGGGCCGCAGCTGGACGCTTGGTCAATATGGCATGGTCACGGTCGGGCTGTTCGTGCTCGCCACCGGCGCCCTGTTCAGCCAGGGCATGCCGGTCGTGCTCGCGATCATGCTCGCCGTGATGGTCTCGGTCGGCCTGCCGCACTTCGTCATCGGCTTCCTGATCGGCAAGCGCCTCAAGCAATTCAATTCGAACTTTCCCGACGCCATCGAACTGATGGTCCGCGGCCTTCGCTCGGGTCTTCCGATCACCGAAACCCTCGGCATCGTTTCCAGCGAAATTCCCGGCCCGGTCGGGATCGAGTTCCGCGCGGTGGCCGACCGGATGAAGATCGGCCGGACCATGGACGCGGCGCTGCAGGAAACGGCCGAGCGTCTCGGCACCGCCGAATTCCAGTTCTTCGTGATCACGCTCAACATTCAGCGTGAAACGGGCGGCAACCTTGCCGAAACGCTGTCCAACCTGGCCGACGTCCTGCGCAAGCGTGCCCAGATGAAGCTGAAAATCCGCGCGATGAGCTCGGAATCCAAGGCTTCGGCAATCATCGTCGGCGCCCTGCCCTTCATCGTCTTCTCAATGGTTTACATGATGAACCCGGGATACATGAGCGGCTTTTTCACGGACGATCGCCTGATTGTCGCCGGCCTTGGCGCCATGGTCTGGATGGGCATCGGTGTGTTCATCATGGCCAAGATGGTCAATTTCGAGATTTAAGGGGGTTCGAAGACCATGCAGCCCGTATCCGGACCATCCCTTCTCGGCTTCGACGTCGTCTGGATCGCGACGATCCTGTCGGGCGTCGCGACCATGGCGGTGCTGACCGCCATCTACGCGGCCACGACCGTTCGCGACCCCATGGCTCGCCGCGTCAAGGCTCTCAACGAGCGCCGTGAGCAGCTGAAAGCGGGCATCGTCGCATCGACCAACAAGCGCAAGAAGCTCAACAACAAGAACGCCGCCGCCGACCGCGTCCGCGGGTTGCTCGCCAGCTTCAAGATGCTGCAGGACGACCAGCTCAAGATCACCCAGCAGAAGCTGATGCAGGCCGGCATCCGGACCAAGGACCTCGCGTTCTTCGTTATCCTTGCGCGCTTCGTCATGCCGGTCGTGCTGGGAACGGTCGCCGTCCTGATGGTCTATGTGTTCGACAGCTTTCCAACCTGGGGGGCGTTCAAGAAATACGGCCTGGTCGCCGGCACGCTGGTGCTCAGCTACAAGGCCCCCGACCTGTGGCTCGGCAACAAAATCAAGAAGCGCAGCGACGCGGTCCGCAAAGGTCTGCCCGATGCGCTCGACCTGTTGGTGATATGTGCCGAAGCCGGCCTGACCGTCGATGCCGCGTTCGGCCGCGTCGCCAAGGAACTCGGCAAGGCTTATCCCGAATTGGGCGACGAGTTCGGCCTGACCGCGATTGAGCTGGGCTTCTTGTCCGAACGGCGGCAGGCATTCGAGAACCTCGCCAGCCGCGTCGATCTGGAAGCCGTGCGCGGCGTGGTGACCACCATGATCCAAACGGAGAAATACGGTACTCCGCTGGCCTCCGCACTGCGCGTTTTGTCAGCCGAATTCCGCAACGAACGCATGATGCGCGCGGAGGAAAAGGCTGCGCGCCTGCCCGCGATCATGACCATCCCGCTCATTCTGTTCATTCTGCCCGTGCTGTTCGTCGTGATCCTCGGCCCGGCAGCCTGCTCGATCAGCGACAACTTCATCAACCGGGCCAACTGATCGACCCCTAATGTCTCGCGAGGCGCTCTTCCCGGCGTCTCGCGGGAACCTTAGCCCACTCGTCGCGCTTTAATCGTTACGGACGTGCGACGAGGAGCAACAGGGCATGACGACTTTCACCCCGGACCAGTGGATCATTCTTGGACTAGTGTTCGTGCTGGGCCTGCTGGTCGGAATGTGGATGACCAGCGGCGGCCGCCGCAAATGGAAAGGCCGCTACAATGAAGAAGTCGAGCGCCGTCGTGCGCTGGAGCGGACCCACAATGAGCGCGAAGCCCATTGGACCGCGCGCGAGAAGGAATGGCGTGAGCAGGACAGCCTGCGCGGCGCCGCCGCTCGTGACAACCGCGGATCCTTCGTCGATCGCGACGGTGACGGCTACCGGGATCGCCCGCTGCATGACCGGGATGGCGACGGCTACCGCGACCGGCCCTTGATGGAAGGCGATCGCCGCCCCGGCGACGTCGATGGCGACGGCGTACCAAACCGGGCCGATCCTCATCCGGCGGATCGGCGCAGGTAAGCCCATCCGTCATTGCGAGCCGAAGGCGAAGCAATCCAGGAAGGACCCGCTGGATTGCTTCGCAACATTCGCAACGACGGAAAGGCGGACTACCCCTCGATTTTCGAGAAATCCGCCACCCGATGCACCGCATCGCGGAAGCGGGCGAGAAGATTCAGCCGACGCGCGCGGACTGCCGGTTCGGGAGCGTTGACGGTAACTTGATCGAAGAAAAGATCGATCGGCTGACGGAGTGAGGCGAGCGCCGACATGGCCGCACCGAAATCTTCCGCTTCGATCCCCGCGGCAGCCCGCGGCTCCGCCTGATCGAGCGCGGCGATCAAGGCCCGCTCCTCCTCCGGAGCGTCGGCGGGTAGCGCCGACCCTTGCGCCATTTCCGCCACCGCCTGCGCAATGGCTGGCTCCTCGACCAGGCTAAGCGGGTCTTCCTCGCCCGTCTGCGGAATCGCCTGCTCGCCGGGCCCGGCCATCACCCGTGGCAGGTCCCAATTCTCTTTCCGGAGAATATTCGCGGCGCGCTTGTACCCAGCCAGGAGGTTCGTGCCGTCTTCGGTCTCGACAAAGGTCTGCAGCGCCTGAACCCGCGCGAGCAGGCGGACGAGGTCGTCTTCCGTGCTATTGGTGAAGACGGCATCGACGATGTCGTGCCGCACCCCGGCGTCTCGCTGCTGAACCTTGAGACGATCAACCGCGAAGCTCATGAATTCCGTGCCAGCGCCGTGCACAAATGATCCAAGCTGCGTTTCGAGGATGCGATGCAGCGGCAATCGAAGCGAGTTTTCAAGCGTGATGGCAATCACGCCCAACATCGACCGTCGTAAGGCGAACGGGTCCTTTGAGCCGGTCGGCGCCATGCCCTCGGCGAAAAAGCGGATCAAGCTGTCCAGCTTGTCCGCCAGCGCCACCGCAACCGTCAGCGCCGCAGTCGGTACATCATCCCCCTGCCCCACCGGCTTGTAGTGATCGCGCACCGCCTCCGCGACGGCCTTGGGCTCGCCCTGCGCCTCCGCCAGATAGCCGCCGATCAACCCCTGCAGTTCCGGAAATTCGCCGACCATGCCGGTGACAAGATCGGCCTTGGAAAGGCGTGCGGCGCGTTCGGCCATGTCGGCGAGCTCCGCAACACCTTCGTCATTGCCGCGAAGGCGGGAATCCATCTCAGCACCATCCGGCTGCGGACCGGCCGGGAGATGGACCCCCGCCTTCGCGGGGGTGACAGAGCTACTCGCGGGCTGAACCACACCCTCTTTCACCAGCCATTCGGCCAGCGTCGCCACCCGCTTTACCTTGTCCGCGACGGTGCCGAGCTTTTCGTGGAAGACGATTTGCGACAGCTTGTCCGCCTGTTCCTTCAGCGGAACCTTGAGGTCCTGCTCCCAGAAGAAACGCGCATCGCTCAACCGCGCCGCCAAGACCCGCTGGTTGCCCGCGACAATCGCCGCGCCACCGTCGTTGGCCACGATGTTCGCCGTGCAGATGAAGGCGTTGGCGAGCGCCCCTTCCGCTCCGCGCAGCACAAAATATTTCTGATTGGTCCGCGCGGTCAGCTGGATGACCTCGGGCGGCACATCGAGATAATCCGGATCGAAGCGGCCCAGCAGCGGGACCGGCCACTCGGTCAGCCCGGCGTTCTCGGCCACCAACCCCTCATCCTCGACCAGCGTCAGCCCGGCCTCCGCCGCCAGCGCAAGCGCCCCGTCACGGATGATCGCTGCCCGCTCCTCCTGATCGACGATCACATGGCAGGCGCGCAGCTTCTCGGCATAGTCCGACGCCCCGCCGAGCGTGATCGGGCCCGGATGGTGAAACCGGTGTCCGACCGTCGTCGCCCCGCTCACCACGCCATCGACATCGACCGGCACGATCTCATCGCCCAGCAACGCAACGATGCCGTGCAGCGGCCGGACCCAGCGCAAGCTTGCCGTCGAGGAAGACGCGCCGCCCCAGCGCATCGACTTGGGCCAGGGAAAGCCGCGCACGATCCGCTCGACCGCCGGCCCGAGCACGGCGGAAGTCCCCTGGCCATCCCGTTCGATCACCGCGAAGAACACACCATCGCGCTCAACCAGCTGTTCCCGTGCAAGCCCCGTCTTGCGCAGGAAGCCGTCCAGCGCCTGCGGCGGCGCCGACGACCGCGGGCCCTTGATCTCCTCGCGCACTGCCGCCGTCGCCAGCGGCAGCCCCCGCGCGATCAGCGCCAGCCGCCGCGGCGTCGCGAACGTCTCGATCGCTGCGGCCTGCAGCCCAGCCTTGTCCAATTCCTCGGCGAACATCCGCGCCAGGTCGTTGCGCGCCCGCGCCTGCATCCGTGCCGGGATTTCCTCGGACAACAGCTCCAGCAGGAAGTCAGCGGAAGCCGTCACGCCGCATGCCCCTTATATTCCATCCATGCCGCACAGGCGCCCTTGGCCAGATCGCGCACTCGGCCGATGTACGCCTGCCGCTCCGCCACGGAGATCACCCCGCGCGCCTGCAACGTGTTGAAGATGTGGCTGGCCTTGATCGCCTGCTCATATGCAGCAATCGGCAATTTGGCGCCCAGCGAGTTCTCCGCCTCCGCCGCCGCTTTCCTGAACAGGTCAAACAGCGCGTCGGTATCCGCCACCTCGAAGTGCCAGGCGCTCATCTGCTTTTCATTGTCCAGGAACACGTCACCATAGCTGACGCCCGCATCATTGAAGCGAAGGTCGAACACATTGTCGACGCCCTGGATGTACATCGCCAGCCGCTCCAGCCCGTAGGTCAGCTCGCCCGCGACTGGTTTGCAGTCGAACCCGCCGACCTGCTGGAAGTAAGTGAACTGGGTCACCTCCATCCCGTCGCACCACACTTCCCAGCCGAGGCCCCAGGCGCCTAGCGTGGGGCTCTCCCAATCGTCCTCGACAAAGCGGATGTCGTGCTTCAGCGGATCGATCCCGATAGCGTCCAGTGACCCCAGGTATAGCGCCTGCAAGTCCGACGGGCTCGGCTTCAGCATCACCTGATACTGATAATAATGGCCAAGCCGATTGGGGTTCTCGCCATAGCGTCCGTCCGTCGGCCGCCGACACGGCTGAACATAGGCCGCTTTCCAAGGATCGGGTCCAAGCGCGCGCAAAACGGTCGCCGGGTGGAAGGTGCCCGCGCCCATTTCCATGTCGTAGGGCTGCAGGATCACGCAGCCCTGATCGGACCAATAGCGGTGCAGGGTCAGGATCAGGTCCTGAAAGCTCAAGGTGGCGCTGTTCACGGGCGCGGGCAATGGCAGGAGCTTGGGGAACGGGCAAGGCTCGCCTACATCATCCGTTAAGCGGCGCCCGTGATAAACAGCGGCGTCACAGGAGATAGCATGAGACTGATCGACCTTGCCAAGCGCGGGCTTGCCGCCCTGGGGATCGCCACCGCCGCCGCCGGCTGCACCTCGGCCGCGACGACGGCGGCCGCCAACGCCCCCACGCCCAAGCCAGCTTTGTGGCAGGTCGCCGATCAGGACACGACCATCTACCTGTTCGGCACCATCCACCTGCTGCCCGACAATTATCAGTGGCGCACACCACGGATCGATCAGGCCGTCGCCAACTCGAACGGACTGGTGGTCGAAACCATCATCAACACGGAAAACCCGATGGAGCTCGCCGGGGTGATGATGCGCCTTGGCCTCAGCCCCAACCTGCCGCCGCTCAGCGCGCGCGTCCCGGCGGACCGCCGGGCGGCCCTCGATGCAGCGATCAAGGCGAGCGGGGTTCCGGCGGCGGCCTTCGACCGTATGGAGACCTGGGCCGCGGCCTTCACCCTGATCGGGACGCAGTTCAAGTCGCTCGGACTGCAAGTCGACGATGGGGTCGAGATGAACCTGAAGTCGAGCTTCCGTTCCGCCGGCAAGCCGATCGGCCAGCTGGAAACCAATGCGGAGCAGCTCGGCTTCTTCGACGCGCTCCCCGAAAACGCGCAGCGCGAACTCCTGATCGGCGCGATCGACCAGCCGGCGACCGCCAAGACCCAGTTCGATGCGATGCTGGCGGCCTGGACGCGCGGCGACGTCGAGGCGATCGCCCGCACCTTCAATACCGACATGGCCGGCTCGCCCGAGCTGATGGATGCGCTGCTGAAGCGGCGCAATGCCAATTGGGCCCGTTGGATAGAAAGCCGGATGGGTCAGCCAGGGACGGTGATGGTCGCGGTCGGCGCGGGTCACCTGGCGGGCGATGCCTCCGTCCAGGAACTGCTCAAGCGCCGTGGCCTCAAGGTCACTCGAGTTCAATAATTCACCCCCGCATTTCAGCCGATTGACAGCCGCCCGCGAGTGACAAACACTCGGGCCTTCAACGAGCGGCTGGGGGGTCGCGACATGACTGAGGGCCTTGAATTCCTTCGGCGTCTTGGCGTCCGGAGAATGGTCAACCGTGGCCGGCGATGGAGAGCCGGACTTGCCGTGGCTGCCGCCGCAATCGTCGGCGCTCCGGCCGCCGCGTCTGACGCGTCAGGCCCCTTTTCCTGGCCTGAACCGGTCGCGCGGCCCGCGCTGTGGGTTGTGTCGGATCATGACACCATCATCTATCTGTTCGGCACCTTCCATGCGCATGACGGAAAGAGCCGCTGGTTCACCGACGCGGTGAAGAACGCGTTCGACGGATCGGAGGAATTGGTCCTTGAGACCGTGCTGCCCGGCAGCCCGGAGGAATTGAAGGAGATCATCGCGCGCCACCGTGCCGGCCGGGGGTCCGAAAGCGATGCGCCGGCGGGCGACGGCCTGGTTGTCGCCAAGGGCGCGATGACCGCGGCCCGGTCGGCCGGCATGTCGGTCGACAAGGGTGCCGACACGGTGCTGTTCCGTGCCGCCACTGCCGTTGGCAAGCCGGTGGACGGGCTGGAAAGCTTCGCCTCGCAATTGCAGATGTACGACCGGTTGCCATCCGCCAGGCGCCCTGAACCACCCGCATCGTCTGGTGGGGGTACGACAGGCCCAGCGGCTGCAAGCCCGGCGACGGCCGCCGCGATGCGCCAGATGATGCTTGCCTGGGACCGCGGAGATCAGGCGACCTTCGAAGCCGTCGTCGGGACCATCCAGACCCGTTCGCCCGACGCTTATCGAATGATGTTCCAACAGCGCAATTTCGAGTGGGCTGGCTGGATCGCCCGCCGGTTGCGAGAGCCGGGAACCGTATTTGTCGCCGTAGGGACGGGCCACCTCGTCGGCTATCACAGCGTCCAGGCGCAATTGGCCTTGAGAGGCATCAAAAGCGCACGAGTGAATTGAGCCCGCCCCGGCCCCCTCTGTCAGCCGACCACGACACAATGTCATGGACGCTTGACATCATAAGACGAATCAAACATGTAATGCACACCTGACATATGGTCAGGTATGTATGACAGGCAATTCGATGTATCGCACCCGCTGGCAGCCCGACCAACATTTCACTTTCCAGCCGAACACGCTCCGGTGGCTCACCCTTGCGGCGCTCGGCGGCTACCCGGCTGCGGCGCTGCTTGCGCTGGTTTCGGCCGATGGCACCGCGGCGAACCTCATCGGTCAGCTGGTCGCACCGCTTACAGTCTTCCTCGGCTTGCTTGCGCTCACCTCACAGGCCTATCGGATCGTCCACGCCAGGCCGTCCCAATTGGACGAGTTCGAGCTTCAGTTGCGTCACCGCGCAATGAGCAAGGCCTATAGCGTGCTGACAGCCTTGATGCTCACGGTGGCTTTCTACCTGAGCGAGGCGTCGGACCGGGGATGGTGGCTGCCCAGCACGAGGGATCATTGGCGGGGGTTGCTCTGGGGCGCGATCCTGTTTTCCTTCCTGCTGCCGACCGCAACTTTGGTCTGGTCGCGCGACTACGGCGGCACTGACCTCGAAGAGGACAACGAGGTGGCGGCATGACCCCTCGCGTCCGCCTTGCCCTGGTCCTGCTGATCCCCGCGCTCGCACTCGGAGGTCATCTGTCGGATCGGCCCCTCGAGCTGCCCTTTTCGGCACCCACCGTTGGCGCCGGCCGGCCGCTGGTGGCGATGGCCACGGCAAGTCTGCGGCCATGAACAACCGACTCCGCGTCCTTCGGGCCGAGCACGGCTGGAGCCAGGCGCAGCTTGGCGAGCAGATCGGCGTCTCCCGCCAGGCGGTGAACGCCATCGAGACCGGCAAGTACGACCCTTCCCTGCCGCTCGCCTTCAAGCTGGCGCGGCTGTTCGATCTCAGGATTGAGGAGATTTTCGATGATGGCCAAGATGGCGGACAACCCAATGACTGATCGCGAGGAACCGCAAGGCAGCCCGGTGTGGCGGGTCGCGCGCATCGCCGGGCTCGGACTGTTCGCAGTCATGCTTCTGGGCGCGGTGGTCGGCTTCGTCGGAGCCCACCTGAACGAAGGTGGCGGCATGGAGTTGAGCTTCGTCCTCATCCTCGCAGCCATTCTCTTGCTCGCCGTCGGAACCGCCTGGCTGCTTCAACGGGAATTGCGGAATGCGCGGCCGCAGGAGCCGCTTACCACCAAGGAGCGTCTCAACCGCAACCTGCTGGTCGCGTCCGGCGCCATCGGTGGAGTGATCGGTCTGACACTGGCTTTGGCGAGTGGCTTCGATGAACCGAGTTTCGCGCTGGCATCACGCGATCCGCTGCCTGCCTGGCTTGCCGCGATACTGGTGGCCTCGCTCGGCGTGCTGATGCCGATCATCGCCTACTACTGGCACCGCTATGCCGTCGATGAGCAGGAGGCCGACGCTTACCGCACCGGCGCACTGGCCGCCCTCTACCTGTACATGATCGGCGCGCCGGTCTGGTGGTTCGCCTGGCGCGGCGGTTTCGCGCCGGAACCCGACGGCGTGGTCATCTACCTCGTGACCGTGACCGTCGTCGGCGTCGTCTGGCTCTGGAAAAAGTATCGATAGGCAACCGATCAGGTCGCTGGTCGAGGCGGCCTTTATCAAGATCAATCAACCTGAAATCAACGTCTTACCACAAGGGGAAAATCACCATGCGTTCGTTGAAGCTGCTTATTCTGGCGTCCACCGCCATGCTGTCCGCGCCCGCCATCGCGCAGGGCAAGAAGGTCATCAACACCGCCGCCGACCTGCCTCGCGTGCAGGTCCAGCTGCCCACCAAGCCGAGCGAGCTGGCGATCAACGGCGGTCCACAGCTCGAAGCGCTCGAAACCCAGCTGGAGGCCTATGTCCGCGATCTCCTGACCAACTACGACATCAAGGACCGGGCCACGCGCCAGAGCCTGCTGTCACTGCAGGCGCAGGACGCGATGGCCGACAACCGCTGGGACGAATATCTGAAGCTCGCCGACGAGATTGCGGCGCTCGAGGACAAGCCGGCGCAGCGCGCCACGTCCGGCCTGCTTGGCAAGGCCTACGCCCGCGCCGCAAAGGCAGTCGGCGAGGATAGCCCGCAATTCGGCGATCGGTTCGAAGCGGAACTTCGTACCGCGGTGCAGGCGCTCGACTGGTCGCTCGTGGCGGACTCGATCCAGGCGCAGCGCGGCAGCTATCAGACGATGAGCCGCGACCTCGTCCTCGGCAGCCTGCAGGGCGGACTCGACACCGCCGCTGCAGCGCAGGGGAACAAGCTCGACATCGGCGTCGTCTCGGCGCTGGTCGGCGCGCACCGCACACTGACCGAAATCCTGCCGCTCAAGGACCGGATCTTCCGCGTCTACGACGCCCGCGTAAAGTCGGAGAGCAAGGAAAAGGTCGATCGCTGGAGCGAGCGGTTGGTCGAGCTGACCCCCGCCCAGGCGCGCACGCCCGTGGTGGTGGCCGTCTGGGATGGTGGTTTCGACCCCGGCGTCTTCAACAGTGCCAACCTGTGGCGCAATCCCAAGGAACAGCCGAACGGCCGCGACGATGACGGGAATGGCTTCGTCGACGATATCCATGGCATCGCCTTCACGCCCGAATGGACCCCGGCCACCGGCGACCTTCGCCCCATGCCGGCCGAGGACACCGCCAACCTCCCGTCCCTGCTGAAGCTGGTGAAGGGCTCGCTCGATCAACAGGCGGCGGTCGATTCGGCGGAGGCGGCCGCGATGCGGCAGAAGCTCTCGACGCTGAAGCCCAACGAAGTGCTGCCCTTCTCCCTGCAATCGGCCCGCGTCGGCCTCTACCTCCACGGCACCGCGACCGGCTGGACCAGCAGCGTCGGCAATCCTGCCGCGCGCCTGCTCAACACCCGCTTCGACTATGAGATCGCGGCGGTGCCGAAGCCGATGGACGAAAAGATGGCCGAGAACTTCGCCGACCACGTCGCTCGCGCGATCGCCTACTACAAGGCGAACAACGTGCGCGTCGTAAACATGAGCTGGCGGATCACCGAGCCGCAGATCGAGGCGATGTTCGCCGCGCACGAGCCCGACCTTGCCAAGCGCAAGGCGCGGACCAAGGCGGTGTTCGACCGGATGAACGGCGCGCTGGAGGCGGGCTTCCGCTCGGCGCCCGACATCCTGTTCATCGCTGGCGCGGGCAACGAGAACGAGGACGTCGATTTCGTCCGCAGCTTCCCGGCGGGCATCAACCTGCCCAATCTCATCACCGTCGGGGCGGTCGACGTGGCGCTGCAGCCGGCCGGCTTCACCAGCTACGGCAAGTCGATCGACCTTTATGCCAATGGCTTCGAAGTGCCGTCCAAGGCGCCGACCGGCATCCCCATCAACATCTCGGGCACGTCGCTGGCCGCCCCGCAGGTGACCAACCTCGCGGGCAAGCTGTTCGCCGTGAACCCCAGGCTGACGGCGGCGCAGGTCCGCACGATCATGGAGCAAACCGCCACAATGGAAGGCGACAAGAAGCTGCGGGTCATCAACCCCAAGGCGGCCCTCGCCCGCGCGCGCTAGGGCCGGCATTTGCCAGCGGGCGCGCCTTTCGCTAAGGCGCGCCCGCTCCTCATGGTCATCCCTGGAGGCGTGAGGGAGCGCAACCGAACTTTTTTTGACAAGGAATTGCACGCATGAGCGAACAGCTGACGCTGCCCGCCGAGACGCGCGACCGGGCTGGCAAGGGAGCCTCCCGGGCGCTTCGTCGTGATGGACGGGTGCCCGCCGTGGTCTACGGCAACAATCAGGAGCCGCTTGGCATCCATGTCGAGGAAAAGCTCCTCGCCAAGATGCTCTCGACCGGTCACTTCATGAACACCGTCGTCATGATCGACGCCGGTGGCAAGACCACCCGCACCCTCCCGAAGGACGTGCAGTTCCACCCGGTGAGCAGCCGGCCGATCCACGTCGACTTCCTGCGCATCAGCGAGCATGCCAAGGTCACCGTCGGCGTTCCGGTCCGCTTCATCAATGAAGAGCAGAGCCCGGGCCTGAAGCGCGGCGGCGTGCTCAATGTCGTCCGCCACGACCTGGAACTGGTCTGCGACGCGGCCGAGATCCCCGACGAGATCGTCATCGACCTCGACGGCCTCGACGTCGGCGACAGCATCCACATTTCGGCAATCGACCTGCCGAAGGGTACGGAGAGCGCGATCACCGACCGCGACTTCACCATTGCCACCGTGGTTGCCCCGTCGGCGCTGAAGAGCGAAGAAGGCGACAACGAGACCGAGACCGGCGCGGCCCCTGCGGCGGCCGAAGCCGAGGAAGATGAAGGCGGCGAGGAAGAAGCCTAAGGCTTTCCTCTCCAGGAACATGGAACCGTCCACCTTCGGGTGGGCGGTTTCTTTTTGCCCACGCGACCCGCTAGGAATTGGCCATGCAGATCTGGACCGGTCTCGGAAACCCGGGCGCCCAATATGCGCTGCACCGGCACAATGTCGGGTTCATGGCGGCCGACACCATCGCGGCGGTCCATCGGTTCGGCCCGTGGCAGAAGAAATTCCGTAGCCTGGTCGCCGAAGGCCGGATCGGCCGCAACCGGATCATCCTCTTGAAGCCGCAGACCTTCATGAACGACAGCGGCGACGCGGTTCAACAGGCGCTCCGCTTCTTCAAGCTCGACGAAGAGGCTCTCACCGTTTTCCACGATGAGCTGGATCTCGCTCCCTTCAAGGTCAAGGTTCGCGTCGGCGGCGGCTTGGCAGGCCACAACGGCCTCCGCTCCATCAACGCATCGCTCGGTCCCGATTTTCGGCGGGTCCGGATCGGCATCGGGCACCCCGGACACAAGGACAGGGTCACGCCCCATGTTCTGGGCAATTACGCGAAGTCGGAGATGGAGCGGCTGTCCGACCTCCTTGCCGCCATTGCCGCGGAGGCGGAATGGCTCGCCGACGGGGACGATGCGCGTTTCATGAGTGATGTCGCCCTGCGCCTGCAACAGAGCTCGTAACGGCAAAGCAATCCCTGCGCTCTTCACCGCATTTTCACTCCCGAAGCCTATGTCGCGGGAATGATCGCAATCGCGGCAAATGCCTGGACCCTGCCGGTCGCTCAGCCTCGCCTTTCCGCGTCGCTGATTGCGCTCGGCATGATCATCCTCGCTGCATGTATTCAGTCCCTCTGGATCCCGGTCGATTCCGACGTCTCATGGCTCATCACGGTCAGCGAAGCGGTGTTGTCGGGCCAGCGCCTTTACATCGACCTGATCGAGGTCAATCCGCCCGCTTCCGTCTGGCTTTATCTGCCATGGGTATGGCTCGCCGCCCTGCTCGACCTACGGCCCGAGCCGGTGGTCATCGCAGCCGCGCTCGGCGGCGCATGGGCTTCGCTTCACGTCACCCGGCGCATCGTGCGCACGCTTCGCGATCCGCCAGCTTCGGTCCTGCTGACTGCAATTGCAGCCTTCGCGCTGTTTGTCTTGCCAGGCGGACTGTTTGCGCAGCGCGAGCATATCGCGCTGATGCTTGCACTCCCGCTCGTCGCTCAGCTTGCCGCGATGTCCGAACCGGGAAGGCTGACTTTTTCAGCAGCTGTCCTGGCCGGACTGGCGTCTGGCGCGCTGGTTATCATTAAGCCGCACTTCGCCGCCGCGCTCGCCTTGCCCGCCGCGTGGGTTGCGTTCCGGCTTCGCGATGTGCGCCCGCTCCTGCTGCCTGCCTTGATCGCCGCGATTACGGTGGCAGCCTACGCCGCCGCGGTCGTGCTGTTCGCGCCGGCCTACCTCAAACTTCTGCCGATGCTGGCCGACACCTATCTTCCGATGCGGGACCGGCCGCTCAACTTCCTGATCGGACCGCTACTACTGGTCCCGGCCATCTTGTTCATCCTGAGCCGCCTGGCGACCGATGCCGGGCAACGAATGCTTCCGACCCTGCTGTTCCTGGCCGCGGCCGGGTTCGTCGTGGCCGGGCTGGTTCAGGGGAAGAATTATCTCAACCACGCCCTGCCCGGAATAGCGCTCGCCCTTATCGCTCTCGTCCTGACAATAGCGGACGACCGCTCGCCCGCTCGCCGCCGGGCGGTCATGCTCGCCGCGGCAGCGATTGTCGCTCTTCAGCTTCATGCCACCTTTTCGATTCTTCCGCCGCAGGGCCTCGCCGCGGCGCTGCGCCATGCAGTGCCGGCGGGATCAACCGTGATGACGTTGGGAACGGAGCTTGGCACGGGTCACCCCGCGACCCGTCTTGCCGAACTCAGGTGGATCGGTTCGCGGCCGTCGCTCTTCACCGCGGCCGGCGCGCGCTATGTTGGCCTAAGCAACCCGAAGATGAGGCGCTGGTACCAACGCGATCTCGCCGCCTTCGCCGCCGACGTGAGGCGCCATCGCCCGACAGTTTTGCTGGTGGAAGACCGGTCGCGCCGCTGGCTGTTGAAGGAGCCGCTGATCCGCCAGGCCGTCAACGACTACCGGCCGGTCGCAAGGGCGGGTTCGATCGAGGTCTGGCGGCGGCGCTGACGCGGCTCTAGGGTCGATCGATGCTCCGCGACTTGTTCGTCACCCGCCTGTACGAAACCGAATTGAAGGATGGCGAGTTGCTCGCCGAACTCGGTCAGTCGGTCCGCACTCTGGCGTCCGACGACCGCGCCGGTCAGGCCTGGTGCCGGGAAAAGGGTTACAAGGGCTATACCAGCTACGCCTCGCTCGACGACCTGCCGCGTCGTGATCCGGTCATCGCCGATCTCGCTCGCCAGATTACCCGTCATGCTGCAATCTTCGCCGATCAGCTCTCCTTCGACCTGCCTCGCCGCCTTCAGGTGGACAGCCTGTGGGTCAATCTCCTGAAGGGCGGCGGCGCCCATTCGGCGCACATCCATCCCCATTCGGCGATCTCGGGCACCTTCTACGTCGAGGTGCCGCCGGGTAGCGGGGTAATTCGGTTCGAAGATCCGCGCCTGCCCATGATGATGGCGGCCCCGATGCGCCGCGAAGACGCGCCCGAGACAGCCCGTACATTCGTCACCGTTGCGCCGCGGCCTGGCCTTTTACTGCTCTGGGAAAGCTGGCTGCGGCACGAGGTGCTGCCCTCGACCGGGCGCGGCGAACGACTGTCGATCAGTTTCAACCTCGCCTGAAACCCGCTCGCGCGCTGCTCAAGCGGCCAGCGCCAACTGATCCCGGCCGCGCTCCTTGGCCATATACAATGCCGCGTCGGCAACCTTGAGCGCCTCCCCCAGCCCGTCTGCGGCGATCGCAGCCACGCCGCCGCTGACCGTTATTTGGACCGAGCCCAACTCGGTGTCGATCAACGTCGTGGCGCACAGCCGACGAAGCCGCTCGCAGATCGCCATGGCCTGGTCGCGACTGGTGTCTGGGAACAGGATCACAAACTCTTCACCGCCCAGCCGGGCGGCAAGATCGCCGGTGCGCAAGGCGCTCTGCATCAATTGCGCGAAGGACTTGAGAACGACGTCCCCGATATGGTGACCGTACATGTCGTTGATGCTTTTGAAATGGTCGATGTCGATGATCGCCAGACTATCTGCTCCCGCATCTTCTGTCCGGCGCCGCTCCCGCTCCGCTACCTTGGCGACGAAGGCGCGGCGGTTTGGCAGGCCCGTCAGGCTATCGCTGAACGCCGCCGCGGCCAGCCTCTCTTCGCGCTCCTTCACGCCTGTGATGTCCCGCGCCATCGAAAGCACGCCGTCGAATTCGCCTTCGTCGTCGATCAGGGCTCGGCTGTGGGTCTCGAACCAGCGGCGGGATCCGTCGGCCATGATCCCCTGATATTCGAAGCGGCAGGTCCGCCCCGGCTCATTCAGCGCGCTCCAATGCTCCCGCCGCACATGGTCCAGATGCTCCGGCGCGATCAGCAACGCGCTGGCCGTCCCGATCAGCGCTTCCGGATCATGGCCGCCGATCTGGCGCATCGACGGCGACACGTACAGAAAGGTGCCGTCAGGGGCGATGTGCATCAGCAGATCGGAACTATGCTCCGCCATCATGCGAAACCGCTCCTCACTGGTCCGCACGCGGGTCAGGAGGTGCTTGCGGTGATTGAGGTCCGCGCTCACCGGCAGCACCGTCAGCACCGTCGCTGCGAGGTAGAATTGGAAGAATTGCATCCGGCTGCCCAGATCGCCCGGTCCCATCAGCTGGATCGGGCCATATCCCAGGCTCGTGAACGCCCCGCCGGCCAGGGCCAGGATGGCCACCGCGATCGCCGCGCCCACCCGTCCCAGGCGGAAGGTCGCCAGGATGATCGCCATCACCGGCAGGAACAACAGCGGCAGGTGCGACTGGGCGAACACCGCCACTACCGTCGCCAGCACCAGGATCAGGACGCCCGCTGCGTCGCCTTTGCGCTTGGCCAGCATGCGCACCGTTTCCCGCCGGGCATGTCGTCCGGTCAGCAGCAGAGCAAGCGGCGTGAAGGTGAGATTCCCAAGCGCATGGCCGAAGAAGTAATGCAGCATCGAATCGGCGCTCGGACGACCCATGGCCGCCAGCACCACTCCTGCCAGCAGCGACGCCAGCAACGGGGCCGCCACCCCCACCGCGACCACATAGCGGACGAACCAGCCCAGGGAATTCAGCGGCTCGCCGGGCTGTTGCCAACGCCGCAGCAACATCACCGCAACCAGCGCTTCCGACAGGTTGATCAGCGCGAACGGCAGGGCAGCGACCCAGCCGAGGCCAAGGAGACCGGTGTTGAGCACGCTCGCCCCGCCGCACAGCGCAAGCAACATCGGCCACCGCCGGGACGAGGTTCGCATCAGCGCCGCGATCAGCACTGCCGTCGCGACCCACAGGAAAGCAACGCCGCCGTCGTAACGGGTGAAACTCACCGCCATCGCCGCCGCAGCGCCATAGGTGGCCACCACTGGCAGCACATTAAGCAAACTAAGCCCCCGCATGATCCTGGACTACAGCTTCAGGCTTAGCAGGAGCCTACTTACTTATCCGTTTCGGATGAAAACTGGCGGAAGGCGTCCCGCCTCGCTAAGGCCCGGACCAATTCTCCACCTTTTTCGGATACAAGCATCATGGGTTTTCGCTGCGGCATCGTGGGCCTGCCGAACGTCGGCAAGTCCACTCTCTTCAACGCGCTGACGGAAACGCAGGCGGCGCAGGCGGCAAACTACCCGTTCTGCACGATCGAACCGAACGTCGGCCAGGTCGCTGTCCCCGACCCGCGCCTCGATAAACTGGCGGCGATCGCCGAGTCGGCCAAGATCATCGCCACGCAGCTTGGCTTCGTCGACATCGCCGGGCTGGTGAAAGGGGCCAGCCAGGGTGAGGGCCTCGGCAACCAGTTCCTCGGCAACATCCGCGAGGTCGACGCCATCGTCCACGTCCTGCGCTGCTTCGAGGACGACGACATCCAGCATGTCGCTAACAAGGTCGATCCGCTCGCCGACGCGGAAACGGTCGAAACCGAATTGCTGCTGGCCGACCTGGACAGTCTGGAGAAGCGCGTTCCGAACCTCGTCAAGCGCGGCCAGCAAGGCGACAAGGAATCAAAGGTCGCCGCCTCGGTTCTCGGCCAGGCGCTCGAACTGCTGCGTGAAGGCAAGCCGGCGCGCCTGACGCAGCCCAGGGACGAGGAAGAGACGCGGCTCTTTTCCCAGGCGCAGCTGATCACCGCCAAGCCGATCCTCTATGTGTGCAACGTCAACGAGGAGGATGCCGCCAACGGCAACGCGCTCTCCGAACAGGTCTTCGCCAAGGCCAAGGCGGAAGGCGCCAACGCCGTCGTTGTTTCCGCCGCGATCGAGGCGGAGCTGGTCGGCATGGAGATGGAGGAGCGGCTTGCCTTCCTCGAGGAAATGGGTCTTCACGAAACCGGCCTCGCCCGCGTCATTCGCGCCGGCTACGATCTCCTCCACCTCATCACCTTCTTCACCGTTGGGCCCAAGGAGGCGCGGGCCTGGACCGTCGAGAAGGGCGCCAAGGCTCCGCAGGCGGCCGGCGTGATTCACTCCGATTTCGAGCGCGGCTTCATCCGCGCCGAGACGATCGCCTACGACGACTATCTCGCCCTGAATGGCGAAGCCGGCGCGCGTGACGCGGGCAAGCTGCGCCAGGAAGGCAAGGAATATGTCGTCCAGGATGGTGACGTGTTGCACTTCAAATTCAACGTGTGAGGCCTGTGTGATCTACTTCGAAGACCTTGAGGTTGGGCGGACGACCGAATTCGGGTCGGTCGAGGTGACGCGCGAAGAAGTGCTCGCCTTTGCGCGGCGCTATGATCCGCAGCCGTTTCACCTGTCAGACGAAGCTGCCGCCCAGACCCATTTTGGACGCATCGCGGCGAGCGGTTGGCACACCTGCGCCATGACCATGGGGGTCATCGTCGCCCACATGAAGGAGCATCCGCAAGCCGGCCTGGGCTCTCCCGGCGTCGACGATCTCAGGTGGAAGCGACCCGTTTATCCTGGCGACACGCTTACCGTCACGGGCACGGTGCTCGAAAAGACCCCGAGCCGGTCCAAACCGGACCTGGGCAGCTTCCGGACACAAACGGTGGTGACCAATCAGGACGGGGTCAAAGTGCTGACCTTCACCAGCATCGTGCTCATACGGCGGCAGCCAAGCAGCTGACAGCGTCGCCAACCCTTCGAAATTTCCGAACTTTCCCCGGTGACGTATGCTTCGCGTTCCGTTGCTGCCGCACAGGTTTCACGACAGATTCAAGACGGTTTTGAAGCCGCCGGGAGTAGCCGGGATTGAGTGCCTTTCAGGTCCGTGTGGGCGCCGCCGTCACCATCGGCGGTGAAGCGGACCGTCACTTCAACGGTGCGGCCGCAGAGCTCCACCGGCCAGACCTCCGTCCACGAGCCGCTGTATCGAACTCCATAAACGTCAGCACCCAATCCCGGCTCTTCCTTCTCAACGCGCGTCATGCCCAGCGTGGCGCCCTGCGGGTCGCACTCCAAGCCATGGCGCTTGACCGTGGCGCTGGCCTGAAGGAGCGCAAGCGGCCAGGTGTCACTGATCAGCGACTCGTTCGCCAGGGAGTGCCCGCGATTGGTGCGGATCGTGCTGAGCACACCGGCACTGTCCTCAGTCATGGTATAGCGAACCGAGGTCGCATCGCAATTCGGATGGCGAGCGGTCACGGTCCAGCCATTCCTCAGCTGACCAGCCAGGATACCCTGAAAGATGAATCGCGCACTCGTAGCCGGGACCACTTTATCGATGATCGCGCCGGTGGGGACACAGCCGCCTGAGCGCTTCTGCGCCGCCACGGCTGATTTCAGCACCTGCTCCTCGATCGTCATTCCCGCTGGCTGCGGTGCCGCGGCGTTCCACGCGGTCAAGCGCTGGAGAATGAGCGAATGTTGAGCATGCGCACCGGTGGCTACCGTGACGACACTGGCGACCAGAAGAATGAGGCGAGAACGCAGTTGCATGGCGGTTCTTCTCGCAACACGCGGCAGCATCCGCAAGCCCTCTGGCGTGGCAATCCCGTTACAACTCAATGGCCTGCGAACATGAGTAAGCTGATCGTCTCGATCTCCTCGTCACGCAGGGCCGCACCGCCGCCGAGGTCGGGAAGGTCGATCACGAATCTCGCGCCAGCGATGACGCCGCCGGCGCGCTTTACCAGCCTCGCCGCCGCCAACGCGGTGCCGCCCGTCGCCAGCAGGTCGTCGACGATCAGCACGCGGGCTCCCGGCGTGCAGGCATCGACATGCATGGCGAGCCGGTCGGAGCCATATTCCAGCGCATAATCCTCGGCGATGGTTTGTCCCGGCAGCTTCCCGTCCTTCCGGATCAACAGGAGGCCGCAGCCGAGTTCGGCCGCCAGCGCGGCCCCGATGGCAAAGCCTCGCGCTTCGATCCCGGCGACGAGATCGGGCGGCTCATCCACCGTGGCGCCGAGCCTGGAGACCGTCTCGCCAAAGCCCCACGGATCGAGCAGCAGAGTGGTGATATCGCGGAACTGTATGCCGGGCTTCGGGAAATCCGGCACCGTTCGCACCAGCCGCTTCAGATCGTCGTGCTCGCTCACCGATGCCTCCCGAAAACAGAAAAGCCCGGCAACCGCTCGGTCACCGGGCTTTCGTGATCACTAACTATCGAATTGATGTCAGCCGGCGATTCCGCGCTCGGCCTTCTGCTCTTCCACCCGTTCGCGGAAGGCCGGCTCCAGCGGGCCCCGGATCGACACCTGACGCTTCGCAGACGCCCAGATGTTGCGATAGGCGAAGTAGGCCAGGACCGTCGCGACAGCCAGGAACAGGATGACCGCCCAGCCCGCGCGATGGCGGTTTTCCAGGTTCGGTTCGGCGGTCCAGACCATGAAGGCCGACACGTCCTTGGCCATCTGGTCCACACTCGCCCGGGTCCCATCCGCATAGGTGACCTGACCGTCAGATACGAGCGGCGCCGGCATCGCGATGTTGAGGTTGGCGAAATAGGGATTGAAATGCAGCCCGGTGCCCGGACGGTTCTCGGCCGGCAGCGCCTCACCCTCGGCATTGCGGTAGGTGGCCGGGTTCGCATAGCCCGTCAGCAGCGAATAGACATAGGCCGCACCGTCATGACGCGCCTCCGTCATCAGGCTGAGGTCGGGCGGGAGCGCATTGTTGTTCGCCGCGCGCGCCGCCGTCTCGTTGGCATAGGGGCTCGGGAAACGGTCGGAGATCAGCGCCTTGCGCGTCGCGGCCTCGCCCGTGTCCGGGTTCACCGTCGGTACCTCGATCGCCCATTGATTGGCGATCGCCTTCACTTCGGCCTCGTTATAGCCGAGCCCTTCCAGCTGGTAGAAGCTGACATACTTCAGGCTGTGGCAGGCGGCGCAGACCTCCTTGTACACCTGGAAGCCGCGTTGCAGCTGCGCTCGGTCGAACTTGCCGAGCGGCCCGTCGGACGTGAACTTCACGTCTTTCGGGACGAGATGAAAAGCGTGCTCCACCGTCTCTTCGGGCGGGTTCTGGAAATAATCCAGCGCGTTGACGATCAGCGAGATGGTCAGGACGCCGACGAAGCCGAGCCCGACCAGAAAACCAATGATGCGGACCATGTGTCCCTGTTCCCTTATTCAGCGGCCGCGACGGCGGGCGTCGTCTTGGCGAGCCCGAACGGTGCACTTTCTTGGCGTTCGCCATGCAGCACCGATTCCGAAATCGAGTTCGGCAGCGGCAGCGGCTTCTCGAACTTGGATACGAGCGGCAGGATGATCAGGAAGTGCGCGAAGTAATAGGCCGCGGCAACCTGGCTCAGCGCGACCCATGGTTGCTCTGCCGGCATCACTCCGCACAGGCCAAGCAGCAGGACGTCGGCCACCAGCACCCAGAAGAAGATCTTGTAGACCGGACGATAGCTGGTCGAACGGATCGGCGAGCGATCGAGCCAGGTCAGGAAGAACAGCAGCAGGATCGAGCTGAACATTGCCAGCACGCCCCACAGCTTCGCGGGGAGGATGAAGTCCACCGTGAAGGCGCGCAGGATGGCGTAGAAGGGCCAGAAATACCATTCGGGCACGATGTGCGCCGGTGTCACCAGCGGGTTCGCCTCGATATAGTTATCGGGGTGGCCCAGGCTGTACGGCAGGAAGAAGACGAAGATCGCAAAGATGATCAGCGCGACCCCGATGCCGAAACCGTCCTTGGCGGTGTAGAACGGGTGGAAGGGCAGCGTGTCCTTCTCGTCCTTCACATCGACGCCGGTGGGATTGCTAGATCCGGGAATGTGCAGCGCCCAGATTTTCAGGATCGTGACCGCGGCGATGATGAACGGCAGGAGGTAGTGGAGTGAGAAGAAACGGGTCAGCGCGGCTTGGTCCGGCGCGTATCCGCCCAGCAGGAAGATGCGCAGTGGCTCGCCCACGACCGGGATGGCCGAGAAGAAGCCGGTGATGACCTGCGCGCCCCAATAGCTCATCTGGCCCCACGGCAGGACATAGCCCATGAAGGCGGTCGCCATCATCAGCAGGTAGATGACGACGCCCAGCATCCAGACCAGCTCGCGCGGCGCCTTGTAGGAGCCGTAATAAAGGCCCCGGAAGATGTGGATGTAGATGACGGCGAAGAAGAAGCTTGCGCCGTTCTGGTGGACGTAGCGCAGGACCCAGCCCGCGTTGACGTCGCGCATGATCCGCTCGACGCTGTCGAACGCCCCGCCGGCATAGCTGTAATAATGCATCGCCAGCACAATGCCGGTGATGATCTGGATCATCAGCGCAAGGCCGGCCAGAACGCCGAAGTTCCAGAAATAGTTGAGGTTGCGCGGCACGGGATAACCGCCGCCGATCGCACCGTAGACCAGCCGTGGGAGCGGCAGGCGCTGATCCAGCCACTTGGTGAAGCCGGACGTGGGTTCGTAGGGCTTGGCCCAGGCAAAGCTCATGGCTGTCTAGTTCCTCAACCGATCTGGATCACGGTGTCCGACGCGAAGGCGTATTCCGGCACCACCAGGTTCAGCGGTGCCGGACCCTTGCGGATGCGGCCCGCCGTGTCGTAGTGCGAGCCGTGGCACGGGCAGAAATAGCCCCCATACTCGCCCTTGTTCTCGCCCTCGCCGATACCAAGCGGCACGCAGCCGAGATGGGTGCAGACGCCCAGCGTCACCAGCCAGTTCTGCTTGCCCGGCTTGGTCCGGTCGGCCAGCGACTGGGGGTCGCGAAGAGACGCGACATCGACGGCATTGGCCGCCTGGATGTCCTGCGGCGTCAGGTTGCGAATGAAGATAGGCTGCTTGCGCCAGACCGTCTTGATCCCCTGACCCGGCTGGATCTTGGAAATGTCGACCTCGGTCGACGACAGCGCCCGGACGTCGGCCGAAGGGCTCATCTGAATGACCAGCGGAGCAATGGCCGCGACTGCTCCGACCCCGGCGAAGCTGACTGCTGCAACGTTGATGAAGTCGCGGCGGCGAACGCCATCGTGCGCTTCGGCAACCGGTTCTCCCGGCATCATCGGCTGGGAGGCTTGATCCACTGTGGCCATTCGTAACCCTTGGAGCGCTTATATTCTGCATCGGCACTTCAACAATGCGAAGTGCCTTGAAACGACAGCCGCCCCGGGCACGGGCCCAAGAGCGGATGGCCGCGCTGATAGCCTTGCCAAGTCCGCTTTGCCAACTGTCATTTTGGTAAGGTTCAGCTTCCTGTTGCCCCTTGGACATAATGTCCGATTGGAAAGGGCATGGCGGTGCCGCTAAGCGGACCGGATGAAGCCGCTCGACGATCAGCAAGCCGCCGCCCGCACATGGTTCGAATCCCTTCGCGACCGAATCTGTGCCGCCTTTGAGCAGATCGAGCGCGAGGCTGGCTCCGACGCGTCCTTCGAATATCTACCTTGGGACCGGACCGACCATGGCGGCGCTCCGGGAGGCGGGGGCGTGCGCGGCCTGATGAAGGGGAAGGTATTCGAAAAGGTCGGGGTAAACGTCTCCACCGTCGGTGGCGAATTCAGTCCGGAATTCGCAGCCTCCATCCCTGGCACCGAGCAGGACCCCAGCTTCTTTGCCACTGGCATCAGCCTGGTTGCCCATATGGCCAATCCCCACGTGCCGGCGGTTCACATGAACACGCGCTTCCTGACCACGGGCAGGCGCTGGTTCGGCGGCGGTGCCGACCTTAATCCGGCGATCCCCTACGAGCAGGACACCCGCGATTTCCATGCCGAGCTCGCCGCCGCCTGCAATGCGCACGGGTCCGACTATTACGAACGATACGCAAAATGGGCGGAAGAATATTTCTGGCTCCCCCACCGCAATGTCGCGCGCGGCGTCGGCGGCATCTTCTACGACAGGCTGGAAGGCGACTTCGACGCCAACTTTGCCTTTACCCAAGCCGTCGGCGAAGCCTTCCTGGCGGCGTTCCCGCCAATCGTGCGGCGGCGCATGAGTACGCAGTTCGACGATTCCGACATGGACCGCCTGCTCGACTTCCGCGGCCGCTACGTCGAGTTCAACCTCCTCTACGACCGCGGCACCCTCTTCGGCCTGAAGACCGGGGGGAACACCGATGCGATCCTGATGAGCCTGCCGCCGCTGGCCCGCTGGAGCTAATGATCGTCTAGGGCGCGTTCGGGACGCTGACGGGGGCTTCATCGGCGTTGACCGACTGGAGATACAGCCGCGTCAGGATGACCGTCAGCAGGACGGTGATCGCCGCGGCCACCAATTGACTGACCAGCGCGATGATCAAGGCGCCGACACTCAATCGCTCCGGTTCGCCGCCGATCAACCCCACGACCGTGCCCAGGGCCGCCGTGACTGCCCCAAGCAGGATCAGGGCCGCGGCCATATACACGATCAGAAACCCGAATAGCCGCCACCAATTGCCGGCCGTAAGTTCCCAGCTGCGCTTGAGGATACCCAGTCCGCTGCGCCCCTCCGCGACGGCAATCGGCGCCGAAAGGACCAATCGGACAGCGAAGAACAGGAACACGAGGCTGATCAGAAGAACGGCCAGCGTGGGACCCGGGGGCGGCTCCGTCGGGTTCGCCTGAAGCTGCAAGGCGAATGGCGAAACGGCCAGGACAAAGGGCAATAGCCAGATCAAGGTGGCTAGAAGGAAAGCCGGGCTTCTCCGCGCACCATGGGCGATCGCCTCGCCCACCGACTGGCGGCGACCGAGCGCGATGGTGGAAACGGTCAGCTGGCCGAGAATGCTCACCAACAGCACAGCGACGCCGACCAGGGACCAGCCAAACCCGGGCGAAGTGCCGGGCGCCCCCGGAGGGACGACCAGCTCGCCGATGGTTCCGGGAAGCACCAGCAGCGCCAGCGCCACGGCCGCGATCGGACCCCGATCCTGTGCAAGCACCGCCTTCGCCTCGTCCCACGCCCGGCTGATCGAAAGTCGTTGCACCGCACTCACCTCGTCCACATGATCGATGATGCGCGCTTATGCACAGGCCGCTCCGCACGTGGCAATCGCCTTGCGGACCCGCGCCGACGACGCCATTTCCTCCCCCGTGATCGACAACGAAATCGAATGGAAGATCAGCGACGGTCTGATTCCTTACCCGCAAGCACTGGCCTTCATGGAGCAGCGGGCGGCGGCGATCCGGCAAGGCACCGCTCGCGAATGCATCTGGCTCTTGGAACACCCGCCCCTGTTCACTGCGGGAACCAGCGCCGACCCGACCGAGCTTTTCAATCCTGAAGGCTTCCCGGTGTTCGAAGCCGGACGCGGCGGCCGCTACACCTACCACGGTCCTGGCCAGCGAGTGGGCTATCTGATGCTGGACCTCCAGAAGCGGGGCAAGGACATCCGCTGCTTCGTCCATGCGCTGGAAGGCTGGATGATCCGCTCGCTCGCCGATTTGGGCGTCGAGGCCCACCGGTCGGAAGGGCGAATCGGCATCTGGGTCGGCGATGGCTCTTCCGAAGCGAAGATCGGCGCGCTTGGCGTTCGAGTGCGCCGTTGGATCACGTTGCACGGCTTCTCCATCAATATCGACCCGAATCTGACACATTTCGGCGGCATTGTGCCGTGTGGCATCGCCGATTTCGGGGTCACCAGCCTTCGCGCGCTCGGAAATCAGGCGGGAACAGCCGACCTTGACGAGGCGTTGAAGCGCAACTGCCTTGTTTTTCTTGAGGAATTGTCGGGCAGAAACATGCCCCTTGAGGGCGGATGATCCTCTCACTATTGTGCGCGCGATTTGCGATGCGGGAAAACCGTGCCAGATCCACATATCCAAAGGGAGTCTTGAATGCGTGCTCTGATCCTGGTCGCCGGTGCGGCCCTCGCGGTTTCTGCTTGCAGCAGCAACGAAGCCGCCAACAACACCGCCGTCGATGAGAACCTGATGGCGACCGACCTTAACGCCACCGACATGAACATGATGGACATGAACACCATGGACGCCAACATGACCATGAACGGCATGGACGCCAACATGGCTTCCAACACCACCATGAATTCCATGGAAATGAACGACATGACCACCAACACGCCGGACACCAACGTCGCCAACGGCATGTAATGGTTGTCATCACCCCATTTCAGGGGTGATGGTCTTCAAGGAGGCTGCCGGCGCAACACCGGCAGCCTCTTTCATTTTAGAAGAAGGTCCGCTCATGCGACTCAAACTCGTCATCGCCACTGCCGCGACGCTTGGCCTTGCTGCTTGTGGGGACAAGGAGAGTTCGGCCGGCAATGCCGTGGTCGTCGACCAGGGCTTCTCTACGGAAAATACCGCGGCCAATGATCTCACGGCGATCGATGCTGCTACCGCCGACGCATCGGGCATGGCCGCTGACGCCGAAGCCAACTTGATGCTTGAGGAGGTCGGCAATGAAGTGGACGGCAACCTGCCGGCCAATGTCACGCGCGACGAGGATTGATCACGGCAGTCCAACCAGTTTGTGGGCCTGGAGGCTGAGCCGCCATTTCGGCCGCTCCATGGCCAAGACGATCGCCGCTTGAATCGCCGCCGCTCGATCGGCCCCGTCCATCGGCTGGACGAGGAAATGCGAGAAATCCCACCGTTCGATTTCGTTGAGGTCGAGCCCGTCCTGCGGCCAAACCAGCTTCAATTCATCGCCTGACCGCTGCACGATCTCAGTCCCGGCCTTGGGACTGATGCACAGCCAGTCGAGTTCCGCCACCGCTGGCAGGGTTCCATTGCTTTCTGCCGCCACTCGAAAGCCACGGGCGTGTAGCGCGCCGACCAACCCATCGTCCAGCTGAAGCATGGGCTCGCCACCGGTGACGACGACCAGTCGCCCCTCTGGCCCTGATCCCCAAATGTTCGTCACATGGTCGGCGAGCACCTCCGCATTCGTGAACTTGCCGCCGCCCGGTCCATCCGTGCCGACAAAATCGGTATCGCAGAAGCGGCACTGCGCCGCGGCCCGGTCCTGCTCGCGGCCACTCCACAGGTTGCAGCCGGCGAAGCGCAGGAAGACCGCTCGACTACCCGATTGCGCGCCTTCCCCCTGCAGGGTGAGAAAGCATTCCTTGACTGCGTAAGTCATCCTTGGCCGTCTCGGGAAGACGCATAGCGGGTTGGGTCGGCCAGTCCGGCTTCCTCGAACCCCTTCGCACGAAGACGGCACGCGTCGCACAGGCCGCAGGCCCCGCCATCGGAGGCGGGGTCGTAGCAACTATGGCTCATGCCAGCGTCGAGGCCCAGCTGTGCGGCTTCACGGGCAATGTCGGCCTTGGTCATAAATTGCAGCGGCGCGTGCACCGTAAGCCCCTGCCCTTCCACACCTGCCCGGGTCGCTTGATTGGCTAACGCTTCGAAGGCGGCGATGAATTCAGGCCGGCAATCGGGATAGCCGGAATAATCCAGAGCGTTCACGCCGACGAACAGATCGCGGGCGCCCGCCGCTTCCGCCCAGCCCAGCGCCAGGCTGAGGAAGATCGTGTTACGCGCCGGGACATAAGTCACCGGAATGCCTACGCCGACACCTTCCTTCGGAACCGCCGTATCGCTGGTCAACGCCGACCCGCCGAACGCGCGGAGGTCCAGCGGAAGCATGATATGCTCGTCCGCCAGATCGGCAGCGATCCGCTCGGCCGCCGCGAGTTCGACCCGGTGCCGCTGATTGTAATCCACGGTCAGCGCAAGGACTCGAAAACCCTGCTCGCGCGCCAGCGCGGCGCAGACCATGGAGTCGAGCCCGCCCGACAGGAGAACAACGGCAGCAGCCTTGGACGTCATGGTTCAGCCCGCTAGCGAAAGCGACGTTCAAAAAGAAGGGCCGCTCCGGCATTGCCGTCGCGGCCCAGTTCTCGGGGCAGGCCCGATAGGGAGGAAAGCGTGCCCCGGATCACGGAAGCACCCAAGCCCTATAAGCGAGCGGGGTTAAACCGGGCCTTAATGAAATCAACAATTGCCCGCCCGGCGAGCATAAAGTTTGTATTGGAACGGTTCGCCCCGGTGGATGCCCGTCGTTTCGATCCGAAGGCTGCGCGGAGTGACCACGCTGATCTTCGACCGACCAAAATCACCCGCCGGCGGACAGGTGTAATGCACCACCATTTCACCGGGTTTGTCGGACAGGATCACGCGAGTGCAAGGCGCACCGCGGTGCTCCCATTGGGACAGGGTCGCAGGGTCCGCGATGCAAAGCTGTGCCGCGCCCGCGCCGGTGGCGCTGCGGCTTACCTGCCATTGACCGCCGGCAACGCCCCGGAGCGCAGCGGGGACGGCCGCCAAGACCGCCCCGGCCAGCGGCAAAAGGAGTATTGGCATGAACCGAGCAGTCATGGCTTTGCGTTTACCACCTTCCAGTTAACTCTCCGTAACCCGCCCGATCAAGCCGATTCGAACCGAAGCGGAAAGCTGGTGGAGCAGAACTCACAGTTCACGCGTATCACGCCGTCCTCGTCCGCCATTTCAGCCCGCTCTTCTTCCGGGAAGCGAGCAATGACCGAGCGGACATAATCGGGATTGCAGCGACAGCCCTTCACCAGCGGCACGGCGGCCAGCGTCCGCACCTCCGGCTCCTCATGAAACAGACGCCAGGTGAGATCCTCCAAGCTGAGAGCCGGATCGACCAGTTCCTCGCCCCTGATCGACCCTGCAAGCGCAGCGACATGATCCCAATCCGGGTGATGGAGCCGGGTGTGCAACCGTTCACGTCCGACCTCGCCTTCGGGCAGATGCTGGAACAGGATGCCGCCGCCGATCCACTTGCCGTCCGTATCCTTGCTGGCCGCTAGCCGGACAATGCTGGGGATCTGCTCGGATTGGCCGAAATAGCTTTGCGCCGCGTCGGCCAGGCTCTCACCCTCGAGCGGCACGATGCCCTGATAACGCTCGTCGGTCGCTGGTTGGTCGAGGGTGATGGCGAGGTAACCATGACCAAACAAGCTGCCTAGGCTGGGCTCACGGGCCGAGTCTGCCAGCAAGGCCGGGTCGTGCCGCAGGTAGCCGCGGAGTTCGCCGGCCAGATAGTCGCATACGAGGAGGTCGACGATCCCTTCCTTGGTTTGAGCCTGTACCGTCAGCTGTCCGCCCGGGTCCTTTAGCAATGCGCCAAGCAACGCGGTCAGCACTAACGCCTCGGCCAACAGCTTCTCCAGAACCGGCGGGTAATTGTGCTGACCGAGTATCGCGTCGAGCGATGGTCCCAGTCGCGCAACGCGTCCGCGCGCGGAACGGGTCGGAATAGTGACGCCAAGCGCCACGTCGAGATGCTGAATGTCGGGGGTCATCGGAGACGAGATAGGATCGGTGCGAGGGAGCGGCAACCGTCAGCCTAGATCGGGCCGGGCATGTCTGCTTTGGGAGGAAAACGGACAGTCCGAGATCTTCCCTCCTGAATGTCCGCCATGGACGGTTCGGCGAAACCGCCGCGCTTAATGTTCCGGCCAGCCGAGTTCGCGACGGCGAGCGTTGGCTTCGGCCTTGGGTAGCCGGGCGAACAGTATGGGATAGGTGTGGAAGCCGTGCGCGACATTGTCGCGAGTCCAGTAGCCCCAGTCGCTTACCTCGCTGAGCGGAACTGTCACGCGATCGCCGTGCTGATGCACGCTACGAAGCGGTTTCATGGCCAGAGTGCCCGTCAGGTTGTCGCCGTCACGTACAAGATTCTCGACCCAAACATGTTCGGTCGGGGTGAGCGCGAAGCGGACCTGATAGCCGCCAGTGTCGGGCGAGCGTTTGTCCAGGACCGCGAGGAAGTCGGGTAGCGTCGCGCGAGCCTTGATGCGGGCGGCGGCCAGTTCGTGATCGTCGCTCTGAGTGAAGGTTGCGATGGGCTCGCCAGTCGAATTTGCGGAGGCGGCGGCAAGGAAGAAGGCGAGGGCGAGCTCCATGGGCAGGAAGGTTACCGTCGGAAGGGAGGAAGGCAAGACGCCGTTCAATGTCCGCTTTGGCTCGTAAGCAGACCTTACTGATTACGCCGTGGACTTTGCCTAAGCGGCAACCGCCGGCATCTCGTAATCGGACGCTGCGGCGCTTAGGCCGTCGACGAATTCGCGAATGTGCGCCTCGTCGATGATCAGCGGCGGCAGCACGCGCACGACATTGTCGCCGGCCGCTACCGTCAGAATGCCGCGAGTGCGCAAATATCCGACGAAGGCGCGGCTGTCGGTCTTCATCTTGACGCCGAGCATCAGGCCCAGCCCGC
This sequence comes from Sphingomonas sp. SP1, assembly GCF_058313395.1. Classification (NCBI taxonomy): domain Bacteria; kingdom Pseudomonadati; phylum Pseudomonadota; class Alphaproteobacteria; order Sphingomonadales; family Sphingomonadaceae; genus Sphingomonas; species Sphingomonas sp. SP1. The sequence goes on along the minus strand of NZ_JBZFLC010000001.1, from coordinate 1,500,228 downwards.
GTACGCCTTCGAACAAATGATCATGGTTTGGAATCATTTGCTCCAGTGCCGCGCGCAACCGCTCGCCGGTCGTTCGCACCTGCTCCAAGAAGTCTGGCGTGGCTACGACATCCAGTACCGCTTCACCCGCGGCCATGGCCAGCGGATTGCCGCCGTAGGTGGACCCGTGGGTACCGATCACCATCCCGCTCGCCGCCTTCTCGGTCGCCAGGCAAGCGCCCAATGGGAAACCACCGCCGATGCCCTTGGCCGAGGCCATGATGTCTGGCGTGATCCCATAATGCTCATAGGCATAGAGATGGCCGGTGCGTGCAACGCCGCACTGAACCTCGTCCAGGACCAGCATCAGGTCGTGCTCGTCGCAAATGTCCCGCAAGCCGCGCATGAATTCCTGGGATGCCGGGCGAATGCCGCCCTCGCCCTGGATCGGCTCGACGAGGAAACCGGCGGTGTTCGGGCGCACTGCCGCGCGGGCTGCGTCGAGGTCGTCGAACTGGACGACCGTGAAGCCTTCCAGCAGCGGCGCGAAGCCGTCGCGCAGCTTGACCTGGTCGGTGGCGCTGATGGTCGCCATGGTCCGGCCATGAAAGGCGTTGCTGAAGGTGATCAGCTCATTCTTGTGCGGATTGCCCTTGGCATGATGATAGCGGCGCGCAGTCTTGATGGCGCATTCAACGGCCTCGGCGCCGGAATTGGTGAAGAACACCGTATCGGCAAAGGTCAGCTCGGTCAGCCGACGGGCGAGGCTTTCGCCCTGCGGCGACCCGTATAGGTTCGACACGTGCATCAAGGTTTCGGCCTGCTTCTGGATCGCGCCGATCAGGTGCGGGTGGCTGTGGCCGAGCAGATTGACCGCGATGCCGCTGGCGAAGTCCAGATAACGCTCGCCGCCCTCGCCGATCAGGTACACGCCATCGCCCTTGACCGGTCGCACCTCGCAGCGCGGGTAAACGGGCATAAGCGGCGTGATGGCCATGGAAAAGCTCCTGCTAGCAAGGGTTGCGCGGCCCCCCGCCGCGGCTGGTCGCGATATAGAAAAGGCGCTCCGAAAGGGCAAACCGAAAGGGCACAAGAAAAGGCGCCGAGGTTTCCCCCAGCGCCTTCCTTGCCTGTCGCGATCACTTAGCCGGGGTAGCGGCCGCGATCGTCTTCGTAGCGGTCGTCACGGCCATCGCGGTCGCGGTCGCGCCAGCTTCCGTCGGGATAGCGGCCGCGATCATCCTCGTAGCGGTCGTTGCGCCCATCGCGATCGCGGTCGCGCCAGCCGTCATTCCCGTAGGAACCGTAGCCCGGCCGCCCGTTGCCGTCACGGATATCGATCCGCAGGCGCTGCTCAAGCCGACCGATCCGGATATCAAGCTCACGCCGTTCGCGGTGATTGATTCCGCTGGAGCTCAGGCGGCGGACGCGCTCGCGCAGCCAACGCGCCTCGGCTCGAAGACTACGGGCCTCGCGCTCGCTGATCCGGTCGCGGCTATCGTTCCGCTCGATTGCCCGCTGCACCCGGGCGACGCGCGCATCGTAGACGCGAATAAGCTGCCACTTGTTCTGGCCGTAGTTATAGCCTTGGCCGTAGTAGGGCTGACGCACCGGCGCGGGGTAATATTGGGCGGCGGCCGGAGCAGCCGCGCTGAGCGCCGTGGTGGCAACCGCGGCGGCAACAAGAAACTTACGCATGTGACACTCTCCTCATCGAGCGTTGATGCAGTGCTTCTACGCGCTGGCGCTTGGTTGGTGCCTGAACGCACTCGTTATCGATCGTTCAACATCCTTAACGACCTCAACCCGTTGGTCCGGCTCAATTCTTGATTTTCCAGCCGGTTCTGAGCAGCCAGTAACAGGCTCCGCAAAGGATGATATTCAGGATCAGAAGCCCCGCTGCTCCCACCCAGATCGGCGAATCGGCCTCACTAAGGAAGCCGTAGCGAAACCCGCTGATGACATAAAAGAACGGGTTGGCGTGACTGATGGCGCGGAAGGTCGGCGCCAGGCTTTCGACCGAATAAAAGGTTCCGCTCAGCAGAGATAATGGCGCGACCACGAAATTCGTGATCGCCGCGGCATGATCGAATTTTTCGGCCCAGATGCTGGTCAGCAGCCCCAGGAAGCTGAGCATCAGCGATCCCATCAGCCCGAACCACACCGCCGCCAGAGGGTGCTTCAGTCCGACGTGCACGCCGGGCCACAGCGCCATTGCCAGCCAGACCGCCCCACCGACCAGGAAGGCCCGGGTCACCGACGCTGCGACCAACCCCAGGATCAGCTCGCCGGTCGACAGCGGAGGCATCAGATAGTCGACGATGGTGCCCTGAATTTTGCCGACCAGCAGCGAAAAGCTGGAATTGGCGAAGGCGTTCTGGACCATGGCCATCACGATCAGCCCGGGGGCAATGAAGTCGGCGAAGGGAACGCCCAATACCTGGCGTTTGACCCCGCCCAGCGCCACGGTGAAGATGACGAGGAACAGCAGGGTCGTGACCGCGGGCGCCCAGACCGTTTGGGTCTGCACCTTGAAGAAGCGCCGCACTTCCTTGATATAGAGCGTCTTCAAGCCGCCAGTATTGATCCCCTGGAGGCGGGCCACGCCGGGCTCGCTGCGGACCCAGGCGGATGTTGTGGCTGGCTGGTCATTCACGCTGTCAGCGCCTAGGGGCTGCGGCGGCGGAAACAAAGGGTTTTTGAAAGCATGTCCTGGACGGAAGAGCGGATCGAGCGATTGAAGATGCGGTGGGCCGAAGGCGCCACTGCGAGCGAGATCGCGACCGAGCTGGGTGGCGTCAGCCGGAACGCCGTGATCGGCAAGGCCCATCGTCTGGGTCTCGAAGCGCGCCCGTCCCCGGTCAAGCCCGGCGAAGACAAGCCGGCTGCCGCGAAACCGGCAGCGGCCACGCCGGCTCCGGCTCCGAAGCAAACAGCCAAGTTGATTGAGCCGGCGCCCTCGTCGCCAACCCGGGTCAAGGACAAGCCGGCGATCGCCGCCGTGCTGGAGGCCGCGGCACCGATGCCGCCGGCCGCTCCCGCTCCGCAACCGCAGCCGCCGCGCGGCCTTGATCCGAACATGCAATATCGCTCGGTCGGACCTGGCGGCTTCATCCGGCAGGGCCCGGGCGAAACCCAGGCCCCCATTCCGCCGGCCCCGCCGCGCCGCCTGGTTCCGGCCAAGCCGAGTCCGGAGGTTGCCGACAAGACGGGCCTGCTCGACCTCAACGACCGCATCTGCAAATGGCCGATCGGTCATCCCGGCGAACCGGACTTCCACTTTTGCGGTCAAGCTGCGAACCCCGGCTTCCCTTATTGCGTGCAGCATTGCGGTGTCGCTTATCAGGCGCAGCTGCCGCGCCGCGACCGGCGCCCACCGCCGCCGCTGCCCTATGGCGGGCCGCGCGTCCGCTAGGTCGCTTCCGCCAACCGCGCCTCCGGGCGCGCGGCGGAGGAGCGCAAGAACCGCCGGGTTTCATTCACGAACGTCCGGAAGGCCGGCTCGCCATCCAGCAAGATGTGGTTGGCGCTATCCAGCGGTACGAACCGCGCGTTCGGAATCTTCGCGCCCAGCAGCTCGCCTTCGCTGAATGGGATGGCGGCGTCGGACCGGGCGTGCAGGACCAGTGTTGGGTGGGTCACCTGGTCGAGCAGGTGGCGAACATCCAGTCGCGACAATTCCCGCATCAGTCGGACCGCATTGTCCGGCGATGCCGAGCGCCGCTGCAGCTCATTGAACCAGGCCGACTGCTCGCTATCGGCGCCCGGGATATAGAAGCTGGTGAACATCTGGCGATAGGCCGGGTTGTCCTTGCCCCAGCCCAACTCGGTCAGCGTGAGCATCGCCTCGCGCCGGCTCACTTCCTCATTGTCGCCGCGCGCCCGCCACCCGGCGGCATAACCACCCAGCAGCACCATGCGACGAACCCGTTCGGGATGTGCGATCGAATAAGCGATCGCGACCGGTGCGCCCTGGCTGATCGCCAGCAGATCGAACTGCTCCAGTCCCGCTTCGTCGACAACGCAGGCAAGGTCGTCGACAAAGGCGCTAAGGCTCATCTCCGGCGTGTCCCAGTCGCTCAGGCCATTGCCCCGCTCGTCGTAGCGGATCAGTCGGAAGTCGCGGGTGAATTCGCGCAGCCAGCCGCGCCACAGCGGGCTCTCGCAGTCGAAGTCGAGATGATTGAGCCAGTTGGCGGTCTTCACCAATGGCGGCCCCTCGCCAAGCGCCGACCAGGCCAACCGCGTCCCGTCGTGAGCGGTGGCGTAGCGCACTTCTTGCTCGAAACTGGCCGAGCATGACTGCGCCACATCCTGTGCCAGCGCCTGCCGTTTCCAGGCGGCAGGCGGCAGGCCATATTCCCGCTTGAACGCCCGGTTGAACGCCGCCTCGCTATTGAAGCCTACCGCGTAAGCGACGTTGGCGGTGTTGTCCTTGCCGTGACGCAGCAGGTCGGCTGCCTTGCGCATCCGCCAGCGTGCGCAATAGCGCATCGGCGGATCCCCAAGCAGCTCCACGAAGCGCTCGCCCAGAACGGATCGCGACACTCCGGCTTCGCGCGCGAGCTGCTCGATCTCAAGCTCCTCCGCGTAATGCGCATGAATGAAGGCGAGCGCCCGGGCGACGGCCGGATCGCGCAATCCCGCAAGCCAGCCACCCTCCCCCGGCGGAAGGTCGTCAACATAGGCCCGAATGGCTTCCGCGAAGAGCAGCTCGGCGATGCGGGCGACAACCTCCGGTTCCTGCCGGTCGCGGGTCAGATAGTTGAGGTTGCCTTCCAGCCAAGCCTCCTGCGCTTCGCTGATGTCGTCGATCTTCAGGAGTGGCGGGAGGCACTCGAGCAGCGGATGCTCGCCCGATTCCACGCCAAGAAAGCCGCAAAAGAATTCGACTGGCTCGCCTGATCCCTGGATGGTGAAGCGCGCCAATCCACGTTCGGTCGCGCCGACGATGAAGTCGTGGGAATCGATCGGTTCCGGTCGGTCGCTCGTAAACAGCCGGTGCTGATCATTGCGGGGAAACATCAGGATCGACCCCTCGCCCGCCGAGACCGGCTTCTGCCCCTCGACCTGCGCCCACAGGCGGCCGTGCTTCACATAATGATAGGCAATGACCGGGCCGCCCGCTGGAAACAGCTCGGCCACGTCCTCCGGTCGCATCTGGGAATAGACGCACCACTCACCTGACGCCGACCCTTCCAGGATGACGCCTCCAGTCAGGCGCAACGACTCCAGAATGTCGCCGACGACATCCATCCGCACGAGTCCCCTTCGGCGGTGTTTCGGTCAAATCATCCGGCAAGTCGATCATTTTGGCAAATCGTCGGCTCAGGTAGAAGTCTGACAGCCAACAGAGACAATAGCGTTCAAGTCGGAAGTTTGTCGCTTTCGATATCTCTGGAGCTCATTCAGTGGAGTAGGGGAAGAAGATCAATGGACGACCTGTTCAACGTGCTGCGCGTTCGCGCGCTGATCGTACTCACTTGTGCCTTTGCCTGCGGCGGTTTCACCTCTGCCTTGGCCTTGGCGCCTTTTATCTTTGGCTAAATCCAGTGGCCCGGTGGGAGACCCAAAGTGTATCATGACTTCAACTATCAGCAGACACTGGCCGCCTCCCTGCGCGGCCAGTGGGAGCTGGATGATGTCCTGCGCGAAGATCAGGAACTCGACTTTTCGCTGAATTTCATGCCGGAAAGCCTCGCTCGCACGGCGGCGCTGACGCAACTGACCGCGAACGAGCAAAAGCTGCTCAATCAGATTGCCGCGCATGAATATCTGGCGATGTTCGGGATCGTCGAGGAATTCATCCTCCCCTTCCTGATGGATCACGCCCGTCCCCACCTGAACGAGGACGACTGGCGGGTTCGAGCGCTGCTCAATTTCGCCTCGGAAGAGGCCAAGCACATCCACCTGTTCAAACGGTTCGCCGCCGCGTTCGAACGTGGATTTCCGGTCAAGCCGCAGTTGATCGGCCCGTCCGCTGCGATCGGCGCGGAAGTCTTGCGCCACGACCCGCTTAGCGTCGCCCTCGTCATCCTGATGATCGAATGGATGACCCAGCAGCATTATCTGGGCTCAATCCGCGACGACGGGCGGATCGATCCTCTCTTCAAGAGCCTGATGCGGCACCACTGGATCGAGGAAGCGCAGCACGCGAAGCTCGACACGTTGATCGTCGACGCCCTGGCCGAGGGGCGTAGCGAAACTGGCATCGACGAAGCGGTCGATGGTTTTCTGGAGATCGGCGCCTTCCTGGATGACGGGCTGAAGACGCAGGCCGGTTTCAACCTCGATGCGCTGGAGAAGGTGATCGGCCGAAAGCTGCCAGGTCGAGAAGCGATCCACGCGCAGCAGCATCAGGCGGGCCGCTGGACCTTCCTTGGCTCTGGCCTGGTGCACCCGCGCTTCGTCGCCACCCTGCAGCGCATTTCGCCACGGGCAGCCGCCCGCATCGCGGCAGCCGCACCGCTGTTCGCCTGACTTCACGACAAGGAGAAAAAGCAATGCTCGACACTGTGAAGAGCCCAACCGTCAACGGCATCGACCTCGCCCTGCTCGGCAAAGTGGTGGAAGACGTCGAACGCGACCCCGCAAATGGGGTGCTGGCGTTCCAGGTCACGAGCCGGTGGAAGGGGGGCACCCGCACCGAAGCCGAAATCGGGCCAGTAACGTTCGGCCGCGAAGTCATCGCCCGTGATTTCACCATCGCTGCCGACGAGCCGATCGAGATCGGCGGCACGAACAGCGCCGCCAATCCGCAGGAACTGCTCATGGCTGCATTCAATGCCTGCATCTCGGTCGGCTATGTTGCCGGCGCGGCGATGAAGGGCATCAAACTCGACAAGCTTGAGATCCGCACCAGCGGCCAACTCGACCTGCGCGGCTTCTTCGGACTCTCCGACCAGGTGGCGCCCGGCTATGAAGAATTGAGCTACGAGGTAACCATCGCGGGCGACGGCTCCGCCGAGGATTTCGCGGCGATCCACGATCAGGTAATGAAGACCTCGCCCAACTACTTCAATCTCGCTCGACCAATCCGCCTGAACGGCCGGCTCAACGTCGCCTGATTGGGACGAGGGCCTCGGCGGGGGCAGGACCGCCGGGGCCCGTATCTGCGTCAAACAAAAGGAACTTGATATGGGCGACACCGCGACGCTGACCAGCAATCCGAACCAGGCCCTGTGGGAGAAAGGCGATTTCACCCGCATCGCCGACACCATGCGCGCCAGCGGCGAAGCCCTGGTCGAGACGCTCGGCATCGCGCCGGGCATGAAGGTCCTTGACCTTGGCTGCGGGGACGGCACCACCGCCTTGCCGATCGCGCAGCGAGGCGCGACTGTTCTCGGCGTCGACATTGCCCACAATCTCGTCGACGCCGGCAACGCTCGAGCCCGAGCCGCCAATCTGTCGAACCTTCGTTTCCAGCAGGGGGACGCGTGCGACCTTCACGATCTCTTGGATGACGGCTTCGATCTGGTGGTCAGCATCTTCGGCGCCATGTTCGCCCCGCGTCCCTTCGATGCCGCACGAGAGATGGTGCGTGTCACAAGGCCCGGAGGGCGGATCGTCATGGGCAACTGGATTCCCGGTGACCCCACGCTGGTCGCGCAGATCCTGAAGATCAGCGCCGCCTTTACGGCACCCCCGCCCGACGGCTTCGTCAGCCCCGTCACTTGGGGCGATCCCGATCAGGTGCGCGAACGTTTCACCGCCGCCGGCATTTCAGCCGAAAACATCGCCAGCGAACGGTCGGACTGGACCTTCCGCATGGACGCCCCGCCCGCCAGCCTGCTCGACCTCTTCCGCCGCTATTATGGGCCGACCATGAACGCGTTCGAGGCCGCCGAGCGCAATGGCCGGGCGGATGAGCTGGCCCGCGAATTGACCGCCTTGTTCGAGCAACAGAACAGCGCCGGTCCGACCGCCACTGCAATCACAGCGACTTACCTCAAAATCACGGTACGCAAGCCCTAGCGAGCGGTTGCGCCGGGCTTTCGCCGGAGCCCGGAACTGCTATCCCGGCTCGCAATGCAGCCGGGCGGATCCGATTTCACAGGGCTAAGCGCCTTTTTGGTCGCCACTGAGCCCGGCCAGCCGTCATATCATGAGGTCGTCGTTCGGGCTCTTCGGGAGAAGGGCTACGAACTCCTGCTCGAATTGACGGTCGAGCCCACCAATCGCCCCGCGGTCGAAGGCTGGCTGGCTGCCACCGGCCAGGGCCCGATATCGGCAGCGATGGAAAGCATTGTCTTCGCCCATGACCTGTTGCCGATCGCGCCGGCGACCGACCAGCTTCAGGAGCGGCCCGGCTGCGACAACTCGCGTCCGTTCGCCATCCGCGCCGCCTTAGGAACCGAGCTCCGACGGACTGGCAGCGACTTGCCTCATGGGGTATTTTCCTTTTCCGCCAATAGCCAAGAGGCTGGGGCACTGCTGCTTGCCCTGGCAGCAGACAAGGCACCCTGGATCAGCAAGGTCATGTCAGACCGCGCCGCCGCCTTCGCAAGCGGACCGGCGATCCGCAATCTCAGTGGTTACGCCTGCCGAGCCAAGGTGGAACTGGTCGATTGGAACGGCCGGCTTGCCGTTCGCAAGACATTCCGGCCGGGCGCCGAACGCTTCCTTCAGCGGGAGCTTGAAGTGTTCGCTAAGCTCGGCCCGATCAGCCCGGCAATCCCCGCCCTGATTGATTCCGGTCCTCACCACCTCCTCATGGAATATGTTCGGCCGGAAGACCGGCTGCCACCGTCTTCGGGGAGAGTTCTTCCGCTCGATCAGGTGCGCCAATTGGCCGGGTTCGTGCGCACCTGCCTTCTTACCGGCTTCGATCCGGTCGACTTCAAGCCCGACGGCAACGCGATCTTCACGCGGAATGGTCTGAAGGTGATCGATTACGAGTTCTGGCGTCGCTGCGATCCGGCAACCGAGCCCGAGCAGAGCCTGTGCATTGCCGGCTTGCCGAAAAACGATCGCGGCGACCGGCCCTGGGGCTTGAAGTTTCCCTTCTCGCCCTACCGCGACAAATGGATCGAACGCACCGGGCTTAGTCCACAAAGCTTGTTTCGCGATCCGCCCGCTGCTCAGCAAGCGAAGCGTGCGCTGTGGCGGCTGCGGACGGTGGCCCGTGGCGTAGTGACTCGCGCTGCCGCCGCCTCGCGGAGCGGTGATGAACCAGCCACCGCAGGCGATAGGTCAGACGCCAATAGGCCTTGAGCATCCCGACCGAGGCGAACGGTAGCATCAAGTGCTGGACGCGCTCCAGGCGGCTCAGCGCCTTGTAGGGCCGTTCGGGATGGTGGCGCTGGAACAACCGCCGCAATTCGCGCACGAAGCTGTCTTGCAGCACGAGCGGAATGCGCTGGTGGCGAAGCAGTACGGTGGTGCAATGCCGGACCATCAGCTGCGCAAGGGCATTATGGATCGTGCGGCTTTCATCCGACAACGCCAGCGCACGCTCCATCGCTCGCTCCCATTGCCCCAACACCTCGAAATGCCGGGCGCTCGCCGACCGGGTGATCGCCCCCTCCCGCTGTCGGTAATTCAGCAATGGCCTGGGAAGCGCCGAGATCGATGCCGTGCCGACCAGCAGGGGATAGCTGAACGGTGTGTCCTCATACCATCCGTCGACGAAGCGGAGCTCAAGCCGGTCCAGCGCCGCGCGCTCGATCAGCTTGTTGCATGCGATCTGCAACAGCTGGAGGATTTGTGGATAATCGCGCACAGTAAATCGTTCCGGCGCGTCGGCCAGTATGTCCGTCCGTCCGCCCCGGAGCACCCGCCCGTCCGGATAGATTCGCCGGTAATCGAAAATCACGATCTCCGCGCCCGTTTCCTGTGCCCGGCCTACCGCCGCGCCGATCGCCCCGGGCTCGATCCAATCGTCGGAATCAACGAACCAAATCCACTGGCCGATCGCTTCCGCTATGCCGGCATTGCGCGCCGCGCCCAGACCCTGGTTCACCGGCAGGTCGATGATTTTCAGCCGTTCGTCCTGCGCGGCATATTCGCGAAGAATGGAAGGACTGCCGTCCGGAGACGCGTCGTTGACCGCGATGACTTCAAACGACGGATGGTCCTGCGCCAGGATCGAATCCAAGCATTCGCGAAGTTGCCCTTCGACCAGGTACACCGGTACGATGACGCTTACGTCGACCATGGTCGCCCTGTTCGACCTCCGCCACAAAGCTTGAGCGGTCATTGCAGCCTCACTGCCTGCGTCCTGACATAGCCTTTCGGCCATTGACGAGCCACCGGTAAACGCGGGGTAAATGTGTTCGAATTAGTCGCTGCCGCAGAGCGCGGCGTATCGCCGGATCGGTGCAGCCCACGCCTTGCAGGTAGCGGTAGAGCCAGCGATAAAATCGCCGCCTCGCTTTCGCCAGCACCGGCGTATCCAGCGCCGCCTGCACACACGACCCGGGATGCTGGCGATATCGATCGAAACATTCGCCCGATATGAAGATCGGCCCTGCGAGATAGGCCTTGATGCGAAATGCCTGGTCCTCGAACAGGCCCCGGAATTCCCGCTCGAAACCGCCGACCCTCTCCATCAGCGATCGGCGCATCATCATGCCTGACATCGACGGCGTCACGCCGACCCCCAGCGGATAAAGCAAGGTCATCAATTCGGGCGGACGATAGAGTCGGTCCTGATCCAGGACATTGCTGAGGCCGTCAACGCGGCGATGAACAGCCCCGGTTTGCACAATCCGGTCCTGGCCCGAGCCCACCTCCCACTCCTGCCAATAGCAGGTCGCCCCGCATACAAGCTGCGCGTCCGGATTGGCGGCAAACAGTTCAAGTTGCCGCTCCAGCTTTGCCGGGAGCCAGCAATCGTCCCCATCCAGGAAGGCGACGAACTCGCCCCGGGCATGGGCCAGCCCAAGGTTGCGGGTCGCGCTCATCCCCTCATTCTTGTGCCCGGGGTGAGACAGGTAACGGACCTGCCCGGGCCGAAGTCGAGCAAACTCTTGCGCTAGCCCCGTGCTCGCATCGCGCGAACCATCGTCGACCAGCAGCAGCTCCCAATGCTCATGGGTCTGCGCGAACACGCTTTCCACCGCTTCCTTCAGGAAGCGTTCCTCGTCCTTGAAAATGATGATTGCGCTGACAAGCGGCCGCGTGGCGCCATTCACTGGTGATACCCTGCCATCCGGAAGTTGTTGACCCGCGGTTCGAACAGGCGCTCCGTACGCGCTCCCGGATTAAAAGAGGTTATCAAACAACTCGGCAACCGATCTTTTTTCGTCGAGCTGTCCGCAAAAAATAACTTTCCCTTAATGCGCTTGCGGCAGCGTCTCCGTGCAGCGCCTTTGGTTGCGTTCTGGGGGAGTGTTCGACGTGCCTATCAAGCTGATTTCCGCGCCGTTGAGCGCTGACGACCGCTACAACCTGTCCGAGACGTCGGCCACCGGAACGCTGGTTTTCAACGTTCGCGCTAACGACGGGAAAAATAGCGGCAAGACGCTTTACTCACTCGACAACGGCCAATCCGCCGATCTCGCGAACGCCGATCAAATTGGACCCGCCAACGACCGCAGCACGCTTGGCGCGACAATATGGATCAACGCCAACGGCACGGTTTCCTACAGCGCCGACAGCATCCAGTCGCGCATCGACGCGCTTGCTCCGGGCCAAGTATTGGAGGACAGTTTCGTCTACGCGCTCCAGACCTCCGGCAACAACGGCCAGTGGTCGACGGTTCGAATCACCTTCACCGGCACCAACGATACCCCCATCGCGATGGCCGACGTCGCAGCCGCGACCGAGGGAAGCGTCATCAGCGGCAATGTCGGCAGCAACGACCGCGATGTCGATAACGGCGCGACCCTTTCCTTTGCTGTAACGGGATCGAACGTACCGGCCGGCTTTTCGATGGGGACGAACGGCGCCTGGACGCTCGACGCCAACCACCCCGCCTATCAGCAGATGGCCGCCGGAGACGTGAAAGCTTATACGGTCGATTACCGCGTGACGGACCAGTTCGGTGCCAGCACCAATTCGACCCTGACCTTCACCCTTACCGGCACCAACGACGCACCCGTGGCAACTGCGTCTGTGGCCAGCGTCGGTGAGGATGGCGGGGCTAGCGGACGCCTTAGTGCCACGGATGCCGATGGCGGCGCGGTCCTGACTTACTCGCTGGTCGACGAAGCGCCAGCGGGTTTGACTCTTGCCGCCGATGGAAGCTGGCAATTTGATGCCTCCGGCCCGAAGTGGCAGGCCCTGCGCGAAGGTGAAGCGCAGACCGTCACCATTCCGTTTCGCGTCACGGACGGTGAAGGTGGAGTTTCGACTTCGGTCCTCACGCTCACCGTCACTGGCGGCGACGATGCGACCGTGGTGACCGGCACGACTGTGATCGCCTTGAGCGAAGACGATGTCTACGGTTCGGCGACGGTCCAGATTGACGACGCTGACGCCGGCGAGGCTGGATTGGCGGACTATTCGTACATCGAGGGCACTTACGGCTTCGGTTTCTTCGGTCCCGCCCAATCCGGCGAGGATGGCGGAGCGCGCTGGAGCTATGAGGTCAAGGACGACGCCGCCGTGCAGGCCCTGGCCGCCGGCGAAACCGTGACCGACAGCTTTACGGTGCCCACGGCGGGCGGGGTCCCGGTTACCTTCACCGTCGTGATGACCGGCGCCAACGACGCACCGATCGCGCAGGATGCCGAAGTAACCGTTGCCGAGGATGGGTCGATCGCCGGCCAACTCGTCGCGAGCGATATCGATCGGGGCGCAGTCCTGACATACGCGATCTCCGGCGACGCTCCGGCCGGCTTCAGCCTGTTGTCCGACGGCAGCTGGACGCTGGACGCGAGCCATCCCGATTACCAGTCGCTCGGCGCCGGTGAGGCGCGGGCACTATCCGTCTCCTACCTGGCGACGGACGAGCACGGAGCCAGCAGCCCTGCAACGCTTACGCTTACCGTGACGGGCCTCAACGATGGACCGGCGCTCGGCGATCAGGCCGGCGCGCTTCCGGCCGGGGCCGAAGACAGCAGCTATGTCGTAACTTCGGAGCAGCTGCTTGCCGGCTGGGGTGATGCCGACGGTGACGCTCTCATCATCAGCGAACTCACCGCCACTAACGCGACTGTCGTGACGAACGCCGACGGCAGCTTCACCGTAACCCCCGCAGCCGATTGGAACGGGACGCTGCAGCTCACTTACCATGTATCGGACGGCACGCAGACGGTGGAGACCTCTCGCTCGCTATCGATCCTGTCGGTGAACGATCCGGCCACCATCGGGGGCACGCGCACCGGCAGCGTTACCGAGGCCGCGCTCGGCAGTGCCGGGGCGCCGACCGCGAGCGGGCAGCTGACGATTGCCGACCGTGACTCCGACGCGACCTTCCAGGCCGTCACCGGGCAGCAGAGCCTGTCCGGCTGCGGCATGGTGACACTGACGGCAGCCGGCGCCTGGACCTACACGCTAAATAACGCCGCGCTCGACGTGCAGCGGCTCGCAACCGGCCAGACCATGACCGACAGCTTCTGGGCGGTGGCGGCCGATGGCACGCACTCGCTGGTGACCGTCACGATCCGTGGCGCCAACGACTTCACCGGACCCGTCGCCAACGGTTCCGGATGGGGCGATCCCAACGACTTCGAGGATGTCGAGGGTGGCTGGGGCTATGCCGGTCAGGTCATCTTCGGAACCGAGGGCGCCGACCGCATCGTCGCCAACGACGGCAATGATCGCATCTATTTGAAGGGTGGCGACGACGTCGCCTACGGATGGGTCGGTGACGACTTGATCATGGGCGATGGCGGCAACGACACGCTCTACGGTCAACTCGGCAGCGACCAGTTGATTGGCGGAGACGGTGCCGACACGCTCTACTTCGGTTCCGGAAACGACATCGGTTCGGGCAGTGCCGGCAACGACACCATGTACGGCGGCAGCGGCTGGGACGATTTCAGCGGCAACGACGGGGACGATGTTCTGATCGGCGGCTGGGGACGCGATTACACCCAGGGCGGCGCAGGCGCCGACCGCTTCGTCTATCTCGACCTGCGCGACACCAACGATATCCTGGAAGACTTTGTGTTCGGGGTCGATCGCCTCGACTTCTCGGCACTCGATGCGAACGCCGCGGCAATCGGCAACCAGGATTTTGCCTGGGGCGGGCTCGACCCGGTCGCGCATGGGCTGTGGATGACCAAGGTTGGGTCAACCGTGACGTTTTACGCCGATACGGACGGAGACACTGCAACTGCCGAGTTCATGGTGGTGCTTTCCGGCACCGTCCTCAGCAGCCCTGAGCAGGCCTTTGGCAGCCTGATCCTGTAGCCCGCCGGACTAGGCGACCGGTTCCCGCGGCTTGGCGCCCGATGCCGGCTCGCCGGTCGCGCGCTCGACCGCCAGGCTGGCGGTGAAGCCGTGAACCACCGTGGACAACAGGATTGTGAACGCGACCACCGCCCACAATTCGGCCTCGTTGGTCAGTTCGGCGTGAGAGCCGGCGTAGGCAAGATAGTAGATCGAGCCGACGCCGCGCACGCCATAGAATGCGACGGCCGCCCGTTCCCGTCTGGACTCAAAGGTGCCGAGTAGCGACAGCCAGCCCACCAATGGGCGCAGAAACAGGATCAGTGCCACGCCGATGGCCGCCCCTGTCCAGGTGAGGTGGGGCAACAGCGCTGGCAGCGCCGCACCCAGCGCGATCAGCAACAGCGATGTCAGCGCGTGTTCGATCGCTTCGCTGAAGTCGTGGAGGTTGGTGTGGAACTCGTGCTCCGATTCCTGCCGGCGCAGAACCAGACCTGCGACAAAGGCGGCGATGAAGCCATATCCCTCCACCAGTTCGGTCAGACCATAGACCGCGAGCAATCCCGCCAGTGCGATCACCCCCGAATTGGTATTGGCAAGTGCGTTGTTTCGAGGCCATTCGAACAGCAACTTCCCAAGCAGCCATCCCAGCGCGGCACCTGCCAGCGTGCCGATGACGATGCGATAGGCGACGTCCTTCCAGAGCCATTCCGTTACGATATCGGCTGTGAACCCGCCGGCGACCGCGACTGCGAGCGCAAGATATACGAATGGAAAAGCCAGCCCGTCGTTGAGGCCAGCCTCCGTGGTCAGCGAAAAGCGCACCGGATGCTCGCCGCCTTCCAGCGGCGGACCGACCTGGACGTCCCCGGCAAGAACCGGGTCGGTGGGCGCCAGCACCGCGCCGAGCAGCAGGGCGCCGGCGATCGTCATGCCACCAAGCAGCCAGCCGCCTAGCCAGATTGCGCCGATCGTCAGCGGCATCGCAAGGGCCAGAAGGCGCACCGTCGGAATCCACAATTGGCGCGAGGCGAGCCGATCGATCCGCAGGCCGACGCCGAACAGCCCTGCGACGACGCACAATTCACTGATCACCTCCCACGGCTTGGGCAAGGCAATGGGATCGATCGCGTCGGGCATCCCTGGGATCCAGCCGAAGCCGAGGAAGCCCAGGCCGATCAGCAGCGCGGACGCAGGCGGTTCGCTTCGCGACACCAGGCGCGGCGTCCAATAAGCCAGGATGATGATCAGCCCGATCGCGGCGAGCAGGATGTGATAACCGGAAAATTCGTACATCTATCTGCCACTATTAGGGATCGGCGAAGGCAGAAACCGGGCAAGTGCGCCGCTGGTTGCAGCCTCCGCCCCTTCGCGCCAAAAGAAAACCCCGGAAGCGAGGCGCTTCCGGGGTTCTTCTTCTAGCGTCAGCCTGACGGTCAGGCGTGTTCGCTTGCACGCTCCTCGGCGCTGGCCTCGATCGTCGGCTGTTGCTGGGGAGGGCTCTCGCCCGCGCCGCCTCCAATCTCGATCTTGCGCGGCTTCATCGCCTCGGGAATCTCCCGCACCAGCTCCAGGCTGAGCATGCCGTCATGCAGATCGGCGCCGGTCACCTGGATGTGGTCCGCCAACGCGAAGCGCCGCTCGAACGAGCGCGTGGCGATGCCGCGGTGGACGTAGTTGTTGCCGTTCTCCTCGCCCTTCTGTCCGCGGATGATCAGGACGTTCTCATGAGACGTGATGTCGATCTCGCCGCGCCGGAAGCCGGCCACAGCGATCTCGATCCGATACTTGTTCTCGTCGACCTTGATCAGGTCGAATGGCGGGTAGTTCTCCTGCGCGCTCGAAGCGGCGCTGTTCTCCAGCATGTCGAACAGGCGGTCGAAACCAACAGCCGACCGGCGGAAAGGTGAAAAGTCGAAAGCGCTACGCATTGTCTGTCCTCCTTTTTGAGCAACAGGCGGACTGCGGGGCCCCGATCGGGCTCCCCTGCAGCCCGTCGCCGGACTTCCCATGGGACGTCCGGCGAAGAGCATGTGGTAAATTTGTCACTCGGTTCAAGAGGGCATGGCGGAGGCCCGGCAGCGCGCTATACATTAGAACAAATGACGGACCTTTTCGGCTCTTCCGCACCCCAATCGCCCGGCGAAGCTTACGACGCATCGGCCATCGAAGTTCTTGAAGGACTGGAGCCGGTCCGTCGTCGACCCGGCATGTACATCGGCGGGACGGACGAGCGGGCGCTGCACCATCTTGCCGCCGAAGTGATCGACAATTCGATGGACGAAGCGGTCGCCGGCCACGCCTCCCGGATCGAGGTGACGCTGGAGCCCGGCAACCGGCTGACGGTCAGCGACAACGGCCGCGGTATCCCGGTCGACCCGCATCCCAAATATCCCGGCAAGTCCGCGCTTGAGGTGATCCTCACCACGCTCCACTCGGGCGGCAAGTTCGAGGGCAAGGCCTATTCGACGTCCGGCGGACTGCACGGCGTCGGCGTGTCCGTGGTCAACGCACTGTCGACCGAAACCGTGGTGGAGGTCGCCCGCGAGAAGAAGCTGTTCCGCCAGCGCTTCGCCAAGGGCATCGCGACCGGCAAGCTGGAGGAGGTCGGCGCTGCCCCCAACCGCCGCGGTACGACCGTCAGCTTCCATCCCGACCCCGAAATCTTCGGCGATCTGCAGTTCGACCCCGCCCGTCTCTACCGACTGGCACGCTCCAAGGCCTATCTCTTCGCGGGCGTGGAGATTCGCTGGCGCTGCAATCCGTCGCTGGCCAGCGAGGCGGTACCGGAAAGCGCCACCTTCCAGTTCGAGAATGGCCTGCTCGACCATCTCACCGAACAGTTGGGCGACCGGCCATGCGTCACGAATTCGCCATTCGCCGGCAAGCAGGATTTCCCGAACGACCAGGGCAGTGCCGAATGGGCTGTAGCCTGGCCGCTCTATTCGGACGGCGCGGAAAGCTACTACTGCAACACCATCCCGACGCCCGATGGCGGCACCCATGAGGCGGGCCTGCGCGCCGCACTGACCAAGGGCATCCGCGCGTTCGGCGAGTTGGTCGGCAACAAGCGTGCCAAGGACATCACGGCCGACGACGTGTTCAACGGCGTCGAGTTGATGCTCAGCGTCTTCATTCGCAATCCGCACTTCCAAAGCCAGACCAAGGACCGGCTCACCAGCCTGGAGGCCGCGCGCTTCGTCGAGGCGGCCGTGCGCGATCATTTCGACCATTATCTCGCCGACAACATGGATCGCGGCCGCGCGCTGCTCGGCTCCATCGTCGAACGAATGGAGGAGCGGCTGAAGCGCCGCGCCGAGCGCGAAGTGAAGCGGAAGACGGCCACCAGCGCCCGAAAACTTCGCCTTCCGGGCAAGCTCACAGACTGCTCGTCGGACGATCCCGAGGGCACCGAGCTATTCATCGTCGAAGGCGACAGCGCCGGTGGGTCGGCCAAACAGGCCCGCGACCGCAAGACCCAGGCGATCCTGCCGATCCGGGGCAAGATCCTGAACGTCGCGTCCGCCACCGCCGACAAGATCCGCGCAAACAGCGAGATTGCGGACCTTCAGCTCGCGCTCGGTTGCGGCATTCGCGACAAGTGGGACGAGGCGGCGCTGCGCTACGAGCGGATCATCATCATGACCGACGCCGACGTCGATGGCGCCCATATCGCGACCCTGCTGATGACCTTCTTCTTCCAGGAGATGCCGGAGCTCGTGCGTCGCGGCCATCTGTTCCTCGCCCAGCCACCGCTCTATCGGCTGACCAGCGGTTCCAGATCGGCTTACGCCCGCGATGACGCGCACCGGGCGGAATTGGAAGCGACCGAGTTCAAGGGCAAGAGGGTCGAAGTCTCCCGCTTCAAGGGGCTGGGCGAGATGAACCCCAATCAGCTCAAGGAAACCACCATGGACCCGGCCTCGCGCTCGCTGCTGCGCGTAACGCTGCCGAGCCAATATGAGGACCGCCAGCCGATCAAGGATCTGGTCGAGCGGTTGATGGGCAAAAATCCGGAACACCGTTTTCAGTTCATCCAGAACCGCGCCGCGGCGGTCGAGGATGACGCGATCGACGCCTGACGCCGAGGGCGCGGGCCACTAACAGCTCTTGACCGGCTTGCCCTTTACGTTGGTGATCCCGAGCTCGTCACGTTCGCGCACGTTGAAGGCCGCTTCGTAACGGATCTCGCGGTTGGGAATGATGCCGGTGAAGATCATCGGCTCATAATCATAGACGACTTCCGCATGGATGACGGCGGTGCCCGGCTGTGCGGCGATCCGCCGGCCGGGAGGCCCAAGGCCGTTCTTCAGTTCGTCGTCCGATTTGCCCTTGCCTTCACGACCCCAGCGCGGCGCTTTCGTGGCCTTGGCCCCGTCACAGCGCTGCCAGCGGATCGTCTGGCCATTGGCTGCGCCCTTCTTCCCATTATCCTCCACCGAAGAGACGATGATGCGCCCCTTGTTCTTGAGGTCGATGGATTCTCCTTGAATCTCGGCGCCCTCGAAGATCTGACCAAGCTCGAACTCGTCCATCTGAACGCGCACGCGGGAGGCGTTGTCGGCCATCGTCTCCGCTGTGCGATTCAACTTCAGGTGGGTGAGCGCGAGGTTGGTAACCTCCATCCCGCCGGTCAGCAGCAGAACGAACAGCGGCAGAGTTACCGCGAATTCGATCATCGTCGCCCCCCGCTCGTCCGAACGGATACGCGTCAGTAATTGGTTGGTCAGCATAGGATCACCGGTACCCGCTGGGTGGCATAGGGTTGCGTCCGGACGAGGGTCGACGCGTTGGCGTTGAAGCTCCCGTCCTCGTCGAAGACGACGGACACCGGAAACAGGTGCGGAGCGAGCAGATCGATATCGTAGACGACGACATCGTCGGCCCCGCCAACGCCGCTGCGCCCGCCGTTCAGGTCAAAAGTGCCATTGGGATTGCTGTCCTCCCAGCAATCGCCCGAATCATATTTGCCGTTCTTGTTCTTGTCGTTGGTCAGCGCCTCGGGCTGGTCGACGGCCGCGAAATTCTTGAAGTTGCGGATGCTGAGATCATAGTCGCCGCCGGTCACCAGCTTTTCCATGCGCCGTTCGACCTCGGCATTGATCCTTTCTTCCAGCGTACCCGTCCCGATGATGTCGGGCGTTTCCACCACCGCGCTGCGGGCCACGTCGTTGAGCGTCGCCTGAAGGTTGGCGCGGACATAGCTTTGCCAGCCGAGCTCTCCGAACCCCATCACCACCATCAGCAGCGGCACCAGGATGAGCCCGAACTCAACCGCGGCGACGCCATCGGCGGATCGGCCGAGCGAAAAAAGCGGGCGCCGTGTCATGCCGTCAGCCTCAACCGGCCGATGCCCTTGCCGATCTGCTGGAAGACCTTTTCGTAATCTTCGGCCTTGTTGGTTGTCACCGGGAAGTATCGGTCGCTACCCGATGCGCAGGCCTGTACGTCCGCCGAAGCACCCTTCTCGATCGCGATCACCCAGATGGTTGCCCCCATCTGCTGCGCGCGGCTGCACGCGTTCTTGAACCGGTTGATATGCTTCTGCACCAGCGATCCCGTGCCGGTAAGGCGCATATCGCGCGCGGTTATGCCGTAAGCATTGTAGTTGTTGGAATCGGCGGTCATCGTGCCGTCGGTCAGGAAAATGATGTGTTTGGCGACTGGCACTTGGTCAACCACCGTCAAATTTTCCGTCGAAAACATGCCCGTCGAAGACAGGAAGCGCATGCCCCACATGATCCCGAGGTCATGATTGGTGTAACCGCCCACCTTGGCAAGACTGCTATTCACCGCGGACTGGAAAGCGCTCTCACTATCGTACGACTTGAGTTTGTTCGCGGCAGCCGGGCAGAATGCCGCCAGATTGGCGTAGGCACCTGTCTCGCCCACCGTCGCGGTCTCGTCATACGGCGCCCATTTGAGTGACGTGGAGCTTGTGCTGACCGTGTCGATGTCGGCCTGCGCGACATCGCTCGAGATAAGGATCGGGTTGCCGGTTCCCTGCGAGATGGTGGAGCGCTCCTCCAAGCACCCGGACCAGCTCAGATTGAACCAGGTGGTCGAATGGTTGGTCGACACCTGCGACCAGTTGTTGCCGGACTTTACCCAGTAACTGGCCGGGTTGCGCAGCCATGCGCGCTGCAGGCTGCCACCCACATTGACGGTCATCGAATAGGGCATGAAGCCATAGCGTGTGCGAACGCCCCTGGCGTCCTTGAGCACCCGGTACAGCGCCGCCGTTGCGGTCCGCAGCCGGGCGACGCGGGCATTGCTCTGCTCGGTGGCGGCATATTCGCAGTTCGTTCCGGCCGTGCAGTTCATCGAGCCTGTGACATCCAGCACCAGCATGATGTCGTTGTTCACGTAGTCCTGGTCGGCGCTGCATTCGACCGACACGGGCAGGTCTTCGACTCCGAACAGGGACATGATGGTGGTCGGCACGGTGGTCGAGGCATTGATGTCGACGGTCGAGACGTCGTCGGGATCGGGTTCGATCACCAGATCGACCGGCGCGGCCTCCATGGTGCCTTCGGGAAAGTTGAAATCGAAGAAGCGCTCGCCCTCGGTGCGGGCGGCGTCATCGAGCGTGCTGCTAGCCATCGCCCGCCGCGCGGCGAGCGATCCGGCATCGCATGCGGTCTGCAGGCGGGACTTGACCAAATAGGCGCGGCTGAGGTCGAGGCCAGAGCCGATGAGGCCAAGGATCGGCAGCAGCGAGGCCGCCATGATGACGGCCGCGTTCCCACGATCGTCTGCCCACAGGCGGGATAGGCTTCGGTAAGCAGCGCGCATGACGGTCGACTTCCTGCTCCGTTGCTGGGCAAGCCGACACCTTATGAGATGGACTGATTACGCGTTCGTACCGAAAAATGGATACTGCGCCGTTAAGGCGTTGTGTTTATAGGTCTTTATTTAAAACCTGCAATCTTGCGACGCCGCCGTGCGGGAGGAAATGCTCCAGCAGGGGCGAGTGCGGTATTTGCGTGTTTATTTGAAGTTTGAACGGCCCCATAGAAAGCGCGTGACGCTTCCGACCTCCATTTGCCGGTGACCAGCCGCTACCTCACGCCGCGTCGTGACGAGGGGCAGCAATGGCGCACCCTGCGCGACCCCGAGTATCTTTTTCTTCGCCGTCGGCCGACCCTCAGCAATTGGGCGCAATTCTTCATCCGGATGGGTATCGCCTTCGGTCTGCTGGCGCTGATCATCGGCTTTCACTGGTTCGAGCGTGAGAGCCTCCGGGACAATATCGACGGGCACATCAGCTTCGCCGATGTCATCTATTTCACCATGATCAGTGCCACCACCACCGGCTATGGCGACATCGTTCCGGTGACCGAGCGGGCCCGATTGTTCGATGCGCTGATCGTCACCCCGATCCGGATTTTCTTCCTGCTCATTCTGGCCGGCACCGCCTACACCTTTGTCATCAAGCGCCTGTGGAGCAAATGGCTCATGCAACGCCTCCAACACACTCTTACCGACCACATCATCGTCGCCGGCTTCGGGACCAGCGGGTCGGAGGCCGCGAACGAGCTGATCGCCCGCGGGACCAAGCCGTCGGAGATCGTCGTCGTCGACTGCGATCCCCTGGCCTTAGAACAGGCGGAGGCCATCGGCTGCACCGTGCTGCAGGGCGATGCCACGCGGGACGCCACCCTCCAGGCGGTCCGCGCCGGCTCGGCCCGCTGCCTGATCGTGTCGACCGGTCGCGACGATACGTCGATCCTGGTGGCCCTGACCGCGCGCCACCTGGCGTCGGCCCTGCCGATCACGGTGTCGGTGAAGAACACCGACAATGAGCTCCCCGCGCGTGCGGCAGGCGCAACCACGGTCATAAACCCGATCAGCTTCGCGGGCCTGTTGATGGCCGGCTCGGCCCAGGGCTCGGGGATCGCCGACTATATGGCCGACCTCGCGTCGCATGCCGGACAGGTTCAGCTGCGCGAACGGGTGGTGCCGACCGAAGAAGGGGTCCACCCGGCCGGCCCGTTCAACCGAGGGCTGGTCCTCGGCATCAAGCGGGGCGATCGGAACATCAACTTCTGGGAAAAGGACGCCAGCGTCCTTCAGCCCGGCGACCGGGTGATCGAGATCGTCCCCAAGCACGGTTAGTCGCGCCAAGCCTCGATTTCGCCACGACTTTCGGCTAAGGGCCGCGCCTCCCATGGCTACCGTACTCCCCACTCCGCCGCGCGTCGGCATGGTTTCGCTCGGCTGTCCCAAGAACTTGGTCGACAGCGAGCGCATCCTTTCGCGCCTTCGTTCGGACGGCTACCAGATGTCGCCCGACTATGCCGGCACCGACGTCGTGCTGGTCAACACCTGCGGCTTCCTCGACAGCGCCAAGGCCGAGAGCCTAGAAGCCATCGGCGAGGCGATTGCGGAGAACGGCCGGGTCATCGTCACCGGCTGCATGGGCCGCGAGGCGGAGGTCATTCGCGACCGCTTTCCGCAGGTGCTCGCGATCAGCGGCGCACAGCAATATGAAGAGGTGGTGGCGGCGGTCCATGAGGCTGCCCCGACTGCGCCCTCGCCCTACCTCGACCTCGTGCCGCAGGCTCGTCCGGACGAATTCGGGCTGAAGCTGACCCCGCGGCACTACAGCTATCTCAAGATTTCCGAGGGCTGCAATCATCGCTGCGCCTTTTGCATCATTCCGCAAATCCGCGGCGACCTCGTCTCGCGTCGACCTGACGCCATATTGCGCGAAGCCGAAAAACTGCTCGAAGCGGGCACGCGCGAACTGCTGGTCATCAGCCAGGATACCAGCGCCTACGGCCTCGACCTGAAGCACGCCGCTTACCCGTGGAAAGGCGGCGAGGTCCGGGCGCACATGACCGATCTGGCGCGTGCGCTTGGCGAACTTGGCGCGGAGCGAGATCGGCCGTGGGTCAGGCTCCACTATGTATATCCCTACCCCCACGTCGACCGGATCATGCCGCTGATGGCCGAGGGACTCGTCCTTCCCTATCTCGACATCCCGTTCCAGCATGCGAGCCCCACCGTACTCAAGGCGATGCGCCGCCCGGCCAATGAGGCGCGGGTGCTGGAGCGGCTTGGTCAGTGGCGCGCACAGGTGCCGGACATCGCCATCCGCTCCTCCTTCGTCGTCGGCTTTCCCGGCGAAACGGAGCAGGACTTTGAATATCTGCTCGAATGGCTGGCTGAGGCTCGGCTCGACCGCGTCGGCGCATTTCGCTTCGAACCGGTTGCCGGTGCCCCGGCCAACGACTTGCCGGGCCATGTTCCGCCCGAGGTGAAGGAAGAACGCTACGCCCGGGTGATGGAACTGACCGCCCGCATCAGCGCGGAAAAGCTTGCCGCCAAGGTCGGGCAGACCGTCGACACGATCATCGACCTGGTCGATCCGGAAACCGGCGGCGCCACCGGCCGCTCCAAGGCCGACGCACCGGAGATCGACGGCGAGGTCCATCTGCGCGACGCTGGTCACTTCAAACCCGGCGACATCATCCGGGTCGTCGTCGAGGAGAGCGACGAGCACGACCTGTTCGGCGTTCCGGAGCGAGTGGCAAGCGAACAAGCGGCCTGATCGTCACCCCTTCTGGAAAGCCGCCGGTCGCGCTACCTGCGGCGGCATGACCGACTTTGCCGCACTGCTCCAGCCGGACCGGGGGGAGCCCGCTTGCCCCATCCATCTCGTCGACAAGAACAGCTTCGGCGACTGGGTAAAGCGCCGTCCTGCAGCCGACCGCGCTCTGCTCGAGGCGCACCGCTTCGATGGCAAGACCGGCTACGCCTTTGCGCTGCTGCCGCGCGGCGGCGGCTTCGAAGTGGTCAGCGCGGTCGCCAACGTCGGCTCGCTGTCGCCTTGGTGCCTGGCAAAATTGGGAGAAGTCCTGCCAGCCGGCAGCTACCGGCTGGCCGACAACCTCCGGCCCGGCCTGGCAGCACTCGGCTGGCTGCTCGCCCAGCATCGCTTCGATACGTACAAGAGCAAGCCGGACGAGCCGCGCGGCGGACGCGTGCTTCTTTCGGGCGAGGCCGCCCGCGTCGATGAATGGGTTCGGCAGGCGGAGGCCACGGCCCTCGTCCGGGATCTCGTGGACACGCCGGCGGCGGACCTGGGACCGTCCGAACTCGAAGCAGCGGTTCGCGATTGGGCTGGTGGCTGCGGCGCGGAGGTGACCGTCACCTTGGGCGCGGCGCTGGAACGCGACTTTCCGATGGTGGCGGCGGTGGGCGGAGCGGCCATCGCCGCCCGTGCGCCGCGCATGATCGAAGCCACATGGGGCAACCCCGCGCATCCCCGCATCGCGGTCATCGGCAAGGGCGTGGTGTTCGACAGCGGCGGCCTCGACCTCAAGCCTGCCTCGGGGATGCGCCTGATGAAAAAGGACATGGGCGGCGCGGCTCATGCTCTGGCGCTGGCCCGGCTGATCGGCAGCGCACGCCTGCCGGTCCGGCTGCATCTCCTGATCCCGGCGGTCGAGAATGCCGTCGCGGGAGGCGCCTTTCGTCCCGGTGACGTGCTCATCAGCCGGGCCGGCAAGCGAGTCGAAATCGACAACACGGACGCCGAGGGGCGGCTCATCCTCGCCGATGCGCTGACCCGCGCCGGCGAAGAAAAGCCGGAGCTTGTCGTCGACTTCGCCACCCTGACCGGCGCCGCGCGGGTCGCACTCGGTCCCGACCTTCCCGCAACCTTCGTCAATGATGACCAGCTTGCGACCGACCTGTTGGCCGCTTCGGAAACCGCCGGTGACCCGTTGTGGCGCATGCCGCTGTGGGACGCCTATGACGAAATGCTCAAATCGGACCTCGCCGACATGAGCAACAGTGCAGACTCCCCATTTGCGGGTTCGGTCACCGCCGCGCTGTTCCTGCGTCGGTTCGCGCCGGAGGGCGCGCTGTGGGCCCACCTCGACACCTTTGCCTGGCGCCCGGGGCCCAAGCCGGGCCGTCCGAAGGGGGGTGAGGCACTTGGCTTAAGGGCCGTATGGACAACACTACAGACCCGTTATTCAACGCCCTGAAGCGTCTGCTCTCCGACTTTTTCCTCCTAAGTCGTAAGAGATACGCAACATTTCCCTCTCTCACCGGTTAACGGGACAAGTCTGAGGTAGGGAGTTTCCAATCCAATGAGCGAGGTCTCGCTAAGCGGGTGGATGCGTGCATTGGTCGGCTATGTCCGGTCGGGGGAGCCTGACCTGACCAATCGGCAAATGGCTCTGCTGATGATCGTGTACCTGACTCCGGGGCCGCATACGGTCCGTGGACTGGCCAGAATCCTTGGCGTGTCGAAGCCGGTGGTCACCCGCGCCTTGAACACCCTTGGGGCACTCGGCTATCTGCGCCGCGAACGTGATCAAGACGACCGCCGCAACGTGTTCGTCGTGCGCACCAGCAGCGGGGCAGATTTCCTTGAAGGTTTCAAGCGCAACATCGGAAAGTCCGAGCGGGGCGAGGGCGACGCCGGTCGGCGACCAGCGCTCAGTCAGCTCGCCCACGCACGCTGATCCCGCGCCCGGAAGCGTCGCTCGGGCCGCCCCCCCACCTGGCGGCTATCCCCTTCTCGGGCCATCCAATCTTCCCGATCCGCGCACCCACGCCTACCGCGCCGACCTCGCCGATGCGGCGCTCGCCGGCCGGGTAATCGCCAGCCACTACGCCGACCCGCTCGAGCGAGTTCTGGGCGTCGCGACCAGCCTCCGGGCCGCGCCGGATGATGCGGCCGACATCATTGCCCAGCTTCCGACTGGCGCCAGCATTCACATGCTGGACAACAGCCGCGGTTGGGCATGGGGCTATGCCGGGCAGCAGCGCCTCGTCGGCTATGTCCGGAGCGACGCTATCGACCGCCGCTAACCCCGGCTTTCATCATGAGCCGCTTATCAGGGTAATGGTTTTCGTTGCCCGGGATTGCCGCGGCCCCGCCCCTAGCCGACGGGCCGAAAATTCGGGTCCTTCAGGATCAGCATATATTGCACGAGGTCGTCCACCTTGGTCGGGTCAAGCTCGAACTGCATCTCATTGGGATAATTGTGCGCATCCCGCAGCCATGGTGACAGTGTTGCGGCCGTCAGTCCTTCCTTGTTGACGATGGCGGCGAAGGAAGGTGCTTGCGGATTGGGCGACGAGATGGAGCCCCGTTCGATCGCATGACATGTGGCACACGCCGTCTTGGCAAATTCGTGGCCACGGATCTGGCTTCCCGAAGCCGCCCCGGTCACTAGCAACGGCTGTTGTTGCTGTTGACAAGCGCCGAGCAGCAAGGCGCTGCCGAACAGGAGCAATTGTTTCAAAGCCGTTCCCCTCGAGAACGTCGATGCTAACTGCATGGCAGACGGCAATCAAATCCGAAGGACGTGGCCCGCCACGAAGTCGGGTCAATCAAACAACGGAATTCGACCGGGCGGATGTCAGATCTCGCCCCGCGCTTTCCTAATGGCCCGCCACTTCACCACGTTGGCGTTATGCTCGGCTAGGGTCTTGGCGAAGACATGGCCGCCTGTTCCGTCGGCGACAAAATAAACGAACTCATGCTGCTCCGGATCGAGGACAGCGGCGATGCTGTCGCGGCCAGGGTTGGCGATCGGCCCCGCTGGCAGGCCCGCGCGGCGATAGGTGTTGTAGCCGTTGTCCGCATTCAACTCCGAACGGAGGATCCGGCGCCCGAGCGGCTTGCCCTTGGTCACCGGGTAGATGACGGTGGGATCGGCATCGAGCTTCATGCCGATACGCAGGCGGTTGCAGTAGACACCGGCCACTGTGCGCCGCTCCGACGGTTTGCCGGTTTCCTTCTCCACGATGGCAGCGAGGTTGACGGCCTCCTCCTTGGTGGAAACGGGGCAGTTGCCCTTGCGAGCCCCCCACAGCCGCTCCAGTTCCCGCGTCATGGCCGCCTGCATGCGCCCGATCACCGCCGCCCGCGGCTCGCCCCGGGCAAAGCTGTAGCTGTTCGGCAGCACCGATCCCTCGGCCGGCAGCGGCGCGTTGCCGGTGAGATAGGGCACGGCTGCCACCTTTTCCTGCACGATGACGGAGGGCGTGCCCTCCGCGATGGTGATCAGCCGCTGGACCGGCTGCCCGTGCTGCAACAGGTCGAGCAACGCCGCGCCGCCCGTTCCTGCAGGCACCTCGAACTCTCCGGCCTGGATGCCGTCGCTCGATCCGAACAGGCGGGCCATCGCGCGGTAGGTGGTGCACGTACCGGGAATGAGGTTCTTGGCCGCGAGCCCCGGACAAAGACTCGTCAGCGTGGCACCCTCCTCCACGACGATGGTTTCCGCCTTGGCCGAACCGCCGCCCCACCACAGCATATAGGCCCCGGCCGCGCCGACCAGCAGGCCAGCGGCGACGGTAATCAGGATCAGGCGCTTCAGCATGGCCCGGACCCGGTCAGTCGACCGCTTTCATCACCAGCGACGCGTTCGTCCCGCCGAAGCCGAAGCTATTGTTCAGCGCCGCGCGGACCTTCCGCTCCTTGGCCTTGTGCGGCACCAGGTCGACCCCGGCGCAGCCCTCGGAGGGATTGTCGAGGTTCAACGTGGGCGGCACGATCTGGTCGCGGATCGACAGGATGCAGAAGATGCTCTCCACTGCACCCGCGCCTCCCAACAGGTGGCCGATCGCCGATTTGGTCGAGCTCATCGACATTTCGCCCAGATGATTGCCGAACAGCTTGCGCACCGCGCCCAGCTCCAGCTCGTCGCCCAGCGGCGTCGAAGTGCCATGGGCATTGATGTAGTCGATGTCGCCAAGGTCCAGCCCCGACTTCTTCATCGCCATCTGCATTGACCGGTAGGCGCCCGACCCTTCCGGATGCGGGGCGGTGACGTGATAGGCATCGCCCGACAGGCCGTAGCCGACGACCTCGGCGTAGATCTTCGCGCCCCGCCGCTTGGCGTGCTCATATTCCTCCAGCACCACCACGCCCGCGCCCTCGCCCATGACGAAGCCGTCGCGGTCCTTGTCATAGGGACGCGACGCCTTTTCGGGCTGATCGTTGAATGCCGTCGACAGGGCGCGAGCCTGCGCGAACCCGGCGATCCCGATCGGGCAGATCGTCGCTTCGGCTCCGCCGGCCAGCATGATGTCCGCATCGTCGTCACGGATCATCCGCGCCGCGTCGCCGATCGAGTGAGCTCCCGTCGAGCAGGCCGTCACGACCGCGTGGTTCGGACCCATCAGCCCATATTTGATCGAAACCTGGCCCGAGATGAGGTTGATCAGGCGCCCGTGGACGAAGTGTGGGCTGACCCGTCCCGGGCCCTTTTCGTGCAGGACCAGGCTTTCGCTTTCGATTCCCGGAAGTCCCCCGATGCCGCTGCCGATCGACACGCCGGCGCGCAGCTTCATCTCCTCGGGCATGTCGGTCAGGCCCGCGTCCTCGATGGCCTGGCCGGCGGCGTCGATGCCGAAGACGATGAAGGGATCGACCTGCCGCTGCACCTTGTGGTCGACGCGCAGCGAGGGGTCGAAACCATATTCATGGCCGGCCGGCTTCACCTCGCAGGCGATATGGCACTTCTGGTCGGACGCGTCGAACCTGGTGATCTTCGCCGCGCCGCTTCGGCTGGCGAGGATGTTTTTCCAGCTCGTCTCCACGTCTCCGCCCAGCGGAGTAACGAGACCAAGGCCAGTGACCACGACACGACGCATCAATATGTCTCCAATAGCACAACAGGCTCATACCCGGGCGGGCTGAGCCTGTCGAAGCTCCGCCTGCAAAGCAGCAGGCGGAATATGATCAGACCCGAGCCTCAGCCCTGGTTCTGGTCGATATAGTCGATCGCGTCCTTGACCGTGGTGATCTTCTCGGCCGCGTCGTCGGGGATTTCCACGCCGAACTCTTCCTCGAAGGCCATCACCAGCTCGACGATGTCGAGGCTGTCGGCGCCCAGATCGTCGATGAAGCTCGCTTCTTCCGTCACCTTCTCGGCTTCGACACCCAGATGTTCGACAACGATCTTCTTCACGCGCTCGGCGGTCTCGCTCATGTTGGTCTTTCCTTCCCTGATAAGCTTTGCCCGCTGCCCTAGCGGCGTCCCCGGCACGCGGCAAGCCTTCCGCTTGGCTTGCGCGGACACGGCCCCTACGTCCACCGCATGACAGTCTCGCGTCCACTCTCGCCGGGCGAAATCGCCATGGCTCGTTCGGTCTTCGGCGAGGCGATCGACTATGATCGCGTCAATCTCGTGCGGCGAAAATGGTGGCCGTTTCAGCCGCGCGGGATCGTGATGGCGCCGACCGGCAACATCCACTTCCACCCCAAGGACCCCAATTGGTCCGAGGATTTCAGCAAGGCTCAATCCAGCCTGCAAGGGCTCTTCATCCATGAGATGACGCACGTCTGGCAGGCGCAGACCCGCGGCCGCTTCTACCTGCCGCTGATGCGGCACCCCTTCTGCCGCTACGCCTACCAATTCGTGCCCGGCAAGCCGTTCGACGCGTATGGGCTTGAACAACAGGCGGAAATCGTGCGCCACGCCTTCCTTCAGGCGCGCGGATTCAAGCTGGCAGGCATGGCCGATCCGGGGATCCTGCCATTCGCAGAGCGCGGATAACCGCCGAATTTCGGCTGTTACCTACCTGCAACAATGATTCGCCGAATCCATGTAGGCATTTCGGTCAGTCTAGGCATTGCAACGGATTAGCGTAGGCTTCTCGCATCATAAGCAAAGGGGGCATCCGATGCGACTGAAGATCACCGCGCTGCGTAGCCTGTTGGCTGGAACCGCCGCTCTCGCCGCCGCCATGCCGGCGACGGCCCAGACCACTCCCGAGGAACAGGCCCAAACCGTCAACCCACCCGAAAGCGCGACGCCGGCGCCCGATACCCGCGGGCCGACAGAAATCATCGTCACTGCGACCAAGCGCGCATCGACGGTGCAGGACGTTCCCTTCTCGATCAACGCGCAGACCGAAGCGGACATTCAGCGCGCCAACGCCCAGACCATCGAGGATTTGAGCCGCAACGTCGCCGGCCTTACCGTCCAGAATCTTGGGCCGGGCCAAAGCCAGGTTTCCGTCCGCGGCGTGTCTGCCGGCCAAATCGTCCGCGACCAGCCGGGCGTCAAGGAACAGGTCGGCGTCTATCTCGACGAAAGCGTCATCTCGCTGTCGCTCTTCACCCCCGACTTCGACCTGTTTGACCTCAATCGCGTGGAAACGCTGCGCGGTCCGCAGGGCACGCTGTTCGGTTCCGGCAGCGTCGGCGGCACGATCCGCTACATCACCAACCAGCCGCGGCTGGGTGTCACCGAAGGCCTCATCGAGGCCAATGTGAACACCGTCGATGAAAGCGACATCGGCTATCATCTGAAGGGCGCGATCAACGTGCCGCTGGGCGACACCGCCGCGCTGCGGGTGGTCGGCTACGGCACACACTACGCCGGTTTCATCGACGCCATCGGCCCGGCCGGCGGCAAGAACATCAACGACGGCAACCGCCTCGGCACCCGCATCTCCCTGCTGTGGGAGCCGGCGCCGGGCATCAAGCTGACCCCACGCGTGGTCTATCAGAAGGTCACCGCAGACGGCTTCAACCGGGAAGAGCGCTACCACCTCTACGACAACCAGTTCACGACCGGCGGGTCGGTCGGAAACCCGGGCAAGCGCAAGCAGTATTTGCTGCTCCGCGAAGAATTCAAGGACAAGACCCTGCTGGCCGACCTAACCGCCAGCGCGGACCTGGGCGGCGTCGAGCTCACCAGCATCACCAGCTATATCAACCGCGATATCCTGGTTTCCCGCGACGCCTCCGCGCTGACCGGGTCCGTCTATGTCTCCTTCTCGGGCGCCGACCCGGCGATCGCGCCGGGCGCCTTCCTTCCGTCCAATCTTCGGGACACGACCGATCTCAAGCAATGGACCCAGGAACTGCGGCTCGCCTCGACCGGCGACGGGCCGTTCCAATGGGTGGTCGGTGGCTTCTACTCCAAGGTCGATCGCAAGTATGAGCAGCGCCTGCCGACTCCGGGCGCGGACGTGTTCAGCCAGCTGTTCCTGAATGCTCTGTGCGTCCCGGACGATCCTTTGACTCCGGACGTCAACGAAGGATCCAGCTGCCTCGATCCGGTGCTCGGCACCCCGGTTCCGGTCGCGTTGACCCGCAACGGCTTCCCGGCCGACTCGCCTTACAATGCGGACCTGCCGTACGACATTCGCCAGTCCGCGATCTTCGGCGAGGCGAGTTACGACTTCGGCCAATTCAAGCTGACCGGCGGCGGCCGCTACTATCGCTTCAAGGAAGAGCGCGACTTCATTTCGGGCGGCATCTTCTCCAACGGCGACAACCGGATCGGCGACAAGACGAAATCCAGCGGCTTCAGTCCCCGCGTGATCGCGACCTGGGAGCCGACCAACAACCTCAGCGTCAACGTCCAGGCCGCCAAGGGCTTCCGCCTCGGCGGCGTGAACGATCCACTCAACCTTCCGCTGTGCAGCGACGCCGACGAACTGGTCTATGGCCCGTTCACCGCCGCCGAATATGACGATGAGACGCTGTGGAACTACGAAGCGGGCGTGAAATATTCCCGCGGTCCGGTGACGTTCAACGCGGCGGTGTTCCACACCAAGATCAGGGACCTGCAGGTCACCGTCGACGCGGGCAGCTGCTCATCGCGGATCGTCCTCAATGTCGACAAGGCCCATACCACCGGTCTCGAAGCCGAAATCTCCCTGCGTCCGCTGGAGGGATTTGACCTGTCGTTCGCCGGCAGCCTGACCAGCGCCGAGTTCGACACGACGGTCGACAATGCGGTTCTGGCGTCCCGCACCGGTATTCGGGACGGCAATCGCTTGCCGACGGTTCCGAAATATCAGTTCGCCGCCACCGCCGGCTACACCCACCGGATGAGTGACACCGCCGAATGGTTCGCCAATGCCAGCGTCCAGCGGATCGGTAGCCGCTTCACGCAGCCCGGTGATCAGGAACCCGGCGCCGATCTCTTCGTCGACGGTGTCAACGGGTCGCTGTTCGCGGATCCGCTGACGGGCGAAATCGGCAGTCGCAGCACGGCGTTCGGCTCGTACCGGCTGCCCGCGTACACGCTGGTCAATTTGACCACCGGTCTGGCCTTCGACAGCGGCTTGGAGCTGCAGCTCTATGTCAACAATCTGTTCGACAAGAACCCGAAGCTGTCGCTGGATCGGGAGCGCGGTGGCCGGGCCCGGATTGGCTACAATGTCGGTACGCCGCGAACGATCGGCCTGACCGCCCGGTACAAGTTCCGGTCCGAACCGGTCGCCGCACCGTTGCCGCCGCCGCCTCCTCCGCCGCCACCGCCACCGCCGGCCCCCACGCAGACCTGCGCGGATGGATCGGTGATCCTGGCGACGGACAGCTGCCCGCTTCCGCCGCCTCCACCACCGCCGCCGCCGCCGGCGCCAGAGCGCGGCTAAGCAGCCGGGCATGGTACAGGTATCGCGCCGCTCGCTCCTCCTCGGGGCGGGCGGCGCTGCCGTTTCTACCCCGGCAATCGTCACGGCACAGGGGTCTCGCCCGCACACGGCGGTGGTCGGCGCGGGCGTATTCGGCAGTTGGACCGCCGAACATCTTCGCCGCTCCGGGCATCGCGTCACGCTGATCGATCCGTGGGGACCCGCTCACAGCCGAGCCTCGTCGGGCGGAGAAAGTCGGATGACGCGGGCGGGCTACGGCAAGGATGCCATCTATGCCCGCATGGCTCGCGACAGTCTGGTTGAATGGAAGACGCTAAGCGACGCCTTGGGCCTCCCGATCCTCGCACCCCACGGCGTGCTGTTCTTTTTTCAGGGGCAGAATGCGTACCTGTCCGACAGTCTCGCCGTGCACCGACAGATCGGCCTGCCGACCCAATATCTGACTGGAGCGGAGATGACGCGCCGCTTTCCCATGATCGACTTTTCGGGCGTCACCGCGGGCATGTTTGAGCCGCAATTCGGCGCCCTCATGGCCCGCCGCGCGGTGCAGACACTGGTGCAAAGGTTTGTCCGGGCGGGGGGCGAATACCGCCATGCCGCCGTCGAACCCCCGACCGGCACCGCGCTGTCCGGGCTGCGTCTGTCGAACGGCGAGCGTCTGACCGCAGATCATTATGTCTTCGCCTGCGGACCGTGGCTCCCAAAGCTTTTCCCAGCCCTGCTCGGCAAGCGTATCCAGGCGACCCGGCAAGAAGTTTTCTACTTCGCCCCGCCGGCTGGCGACCCACTCTATCTGCCGGGCCGGATGCCAGGCTGGGCGGACTTCACCGGAGGTGATGTTTTCTACGGCTTCCCCGATCTCGAAGCACGCGGCGTCAAGTTCGCGCACGACCGGCATGGTGCCGCCGTCGACCCGGACACGCACAGCCGTCGCCCGAGCGAAGAGGCCATCGGCGAGATCGTCGCGTTCCGCGATCGCCGCTTTCCCGGCCTTCGCGGTGCGCCCCTGATCGGCGCCGAGGTTTGTCAGTACGAGAATAGCGGCAACGGCGACTTCCTGATCGACCGCCACCCGCAATGGAAGAATGTCGTCCTGGTCGGCGCGGGCTCCGGTCACGGTTTCAAACATGGTCCGGAAGTCGGTCGCCTGGCGGCCGGTCTGGTGCGCGGAGAGCTTTCGGTCGAACCGCGGTTCAGTCTTGCCACCAAGGGCGAAGTCCAGCGCCGCGAGGTGATCTGAGCGGGAGCACTCGCGCGCCCCGGTGCGTTCGAACGCCATGGGCTCACCCGAATCCTCCGCCGAGCAGCGCACAGCCTATGCCGAGGACCGAACGGTATTGGCGAGCGAGCGGACCTTCGCCGGATGGCTGCGCACCGGCTATGCAGCGGTCGGCATCGCTCTCGCCTTCAACGCCTTGTTCGGCCGCTTGCAGCCGTTGTGGGTGGCGAAAGCGATCGCGACCGCCTTCCTGCTGCTTGCGGTCCTGATCTTTCTGGCCGCCGAAAATCGCGAGATCATCATCCGTCAGCGGCTCTCGACCAATCGGGTCAAAGCCGCGAAACGCTGGTGGATCCGATTGATCAGCTTCGCCTCCGTGGCTTGCAGTGTCGCTTTGGCGGCAGCGATCTGGCTATTGCCGATTCAACCCGCTTAGCTGTCTCCCCACCGCGCCAGTTCATCGCCCCTGATCGGGTCCTGGATGACGGCCCGTTCGATCGATACGGCTATCGCGCAGTCGGGCCGCCCCCCGGCAGCCGGGACACAGTCGATCACCGGCCCTTCTCGCGCAGCGCCGATCCGACCAGAGAGAACGAATTCCAACCCTTCGCGAGGGACCGCGTCCGCCTCCATCCGCTTGGTGACGCGAAATTGGGCCGGCAGCCGTTCCGCCCGTGAATCGTCGTCGCCATATTCCTGCACCAGGCGCACCTGCCCGTCGCCGGGCGCGGTCCCCCTGGCGGCCGCGCTGGCCGGGCAGGCGGATTGCAGCACCCACGGCTGCTCCACTGTGAAGACAGCGCGTTGCGCTGCTGCATCACCTTCCTTGGCATCGACGCTGCGCGGCGCCGGGTCGAAGCGGATCCGCAGCACTTCTTCCTCTGGGTCGTAGGACCAACCTCGTGGATCGTCTTCCGACGGTCCGCCGCAACCGAAGCGAAAACGAAAGACGAAGTTCTTTCCGGCAAGCTCGGTCTGCGACACGTCCGCGCCGGCCCCGAGTGCCGAGGCACTGGCTGCCCGCATCGCAGCGATCATAAGCTGTTCCCGCCCGATCGGTGGTACCGGCACGGGGAATGACGGCAAACCGGTTCGCTCCCCCCTTGGCTCGACGGTGGCCTGAGCCGGCTCCGGCCTGCTGTCCTTGGGCTCCTCCCTCCCGCAGCCGGACAGGAACGTCACTGTTGCCATTGCCAGCGATGCCGGAAGCATGAACAAGCATCGTCGTATCATGTTGTCACCGTGCCAGAACTGACGCGCGAGGGCGAGTGCAGGGGATCTAAAGTGAGGCGACAGGCCGGATGCTGAGTTTCGACCAGCTCGTCACCTTGCTGGTGCTGGTCGCCGTGATCGCCGCTCTCGTTGCCGACAAGGCCCGGGCCGACGTGGTCGCGCTCAGCGGAGCGGCGGTCCTGCTGATGAGCGGCGCCGTCCGTCCGGTCGAACTTCAGGGCGCATTCGCAAGCCCCGCCATCGTCGCGCTCGCGGCGCTGTTCGTGATCGCCTATGCGATGGAACTGAGCGGCCTACTGGACGCGGCCATCCGACGGGGGGTGGCGCTGTGCCAGCGGATCGGCTCGGCCGGTATCTGGGTCCTGATCGCCATCTCGGGGGCCGCCTCGGCCTTTCTCAACAACACGCCGATCGTCGTGCTGGGCGCGCCCGTCATCCGGGACGTCGCCTTGGCGATGGAACGCTCGCCCAAGCGGTACCTGATCCCCCTGTCCTATGCCGCAGTGCTTGGCGGCTGCATGACGCTGATCGGCACCTCGACCAACCTGCTGGTCAGCGACATGGCGGCAGTGTCGGGCCAGCCGCGCTTCGGCATCTTCGAGATCACGCCCGTCGGGCTGATCGTCGCTGTTGCCGGCGGCATTTATCTGTTCCTCTTTTCCGGCCGACTGATCCGAACGGAAGAGGGTCGGAAGGTGGTCGGCGCCCAGCAGGCTGTCGAGGCTGCCGCCGCCGAGCCTCCGGGCCTCGGCAGCGCGCAGCTCGGCTCCCCCCTGGCGTTCAGCGAGGAACGGCCGCTACAGCCGGGCAAGGCCATCCTGTCGGCGCTGATTTTTGTCGCGGTGGTCGGACTGGCGGCTTTGAATGTCGCGCCCATCGCCGCCTGCGCGTTCGCCGGCGCGGTTCTACTGATCCTGTTGAAAGTCATCACGGCGGACCAGGCCTATCAGGGCCTCAGGCCCGACATCCTGATGCTGATCGCCGGCATGGTCGTGCTCGGCATTGCGCTGGAAGAAACCGGATTGGCCGGTGCCGCCACCAAAGCGATCGTCGGATCGCTGGACGGCCTGTCGCCCTTGCTAGCTCTAGCCTGCCTTTACCTCGCGACGATGATCCTGACCGAGTTGCTGTCCAACGCGACGGTGGCAGTGTTGATCACACCCCTCGCGGTGGCGCTGGCCGAGGCACTCGGCGTCAGTGCCCGGCCGTTCCTGGTCGCGGTGATGATGGCGGGCAGCGCCGCTTTCGCAACGCCCTTCGGCTATCAGACGAATGTCCTGGTCTATCAGCTTGGCGGCTACAGTTACGGCGACTTCCTGCGCGTCGGGGTGCCGCTGAACCTGGTGACGGCGGCGGTTGCGATCGCCGCCATCCCGGTCTTCTTTCCGTTCTGACGCGGCTCAGCCGGCCTTCGCAACCCCAACCAGCGCCGGTCGCAGCAACCGGTCCTTCAGCATATAGCCCGCCTGCATTTCCTCGATGACCGTGCCTGGCTCGGCATCCGCCGACGGGATTTCGATCATCGCCTGATGCTTGTTGGGATCCAGCAACTGGCCCTTGGCCTCGATCCGCGCGATTCCGTTGCGCGCGAACACGGCGTCGAGCTCACGCAAAGTCGCCTGGATGCCCTCGACAAACTTGGTCGTGGTATCGTCGCCGCCCTCGGGGGCATGGCTCAGCGCCCGTTCCAGATGGTCGCGCACCGCCAGCATGTCGCGGGCAAAGCCGGTATTGGCGTAGGCCGCGGCCTGCACCTTTTCCTGCTCCAGCCGCCGCCGGACGTTCTGCACCTCGGCGGCCGCATAAAGCGCTTTGGACTGCGCCTCTTCCAGCTGCTTCTGCAGCTCGGCCAGCTGGTCATGTTCCTGCAGTTCGGGGGCCTCGGCGGCCGTTTCCTCGCGGATTTCCTCCGCTTCCTCGTGAAGCTTGTCGTTCATTTATCCCATCAATCTTGTGAGTGCTTGCGCCGTGTAATCCACCATGGGCACCACGCGCGCATAGTTCAACCGCGTCGGCCCGATGACTCCCACAACGCCGAGCACCTGGCCCTGGCTCCCGCGATAAGGCGCGGCGATCACGCTGGAACCCGACAGGGCGAACATCCGGTTCTCCGAGCCGATGAAGATGCGACAGCCCTGCCCGTCGCGCGCGCCTTCCAGCAGCCGCACGATTTCCTGCCGGTCCTCCAGTTCGTCCAGCAGTCGGCGAATCCGGTCGAGGTCGGCCGCAGCGCTCTCGTCGATGAGGTTGGCCTGCCCGCGCACGATCAAAACCGGGCGGGCGCGCGCATCCTCGCGCCATTCCGCAAGGCCCGACGCGACCAGCTCCGCTGCCGCCGCGTCCAGCGCCTCGCGCCGCTCATGGATTTCGGTGCGCAGCCGGGTCTCCGCTTCCGCCAGGGTCAGCCCCGACAGGCGGGCGCTGACATAATTGGCGACCTCGGCCAGTGCCGGCGCCGTTGTGCCAGGCGGGAGGACGACAACACGATTTTCGACGCTCCCATCGATTCCGACCAGCACTGCCAGCGCCTGGCCTGCCCCCAATGGCACGAACGACAATTGCTTCAGCCGCGGCTCGAGCTTCGGCGCGACAACGACCCCGGCGCAGGCCGAGATTCCCGACAGAGCCGCTGTTGCATTCGCCAGCGCCTCCTCGATCGGCCGGTCGCGCAGCTGCGCTTCGATCGCGGCACGTTCCTGTCGGCCCGGCAGATGCGCCTGCATGATCCCATCGACGAACAGGCGAAGCCCGGTTTCCGTCGGGATTCGGCCCGCCGACGTATGGGGGTGCGTCAGCAGTCCCCGCTCCTCCAGTTCCTGCATGACGGAGCGGATCGAGGCAGGGGACAGGTTGACGCTTCCGGTCAGGGTTTTGGACCCGACCGGCTGCCCACGTTCCAGGTAGGCCTCGACCACCAGCCCGAAGATCGAGCGCATGCGATCGGTCAGTTCGGTGATTGGCGGGGCCATATTTACCGTCATTGCGAGGAACGAAGAGCTGAAGCAATCCAGTCTTGAGTCGCAATATGGATTGCTTCGCTGCGCTCGCAATGACGGACGAGGGAAGCTAAGGCCCACGGCGAACCACTATCAGGAGATCCCCATGCGCCCTTCCGGCCGCGCGCCCGACCAGATGCGTGCCTTGTCCTTCGAACCCGGCTTCACTCGTCATGCGGAGGGCAGCTGCCTTGTCAGCTTCGGCGACACGCGCGTGCTGGTCACGGCTTCGGTCGAGGAAAAGGTGCCGCCGTTCCTGCGGGGCAAGGGACAGGGCTGGGTCACCGCCGAATATGGCATGTTGCCTCGCGCCACCCATACCCGCGGTACGCGCGAAGCGGCCAAGGGCAAGCAGTCGGGGCGCACCCAGGAAATCCAACGCCTCATTGGTCGTTCGCTCCGCGCGGTGACTGACCTGCCGAAGCTCGGCGAACGGCAGATCGTCCTCGATTGCGACGTCATCCAGGCCGACGGCGGCACTCGTACGGCAGCAATCTCGGGCGCGTGGGTTGCACTGCGGTTAGCGGTCGACGGACTGAAGCTGGCAACGGACCCGATCACGACCCAGGTGGCGGCCGTTTCCTGCGGCTTCCACCAGGGAACGGCGGTGCTCGACCTCGATTATATCGAGGATTCGAACGCCGGCTGTGACGGAAACTTCGTGCTGACGGCAGATGGCGGTATTTGCGAGGCGCAGGTGACTGCCGAAGGCGAATGCTATGACGAGGAAGGCCTGCTGCGTCTGCTGCGGCTCGCACGAATGGGCTGTAACGAGATTTTCGCGGCGCAGTTGAAGGCGGTCGGCCGGTGAGGAAGCTTGGTCCCAAACTGGTCATTGCGACCCACAACAGCGGCAAGCTTCGCGAAATCCGCGACCTCATGCTCCCGTTCGGAATCGAGTGCGTCGGCGCGGCGGAGCTCGATCTGCCGGAGCCGGAAGAGACCGGGACCACGTTCGTCGATAATGCCGACCTGAAGGCGCGTCAGGCCGCGGACCTTTCCGGTCTGCCCGCCCTCGCCGACGACAGCGGCCTCGTGGTGGAGGCCCTCGGCGGCCGTCCCGGCATCCATTCCGCGCGTTGGGCCGAGGACGCGTCCGGCAACCGAGACTGGGATCGGGCCATGCAGCGAGTCTGGGACGAGGTTCAGGCAGTCGGTCCCGACGCCAGCCACGATGCGCACTTCGTCTGTGCGCTCGCGCTGGCCTGGCCTGACGACGGCCAGGCCGAAAGTTTCGAAGGAAAGGTCCACGGCACCCTGGTTTGGCCGCCGCGCGGCAGCCAGGGCTTCGGCTACGATCCGATGTTCGTACCGGCGGGCTACGACCTCAGCTTCGGCGAGATGGAGCCCAGCCAGAAGCATTCGATCAGCCACCGGGCGGCAGCGTTCGAGAAGCTGGTGGCTTGGGTGGGAACGACCAGGCGGCGCTGACGACATGGCCGCGTGACGGTGCGCGCAGTCAGTCGCGTCCCCCGGCCATCTGCACTCCGCTGGCGTTCGGCACCAGCGCGACACCGTCCTTGTTGCCGGTCGGCGCGTAGCGGCACACCAGGTAATCGGTGCTGGCGCTGGACGCCACGGCACAGCCAATTTCCGTCGTCGTCGGCCAGATGATCTGCGTATAGTGCGCAACGGTGTGCCATGCACCATTGCGGGCGTTGTTGGGAAAAACGCCCGGCACGAAATGCTCGACTTCGTCCACCATCAACCCGATCATCACGTCGTAGCTGAACATGCCCCGCTGACCCCGCCATAGATTCTCGCCCATCTTGGCGCGCCGCCCGGCGGTCGTGTCATGGCCATAGACGCCGGTCGCCGCCATCTTCTGGGCATAGGCCCGCGCCTCGGCCGCGAGCATCGGGCTCCAGCTGACCGGCGGCACTCCGAACCGGCCGCGGGCATGGTTATGGAGGCGTAGCGCCGTACTCTGCAGCAGCGCATCCCCGCGGTCCGCGGGTGCAGGCCAGTTGGGGCTCGGCATTGACGGCGTCACGGCCGACCCAGCGGCGGTAGCCAGAGACGCAAACACGAAAGCGGCGACGAGGGTCTTCATGACCCAATTCTGCACCGCCCATGGTTAAGGCTTCGTCGCCGCCATGCCGTTGAATTTCTGTCCTACAATGGAGCATTTCGGCTAAGGAGCGCCTCGTCATGGATCGCCCTGTCTCCCTTTCCACCTCGACCGAAGCGCCCGGCGGATCGTGCCGGGGGCCCATCCATGGGGGACGTAATGTCCAGGTTGTCCAAGTTGAAACGCCGCCGCGTGCTGATCCCGATGCACTCGCTCTGTATGTCCATTGGCCGTTTTGCGTCAGCAAATGCCCCTATTGCGACTTCAACAGCCATGTCCGCGACAGCATCGACCAGTCGATCTGGCGCGACGCGCTGCTGCGCGACCTTGCCCATGAAGCAGCACTCCTGTCCGGGCGGCGCCTGACCAGCATCTTCTTTGGTGGAGGCACGCCCTCGCTGATGGATCCGGCGATCGTCGAGGCCGTGATCGAAGCCGCCACCAACAGCTGGCTCGCCGCGCCGGACCTGGAAATCACGCTGGAAGCGAATCCCAGCTCCGTGGAAGCGGCGCGGTTCGCGGACCTGGCGCTCGCCGGCGTCAACCGGGTCAGCCTCGGCATTCAGTCGTTCGACGATCAACAGCTGCGTTTCCTCGGGCGGACCCATTCCGCCGCCGAAGGCCTTGCCGCGCTGGATACGGCCCAGGGACATTTCGACCGGGTGAGCTTCGATCTCA
The DNA here is from genome assembly GCF_058313395.1 of Sphingomonas sp. SP1. Classification (NCBI taxonomy): domain Bacteria; kingdom Pseudomonadati; phylum Pseudomonadota; class Alphaproteobacteria; order Sphingomonadales; family Sphingomonadaceae; genus Sphingomonas; species Sphingomonas sp. SP1. The sequence goes on along the minus strand of NZ_JBZFLC010000001.1, from coordinate 1,459,400 downwards.
TCTATGCCCTGCCGGGCCAATCGCCAGACCAATGGGTCGGGACGCTTGGCAAGGCGCTGGCGCTGGGCACAGGCCACTTGTCCCTGTACCAGCTTACCATCGAACCGGGGACGCGCTTCGCAGCCTTGCATGCGGCTGGCAAGTTCGAGCCGCTCGATACCGACCAGGCGGCCGACCTGTTCGAGTTGACGGATGCCGTGACCGAGGCCGCCGGGCTGCCCGGCTACGAGACCAGCAATCATGCCCGACCGGGGGAGGAAAGCCGGCACAACCTCGCCTACTGGTGTTATGGCGAATATGCCGGGATCGGACCCGGCGCCCATGGCCGTCGCCTGGGCATGCGTACAGCGCGCCATCGCAAGCCGGAAAACTTCCTGTCGGCCATTGCCCGCAACGGTCATGGCCTGGCCGAAGAGGAGCTCCTCAGCTCCGCAGAGGCCGCCTCGGAAGCCCTTGTGATGGGGCTGCGGTTACGGGACGGAATCGATCCGGACGCGCTTGCCCGCCGATTCTCCCGTCCCTTGGTGGACGACGCGGCGGTTGCTCGCCTTGAGGCTTTGGGGCTCCTCAAGCGTGAACCAGGCCTCCTTCGCCTGGAGCCGGGCGGCCGCCTGTTGCTCGACCGCATTCTGGTCGAGATCGCCGCCTAATTACTATTGCGCGCGGCGTAATTCCCGCGCGCGGTCTCGATAAAATCGTCGATGGTGAACTGCGCCCCTTCCGCCGCAGACCTGCGGCTGGCGCCGTTCTTGATGTCGAAGGCGATCATGGCCGACTTCAAGGCTTCTTCCTGGGCGGTGCACCGTCCCTTGGCATAGGCGGCAAACCCGTCCACCGGCACCTCCGGCGGCTTGGCCGTGCTGGCCGCTTCCCGCAGGCAGCCGACGAAGGCCGAACGAGACGAATCGATCGCTCCCGCCGTCGGCGCGGCAGCAAGCGCGATGACGAATAATGAGAACATGCCCCAGTCCTCCCGATGAAAGGCTGCAGCATGACTCGTTACGGGTCCGTTGGGAAGAGGCCTACTGCGCTGCGGCCGGTGCGGTCCACTGGTCCATCCAGCGCTGGACCTCGGCGTACCATTGGATGGAGTTGTTCGGCTTCAGCACCCAGTGGTTTTCATCCGGGAAGCGCAGCAGGCGGCTCGGCACGCCTCGCCGCTGCAGCGCAGTGAAGGCGCCGATCCCTTGGGTATAGGGCACGCGGTAATCGCGATCGCCGATCACGATCAGGTTCGGCGTTTTCCAGTTCCCGATATGATTGAGCGGGTTCCAGCGCTCATATTCCTGAGGCACCTGGTACGGAGGCCCGCCATTTTCCCATTCGGTGAACCACAATTCCTCGGTCATGTAGCCCATCGATCGGGTGTCGAAGATGCCGTTGTGAGTGACCAGGCACTTGAACGCATCCGGCCAGCGGCCTGCAATCCAGTTGGTCATGTAACCGCCGTAGCTGCCGCCCAGCGCGCAGGCGCGATTGCCGTCCAATTGCGCGTCGCGGCTGAGCGCGAAGGCCCAGCCCTTCTGCAGGTCTTCCAGCGGCTTGCCGCCCCAGTCCTTGTTGATGCTATCGGTAAAGGCCTGCCCATATCCGGTAGAGCCATGGAAATCGACGCTGACCACCGCATAGCCCGGGCCCGCGAAGACCCGCGGGTTCCAGCGGTAGGACCAGCTGTTGTTGAAGCTGCCTTGCGGACCTCCGTGGATGATGAACGCCACCGGCAGCCGCGCCGCGGCGGTGGCGGGGCCTGCAGGCTTCAAGGTATAGCCCCAGACCTGGTCGTTGTTGGCGCCGGCAAAGCTCCATTTGGCGAACGCCACCGCATCGAGTTCGGCCAACCGCGCGACGTTGACGTTGGTCAACTGGGTCGTGCGGCCGCGTCTATCCAGCCGGTACAGATCGTCTGGCTTCTGCACGGAATTCATTGCGAACAGGATGCTCCCGTCGCGAAGCGGCCGGGCGTTATGCGCGGTCCCCTCACGGGTCAGCCGGGTCACCCGCCCGCTCGCCACATCCACGCGGAACAGCGGGTTTTCCAGTGTGTCCTGCGCATCGACAATGATGCTACGGCCATCCGGGGCCCAAGCGATGGATGCGACCGACCGGTCCCACCCCTGCGTCAGCGCTCGGGTCCGGCCCGTGGCGATATCGCGCAGCATCAACACCTGCCGATCCGCCTCGTAGGTCGGGCGCGCCATGGCCACGTAGGCCAGCGTGTGGCCATCCGGTGAGACGGTGGGCAGGTTATCGACCGCATCGTTCGCATCGGTCAGGTTGGTCGGCGGCGCGGAACCGTCGGCAGGAACGGAGAAGATGTCGAAGTTGGTCGACGTAGGCTCGATCCGTCCCGCCTCGCGAAGGGCGAAGAAGATCGTTCGCCCATCCTTGCTCCAGTCGATCTCCTCGCCGCCGCCGAACGGCTTGGAAGGCGTATCGCCAACCAGCTGGCCGGTGAGGCGAACCTCCGGCCCGCTGATCCGGCCGTTGGCCAGCGGAAAACTGTAGATGCGCGAACGTGTGCCCGGCTCGGCCCACGTATCCCAGTGTCGCACGAACAACTGGTCGAACACCTGGCCTGTCCCCGGGCCCTTGGCCGCAAAGGTGGTCGCGGCGCAGACGAGGTCGGGGCAGTCCGGCCGGTCCGCCCAGATGATCACTCGGTCGCCGGTCGGAGAGATTTTGAAGCCGGAGATGTCGACCGGAAAGTCGCTGACCTTCTCGGGCGCGCCGCCGATCGCCATGCGGTGAAGCTGATCGCGTTCACCGGCCTTCATCATGAACCAGACTGCACCGTCCGGTCCCCACACCGCACTATTGGCGTTGGTGTTGGCGAGCGCGGCCACCGGCTGTGGCTGGGCGCCGCGCCTGGTGAGGTCCAGAGTGTAGAGGGGATTGATGCGCCGATTGGCGGCAAGATCGCTCTGGGAGATGGTGAACAGGGCTGTCCGTCCATCGGCCGAGACTTCCGCCGCGCCCAGGCGGCGCATCGACTGCAGGTCGGTCGCGGTCATCGGCCGGGCTTCGACCGTTGCAGGGATAGCGAGTGCGGCAAGGGCCACGGCGGCGAGCAAGCGGGTGTGGATCATGGCAAGGAGGGGTAGCAGCGCCGCGCCGGTGCGCAAGAGGCTACCTCCTGCGCGCGGCCTCGTCAGAAACCCTGGCCAGTTATCCGGCTGATTTCCCGCTTCACATGCTCATCGACTATGGCCGGCAGGTTCTGGTCCAGCCAGTCTTTCAGAACCGGGCGAAGCATTTCCCGGACCATCGCTTCAAGCGGGTTCGGCTGCGGCGGCGGAGCAGTGGCGGCTACCTGCTGCAAGGTGACCAGCTTCTCCCGTGCGATCTCGGCAGCGTCGGAGGAAACCAGCGGGGGGCCGAGGTCGACTTCCGGCAAAGCCATCTCGACCTCTTCCTCCGCGACCAGTTCGTCGAGCTCCAGCACCTCGTCGGTTGGGGTTTCTGCCCCCTCCGCCTCCGCCTCTCTCCGCCGTACCGGAGTGACGCGCAGATCCTTTTCCTCCTGGATCACTTTCTTGATCGAGGCGAGGATGTCTTCCATCGATGGGTCTTGGCGGTCCTGCATGGACACGATCTTATGCTTATCGCGGGGGCTGGGCCACCCCCGCCGGCGGGCTCGCCGGCAGTTCGGACGCCGTTGGAGTGCGGGTGGACGCAGGATCACGCGGGCGTTCGCCCGACCAATCGCTCCAGGATCCGGAGACCCGGCGATAATTGCCGGTGGGATCGTACAGCGCTCCCCCCTCCAAGCCGAGGTCATCGGCCTCGGCCTGCCCCATGGAGTTCAGCAGCTGGAACCCGGCGACATACGCATCCCGCCTAGCGGTCACGAGTTGGACCTGCGCGTTCAGCAACTCCTGCTCGGCGTTCAGCACTTCCAGCACCGTGCGTGTGCCCACCGTACGTTCCGCGCGCGCGCCTTCCAGCGCCAGTTCATTGGCCGATACAGCAACCTGGTTGGACGCAATCGCCCGCTGCGCCGCGTCATATGCCGCAAAAGCCGAGCGGACGTTGGCGACCACCGCGCGCTCAGTACCGATGGTCTGCTCCAGCAGCTGGCTCTGCACCGCTTGCGCCTGCCGGATGCGAGCCGCCGGAGCGCCACCCTGGTAAAGCGGAATGCGAGTGTTGAGGCCGATACTGGTTTCGGTACCTGCCCGAGGCAGGCTCCGTCCCGTCGTGAAGTCGGTGCCTACGTCGCCGGAGATGGTGTTCACGTAGGTGCCGGACACGACCCCCGATACGGTCGGGAGACGATCGGCACGAGCGACCCGGACGTCCAGCCCCGCGGCCTGCGCCTGCCGAACCGTGGCAATGATGTCGGGGTTTTGCACCAGCGCGATGCGGACCGCCTCATCGGCAGTTGCCGGAAACGGCGGCAGCGGCGGCGGCGGGGCAAGCGCGTCGGGTCGGCGACCGACGACCCGACGATAATTCTCCTCGCTTGCGGCAAGCCGCGACTGGGCGGTGGCAAGCTGCGACCGCTGCAGGCTCAGGCGTGCTTCCGACTGAGCGACATCGGTGCGAGTGACGTCTCCGATCTCGAACCGGTCGCGGGTTGCTTCGAGGTTGGTGGTGAGAACGCGGATCTGGTTTTCGTTCAGTTCCACGATGGCGCGGTCGCGAATAACGTCCATGTAGGCGGCGACCGCTTCGGTGAAGATGTCACCCTCCACCGCGCGCAGCGTGGCGCGACCGGCCTCCACCCGCGTCTGCGCCGCCCGGACCGAATTGCGCACCCGCCCGCCCTGGAACAGCGGCAGGCTGAGGTCCACGCCGCCCGAAAGCTGCGGGCCCTTGCTGCTCCCGTTGTCGAGGATCCCGGAGCGGGTGAGATCACGGTTGACCCCAACCGACGCTGCAACCTGGGGACGGCCGGCCGCCCGCGCGATAGCGACGGTGGTGTCCGTTGCCCGGAGGGATTCACGCTGCGCGTTGAGGGTCGGATTGGCGCGGTAGGTCGCCACCAGCGCCTCCCGTAGCGTGTCGGCACTCGCCGGCGCCGGCACGACCAGGGCGCCAAGCGCCACGGTGGCAAGAAGATGCTTCACTGGGACAGGCTCCTAGAAGGTGAAAACCGGCGGGCGGGAGAATCCGGGCAGCGGAGCCGCCGAGGCATCGGCGATCGACCTGACGCCGAATCCGGCCCCTGCGCTGCGGCCGATGACCAGTCGCTGAACCCCGTTCTCGATCAGGCAGGCCCCAAGCCGTCCACCCTCGCTGAGCTGCGCGACGATGGCGTCGGGGATGAATTCGACTGCGCCGTCGATGACGATGACATCATACGGACCACCGCCCGCCAGGCCCTGGGTGAGGTCGCCCTCATCCACCAGGCGGACATTAAGGCCCATCTGCGCCAACACCGCGGCGGCATAGGCGGCAGCAGGCCCGATCACCAGCGCGCGCTCACCCGGTCGGGCCTCGATTTCCGTCAGCATCCGCCCGAGCGTGGCGGGCGGATTGAGGAACTTTCCCTCCCCCAGCGGCACCGGCCGGTCCATGTAGGCGATGGGCCGTGCGTCTTCGGGAACAAAGCGCTCGCGCGGGACGCTCGCCATCGCGGCGATCACCAGCGGGTCGCTGACCGCCTCCGGCCGCAACTGGCTGTCGATCATCGCTCGGCGGGCCTTCTCGTAATCCATTCTCATCCTCTGTCAGTAGCTGTCTTATTTCAGTAGCACAGCCGCTTGGCAATCGTCCTTACACGGGGGTGGGGGCAAGCCTCAAGCGAACGAATGTTCGTTGGTCGAAGGCCAGGCCAGCTGTGTCGAGAATCGTTGACAGATGCGCGCGGCGCGGCCACTGCGCCCTCCCGCACGGCCCGATGGCGGAGTGGTTACGCAGAGGACTGCAAATCCTTGCACGCCGGTTCGATTCCGGCTCGGGCCTCCATCTTTCCGCACAAGCCCCCCCTCGACAGGTCGAGCGACGACGCCTTGGCGCTGGCAGGCTAAACGGCCTGGTAAGGACTTCTGGCTAGACCCTCCGGATACGCAACCGGAGTTGTCCACATGTTCCGCTGTCTCCTTGCCATCGCGCTGGTGCAATCGTCGGTTTGCGCTGCGACGGTGTTCGACGCGGACGACCGGGTGCCGGTTCGGACCGGATCCTTGCACTCGGGTACCATCGGAACGGGCGTTTACGCCGACCGGCAGACGACCGTTTTCCTGGTCGATGCCTGCTATGCCGTGACGGCCCAGCACCTGATCAGCGCCAATTCCGATCCGATCGGCCAACAGGCCCAGCTTTTGCTTGGGAACGATCGGGTGAACGCTCGCGCCGTTCGGGCCGGCCACATGGAGCGGCGTCAGAACCCGGCGGACTTTTCCAGCGACTGGCTGTTGCTGCGTCTCGACCGCTGCCTCGACGATGCCCCGGTGGTCCAGCTGGCAGCCGATCCGTTAAGCGACCCAGGGGCAATTCTTCAGGCGGGCGGCAAGCTGGCTGCGGTCGGTTTCCCAAGCGACGTGCGCCGGCTGATGGTCGACCCCGACTGCCGCATCCGCGCCGTCGCGGCAAACGGATGGCTGAACGATTGCGCGGCCCATCCGGGGTCGTCCGGCAGCCCGTTGTTCATCGAGAAGAACGGGCAGCCGATGGTATTCGCCATCCAGGCGGCCGGCTTCGTTTCGAACGTGCCGGAAGCGTTCACCGCCGAACGCGCGAACGTTGCGACATCCGTCTTCGCCGTCCGGCAGGCCTTGCTGTCGGAAAAGGCCCGCGCCGCGTATCCCAGGCTGGCCATGCGGACCAAGCGCCGCTGGTTCTGGTGACCGCCGGCCCCGCCTGATCCCTGCCCTTGGAGCGGCCCTTCGGTTGCTCTAGTGGTTCCTGAGTTGGGTTTTCCATTCGCAGGTGATCATGGCCGAAGCTTACATCGTCGCTGCCGCCCGAACTGCCGGAGGCAAGCGCGGCGGCGCGCTCAAGGACTGGCATCCCGCCGACCTCGGCGCGCAGGTGCTCAATGCATTGGTCGACCGTACGGGCGTGGACCCCGCGGCCATCGAGGACGTCATCGCCGGCTGCGTGGGACAGGTCGGCGAGCAAAGCTTTCACATCGGGCGCAACATGGTGATGGCCTCGAAACTGCCCGACAGCGTTCCGGCCGTCTCCATCGATCGCCAGTGCGGGTCATCCCAGCAATCGCTCCATTTCGCCGCCCAGGCGGTGATGAGCGGCACCCAGGACGTGGTGATCGCGGCTGGGGTCGAGAGCATGACGCGCGTGCCGATGGGCCTGCCCGTGCTCCTTCCGATGCAGGCCGGGATCGGCATCGGTCCTTGGCCTCAGTCGATCAAGGACCGCTACGGCGTTAACGAATTCAGCCAGTTCACCGGCGCGGAGATGATCGCCCGAAATTACCGGATGACCCGCGAGGAGCTCGACGGCTTTGCGCTGGAAAGCCACCGTCGCGCAGCCGCAGCCGCCGGACGCGGTGACTTCGATGATGAGATCGTTGCGCTGGAAATCACCGATTCCGAGGGGAACAGGGTGCGGCATAGCCGCGACGAGGGAGTTCGGACCGACGCCTCGCTGGAAGGGCTCGCCGGCCTGAAGACGCTCACGCCTGACGGCGTCATCACCGCCGGTAACGCCAGCCAGATCTGCGACGGCGCCTCGGGCGTCATGGTGGTGAGCGAGCGGGCGCTGAAGGACCACGGTCTGACCCCGCTTGCCCGGGTCGATCAGTTGACCGTCACCGCCGGCGACCCGGTCATCATGCTGATGGAGCCGATCCCGGCCACCCGGCGCGCGCTGGAACGGTCCGGGCGGAAGATAGAGGACATCGACCTTTATGAAGTGAACGAGGCCTTTGCCCCCGTTCCCCTCGCCTGGTTGCGGGAGATCGGCGGCGATCCGGAGCGATTGAACGTCAACGGCGGCGCCATTGCGCTTGGCCACCCGCTGGGCGCCAGCGGCACCAAGCTGATGACGACCCTGCTTCATGCCCTGAAGAAGCGCGGCAAGCGCTTCGGTCTTCAGACAATGTGCGAAGGCGGGGGGATCGCCAATGTGACCATCGTCGAGGCGCTCGGCTGACCATGCCGTCGATCGCGGTTACGACGCGGGACGGACGGACGAGGCAACTGACCGGTCAAAGCGGTCGGTCGCTGATGGAGAATCTGCGCGGCGGCGGGATCGAGGAAGTCCTTGCGCTGTGCGGCGGCTGTTGCTCGTGCGGGACCTGCCACGTCTATGTCGATGACAAATGGCTGGCCGCACTGGCGCCGATGCGACCGAACGAGGATGAGCTGCTCGACATGAGCGACGTTCGGCAGCCCGGCAGTCGCCTGTCGTGCCAGATCATACTCGACGACACGCTCGACGGCATTGCGGTCACGGTCGCACCCGAAGACTGAGGAGGTGCGGCGGGCGCTCTACCTCGCCGCGGGCGGCCTGTTCCTGGCGGTTGGTACGATCGGGATGGTGGTGCCTTTGCTGCCTACCGTCGTATTCTGGATCATTGCCGCCTGGTGCTTCGGCCGGTCGGATCCGCGGCTGGAAGCCTGGCTTCTCCGCCACCCGACCGTCGGACCGCATATCTGCAGCTGGCGTCAGCGGGGAGCGATCAGCCGCCCCGGAAAGTGGGCGGCATCCCTGGCGCTTGCCGCGAGCGTCGCGGTAAGCACATGGCTCCTGCCCTTGCCGCTGCTATTGGTGCCGGTGGCGATCTGTTCGATGGCAGCTGCCTTCATCTGGACCCGGCCGGACTAGCCCCCTAGATAGCGCCGATCATGCGTTTCATCCTTCTCGCCGCCGCTGCTGTGGCGTTCGCGGTTCCAGCTGTCGCACAGGCGCCCACGTTCCACGTCGGTGGCTGGGCGCGGGCAACCATTGCTGGCCAGGCCGGGTCGGTGGCTTATCTGTCGATCCACAATGCGGGTCCCGGCGCCGACCGGCTGCTGGCGGTCTTGAGCCCCGTCGCGGCCCGCGCGACCCTTCACGCGACCAGCACCGCGGGTGGCGTCATGCGAATGCGCGCCGCGCATGCCCAGCCGATCGCACAGGACGGCATGATCCAGATGAAGCCTGGCGGCCTCCACATCATGCTGACGGGTCTCCGCGCGCAATTGAAGCCAGGCAGCCGCTTGCCGCTGACCCTCCGCTTTCAGCGCGCGGGCCTCGTTGAGACCTCCATTGCAATTCAGATGAGTGCCCCCAATGCCGGACACGCCCGTCATTAATCCGCCGCGGACGACCCTGCAAAAGGTCCGCCTGGCGATCTGGGCGTTGGTGGCGCTCGGCGCAGTGGCGCTTGCCTTTCTGCTGCTCCGCCCGGAGCCACAGCTGGGCCAGACGACCCTGACCCGGGCCGAACCCGGAATGCCTGGCTTTACCCTTGGCGGACCGTTCACCCTGACCGGGGCCGACGGTCGGCCGTTCAACAGCGCCGAAGCGCTTGCGGGCAAGCCTTACGCGCTGTTCTTCGGCTTCACCAATTGCCCGGACGTCTGCCCCAACACGCTCGGCCGCTTGGCGCAGTTGCGACAGCGCCTGGGCAAGGGAGATGGCGCCTTCCAGATCGTATTCGTCTCGGTCGACCCCGAGCGAGACACGCCCGAGGACGTCGGCAAATACGCCCAGCTGTTCGACACGCCGATCATCGGCCTGACCGGCACCCGCGAGCAGATCGACCGGGTGGCGAAGCAGCATGCCATCTACCAGGCCAGGGTGAAGGACGAAGACGCTCCGGACGGCTACACGGTCGACCATGGCGCATCGGTCCTGCTGTTCGGACGCGACGGCAAGTTCGTTGGTACGATCGCCCAGGAAGAGGGCATGGAGCCGGCGCTCGACAAGCTGCGCCGGATCAGCGCCTAGCCAGCACCCGCTCGAGCAATCGGTCGAGCGCCTGAAGCGATTCGGGCTCGTCGAAGCTAGGCGCGTGCCCAACGTCGGCGATCGTCACCAGCTCTGCTTCGTCGCCCAGCTCTCCGATCATCCGCTCGGCGACATCGGCCGCGAACAGATCGCTGGTCGCGCCTCGCAGGACCGTGACCGGCTTGCCGCCGAGGCCGGCCAGCAGCGGCCACAGATTGGGCTGCGTACCTTCATTGGCTTCGCCGAATGGCTTGGCGATCGCCATGTCGTAATCGAGGAAGACCGTGCCGTCTTCCTCCCGGCAGGTCCGCCGGGCAAATCGCTTCCACTCTGCTTCGCCCCATCGCGGATAAACGTCGCCCATTCGCTCGGCGAAGTTGCTGGCGGCGTCGGAGAAGCTGTTCCACGTCGCCGGCTTGCCGACATAAGTCCGGATGCGCTCGATTCCCCGCGGGTCGACCTCCGGGCCGATGTCGTTGATGAGCGCGCCCGCGATCCGCTCCTCGTCGGTCGCGGCCAGCAACATGGTGACCAGCCCGCCCAGCGAGGTGCCGATGAAAAGCGCGTCCGCAATGCCGAGCTGATCGAGCAATTTCAGCACGTCGGACACATAGGTCTTGGGGTGATAGCGCATGGGATCGGGGTCGGGATCGCTCATCCCACGGCCGCGGAAATCGAGTGCGATCAGCCGCCACCTGCCGCCGACATGCTCGGCGATCGGCTCGAAATCGCGCCCGTTCCGGGTCAGGCCGGGCAGGCACAGGATCGGCGGCTGATCGGCCGAGCCGCCTTGATAATCGCGATAATGGAGCCGAACGCCGTCAGCGCTGTTGAAGAAGCGATCCTCGTACGCTGCCACGCGTATTTCCCCTGTTGTGACCAGCCCCCTATCAGGACCAGATGCCCCAAGCGCAAGCCTATCGACCCGATCCGGCGATTTTACAGCTCGGGCCCGCGTTCTTCGACCCAGTGAAGCCGGCCGAGTTTCCGGCGGCCGTCCCTCGCTTCCTCAATCGGCGCGCCGCCGAGACGGTGGGCTTGGGCGAGGTCGACTGGGCGGCGCACTTTCATCGGTTCGAGCCGCTTCCCGACAACCTGCCGGAACCATTGGCGCTGCGCTATCATGGGCATCAGTTCCGCTCCTATAATCCCGAGATCGGCGATGGCCGCGGCTTTCTCTTCGCTCAGTTGCGGGGAGGCGACGGTCGCCTGCTGGACCTTGGCACGAAGGGGTCGGGCCAGACGCCCTACAGCCGCTTCGGCGACGGACGCCTCACCCTGAAAGGCGCGGTCCGGGAGGTGCTGGCGACGGAGATGCTGGAGGCGCTTGGCGTCAACACCAGCAAGAGCTTTGCCGTATTCGAAACGGGCGAGGCGCTTAGTCGCGGCGACGAGCCCTCCCCAACCCGGTCGGCGGTGCTGACCCGCCTCAGCCACAGCCATATCCGGATCGGCACCTTCCAGCGCCTCGCCTATTTCGAGGAAGTGGCCGATCTTGCGCAGCTGACGCGCTACTGCCTTGCGCAGCTTTATGATGAACAGCCGAGCGGCGACGACGCCGCGGACGCACTCCGATTGTTCGATCTGGTTGCCGCCGCGACGGCCGGCCTAGCCGCGAGCTATCTGGCGGCGGGTTTCGTCCATGGAGTACTCAACAGCGACAACATCAATATCACCGGTGAAAGCTTCGATTATGGCCCGTGGCGCTTTACGCCCGAATGGGACACGGGCTTCACCGCCGCCTATTTCGACCAGAGCGGCCTGTATGCGTTCGGTCGTCAGCCCGAGGCGATCCAGTGGGACGTCGCGCAGTTGGCCGGCTGCCTCGCGTTGATCGCCGACCCACCGGCGTTGAGCGCGATCCTTGAAGACTGGGCCGACCGCTTCCATCGCGCGCTCGCTGCTGCCCTGCTGCGGCGGCTGGGCGTTTGCCAGGCGGACGGCGACGGCGATCGGACGCTTGCTCGAACCATCATTCAGGCTCTGGCCCTGCGAACGGCCACGATCGATCGCTTCTTCTTCGACTGGCGCGGCGGCCGAGTTCCTGAGCGCGCCGAATATGAAGGCGAAGTGTTTCGGTCGCTGGCGCAGCAGCTGGAGGGCCGGGAGCAGCCGGCCGGCCACCCTTACTGGTCGGACGATCGGCCCTGTTCCATGCACATCGAAGAGGTCGAGGCGATCTGGGAGCGCATCGCCACTGACGACGACTGGTCGCCATTCGAGCAGAAAATCGCCGCCATCCGCCGCATGGGCGATGCTTATCGCGCCGACGCCCCGGGCCGCCCTTGACCTTGCCCGCGCCCCATGCTCGGAGACGGCGCGACAGGGAGGGCGGATGAGCGAACTGCTAGTTTCGTACGAGCCGGCGACTGGCGCGGAGCTATGGTCCGGCCCGGTGGGCGATGCCGCCGCCGAGGTCGCTGCCGCCCGCGCCGCATGGCCAGGTTGGGCGGCGCAATCGGTGTCCTTCCGGATGGAGGCGGTGCGCCGCTTCGCCAATGTCGTCCGCGCCCGCGAGGCGCAATTCGCCGACCTCATCGCGCGCGAGACGGGCAAGCCTTTGTGGGAAGCCACGACCGAAGTCGGCGCCGTCATCAACAAAGTCGACATCTCGATCAACGCTTATTCGGAGAGAACGCCGACACGTCGGCTCGAAGGGGCGCTGGGGAGCAAGGTTGCGGTTCGGCACAAGCCACATGGCGTCCTGGCAGTGCTGGGGCCGTATAATTTCCCTGCCCACCTGCCGAACGGACACATCATCCCGGCGCTGATCGCCGGCAACGCGGTGGTCTTCAAGCCATCGGAAAAGACCCCGGCGACCGGCGCCCTGCTGGTCGACTGCCTGCACGAGGCGGGCATTCCCGAGGGTGTCGTGCGCCTTCTGATCGGAGGGCCCGATGAGGGTCGGGCGCTGGCGGGACAGGATGGGATCGACGGTCTGCTATTCACCGGCTCCGCCCGCGCCGGCATGGCCCTGCACCGGCAATTCGCCGAGACACCGCACAAGATTCTCGCGCTTGAGCTTGGCGGCAACAATCCGCTGGTGGTCTGGAACGCCAAGGACGTCGAGGCGGCCGCAGTCATCGCAGTGCAATCGGCCTATCTGTCGGCCGGACAGCGGTGCACTGCCGCCCGCCGCCTGATCGTGCAGGAAAGCGAAGCCGACGACCTGGTCGCTTCCATCCTGAAGCTGCTCGACCGGATCATCGTCGGACAACCCCACGGCGACCCGCAGCCCTTCATGGGTCCGGTCATCGACGTGGCCGCGGCCGATCACTTGCAGGAGCAGTTCCTGGACCTGATGATCCGTGGCGGCCGGGTGATCCGTCGCCTGGACCGGCCGGACGAGCGCACTGCGTTCCTTACCCCTGCGCTGATCGATGTGACCGGCATCGAGAATCTGCCGGACGAAGAATTGTTCGGACCGGTGCTTCAGCTGATCAGGGTGGCGGAGTTCGATACCGCCATCGACGAGGCGAACAACACGCGGTTCGGCCTGGCCGCCAGCCTGATCGGCGGATCCCCCCAGCTTTACGACAAATTCTGGGCGAACGTCCGCGCGGGTGTGATCAACTGGAACAAGCCGACCAATGGCGCCCCGTCGAACGCGCCCTTCGGCGGCGTCGGCCTGTCGGGCAATCACCGGCCAAGCGCCTTCTATGCCGCGGATTATTGCGCCTATCCAGTCACCAGCAGCGAAGCGGAGATTGCGCGCGCCAGCATTGGCGAGGGGTTAAAGGACCCCAACATGCTGGAAGACTGAGCTTCCAACTAACGACGGGCGTTCGCGAATTCTGCAGGCTTGCAGCCGTAAGTTTTTAATCGCTCCACGACGAAACGACATGGGCGGGCCGGCGCTTGCGGTACGCCGACCCGCCCGTCCCCGCCCCCGGGAACCCTCAGCCGCCGCGCATCTCGGGCAGGTAGGCTTCGTCGGCCAGATCGCTGAAGCGGGTGACCTCGGCGTCGAATTTCAGCTTCACCTTGCCCGTCGCGCCGTGGCGCTGTTTCGCGACGATCACCTCGGCCAGGCCGTAGACCCGCTCGACGTCCAGGCGCCACTGATCGTGCGCCTCGAACACCTTCGGGTCGTCGCCCTCCATCGGACGCTTCGGCTCCTTGGCCATGACGTAATAATCCTCGCGGAACACGAACCACACCATGTCCGCGTCCTGCTCGATCGAGCCGGATTCGCGCAGGTCGCTCAATTGCGGCCGCTTGTCCTCGCGCTGCTCCACCGCACGGCTGAGCTGCGACAGTGCCAGCACCGGCAAGTCGAGTTCCTTGGCCAACTGCTTGAGGCCGCGGCTGATCTCGGAGATTTCCTGAACGCGGTTGCCGTCGGACGACTTGCCGGTACCCTGCAGCAGCTGAAGATAGTCGACGACGATGAAGCCGATCCCCTTCTGCCGCTTCAACCGGCGCGCGCGTGCCCGCAGCCCGGCGATGGTCAGGCCGGGCGTGTCGTCGATGTACAGCGGGAGGGCCTGAAGTTCCGATGCAGCCCGCGCGAGGTTGCGGAACTCGGCCTGGCTGATCTTGCCCATGCGCAGGTTCTCGGACGAGATGTTCGACTGCTCCGCCAGGATACGGGTGGCAAGCTGGTCGGCGCTCATTTCCAGGCTGAAGAAGGCGGTCGGTGCGCCGGCCGACTTGGCCGGCTCGATCCCGTCTTCCTGGTCGCGCAGGAAACGCTGGGCGGCGGCAAAGGCGATGTTGGTGGCGAGCGAGGTCTTGCCCATGCCGGGGCGGCCGGCGAGAATCATCAGGTCAGACCGGTGCATGCCGCCGATCTTGCCGTTCATGCTGTCGAAGCCGGTGGTGATGCCGCTGAGGTGACCGCCCGAATTGAGCGCCTTCTCGGCCGTCTCCAGCGCCACGCGGGTGGCTTCGGCGAAGGCCTTGACCTTGCCTTCGCCGCCGCCCTGCTCGGCGACCTTGTAGAGCTCGGTTTCGGCGCGCTCGATCTGGTCGAGCGGCAGCACGTCTTCCGACGTGTCCAGCGCCCCTTCCACCATATCGCGCCCGACCTGCACCAGGCTTCGCAACAAGGCGAGGTCGTAGATCTGCTGGGCAAAGTCCCGCGCGCCGATGATCGCCGCGCCCGATCCGGTCAGTTGAGCAAGATAGGCCGGACCGCCGACCACCTTCATGGCCTCGTCGGCCTCGAACAAGGGTCGCAGCGTCACCGGATTGGCGATCATGTTGCGATCGGTCATCCGCAACAGGGCATCGTAGATGCGGCCGTGGAGCGGTTCGAAGAAGTGATCCGATCGCAACTTCAGCTGCACGTCCTCGACCAGCCGGTTGTCCAGCATCAACGCGCCCAGCAATGCAGCCTCGGCCTCGATGTTCGAGGGCAGCGTGGGCGCTTCGGGAGGCTCGCTGGCAGCACCGGGGTGACGAAGGATTTCGGCCATGCTGCAACTTCTACCCGTCCGTGCTCCCGCGTGAAGACCGGCTCGCCCCTTTTCCGTGGAAGCTTTGTGGATAAGTGCGGGAAGCGCCGGAAAACTCCGTCGATGGATGCGACCAACGGTTGGCCGCACCGCTGCCAGTCGCTACGCCACACCCATGAGCATCCTATCCGACCGCTGGATCCGCGAGCAGGCCCAGAGCCACGGCATGATCGAACCGTTCGTCGAGGCGCAGCGGCGGGACGGGTGCATCAGCTACGGCCTGTCGTCCTACGGCTACGACGCGCGCGTGGCGGACGAGTTCAAGATCTTCACCAACGTCGATTCGGCGATCGTCGACCCCAAGGACTTCGCCGCCAACAGCTTCGTCGACCGCAAGACCGACTGCTGCATCATCCCGCCCAACAGCTTCGCGCTGGCCCGGACGGTGGAATATTTCCGCGTGCCCCGCGACGTGCTGGTCATCTGCCTCGGCAAATCGACCTATGCGCGCTGCGGGATCATCGTGAACGTGACGCCGCTGGAGCCCGGCTGGGAGGGGCATGTAACGCTGGAGTTCAGCAACACCACGCCCCTGCCCGCCAAGATCTACGCCAACGAAGGCGCCTGCCAGTTCCTGTTCCTGAAGGGCAATGAGCCGTGCGAGGTCAGCTATGCCGACCGCGCGGGCAAGTATCAGGGCCAGCAGGGCGTGACGCTGCCGAAGTTGTAAGTGTTATTGCGAGCGCAGCGAAGCAATTCAGTCCGCTCGCGGCGAGGTGGTTTGCGTCGTCGCTCCGCTCCTTGCAATGACGATCAGGCCAACGCCGCCCGGCCGGCGTGGATGAGGTCGACCCAGCAGGCAAAGGCCTGGCCGAGCGACTTCAGCAGCTTGGCCAGGCCTTCGTCCGTGACCGAGCCGTCCGGCCCGAACTTCTCGTCCGCCACGCCGCCGAGATAGGCTTCGGGCTGCTGCATGGTCGGCATGTCGAGGAACACGCAGCATTGGCGCAGGTGATGGTTGCAGCCGAAGCCGCCGAGCGCGCCGGGTGAGGCGGTGACGATGGCGGCCGGCTTCTTGCTGAATACGCTCTTGCCATAGGGGCGCGAGCCGACGTCGATGGCGTTCTTGAGCGCGCCGGGAATTGAGCGGTTGTATTCGGGGGTCACGAACAGCACGCCGTCACATTCGGCGATCTCGCGGCGGAAGCGCTGCCAGGCCTCGGGCTGGGGATCGTCGTCGAGGTCGGGGTCGTAGAGCGGCAGGTCGGCAATCTCGACGATCCGGCATTCCAGGCTCTCCGGAACCGAGCCGCAGATGGCATGGGCAACCTTGCGGTTGAGCGAACCTTCCCTGATCGAACCGACGATGATGGCGATCTTGTGCTGAGCCAAATCTTCTCTCCCTATCGTTTGCTTCGGCCCTGGTGCCGGATGTTGGCCGGGCGCCCGCGCTTGCCCATCGGTGGGCGTCGGGTGCGGTCGCCGCGCGATGCCCGGGCTTCACCGCCGCCGAAGCGGCCTTCCGGCAACTGGAAACGCAGCGCACCGCTGATCGGGCTCGCCTCGACCAACCGAAGTTTCAGGCGTTGGCCGACGCGGTAGGTTTCGTCACTCTCCTCGCCCACCAGCAGGCGGGCCTTCTCGTCGTAGCGGAAATATTCGTTGCCGAGTTCCTTGGCGAGCACCAGCCCATCCCCGCCGAGGCCCTCCACCGTGGCGAAGAAGCCGAACGGCTGCACGCCGGTGATTCGCGCGTCGACCAGCTCGCCGACATGATCGGCGAGGTAGGCGGCGACATAGCGGTCGACCGTCTCGCGCTCCGCCTCCATCGCGCGGCGCTCGAGCTGGGAGATGCTCTCGCCGATCTCGGTGAAGCGAGTGACGTCCTCCGGAGGCAACCCGCCGTCGCCGAGCCGGTAGGCGCTGACCAGCGCTCGGTGGACGAGGAGGTCGGCGTAGCGGCGGATGGGCGAGGTGAAATGGGCATAGCTGGCGAGTGCCAGCCCGAAGTGGCCGAGCGGATCGGGCGAGTAGCGGGCCTGGGTCTGGGTGCGCAGCAGTTGCTCCATGATCTCCGGCCTCGCATCGCTGTCGCCGACCCGGTCGATGATCCGGTTGAAGGTGGATGGCTTCACCACCTGGCCGAGCGCGAATTCCAGGTCGAAGGTGGCGAGATAATCCTTCAATGCGACCAGCTTCTCGCGGCCCGGCGCTTCATGGTCGCGGTACATGACCGGCGCCTTCTTCGCCTCCAGCGCTTTGGCCGCCGCAACGTTGGCAGCGATCATATAATCCTCGACCAGCCGGTGCGCGTCGAGCCGCTCGCGCGGGGCCACAGACAGGATGCGGCCCTTCTCGTCGAGGCTGATCTGGCGCTCGGGCAGGTCGAGCTCCAGCGGCTCGCGCCGGTTGCGGGCGGCGAGCAGGGCGGCCCAGCAGGACCACAGAGGCTTGAGCGCGGTTTGGACGAGTTCGGGGGAGACGGGCGGCGGTGCGGGCTCGATCTCGGGCATGGAACAGGGTGAGGAGGAAACCTCAGTCACATCTCCGTTCGTGTCGAGCGAAGTCGAGACACGTTCTCCCGCGTCAACGTCCCTCGACTGCGCTCGGGACGAACGAGAAGATTGTGCCCGATCGAGATCAATTGCCGCCTGCGCGTCCTCATAGGCGATATTGGCTGCGACCCGGATCACGGCGCGGGTGAAGCGCCAGCTTTTGAGCGTGCCGTCTTCGGCGATCACGAGGTGGCAGGCCAGCGCCGCGCGGTCCTGCCCTTGCTTCAGCGAACAGATGTCGGACGACAGTTCATGCGGCAACATCGGGACGACGCGGTCGGGGAAATAGACGCTGTTCCCGCGGCGGCGGGCCTCCCGGTCGAGGCTGCTGTTGGGGCGGACGTAGTAGCTGACGTCGGCGATGGCGACGATCGCGTTCCAGCCGCCATCCTCGCGGGGCTCGGCCCAGATGGCATCGTCGTGGTCGCGGGCGTCGGCGGGATCGATGGCGACGATCGGCAGGTGTCGCAGGTCCTCGCGGTCCCCGCCAAGCAGCAGTTTGGAGACGCGCCGGGCCTCCTCGACCGTCTCGTCCTTGAACTCATGCGGCAGGCCATGCTTGTGGATGGCGATCAGGCTGAAGCTGCGTGGAGCGAAGGGGTCGCCGAGCACCGCATCGACCCGCGCCGACACCCGCGGCGGTCGGCCGGACGGCTCAGCCAGCACCAGGTCGCCGACCTGCGCCTCGCCAAGGTCGCTGATCGGGAATTCGCGGCGCTCGCGCTTGTCGACGGGCTTCAACCACAAACGCCCGCCCTCACCTTCCTGGTGAACAACGCCCAACACCAGCTCGGTCGACTTGGCCAGCTTCTTCATCAGGTGGGCGACATGCCCCTTTCCGCGCTCCTCCGTGCGAGCGAGGATGCGGTCGTTGAGCGTCAGCGCTGAGCGCCGCCCCTTCTCGATCACCCGCAGCTTGGGCGGGGGCCCCTCGCCCTGCCAGTTGTCGGGCACCGCGACCGCGCCCTCCTCCACCTCGACGACGCGCAGCACGGTGACCTTGGGCACCCCGCCGGCCTTGTGGAAAGCGCGCCCGGGCGAGGCGTCGATCAGCCCCTCGTCAGCCATGTCCTTGAGCAGCGCCTTGAGCATGATCTTGTCATGCCCGTGCAGGCCGAAGGCGCGCGCAATCTCACGCTTGCCGGCGGGCTGGCCGGACTGCTGGATGAAGTCGAGGATCTGCTGGCGGGAGGGCAGGCCGGATGGCACGGGTTTGCGAGGCATGATTGCTCAATGGTCGTCATGCCGGACTTGATCCGGCATCCGCCTTTCTTTCCGGGGCTGCAATGAAGGAAGGCGGACCCCGGCTCAAGGCCGGGGTGACGAGTCACCTAAGCTGGCTATCCTTGCTGCCACGGCGGTTGATGGCGGAGTGCTGCACGGCCTTGTCGCGTTCCGACTGGCAGGCGATGCAGGTGCGGACGCCCGGCAGCGCGTCGCGGCGTTTCTTGGGGATGGTCTCGCCGCAATCGTCGCACTCGCTCGCGCTCTCCCCCGCCGGCGTCAGGGCGCGAGCGCGCAGCACGGCGTCCTTCACCGTGTCGTCGATCTGATCCTGCACCGCGCCATCGCGCGTCCAGCCGCCGGCCATGAGAGTTCCTTCCGGAACAAGAACGACCGTCATGCCGAACTTGTTTCACCTCGCATCTTCCCGCTCGTCCTGAGCGGAGCGCAGCGAAGTCGAAGGGCGTCGTCTCGTGCCAACGCCCTTCGACTACGAGCCTGCGGCTCTCCGCTCAGGACGAGCGAAATGAATGCGGCTTACTGCCCCGCCGGCGCAGGCGGAGGGGCGACATAGGGCTTGAACGCGCCGCCGGGGACAGCCGAAGCGACGGGGCTTTCGAAGCCGTCTTTGCTGACGGAGGAAACGCCGAATACCCAGTCGTCGACGCGAACCCTTGGCAAGGTGGCACTCATGCTCACCTGCTCAACTGCGGTGGCCCCCGCTGGCGTCGCCGGCAGTATCCGCCGGGCCCGGGCGACCAAGGCGTTGTCGATCTCGAAAGGCTGCTGCTGCTGCCACTGGTTCTGATCGGTTCGGCGCCACCGAATAACATAGCGCGCAGAGCCGCTCACGGAATTCCAACTGACCTTGGTGTCCGTACTGACTGCGCCCTCAACCGTCGGCTCCGGAGGCGGAGGCGCGCTCGCCAGGGCGGCCAGTGCTGCAACATTCAGCCTCACAACCTTGGTCAGATAGGGGAAGTCCATCTTGTCGATGGTGTCGCCATATTCGACGCCGCCCTCGGTCCTCAGGTCCTGATGCTGGTGGTTGTAATTCTCCACCGCCACCGAAAAGCGCACCGCTGGATAGCCGACGTTAAGGAACTCCGTATGGTCTCCGCCCCGGCCGAAGCGGTCGTTGCGCCAGATCGGCATGACGTCGAGGCCGATCGCCGGCAGCCGCTCGGCCAGCGTATCGAGGAAGCGAGACAGATTGCGCGAGGGCGAATCATTCTCTCCGCCCAGGCTGCGCTGCCGGGCGGCAAGTTCCTCCCGCCCCTGCCAGCGTGGCCCTTCGGAGAAGATCCGCACGGCATTGGCGTTGCAGACCCCGTCGGAGCCGCAGCTATTGCCGATGATGTCATTGTTGAGGTTGGCGACCACGTTCCAGCCCTGCGCCTTGGCATAGTCGGCCAGCACTTTGCCGCCGTAAAGCCCCTGCTCCTCCCCGCTGAGCGCCGCATAGACGATGGTGCCGGGGAATTTGCGCCTGGACAGCACCCGCGCCGCCTCCAGCACCGCGGCGGTGCCGGAGCCGTCGTCGTTGGCGCCCGGTGCATCCTTGGTGAAATCCATCACGTCGGTGACCCGCGAATCGATGTGGCCGGTGATGATCACCACGTCGTTCGGCCGCTCGGTGCCGCGCTGGATGGCGACGGCGTTGCACAGGCGGGTGGGCGCGGGGATGCGGCGGCCGCTGACCGTCTCGCAGGTCTGAAGGGTCTGGAGGCCGAGCTTCTTCATCTCCGCCTCGGCCCAGCGCACGGACGCCCCGATGCCGCGCTTAGGGTCCGTCTGCGAGGACAGGGTATGGCGCGTGCCGAAGCTGACGAGCTTCTGAATGTCCCGATACAGCCGCTGCTGCTGCACTTGCGACGCAACCTGATTGAGCAGGACTTCGGGCCTTGGCGGCTGCTGCGCCTGGGCGGCGGTAGTGGACAGCAGAAGGGCGGGCAGGAACGCGAACTGGCGCATCGGGCAATCTCCTCGGCTGGCACAACTGGCATTCGCGGACGCCGGTGGCTAGAGCGCGCGAGAATAGACTTGAGGCAGGACAAGAGACATGCGGCAGATCGACCATTTCATCGGCGGCGGCAGCTTCACGAGCGGCGAACGCTCGGCCGACGTGTTCAACCCCAGCGAAGGCGCGGTTCAGGCCAGCGTCCGCCTCGGCACCTCCGCCGACCTGCAGCGCGCGGTGGATGCGGCTAAGGCTGCACAGCCCGCCTGGGCCGCGACCAACCCGCAGCGCCGGGCCCGGGTCATGTTCAAATACAAGGAACTGATCGAGCAGCACATGGACGAGCTCGCGGAGATCCTGTCGGCCGAGCATGGCAAGGTGATCGCCGACGCCAAGGGCGACATCCAGCGCGGGCTGGAGGTGATCGAATATACCTGCGGCATCCCGCAGGCGCTTAAGGGCGAATATACCCAGGGCGCCGGCCCCGGCATCGACGTTTACTCCATGCGTCAGCCGCTCGGCATCGGCGCGGGCATCACGCCGTTCAACTTTCCGGCGATGATCCCGATGTGGATGTTCGGCATGGCCATCGCCTGCGGCAATGCTTTCATCCTGAAGCCCTCGGAGCGCGACCCGACTGTCCCGGTGCGCCTGGCCGAACTGATGAAGGAAGCGGGCCTGCCCGACGGCATTCTCAATGTCGTTCACGGCGACAAGGAGATGGTCGACGCGATCCTCGACCACCGCGACATCGCCGCGATCAGCTTCGTCGGCTCATCCGACATCGCGCAGTACATCTACTCGCGCGGCACGGCGAATGGGAAGCGCGTGCAGGCGTTCGGCGGGGCCAAGAACCACGGCATCGTCATGCCGGACGCCGACCTCGACCAGGTGGTCAACGACCTCGCCGGCGCGGCCTTCGGCTCGGCGGGCGAGCGCTGCATGGCGCTGCCGGTGGTCGTGCCGGTCGGCGAGGAAACCGCCGATCGCCTGCGCGAAAAGCTGATCCCGGCCATCCAGGCGCTACGCGTCGGCGTCTCGACCGACCCGGATGCGCATTACGGTCCCGTAGTTACCCAGGCCCACAAAGAGCGGGTCGAGGGCTATATTCAGATGTGCATCGACGAAGGCAGCGAACTGGTCGTCGACGGCCGCGGCTTCACGCTGCAGGGCAGCGAGAAAGGCTTCTTCATCGGCCCGACGTTTTTCGACCGAGTTACGCCCGACATGCGCTCTTACAAGGAAGAGATCTTCGGACCCGTCCTGCAGATGGTGCGCGCCCGCGACTTCGAGGAAGCGGTGCGGCTGCCGAGCGAGCACGATTACGGCAACGGCGTCGCCATCTTCACCCGCAACGGTCATGCGGCGCGCGAATTCGTCAGCCGGGTGAATGTCGGCATGGTCGGCGTCAACGTGCCGATCCCGGTGCCGGTCAGCTATCACAGCTTCGGCGGGTGGAAGCGTTCGGGCTTCGGCGACATCGGCCAGTACGGGCAGGAGGGCTTGCGCTTCTGGACCAAGACCAAGGTCGTGACCCAGCGCTGGCCCGACGGCGGCGTCGGCGATGCGGCGAATGCGTTCGTCATCCCGACGATGGGCTAGACGTTGCGAGACGGACACAAGGTTAGGAAATCAGCCACTTATCCGACCCCTGTCGATTGACAGACTCGCATCCCGGAGGTTTTTCGCCTCACCGGCCATCTCGTGCCGGTATGGGGTGGGGAAAGACATCATGAATCGTAAGTTTGTGCGTTCGGCCGCTACGCTGGCGGCCGCTAGCTTTATCGCACTTGCTGCTGCTTCGGGCGCGGCGGCGCAACCGGCACCGGAAAACAGGGACACGCCCGAAGAGATCGCGAAGGACGCAGCCCGCGACCTGAAGGACAACCGCTTTTATAACAAGCCGGGCGCCACCCGTGCGCAGTATGACGCGGACTGGCAGGAATGCCGCCTGATCGCGCGCGGATCCAAGATCATCAGCGGTAGCTCGACCTACTACAATCCAGCGCTCTACAACCCGTCGATCTCGCCGCTGGCGGCCGGCATCGGTGGCGGCCTGGGAGCGGCAATCGGGGCCGCCATCGCGGAGGGCATCCAGCGGCGCGAGAACCGCAAGCGCTGTCTGCTCTTCAAGGGTTGGCGGATGGTTCGCCTCCCGGCGGATCAGGCCGCGGCAGTCGGCAAGATGGCGGATGCCGACAAGCAGGCATATTTCAACCGCATCGTCGGCGCGCCGACCGTGCAGGGCGAGGTGGAGGACCACAATATTTTCGCCCAGCCCAACGATCCGGCTCTGAAGATCTCGCCCGTTCTGGCCGGCGCGCCGACGCTGTTCCTGCACAAGGACCCGGCCAAGGCCGTGCTGCCGCGGTTGGAACCCGGCCAGGGCGCGATCGTGATGGCATTCCGCCGCAACGGCGGTGCCGCCTCGGGCCGGTCGGGCATGGTTCAGCTGTTCCGCTACAACCGCGCGGAGGGCGATCTCTTCTACCAACCTCGCGACTGGAAGAAGAAAGGCGACAAGACGACCTACGTCGTCGGCGTTTCAAGCGGCGACAAGAAGGCGGTTTATGAGCTGCGCGTCATTCCCGTCACTGCCGGCGATTATGTGCTCAACGGCGCCAACGTCGGCCCCAACGTGCCGCTGACCAGCAGCAACTGCTTCGGCGCGCCGATGATTCGGGTCGAGGCCGGTCAATATGCCTATCTCGGCGACGCCACTCCCTTCATGGGTGAGCGCCTGGCGGACGGCAGCAAGCATCACGGGATGGTCTTCAGCCGACACTTCGATGTTGCGAAGCAGGCCATGGCCAAGTTGCGGCCGGAAGTCGCGAGCCAGATGGTCGAGGCGCCCATTCACAACCGCGCGACCTACAGCTGCGCGGCGGTGACCATGTCCCGCTTCGATTGGGACGGCATGGCGGACCTTCCGCCGGTCGCACCGGCGTCCTAACTTTGCATGAATGTCGACAGGAGAGGTCATGAAGCGGCACGCCTTCGGGACCTCTCCTTTCGAACCGGGCTATGGGTTCGCTCGCGCTGTTCGTGTCGGCGATCGCATCCTTGTTTCGGGGACTGCACCGGTCGAAGACGACGGAAGCTCCACGCCCGGCGATGCGGCGGCGCAAGCGCGGCGTTGCTTTGCCATCATTCTGAAGGCGATCGACGAACTCGGCGGTGGGGCGGCCGATGTCGTGCGGACCCGCATGTTTATCGTCGATCCGGCCGATGCCGATGCGGTCGGCGCTGCGCACGGGGAGCTGTTTCGGGACATTCGACCGGCGGCCACCATGGTCGTCGTAAGCGCGCTGCTGCGGGACGAGTGGCGGGTCGAAATCGAAGCGGAGGCGTTGGTGGGGGCATGAAGAAGACGTTTGCCCCCCTCATCCTGCTCGCGGCACTGTCCGCCTGCCAGGCGCCCGCGACTTTTTCGGACGGACCTGCCCCGTCGACGACCGCTACCGCCGGCCCCTTCGAGGCGACCATGCCCCCTCTCCTTCATGGGCAGTGGCGCCAGAACGATCTCGGACGATCGCCAACGCGGGAAGATTGCAACCAGACGTCCTCGACCAATCGCAACTTCGGCAAGGTGCTGACCGTCATTGCGAGCGGATACAGGCTGTTCGAGGAAGGGGGCCGGATCATCGAGGTTCACCAGCGCAGTGACCAGATGATCGATGCGACCTTCGATACCACCTATGCGGATACGCCCACCCGGGCTCGCAAGGCCTTTGCGCTGCAGCCAAACGGATCGCTGGCCGTCAACGACGATGACGGCGACGGCCAACGCTCCGTGACCGAATATCTTCGCTGCCCCTAACATGAGTGCAATTGCGCGATCCCTCAGCCGAAACGGTCGCGGCCGCTCGCTGCGGGACGAGTGGCGGGTCGAATTTCAAGCGGAAGCGTTGGTCGTTGATGCGTAGTCTTTTTCCATTGCTTATCTCCGCGGCGACCCTTGCCGCCTGCAGTCCCGCGAGCGACCGGGCCGACCGCTCGGAGGCATTGGCAGAGGGCGGCGCTCCGGGTCCGGCCCCTCAGCGGAGCGGCAGGAACCCGGTTGCGCGCGGGGCCGAAAACGTCGTTCTGCCACCGGTGGAAAACATCACCGATACGCCGCCGTCGACAGAAAATGAGACGGAGTCCGCCGATACCCCGGTGACGAATGACGCCGCGCCGGCCCCCCAGCCGGAAGCGCGACCCGCCAATGTCATCCCGGCCCAGTATCGAGGCCGCTGGGGAATGGTGCCCGCCGACTGCACCTCGACCCGGGGCGACGCCAAGGGCCTCATCACCGTCGATGCGACCAGCATCCGCTTCTACGAATCGGTCGGTCGGCTCGCCGAGGTGCGGCCGGCCATCGCCACCAGCTTCTCCGGCCTGTTTCGCTTCACCGGCGAAGGCATGAACTGGACCAAGGTCCAGACGCTCACCCGCACCGGCGACACGCTGACGCGGGCCGAGGAAGAAGGCCGCTTCCGCTACAGCCGCTGCGCCTGACCCACTGGAAACGCCCGCGCGCTGTCTGCTAGGGCGCCGCCATGCACCAGTTCGAGCTCACCGACGACCAGCTTCAGATCCAGGAGATGGCCCGCCAGTTCACCGCCGCCGAGATCACGCCCAACGCCGGCGAGTGGGACGAGAAGCACATCTTTCCCCGCGACACGATCCGGAAGGCGGCGGAACTGGGCTTCGGCGCAATCTACGTCAGCGAGGAAAGCGGCGGGATCGGGCTTGGCCGGCTCGAAGCTGCGCTGATCATGGAGGCGATGGCTTACGGCTGTCCGTCGACGAGCGCGTTCATCTCCATTCACAACATGGCCGCGTGGATGATCGACCGCTTCGGTTCGCGTGAGGTCAAGGAGAAGTATCTTCCCTCCATGATCCCCATGGACCGGATCGGCAGCTATTGCCTGACCGAGCCTGGTTCAGGCTCCGACGCAGCGGCGCTCAAGACGCGGGCAGTGCTGGACGGCGATCATTACGTCGTCAGCGGCTCCAAGGCCTTTATCTCGGGCGGCGGCGAGAACGAGATTTACGTCACCATGGTTCGCACCGGCGAGGACGGGCCGAAGGGCATTAGCTGCCTGGTGATCGAAAAGGACATGCCCGGCGTCAGCTTCGGCGCTCAGGAGAAGAAGCTTGGTTGGCATTCGCAGCCAACGGCGCAGGTCAACTTCGACGAGGTTCGCGTGCCGGTGGCCAATCGGGTCGGCGGCGAAGGCGAAGGTTTTCGCATCGCGATGATGGGGCTGGACGGCGGAAGACTCAACATCGGCGCTTGCTCGCTCGGCGGAGCGCAGCGCTGCCTGGACGAAGCGGTCACCTATACCAAGGAACGCAAGCAGTTTGGTACGGCTATTGCCGACTTTCAGAACACCCAGTTCATGCTGGCCGACATGGCGACCGATCTCGAAGCGGCGCGCTATCTGCTCTACGTCGCGGCGGCGAAGGTCACGGCCAATACGCCCGACAAGACCCGCTTCGCGGCGATGGCCAAGAGGCTGGCGACGGACAATGGCTCGTCCATCGTCGATCGCGCGCTGCAGCTCCACGGCGGATACGGCTACCTGCAGGATTATCCGATCGAGCGGTTCTGGCGCGACCTGCGCGTGCATTCCATCCTGGAAGGCACCAACCAGGTGATGCGGATGATCACCGCCCGGGAAATGTTGCGCCAGTAATCAGTTGAAGGTCCGCTCGTGTCGAGCGCGGTCGAGACAGCCTTTTTCTCGCGTTCGCGACTTCGCTCCGGATGAACGGAAGATTTTCAAACCATGACGACCAAACCCACCCTGCCCTTTGATCCGCTGGCCATCGCCCAGACGACCGGCGAACTCGCACTCGGCCTCGCCGCGCGGCCCGCCGACCTGCTGCAGGTGCAGATGGACGCGGCCCGTCAGTGGGGCGAATTCTGGACGGGGGCGCTGTCGGGCAAGCCGAGCGAAAAGCCGCGTGACCGCCGGTTCTCCTCGGCCAAGTGGCAGGACGACCCGTATTTCCGCTCAATCCGCGACGCCTATCTGCTCGCCTCGCAGCAGATGCGCGAACTCATCTCACTTGGGGGCCAGGACGGCAGCCAGCAAGCCATGGCCCGGTTCCTGCTCGATCAATATCTGAACGCGGTCGCCCCGACCAACTTCGTCGCCACCAATCCCGACGTGCTGGAGCGGGTGCGTGAGACCGGCGGCGCGAACCTCGTCCAGGGTTTCGCCAATCTCATCGAGGACGTCTCGTCCGGCAAAGGCATCGTCCAGCGCCGCACCGACCCGACCGCGTTCGAAAAGGGCAAGACCATTGCCGCCACGCCGGGCGAGGTCGTGTTCCAGAACGAACTGTTCCAACTGATTCAGTACACACCCACCACCGATAAGGTGGCGGCCGAGCCGCTGCTCTATGTCCCGCCGCTGGTGAACCGCTTCTACATGATCGACCTCGTGCCCCGGCAGAGCATGGTGAAGTGGCTGGTCAACGAAGGGCGCACCGTCTTCGTGATCAGCTGGGTCAATCCGACCGAGCAGCATAAGGACAAGGGCGTCGGCGACTATGTGCTGGAGGGCATCGTTACCGCTATCGAACAGGTGCGCGGGCGGACCGGCGCCTCGCCTGACCTCTTCTCCTTCTGCCTGGGCGGAACGCTGGTGGCGATTGCGCTCGCGTGGCTCGCGGCCAAGGGCCGCGCAGACGAGGTGAACAGCGCCACGCTGATCGGCAGCCTCGTCGATTTCGCCGACATGCGTGACTGGTCGGCCTTCGTCCACGAAGGCCATCTCGCGGCGCTCGAAGACCATCTGGAGGCGCAGGGCTTCATCGACAGCCTGGAGTTGCAGCGCCTCTTCGCCGCGATGCGCGCCAACGACCTCATCTGGTCCTCGGTCGTGCAGCACTACCTGCTCGACAAGCCGGCGCCGCCCAGCGACCTGCTCTACTGGTTCGAGGACGGAGCGCGCATTCCGGCGGCGTTCCTCAAAAGCTACAACCGCGACTTGCTGCTCAACAACCGGCTCCAGGACCCGGCAGGGTTCGAGGTCGACGGAACCCCGATCGAGCTTGCCGCGATCGACACGCCGATGCTGGTGATCGCGCTGAAGGACGATCATGTCTCCGCCTGGGAGGCCGTGTATCGCGGTGCGCGCGACCTCGGCGCCGACTTCCTGCTCGGCGGCTCGGGTCACAACGCGGGCGTGATCAATCCGCCCGCCGCCAACAAGCACGGCTTCTGGACCAATGACGAACAGCCCGCTGACGCCAAGGCCTGGCTGGCGTCTGCTACCCGGCACGAGGGCAGCTGGTGGCCGCACTGGACCGGGTGGCTGGACCGCAAGGGCGACGGCAGGAAGGTCGACGCCCGCAACATCACGGACGGGATCGAGCCCGCTCCGGGCAGCTACGCAAAGGCAAGCTAAGACAGCCATGAACGCGATGACCGATCTTCAGACCGCCGAAGTCCTGACGCTCAAGGAAGGGCTGGCCGGGCGCATCCGGCTCAACCGGCCAAGGGCGCTGCACAGCCTCAACCGCCGGATGGTGCAGGGGATGGCCGATGCGCTGATCGCATGGCGCGACGACCCGGAGGTGCGCATCATCCTGATCGATCATGCGGAAGGGCGAGGCTTCTGCGCCGGCGGTGACGTGGTCGACATCAGCCAGAATGTCGAAGGCCATGAAGCCGCCGCGCGCGCCTTCTTCTTCGACGAATATCGGTTGAACCACCTCGAATACACCTATCCCAAGCCCGGGGTCGCCTTCATGGACGGCGTCACCATGGGCGGCGGCGTCGGCATCGCCTGTCCGTGCCGCTACCGTGTCGCGACCGAGCGGACGCTGCTGGCCATGCCGGAAACGACAATCGGCATTTTCCCGGACGTCGGTGGCGGCCGCTACCTCTCGCGCCTTCGCGGCCGCCTCGCGCAGTTCCTTGCCCTGACCGGTGCGCGCCTCGACGGCGCCGAGTGCCTGAAGCTGCGCCTCGCGACCCACTACATCCCGTCCGAGCGGCTTGAGGACGCCAAGCAGCGGATCATCGAGCAACCCTTCCGGGTCCAGGCGATCCTCGACGAGCTCAGCGAGGAGGACGTGCCGACCGCTCGGATCATGGGCAATCTCAAGAAGATCGACCGCTACTTTGCGTCGGACCGGCTGGAGGACATCATCGCCGCACTCGACGCTGGCGCTGCCGAGGGCGACGAGTGGGCGGCCAAGGAAGCGGCCACCATCCGCGCCAAGTCGCCGATGGCCTGCAAGGTCAGCCTGAAGCTGCTGCAGGAGAGCCCCTACCAGCTGCACTTCGTGGACGAGATGCGGATGGAATATGGCCTCATGGTGCGCCTGATCCGCCATCCCGACTTCAAGGAGGGCGTGCGCGCTTTGCTGATCGACAAGGACAACCGGCCGCGCTGGTCGCCGGCTTCGCCCGAGGCCATCAGCGATGCGGAGGTCGCCGCCTTCTTCGAGCCGCTGCCTGACGACCAGCAGTGGACGCCGTTCGAGTTTTAGGGAGCAAGCATGTCGTACAACAGCATATTGGTGGAACAGCGCGGCGCGGTGACGCTGGTCACGCTGAACCGTCCGCAGGCGCTCAACGCGCTCAACAGCGAAGTGCTGCGCGAGCTCATCACCGCTTTTGCCGCGTATGACGCAGACGACAGCCAGCGCTGCCTGGTCCTCACGGGCTCCGAAAAGGCGTTCGCCGCCGGCGCCGACATCAAGGAGATGTCGAGCCAGGGCTTCGCCGACATGTATGCGTCCAACTTCTTCGCCGGCTGGGAACAGGTCACCGCGACCCGCAAGCCGTGGATCGCCGCGGTGAGCGGCTTTGCGCTGGGCGGCGGCTGCGAAGTCGCGATGATGGCCGACTTCATCATCGCCGGTGACAATGCGAAATTCGGCCAGCCGGAGATCAAGCTGGGCGTCACCCCCGGAATGGGCGGCTCGCAGCGGCTGCTCCATGCCGTCGGCAAGGCCAAGGCAATGGAGATGTGCTTGACCGGCCGGATGATGGGCGCCGAGGAAGCGGAGCGCGCGGGTCTTGTCGCGAAGGTTGTTCCCGTCGCCTCGCTCGTTGAGGAAGCGCTGAAAACCGCCACCGAGATTGCGGGGATGGCACCGCTAGCCGCGATCGCGACCAAGGAAATGGTGAACGCGGGGTTCGAAATGCCGCTCGCACAGGGCATCCGCTTCGAACGGCGCTTGTTCCACGGACTGTTCGGGACCGAGGACCAGAAGGAAGGCATGGCCGCTTTTGTCGAAAAGCGGCCGGGCAAGTGGACGGGGCGATAGGAGCAGCAGCATGGCACGCGTAGCATTCATCGGGCTCGGCAACATGGGGGGCGGCATGGCCGCCAATCTGGCCAAGGCAGGCCATGAGGTCCGCGCCTTCGACCTGTCGGAAGAGGCGCTTGCCCGGGCTGAAAACCACGGCTGCAGCCGTGCTTCGTCCAGTGAAGAAGCGGTCGCGGATGCCGAAGCCGTCATCACCATGCTGCCGGCGGGCAAGCATGTCGCCGAGGTGTTTCGGTCGGCGGTATTCGGCAAGGCTCCGACGAATGCGATCCTGATCGACTGTTCGACCATTGACGTCGACACCGCGAAAGCCGTTGAGAAAGAGGCAGAAGCCGCTGGATACACCATGGTTGATGCACCGGTATCTGGCGGCATAGCGGCGGCCGAAAGCGGCACGCTGACCTTCATGGTCGGCGGCTCTGCCGATGGGTTTCAGCGCGCGCAGCCCTTCCTCGATCAGATGGGCAAGGCCGTGATCCATGCCGGCGACGCAGGAGCAGGCCAGGCCGCGAAAATCTGCAACAACATGCTGCTCGGCGCGACCATGGTGGCGACTTGCGAGGCGTTCGCGCTGGCGCAGAAGCTGGGCCTCGATCTCCAGACCTTTTACGACATCAGTTCCAAGGCGTCGGGCCAAAGCTGGTCGATGACGAGCTATTGTCCCGTCCCCGGGGTCGGGCCGGAAACGCCGGCCGACCGCGGCTACCAGGGCGGCTTCGCGACGGCCCTGATGCTCAAGGACCTGCGGCTGGCCATGGAAGCCGCAAAGTCGGCCGGTGCCTATACGCCGATGGGCGGCGAAGCGGAGGAACTCTACACCCGTTTCGCCGACCGCGGCGGGGCCGGGCTCGACTTTTCTGCGATCATCAAGATGATCGACGATAGCTGGACGCCGCCGGCCTGAATTGACCCCTCCTTCGAGGGCGATGCAGCCCGGCAACGGGTAAGTGGCTCTCGTTCACATGCTCTTCGCGATCGTAGTGACGCGCTGCATCATGGCTGCCGTCCCTGCGCTCGGCACTTGATCGATCAGGCGAGGAAGGCCACATCGCGCCCATGCTGATCGAGACCGAAGTCACGCCCAATCCGGCGACCCGCAAGTTCCTGCCCGGTGTTCCGGTGATGGAGGCTGGCAGTCGCGACTTCCCGACTGCGGACAGCGCCGAAGCATCGCCGCTCGCCCAGGCACTGTTTGCGACTGGCGAGGTCGAAGGGGTCTTCTTCGGCCGTGACTTCGTGTCGGTGACTGCCCAGCCGGACGCGGACTGGCGCGGTCTGGAGGTCGATGTGCTGCAGATCCTGCTCGATCACTTCGTCTCCGGTGCACCGCTGTTCCGGCCGGGCACCGCGGCGGGAATCCATATCGACGATGTACCGGCGTTCGACGAGGACCCGGCGGACGCCGACATCGTCGACCAGATCAAGGAATTGCTCGACACCCGGGTACGGCCGGCGGTTGCCCAGGACGGCGGTGACATCGTCTATCGAGGCTACAAGGACGGCACACTTTATCTTGCGATGCAGGGCGCCTGTTCTGGCTGCCCGTCCTCCGCGATCACGCTGAAACGCGGGGTCGAAAACCTCATCCGCCATTATGTGCCCGAGGTGGAGACGGTCGAGGCCGTCTGATCCGGGTACTTGCCCGCGCGGCAAAGCTGTGCCGTAAATGACCTGAACGCCGCCGGGTGTTGCGATGATCCTTGCGCTCGACACTTCCACTGCCGCATGTACGGCCGCTCTGTTCGCGGCGGACGGCACGCTGCTGGCCAGTGCGGACGAACGAATCGGGCGTGGCCATGCGGAGCGGCTGGTGCCGATGATCGACGCGATGCTGGCCGGGCGGCAGCCCGACCGGATCTTGGTCGGCTGCGGTCCGGGAAGCTTCACCGGGCTGCGCGTGGCGATCGCTGCGGCTCATGGAATGGCGATCGGGTGGGGCGCCGAACTGGCGGGCTTTTCCTCTTTGGCGCTGTTGGCGGCAGGGGCACCCGGTGCCGGAAACGTTGCTGCCGCAGTCATCGGTGGTCACGGGGAATTGTTCGTCCAGGACTTCGCTCGCCCGCCGCTGTGCGCCACGGCCCCGCTTCGCAATCTCCCTCCCGGTGACGCGGCACCGGTCACCGAGGCGCAATTGGTGGTCGGTTCGGGCGCCGGGTTGCTCGTCGAAGCGCGCGGTTATGGGGAGATCCTCGACCTGCTCCCCTCTGCCCGTCATGCGTTGCTGCTGTCCGGCGGCCTTGCCAACCTCGATCCCAAACCGATCTACGCGCGCGCCCCGGACGCGAAACCACGCGTCGCATGAGCACCGTCCAGCCTCGATTGATCACCCTGCATGCCGCGGGCTGGGACGATCTCGACATGGTCATGCAAGTGATGGTCGACGCCTTCGAACCTGAGTTCGGGGAAGCCTGGACCAGGGCGCAGTGCGCGGGCATCCTGCCCATGCACGGGGTGCGGATGAGCATCGCCCGGCTGGCCGACCGGCCGCTGGGCTTCAGCCTCGTCCGGTCCGTCGCCGACGAGGCGGAGCTTCTTTTGCTGGCGGTCTGCAAACATGCACGCCGAGCCGGCATCGGCAGCCGGCTGGTTGAACATTTCATCGACACCGCTCGCCAGACCGGCGCCCACCGCCTCCATTTGGAGGTTCGCGACGGCAACCCCGCAGTGGCGTTGTATCGCAATCATGGCTTCAGCGAAGAAGGACGGCGGCCGCGTTATTATCGTGGGCCAGATGGCCAGCAATACGACGCCTTGACCATGTCGCGTCAGGTCTGAAACGAGCCTTTATTGCTTGCTCTCGAAGAAGCAGGAGCTTAAGTCGCGGCGCGTGTAGCAACGACTGTGCTACTATTCTTGAACTTAAGTCGGGGAGGCTCGGTCCCATGAACGATAATGACGAAGTCAACGAAACACTGATTGCTTTGACCGCGGATATCGTCGCGGCCCATGTCAGCAACAACAGCGTGGCGGTCAACGATCTGCCGCAACTCATTCAAAATGTTCATGGCGCCTTGTCGGGGCTGAGTGGCAAGCAGAATGTTCCGGAAGCCAAGCCGGAACCCAAGGTTCCGATCCGCTCGTCGATCAAGCCGGACTATATCGTCTGCCTGGAAGACGGGAAAAAGCTGAAGATGCTGAAGCGGCACCTGATGACCCATTATCAGATGACCCCGGACCAGTATCGGCAGAAGTGGGGCCTGAACGCCGATTACCCGATGGTTGCGCCCAACTATGCCGAGCAGCGGCGCACACTGGCCAAGTCGATCGGGCTTGGCACCAAGCGCAAGCGGGGCGCACGCACAGCCAAGTAACCACCTTCGTCACGTCGGTGAAGACCAGCGTTCGGGCAGCATGATGCCGAACATCCGCCGGATGCTGGTCTCCACCGACTGACGCTTTCCTCTTTGACGTTGCGCGCACCCGCGCCTACCTCTGCGACAATGCACCGCACCATCGACATCGAGGCTCTCTGCGCCGAAAAGGGCCTGCGTATCACCGAACAGCGCAAGACCATCGCGCGCGTCATTTCGGAGGCCGAGGATCACCCCGACGTGGAATCGCTTCACGCTCGCGCTTCGGCGGTCGATCCCAACATCTCCATCGCGACCGTCTACCGGACCGTTCGGCTGTTCGAGGAGGCCGGCATCCTCGAGCGGCACGAATTCGGGGATGGCCGCTCGCGATACGAGGCTGTTACCGACGAACATCATGACCATCTGATCGATGTCGAAACGGGCAAGGTGATCGAGTTTCATGACGAGGAACTCGAAAATCTGAAGAAGCGCGTCGCCGAAAAGCTTGGCTTCCGCCTCGTCGATCACCGACTGGAGCTTTACGGCGTCGCACACGACCGCGATCGATAGGCCGTCCTCACGGCTGCTGGCGAGTGCCCGCCTGCTGGCGATGGTCGTGTGGCTTGGCCTCTGCGTTCCACTGCATTTGCTCGCCCGGCTTATCGGTCGCTCCGGCTGGCCCCGCAGATTCCTGCGCGGGATCGGGTGGATCGCGGGCGCGCGGGTCCGGCAGGACGGCACCCCCGCTGCTCCCCATACCTTGCTCATCGCCAATCACGTCAGCTGGCTCGACATCCCCGTCCTGGCCGGCGCGACCGGGTGCGCTTTCGTCGCAAAGGACGAGTTGAAAGGTCATCCGGTGATGCGGTGGCTGTGCGTGGAGAACGGAACGGTCTTCGTTGATCGGGCCGACAAGCGCGGCATCGCCGGTCAGGCGGCGGACATGGTGGAGGCCATCGGCCGCGACCGCCCGCTGACCCTGTTTCCCGAGGGCACGGTGGGCGACGGCGGCCGCCTTCTCCCCTTCCGCCCGGCTTTGCTAAGCGCTTTCGCGCCGGCTCCTCAGAATGTGAGCATCCGTCCGCTCGCTATCGACTACGGCCCGGCCGCTCGAGAGTTCGGCTGGCCGCACGGCGAGAGCGGCAAGGAAAATTTCCTTCGCCTTCTTGGACGGCGCAGAACGGTGACAGTCACTCTTCACCTCCTGCCGCCGCTGCCTCCGCTCTCCGATCGCAAGCGTCTCGCTCGCGCGGCACATGACGCGGTGGCGAACGCTCTGGCTCCTAGCGGCGTCGCTCCGGCTGCCGTATAGACGGTCGAAATGACGCTTCCCACGACTTACCGAATCAAGTCCTTTGGCTGCCAAATGAACGTCTATGACGGCGAGCGCATGGCGGAACTGCTCGGCGCCGAGGGCATGCGGGCCGCGGCCGATGGCGAGGACGCCGACCTGGTCGTGCTCAACACCTGCCATATCCGTGAAAAAGCCGCCGAAAAGGCCTATTCGGACGTCGGCCGGCTCCGGCGTGAAGACGGCAGCAAGCCGTTGGTGGCACTGGCTGGCTGCGTCGCCCAGGCAGAAGGGGCGGAGGCGCAGCGGCGTTCGAAGCTGATCGACATGGTGGTCGGACCGCAGGCCTATCATCGGCTGCCCCAAATGGTTGCCGACGCGGCCTCCGGCCGTCGCACCGTCGACACCGACATGCCGGCAGCGGCCAAGTTCGACTTCCTGCCGCGCCGCCGGCGTTCCGGACCCTCCGCTTTCCTGTCGGTCCAGGAAGGCTGCGACAAGTTCTGCACCTATTGCGTGGTGCCTTACACGCGCGGAGCGGAAATCAGCCGGCCATTCGCCGATATCGTGGCCGAGGCCGAGCAGCTGGTTTCTGGCGGCGCGCGGGAAATCACCTTGCTGGGACAGAACGTCAACGCCTGGGAAAGTGACGGTCGCGACCTTGCCGCGCTGATCCGCCACCTTGCGACCTTCGGCGAGCTGCGGCGGATCCGCTACACGACGTCGCACCCCGTCAACATGGGCGATGCATTGATCGCGGCGCACGCCGAAGTTTCGAAGCTGATGCCGTACCTTCACCTGCCGGTTCAGTCGGGCAGCGACCCGATCCTGAAGGCGATGAACCGCAGCCACTCGGTCGACAGCTACCTCAAGACGATCGGGCAGGTGCGCGCCGCCCGACCAGACATCGCCATCTCCGGCGACTTCATCGTCGGCTTTCCCGGAGAGACGGGCGAGGATTTCGAGGCCACGCTGCAAATCGTCGATGCGGTGCGTTATGCGTCGGCCTTCAGCTTCAAATATTCACCCCGGCCAGGCACTCCGGCCGCCACGATGGAGAACCAGATTCCTCACCAGGTCATGGACGAGCGGCTCCAGCGTCTCCAGGCGCGATTGGCCGAGCATAGCACCGCCTTCAATGCCGCCAGCGTCGGCCGCACGACCCGGGTGCTGATCGATCGGGTCGGTCGCCGGCCCGGCCAGATGATCGGCAAGTCACCTTGGCTCCAATCCGTCTTCCTCGAAACTAAGGCGAAGATCGGCGACATGATCGACGTCCGCCTTACCGCGGCGTTGCCCAACAGCCTCGCGGGTGAGGAACTGGCGCATGAAGCGGTGGCAGCCTGATGGCCAAGCGTGAATTTGCCGGTCTTCCGGCCGCCGTCGACCTGCCCGAGCGAGCCCGGCTGGAGATCGAGTTCGAACAGCCCTACCTGCTCGGCCCGCTGTTCGGCGATTACGACCGTCACCTTCTCGCCATCGAGGACCGGTTGCAGGTCAACATCGCCGCCCGCGGCAACCGCGTTCAGATCGAGGGCGAACCCGACAATGCGGCCCGCGCCCGCGACGTGCTGGTCGGCCTCTATAACCGCCTCGACCAGGGTCATGACATCGACATGGCTGCTGTCGAAAGCGTCATCGGCATGGCCGCTCAACGACAGCTGGACGGTATCATCGACGACGAGGTCTCGGCCGCACCGCGGGTGATGATCCGCACCCGCAAGAAGACCATCGTTCCGCGGTCCACGGTGCAGACCGCCTATATGGAGGCGCTCGCCCGCGAGGATATGATCTTCGCCCTTGGGCCGGCAGGCACTGGCAAGACCTATCTCGCCGTCGCGCAAGCGGTGGCAATGCTGATCGGCGGACAAGTGGATCGCCTGATCCTGTCGCGTCCCGCGGTGGAAGCGGGCGAGCGGCTCGGCTTCCTGCCCGGCGACATGAAAGAGAAGGTCGATCCCTATCTTCGCCCGCTCTATGACGCGCTCTACGACATGCTCCCGACCGAGCAGGTCGAGCGGCGCATTGCGAGCGGCGAGATCGAGATCGCCCCGATCGCCTTCATGCGCGGGCGGACGCTGAACGACGCTTTCATCATCCTCGACGAAGCGCAGAATACCACCCCGCAGCAGATGAAGATGTTCCTGACCCGCTTCGGCATGCGTGCGCGCATGGTGATCTGTGGCGATCCCAATCAGACCGATCTTCCGCGCGGGGTCGAAAGTGGCCTCGCCGATGCGGTCGGCAAGTTGGAAGGTATCCCCAAAATCTCCATGATCCGCTTCGGCGCCGCCGATGTTGTCCGCCACCCACTCGTCGGCCGGATCGTCGAAGCGTATGAAGGCCCGGCTCGATGATGCTGGAGATAGCGCTGGAAGCCGATGGGGAATGGGACAGTAGCACCGACTGGGCGGCGCTTGCCCAAGCTGCCGCCCGGGCCGCCATTGCCGAAAGCCGTTTTCCGATGCTGACCGACATCGATCGGCCGGTCGAGGTGTCGCTCCGCCTCGCCGCCGACGAGGAGGTGCGGGCGCTCAACGCCGAATGGCGGGGCAAGGACAGGCCGACCAATGTCCTGTCCTTTCCCATGGCGGAGGAAGAGGAATTAATCTCCGCCGCTCGGCCCGGCCCCGAACTCATGCTGGGGGATATCATACTCGCGCATGGCGTCTGCGGACGCGAAGCGGACGAGAAGGGCCTGCGACTGGCCGACCACGCTGCGCATCTGATGGTGCATGGGACTCTGCACCTGCTGGGCTATGATCACCACGACGAGACCGAGGCCGCCGACATGGAGGCGCGCGAAACCCGCGCCCTGGCCCGGCTCGGAATCGCGAATCCTTACGAGGATGCGGCCTGATGGCGACCCAGCCTGACACCGGTTCCCGCTTGTGGCGGGGGATGCGTCACCTGCTGTTCGGCGACGAGAACGAGCCGACACTCCGAGATCAGATCGAGGAAGCGATCGAGGAGGCGGAGGACAGTCGTCCCGTCAGCGGGGACCTGTCGCCCCTCGAACGGCAGATGCTGAAGAATCTGCTGCATTTCGGCGACCGGACCGCCGGCGACATCTGCGTACCGCGCGGGGAGATCGTATCGGTCCCGGGCACCATCAGCATGGATGACCTCTACAACGCTTTCGCCGAGGCTGGTCACAGCCGCTTGCCGGTGACGGGCGACAGCCTTGATGAGGTCATTGGCATGATTCACATCAAGGACGTCTTCAACGCTCACCTCGACAACGGCTTCTCGCCAAGCCTGGCCGACATCCTGCGCGATCCGCTGTTCGTTCCCGAGTCCATGGGGGTCCTCGACCTTCTTGCCCGAATGCGTGCTCAGCGGGTCCATCTTGCGATCGTGGTGGATGAATTCGGCGGCACCGAAGGCCTCGTCACCATCGAAGACGTGGTCGAGGAGATCGTCGGCGAGATCGAAGACGAACATGACGAGGCGGAGGTGCAACTGCTGGCGCACCTTGAGGACGGCTTGTGGGAAGCCGATGCGCGGCTCGAGCTCGAAGAACTGGCCAAGACGGTGGATGCGCGGCTGGTCGCCGAAGAAGATGAGGTCGATACGCTTGGCGGCCTGACCTTCATGCTCGCCGGCCGGCTGCTGGACCCTGGGGAGAGCGTGGAGCATCCTTCCGGCTGGCGGCTGGAATGCGTCGAAGCCGACGAGCGCAAGATGAAACGCCTTCGCCTGCATGCCCCGGACGCCGCGGCGGCGATCGACTAGGCCGGATCGAGCAACTTGCCTTACTTCCCGACCGTCCGCGCGTAGGCTGTCGCATGTCTACCGCTGCCAGCGCCGAGTCAACGCCGACGCCTACAAAGATTGCGCCGGCGCCGCGGGATCAGGACCGGGGATTCTCGAACGGCTTGGGCCGTCTTTCGGGAACAGCGCTGCTCGTCGGGCTGCTTTCGGCGCTTAGCTTCGAGCCGCTGGGCTGGTGGCCGCTCATGCTTCTTGCCTTCGCGGGGCTGGCAGAGGTGATCGCCAGAACCCGATCCTTGCGCGGCGCGCTCTTCACCGGCTGGTTGTTCGGGGTCGGGCAATTTGTGCTTGGCCTCAACTGGATCGCCACCGCCTTCACCTATCAGGCGGCCATGCCGGCCTGGCTGGGCTGGATCGCAGTGGTGCTGTTGAGCCTTTACCTGGCGGTGTACCCGGCGCTCGCCGCCGGGCTGGCGTGGCGCTTTGGACAGCATAGCCGCATCGCGCTGGTATTGGCGCTGGCCGGCGGATGGGCGGCGACCGAGTGGCTCCGTGCGAAGATGTTCACGGGCTTTGCCTGGAACCCGGCGGGCGTCACGCTGGTCGACACTTGGTGGCGAGAGCCCGCGCCCCTGCTCGGCACCTATGGCCTGTCGATGCTGGTCGTGCTGGTCGGCGGGTCCTTGTGGTTGCTCGTTCGAGGAATCAGCTGGCGCTTTCCGTTTGCTGTGGGGACGGCGGCGGTGCTGCTGATCGCCTGGCCTTCGCCGACCGCCTATCTCGGCGGCGATGCTGTTCTTAAGAGTTTTGATGCCGACGCTCCGACCGCAGGCCCAAGATTGGAAGCCGACCGGACCGCCATGGCAGCACAGATGGCCGCGGTGGCTCCGCCGGCACCGGCGGCGGCACCGGTACCGACTGCGCCTCCACCACCGCAATCGCGGGGCGGGCCACTTCCGTCCACGGCAACCAAGACCTGCCCTGGCGGTACGGTCGTCCCGGCGACGGACAACTGCCCTGCGGTCGCACCCGCGCCCCCGGCCTACCCGCCCCCTCCCCCGCTCCCGCCCGAGAACCGGGTGCCGCCGCTGCCGCTGACATCGGCGCAGGTCGACGAAGAATTGCGCAACTGCGGCCAGTGCTTCAGCGCCATCCGCGTGGTGCAGCCCAACATCGGGCAAGAAGACAAGTGGCGTCAGGGACTGGAGGACGAGGCCTTTGCTCGCCTCGGCGCGCTGTCTTCCGGCGGCGAGAGCGGACCTCGGATGCTGATGTGGCCGGAAGTGGCGGTGCCGGTGCCCTTCCAGATCCTCGGCCCCAATGGATTGGCGCTGCCCGTAGCGCTGCCCGGGCTCAACCGCGCCGACCGCTTGGGGCGCGAAGGCGACACGCTGGTGACCGGCGCCTTTGCCCTCGCGTCCGACGCGCAAGGCCGGATCACCGGCAACACCAATAGCGTGTTCGTGGTCGACTGGATGGGCCGGGTCACCGGGCGCTACGACAAGGCGCACCTGGTGCCCTATGGTGAATATCTGCCGATGCGGCCGCTGCTGGAAGCCATCGGCCTCTCGCAGCTGGCGCCGGGCATTGGCGATACCATCCCCGGCCCGGGCCCGCGTACCCTCGCCGTTCCCGGCTTCGGCCGGATGGGCGTGCAGATCTGCTACGAGATCATCTTCTCGGGCGAGGTCGTCGATCGCGCCAACCGCCCGGACTACATCTTCAATCCGTCCAACGATGCCTGGTTCGGCGCCTGGGGCCCGCCCCAACATCTTGCCCAGGCTCGGTTGCGAGCGGCGGAGGAAGGCCTGCCCGTGATCCGCTCCACCCCGACCGGGATCAGCGCACTGGTCGACGCGCGGGGCGAACTGCTGCAGTCGATTCCCTGGCGCACGGCGGGCGCGTTCGACGCCGCCATTCCCCCGCGCACCAACCAGCCGACCCTCTTCGGCCGCTTGGGCAACGCGCTGCCGCTGACCCTGGCCTTCATCACCCTCATCATCGCCATTGGCATCGACGCCCGTCGTCGCTACAGGCGCGTCATATAAAGCTTTCCTTATATCCTTATCCGCCGTCTGTCGGCCTCAAGGGAAATCATGCGCCAGTCCTACCTATTCACCTCCGAATCCGTCTCCGAAGGCCACCCCGACAAGGTCGCGGACCAGATCAGCGATGCGATCGTCGACCTGTTCCTGTCGAAGGACCCGGAAGCGCGAGTCGCGTGCGAGACCTTGGTCACCACCCAGCGGATCGTGATCGGCGGCGAAATCCGCTGCAAGGGCGCGTATGACGAGGAACAGTTCGCCGACACCCACGGCTGGGCGCCGGGCGTGCGCGACGAGATCGAGCAGGTCGTGCGTCACACGGTACAGCGCATCGGCTACGAACAGGAAGGCTTTCACTGGCAGACCGCCAGCTTCGACAACCACCTCCACGGCCAGTCGGAGCATATCGCTCAGGGCGTCGATGCCAGCGGCAACAAGGACGAGGGTGCCGGGGACCAGGGCATCATGTTCGGCTATGCGACCGACGAAACGCCCGACTACCTGCCGGCGACGCTCTACTACAGCCACAAGATCCTGCAGCGCATGGCGGCCGACCGCCATTCCGGTGCGGCGCCCTTCCTTGAGCCGGACGCCAAAAGCCAGGTAACCTTGCGCTACGAGAATGGTGAGCCGGTTGCCGCGACCGCAATCGTCGTCTCGACGCAGCACGCCAAGGGCTATCACAACGGGCCGCAGGAAGCGCACCTCAAAGACTATGTGAAGGCGGTGGTGGCCGACATCCTGCCGGCCGGGCTACTCTCGGACGAGACGGTCTACCACATCAACCCGACCGGCGCGTTCGAGATTGGCGGCCCGGACGGCGACGCTGGGCTCACCGGACGCAAGATCATCGTTGATACCTATGGCGGTGCTGCCCCGCACGGCGGCGGCGCGTTCAGCGGCAAGGACCCAACCAAGGTTGACCGGTCAGCCGCCTATGCCGCGCGCTACCTCGCGAAGAACATCGTTGCCGCGGGCTTGGCCAAGCGCTGCACAATCCAGCTGGCCTATGCCATCGGCGTGTCGGAGCCGCTGTCGCTCTATGTCGACACGCATGGCACCGGGACGGTCGCCGACGATCAGCTGGAAGCGGCGATCGGCCGGATCGGCAAGCTCGGTGGCCTGACCCCGCGCGGCATCCGCACCCACCTGGGCCTCAACAAGCCGATCTATGCGGCGACGGCGGCCTATGGCCACTTCGGGCGCAAGGCCGAAGGCGACCTTTTCCCGTGGGAGAAGACCGACCTTGGCGACGACCTGAAGGCTGCGCTGGCGGCCTAGCTGGCGACCGGAACAGCGGTGAGCTTTCCCGAAGCAGTTTCGGGCCGTCGGCCCATCGACCAGTTCGACTGCATTCGGACCTTCGGATTCGGCACGCACCAGATTTCGCCGCCGTCATCCATGGCGACCACCCACAACAGGTCGAATTCAGGACCATAGTCGATGACCGCCATCGCGGCGCCCTTGCCTCGATCGAGCACATGCATGGGGAGTGGCGGGTTGAGTTGGGTAAACGCCATGAATGAACCTTTGCGACGAGAGCTGCCAGCTAGAACGGATGGCAGGCACTTGGTGTCCCGACCCGTGCCAAGGACCGTAGTCAAAGAAGGATCGGGCCGATGACCGCGCACAAATCGGGCGATCCCCTGACGCTCAATCGGCTTTACGGCCGTTCGAGCGGACATAAGCTGCGGCAAGGCCAGCAGGAACTGATCGACCGCCTCCTTCCGCAACTGGAGGTGCCGGCGGACGGGGAAATCAGCTCGGCCACCCTGTTCGGGGACGATCGCCCATTGCATTTCGAGATCGGCTTCGGCTCGGGCGAGCACCTTGCGCATCGCGCGGACCTGCTGCCGGATCACGGGTTCGTCGGCGCCGAACCGTTCCTCAACGGGGTTGCTACCGCCCTCGGCCACGTCCGCGACGGCGCGCTGGGCAATGTCCGGCTGCACATGGGCGATGCACTGGAAGTCTTGCGGCGGGTGCCGGACGGCGCGCTGACGATGCTGTACCTGCTGCACCCCGACCCGTGGCCCAAGGCGCGCCATGCCAAGCGGCGGATGATGAACGACGGCCCCCTCGACCTGTTCGCGGCCAAACTGAAGCCTGGCGGCGAGTTCCGGCTCGCGACCGACCATCCGGTCTATCTCGAATGGGCACTCACCGTCATGGCCCGCCACACTCACCAGTTCGAATGGTTGGCAGAGAAGCCGGACGACTTCTTGCAGCCCGTCGGCGGCTGGATCGAGACCCGCTACGGCGCCAAAAGCCGCCGCGAGGGCCGGCGACCTTACTATCTGAGATACCGACGGGTCTGATCATACCGAGCTGATGTCCGACTCGGGTGGCCCGCGGTCATCAACCTGTCGCGACTACCTCCGCGTCAGCCTCAGCAGTCGCCCCTGACTCGCATTGCGCTCATCCTCCAGCACATACAGCGCTCCGTCCGGCCCCTGCTCGACCTCGCGAATGCGGGCCCCCAACGGGATGCGCTCCACCTCGCGCGCGGTGTTGCCGTTGATGATGAC
Organism: Sphingomonas sp. SP1; assembly: GCF_058313395.1. NCBI lineage: Bacteria > Pseudomonadati > Pseudomonadota > Alphaproteobacteria > Sphingomonadales > Sphingomonadaceae > Sphingomonas > Sphingomonas sp. SP1. The sequence continues at coordinate 1,416,269 of NZ_JBZFLC010000001.1, read as the reverse complement.
CCGCACCAGCCCCTGCGAAGACAACCCACCGATCAGGGCGCTTCCCCGCCAGTCCGGAAAGTCGCTGCCGGAATAGAAGATCATGCTGGAGGGAGAGATCACCGGGGTCCACACGACCTCGGGCGCGTTGAATTCGGGCCGGGTGCTGTGATCTGGAATGACCCGGCCGTCATAATGGTCGCCGTCTGACACGAGCGGATAACCGTAGTTGGAGCCGCGCTCGAGATGATTCAGTTCGTCGCCGCCGGCCGGACCCATCTCCGCGCCCCACAACCGTCCGTCCGCAGCCCAGGCGAGCCCCAGCACATTGCGATTGCCCATCGTCCAGGCCTGGGCGCCGACACCGCCCCGCGACGCCCAGGGATTATCGCTCGGTACCGACCCGTCCGGATTCAGTCGAACAATCCGGCCGAGGTTGGCGTTCTCGTCCTGCGCCGGGTCGAACTTCTGCCGCTCGCCCGAGCTGATGTAGAGCTTGCCGTCCGGGCCGAAAGTAATGCGGTGCGAGAAGTGGCCGGATCCGCTGACCTTGGGCGACTGCTTCCAGATGGTCCGCACATCTTCCAGCCGAGGCGCACCCTGACCCATCACCAGTCGGGCTGTGCCGACCACTGCCCCGCTTAGTTCCCCTTCAGGCTCGACCCAGCTGAGGTAAACCCGCTGGCTGCCGGCGAAGTCGGGCGCCGCGACGATGTCGCCAAGACCGCCCTGCCCCTCGACCTTGATATTGCCCGGAACGCCCGAAACTTCCTGCCGCCGGCCGTTCGACACATCGACCAGCCACAGTTTGCCGCCCTTTTCGGTGACCAGCGCCTGGTTGGTCAGCGCGCGTCCGCTACCCGGGAGAAAGGCCATCGCCCACGGCGCGTCGAAATCTGCGATCGGTCGCGCCTGGACCGACCCGCCGCCTCCGCCGCGAGCCTGGTTCGCCGTTGGCTGCGCACCGGTCCCGGTGGCGTTCGCCTTGTCGGAAGGCGCTGCCGAACAGGCGCCGATGAGAAGGATGAGCGTTGCTGCTTGCAATCGTACGTTACGCATTCCCATCTCCTGCCTATCCTCTTTGCCGCCGGCCAGCCGGTAGAAAGTCCAGTCTATCGTGCGCCCAACGTCATTACTCAGTTTGGCCACGGCTGTTCCGCCGCATTCGGTGAATCAATCCGAAGCCAAGGCCAAGGCGCGGGAGATGTTCTCCGGTCGAAAGGCGCTTTTCGATCGGCTGCAAGGCGTTTTCGACAACGCCGGCATCGATCAGCGCAACATTGTCGCCCCGGTCGAATGGTATGAAGGGGATCACGGCTGGCAGGCGCGCAACCAGCTTTACCTCGAGGCCAGCGAGCGGCTGTTCGCCAAGGTGGCGGCCAAGGCGATCGCTCAGGCAGGGCTGGCGCCCGACGAGATCGACGGGGTGGTCACCGCTTCGACCACCGGCATCGCGACACCCAGCCTGGAAGCGCGGGTCGGTCCGGCTCTGGGCCTTCGCAACGACGTCAAACGCGTACCGCTGTTCGGATTGGGCTGCGCGGGCGGCCTTTCGGGGCTGGCGACCGCCGCGCGGCTGGCCGCGGCCGATCCGGGTAGCCGCTGGCTGTTCGTCACGGTGGAAACCTGCTCCATCTCAATCCGCCTCGACAGCGACGATCCGGCAGCCTTGGTGGCGACTGCCCTGTTCGGCGATGGCGCCGCCGCGGTTGTGGTGGGTGCGCCGGGACCCGCCAGGGTCCTCGGACAGATCATCGCGGCGGGCGAGCAGATGTGGCCGGACACGCTCGGCATCATGGGCTGGCGGGTCGAGGATCCCGGTCTCGCCGTGGTCTTCGACCGAGCAATCCCGCCCTTTGTCACCGCCGAACTGCACGACGCGCTGACGACGCTCCTCGCGTCCTTCGGCGTCCCGTGGAGTGACATCGGCCGTCTCTGCTCGCACCCCGGCGGAGTGAAGGTGATCGACGCGATCGAGGCGGCGATGAGCCTTCCTTCCGGATCGCTCGACCTCGAGCGGGACGTTCTGCGCGATCATGGCAACATGAGCGCGCCGACCGTCTTATTCGTGCTGGAGCGCCTCCTTTCACGCGGGCTCCCCGAGAAAACCTTGCTGACCGCCTTCGGTCCTGGCTTCACCTGCGCCGGAATGCTGCTGGAGCGCGCCGCCTGATGTGGCCGGCCATCGCCATCCTCGCCTTCGTGACACTGCAGCGCCTGGCCGAGCTGATGCTGGCCCGCAGCAACACCCGCGCGCTGCTGGCGGCGGGGGCGAAAGAATATGCGCCAGGTCATTACCCGCTGATCGTGGCCGTTCACACCGGCTGGCTTGCGGCACTCTGGTGGCTGGCCCCCGGCGAGGCGATCCATCTGCCGCTGCTGCTGCTCTTCCTTCTTCTGCAGCTTGGCCGGGTATGGGTCATTCGCACCCTTGGCCCGCGCTGGACCACGCGAATCATTATGCTGCCCGGAGCGCCGCTGGTCACCGGCGGTCCGTTCCGGTTCGTGTCCCATCCCAATTATCTCGTGGTGGTTGGGGAGATCGCGGTGCTCCCGCTAGTGTTCGGCCTGTGGCAGGTGGCGTTGCTGTTCAGCCTTCTCAACGCAGTTGTGCTCACGATCCGCGTGCGCGCCGAGAACCGCGCGCTGGCAGGGCTTGCGGCCTCGCGCTAAGCTCGCGCCATGCGTGCCTTCGCTGTTCTCGCCCTGCTGATCAGCAGTTGTGCTACCATCCCGCCGGCCGCTCCGGCCCAGGGATTTTTCGATCACCTTGGCTCGTTCTGCGGACAGGCGTTCGAAGGTCGGATCGTTAGCGCACCTGTTCCCGCCGACTCCTCATTCGCGGACAAGCGGCTCGTCATGCATGTGCGCGATTGCTCTGCCGACACCATCCGAGTGCCGTTCCATGTCGGGGACGACCGCTCGCGCACCTGGGTCATCACGCGCACCGGCAGCGGGCTCCGCCTGAAGCACGACCACCGGCACGAGGACGGAACCGAGGACAAGGTCACCCAATATGGCGGCGACAGCACCGGCGCCGGCACGCCGACGAAGCAGGACTTCCCCGCTGACGCCTTCACTCGGGACCTGCTGGTGCGGGAAAATAATCCGGCTGGCGTGGACAATGTGTGGACGCTTGAGTTCACCGCCGCACCAGCCTTTGCCTACCAGCTTCGGCGGCCGAACCGCCACTTTCGCGTCGAGTTCGACCTGGCCCGCCCCATCTCGCCACCGCCACCGCCGTGGGGCACTCGCTGACGGCGCTTGCCTGTCCCTTGTCCGCCGCCTATATGCGCATTTCCTCCTCACATCGTTGATGCTGGCGAGGCTGCTCCGGGGTCCGGGGTGGCACGAGGGGGTTTGGATTTTTGCCTGAGGCCACATGGACCTGAACACGCTGCAAGAACTGATCGAACCCGAGGCGAAGGCGCTCGGCTTCGATCTCGTGCGGGTCGCCTGGTTCCCGCGCGGTCTTGAGGGCAGTGACGAACCCACGCTGCAGGTGATGGCCGAACGCCCGGATACGCGTCAGTTGATTATCGATGATTGCGCCGCTCTCTCGCGTGCGATCTCCGAGCGACTGGATGCGCTGGAGGAAGCGGGCCGCGACCCGATTCCCGAAGCCTACCGGTTGGAGGTCTCGTCGCCCGGGATCGATCGTCCGCTCACACGCCTCAAGGACTATGCCGACTGGGCCGGGCACGAGGCTCGCCTTAAGCTCGCCCGCGAGGTCGACGGCGCGAAGCAGGTGACTGGCGATATCGAGGGTGTCGACGGCGACACCGTCCGTATTGCCGGCTCCAGGGGCACGCGCGAGATTCCGTTCGACGCCATCCAGTCGGCCAAGCTCCTGCTGACCGACAAGCTTATTCAAGCCACTGCGCCCCTCTCTACCGAGGGCGCTGACGAACTACTCACCCAAGAGGAAGACTAACGACATGGCCACTGCCGCGCCCGCAGCACCGACCGCCAACAAGGCCGAGCTGCTCGCCATTGCCGACAGCGTCGCCCGCGAGAAGCTGATCGACCGCGGCATCGTGATCGAGGCGATGGAGGACGCCATCCAGCGTGCCGCCCGCGCCCGCTACGGCGCCGAGAACGACATCCGCGCCAAGCTGGACGGTGAAACCGGCGACCTGCGCCTGTGGCGGGTGCTGGAGGTGGTGGAAGAGGTGGACGACCACTTCAAGCAGGTCGACCTCAAGGGCGCGCAGAAGCTTCAGGCCGACGCGTCCATCGGCGACTTCATCGTCGATCCCCTGCCCCCGATCGAGTTTGGCCGGATCGCCGCGCAGGCCGCCAAGCAGGTGATCTTTCAAAAGGTCCGCGACGCCGAGCGCGAACGTCAGCACGAGGAATTCAAGGACCGCGTCGGCGAAGTCATTACCGGCGTCGTCAAGCGCGTCGAGTTCGGTCACGTAGTGGTTGATCTCGGCCGCGCGGAGGGTGTCATCCGCCGCGACGCGCAGATCCCGCGCGAAATGGTCCGCGTCGGCGATCGCGTTCGCTCGCTGATCCTGCGCGTGGCGCGCGAAACCCGTGGGCCGCAGATTTTCCTCTCGCGCGCACATCCGGACTTCATGAAGAAGCTGTTCGCCCAGGAAGTGCCGGAAATCTACGACGGCATTATCGAGATCAAGGCCGCTGCCCGCGATCCCGGCTCCCGCGCCAAGATCGGCGTCATCAGCCACGACGGCTCGATTGATCCGGTCGGCGCCTGCGTCGGCATGAAGGGCAGCCGCGTGCAGGCTGTCGTCCAGGAACTGCAGGGTGAAAAGATCGACATCATCCCCTGGAGCGAGGACACCGCGACCTTCGTCGTCAACGCGCTCCAGCCGGCAACCGTCAGCCGCGTCGTCATCGACGAGGAAGAAAGCCGGATCGAGGTGGTGGTCCCCGACGACCAGCTGAGTCTCGCCATCGGTCGACGCGGCCAGAACGTGCGCCTCGCGTCGCAATTGACGGCGTCGCAGATCGACATCCTGACCGAGGCCGACGCCAGCGAAAAGCGTCAGCGCGAGTTCGTCGAGCGCTCCGAGATGTTCCAGAACGAGCTGGATGTCGACGAGACGCTTGCCCAGCTGCTGGTCGCAGAGGGATTCACCAGTCTGGAGGAAGTCGCCTACGTCGAGGCCGACGAGATCGCTTCCATCGAAGGCCTGGATGAAGACATCGCGTCCGAATTGCAGAGCCGTGCCGGCGAAGCGCTTGAGCGTCGCGAGGCGGCTGCTCGTGAAGAGCGCCGGGGGCTCGGCGTCGAGGATGCGCTGGCCGAGTTGCCGCATCTTACCGAAGCGATGCTGGTCACGCTGGGCAAGGCGAATATCCGCACGCTCGACGACCTCGCCGATCTCGCCACCGACGAGCTCATCCAGAAGAAGCGTCCCGAACCGCGCCGCCGCGCCGAGAACGCGCCCCAGCGTGAGCAGGACAAGGGTGGGGTGCTGGCGGAATATGGCTTGTCCGAGGAACAGGGCAACGAGATCATCATGGCCGCCCGCGCCCACTGGTTCGACGACGACGCAACGGCGTCGGACGAGCAGCACGAGGCGGTGACGCCGCAAACCGAGGAGGCCGCCGATGCGGAGTCCTCGCAATGATCGCCTGACGCCGCAAAGCTCCGAACGAACCTGCATCCTCTCGCGTCGCACCGGGTCGCGCGAGGATCTGATCCGGTTGGCGCTTGGCCCTGACGGTCAGGTCCACCCCGACGTGCGCGCCAAGGCTCCGGGCCGGGGCGCGTGGGTCGGCGTGCCGCGGATCGCGCTCGACACCGCCAACGCGAAGGGCAAGCTGAAGGGTGCGCTGGCGCGAGCGTTCAAGACTGGTGCGCTCACCGTTCCGGACGATCTGGGCGAACGGACCGAGACTGCCCTTCGCCAGGCGGCACTCGACCGGCTCGGTATGGAGGCGCGCTCGGGCAACCTGATCAATGGCAGCGACCGGGTCGAACAGGCGTGCCGCCAGGGCAAGGTTCGTCTGCTCCTCTATGCCCGCGACGCGGGCGAGGACGGCCGGCGAAAGCTCGATCAGGCGTGGCGGGTCGGCGGAGCCGAGGATCTCGGCTATCGCGGCGGCTTGGAAATCCCGGCGGAGCGCACCATGTTGAGCATGGCGCTGGGCCGCGAAAATGTGGTACATGTCGCGTTGACTGACCCCGCTGCCGCGGCGCGTGTCCTGCACGCGCTCTCGCGGTGGCGCGCTTTCATTGATCCCGATGCTGGGTTAGGGCGCGGCGACGCTGCCCCGAACGACGCTTCGGCTGAACTCGAGACGAAGGAATAGAATGACCGACCAGACCGACAAGCCGAAGCTCGGCACCCGGCCGCCGCTGGGGATCAAGCGCACGGTTGAGACCGGCAAGGTCAAGCAGAGCTTCAGCCACGGACGCTCGAACACGGTGGTGGTCGAGGTCAAGAAGCGCCGCATCCTGGGCAAGCCGGGCGAAACCGCTCCGGCCGCCGAGGCGCCGAAGCCGGTCGAGGCAGCGCCGGCTCCTGCTCGCCCGGTGCAGCAAGCACCCGCTCCGCGCCGCTCTGCCGCCGACGACATTGCCGCTCGCAAGGAAATGCAGACCCGCCTGCTGCGTGAGGCCGAAGAAGCGCGCATGACCGCGCTGGAGGAAGCGCGTCGCCGCGAAGAGCAGGCCAAGCTCAATGCGACCGAGGACGAAAAGCGCCGGGCCGAAGAGAATCGCCGCGCCGAAGAAGAAGCTGCCCGCCGCGCCGAGGAAGACACCAAGCGCCGCATCGCGGAAGAAGCCGAAGCCGCGCGCCGCGCCGACGAGGAAGCGCAGGCGGCGGAGAACGCCCCGGTGTCGACCGCTCCTGCCCGCCCGGTGGGTCAGCAGTTCACGCCCGTTCGGCGCCCGGAACCGGCAGCAGCACCGCGCCGTCCGGAACCGGCTCGTCCGTCACGTGGCCGCACCGATGATCGCCGCCACTCGGGCAAGCTGACCGTCACCCGCGCCCTTTCGGGTGAAGGCGACAGCCGCGCCCGTTCGCTCGCCGCGCTGAAGCGCGCCCGCGAGAAGGAAAAGCGCGCTCACCAGAACAGCGGACCGCGCGAAAAGCAGGTCCGCGACGTGGTCGTGCCGGAAAGCATCACTGTCGGTGAACTCGCCAACCGCATGGCCGAAAAGGCCGCTGATCTAGTGAAGGCGCTGTTCAAGATGGGCAGCCCGGTCACGGTCAACCAGGTGATCGACCAGGACACTGCCGAGCTGCTGGTGACCGAGTTTGGCCACAACATCCAGCGCGTGTCCGACAGCGACATCGACATCGACACCTCTGCCGACACCGACGCCCCCGAAACGCTGCAGCCGCGTCCGCCCGTCGTGACGATCATGGGTCATGTCGACCACGGCAAGACATCGTTGCTTGACGCCATTCGCGGCGCAAACGTGCAGGCGGGCGAAGCGGGCGGCATTACCCAGCACATCGGCGCCTATCAGGTGAAGGTGCCGTCGGGCGACCGGGTGACCTTCCTCGACACCCCGGGCCACGAAGCGTTCACGGAGATGCGCGCCCGCGGCGCCAACGTCACCGATGTTGTGGTGCTGGTGGTCGCGGCCGACGATGGCCTTCGCCCCCAAACTGTGGAGGCGATCAACCACACCAAGGCTGCCGGCGTTCCGATGATCGTCGCGATCAACAAGATCGACAAGCCGGAAGCCAAGCCGCAGCGCGTCCGCGAGGAACTGCTGCAGCATGAGATCGTGGTGGAGGCGATGGGCGGCGACGTGCAGGATGTCGAGGTCTCGGCGCTCAAGGGCACCAACCTGGAAGGCTTGCTCGACGCCATCGCGCTGCAGGCTGAAATTCTCGAACTGAAGGCCAACCCCGACCGCGCCGCCGAAGGCACTGTGATCGAGGCGAAGCTGGACAAGGGTCGCGGTCCGCTCGCGACCGTGCTGGTGCAGCGCGGTACGCTCCGGGTCGGCGATGTCATCGTCGTGGGCGCCTCCAGCGGAAAGGTTCGCGCCATGATCGACGATCATGGCAAGCAGGTGAAGGAAGCCGGACCGTCGACCCCGGTGGAATTGCTCGGTCTGGGCGCAGTTCCGTCGGCCGGCGACCAGCTGACCGTTGTCGAGAACGAGGCCCGCGCTCGCGAAGTCGCCGATTATCGCCAGGGCGTGCTCGATCGGAAACGGACCACTGCGGCGCCGATGAGCCTGGAGAACATGTTCGCCAACCGCGCCTCCACCACCATCGAGTTCCCGCTGGTGGTCAAGGCCGACGTGCAGGGTTCGGCCGAGGCGATCGTCAATGCGCTCAATCGCCTGTCGACAGACGAGATCAAGGTCCGCATCCTCCACTCCGGCGTGGGTGCGATCACCGAGAGCGATGTCACCTTGTCCAGCTCGACCGGCGCGCCGATCATCGGCTTCAACGTCCGTCCGAACGCCAAGGCACGTGAGTTCGCGGAGCGGAATAAGGTCGAGCTGCGCTACTACGACGTGATCTATCACCTCACCGACTGGGCCAAGGGTGCCATGGCGGGCGAACTGGGACCGGAGATCATCGAAACAGTGGTCGGCCGAGCCCGCGTCCAGGAGGTCTTCCCGGCCGGCAAGCGCGACAAGGCGGCTGGTCTGCTGGTGCTGGAAGGCGTCATCCGCAAGGGCCTCAACGCCCGCCTCACCCGCGAGGACGTCATTGTCTCCAAGACCACCATCGCTTCGCTGCGCCGGTTCAAGGACGACGTGGCGCAGGTCGTCGCGGGGCTGGAATGCGGCGTGCTGCTGGCGGACACCAACGACATCAAGGCCGGCGACAGCCTGGAAGTCTTCGAAGTGGAGGAGCGCGCACGGACGCTATAGGCGCTCGTGTTGTCATCGCGGAGAGCGAAGCGACGACCCAATTCGTGCCGCAACGCTGAATTGGCTCGCTTCGCGCGCAATGACGATAAGGCTTGATCATGCGCAAACAAGAAACAGCCGAAGGCCGCTCCGTTCGCCTGCTCCGAGTGGGCGAACAGGTGCGCCATGTCTTGAGCGAGGTGCTCCAGCGGGGCGACGTGCATGACGAGACGCTGCAAAGCCACCTCGTCAGCGTCACCGAAGTGCGCATGTCACCCGACCTCCGCCACGCGACCGTGTTCGTAAAGCCGTTACTCGGGCAGGATGAGGAGGTCGTGCTCAAGGCATTGCGGACCAACACCGCCTATCTGCAGAGCGAGGTCGCCCGCCGGGTCAACACGAAATATGCGGCCAAGCTCAAATTCCTGGCGGATGAAAGCTTCGATGAAGGCGGCAAGATCGACTCGATCCTGCGCTCGCCGAAGGTTGCCCAAGACCTGGACGAGGAATGACGCGGCTCTGCAATCCCATCACCGGCGATCGCTGCACTGCACTTCCCTTCTCCGAAGAACATCGCGCGGCCTTGAAGGCGGCCTGCGCTGAAGACGGCGACATCTGGCAATTGTACATGGCCGACTTCGGCCCCAACGGTTGCGACACGGCGATCGATGCGCTGCTTGCCCGTCCGGACTGCTGCACCTTCGTGCTGTTCGACGGAGAAGAGTTGGCCGGAATGTCGAGCTACCTCGGCATCGACCAAAGCCGCGGCGTGCTCGAGATCGGCAGCACCTATTATGCGCCACGCTTTCGCGGGACGGGATTCAATCGCCGAATCAAGGACATGAGGCTCCGCCGCGCTTTTGCCCGCGGTTTCCGCCGGGTCGAGTTCCGTGTCGATCAGCGCAACGAACGCAGCCAGGCGGCCTTGACCAGGCTTGGGGCGGCCCGTGAGGGCGTGATGCGTGCCGACCGGATCACCTGGACCGGCCATGTGCGCAACACGGTTCTCTTCTCCATTCTCAAGGATGAATGGCGCGGCTAGACCCCGTGCGTGGCCAAGCTTTATTTCTACTACGCCGCCATGAATGCGGGGAAATCGACCACACTGCTTCAGGCCGACTTTAACTATCGCGAACGCGGCATGCGGACCATGCTGTGGACCGCCGCCCATGACGATCGCTCCGGTTACGGCCGAATCGCGTCCCGGCTGGACATCGGCGCGAATGCGCACGTCTTCCACCCCGACACGGATTTGTTCGCATCCGTCGAGAAGGAACGGTCGAAGCAGGATCTCCATTGCCTCCTGCTCGACGAAGCGCAATTCCTCACACGCGAACAGGTGCTGCAGCTTTGCCGACTGTGCGACGAGGCGGACCTGCCGGTCCTCTGCTACGGCCTTCGCACCGACTTCCTTGGCGCATTGTTCGCCGGCAGCGCCGCGCTTCTGGCGCTGGCCGATGCCCTGGTCGAACTGAAGGCGGTGTGCGAATGCGGGCGCAAGGCGACCATGAACCTTCGGGTCGATGCGCAGGGGCGGGCGGTCAGTAGCGGCGAGCAGACCGAAATCGGCGGCAACGATCGCTATATCGCCCTGTGCCGTCGCCATTTCTTCACTCGATTGCGCGACAGCGACGCTTATCGCCCCGCCATCGCCGGCTAGTCTTCGTCATCCTCTTCGTCGATCTGGTCGCTGGCATAGCGCCACCACATGAGGGCGGAGGTTCCGGTCGCCGACAACCGGGCAAAGGCAGCGCTGGCCAGCAGGGCCGCAGGCTCACGGCTGACCGCAAGGAAAGACACGGCGGCGCCCGCAGTGCCCAAGGCGAACAGGATCATGCTGGGCCGGTTGCGCGGTACGAGCCTTGCCAATCGGCTGTCCAGCTTCCCCACCTCGCGGCCGGTTCGCGCAGCGAAATTGCCGAAGGGGCCAAGGAAAACCGAGGCCAGCGACTTGATCAGACGATAGCTCAAGCGCCGCCGCGCACTGGCTTCGGTGCGGCCAGCGACGAGCCCGAATGCCAGCGGCTCGACCGGCGGTCGGTTGCGCGGGGCACGTCGCGGCGCAAAGAGCAGCGTGGCGATCAGGCCGCCCCAGTCGCGTGCGGCAAGGACAACGGCCGCCGCCACCCACGGCAACTTCAGCAGCAAAATGACGGCCGCGCTGACCACCAGTGTCACTGCCGACCCCATGCGCCAGGTAACGACCCGCTGCTTGTCGGCCACCAGCAACAGGCCCGGATTGCGGGCCGGGATGCTGGCTCCGACGATGGCAACGATTGCCGCCGCCTTGTCCATGTCGCGCAAGTGGAGAAAGGTGACGAGCGCCGCCAGCAGCAAGGCACTAGCGAGCAGACCGAACAGATCGATCCGCCACGCCCGCCGGCGTGATCGTCGCAGCACGTCCGGCTCACAATCGACGTGAGATCCCAGCACCTGCCCGGTCTCTAGCGTCCCGATCGCGCGAATGGCCTGCACGAACGCGGTTGCAGCAAGCAACCGCACCGCGTCCGCGTGACCGATCGTGATCCCGATCATCAGCCACGCCAGCAGCCAGGCGCCGAAGGGCAGATACTCCTTCAGCGCGAGGCGGACTGCCATCGGCCCATATTTGTCGAGGTGCTTTATGGTTCTGACTTCGCGTCTGACGGCCTGGCCTGGCGCTGCCCGTCGCACAGGCCGGTGATGACCTCTACATATTTGTACAGTGATGCGCGCCGCGAAAAGGCCAACGCTCGCTCGCCTGGCCGAATGGCATCCGGGCCGGCCTGCTTGAGCAGGGCTGCGGCCATTCCGGCGGCATCGCCGGGATCGACCAATATGCCAAAGCGACCATCGTCGAGGACTTCCGCCGCGCTGCCGGCGGTGCGCGATGCTACCACCGGCGTGTCGCAGGCGATGGCTTCGAGCAGCACGTTCGACGATCCCTCTCGCCAGGATGGGAGCGCCACCACCGCAGCGCGCGCCATATAGGAGATCGGGTTGGAGGTATGCGGCAGGACCATCATCGCTTCACCGACCCCCAACGCCTCTGCCTCGTTCAAGAGCGCCCGGTATTCGGGACCTTCGCCGATAATCACCAGTTTCAGGGGACGCGACCGGCGGGCGATTGCGAGCGCCTCGACCAATGTGGCGAAATTCTTCTGCTTGACCAGTCGGCCAACCGCAACGACCACCGCATCCTGGCCTCCGCTCGTCAGCCACGGATGGGGGCACTCTGCCGCCGCGCGCTCGCGTACTTCCGACAGGTCCACACCGTTTGGGATGACGATGGCACGACTGGCAAGCTTCGGGCCCGCCAGTGCCTGTTCGCTCAGCAAGTGGGGAGATACGACGATAATGCGGTCCGCGCGGCCGATAATCAGGCCAAGTTTTCGACCCCGCCACCACCGTCTGATCCGCCCTTCCCGCTCCTTGGCGGAAGTGCGCCGGGGATCGTTGCTGATCCGCACCACCGTTCGGCACTGAGGCCAGGCCGGAGCGGCCAGCATGCACAGCAGATGCCCTTGGTTGCCGGCGGAAAACAGGACATCCGGCCTGACCTCCCGAAGTGCGCGCCGCAGCGCCGCCAGCGATCGGCGCATCCGATCCCGGCGCGTGCCGATCACCGCTTCGGCAAGCGCCGTGACAGCGACCCCTTCCGGAACATCACCGCGCTTGGTGCCGGCCGAACTGGCGGCCAGCAAATGGACTTCGCAGCCCGCGCGGCGCAGCGCCGCCGCGATGGCGATCGCGTTGGTGACCACGCCCGTCGGGCTGAAATCGTCGACGAAGATCGCCACCTTGATCGGCTGATTACCGTTACCTGGCACGACCACTCCGCTGTTTCGCGGCCATCGTTTGGCATGTCGCACAGCCAAAGGCGAGACGGCGGACCGCTTGAACGAGCGCATCGCCCCGCCTAACGCGCCGCTGCCATGAAGATCGCCTATCTCGCCCGGCGGCCCATTCCCTCACGCAACGCTCATGCCGTGCAGATCGTGAAGATGTGCGCGGCCTTTGCGGGCGTCGGGCACCAGGTCGATCTATTCGCCTACCCCGGTGAGGACGAAACCGACCTGTTCGGCCGTTACGGCGTCCCACATAGCTTCGATGTCCATTACCTGCCGCACAACTGGGGCGCTTTTGCGAAATGGCGGCACGTCGCAGGCCTGCTGCGCTCCCGGCGGCTGCGCGAGGCCGACCTTCTGTTCGGCCGCGACATCCTGTCCTTGAGCGCCTGCGCCCGCCTCGGCACTCCCTTGGTCTATGAAGCTCACCTCATCCCCGCACCCGGCTCGCCCGGCGCGAGAAAGCTCGGCTATCTGTTCGGACGGCCGAACTTCTCCCACTTGGTTTGCGTCACCTCCACGCTGGCCGAACGCTACCGGCGGCAATTTCCGGCGCTTGGTTCGAAGCCGATCCTGGTCGAGCCCAACGCCGCGGCCGAACCCGCTGAGGGCGGGCCCGCGCAAGATTGGCCGGGACGACTAGGCGCAGTGCAGGTCGGGTTTGTTGGTCGGCCGTTTCCCGGCAAGGGAATCGAGATGCTTGCGGCCGCCGCCGAACGCTTGCCGGGCATCGATTTCCACGTGGTTGGGGCCCACGCATCGGAGGCTCAGTGGCTGACGGCCGATCTTCCGGCTAACCTCCGGTTCCACGGTTACAGGCCGCACGGCGAGTTGCCCGGCATCTATCGACGCCTCGATATCGCGGTGGCCCCCTATGGAGCCGAGGTGATGAATGCTTCCGGGGTGGAAAGCGCGGCGATCACCTCGCCGCTCAAGCTGCTGGAATATTGGGCGGCGAGTCTGCCGACGATCGTATCCGACCTGCCCGGAGTCCGCGACGTCGTGCAGGACGCGGCGGTGACGATCATCGTCCCGCCCGGCGACGCGGCCGCTTTCATCGCTGCCCTCCAACAACTCGCGGCCGACGCGCCGCTACGTGCTAAGATGGCGACGGCCGCGCGCGAGCGCTATCTTTCCCACCACACCGTTGAATCACGCGCCCGGCGGGTGCTGGCACCGCTGGAGCAATCATGAACAAAGCGAATATCGAACCACTGAACGGCCGCGTGTGCGTCATGGTCCACGGCTGGCCGCGGCTGTCGATGACGTTCGTGGCCCAGGAACTGCTGGGGTTGGAACAGCACGGGATCAAGCTGCTGATCGCAAGCTATGGTCCGCCCGACACCATTCGCCACCCGATCCACGACCGCATTCAGGCAGACGTCCTGCGCCTGCCCGACGGCCGCCCCCAGCGCAGCCGGCTTCGCGCCGCCTGGCGAAAGGTGCGCGGCCTGCCGGGATATCGCCGGGCCCGCAAGGAATTCGCCGCCGCGATGCTGGCCAAGCCGAAGCGCCGCACCTGGCGCTGCTTCGCCCGCGGCGTCATTCTCGCGGCCGAGCTGCCATCCGACACCCGGATGATCTACGCGCACTTCATCAACACGGCGACGGATGTCGCGCGCTACGCCGCCATCATCACCGGCCTGCCCCTCGCGGCCAGTGCTCATGCCCGCGATATCTGGACCAGCCCCGACGGCGATACGCGGCAGAGGCTGCGGTCCCTCGAGTGGGTCGCCACCTGCACCAGGTCCGGCGCCGACCACCTGCGCACGCTGACCGACCGTCCGGACAAGGTACACCTCATCTACCACGGTCTCGATTTCGGCCGCTTTCCTGCCGACCCGCCCGAACGGGCCCGGCGCGATGGATCCGATCCGGCCGATCCGGTGGAGCTGCTTTCGGTCGGGCGTGCGGTCGAAAAGAAGGGCTTCGACATTCTCCTTCAGGCGCTGGCGACCCTTCCGCCAGACCTCCGGTGGCGCTGGCACCATGTCGGCGTAGGCCGGATCCTCGACCGGTTGCGGCGACAGGCGCAAGACCTTGGCCTCGGCGATCGTCTCGTCTGGCACGGCGCCAGGGACCAGACCTATGTGATCGACCGTTATCGCGACTGCGACCTGTTCGTGCTCCCCTCGCGCGAGGACTCCGCGGGCGATCGGGACGGTATGCCCAACGTGCTGATGGAGGCACAAAGCCAGGGCGTCGCCTGCCTTTCGACCAACTTTTCCGGCATTCCCGAATTGATCGACGACGGTGAGACCGGCCTGCTGGTCCCCCCCGGAGAGGTCGAACCGCTACGTGCCGCGCTGGAGCGATTGATCCGTTCGCCCGACTTGCGAGAAACGCTTGGTCAGGCCGGCTTTAGGCGCGTGCGGGACGTGTTCGAAGCGGACACCGGCATTCGCAAGATCGCCAGCCTCATTCGCAGCACCGTCAGGTGAACGCAGCGGAAATTCACGGCTGGATCGTGCTCGACAAGCCGGTCGGCAAGGGCTCAACCCCGTGCGTGGGGGCGGTCAAGAGAGCGCTTCGAACCGCAGGCTATGCGAAGCTTAGGGTCGGCCACGGCGGCACCCTCGATCCTCTGGCCAGCGGCGTGCTCCCCATCGCGATCGGGGAAGCGACCAAGCTGGCCGGCCGGATGCTGGACGCAACCAAAGCCTATGACTTCACCATCCGCTTCGGCGAAGAGACCAGTACGCTTGACGCCGAAGGAGAAGTGGTGGCCCGAAGCGACCATCGCCCGACCTTTGGACAAATCCTGGACGTTCTGCCCCGCTTTACTGGCGAAATCGAGCAAACGCCGCCTGCCTTTTCAGCGCTGAAGGTGGATGGCAAGCGTGCCTATGACCTCGCCCGCGCGGGCAAGTCCGTGATGCTCGACGCGCGCCGGGTCACTGTCCATCAGCTTGAACCCGCCCCGGTCGGCGACGCCAAGGGACTGGTGGAGGAGATCACCCTGTCGGCCACCGTCAGCAAGGGCACCTACATCCGCTCGCTCGCACGCGACATTTCCCACGCCGTGGAGACGGTCGGCCATGTCGTAATGCTTCGCCGAACGAAGGCGGGTCCGTTCACCCTGGATCAGGCGATATCGCTGGACTTTCTCGATGAACTCGCTAAGGCGCGCGACCTGACAAGGGGGGTACTCCCGCTGACCGCGGGGCTGGACGACATCCCGGCTCTTCCTGTCACCTCCGAGGATGCCCTGCTGCTCCGCCAAGGACGGCAGCTTCTCGGAACGCTCGCGAAACCGGGCCTTTATCTGGCGACCGACGATGATCGTCCGGTCGCGCTAGTGGAGGCATCGGCCGACGGCTGCAAGGTCGTCCGCGGGTTCAACCTGTAGACTTTTTCAAAGGAGTAAACCCGATGTCGATTACCGCTGAGCGCAAGCAGGCGCTGATCAAGGAGCACGCCCGCGACGCCAACGACACTGGTTCGCCGGAAGTGCAGGTCGCGATCCTCACCGATCGCATCCTGACCCTCACCGAGCATTTTAAGACCCACGCGAAGGACAACCACTCCCGCCGCGGTCTGCTGATGATGGTCAACAAGCGGCGCTCGCTGCTGGACTATCTCAAGCGCGAAGACGCGCAACGCTACACCGACCTGATCGGGAAGCTGGGTCTCCGCAAATAACAACAAAAGGGCGCCTTCGCGGCGCCCTTTGCCTATCCGGGCACCTTGCAATCCGGTGAGTTGCCCAAGGGGTTCAAGAACACACCCCGAACCGCCCGTGAGCCGGACAGCTCACGAACAGCTGCCCCCGCTTCGCATCCGGCGACGGGGTAAAGGAACGCAAATGTTTGACATCAAGACTGTAGAAATCGACCTCGGCGGCAAGACGCTGAAGCTTGAAACCGGCCGCGTTGCCCGTCAGGCCGACGGCGCCGTGCTCGCCACCATGGGCGAAACCGTGGTGCTCTGCGCCGTGACCGCTGCCAAGTCGGTGAAGCCGGGTCAGGACTTCTTCCCGCTGACCGTCCACTACCAGGAAAAATTCTCCGCCGCCGGCCGTATCCCGGGCGGCTTCTTCAAGCGTGAGCGCGGCGCGACCGAGAAGGAAACGCTGACCAGCCGCCTGATCGACCGCCCGATCCGCCCCTTGTTCCCGGAAGGCTTCTACAACGAAGTCCTCGTGATCGCGCAGGTCCTGTCCTACGACGGCGAGAACGAACCGGACATCGTCGCGATGATCGCCGCGTCGGCCGCCCTCACCCTGTCGGGCGTGCCCTTCATGGGCCCGATCGGCGCCGCCCGCGTCGGCTTCAAGGATGGTGAGTACATCCTCAATCCCTCGCCCGAGCAGACCAAGGAAAGCGACCTCGACCTGGTCGTCGCCGCCACCGGCAGCGCCGTGATGATGGTCGAATCCGAAGCAAAGGAGCTGACCGAAGAGCAGATGCTCGGCGCCATCGTCTTCGCGCACGAGGCGTCCAGGAAGGTCGTCAACGCGATCTGCGACCTCGCCGAGCAGGCCGCCAAGGATCCGTGGGAGCTCAACCTGATCGACGACAAGTCGGCCACGCTCGCCAAGCTCAAGGACGTGATCGGCGCGGACCTTGAGGCTGCCTACAAGCTGACCGGCAAGCAGGACCGGCAGAACGCGATCAACGAGGCGCGCACCAAGGCGCGCGACGCGTTCAAGGACCTCGAGGAGAGCGACCCGGCCCAATATCTCGCCACGCTGAAGCTGGTGAAGAAGCTGGAAGCCGACGTCGTCCGGGGTGCCATCCTCAAGGAAGGCCGCCGCATCGACGGTCGCGACACAAAGACCGTTCGCCCGATCGAAGCGATGGTCGGATTCCTGCCGCGCACCCACGGTTCGGCGCTGTTCACCCGTGGTGAAACGCAGGCGATCTGCACCACCACGCTTGGCACCAAGGACGCCGAACAGATGATCGACGGGCTTGAAGGCCTCTCCTACCAGCGCTTCATGCTGCACTATAACTTCCCGCCCTACTCAGTCGGTGAAGTCGGCCGCTTCGGTGCGCCGGGCCGCCGCGAAGTGGGTCACGGCAAGCTGGCCTGGCGTGCGCTGCACCCGATGCTGCCGAGCGCTGAAGAGTTCCCGTACACCATCCGCGTCCTGTCCGACATCACGGAGAGCAACGGCTCTTCGTCGATGGCCACGGTCTGCGGCGGTTCGCTGTCGATGATGGACGCGGGCGTTCCGCTGAAGCGTCCGGTCGCTGGCATCGCCATGGGCCTGATCCTCGAAGGGCAGGACTTCGCGGTGATCAGCGACATTCTTGGCGACGAGGACCACCTCGGCGACATGGACTTCAAGGTCGCGGGCACGTCCGAGGGCATCACCAGCCTGCAGATGGACATCAAGGTCGCCGGCATCACCGAGGAGATCATGACGGTGGCCCTCGCCCAGGCGAAGGACGGCCGCGCGCATATCCTCGGCGAAATGGCCAAGGCGCTCGACAGCACGCGTGGTGAGCTTTCCGCTCACGCTCCGCGGATCGAGACCATGCAGATCAGCAAGGACAAGATCCGTGAAGTGATCGGCACCGGCGGCAAGGTGATCCGCGAGATTGTCGCCACCACCGGCGCCAAGGTCGACATCGACGATGAAGGCCTGATCAAGATCAGCTCGTCCGATCTCAAGCAGATCGAGGCGGCTCGGCAGTGGATCCACGGCATCGTTGCCGAACCGGAGCCCGGCACAATCTACACCGGCAAGGTCGCCAGCCTGGTCGACTTCGGCGCATTCGTGACCTTCATGCCCGGCAAGGACGGGCTGGTGCACGTGTCCGAGATCAAGAATGAGCGAGTCGAGAACGTCCGCGACGTCCTGACCGAAGGCCAGGAAGTGAAGGTCAAACTGCTCGAGGTCGACCAGCGCGGCAAGGTTCGCCTGTCCATGCGGGTCGTCGATCAGGAAACGGGCGCGGAGCTGGAGGATACCCGTCCGCCGCGTGAGCCGCGCGGCGACCGTGGTGATCGCGGTGACCGCGGTGACCGGGGCGGCGATCGTCGCCGGGGCGGCGGTGACCGCGACCGTGGGCGTGGCGGCGAAGGTCGGGGCCGGGATGACCGCGGCCCCCGCAGCGACCGCGACAACCGCGGCGAACGCGGCCCGCGCCGGGACCGTGAAGGCGGCAACGATGACGGCCCCGCGCCCGAGTTCGCGCCGGCCTTCCTGACTCGCAACGACGACTAATCATCCCCAACGACTTTGGCGATCTCGTCGAGACGGAGGGCTCCGTAGGGCAACCTGCGGAGCCCTTTTCGTTGGGCGCCGATGGGCGCCCACCCAAAGCGGAAGAGGGGCTGGCGATTTAGGTAAAGGATGGTGGAAGCGGTCTGGGTAGATGGGCCGACGGTTGCTGGTCGGGCCAGGCGCACTTTCCTTTTTGCTGCTGGTCTAAGTCGTGGGGGGCGGCAGCCGCCTGGTGATTCCGGCCTGCCGGACCGCATGGTGGCCCGGAACATGGCTGCCAACCAAGCGCTCTCTCACTTCAATCAGCGAAGGAGTCCCAGATGCCGCAAGCCACGATCTACCGAATGGTCTTGCCCGATCACGAATGCCCGTTTGGCCGGCGCGCCAAGCAAATGCTTGAAGACAACGGGTTCGAGATTGAAGAGCACATCCTTGCTTCCCGGGGTGAGGTCGACGATTTCAAGGCGAAACATGGCGTTGCAACCACTCCGCTCATTTGGGTGGATGGGGTTAAGGTCGGCGGCTCCGACGACCTGTCCAAGTTCCTGAATGCCCAAGCCTGATTACCACCCGAACCGTTACGCTATCGATTCGGCGGGAACACTGGTTCAGCAAACCCGTTTAGCTTCTCGAAAAGTCAATAACAAAATGAGTTACGTAAATGAGAAAGCTAGCGATCGCGCTGGCGGCGTCGGGATTGTACGCCCTCAGCATTCCTACGGTGGCCAGCGCGGCCATCGAAACTGAAGAAGCCAAGTCCGAAGCCGCGGCGCACGCCGATGAGGCCCGGTGGGACATGGTGGAGACTTTTGGGCCGAAAGCCCTTCGGCCGGGCCAGTTCTTGTGGGCCAAGGATATGGGGTCTGGCGACGCAAGGGTTGTCGTCAGCTTGTCGGAACAGATGGCCTATGTTTATCGCGGTGACCGGCTTGTCGGGATCAGCACCATATCCAGCGGCAAGCCTGGTAAGGACACTCCGACCGGCATCTTTCCGGTAAAGTTCAAGAAGCCGATGCATTACAGTCGCAAGTACGACAACGCTCCCATGCCGCATATGCAGATGCTCGATGACTACGGTATCGCGCTCCACGCGGGTTTCGTTGCCCCTACTCCGGCCAGCCATGGTTGCGTCCGGCTTCCCAAGGCCTTCGCGGCCAAGCTTTACCAGCTGACCAACGTCGGCACTCCCGTTCTGATCGCCGCCTGAAGCGGCGTTCTCCCGGCGGCGGCGTCTCCCCTGCGTCGCCGCCGGCCTAACCCTTCGACCGTTCGTCGCGCCGCGCCTCGGCCCCGACGCAAGCACGCTTGACCTTTTGGGCGTTTGCCGATGACCTTTGCCGGATAACGATAACATAAGGGTTCAGGTGTCATGATCGTCGCTGCCCGGCAGCACCTGCAGCAGGCAGGTGAGACCTACTTCGAGCATCTCCGCTTCGCCTCTCTGGTTGGCGCATTGCTGGTGGCGGCTGGGATCGCCTGCGTGGTCCATGCCATCATCCCTGCCCTGTGCCGAACCTCCGCGAGCGGCATCGTGAAGCTGGTGAGCGCCTTGATGCTCAACCGCTCGCGCACCCGGGCAACTGCCAGGGCGGCATCGGGGCCGCTAGTTTTCATCGGCCTGCTCGGCTTGTGCACGCTGTCCGCCGCCTTGTTGATCGCAGGTGGTCTGCACGTCGTTTCCGCGGCGCTGGCACTGCTTCTTGCGGGCGTTCCGGCGGCCTATCTCCTCAGCAATCCCGATCTCGAGCCGGTCGACTAAGCCACGGTTCTTAGCTGCGGGCGCGCGGAGGCCCGCCGCGGCCTGCAACAGCGGCGATATCCGGCGCGGCTTGTTCGACCTGCTCAACCGCTGGCTCCGGGCGCGGCGGCTGGCCGGGCTTGCTGTCAAGTTCCATCCAGTCGCGGAACTCGAGGTGGTAGAGCATGTCCATGACCTCGAACTCCAGGCCGCCAGGTTGGCTGGTGCTGCTGTTCCACATGGCGACGACCCCGCTCTTGCGGGCAGGGTCAAACAGGATCAGCGAGCGATAGCCCGCGACTCCGCCGCGATGACCGACGATTTGATGCCCCGCATAGTTGTAGCTGCGCCAGCCGAGACCGTAGTGAGCATCGCCCACGCGCTCCAGGAATTTGCGCAGCCGGCCACGTTCGCCGGGCGTCTTCACCAGCGGCTGATGAATGGTCTGCAGCAGATTGGCGGGCAGCACCGATGGCATTCCGCCGGTCTGCGCAATCATCCACAGCGCCAGATCCTTGATGTTGCTGTTGACACCACCGGCGGCCGGTACCCGATAGTATGGCTCCAGAACCTCCAGCGGACGCCGACCGGCGCTGTGCGGTCGCGCCCAGCTCCTGGCATTGACCAGGCCTTCGCGGGTCATGGTTGCGCTGGTCATGCCGATCGGGGCGAACAGTTGCTCGCGAACCGCTTCGCTGTAGGGGCGGTTGGTGGCGCGCGCGACGATGTCGCTGGCGGCGTCATAGGCGATGTTCTGATAGCTCCAGCAGCTTCCGGGTGGGCAGATCGCATTTAGCGAGGCAAGCTGCGTCCGCAGCGCTGCGGGCTGCTGCCCTTCCTCGAGCTTGTTGTCGAGCGCGTTCCGGTAAAGCCCCAGCCGGTGGCTCAGAAGATCGCTGACCGACGCACGATACTCCGCTCCGCCCGGAAGCTTCAGCCCCGGAGCGTAGTTCACGACTGGCGACGAAAGATCCACTTTGCCCTGCTCGGCAAGCTTGGCGACCATGGTTGAAGCGACGCCCTTGCTGACGCTCGCCCAGCGGAACACGGTTTCCGGCGTCACCTTCTCGCCCGACCCGGCCAGGGTTTCGCCGTAGCCTCCGAGAAAGGTGATCCGACCATCTTCGACCACGCCCACGGCCAAACCGACCATATTTGGTTTCTGCACCATCCGCTGCAGGCGTGCGTCGAGGGCACGATAATCGATGTCGCGCCGGGCCTGCGGGGCAACCTTCGCGAGATGAAGGTTCGCGGCGGCCGGGTTCGTCTGTGCCTGGGCGGGCGCTGCCGGCTCGACGACGCGGACGCTCGCAAGCGCAGCGACGACGAACAGGGCGGCCCCAGCCCCCAGCATGATGGTTTTCTTCAGTGTAACGTCCTCCCCAAGCGGCGTTCTGGTGCGGCTTGGCGCGGCACTCAACGGCCTGCCGTGCAGCGTGCGGCGAAGCGATGCGGCGGCGAGACAGAGCGCCAGCTGCTGGAAATACCAACGTCCGTCGCCTACAGTGGGTCCATGCAATTCCTCCGCACCCTGTTCTGGGTCCTTTTGGCGGTATTCCTGGCGATCATGGCGCGGAACAATTGGTCCGACGTCACGCTCAACCTGTGGGGTACTCTACAGGCTGACATCAAGATCCCACTCCTGATCGCCATCGCCTTCACCCTTGGGTTCCTGCCAACCTACCTGATTTTACGAGGTCAAGTGTGGGCGCTGAAACGCAGGCTGCTGGTGCACACTCGTTCACCCGAGGTGGTGCAAACTCCTGCAGCGGCGCCGACGACCGTATCTGATCCAGTCCAACAAGAACCATTGCAGGCGTGACCAACCCGGTATTCGTGGCGATCGATACGCCGGATCGTGCACGCGCCCGCCATCTGGCCGAAGCGGTGAGCGGGCATGTCGGCGGACTGAAACTCGGACTGGAATTTTTCGCTGCCAACGGACCGTCTGGTGTTGCCGCGCTTTCCGATCTTGGTCTTCCGGTCTTTTTGGACCTGAAGCTGCATGACATTCCAAATACCGTCGCGAAAGCGATTGATGCTCTACGGCCACTTCGGCCCGCGGTGCTGACCGTGCATGCTGCGGGGGGCGCTGCAATGCTGGCGGCCGCAAAGACTGCCGCACCGGCAGGAACAAAGGTCGTCGCGGTGACCGTGCTTACGAGTCTGGACCGGGACGATCTGGAGGACACTGGCGTTAGCGGCAAACCAGCGGACCAAGTTGTCCGACTTACCCGCCTTGCTCAGCGCGGCGGCTGCGACGGAATCGTTTGCTCGGGCGCGGAAGTCGCGATGGCGCGACGGCTGTGGCCGGGTGGTTATTTGGTCGTGCCCGGCATCCGGCCGAGCGGCGGCGAGCAAGGCGATCAGAAACGCATCATGGCGCCGGCTGAAGCCATTGCGGGCGGGGCGTCCATGCTGGTCATCGGCCGCCCGATCACGGGCGCGGAGGATCCGCGCGCGGCCGCGAAAGCAATCGCAGCTTCCCTCTAGGGGCCAGCGGGGCTAGGCGCGACCTGATTTTATTGAACGAGATGAACCGATGAATTGGCTCAGCCGGGTCCGGAATGGCATTCCTTTCCTCCCCAAGCGGCAGGTCGCCGACACCCTCTGGCACAAGTGCAAGAAGTGCGACTCGATGATCTTCTCAAAGGAGTGGGAAGACAATCTGTGGGTCTGCCCGCGTTGCGATCATCACGACCGGATCCGCGCGCGGCAACGGTTCGACACGCTGTTCGACGAATCACAATATCAGCTGCTTCCCTCTCCAGAGGTGCGCGAGGATCCACTCAAGTTCCGCGACACCAAGAAATATGTCGATCGGCTTCGCGTCGCCCGCTCCACTACGGACGAGCGCGATGCCTTTTTGAATGCCCGGGGTCGCATTGACGGCCGAGAAGCGGTCATCGGCGTCCAGGATTTCGCCTTCATGGGCGGATCGATGGGAATTGCAGTTGGGGCAGCCTTCGTTGCCGGCGTAAGGGCCGCAATCTCAGCCGGCGCGCCCTACATCGTTTTCACTGCGGCCGGCGGCGCACGGATGCAGGAGGGCATTCTCAGCCTGATGCAAATGCCGCGTACCACGGTTGCGCTGGCGCAGTTGCGCGAAGCCGGACTGCCCTACATCGTGGTCCTGACCGATCCGACGACCGGCGGCGTTACCGCTTCCTATGCAATGCTCGGCGACGTTCAGCTTGCGGAACCTGGCGCCCTCATCGGGTTCGCTGGACAGCGTGTTATCGAACAGACGATCCGCGAGAAGCTGCCCGAGGGGTTTCAGCGGGCCGAATATCTGCTGGAACACGGCATGGTCGACATGGTCACACCCCGGGGCGAGCTCAAGCAAACCTTGGCGAAGCTGATCGGCTATCTGGTGCCGGAGAAAGCGGTCGCCTGATGGCCGGAGCCGTTTAGTGAGCGATTGGGCGCGCTCGGACCATCGGGGCGTCCAACGACAGTTGGATCGGCTTGCGACCCTTAGTCCGGGCGGGGACCGTCTAGGATTGGAGCGGATAAGGATCCTGGCCGACAGGCTCGGCCGTCCACAGGACTCGCTACCGCCGGTATTTCACGTCGCCGGAACCAACGGCAAGGGTTCAACCTGCGCCTTCCTCCGCGCGTCGCTGGAGGCTGCCGGCTACCGGGTCCACGTTTTCACCTCGCCGCATCTTGTCCGCTTCAATGAACGCATCCGCCTTGCGAGCGAGCTGATCGGCGACGAGCAACTCGCCTCGCTTCTTGAAGAAGTGCTGGGTGCAAGCGATGGCGTCGGTCCGAGCTTCTTCGAAGTGACGACCGCAGCCGCCTTCCTCGCCTTCGCCAGATCGCCGGCCGATGCGCTGGTGCTGGAGGTCGGCATGGGCGGCCGCCTTGACGCCACCAATATCGTCGAGCGCCCGCTCGTGACCGGCATCGCCTCGCTGGGCCTCGATCACCAGCAATGGCTCGGCCAAAGCATGCACGAAATCGCCGGCGAAAAGGCGGGGATTTCCAAGCCGGGGGTTACGCTGGTCACCCTCGATTACGAAGAAATTGCCAGCCAGCGCATCCGCAAGGTCGCAAACGAGCGGGGATCTCCGCTCAAGGTATTGGGCCACGACTGGCACATCGCACCCGATAATGACGGCAGTGTTTACCGCGACGGAGCAATAGAGCTGCGACTTCCGCAGCCCGGCTTGCCGGGCGCTCACCAGAGCCTGAACGCCGGCCTCGCCGTCGCCATGCTCCGCCAACAGAGCACGCTCAAGGTCTCTCCCGAAGCCCTTTGCGCTGGCATCGCGCGGGCGCGTTGGCCGGCGCGGCTCCAACAGCTGAAGGATGGTCCTCTCACCGATGGCCGGACCGTCTTCCTCGATGGAGGACATAATCCGGAAGCCGCGCACGCCGTGGCCCAGGCAATCCGACCGCACGCGCCGTTCACACTCATTACCGGATGTCTACGCGGCAAAGACGCGCGCGGTATCCTGCAGCAGTTCCAAAACCTTGCGAGCAAAGTCGCAACGGTGCCCGTGCCCGCCCATGACTGCTACTCGCCAGACGAACTTGCCACCATCGCACAGAACCTAGGTTTTGCGGCAAGACCGTTTCAAGATGTAGTCGCCGCAGTCCAAGGAACCTCGCCAGACGGGCCGATTCTGATCGCCGGTTCGCTGTACCTCGCCGGGGAGGTGCTGCGCCTGAACCACGAAGTCCCGGTTTAGGCCACGTCTCCCTCAGCAGCACGCGCGGCATCCGCCTGGGACATCATCTCCGGCGTTGCCCGCGACCGCTCCCGCTTGTCGCGCATCCATTCCAGTACGCAGAACGCAACAGCGATCAGGCCAAGGGCAGCGGTAAAACGGAAAACCGGAGCATAGCCGACCTGCTCGATCGCTTCGCCAAGCGCCGCGCGCCCAAGGGAGCCAACCAGAAATGTCAGGGAGGACAATAGCGCGTACTGCACCGCGCTGTACCGCTTTGACGCGATGGAACTTAGGTAGGCCACGAACGCCGCCCCCGCCAAACCGCCGGCAATGTTCTCGCCGGAGATAGCGACCATCAAGCGGATCATCCGCATATCCGGATAAAGCTGATCAAGCAGGAAGAGCCGCGAGAAGCCGTCGATGAACGGCGCCCCGGCGGCTAGGTCGGCGTACAACAGGTTTGATCCAGCAGCGACGGCCGCGCCGATCATGAGTGTCGGCATGCGTCCGATGGTGGCGAAAAGTATGCCGCCAAGCGCGATGCCGGCAATGGTCATGAACACGCCGAAAATCTTGGACGCGAACGCAACCTCGTCGTTGGTGTAGCCCAGCTCGTCGAGGTAGAATGGGAAGGCAAACGGTCCCCAAATACTGTCGCACAATCGGTAGCTGAGGATTAGGCCGAGCACGAGGATCGCGCCCCACCGTAGACGCGCGACAAGCTCCACCAGCGGGAGAACCAGAGCAGAATAGGCATGATCGGCGGCCCGGCGGCCGGTCGACTTCGCGGGCGCAGCTGACTGTAGAACGCTGCCGGGCCGGTTGCGCACACCATGCAACCAGGCAGCGACCGCCGCCGGCAGAATGACTGTCGCCGCCACAATCCACGGACCGATCTGCTTGGTGAAGTCACCCGCCTTGGGGGTCGCAGGATCGTCCGGATAGAGCAGTGCTACCGTCATGAAGCGGCCGATGGTCCAAATCGCCCAGGCCCATCCAAGACCGACAACGGCGAGCGCGATGCCCCGCAGGCGTGGATTGATCGCACCGGCTTGGCCGAGTTCGCCCTCTATCCCGCTGCTTGCCGGCCGTGGGGTGTCGGGTGCGGCCAACGTGGCGATTATCGCGATCGCCATCATCCCGCCCATGATCGCATAGACCAGCGGCCATCCGATCCTCGCGGCCAGAACCAGCGCAAGAGCGCCGCCGACCAGCGCCGCCACCCGATAGCCAAATTGGTAGATGGTCGAGAGAATCTCCAGCGGTGCCTCATCGTCCGCCACATCGATCCGCCAGGCGTCGATAACCACGTCTTGGGTCGCGGAGAAAAAGGCCGCCACCGTTGCGATCAGCGCGAAGGTTCCGATCGCCGCCGTGGGGCTGGTCATAGCAAGAAAGACGAAGCAGGCGCCCAGGATCAGCTGGCACAGCAACAGCCAACTGCGCCGCCGCCCGAGCCGTTCGAGCCCCGGCAGCCGCAAGGAATCAACCGCTGGAGACCACAGGAATTTGAAGGCATAGGCAAGTCCGATCCAAGACAGGATGCCGATGGTTGCCAGATTGATCTGCTCTTCGCCCAGCCAGGCGTTCAGGGTGCCGATCAAGAGGGTGTATGGGAGGCCCGCGCCGAAGCCGAGGGCCAGCATGACGGCGGTCTTCCGGTGTTGCAGGGCAACTTTCAGCAGCCTCCAGCCTTTCAGCTTTCTCGGCTCTTCCGCCACCCCAGCCGCCACAGTCGCCATTCAGTAACAACTCCACCGTTTCTCCCCGAGACCCTAGCCGCTTGCACCGCGCGCGCAACAGGCGCAGTCTTCAGTTGAAATGGACGCACCGCTCCGCTCGTCGCGCCCGACTGCTGGGCAACGCGCGCTGGCCGATCGGCTTGCCCTCGGCCAGCCGGAACTTGGCGGCGCCATCGACCGTCTGCAGTCCAGCATCTATCTCGATCCGGATCGGTACCGGCGCGAACAGGAAGGGCCCTTCACGCAACTCCCGCTGCTGCTCGGGCCGTCGGCACTGCTGCCGAATTCGAATACTGCTGTGACCCATGACGAATACGGCGTTCCGCTGATCATCAGCCGCGACGCACGTGGCCGGATCCGGGTCTTCGCCAACGTCTGCCGCCACCGTGGCACCCGGCTGCTCGAAACGTCAGAGGTGGTCCCCGCCACTCGGATCGTTTGTCCCTATCACGCCTGGGCCTACAAGGCGGACGGCCGCCTGGCCGGGGTTCCCCGCGCTGACTGTTTTCCAGGCCTCGACAAGACCGATTATTCTCTCCGAGAATTTCCGAGCCTGGAGAGCGGCGGCCTCATCTGGTTCAGCCGCTCAGCCGATCCGAACTTCGCTGGAGTGGAAGCGCTGGCGTCCGATATGGACGCGTTCGGCATGGCCGGCCTTTATCTTTATCGGCGAAAGACCCATCGGGTCGCCAGCAACTGGAAGCTGGTGATCGACGCGTTTTTAGAAAGCTATCACGTCCAGCGGTTGCATGCCCAGACGATCGCCGCTTTCTTTGCCGACGGCGTCACGGTCTCCGACCAAATTGGACTTCATCAACGCGCCGTGGTCGGGCGGACCGATTACCTAGCTGGGATCGACCGCGACGACTGGACCCAGCTGCGCCGCGCGGTCACTTATACCTACCAGCTCTTCCCCAATTCCGTCGTCATCGTCTCGCCCGACTATATCAACTTGCTCATCAGCTACCCACAGGGGATCGGCTTGACAGCCGTTGAGGATCTGATGCTGATCCCCGAGCCACCCCAGACGAACGAAGCGGAGGCGCATTGGCGCAAGAGCTGGGAGCTGTTGGACGGGGGCACTTTTGGCGCGGAGGATTTTCGCGCCGCAGCCCTCTGTCACCGAGGACTTAAGTCGGGTCTGATCGATGAAATCACGCTCGGCACGCTCGAGCATGGAATCACCGAATTTCACCGCAAAATGGAAGGGGCGATCGCCTAGTAAAGCACCAGGCCATCGACCTTGGGAATTTTTTCTCCGCCCAGTTTCCGGTCGATCGCCTTCAATGCCGACCGCAAGGTCCGCTCTTGATAAGGCTTTAGCATATACCCGAGCGCGAGTTCTTCGGCGCCCTGCGGCGGCGTTGCAGTTACGAACAGGACTGGAATGCCGCGCCGCTTGGCCTCCCGGGCAACATCATAGCCGTCGCGCACTCCGGCGAGGCTGATGTCGGTCAGAATCAAATCGACACCGCGCGGGTCCTCGTCATCATCGCCGCTTGCTGGCAATTCTTCCAGTTCGCTGTCGAGCGCCTTTACCGCGTCATCATATTCGTCGACGGTCGCAACCACTTCGTAGCCAGCATCGGCGACCATGGTCTCATTGTCGAAAGCGACCAGCGGCTCATCTTCGACGATGAGGATACGCTTGACGATCCGCTTGCGCTTGCTGAACAGCACTCGTGCACCCCTAACCCAAGGAAATTGACTTGCCGCCGGAACGAACGAATGGCGCCCCTGTGCCGCAAAAGCGGACGCAGAAAAAGAGCGTCCCGGCGAAAGGGCCCAAACCTGGCGGTCCACCGCCAGCACGCGAGGCCGGTGCGCAGCGAATCGCCAAGCTGCTGGCCCGTGCAGGCATTGCCTCGAGGCGGGATATCGAGCGTATGATCGCAGACGGTCGAATCGCTCTGGACGGCAAGACGCTCGACACACCGGCGACTCTGCTGACCACGCTGGCGGGTGTCACGGTCGACGGAAAGGCGGTACGGGCGCCTGCTGCCGCACGACTTTGGCGCTTCTACAAGCCGCCTTCCTGCCTTACCGCCGCCAATGATCCCAAGGGGCGCCCGACCATCTATGATCGCTTGCCGGAAGGCTTGCCGCGGGTAATTCCGGTCGGGCGCCTCGACTTCATGACGGAGGGCCTGTTGCTGCTCACCAATGACGGCGAGTTGAAGCGGCAGCTGGAGCTTCCAAGCACGGGCGTGGTCCGGCGCTACCGGGCACGGGCTTTCGGCGAGGTGACCCAGGACCAGCTCGAGTCTTTGAGCGAAGGCGTCGAAATCGAGGGCGTTCGCTACGGTTCCATCGATGCCAATCTGGAGCGGCGCACCGGTCGCAATTGCTGGATTGAATTGTCCCTCACGGAAGGGAAGAACCGGGAGGTCCGGCGTGTGCTGGCCTACCTAGGACTACAAGTCTCTCGCCTGATCAGAACCGAATACGGCCCCTTTAACATCTACGACCTCGACCCGGGGCAAATCGGCGAGGTGCCGCGCGAAGATCTCTTCCGCTTCGGCCAGACTTTGAAATGAGAATCATTGCTGGACGCTGGCGGGGGCGGAAACTCATTGCGCCGGCGGGACAGGCAACACGGCCGACCGCCGACCGGACTCGAGAGACCCTTTTCAATATGCTTTCCAGTCGCGTCGGCAGTTTCGACGGACTTGCAGTTGCGGATCTGTTCGCCGGCAGCGGCGCGCTTGGGCTGGAGGCCGTATCTCGCGGTGCGGCCACCATTCTGTTCGTCGAGAACGACATGGCCGCTCGCCGCACAATCGAGGCAAATACCAAATCCTTGGAATGCGACGTTTGCACCATCGCCGCCCATTCCGCGCTGCATCTCCCGCCGGGCCGCAGTTTCGACCTTATCCTGGCCGACCCCCCTTACGCCCCGAACAGTGGCTCCAAGGTTCGGACTGCGGTTGAGGAAGCAGGCTGGCTTACCCTGGGAGGCTGGCTCGCGATCGAAACGTCGCGCGGGGACACAGTCGATCCGGGGAATCTGATCTTAGAAGCGGAGCGGGACAGCGGGGCTGCTCGTCTGACGCTTCTACGCCGGCCAGCCTAACTTTTCGCGGTCTTGTTCCCGCTGCTGCTCATTTCCTTAAGCAGCCGCGCTCCGATTGCTGCCGCTGCTGCCTTGCCGGCAGTCTTCACGGCCGCGGTCGACTTGACCTTGGCGGGATCGTTCGCTCCGCTTTCGGCGATCGCGGCGACCGCAGCCAGAGCGCCGACGGCCAGCAAATCGCCAACCAAAGGATGATCAAGCACCTTCGCGAGAGATTCCAGACCACCGTGATCCTTCTTGAACTTCTTGTCGGATTTCTTTGCTTTTTGCGTTTTAACGCTGGGGCCGCTGGCGATGACCTCTAGCCTCGGGGCCGCATCTTTTGATTTTTTGGCCTTTTTGTCCTTTGCCACGACCGTCGACCTCCCTGTTCCGTGCCCTGCCATAATGGGTGGCGTGGTTCGTCCGCGCAAGGCAGCAGATAGATCGTCGCCCAGCTAACCGGAGGCAACCATCCGTTAACCTGATTGTTGACACTATTGTCAGCAGTAGACAGGCTACCGATATGAGAGCCGCAATGTATCGTTACGCCGTGGGTATCCAGCCAGCCGACATCGACCATATGGGTCACGTCAATAATAGCGTGTATCTGAAGTGGGTTCAGGACGCGGTAGTCCAATATTGGGAAAAGGTCGCGCCTGCTGAGGCGGTGACCAAGCACCTATGGGTCGCCCTGAAGCACGAGATCAATTACCGCCGTCCAACCTTTTTGGAAGATGCGGTAGTCGCAGATGTGATCGCCGAGCGCGTCCAGGGAGCCAAGGCACTCTTCACAACGGTCATTAAGCGGGGCGAGGAGGTGCTGGCCGAGGTTAAGAGCACCTGGTGCTGCCTTGATGCCAATTCCCTGCGTCCGGCCCGACTGGCGAAGGATATCACGAGCCGATTCCTGCCAACGTCAAATCAGGACTGACGCACCTTCATGTCGTCCGCCAACGGTCTCATCCGTATCGGTATCGGCGGTTGGACCTATCCTCCTTGGCGTGGCCTTTTTTACCCGCCGGATTTACCTCAGGCCCGCGAACTCGAATATGCCGCCCGCCAGCTAGGGGCGATTGAGATCAACGCGACCTTCTATGGACGGCAGAATCCGAAGAGCTGGGAAAAGTGGGCGGCAGCGGTGCCGGAAACATTTCAATTTGCTGTCAAGGGCAGCCGTTTTTGCGTGACGCGACCTAGGCTTGCCGACGCCGCGGAGGGAGTGAAGCGCTTTCTAGACCAGGGGCTGGAACGACTGGAAGGCAAGCTTGGTCCGATTCTCTGGATGTTTGCCGCACGGCGGCAGTTCGATCGGGAGGACATCGCGCAGTTTCTAGGTTTACTGCCTAAACAGCTTGGCAGTACGAAGCTTCGTCATGCAATAGAACCGCGCCATAACAGTTTTCACGACGACGCCTTCTACACGTTATGCCGTGATCATGACGTTGCAATAGTCTTTGGCGATAGCGATGAGTTTCCAAGCATAGACTTAGACACCGCCTCATTTAGCTACGCCCGCCTCCAGCGAATGCGAGAAGATGAAAAGACGGGCTACGGCGATGCTGAATTGGAAGGCATTGCGAAACGCGCGGCTTCCCGAAGCTCGCAAGGCAAGGACGCCTATATTTTCATGATCAACGGTGCGAAAGTCCGCGCCCCAGCCGCCGCTGCCGCCCTTCAACAGCGGCTTGGCATTGCGCCACCGCGGTAGCTCCTCCATCACATTGCCATGCGTACCGACGATCAGCCGATCCGCCTCTCTCTCATTGCTCCCAACGGCCGCATGGGACAGGCCATTACCAAAGCAGTTGCGGAGACCGCCGAATTCTTGATCGATCAGGATCACGCCGACGTTCTGGTCGACTTTTCCGCTCCGGAGGCGCTCGCTGCAACGCTCGAGCGCGCGCAGACAAGCGCAGTTCCGGTGCTGATTGGAACTACCGGTCTGGATGATCTTTCCGGCAAGCGACTTGAGGAAGCGGCACGAAATGTCGCTGTTCTTCGTGCTGCAAATACCTCTCTCGGCGTCGCCCTGTTGTCAGACCTGGTGGAACGGGCCGCCCGCGTCCTTGGGCTGGAATGGGACATCGAAGTCCTGGAGATGCACCATCGCCACAAGGCGGACGCGCCTTCCGGAACCGCTTTTGCGTTGGGCGAGTCTGCGGCCCGCGGGAGAGGCCAGGCGCTAGTTGCGGAAGTGGGGCGGAGCGGTACGGACTTGGTCCGAGAGGAAGGTGCAATCGGCTTCGCGGCCCTGCGTGGTGGCACGGTCGCTGGCGACCATGACGTAATTTTTGCAGGCCCCAAAGAGCGCCTGATCCTCTCGCATCGCGCTGAAAGCAGGGTCATTTTTGCACGTGGCGCGCTTGCCGCCGCTCGCTTCCTTCACGGCCGAAAACCTGGCTTATACACAATGCATGACGTTATCGAGGCCATGTGAAGCGGACGCAAGTCTTCGAGTTCTACCGCCGCCTGGCAGAGCTTAACCCGCATCCAGAAGGGGAGCTCGAATGGCTTAACCCGTACACCTTGTTGGTGGCCGTTGCGCTATCTGCTCAGGCGACGGACGTCAGCGTCAATCTCGCTACGAGGAAGCTTTTCGAGGTCGCCGACACACCGGAGAAGATGCTCGCGCTTGGTGAGGATGGCGTGCGCAAGCACATCAAAACGATCGGCCTGTTCAATACGAAAGCGCGTAACGTCATTGCTGCAGCCAGGCAGCTGGTCGACCGCTTCGGTGGGCAGGTTCCGAAAGATCGCGACCTGCTGCAATCTCTTCCAGGAGTGGGCCGCAAAACCGCTAATGTCGTGTTGAATATCGCTTTCGGGGAGCACACGATCGCGGTCGATACCCATGTGTTCCGCGTATCCAACCGCACCGGTCTCGCTCCTGGCAAGACGACGCTGGAGGTGGAGGAGAAACTCGAGAAAGTGACGCCGGAAATCTTCCGCTTGCATGCCCATCATTGGCTGATTCTGCACGGCCGCTATATCTGCAAAGCTCGCAAGCCCGAATGTTGGCGCTGCCCCGTCGTCGACCTATGTCGCTATAAGCCCAAGACGCCTGCTCCGCGCAGCTTAGTGCCAGCTACGCTCGAAGCGGCGACCTAAGCCGGTCAATAGCTCATATTGCGACTGGCCCGAGGCTGCCGCAGCCGTCTCGAGCTCGAAGTCGAGCATGACCCAGTCGCCCTCAGCAAGCTCCGGTGCCGCTCGGCAGTCGAGAATGACAAGGTCCATGGAGACCCGTCCAAGCACGGCGAGTGTAGTGTCCCCGATCCGGCCTGAGCCGCTGGCTGAAAATCCGCGCCAGTAACCATCGGCATAACCGACATTGATGACGGCCGCCTCCATGTCCTCCTGTGCCGTGAAGGTCGCGTTATAGCCGCACGATTCGCCAGCTTTGACGACACGACGCTGAACCACCTGAGCTTCAATGAAGGCCACTTGCCGAATATTTTCCTTCGCCTCGGTACGCGGAATGCCACCGTAAAGAGCTAGGCCCGGTCGTACCAAGTCGAACGAATATTCGGCCCCCAGCATGATACCGGCGCTATTGGCGAGGCTGTATCGGCCAGCGGAAATGCTCGCCCGCGCCGCCAGAAAGCGCTGGAGTTGTAACGCATTGAGATCATGATCCTCATCCGCACAGGCAAGGTGGCTGTGCAGGGTGTGGATCGTTAAGCCTTCGAGGACCCCCGCTTCCTCCGGTCGCAGTCCCAGCCGATTCATCCCGGTGTCGATCATCACGTCACAGCTTCGCTCTGGCCACATCTGCCGCCAGCGCGCGACTTGCAGTGGCGTGCTGAGGACAGGTCTCGCGCCGATCTCTCCGGCGATCGCCACATCGTCGGGTCCGAATCCATGAAGCACGGCGAGGTCGGCGGCGAAGGGGGCCAGCTCGGCCGCCTCCCACCAACTCGAAACGAAGAAGTCACGGCAGCCGGCCGAGATCAGCTGGTCAGCAACAGCCCGGGCGCCAAGCCCATAACCATCCGCTTTGATCGCTGCCCCGGCGGGAACCCCCGCCTTGCTTGAAAGCCATTTCCAATTGGCCGTCAGGGCAGCCTTGCTGCAGGTTAATCGAAGGGGCCGGTGCATGCCCAGGCCCTATCGAGCGCCGCTTGCCGCGTCGAGGTCGTAGATCCCTCCCCTTCCCTGCCCAACCAAAAAAGGGCCGGCATGAAGCCGACCCTTCTCTAGTGTCACCCGCGTTCGGGAGCAGGTGGCGGCGGCGGCGGCGGCGGAGGAGGTGCCGGGCACGCGTCAGTCGCCAATATCACCGAACCATCCGGACACGTCTGGGTCGCCGGTGGCGGAGGAGGCGGAGGTGGCGGGGGCGGAGGTGGTGGTGGAGGCGGAGGCGGCGCCCCGAGGTTGAAGATCAGCGACGCCAGCAACGAATGAGACCGGAACTTCCCGTCCAATTCCAGCGGAAGTCCCTGAACATCCTCGTCTTCGAAGTCGAACTTGGTATTGAAGAAGCGATACTTCAGCCCAAGATCGATATTATCGCTGACCGGAAGTCGCACTCCGGCGAGTGCTTGCCAGGCAAAACTGCGATCCTTACCGCTGAAACCGCCAACGAACGGGTCGAGATCAGCCTTCATCTTGAGCCGAGCAAGACCGGCACCGACGCCGACAAAGCCGTTCAGCCCATCGTCGCTTCCGAAATCCAGCAAGCCATTGACCATTCCCGACCAGACCCGCGTCCTGGCATCGAACTCCGCGTCCGCCGGGGCACCGACGAGCAGGTTAGCCGCGCGGGCATCGCCCTTCGCGCGCTTGTAACCAAGCTCACCCTCAAGCCGGAAGGCACCAAAATCATAGCCCCCGATCAGATCCAGGTCGACGCCTAGCTTGTGATCGATCGTAATCGCATCGTCCGTATCGACGTCACCGATCGAATAATCGATATCGGTGTCCTGTGCGCGCAGCAGGCCCCCTTCTATGCCGACGTATGGACTGCCGTCCCGAGCGAGCGCAGGCCCGGCCCCGATGCTTGACGCCAGAGCAGCTGCTAAAACAAGCTTACGCATGCGATCCCCTTTCTTGGTAGGACTCGATCGCACCATAATGGTGAGACTGGGTCGGGGGAAGGGCGTAAGCCTTTGCCTTCGCTCGTCTTGCCGCAAGCGCGTTCACGAAGTCGCTCTCTTGATCGGGTCGACCTGACCGGTGAAGCTGTTTTGCCTCTGCAACTCCCCGAAGCTCGATCATCACTAACCGCAGAAAAGCGTCATCTACGCTATCCAGTCGACCAGGACCGAAGCGGCCCGGGAAGGCAGGAAGCCGCCAACGTCAGCAACTTCAACCTTAATTTGTTCGCCTTCAAACGGCTGCAACGAACTCCTTGAGATAACGGCACCTTCGCCCGTAACATCAAGGGAGATCGAGCTTACAAGTCCACTGATAAGCACGCTGTAAATCCGGTCTTGCGCGGACCCCATATCTTGACCAACTGTTGCTTGATTGAGGTCTAGAAAAGCGCGCCCGCGCCAGCTTAGCATGAGATCACGGCTTTCGGTGACTCGAGCCTGAAGGTCCACCGGGCTGGGCCTTCGCATGCTTTCCCCCGTGACCAAGATCCGTGCAGTGCTCTTCCCGTCGTCATCGCGCAGCCCATGCGCAGTACCGGTCACCTCCAGCCCAATGCATTGTCGGGTCAACTCGACAGGAACGAGGGCGTTTTCCTCGATAAGACAGAAAAACTCTCCAGCCTGATGCAGGCTCATCGCCCATTCGGTTGCTCGCACGCCGCGCCTGAGTTCGGTCAACCGGAACCGCCCGGCGCCTAGTGGCTCCGCATTTCCAAACTGCAGCATTTCTTGCCCCAACAACGCGAGGTTTGCCCCTGCGGCCAACCCACCAGCGTCAGCGTTTGAAAGCCAATCGCTCGCATGATGAAGCTGAACGATCACCGCGCTGGCGTCGCCCGCCACCCCGCCAGACGCCGCTTCGAGGACGGTCTCGGATCGGCCAAAGACCGTACGCTTCCGCGGAGTCGAGGTCGCTACGATCACACCACCGGTCGCCACGCTGACAGGAACCGGCCGCCACGGGGACGCGCCACCTGCCGCCGCAACATAAATGATGGGCTGAGGGGAAACCTCATCGCGAGGTGGTAACTCAATCAATCGAAGTTCGGTCCGTGAGGCAACGACGTCTGGTTCCTGCACGGGACGGCCACCATCGGAGGGCCGTGCGGCTGTCGGAGCAGTGCGGAATTGAACGCAATCCACGATCACCACAAAATCGTGGAGGCCTACCTTTTCAACGAGCCAGTGCTTAGCCTGCCCGTCGAGACTCAGAAGGTCCCCGGGTACTAGATCCGAGAACGCTAAGGGAAGTCGGACCCTAACCTTTGCTCGCTGATGCCACACCTCAACGAGTGCTTTGGCGGCCCAATCCTTTGCTTCGTTGGAACCTACTGCGGCCGGAAGCTCGGCTCGTTCTACTACCCGCCCTTCGCTTCCGGCATGCACGTGCTGCTCGCCCCGTTGGTAGTTCAGCGCCGGGTCGTAATAGGCGAGCGACAGCGTGGCGGGCAGTTCCGAAAGGGGAACCCGACTATGTTCAATCGGCGGGGTGGCCGCGGAACCACACCCCATCCATTGGCTTCGGACACCGGTCACTCGCTCACCGGTTATCTCATGAATCCGTCCGTCAAGGTCCGCCGCCTTGAACTGGGTGATCGAAAGAAGCGGTTCAATTGCTTCGCCGATCGACCCACCGTAAGCGGCATAACCGACCAACGCTCGATCGTCTTTCGCCTTGATGATGGATGCGCTCGCATCGTCGAGGATGTCCTTGATCGCAACAGGCCCCGGATCGGACTCCAATTCAAAGGTAATAGCCGGAATGCGGTTGCCGAAGCTGGCCAGCTGCATCTGTTCGAACACAGCCACAACCAACCCACGGAAAGCCGGCGTGCGCCCGATACCTTCGATCGACGAGATCAACGGGTCGATCGGCTGGTCCTCCGAACCGTCGTAGAAGCGAAACTTCGTCGGGACCTTGAAGTCGCCCTTCACTCCCCGCAGCAGCCTCCCGTCAGCCCAAATTCGACGCACGCGCTGAGCTGGGCGGGACGAAAGCGCTACCGCGAAGCTGGCAGAATAGCTGTAGGTCTGTGTGCCGGGACCGCCCTTCCCCGTTGGAACCAGTTCCCCGCTTTCGATAAGGTCCGTGGACCAGATCACTGTTCCTGCTACCCGCATCGTCCCGTAGACCCGCGGGATCAGGCTTCCATACTGGGACGTCTGCACCGACAGATCGCCGAGGCGCGGACCCTGCCGCACCTGACCGAACAGCGATCGATCGATGGACTGTCCGGCTACACTTCCCAGGACCGCGCCCCAGGGTCCGGCAAGGGCCGCCCCCGCCGCTCCAAGAACCAGAGTTGCCAATTCTACCTCCCTTGCCGCTTGCGTCGGCGGTACACGCGCCGCACAGGCCAATCGCGAGTGGTTGGAGTTTCGACGACCCGGCCGATGGCCCCGTCGGCGTGAACGAAGCTTTCTCCGCACCAAATTGCCAGGTGCAGGCAACCATCCATAGGCTCCATCACGATTACGTCGCCCGCTCGAGCGTTTGCCTTTGAGACCCTTCGAAATATCGGCGCAGCACATCCATCCAGTTCGGGAAGGTGCTTTCCAAGCAGCCGATAATTAGATCGGCCAAAATCGCCCGGAAGCTGGTGCGCCGCAAGCACCAGGCCAATGCAGTCCAGGCCAAGTTCGGTACTTCTGCCATGGACGCGAAAAGGCGTTCCGATCGCCGATCGGGCACGCTCTACCACATCGCTATGCATATCAGTTGCCCGGGTAGCGGGTAAGCAGGTCGTTCCCGGGGAGATAAGGCTCCGCTCGAAAATTTTCGGCGTTTCGAAAGCGCTCGATGCAGGTTGCAAGCCGCCTGTCGCAACCTTCGGTCACGAGCAAGACGTCACCTGGCCGGATGGTGTCGTGCGGCATATTCTGCAGGCTGATTTTTTGTCCTTCCGCATGGAGAACCCTCGTCTTCAGACCCGTGTTATTCCCCCGAATCCACCGCGCGAGGCCTTGATCGAAACGCTGGTCGACCACGTCCTTGACGACCAAGCCGTCGCCCTCTGCTTCGATAACCGTCAGGCGAACTGATCGGCCGGCCAGATCAACGCGACATTTGCGGTCACCAAGTTCAGCGCGACACTCCGGCGAAGTATGGGGGCATACCGGTGCTTTAAGTTTTGCGCTGGCGCCAACTAGGTCGGCCCGGACGCTGAAACTCTCGACTGTTAACTCGCCCAATTCGCCCGTGATCAGCCGCACCGTTCCGCCAGCCGGATCCGTCCAGTCCACTTCGTCCAGAATTACTCGGGCACCATCCCATCGGCCACCAAGTAGATCCTCCTTTGACAAGGCCGCGCTTGACAGGGTGCCCTCAAGTTCCCCGGGCATCTCGCCGATGCCGCCTTTATTCACCGCTGCTGGCGATGGACCGGCGTCCGGATGATAAACAATGCCTTCACGGTTAAGTGGGCGATCTCCACTCGTCAGCGCGATTCCGGCACCATCTCTTCGCTCCATCTGCCAGCAGAAAGTCTTGCTGGTGACCGGTTGGTCCAATGGGTCGCCAGTCATGCCGCTTCCCTGATCTCAATCAGCGGAACGCTAGGCGCGTCACCCGCTCGGAAGGTGGCGCGACTGATTTCAAGCCGATCCTCGGCGAAACGCACGGGCACATCGAACAGAAATCCTGCGCGCACTTCCGAGCCTTGGGCGGGCGGGGCATCGAACTGAATGACTCCACCCGCTTCCAGGGTCCAGCCAGCCACATCTGTTCCATCGATGGTGACGGTGATCGTGCCATCGATTGGCCGCGTTATCCGCCTGACTTCTCCGGAGCCATAACGTTTCTGGAGCGGGAAGTTGCTACGCAGACCATCGCCTGTTCCGAGCAACTGATCCGTACCGGACGGCTCCCCAGTCATCTCGGCCGAGCTGAAATCATATGGATCGCGAAACCGGAAGCCGATTGCATTGCCTCGCCGCTCGCGAAAGAAGGCGAGCAGCGTTTCCATCTCTCGATCGCTTCGAACCCCCGGGCCGGCGTCGAACCGCAGCCGGGCCTGGCTCCAGTTCGCGTTGCGGAATTCAAAGCCACTGGCGCTGGTGACCACTGCTGTCGAAACGATGGGACAGACACTTGCCTCTGCCCCGATTTCAATTGGAAACAGAACGTCGTCGAATGCCGGTAAAGCCACTTCTTCGCCCCTGAATAAAGTTAGGCCATCCCGCACCACCTGTGGGAAAGCCCAGATGAAGATCTCTCCAACTCCTCGCTGCTGCGCCTCGGTCGCGGCCTTCACGACTTCTTGCCATTGCTGGCGGTCTTCGCTCGTAGCGACGAACCCGGATAAGTAGTGCTGCTGTTCAGGCTGATAGCCCAACCGCTCGCTAGCGAGTGCAATCGCCGCCTGTCGCTGCTTTGCCCGCCCTTCGGTCACCCATTCGTAATCCTCCAACTGCAGAATATCGAATGCAGGTCGTGACCAGCCCGCCGGTAGGTTCAGGTTCAACAGTCCAGGCGCATTCGGCCGGATGGAACCGGGCAGGTAAGTCAGCAGAAGCAGCTCTGCATTTGGCGCGGCCGACCGAACATGCGCCGCTATCCTCGCGGTCGCGTTCGCGAGCATGTCTCCTGCCCGTTTCAGCAGGTTGGCCACCTTAGGCGCCTGCTCGCCCCGGACATCATCGATCCGCACTATATCGGCCCCCCAGGCAGCTTTCGCTGTCTCATCGTAAATGCAGGGCGTCTGATCCCTCGCGATCCACCACCAAGGTTCACCGATCTGGATTTTCGGCTTCAACCCCGCTGCGGTTGCAAGCTCCGCAAGCTTGACCGCGACGCGACCGATGAATGCTATTCCCTCGCCACTTGCCGGCGATACCAAGGTGCTTGGCGGATCGTAGCCCGTTAGGGCGGGCGACCCATTCCAGTCCCGCTGCTTCCAGGAGTCAGGGCAGAACATGTCCAACAGCTCGAAGGACACGGACCAAATCACGTCGAAGCCAGCACCCGCCGCAGCGTTGGCAAAGGACTGGTGCCATGCCCAAGCCGCATCGTTGAAAGCCTCGCCTTCACTTACGAGGCCAGCGGGATTTAGCGCAAAGTAATGGCTCATCCCGATGTAGTGATTAATGACCCCGCGATATCCGAGGCGCTCGATGCTCTCGACCGCGCGTTCCGGGGGAATGTTGTACATGTCGTCGTATGCGGTGCAGATGCGCAGCCCGTGTTCCGGGACCCATGCGTCATTGCGCCCGAGAACGCTGCCTGAACCCTCCGCGCGGAGATTGCTGATAGTGACCGATCCGCCGGTCGGCGGCGACACAAACGCCTCGCTTCCGGCCTCATACCCCGGCGGCGCCAGGCTGATGAACATACGGTCGATGTCATGCGGGTTCACCCGCGATGCTTCGGACGGAAGATTGAAACCGCCATCCAGTTGATCGAAAGACAGGCTGATCTCGGCCGCCTCTGGCGTCCCGACCGCGTAATTCCATAAGCGAACGAACCATGTCTGCGAGGTTCCGTCGGGATCGCGACCCTCGATCGTCAGCGTCGGTCCGTTCAGCTCATTGAGCTTGATCAACCCGCTCGATTGCCACCGAAAGCTCAGTCGACAATTGCTGTAGTCGCGCTTTTCCTCACGGCGATGTGCCGGGTGGGCGAAGCGATCGACGCTTTCATAAATGAGCCCAACAAGATCGCCCTTACGAAGATGGCAGGTCCGCACGACGAAACTGTTCGGATCGGATCCACGAACGATGCTGGCCATCGAACCACGCGGGAAATCGACGGTCCAGTGCATCGGGTCGAAACGTTTGACGAAGCCCTGCTCGATGGGCGCATCGTCCCTTGTGAGCCAGTACTTCATTGTCCGCCCTTCAGCATGGCGGTTCGCACCGCCCGTGCGATCTGCCGTGAGGATTGGCGCAACGCCTGAGGCTCGGACATCTGGTGCCCTTGAACCGAGATGTTCACACGCACCTCCCGGCTTGCCGCCCGGGGAAGTTGTTCGACGCGGCCACCCCCACGCGGCACGAACACTTCCGGCCCACGTTCGCCCACCAGATACGGCCGACCGCCATCGACCGGGCCGCCGGTCGCGCGCCCGGGCAATCCGATCAGCGAGCTCAGTATTCCCGGCGCCGAAGTCGCCCCCAGTCCGCTGCCCATAGCCGAGCGAAGCGACGCCGCGGCGATCTCGGCCATTGCGCTCAGGGCAACCCGCTTGAGATCGTCAAAACCCAGCTTTCCCGAGATGATGGCCTTCGCCAATGCCCCTTCGATCATTCGGCCGGCACGGCCTGCCCCTTGGGCCAACGGGCCTTCCAGCTGGTTGCGCATCGTTGCGACGTCCCGGGCGAAGGCGCCGGTATCCGCACGGACGCTGACCACCAGCCGTTCGATTTCATTGTCCAATGCTTGTCACTCCGTCTGGAAAGCGAGCCCGCAAATGTTCCAGCAGGCGCCGATCGCAGCTTTCTCCTGGCTCCGCGGGTGCTTGAAGCGCTGACAGGAACTCAGAAGGCGTCGACGCCCAGAACTCTGCCGGTCGCCAGCCGAGATGCGTCGCCGCGACATGCCAACAGCGCAGGGCCGAGTGCGCGAAAGTCACGGCTCAGCTGCCCTGCAGGATTTGACCCAGGATTGCCCGAAGCGCTGGCGTCGCCGACGCGAGTCCGTTCGCCACGACCGCCTGGCCGATCTGCAGGTGACTGAGATCCGGCTCCGCCTCACGCGCGAGATGGTGAAACAGCGTCGTCATCTCACTCAGCTTCAGCTCCCCCGCCGAAGCGCGCTCCACCAGCGAGAACAATGGGCCCAAATCTTCTTCCGCTGCCACAAGGGCTTGAAAGGTCGGGCGAAGCACGACGGTGCGGCCCG
Source organism: Sphingomonas sp. SP1 (assembly GCF_058313395.1). NCBI lineage: Bacteria > Pseudomonadati > Pseudomonadota > Alphaproteobacteria > Sphingomonadales > Sphingomonadaceae > Sphingomonas > Sphingomonas sp. SP1. The sequence goes on along the minus strand of NZ_JBZFLC010000001.1, from coordinate 1,374,334 downwards.
CTACATCGATGCTTGCTTCACCGCGGGCCTTGTTTGCCCGGCTCACAGCGAAACTACCTGTCCCGAGCTTTCGAAGGCCAGCGTATAATTGCGCTCCCCGTTGAAATCGCCGGCATATTCCAGCCTCGTGACCAGAAACGTGCCGCGCATCCGTTCGCCGCTTTCAAAGCTGAGCTGGTAATCGTGCAATTCGCCATTCAGCGCGAATGATCGCAGCTGGATTTCCGCCTCACTCCCCGTGAAGATGCCGCTTGCAGCAACCGACACGGATCGGACTCCGGCTCCCGAAAGCAAGTCGCGCCAGCCGTCACTGCCTTTGTTGGTGATGTTTACCGCGTCTCCATTGATCGCAAGCTGCGTGGTTTTGAGGCCCGCGACGGTCCTGAAGGTGGATGGATCGCCGTCGTCGGCAACCTTCAACAAAAACGCACTACCCCTTTCGGCTGCCACTTTATTCTCCTTCCGATTTCAATAGCCGCGCGCGATAATCGAGCGCGGCGGCCCACGGCCCCGCGACGTCGCGGACGATCCGCTTGCGAGTGAATTTCAAGGAAACAAGCTTCCACCCGTCGACACGGGCGACCTGCGTCATCAACTTTTCAAGGCGGTCTGCGATACGCTGCAGGCGGGTCGGCTGGTCGTCCCACAAGGTCAGTGCGACGGCGACCTCCCGTCCTTCGCCGCTCTTGTGGCTCCAATCGGTTTCAAGTCCCGCATCGACGATCACATACGGAAAGGCCGCCCTCGCCGGCGGCCCATCGAACAGCCCGTTTACTTCTTCGATCTCTCGAAGCAGCTCGACTGCCGCGGTCTGCAGCGCCAGCCCCGCGCTCATTGGTGACCTCGCAGCTTCGCATTCAGCAGCCAACGCCGCAGAAGGTGGCTTCCGGTTATTACAACAGTGTCCCCGCTTTGCTCGATCAGCGCGTCGGGAAGCTCATTTTTTGCTGACCTCGCAGCTTCTTCCAAACGCTTTCGCACCTGCTCTTGCAGGATATTCTCGGCCCGTTGTTTAAGTTGGTTCACGCGCGCACCTCCTCGCATCTCAGCACAAGCCTGTCGGGCGTTCGCGGATCGTCGATGATCTGCCTGACTGTGAGGATCCGGTCCCGCCATTGCACACGTTGATCGATGGAAACGCCGGCAAGCGGGCGGAGGGCGATGCGGTATCGCGGCATCTGGCTTAGCGTCATGCCCTCGGTCTCGGTGCCGACCCCATCCGGTGCCACCGCGGCACTACATTCGGCGAACGCGATCCAATCGCCGACCAGTAAGCCGGCTGTGGTCCTCGCATGGTCCTGGCGCAGCAGCGTCACTCGCTCGCGCAGCGTTCCAGCAAATTCACTCATCGGCCGAAACTCAAGATCCGGTAGGGCCTCCACAAAGCGGTTACTGTCGCCGGTGGTTCGGCTGCTCCACTATCCCGGGACGCATAGAGGTGAGCGATCATGCGCAGAACGCCATGCCGGATCGGCTCCGGCACCCCGTTCCGATCTGCAGCCAGCCCCGCGGTCCCCCGCACCTCGATCCGGCTTGCCTGCGGATTGCGCACGCGCAACCAGGCCCGTCCGTTGGCGTCCAGGTCAACGTCGTAGGCGCTGGTGCCCAATTCCTCGGCTGCGTCGAACCCTCGCACTTTTAGAACCTGATCGATCGATCGGATCGGCATGGTCGAAAGCGGCTGGAAGGCCCCTGTGGGAGAAAGCTGCTCTTCGAATGGACGCTTCACCACCGCCTGATTGATGAAGCTTTCACAAAGCTCGCTGACGGTTCGGATCAGGCCGGCGAGGATCGCATCGTCATGCCCTTCGTCCAACCGAACGAATGCTTGCGCCTCGCCAAGACTGACGATCGGAGAAATCCGCCCGCCCATCAGCGTTGCTCCACGCGGATCGTGATCGACCTGCGGTCCTTTGCACCGGCTGCGGTCTCGACCAAATTGAACGCCTGATAGACCTTGCCGTTCTCGCCCCCGCCAAGGGTGACAGCGGTGGTACCCTCGCTCATCTGACTCGCCATGACGGTCAGTCCGCCCGGCTCCTCGGGTTCAATCGTCCAGTCGCTGGCGGCGAGAATGTCGCCGTCCAGATAATCGCTGCTCCAATCGATCGCGTAATCGATCTCGGCAGCCGGATCCTTCAGCAGGAGCGGCATCGGCTTTCCTTCTTGTTCTGATTTGTCGAACGATCCTGCTCAGCGAGGCTGAGGGCGATGTTCGCGGTCGGCAACGGCTTTTGCGGTTCGTTCGGAGGGCGTTCGCTTGATGGGCACACGCCCGGTTTCCGCTACACTGCCATCGGCGAGCGATTGGCTCCCGAGGCTCATCGCCCCGGCTCCGCAGGGAGCATCGCTGATTTACCGGTCATGCGATTAGCCCATGTCCGGTCGCTGCCCTCAATCGAGCGAGCAGGGCGTTCAGCTTCGCCTTCGTTTCGTTCGCAACGGATATGGCGCTGGTTAGGTCGGTGGCGTCGGCTGCCGCGACGTCCGCTACAGCTTCCCCGCGCGGACCGACCACCTTGGTGTCGCCGACCCGGATATTTCCGTAAGCCACGTTGATCCCCAGGGTGTCCACGATGAACACCTGCGGACCGTTCGAGATCTCGAAGATATGGGCAAGGTTTTGCGGCGCCATGTACAGGTTGTGGCCGTCAAGGCTTGCCACGATGTAGCCCTTGAAGCCCTGGTCGACTCCCCCGAGCACTTGCCGAAGCCGGAACTGCTGTGCCTGGATCTGCTTCTCGGCGTAAAGATTTTCGCCGCTCTGGATCGTCCCTTGGGCGACCACGTTGCCGTCGGTGGCCGACATCACCGCAGCGCGAATGTCGCCGCTCATGCTTCGGACGACACTATTGCCACGGCTATACACGGTCACCCGGCTATCGATGAAACTGAAGCCGCAATCAGTCTCGACATACGGGTTAAGAACGCCCGACGAGTTGTTCGGCCCTGCGACGCAGAACCCACCTCCCGGTCGGAGCGGCAGGCCGCTCCTCCACGCAGGCAGCCCTCCCGACCCGGTGAAGTCCACGTAAAGCCAACCCTGGTTGTCGGCCGTGGTACCGGATGGAGGATTGGTCGTGGCCCAGGTCACTTGATTGGGAACGACTTGGTAGAGCTTGCCGGCGTGCGTGACCATGCTGGCCGGACGATGGACGGTCCCCGGCCCGCGTCCGCACGTCGCAAGGTGCATATTGGTATAGGTGTTTCCCAGAAACGAGAGGTCGTGGATGCCGAACTGGCGGGCTCCGACAACCGACAGGTCCACGACATTGATCGCGTTGACGTCCCCGCCCTGGCAGTAGAAGCCGTTGCGAACGCTCTCGACCCACACATTGTCGATCTTCGAGCAGTTCGCGTTGCCCTTGAACGGCGCCGCCACGTCCGCCACCGCATGGATGCCGTCGCCTGCCCAATACTGGACCATGCAATCGCGGATCGTGAACTGGCTGCGGCAATGGATGCCGTGCGCCTCGCTCTCTGCAATGGTGCCGTCGTAGTTGCCGATGATCCACAGACCCTCGATGACAACGCCCGAAGCGCCTTCCAGGCCTGCTCCCGTTCCACTGGCGCCGACAGTGTTACCATTCTGGATGCGCAGGCCGGTGACCGTGCTTGTCCAGCGCAGCTTGGCACCAGCGCTCATTCGGGTACCGGTCGACCTGATGCGTAGGCCGGCTCGCAAATCGATCGTCGCGTCGAAGTCGTATGGCCGCGGGTCTGGAGGGAAGAACAGTTCGAACCCACCCTTGCCATAGCCGCCCGCAACGCCGAGTGCGCTCAAGGTTGCCAAGCAGGCGTTCAGCGCCGCAACGTTCTGCGCGGCAGTCTTGCCTGGCAGGACGCCGAACCACTGAACGTTGACCGGGCCATCGAACTGCCGGATCCAAGCACCGTCCGCAGCCGATCCGCCGACAGGTGGCACTAATATGCCTTGCGCTTCATCAGCCGCCGCCAACGCGCTGAAATCACCGGACTGGAACAGGAACGTTCCTTCCCGGCCATTCTCGCAAAGCAGCACAGGCACGTTGTTCCGAACCTCGGTCGCAGCCATGGCTGCACGGTCGGCAGCGTTGAAGACCGTCGGTGATGTCGCGCGACCGGCCTTGTCGAACCACTCGGCGGCAGCAACCAGCGCGATGGTCTTCGGACCAGCGCTGAAATTAACGAGCGGTCCGCTGATCGGCTCGCGGCTGATGGTGCCGTCGGCGTGCAGCGTTCCCCGGCCGACCTCGCGTTCTGCGGGACGGGCGCTGTTCTGAACGCAATAGTAGAACCGGTCACCGGCGCTCAGCGAGTCCGCGAAACTCGAATAGCCCGGTATGGCGGCACCCGGTACCAATGACCCAGTGCCCTGACTGATGCTGGTGGTCCGCACCAGGTCGACGAACCTGGGCGTGAATGGGACGGCCATGCCCTCTCCTGTGATAATTGTGATGCTGTGATCGCGGCAGCGCCGGCCGGGCGGAACGCTCCGCCCGGCCGGCCTCTGGTCAGGCGAACTTCAGAAGCTTGATCGCTTCGGAGTTGACCACTTGGCCACCCACGCGCTTGGTCGCGTAGAAATAGACGTACGGCTTGCGCGTGTAGGGATCGCGCAGGATGTTGGTCTCCGCCCGCTCGGTGATCACATAACCCGCTTTGAAGTTGCCGAAGGCGATCGACAGGCTATTGGCCGCGACGTCCGGCATGTCTTCGGCCTCGACAACCGGATAGCCGAGCAGCGTCGACGGCTGTCCCGCCGCCAGCCCCGGCTGCCACAGGAAAGCACCGTCCGCGGTCTTGAACTTCCGCACCGCTGCCGCCGTCGCCGAATTCATCACGAACACCGCGCCCTGCCGATAAGGCTGGCGCAGCGACTGGACGAGGTCGATCAGCTTGTCTTGCGGATTGCTCGCCGGGAAACCGCCCGCCACGCCCGTGCCGATCGTCTGCAGCGTACCCATCGGCCGGACGCCGTCCGCCGTGGCCGCATTGGGCGATGCCAAGAAGCCGAGCGGCTGGTTGACACCCGTGCCCTTGACGAAGGCGACACCTTCGGCCCGCGCGAATTCGCTCGCGATCTCGTTCGCCAGCCACTCCTCCACGTCGAACATCGCGTCGTCCAGCATGTGCTGGGAAGCGGCCGGATTGGCGTACAGCTCACCGCTTGCCGGAACCACTTCAGTGAATACCGGAGTGGCAGTCTCCGGCCGCGCCGCCTCGAGCCCGACCCAGCCCGATGGCGCACCGCCGGTGGTGATGAGCTTGCGGTAGTTGGAGCTGCCGACCTTCACCACATTTGCGATCGCTCGAATAGGCGAGATCGCGACTAGCGTGCGGTCGATCCGCTCGTCGATCTCCCGCGGAATCGCAAAGCCGCCCGCTCCCATGCTGGCGTTGTCCAGCGACTTAGCCTCCAGCCCGCTCTCGATCCCCCGACGCAGGAACTGGTCCACGAAGCCGCTCGTCTCCTGCGACTTGACGCCGTCCAGCATCGGCCGGCTACCAGCGATGACGCCCTCGGCGACACGCGCCTTGAGCAGATCGAGCTCTTCTTTCAGCGACAGCCCGCCGTCTTCCAGCTCGAGCATTTCGAACGACTGCTCCAGCGTATCCGCCTTCACTTCCACCATGCACTCTTCTCCACGCAAAAAAGCCCCGACCGCGGTTGCGGACGGGGCGGCTGCTTGCAGCCTGTTGGAAAGGGTCATGCCCTGACCCTTCGAACCTGTTGTGTCAGCTCTCCAGCGCGTGAATCCGCGCTGACGGCTGCATCGGATTGCTGACGACGCTGACCTCGATCAGATCCAGATCGATCAGTTCGCGCACGCCATCCTGACGCTTCGCCTCCCGGACCCGATATCCAAAGCTCAACCCGGCAAGACTGCCGGCCCGAAGCGCTCGTGCGACCTCCCCGGACCGGCCGGCCCCGCCGACCGTCCCAATTACCCGCAGGCCGCGTTGGTCCTCGCCGATCCGCTCGATCCTGCCGATCACGGCGCCGGGCTTGTGTTGCCATAGCAAGGGTATAGACCCCCGGCGTTTCAGGGTTTCGCGGAACGCGCCGGCCCTGACTACGTCGCCCCCATTATCCAACCGGTCGAACACTGCGGCATAGCCGGCGAAGCGGACAGCCCTTCCCCGCTCAGACACGGAACAGCTCGGTCAGCCCGAACCGCACCGCCAATCCGATTAATAGCGTGGCCATCAGGATCCGGATGACCCACGCCACGACCGCCTGCCACGCGCTGCGTTTGGCGTCGCGCCACGCGCTCAGCAGCTGACGCAGCTCATCCATGTCGCGCCGGGCCTGCTCGTCCGACAAACCGAGGCTCGACAACGCCCGGGCGGCGCCGACCTCGCTCGATTCCTCAACAATCGCCCGCAGCGTGACCAGGTCAGCAACCCGGCCATCCGCCTGCGCGACCAGCTGCGCCAGCAGCGTTTCGCGCGCTCCTCGATCCACGCTCATCATTCCCCCTCCCCTGATCCGTAGCCGACCAGTTCGCGCTTCTCCGCCCGCGACAGGAACCCCGCAGCCTCGACTTGCGACCACAGCCGCTCCCGCTCTTCGGACAATTCGCTGACCTTGTCGGTGTCCACCGCGACCCGGGACTTGCCGTACCAATCCGACAGGCCGGTCGAGAGGCCGTCCAGGATCTGCGTCGCCAGCGGCAGCACGGTTTGGCGGAACAGGGCCCGTCCAGCCTCTCGCAAGTTGGCGTAGCTCGTGTCGCCGGGCAGCCCCAGCAGGACCGGCGGCACTCCGAACGCCAGCGCGATGTCCCGCGCGGCCGCCTCCTTCAAGGCGATAAAATCCATGTCGGCGGGTGTCAGGCTGATGGCCTGCCACTTCAGCCCGCCCTCCAGCAGCAGCGGCCGCCCGGCATTCTCGCTGCCGGAAAAGATCCCGTCCAGTTCCGACCGCAGCCGAGCGAACTGCTCGGCGCTAAGATGCGCTCCGTCGCCCGGCTCATAGACCAGCGCGCCCGACGGCCGTGCCGCATTGTCGAGCAATGCCTTGTTCCAACGTGTCGCCTGATTGTGCAGCGCCGCCGGCGCTGCCGCCGCCTCCAGGCAGCCGAGTCCCAGCTGATCGCTTCCCGGGTGAAGCGCCTTTAAATGAATGATCTGCCGCCTTCCCAAGGCGTCGCGGGCCGCGATCCGCTCTGGCTGGCCGGGGCCTACCCGATACAGGTAGGCCGTCGGCCAGCCACGCGGGTCCGCCACCACCGACACCCGCTCCGGCCGCAGGGCATGAAGCTCCCCCACGCCGCGACCCTGCGCCACGCATTGCACGAACGCATTGCCGTGAAGCAGCAATTGGGCGGTGATGGCCTGGAGGAATGCGGGGTTCTCGATCAGTTCGACCACCCGCTGCTTTCCCTCCAGCGCGTAGATGGGCAACGCTGCGGTGGCCCCGGCCACCAACCGCACGGCGCGCTGCCCAACCGGGTTTTGGACGTAAACTTCGTTCAGCTTTGCCTGATAGCTGGTCGGGAAACCGCCGCGGTCACCGGCACCACCACGCGCCCACTCCGGCAGCAGTGGCAAGGGTGCCAGCGCTTCTACCGACTTGCGTCCGAACCAGCCCATCAACGCACTTCCTTCCGTGACCGAATGCCAACAAAAAAGCGGACCGTTTCCTCGTAAGGAAGCGATCCGCCCCAGGCCGAAGCCCGATTCGTCCAATGTTCACTTATGTGCCGGGATAGCGTGACGATGTCAAGCCTTTTGTGCCTATATGGTTCTTCAAAAAGTTCTAAGGCGTCTCATTTTGAACCATAAGGTAGCGGAGTCGGAATTGAAGATGACCGAAGGGTGAAAGCGCTGCCGAGGTCAGTCTTGCCCCTTGGGACTTTCTCGTGCATAGGCCCCCGCAACCGGGGTTCGGCTGTGGCCAGACCCCGGTTTGCTTTTGAGAACGACAGCCGGAGGGGCTTGCCACGGGGGCAAGTCAACGATCGGCCAACATGTGAGACAAGCAACATGCCTCTTTACGAGCATGTTTTCCTTGCGCGTCAGGACCTGGCCCAGGCCCAGGTCGATGCGCTCGCGGAAAACGCTACCAAGATCATTCAGGACAACGGCGGCTCGGTGGTCAAGACCGAGACTTGGGGCCTTCGCAGCCTCGCCTATCGCATGTCCAAGAACCGCAAGGCACATTATGTGATGCTGGACATCGACGCCCCGGCGCCGGCGCTTGCCGAACTGGAGCGCCAGACGGGCATCAACGAAGACGTCATCCGCTTCATGACCATCCGCGTCGACGAGCATGAGAAGGGCCCGTCCGCGATGATGCGCCGGTCCGAGCGTGATCGTGAGCGGGGTCCTCGTGGCGACCGTCCTGACCGCGGCGATCGACCCGATCGCGGCGACCGTCCCGACCGCGCCGAACGTGCGCCCCGTGAAGACATGGAGGCTTAACCCATGGCCCGTGCATTTTTCCGCCGCCGCAAGTCCTGCCCCTTTTCCGGCAAGGACGCGCCGAGCATCGATTACAAGGACGTCCGTCTCCTTCAGGGCTTCGTGTCCGAACGTGGCAAGATCGTTCCCAGCCGTATCACCGCGGTGTCCACCAAGAAGCAGCGTGAGCTGGCGAAGGCGATCAAGCGCGCCCGCCACATCGGCCTGCTTCCCTATGTCGTGAAGTAAGGAGCGCCCAGATGGACGTTATTCTGCTTGAGCGCGTCGAAAAGCTTGGTGGCATCGGCGATGTCGTGACCGTCAAGAACGGCTTCGCTCGCAACTATCTTCTTCCGCGCAAGAAGGCGCTTCGCGCTAACGAAGCGAACCGCAAGGTCTTCGAGGCCAATCGGGCCAAGATCGAATCCGACAACGCCGAGCGTCGCACGGCGGCCGAGGCTTCGTCCAAGGGCATCGACGGCAAGACCGTACAGTTGATCCGCCAGGCTTCGAACACGGGCCAGCTCTACGGCTCGGTGTCCGCTCGTGACATCATCGAGGCGCTGGAAGCGGACGGCGCCAAGGTGACGAAGAGCCAGGTGGTCCTGGATCGCCCGATCAAGACGATCGGCATGCACGAGATCAAGGTCTCGCTGCATCCGGAGGTTTCTGTGACGGTGAAGGTCAACGTGGCCCGCTCGCCCGAGGAGGCCGATCTCCAGGCCCAGGGCGTCGATGTCATGGCTCAGATGTTCGAGCGCGACAACGCCGGCTTCACCGAGGACTACGACCCCAACGCGGAGCCCGGTGCATCGGCCGAAGGCAGCGCCGATGCCGCTCCCGCAGAGGGCGAGGAAGCGACCGAAGCTTAAACCGCTACGGCATTTTGCAGGTAGAAGGGCCGTCGGATCACTCCGGCGGCCCTTTTCCGTTGGGCGCAACCGCCTCGGTCCATCGCAAATGGCGGGAACGGACACCGCCTAATTCTTGTTGTCATCTCATGAGCTTGGGGCAGCCGTGAGGAGGAACAAGATGAATCAGGATAACAACCAGACCGGTCAGCAAGGCTACGGCCGCGATCGGGATACCGATCGGCAGAACCAGGCCCCCCAGGGACAGCAGCAGAACCAACCCGAAGGACAGCAGTCCGGCCAGCAGCCGGAAGGCCAGCAGCAGTCGCCGGCATTCGGCCAGCAATCGCAGCAGCAACCACAAGCGTCCCAAAATGCTCAGCCGCTGGGTGGAAACGACAGCAGCAGTGGTTCCGGCACGACCATGAGCAGCGGCAGCAGCACCGGCGACACTGGTCAGGCGAGCTATGGCAATAGCGGGCAGTCCGATCAGATGACCCAGTCGCAAAACCGCCCGGACATGGGTCAGCAAAGCGACATGGGTCAGGGCAACGCCGGCAGCCAGTCCTCCTCAGCTTTTATCGGCGGTCAAAGCAGCGGTGACGACATGGGTCCCGGTGGCACGGGCTCCGCTGGCTTCTCACCCGACGGTCAGCCGCTTGGCAGCGCTGGCGGCGGCTATGGCGGATCCGATCAGACGTCGGGCGGGTCGCCCGTTCAAACGGGTGGTCAGTCCGGCACTGGCATGGCGCAGGGGTCCACCGGCCAGGACTTCGCCGATCAGGGCCAGGGCGCGATGAACGAGGATCTGATGGGCTCGGACGAAGATGACTCGGGTACAACCGATATTGAGACCGAGCGTAGCCAGGGACGCGAAAACGACATCGAGGGCAGCTCGCTCTAAGCCCGATCGATGCTGAACAGGCGCCGCGTCTCCCTCGTGGAGGCGCGGCGCTTCACTATTTGCCGACCTTCGCCAGGAAGGCTTGCTCGCGTGCCAGCAGCGGAGCGAAGCTCGGCCGCGACAGAATGCGCTCGGCGAACGCCGTAGTTCGTGGATAAGCGACCGGATCGATCGTCGCTCGGGCATAGGCCGCGTTGGCCAGCGGACTCGCGACCGCAATATCGGCGAGGGAGATGCAGTCGCCGACAAGGAAACCTTCGGCGGGAATGGTGCGCTCGAGATAATCTAGGATAAGAGGAAACTCTTCGCGCTCCGCCGTCGACGCAACCTGCTCATTGCCCTCGCGCTTGAGAAACACTGGCGCCACGACCCGATTGAAGAAGATCTTGGCGAGGCAGCCCATCAGGATGGTATCGGCAAATTCCTCGAACCATATTGTTGTCCCGCGTCGCTCGGGTTCGCTGGGGATCAGGACCGGTTCCGGAAACTTTGCTTCCAGATAATGTACGATCGCGCTTGAGTCCGATAGGCTGAAGTTTCCGTCGATAAGCGCCGGCATCTTGCCGAAAGGACTTGCGGCTCGAAAATCCGGATTCTGGTCACCGATCCCGACGGGGCGACTTTCCACGGCCACCTGCTTCTCCGCCGCGAACGCCAGTGTCTTGCGGACGAACGGTGAAAACGACGAACCGTACAGGATCAAGGCAGCCTCCCCCGCAAACATTCATGTGCGCCCGATGGGCCGCTCACTTCAGTCGGTAATAGTCCGCTACGCGATCGAGCGCGAGTGTTAGCACCAGCTTGCCGGCACGCGCCGGCCAGCCCAGCGCGGTCTCCGCGTCTCGCATCCCCTCGCCGGCGCACACCACACGCCACAGGATGTCCGACAGGCCCGGTCCCGCGGCGTCCACCGCGGCTTGGAAACGCTCTTTTGCCTTCATCTGCGCTTCCGCCGGGTGCCAGTCCGCACTTCCCCCGCGCCCGCGCGCGACCGGTGCCGCGTCCCAGCGCATCGTGACGCTCGGCGATAACTGCGCCCGCTCCCAATCGAATCGTAACTGTTCGCCGGCATCGAACTGACGCCGGCTGATATGGCCGCGGGACATGAGCCACCCAAGGGGAGACTCGGTCAGGTTCACGGTCACGCTGCGCGCTGGCCGACCGCGCGGACCATTGCCCCGACCCACTGGTCGCTCCTCCATCAATCGCCCGGATACCTCCACCACCGATCATTCTCCCGCTAACTCGATTCGCAGGTCCTCTTGCCACGACGATGATTATGTAGGACAGCATGTTTTCACCGTTCTGGTTAGGGGGACATTGACTTGATCACGCGCATCCGGGAAGTCAGAAAAGCCAAAGGATTGACGCTCGATGACGTGGCCCGGCGTTGTGCGCCACCCACCACGCCTCAAACCGTAGGACGGCTGGAAACCGGGATGCGAACCGTGTCGGTTGGATGGCTCAACCGGATCGCGGCCGCACTTAGGGTCGATGCGACCGATCTGGTTGACCATCCGCAGCCCGACGATCTGGAAGTTGTTGCGACAGTCACTGCGGTCGGGGCCGTCGCGCCCAAACGTGCAATCCGCATCCTCCCGCCGCGTACCTCACCAGGCCAGATCGCCATCAAGGTTGCCGGCGCAATAGGCGACTACCGCGCTGGTGACGAACTCTGGTGCGATCGCCTTGCTTCCGAAGAATTCGGCCGCGCTCTCAACCGCGACGTCTTAGTCCCGCGGCCAGGTGGGCGGTTCCTGTTCGGGCGGCTTATCGGACGCGAAGGAACGAAGCTTCATCTGCTGCCGCTGGGTACGGGAACTCGTCAGACGGTGGTCACAGACCCCACCTGGATGGCGCTCGTAGTCAAACTGGTTCGAGATTTCTGATCCGAGGCCGGTCATGGTGGGCGCTGACGGGCTCGAACCGCCGACCCTCTCGGTGTAAACGAGATGCTCTACCAACTGAGCTAAGCGCCCGGCCGGCTGCGCTGCTGCCCTGTCTGGCCCTGCCGGTCAAGCGCCCATCCTTCAGATCACAGCGATCTTGCCGACCTCCGCGAGATAGTGGCGAAGCGCGGCGCTGGTGGTCGAGGCAAGCTCGATAAAAACGCGTCGGCCGTCGTGCGGATCGTCGCGTCGGATCAACATTCCCTGCTCGGTCATGCTCCTTATCCAGCGCAGCGCCGTGGTCGGCGGTACCGCTGCGGCAATGCACAGGCTCGACACCGGAACGCGGTGCTGCACAATCTCCGCCTGCAGAAGGTCCAGCAGCATGTCCCACGCCGGGTCGGCGAAAAGATCGGCGGGCAGATAATTTGCGCGTAGGCGGCGGGCCCGGATGATCTTGCGTACCGTATCGGCTGCCACCATCGGGCCATCGCCCGGTTCCACGGGCTTGGAGGTGCTCTCCGGGGCGGGCGCACTCGACAGCCGAGCCAGCGCGGAGGCAATGCGGTTGACCTCTTCGCTCAGCTGACGAAGCCGCACCGTACTGCCGTCGGAAGCCACGTCGGACAGATGCCGGGCAACGCCCGCGCCCGATGCGGCGAGGGCCAGGGCGGCGACGCGCTCGGGCTCGTCAGCATCAATCAGCAGTTCGACCGAAGGCTCGGCAAGGTTGCCGACCAATTCATCCACCAGGCTTACCGGCGCGGCCACGATCGCCGGATACCGCTGCTCCGTGCGGTCAGCGCCGACCCGGTCAAGCAATTGCCGATCGGCGTCGCTGATGGCGTCGTCCAATTCGATCCAGACCAGGCTGGTCCGTGCCTGCTGGTCGAGACGCTGGATGGCGCTGGTCGACGGAAGGGCCGCCGCCACGCGCCAGCCGGACTGCTCGACATCGTGACGGGCTCTTTCGAGCGCGGCGTGGGAGTTGCCGAACACCAGGGCCGGTGCGGACTCCCAACCAGGAAATGCATCAGTGGTACAGGCAAAAGCTGCGGTCATGGCATTCATCCAGAATGGTCAACCGAGCAACGTCCGCCTACACGAGCACGCGCCAACGACAAACCTAGATTTTCGGTCCGAAATGGATTGGTCTCCTCACGCTCACCGCTCGTTGCACTCCCGCAACTGTATCCGTCGTGTTACTTCGCCGCCATGATCGAGGATCTGGCTGCACTCACTTTAGCGCGCTGCCGGTGGCTCGAGCGGATTCAGGCGGCCCTGGACACCGCCGAGGCTGTGGCAGCCCCGTTGCTGCTTGATCCGACGACTGCAATCGATGCAGCCGCTCTCGACTTGCGGCTGAGGCAAATCAGGGCAGAAGTGATGGACCTTGCCCAGCGGATTGAGGCGGTTACGCTCGCCCCTGAGTGGATGCAGCTCATAGGGCAAAAGCCGCTCACACGCCTTGTGGCAGATCACCTCCGCCCGCAAATTCGATCATGAAGGGCCCTGCGGGCGGCGCGGCGAACCCGCCAGTGGCGACAAACCCGCGGTTGAGGAACGCGGTCTTGCCATAGCGCAGTCCGGTTCCATCTGGCGCATCGACCCGCCCGCCAGCGGCGAGCAGCACCGCATGGCCGGCCGCGGTATCCCATTCGCTGGTCGGCGAAAGACGCGGATAAAGGTCCGCCTTGCCCTCAGCCACGATGCAAAATTTCAGACTGGAGCCAATCGACACATTCTCGCAGCCTGGCGCCGCCGTTTCGAGATAGTCGGCAGTGATCTGATTGAAGTGCGACTTGGACGCGACAGCGACCGTTTGATCGGGTCGCGAACGCGTCGCAATCGACGCGCGCTTGGTCCCTGTTTCGATCCAGGCGCCTTTGCCGACAATACCGGCGAACAGGCGGCCCTGCTCCGGCGCCAGCACGACGCCAAGCTTGGGAAGCGCGCCGATGATAAGCCCGATGTTGACAGTGTAGTCGTCGCCGCCGCGAACGAACTCCTTCGTGCCGTCGAGTGGGTCCACCAGGAAATATAGCTCGTCGTGAGCCGGAATGCGGCCGGCGGCAACCTCTTCCTCCGCAATCACCGGCACGCCGGGCGCTGCCTTCGCGAGTGCGTCGAGAATGATCGCCTCGGCCGCGTGGTCGGCTTCGGTGACGGGTGAGGCATCCGCCTTGCTGGTGATGTCGAAGCCGCGCCGGCGCACGGCCAGGATCGCCTCGCCCGCCTCCCACGCGGCGGCGGCAAGAGCATCGATCAGCGCCCGTTCGTCCATTTACTTGGGCGCCATGCGGATGCCGCCGTCCAGCCGCACATGCTCGGCGTTCATGTAGCCGCTCTCGACCATGAAGACGGCAAGCTGAGCATATTCTTCCGGTCGCCCGAGTCGCTTGGGGAACGGCACCTGCGCCGCCAGCGCATCCTGGACCTGCGGCGGCATCATCGCCACCATCGGCGTCTTGAACACGCCCGGCAGGATGGTGTTGACGCGCACGCCTTCGTTCATCAGGTCGCGCGCGATCGGCAGGGTCATTGCCAGCACGCCGCCCTTGGACGCGGAGTAGGCCGCCTGCCCGATCTGACCGTCCTCGGCCGCGACCGAGGCGGTATTGATGATCACGCCCTTCTCGCCATCTTCCAGCGGCGCCGCGTCGACCATGCCGGCGGCGGAGTGGGCGATGCAGCGGAAGGTGCCGACGAGGTTGATGCCGATCACCAGCTCGAACTGGTGCAGCGGATACTTCTTGACCTCTTTGGTCTCGCGGTCGCGGCCGACGGTTTTCACCGCATTGGCGACGCCGGCGCAGTTGACGAGCACCCGCTCCTGCCCATGCGCCGCGCGAGCCTGCTCGAACGCCGCCGCGACCTTCTCGTCGCTGGTGACGTCGCACTCGCAAAAGATGCCGCCGATCTCGGAAGCGACCTTCTGGCCCCGATCCTGATCACGGTCGAAGATGGCGACCTTGGCGCCCTTGGCGGCCAGAGCGCGGGCGGTTGCTTCGCCCAGTCCTGACGCGCCACCGGTGACTACTGCCGATATGCCGTTGATGTTCATGCGCTTGCCTCCGTCACCCCGGACTTGATCCGGGTCTGCCTGTTTTTGTCTCCGCCAGTCAGAAGAAGAAGGCGGATGCCGGGTCAAGCCCGGCATGACGCCTAAGTGGAAGCATCCACCCGAGCCAGCACCGCATCCACCTGCACTTGAGCGCCAGCCTCCACGTTCAGTTCCGCCACCACGCCGTCGAACGGAGCGACCATCGCATGCTCCATCTTCATCGCCTCGAGCGTCAGGAGGCGCTGGCCCTTCGCGACCTGCTCGCCGGCCGAGACGTCGACGCTCGTGACCTTGCCGGGCATGGGAGCAAGAAGCGCTCCGTCGGAGGCCCCACCGCCGACACTGCCGCGAGAGGCGAGCGCAAATTCATAGGCCTGCCCTTCATAGAAAGTGACGACCCGTTCGCCATCGGTGAAGCCGGAGACGGCCGCGGCCGGTCCGTCGTCAAGGGCAGTGGTCTGGAATCGGCCGCCCGCGCCGAGCGCGACACTTCTGCGGGGCGTGGCGTTCAATCGGAAGCCGGCGAGCCCGCCAGCGGCGGAGTCGTCCATGTCAGCCAACGCCACCATCGCCGCTCCGCGACGAATGAACTCATCCGCCTCGACCGGCGGGACAAGGCTATCGAGCTTTCTTTCAATGAAGCCGGTATCGATCCGGGCGCTGCCGAAATCATCGTCCAGCAAGGCGTTGAACAGGAAGGCGGCATTGGTCCGGACCGGCCATACCTCGACGGCGTCAAGGATCGCGGCCAGTTCACCGATGGCCTCGTCGCGGTCGTCGCCCCGGGCGACAAGCTTGGCGATCATCGGATCGTAGAATGGGGAGATCGCATCACCCTCTTCCACCCCGGTTTCGATGCGCCCATCGTCGCCAAGGTCGAAGTGATCCAGCCGTCCGACACTCGGGAGAAAACCCTTCGCCGGGTCCTCCGCATAAAGCCGCGCCTCGATCGCCCAGCCGTTGATCGATAGCTCGCCCTGCCGCTTCGGCAGCGGCTCGCCGCTCGCGACGCGGAGCTGCCATTCGACCAGGTCCTGACCGGTGATCTCCTCCGTCACCGGATGCTCGACCTGCAGGCGGGTGTTCATTTCCATGAACCAGATGCGGTCGGCGCGGAGACCTTCGCTAGCGTCGGCGATGAACTCTATCGTCCCCGCGCCTTCGTAATTCACTGCCTGCGCTGCCCGCACCGCCGCGCCGCACACCGCCTCGCGCGTGGCCTCGTCCATGCCCGGCGCGGGAGCTTCCTCGATCACCTTCTGATGCCGGCGCTGCAGCGAGCAGTCGCGCTCGAACAGGTGGACGACGTTGCCGTGGGAGTCGCCGAACACCTGCACCTCGATGTGCCGCGGCGAGAGGATGTATTTTTCCAGCAGCACGATGTCGTTGCCGAAGGAGGACGCCGCCTCGCGCTTGCAGCTGTCCAGCGCGTCGGTGAACGCCGCGCCGTCGTCGACCCGCCGCATCCCCTTGCCGCCGCCGCCCGCGACCGCCTTGATCAGCACCGGGTAGCCGATCGCATCCGCCTCGGCCCTCAATCGCTCGGGCGACTGGTCCTCGCCGAGGTAACCCGGGGTCACCGGCACGCCCGCGTCCGCCATCAGCTTCTTGGCCGCGTCCTTGAGCCCCATCGCGCGGATCGAGTCCGGTTTCGGCCCGACCCAGATCAGCCCGGCGTCGAGCACGGCCTGGGCGAATTCGGCATTCTCCGACAGGAAGCCGTAGCCGGGATGTATCGCATCGGCGCCGGTCTGCTTCGCAGCGGCGATAATGCGCTCGCCAACGAGATAACTTTCCCGCGCCGGCGACGGCCCGATATGCACGGCCTCGTCGGCCATGCGCACATGCAGGGCCTTGGCGTCGGCGTCCGAGTAAACCGCCACCGTCCGCACCCCGAGCTTCCGCGCGGTCCGGATGATCCGGCAGGCGATCTCGCCGCGATTGGCGATGAGGAGGGAGGTTATCATTTCGCTAATATTCCCGTCCACATCGATGCGTGACTGCCTTCATGATTCCGCATTCCGGGTTCGGTCAGGATCCGCGGCGTCTCAATCCAGTTGTGAATGCGGCGCTTCGGCTTCTCATGCCAGCTCAGGTTGAAGGCCCAATAGGTACGAAAGAAATCCATTTCGCTATAGGGTAAGTGGTCGTGTATCCACCAAGCTAGGCGCTTCCAGTCTCCTGTGGCCTGAAACCTATCGTAGAACCCGGGAACGACTATGCACGCTGTGGCGCCGATGCAGCCGTTCTCGTCGTGAAGATCCCAGATGTGCTTAGCTGCATTCGCCTGATTGGAGGCGCAGTTCAGTCCGTGCTGGCTACCGAATGCGTTAACTTCCGGCGAACGGTACGCAGAACGGATTGAGATCCGGCCGAATGCGTCCTGAAGCGGCTCGAGCAATTCCTCGCACAGCTTCGATCCGACCGCGATAGCAAGCTCGGGGCGGCTAGGAACGTTTCTAAAGCCGTGCATTGCAGCAATGTCGGAGAACAGGAAGTCTCTTAGGAAGAAGGATTTGGAGAGGCGAACGCGCCCCAACTCCTCAAGCCCCTTCACTGACGCGGGCGTTCGCATCCTCACATCCTGAACACGCCGAATTGCGGCCGCTCCGGTATGGGCGCGTTCAAACACGCCGCGAACGCCAGTCCCAGCACGTCCCGCGTCTGCACCGGGTCGATGATTCCGTCGTCCCACAGCCTTGCCGTCGCGTGCCACGGGTTGCCCTCGTCCTCGTAGCGCTGGCGAACGGGCGACTTGAATGCTTCCGCTTCCTCCGCCGTCCACTTGTCGGCGTCGCGGTGAACCGTGGCCAGCACCGATGCCGCCTGTTCGCCGCCCATCACGCTGATGCGGCTGTTGGGCCAGGTGAACAGGAAGCGTGGGCTGTAGGCCCGGCCGCACATCCCGTAGTTTCCGGCTCCGAACGACCCGCCGATCAGAACCGTCACCTTGGGCACGCTCGCCGTCGCCACCGCCGTCACCAGCTTGGCGCCATGCTTGGCGATGCCCTCCGCCTCATACTTCCCGCCGACCATGAAGCCGGAGATGTTCTGCAGGAACAGCAGCGGAATGCGCCGCTGACAGGCGAGCTCGATGAAGTGCGCGCCCTTGACCGCGCTTTCACTGAACAGGACGCCGTTGTTGGCCAGGATCGCGACCGGCATGCCCCAGATGTGCGCAAAGCCGCAGACGAGAGTGGTGCCGAACAAGGGCTTGAATTCGTGCAGCTCGGAGCCGTCGACGATGCGGGCGATCACCTCGCGGACATCGTACGGCGCGCGGACGTCGTCGGGAATGACCCCGTAGAGTTCTTCCGCGTCGTAGTAAGGGGGGCGCGGCTCGCGCGTGCCGATGCCCGCGCCCGCTTCGTCGCCGAGGTGGCTGACGATATCCCGAACGATCGTAAGCGCATGCTCGTCGTTTTCGGCGAGGTGGTCGACCACGCCCGACTTGCGCGCATGGAGGTCGCCGCCGCCGAGATCCTCCGCGCTGATCTCCTCCCCCGTCGCGGCCTTCACCAGCGGCGGGCCGGCGAGGAAGATCGTGCCCTGGTTGCGGACAATGACGCTCTCGTCGCTCATCGCCGGCACGTAGGCGCCGCCCGCCGTGCACGACCCCATCACGCAGGCGATCTGCGCGATGCCCTTGGCCGACATGTTCGCCTGGTTGAAGAAGATGCGCCCGAAATGCTCGCGGTCGGGGAACACCTCGGCCTGATGCGGCAGGTTGGCGCCGCCCGAGTCCACCAGATAGATGCACGGCAACCGGTTCTGCTCGGCGATCTCCTGCGCGCGGAGATGCTTCTTCACCGTCATCGGATAATAGGTTCCGCCCTTCACGGTGGCGTCGTTGGCGACGATCATCGCCTGTCGGCCGGACACGCGGCCGATCCCCGCGATCATGCCCGCGCCGGGCACCTCGCCCTCGTACAGGTCGCAGGCCGCGAGCTGCCCGATTTCCAGGAATGGTGAGCCGGGGTCGAGCAGGCGTTCGACGCGGTCGCGCGGCAGCAATTTGCCGCGGCTTACATGCCGCTCGCGCGACTTCTCGTTGCCGCCAAGCGCCGCCTGAGCGACATCGGCGCGAAGCTTCTCCGCCAATGAGCGATTGTGCGCGAACCGCGCGCGATATTCCTCGCTGTCGGTCTGAACCTTGCTGTCGATCCGGGGTGCGCTCATTGGGCGAGCGGCGCCCCGGCCCCAATCACTTCGCGCCCGATCAGCATGCGCCGCACCTCATTGGTGCCCGCGCCGATGTCGAGCAGCTTGGCGTCGCGGTAAAAGCGCTCCACCGGCCAGTCCTTGGTATAGCCCGCACCGCCCAGCGCCTGCACCGCCTCGTTCGCGACCTTCACCGCGCTTTCGCTGGCCAGCAGGATCGCGCCCGCCGCGTCGAAGCGGGTGGTCTTGCCGGCATCGCAGGCCTTGGCGACCTGATAGACATAGGCCCGGGCCGAATTCAGCGCGACGTACATGTCGGCCACCTTGGCCTGCATCAGCTGGAAGCTGCCGATCGGCTGGCCGAACTGCTTGCGTTCGCGGACATAGGGCAGGACGACGTCAAGGCAGGCCTGCATGATGCCAAGCTGGATCCCGGCCAGCACGGTGCGCTCATAATCGAGGCCGCTCATCAGCACGCCGACGCCGCCATTCTCCGGTCCCATGACGTTCTCCGCGGGCACGAAACAGTCGTTGAACACCAGCTCCGCGGTCGGCGAGCCGCGCATGCCCATCTTGTCGATCTTCTGACCGATGGAGAAACCCTCCATGTCCTTTTCGATCAGGAAGGTCGTGATTCCGCGGCTGCCCTCGCCGGTCTTCGCATAGACCACCAGTGTGTCGGCATAGGCTGCGTTGGTGATCCAGAACTTCGTGCCATTGAGCCGATAACCGTTGCCGCTTCTATCCGCGCGAAGCTTCATCCCGACAACGTCGCTTCCGGCGCCCGCCTCGCTCATCGCCAGCGCGCCGACATGCTCGCCACTGATCAGCTTGGGCAGATATTTCGCCTTCTGCTCCTCGTTCGCCCATCGGCGAATCTGATTGACGCACAAGTTGGAATGCGCGCCGTAGCTGAGGCCGACCGAGGCCGAGGCTCGGGCCACTTCCTCCTGTGCGACGACATGTTCGAGGTAACCGAGGCCCAGCCCGCCCCATTCCTCTTCGACCGTGATGCCGTGGAGGCCAAGCTCGCCCATCTGGGGCCATAGTTCGATCGGGAAACGGTCGGCGTGATCGATTTCCGCAGCGATGGGAGCGATTCGGTCGGTTGCGAACCGCTGCGTCGTATCACGGATGGTTTCCGCCATCTCGCCAAGGTCGAATTCAAGGGTCGGTGTTGACATGGCCTCGCGCTAGCAGAGCGCGAGAGGCTTGGACAAGGCAGCCTTCAGGCTTATGTGCGCTGCAACATTTTTTGCCGGAGCATTTGTCATGGCCTCTGCAGCCACCGATCCCGTCGTCATCCTTTCCTATGCCCGCACCCCGATGGGCAGCATGCAGGGCGCGCTTGCCGACGCCAGCGCGACCGATCTCGGCGCCACGGCGGTCAAGGCCGCGGTCGAGCGGGCCGGGGTATCGGGGGAGGACATCGACCGCATCTACATGGGCTGCGTGCTTCCCGCGGGCCTCGGCCAAGCGCCCGCGCGACAGGCGGCAATAAAGGCCGGCCTTCCGGCCAGCGTGCAGGCGACCACCGTCAACAAGGTCTGCGGATCCGGCATGCAGACGGTGATCATGGGCTCCGAAGCGATTGCGATCGGCAATGCGGACCTGATTGTCGCGGGCGGCATGGAGTCGATGACCAACGCCCCTTATTTGCTGAAAAAGCATCGCTCCGGCGCGCGCATCGGCCACGACACGGCCTATGACCATATGTTCCTCGACGGCTTGGAAGACGCCTATGAGGAAGGCCGCGCGATGGGCAGCTTTGCCCAGTGCACCGCGGACGAATATCAGCTCACCCGCGAGAGCATGGATGCCTATGCGATCGAGTCCTTGAACCGTGCAAAGTCGGCCATTGATCATGGCGGCTTCGCGGATGAAATCGTGCCGGTGACGATCAAGAGCCGCGCCGGCGAGACCGTGGTGGACACCGACGAGGCACCGGGCCGCGGCCGCCCCGACAAGATCCCGCAGCTGAAGGCCGCCTTCGCCAAGGAAGGCACCATCACCGCGGCGACCAGTTCCTCCATCTCCGACGGCGCGGCCGCCGTGGTGCTCGCCCGCGAATCGCTTGCTCGTGAAAAGGGCGCGCAGCCGATCGCCCGCATCGTCGCGACCGCCGCTCACGCCCAGGCTCCGGCCGAGTTCACCGTCGCCCCCATCGGCGCCATCCATAAGGTACTCGACAAGGCTGGCTGGTCGATTGGCGATGTCGACCTGTTCGAAATCAACGAGGCGTTCGCCTGCGTCGCCATGTTTGCGATGAAGGATCTCGGCATCGGACACGACAAGATCAACGTCCACGGCGGCGCTACCGCGCTCGGCCATCCGATCGGCGCCAGCGGCACGCGCATCATCGTCACTTTGCTGAACGCATTGAAGCAGAAGGGCCTCAAGCGCGGCATCGCCAGCCTGTGCATCGGCGGCGGCGAGGCGACCGCAGTGGCGATCGAATTGGTTTAATCGAAGGATGCAATGATTGGGCAGGGTCCGGCGCGACCTTCCCCACATTCTTTCGCAAGGCGGCTTAACGACCGCCGGGCGGCCTGCAACTCGGCGATCTTCCCGTCGAGAACCGCGATGCGTTGTGTCGCCAGCTGGTGGGCCCTCGCGCGATCCTCGCCCGCATCGAGCGTCAGCAACTCGCCGATCTCGGCCAGCGTGAAGCCCGCCGTCTGCGCCTGCCGAATGAAACGCAGCCGACGCAGGTCGCGCTCGCCATAACGACGGATTCCGCCCGCCCGTACAGGCTCGTCCAGCAGCCCTTTGCGCTGGTAGAAGCGAATGGTTTCCACTCCAACCCCGCCTGCCCGCGCCAATGCGCCAATCGTCAGGTCGATCATGCTTGACTCCGTACCATGGTACGGGAGCTAAAGACATGGCCTGTTCGTTGAACCAATTTAAAAGGCACGTCTCATGACCAAGTTCGAAAAGATCGAGGCTGCGTCGGGCAAGGCCGCGGCGCTCTACCGGATGGTCATGCCGGGCCACACTTGCCCCTACGGGCTGAAGGCCAAGCACCTGCTAGAAAGCCGCGGGTACAGGGTCGATGATCATCACCTCACAACCCGTGACGAGACCGACGCCTTCAAGGCGCAGCATGGTGTCGCCACCACGCCCCAGATTTTTATCGGCGGCGAGCGCGTCGGTGGCTACGACGATCTGCGCCGCTTTCTCGGCAAGCGCGTGCCCGCCCAAGGCCAGACCAGCTATGTGCCCGTCATCGCGCTCTTTGCGATGACCGCATTGACCGCGCTGGCGCTCAGCACCGGACTTTTCGGAACGCCCTTCACCATCCGCGCCGCAGAATGGTTCATCGGCCTGTCGATGGTCGTCCTCGCGCTCTTGAAACTGCAGGACGTGGAGAAGTTTTCCTCCATGTTCCTGAACTACGACCTGCTGGCGAGACGGTGGGTGCCGTATAGCTACGTCTATCCATTCGCGGAGGGGCTGGCCGGCGTCCTGATGGTCGGCGGACTGTTGCACTGGCTTTCCGTGCCGATCGCCCTGTTCGTTGGGACCGTCGGCGCCGTGTCGGTCTTCAAGGCAGTCTACGTCGACAGGCGCGAGCTGAAATGCGCCTGCGTCGGTGGATCGTCGAACGTGCCGCTCGGCTTCGTCTCGCTGACCGAAAACCTGATGATGATCGCCATGGCGCTGTGGATGGCGCGCATGTGGTGGTGATCAGTCCAGTGTTTCCCCGGCGTTGATGCCCCAGATATCCGTGAAACGGATGAAGCCGTCTCGCTTGCCGATCTGGATGTGGCACCAGTTGTTCTGGCAGTCCTCGATTCGTCCGACGACGCCGGGCTGAGCCTGATAACGGACTCGGCTCCCTTCCTCCGGACGGGCGTGGATCGGACGGGGCTCCTCCCCCCGAACGATGGCCGTCCGCCGGTCGCTGAGCAGGGTGACCAGCATCCAGCCCTGCACGCCGTCCGGGTCCTCGATCAGCCGCCAGTTGGGATAAAGCTTGAGCACGCGGATCGGCAGGTCGCGGCGTTTATAGAGCCACACGCCAGGATAATTCTTGCCCGGGCCGGTCCGCATCATCGCCTCACCTGACGCGATCGACGCCCAATAGGGCGGCGTCTTGTCTTGGGCCGACCCGGACGCGGCAAGCGCCAGTGCAACCGCCGCGAGAACACCCCTCTTCACGCCTACGCCCCCGTCCGGATCCGATCCACCAACTGCCCGACCGTAGGCACGAAACCGTTGGAATAGAACGGGTCCGTCTTGAAGCGGAAGGCGGCGTGACCGGCGAACATCAGGTTCTGATCGACCGGCCCGCCATGAGCGATATCCTGGAGCGTCTTCTGAATGCAGAAGCTGCGCGGGTCGGCCAGCCGCCCAGTGCTGTTCTTTTCATTGTCCGCCCAGCTGGAAAAGCTGCACTGCGACAGGCACCCCATGCAATCGGCCTGGTCCTTGCGGATGATCTTCTCGTCTTCCGGTGTCACGAATACCAACGTGTCGTCCGGCGTCTTCATTGCGTTGGTGAAGCCCTGCCCGAACCATTCGCGCGCATGCTGAAGGTCGCCCTTGGTCACCCAATAGTTTTTCTTGGTCCCGATGCCGACATCGAGTTCGAACGCATGGTCGCCGACCGCCTCCCTGGTGAAAGCGATCTGGCGCTCCGACCGGGCTTCCAGCCAGCGCAGGAACGGGTTGCGCACGGCGGACGAGTAAAAGCCGGTGGGCGAGAATTTGTGCAGCAGAACATCGCCCTCTTCCAGCGTCATCAAACGAGCCTTCCATTCGGGCGGGATCGGGCTTTCCTGCGTCAGCAGCGGGCGGGTGCCGAACTGGAACATGATTTGCCCAAGTTCCGGATTGTCGATCCAGTCTTCCCACTCGTCCAGCCGCCAGACCCCACCGGCCATGACGATCGGCACGCTGTCGGGGATGCCACCTTCGCGCATTACGGCGCGCAGCTCGGCGACGCGTGGGTAGGGATCCTGCGGCGCGCGGGGGTCTTCGGCGTTCGACAGGCCGTTATGGCCGCCCGCCAGCCACGGATCCTCGTACACCACCGCGCTGAGCAGGTCAGCGACCTTTGAATAAGCGCGCTTCCACAGGGCGCGGAAGGCCCGGCCGGACGACACGATCGGCAGGTAGGACACGCCGTATGACGCCGCGATCTCGCTCAATTTGTAGGGCATGCCAGCGCCGCAAGTGACACCCGCGACCAGACCCTTGGTCCGTTCCAGCACACCGTGCAGGACGCGTTGGGCGCCGCCCATTTCCCAGAGGACGTTAATGTTTATGGCGCCTTTGCCCGAGGCCATCTCGTAGGCCTTCTTCACCTGCGCCACCGCGCCTTCGATGGCGTAGTGAACCAGCTCGTCATGCCGTTCGCGGCGCGTCATTCCCTGGTAGACCTGGGGTATGATGCGGCCTTCGGGATCGTAGCTGTCAGCATTCACCGCGCTGACCGTGCCGATGCCGCCGGCCGCCGCCCATGCGCCGGAGCTTGCGTGATTGGTGGCGCTGACGCCCTTGCCGCCTTCCACCAACGGCCAGACTTCGCGGCCGCGATACATGATGGGCTGGAGCCCCTTGAACAACGCTTGTCTCCTTGAGTGCTTGCGCGCGCTATACAGGCGGCGTAGCCAAACGCGCTACAAAAACGCTTCAAGCTCAAAGTCGAGCCCGACATCGACCGCCGGCGCCGATTGGGTGATGCGCCCCACCGAGATGTAGGTGACCCCGGTCTCGGCGATGGACCGGATCGTATCAAGATTGACCCCGCCCGACGCTTCGGTCGGTACGCGTCCGCCGACCAGTGCCACTGCCTCGCGCAGCAGCGGTACCGGCATGTTGTCCAGCAGCAGGCGCTCGGCGCCCGCCGCCAGTGCAGGCTCGATCTGCTCGACCCGGTCGACCTCGACCTGGATCTGCAACTCCGTGTTCGCCGCCTTTGCCCGGCGAACGGCCTCGGCCACGCCGCCATTCACCGCGACGTGGTTGTCCTTGATCAGCACCCCGTCGTCCAGCCGCATGCGGTGGTTTTGTGCGCCACCCATGCGCGCCGCATATTTGTCGAGCAGCCGCAGCCCGGGAAGGGTCTTGCGCGTATCCAGCAGGATCGCGCCGGTGCCCTCGATCGTGTCGACATAGCGCCGCGTCAGGGTGGCGATGCCGGACAGGTGCTGCAGCGTGTTGAGGGCCGACCGCTCCGCCGTCAGCATCGCGCGCGCATTGCCGGAAAGGCACATCAGCACGGTGCCCGAGGCAACCTTGTCGCCGTCCTGCACCGGCGTGTCGATCCGAACCTCACCATCCATCGTCCGGAAGAAGGCGGCGGCGATGTCGAGACCCGCGACCACGATCGGCTCCCGGCAATTCATGGTGGCCGAAAAGCGGGCATCGCCGTCGATGGTCGCCGCGGAAGTCACGTCGCCGCCCGATCCCATGTCCTCGGCGAGCACGCGGCGGACAAAATCGGCAAGATCGAATTCGGTGAAGCTCATGGGGTCCAGCCGTTACGGCGCGGCGCGCAGGCGGACAAGGCTCAGGCCGGGCTGGCTTCCTCTGCGGCCGCCCGACTCTGCTGCTTCCATCCTTCGGCTCCCTTGCGGAACTGGGTGGGCTCGGCCGCTTCGAAGGCGGTGCCTGTCCAGCGCTTCAGCGCGATGGTGACCGTCGCGCCGTCAACCTCGATAATATTGAAACTCTGCTCTTCCTCCCGCGTGCGGACGGACGTGGCCGTTCCCGCCTGCACGACCAGCGCGCCGCCGGCGCGGGTGACGAGCTCGCTTGCGTGGTGAGTGGATGCCCTGTGATTGTGCCCGGCCAGCAGCAGGTCGACGCCGATCTCATTGACCGCATCGATCGCCAGTTCCTGCCGGCCGATCGCCTCGCCCAGTTCGCCCCCGTCGTTCACCGGCAGTGCAAACAGCGGATGGTGGGTCACGAGGATCCGGACGTACTCCGTCGGAACCCGCGCGAAATTGTCGCGAATAAGCTCGATCTGCTCGCGGTTTATCCGCCCGTCCTTGAAGGTCAGCGAACGCGCGGTGTTGATCCCCAGCACCGCGGCCCCGGGCAGTTGGTGAAAGGGACACAGCGTGTCGTCCACGAAGCGGCGATAGCGCGTCAGCGGAGACAGGAAGCGGCGCAGCACATCGTACAGCGGGACATCGTGATTGCCGGGCACCGCCAAGACTTCATGCCCCGCGTCGCGCACCCGTTCGAGGAAGGCGCACGCCTCCTGGAACTGCTCGGTCCGGGCCCGCTGGGTGAAGTCGCCGCTGATGACAACAAGGTCGGCTTCGGCCCGGTCCACCTCGCGCTCGACGGCGGAAACAATGACGGGATCATGAGCGCCGAAGTGGAGATCGGACAGGTGGATGAGACGAGGCATGATCCTCTAACGACCGCTCGTCCGTTCTGTTCACCGTCCGCTGGCCTGAGCTTGTCGAAGGACTGTTCGTGCCTTTACCAATGCCTAAGAAGGACAGCCCTTCGACAAGCTCAGGGCAGCGGGTAAACGAAAGCCTATGGACCGTACCTCCGCCAACACCGGCACGCGTGAAGTCTCCGATCGGCTGCGCTTCGACGAGGCCGCACTCGCCCGCTGGATGGAAGGCCATGTCAGCGGGTTCGCCGGGCCGCTGACTGTCAGCCAATTCAAGGGCGGCCAGTCCAATCCGACCTATCAACTTCACACCCCCGGCGCGTCCTATGTCCTGCGTCGCAAGCCGCCGGGCAAGATCCTGCCGGGCGCCCATGCGGTGGAGCGCGAATATCGGGTGATGAAAGCGCTTGGCGGCGAGGGCTTTCCAGTTCCACGGGTGCATGCGCTGTGTGAGGACGACGGGGTCATCGGCACCGCCTTCTTCGTGATGGACATGGTTCCGGGGCGGATCGTTTGGGAAGCCCAGTTTCCCGGATTGTCCCACGATGCGCGAGCGGCCCACTTCGACGCGATGAACGCCACCATTGCCCAGCTGCACGGCCATGACCCAATTGCCATCGGCCTTGGCGATTATGGACGGGCGAGCGGTTATGTCGAACGACAGGTCGCGCGCTGGTCAAAACAATATACCACCGACACCGACGGCGGCCGGGTCGCGGACATGGACCGGCTGGTCGACTGGCTGGCGCGACATCTGCCGCCGGACAGCGGCGAGGCGCGGGTCACCCACGGCGACTTTCGCTGCGACAACATGATCTTCGACGTGGAGCGGCCGCGGGTTCGTGCGGTGCTGGACTGGGAACTGTCCACCCTGGGCGACCCGGCAGCGGACTTCACCTACCATTGCCTGATGTTCCGGATGCCCGCCGGAATCTTCACCGGCCTTCAGGGCCTGGACCTGCAGGCCCTCGGCATTCCGTCCGAAGAGGAGTATGTGGCAGACTATTGTCGGCGCACCGGGCGGGATGGCATCGCGGGGTTCGATTATCTGATCGTGTTCAACCTTTTCCGGCTGGCGGCCATCATTCACGGCATCAAGGGCCGCATGGTGCGCGGCAGCGCCAGCAGCGCGCACGCGGAAGCGACCGTGCAGGCGCTGGAACCGCTTGCAGCATCCGCCTGGCAACAGGCGCAGGCCGCCAGGCTGTAAGGTGGACGCGCCGCGGCAGCGTTCGAGCGGGACCACCCTCGACGATGCCGCACCCAGCATGGCGGAGGTGCAGCGGACCTTTCGCCGCATCCCCGTGGTTCGAGTGGCGACCACGGCAGTCCTGCTGGCCTTCGCCATCCTGCTTGCCCGCTTTGCCTGGGAATTGCCGCTCGCCCGCAATGCCGAACGCATTTTCTACGACACGCGCGCGCTGCAGGCGGCGATGTACCGACCGGTCCCCCAGGACAATCGCATCGTGCTGGTCACCTATAACCAGGACACGCTGCGCAATACCGGCAAGCGATCGCCGCTCGACCGCGCACTGCTTGCCCGGGCCCTGACCGCGCTGGACGCACTCGGCCCTCGCGCGATCGGGATCGATATCCTGATCGACCAGGCCCAGCCGGAAGATCCGCAGCTGCTTTCCACCCTCGGGAAGATGCAGACACCAGTGTGGCTGGCCTATGCCACCAACAGCTACAATGCCCGCGACGTCGAGGACTGGCAGCAGCAGTTCATGGACCGATTGCGTGCGGGTCTGCGCGGCACCAACGTTCGATCGGCAAGCATTCGGCTGGAGGCCGATCCCGACAATGTCATGCGCGCCTGGCCTAGTCCGCGCCCGGGCCTGCCGCCATTCCTTCCCGTCGCCATGGCCGGGCAGACCGGCGCGCCCCAATACACCGGAAGCATCCGCTACCGGATGCCCGACACCGCGGACGGGGCCGTGTTCCTCAACCTGCCCATCGACAGTTTCGCCGATCCGGCGGTGGCAGCCGCCTTTGCCGACTTTGTGCGCGGCCGGTTCGTGTTGATCGGCGGCGACTTCCCTGATCTGGACCGGTTCGGAACGCCTGAAAGCCTGCTTGCCGACGAGACCACCAGTTTCGGAAGCAATTACCGGGAAAGCATGCCGGGCGTGGAGGTGCACGCGACCATGCTGGCGCAACTGCTGGACGGCAGCCTGCCCAGGCCGACCGGCGCCGTCGGGCTGTGGCTCCTCGCCCTGCTGGTGGTGTTGAGTGGTGCGTTCACCGCCATGCTGGACGTGCGCCCCTGGGTGCTGGCGCTGGCGTTGGTTGGCCAGGTCGGATTCTTCGTCGTGATTCCGTTCTGGTTGCAGATCATCGGGGTCGACACCCGCGACCTGCCGGCGGCGGGTTGGCTGGCCGGCTGGCTCCTCGGCTTCTTCGCGACGGAGGCGGCGGTCCGCGCCCTCAGTTCCGAGCAGCGCCGCTTTGCCCAATCGGCTCTTGGCAAATATCTGCCCAAGGACATTGCCGCGCAAATCCTTCGGGAGCCCGAGAAGCTCTCGCTCACTGGCGAGAAGCGACCGATCTTCGCGCTCTTCACGGACCTCGAGGGGTTCACCAAGCTTTCGCATCGGATGCCGCCGGATCAGGTCGCGGTGCTGTTGAATGCATATCTGGACGGCATGTGCGCCATCGTGCTGAAGCATGGTGGCACCATCGACAAGTTCGTGGGCGATGCCATCGTTGCGATCTGGGGCGCGCCGATCGCCCGGCCCGACGACGGGGAGCGGGTCGGCAGGGCCATGCTGGAGATGATCGCCTTTGCCCGCTCCTTTTCGCCCGCCGAGGAGGATTCGCCGACCCTCGGCCGCACCCGGGTGGGCGTCCACCATGGGGAGGCGATCGTCGGCAACTTCGGCGGCCGAGACCGTTTCCAGTACACCGCGCTGGGCGATGTCATGAATTGCGCGGCGCGCCTGGAATCCGCCAACAAGGCGCTGCGCACCTGCGGCCTGATCAGCGACGATGCGATGCGACTGACCGGGCTCGACCTGTTCCGCCCGATGGGCCGGATCGTGCTTGCCGGGCGGCACACCCCGATCGTGGTCTGGGAGCCCGCACCCGACATGAACCCCCTCGACCGGCAAGCGCTCAAAGACGCCTGGACGGCCTTCGATGACGGCGACCTGTCAGCAATCAACACCGTCAAGGCGTTAACTCTCGCTTATCCGGATGATGCAGCATTGCAGCTTTTCGTGTATCGGCTGACGGAATCGACGCCTGGCGGGCATGTCGAGTTAAGGGAGAAATAGGGGATGAAAGCCGCTGTTCTTCTTGGCGCGCTGCTGTTCGGTGCCGCCTCTTCGGCCACGGCCGCGGTCATCGTGGTGCGTTCGTCGGGACCGTCGGCCGGGCAATATCCGACCGGCAAATCCCTGCCTGACGGCGCTCGCGTGACGCTGCGCGGCGGCGATACGCTGGTGCTGCTCGACGCCAAGGGGTCGCGCACGCTGCGTGGTCCGGGCAATTATCCGGTGGCCGGTGGCGGGAAGGCGGCCGCGACCAGCTTTGCCGCGCTGGTCGCACAGGGGTCGGGTCGGCGCGGGCGCGTCGGCGCCGTGCGGCCGGTCCCATTCCCGCGGCAGATTTGGCACGTCGCCGTGGACGGGAGCGAGACCTTCTGCTTCGTCCAGCCCTCGGGCATTCGGCTTTATCGCGACAATGTCACGGATGAGCGGGCGGTCACCGTGCGCGATCTCGACACCGGCAAGTCGGCGACCGTCACCTTCGCCGCACGGCAACAGATCGCTGATTGGCCCGAAGCGGTTCCGCTGCGGGATGGCGCGCGCGTTCGGGTCGGATCCGGCGAGCTGCGGGCGGAGGCGGTCAACGCCGGCACCGGCTTCACCGACCTTGGCACTGCCCTGATCCAGGCCGGCTGCACCCAGCAGCTGGACTTGCTCAGCGCCGCGGCTGCTCCCGCGGCCGAGTAAAGAAACTCCCCGTCGGCGGTGCCGACGGGGAGCGGGTTCACTCAGTTCACCGGAAAGCCACGCCGACGCAGCAAGGCGGTGACGTCGGGGTCGCGTCCGCGGAACTGGCGATAGGCCTCTGCGCGGTCCGTCTCGTTGCCGGTCGAAAGTAGATAGGTCCGGAACGCGTCGGCGGTCTTCTTGTCGAAGGGGTTCCCAGTCTCTTCGAAGGCCGCCCAAGTGTCGGCGTCCATCACTTCCGACCAAAGGTAGGAATAATAGCCGGCCGAATAGGCGTCGGACGAGAAGAGGTGCCCAAACTGAGGCAGCCGGTGACGCATCACCATCTCCCGCGGCATGCCGAGCGACGCCAAGGTTTCCCGCTCGAACCGGTCGGGATCGACGACGCCATTGGGATCGGTGTGAAGCCGCATGTCGACCAGCGCCGATGACAGATATTCCACCGTGGCGAAGCCCTGGTTGAATGTCTCCGACTTCTCGATCTTGTCGACCAGCGCCTTGGGCATCGGCTGCCCGGTCCGATAATGTTTGGCGAAGCGGTCGAGCACGGGCCGGGTGAGCAGCCAATTCTCGTTCACCTGGCTCGGATACTCGACGAAGTCCCGCTGCGCCCCGCCCAGGCTGGGATAGTTTACGTCGACCAGCAGGTAGTGGATCGCGTGCCCGAATTCGTGGAACAGGGTGGACGCGTCGTCCAGGCTGATCAGCACCGGCTGGCCCTCGGCCGGCTTGGTGAAATTATTGTTGTTGGACGCCAGCACGAGGTTGTCATTCAACAGCCGCGCCCGGCTGCGGTAGGTCGTCATCCACGCGCCCGACCGCTTTCCCTCGCGGGAGAAATTGTCGAGGTAGAAGAGTCCGACCGGCTGGCCCTCACGCGTGACCTCGAAGGTGCGCACGTCCGGGTGGAAGACCGGCACCTGGCCCGTGTTCTCCTTGAACTGGAGCCCATACAGCTGGCCTGCCGACCAAAACATGCCCTGCACCAGATTATCGAGTTGCAGGTACGGCTTGATCTCGTCTTCGCTAAGATCGTACTTCGCCTTGCGGACCTTCTCCTGATAATAGCGGAAGTCCCACGGTTCGATGGTGCGGACCCCATCGCGGCGGGCGAACGGCTGCTGGTCGCGGACCTCTTCCTTGACCCGCGCCACGGCCGCCGGCCAAACCCGCATCATCAGCTCCATCGCGCGCTGCGGCGACTTGGCCATCGTGTCCTGCATCCGCCATTCGGCATGGCTGCCGAAGCCAAGCAGCCGGGCGCGGTCGGCCCGAAGCTTCACGATCTGGGCGATCAGCTGGTTGGTATCGTTCGCCCCACCATTGTCGCCGCGGTTCGTGAAGGCCTTGAACACCTTCTCGCGCAACGCCCGGTTGGAGCCGAAAGTCAGGACCGGTTCGACCGCCGACCGGGTATTGCGGATGGCGAAGGTCCCCGCCGGCAGTCCCTTGTCCTTGGCCACCGCGGCGGCGGCGTCGCGCACGTCCTGCGGGACGCCGGCCATCTCGGCCGCACTCGCCTGGGTGAAAGTGCCTTCATCGGCCAGCAGGCGCGAATTGAACTCGCTGAACAGCGAGGCGAGCCGCTGGTTGTAGCCTGACAACTGCTGCTTCTGCGCGGCGTCCAGCTTGGCGCCGTTGCGGACGAAATACTGGTAGCTGCGCTCCAGCAGGCGGGTCTGCTTGGCATCGAGGCCAAGCGAGGCCCGGTTGTTGTACAGCGTCTCGACCCGCGCAAACAGCTTGGGATCGAGCGTGATCTCGTCGCTCGCGGCCGACAGCTTGGGCGACCATTCTTTGTCCAGCGCCTGGACTTCCGGCGTGGACAGATTGTCGGTGTAGACGCCAAAAACCGAACCGACGCGGCCCAGCCGCTGCCCGGCGCGCTCCATCGCCTCCACCGTGTTGGCAAAGGTCGGCGCTTCCGGATTGTTCGCGATCGCCTGATATTCGCGGCGCTGTTCGTCGATCGCGAACTGGAAGGCCTCGGAAAAGTCCGTCGCCTTGACCTTGTCCCAGGGCGGCACCCCGTCGAACGGTCCGGTCCAGTCGGCCAGGAGGATATTGTCGGGCACCGCCGGTGCCGCCGCCACCGGTTCGGCCGCCGCGGGAGTCATGCCGGCGGCCGCCACGGGAGCACCGCTTTCGGCGGTAGTGCAGGCCGACACCGCCATCAGCGCGGTTCCGGCCAGGAAAAATTGCTTGAGCATGCAGTCAGCCTCTCGATCGTTTCGCCGCCGCACTGCCCCGGCTGACCCGGATCGGCAAGCGGCGGATCGACAAATGGACA
Source organism: Sphingomonas sp. SP1 (assembly GCF_058313395.1). Classification (NCBI taxonomy): domain Bacteria; kingdom Pseudomonadati; phylum Pseudomonadota; class Alphaproteobacteria; order Sphingomonadales; family Sphingomonadaceae; genus Sphingomonas; species Sphingomonas sp. SP1. The sequence continues at coordinate 1,341,468 of NZ_JBZFLC010000001.1, read as the reverse complement.
GACGGCGGCCATCGCCACCTCCTCTGCACTTGCGGGCCTGAATGCAAGCTTAGCTAAGCTGCTGATTTTTCCAGCATATCGCCTGCAAGCAGAAGCAACAGCTTGACGTCCATCGCAACCCCGGCCGAACGCCGCTCCGCAACGAAGCGCCCGATCTCCCCCTTGGGCACCAGATGGACCACGATCTCCTCTTCGCCGTGCACTCCGCCGCCTTCGCCGATACGGCGCACGTCATGCGCGCGCACCAGGGTAAAGCCTTCGCTGAGCATCCCGGGTGAGGCATGAAAATCGCCCAGCCGCTCGATCCGCCCGGCAGTGAACCCGGTCTCTTCTTCGAGTTCCGCCACCGCCGTGCCTTCGATCGTCGCGGATGGATCATGATCACCGACCAGTCCGGCCGGCAGTTCCAGGCAACGCCCGCCGACGGGCGCTCGCTCCTGCTCGACTAATATCCAGCAGCCGTCATGTTCTGCCAGGACCACGACCGCGCGCACCCCGCCGACCCGACCCGCATATTCCCATTTGCCACGCGTGACCGCCTGCACGAAGCGACCCTGCCACCGGATCTCGGGAGGCTGGTCGAAGTCCGGGTCCCTAGAGCTCAATCAGCTTGTCCGGAATCTCGTTGGTGTCCGCAGTCGAGCGCGGGAAATGCTGCTCAAGCACCTCGCCGACGATCTCGATCGCACCGATCAAGCCGTCGGCGGCACGCCCTGCCCGCATTTCGGTGACCAGCGTCGCCATGGCGTCGGCCCAGGTGTCAGGCGTGGTCACTTTCACGATCGCCTCGTCGGCGACGAGCTCCGCGCGATGCTCGGCAAGCGACAGGTAGATCAGGACCCCCGTGCGCCCGATCGTGCGCCGCTCGGCAGCCGCTCGAAACAAGGCGATCGCGCGCCTTCGCACCCGCCGGCTCTTGGTCGCACCCGGGGTCATGGCCAGCCGCAAGGGGCGGTATTTGAGGACCAGCAGCGCCACCATGAAGGCCAGCACGGCCAGGCACATGAGGAAGAACAGCACTCCGCCCAGCGCCGGCTCCGCGCCCCAGCCGAGGTTGAAGACGAGGACGTGCAAGGATTTCAGATGGTCGGCGAAAGCCGCTGCGAGAGCGAGCACTGCGATTAGCGCCAGCACGGCCCAATGCAGTGCGACATCATGGTAAGCGTCAGATTCCCCGCTTACCATTGTGACAATCTCGCCATCGCTTTTGCCTTCAGCAGCGGCGATCGCCTGGCTGACGCGCTCGTGTTCCTCGTCCGTGAACCGCAGCGTTACCATGATCCGGACGCTCCCCCGCCGCCGAACGACCCGCCGCCGCCGGAAAAGCCGCCAAAACCGCCGCCCCCGCCGAAACCGCCGCCGCCGCCCCAGCCGCCGCTGCCCCTTGACCCTCGGGAAAGCGCGTCGAGGCCCCACAAAATCACCGCCGCGTCGCCGGAATCGAACCCGCGCCGCCGCTTGCCACGCACCCTGCGCCCCCCGGCGCCTCGCGCGAACGAGAGCAGCACGAAGGCGACGATCATCCCCCAGAAGATCAGCGAAACGGGATTGAACCCGCCGCCGCCGGAGCTGCGCTGCCGTTGCGCCGAACGCGATTGCGCCGCCTCGACCGCTGCCCGCTCGGCCACTTCCGGTGGCGCCGCCAGCTGGGCGATCAGCGCATTGACCCCGGCCTTGATTCCGCCCGGCATGTCGTTCGCCTTGAAGCGGGGAATGATCTGCTCGTCGATCACCCGGTTAGAGAAGGCGTCAGTCAGGATCGGTTCCAGGCCGTACCCGACCTCGACTCGGACCTTACGCTCGTTGGGCGCGACCAGCAGGATTGCGCCATTGTCGGCGCCTTCCTGCCCGATGCCCCACTGCCGGCCAAGCCGATAGCCGTAGTCCTCAATCTCGTAGCCACCGAGGCTTGGCACCGTGGCGACCACCAGCTGCCGGCTGGACCGATCCTCCAGCGCCTGCAATTCGCCGGTGAGTTCCGCTTCGTCGGCTGGCGACAGAAGGTTCGCCTCGTCGACGACACGGCCCGTGAGCTTGGGAAAGTCCTGCGCATGGGCCGATCCCGCGACAAACAGCAGCAGCAGCAACAATGCTGTCAACCCGGCGAAAGCGGAGGCCCTTCTCCCCAGCCATCCGCGTCGCCGAATGGACAGGCGATGGATCCCCGCGGTCGCGGGAATGACGGAGGTATGGATCACCTGCCGCAGCTTATTGAACGTTGAAATTGACCTGGGGAGCGACATCGGCGTTCGGGGTCACCGCCTGGAACGGCACCTTGGGCTTGGCGCCGTAGAAGATCTTGGCGCCGATCGCATCGGGGAAGGTGCGGATGGTGGTGTTATAGCTCTGCACCGCTTCGTTGTAGTCCTGACGAGCGATGTTGATCCGGTTTTCCGTGCTTTCCAGCTGCTGCTGAAGATCGCGGAAATTCTGGTTGGTCTGCAGCTGCGGGTAAGCCTCCTGCAATTGGCGCAGCGGAATAAGCGCGGTGGATAGCTGCCCCTGCGCCTGGCTGAACCGGCGAACGGCTTCCGGATCCGACAACTGTTCGGGCGTCAGGGTGATCTGCGCCGCCCGGGCGCGCGCCTCCGTGATCTCGCGCAGCGTGTTGCGCTCCTGCGCCGCTGCGCCCTGCACGGTGGCGACCAGGTTCGGGATGAGGTCCGACCGGCGCTGATACTGGCTTTGCACGTTGGCCCACTTGGCGTTGACGTTTTCCTCGGATGTCGGGACCGAGTTGAGGCCGCATCCGGCGAGGCTGACAGCAGCGAGCGGAGCCAGGAGGCCCAAGCGGCGAGAAATGGTCATGGCAGGTCGTTTCCCCTGAAAAACGAAACTGTGCCTTAGGTAGATGACACACTTCGCGCTTTCAATGCGCATCGCATGATCAGGGAAAGGCAAGTGGAGGGCTTCTGTTGCTCGGTGCCCTCCGGACCGCCGGAATCCCCTTCTGTTGCCCGGTGGGGTCCAACCGCGCTTTTGTCTTTGTAACTTAGTCCGTTAGGACATCAGTTACGCAGCAATCGCGAGCGCCTCGTTATCGTTGGCACTTGTGTGAAAAGCGGTTTTACGGCTCACTTCAGCCGGCTGGCAGCCAGAACTTTACTGCATCCGTCGATCCTGTTTCGCCCCCATCAGCAACGGCGCGATAGAGCCCCCGCTCCAGTTCCCTCGCGCCGCTGCTGGTGGAGGCGCCGGGGTACTGCCCCCCGGGTCCGAAATGCCTATTCCAACCAGCAATCTACCAACATAGCCGGTTGCCCGGCCTGACCTATTTAACCCTTTGTCGCTTGAGTCTCAAGGAGAGACCCGTCACAAAGCGTGACGGAACCGAACCGAAAGCACTCGCGTTTGGACGGACCAAGCGGATATTCAATGTTCGCTCAACGAGAACCGTAAGGGGAAAGCACATGAAGAAGATTTCTTTCGCGCTGGTTGGCGCCGCTTCGCTCGCGCTGGCGGCTTGTGGTGGCCAGGGTGACGATTCGCTCGGCGACAACGTCAACGACAACTACGAAGCCGCCGCTGACAACCTGGAAATGATGGCCGACAACACCGGCAACGCCGCTGCTGCCGCGACTCTGGAGAATCAGGCCGACGCGCTCGAAGCCGAAGGCGATCGCCGCGAGGAGGCCATCGACGAGGCCGACGTGAACGCCGCCAGCCCGGCCGAAGCGAACGCCGCCGTCAACGCGATGTAAGCTTCCTGCCCTCGTGGCAAGCGGAAAGGCCGGCCTCCCGCGCGGAGGTCGGCCTTTTTCTTTGCTTCCCGGACGCCTAGGTCGGGCGAGCGATGAGCGACCAAGCAATCCCCGCCGCGACCCTGGTCGTCATGCGCGATCGGACGGACGGTCCTCCGGACCTGCTGATGGTCACCCGGACCAAGCGGATGGCTTTCGCGGGCGGGGCGATGGTTTTCCCCGGCGGGCGGATCGACGATGCCGACGTCGCGCTCGCGAACAACGAGGTGGACGCCGCCCGCGTGGCCGCGATCCGCGAGACGATCGAGGAGACCGGGCTGCCGGTCGCTCTTTCCCCCACCCCCGCAACAGACTTGCAGCACGCGCTGCACACAGGCGCGCCCCTCACCGAGCTACTCCAGCGTCACGAACTCACCCTCGACCTTGAGGCCCTAATTCCCTTTGCGCGCTGGAAGCCCGCCTTTCATCAAGCGCGCCGGTTCGACACGCTCTTTTTCCTGGCCCGTGCACCGGCAAGCGATTGGCCGCTTCGTCCGCAGCCCGGCGAGTGCGACAGCGCCGAATGGGCGTCCGCCGCCGAGGTCCTGCGCCGCATTGCCGCCGGCGAGGCCAGCGCGATCTTTCCGACCGTGCGCAATCTGGAGCGACTGGCGCGGCTCGGCTCCTTCGACGAAGCGGTCGCGCATGCCCGCGCGCACCCGATCGAGACCGTAACCCCCTGGATCGAGGACGCCGACGGCGAGCGCTGGCTTCGCATTCCCGATCATCTTGGCTATCCTGTGACCCGCGAACGCCTGACCGACGCGATCCGGGCCTGAATCCCGGTTGGCGCGTTGGGCCGCGCATGCGTCGCTCAATTTTCTGGTTCCTGCTCCTCTCCGCGCTCGCCGTTCTGCTGATCGAGGCGCGCAGCTGGATGTCCCGTCACCCGCAGGAAATGCCATGGACCAAATTAACGCTCGATCAGCCCATCGGCCGCTTCACCGCCGCCAAGATCGCGAACCTGGGCGATGACGCGCCGCGCTGCCGGACCTTGTTGGAGCAAGCCGGTGCGAGCGATCGGCCGGCCCCTTCCCGTGAGCCAAGCGCGCAATGCGGCTATAGCGACGGGACGCTGCTGCGACCCGGCAATGCTCGCACCGCCGGCTTTTCCCCAAGCGGACTCGTCACCAGTTGCCCGGTCGCGGCCGCGCTGCTGTTATGGGACGAGCGCGTGGTCCAGCCGGCGGCGCGAAAGCATCTTGGCGCGCCCGTTCAAAGCTTCGTCCATGCGGGGAGCTATTCCTGTCGGCGCATCTACGGCCGGGGCGAGGGCGCATGGAGCCAGCACGCCACCGCCGATGCCGTCGATATCCTCGGCTTTCGCCTGAGCGACGGACGCACGGTTTCCGTGCTGGGCGACTGGGAGGGCGAAGATCCCTCGGCATTGTTCCTGCGCGAGGTCCGGGACGGAGCCTGCCGCCTATTCAGCACGACTCTTTCGCCCGACTATAACGCGGCGCACCGCGACCATCTGCATCTCGACACCACCAACCGCGGCCGCGCCGGCTGGACGGTCTGTCGCTGACGAATCGACGCGTCTGCAAACGAAAAAGGGACCCGCCGGCCCCGGCGAGTCCCTCCTCGAACTGTTTCAGCCCTGTCGGACGATGCTTACGACAGATGCTTGGACAGGTGCTTGTTCATTTCGAACATGGTGCAGCGGTCCGTGCCGAAGACCTTCTTCAGCTTGTCGTCAGCCACGATTTCGCGCTTGTTCTGCGGATTCTGAAGGTTGTTCTTGCGGATGTGATCCCAAACCTTCGACACCACCTCGCTGCGCGGCAGCGGATCGTTACCCACAATCGCGGCGAGGTCCGGCGACGGCTGTACTGGCCGTGCGAGACCGCCCCCTGCCTTACGCCCAGTCCCGCTCGATGCTTTTGCCATTAGGCCCTCCTGTTGTTCCGACCGAGAGGTAGAGCGCAAACAGACGGCCTTTGCAATGGCCCTTACAGAGGGAATCGGACTTAACGGCGCAGAGGGAACGGGACGACCTTGTTGGCGGCGTCGTGACCGATATCCGCGCGCCCGCCGAAGGGGACGCCCGACCGTTCGCACCAATCGCGGACGATGGCTTCCTCATCGGAACCGAACGGCCGGTCGTTCTCCCTGACCGCGCAACGACCGAGGCGGATTTGCCGAAGTCCTTTCAACGCAGCCTGCGAAGTCACATGAAACAGGAAGCGGTCGAGCCGGTAATGCTCCTCGTCCACTTCCTCGACCAGCAACTCGGCCCCGGCGAAGTCCGGCTCCAGCGGCGTCCCCAACAGGCTCGACAGCACGACGAGGTTGAAGGCGAAGGCTGGCCCATTCAGTCCGGGTTCGAGAGCGTCCGCGGCGTCGTCCACCAACCAGTCCAGCGCCCGGGACGCAGCCCCTTCCCCGCCGCTGCGGAGCACGTCGCTGGGCATCGGGCCGTGCGCGACCCGGGCCCCGGCCTTGTGCAGCGCGGCGAGCAGGAAGCCGCCGTCGCTGTAGCCGAGATAGGTTTTCTTCAGGGCTGTTGCCGGGAGGTCCCGGGCCGCCAATTCCGCAATCCGGTTGGAGCCATAGCCACCGCGTGCGAACCATATGGCATCAACCGACGGGTCCTCCGCGACCTCACGGAACGCTGCGAGCCGCGCGGAGTCGCTTCCTGCAAAATGACCGTCTTCAACGAAGCATTGCGGATGGATCACCAGGTCGACGCCGCTTCGCGCGGCAGCCAGCGCCTTTACCGCTTCCGCCGCGTCGCGCTTCAACGGGCAACTCGGCGCAACCACCGCAATCCGCATGCTTACTCCGTTTGCCTGTGTGCTCCGGACCCAATAGGGCGGCGGCGATGAATCAATCCAGCTTCTTCTTCTGCGGTATCGGCGGCAGCGGCATGCTGCCCCTCGCCTGTATCGTTCGTGCGACCGGCGCCAAGGTGGCCGGCTCCGACCGCGCCCTCGACGCCGGGCGGCTCGCGGCCAAGTTCGACTATCTCCGCTCGCTCGGCATCCAGCTCTTTCCGCAGGACGGCAGCGGGCTTGGCGAGGGCATGACGCTGGTCACCTCGGCCGCCGTCGAAGAAACGATCCCGGACGTCCAGCGGTCGCGCGAGTTGGGTCTGGTGCACCTCACCCGACCGCAGCTGCTCGCCCAACTATTGAACGCAGCCAACCGTAGCGTTGCCGTCGGCGGGACGTCGGGCAAGTCCACTGTCACGGGAATGATCGGCTGGATCCTTCATGCCTGCCATCTTCAGCCGACCGTGATGAACGGCGCGGTGATGAAGAATTTTGCCGCGCCTTCGTCACCCTTCGCGTCGGCGCTGGTCGGCGATCCGGAGCTGTTCGTGTCCGAAGTGGACGAGAGCGATGGCTCCATCTCGCTGTACCGGCCCGAAGTCGCGGTGCTGAACAACATCAGCCTCGACCATAAGGAAATGGACGAATTGCGCAGCCTGTTCGGGGCCTTCGCCGGGCGGGCTCAGAGGGCGGTGGTCAACCTCGACGATCCTGAAACGCGCGCCATTGCCGACGCGGTGCGGGGCGCGGTCGGCTACGGCTTCGACAGTCCCGGCGCGGAAGTCATGGGGCGCAACCTTCAGCTACGAGCGGACGGCGCATCCTTCACCGTGCACGCCGGCGGCGACAGTCACGAGGTCAGCCTGGCGGTGCCCGGCCGCCACAACGCGTCCAATGCGCTGGCCGCGCTCGCCGCCGTCCGCGCCCTGGGCGTCCCGCTGGCCGAAGCCGCGCCGGCGCTTGGTCGGTTCGCCGGCTTGAAGCGGCGGCTGGAAACGGTCGGGGTCGGCAATGGCGTGCAAGTGATCGACGATTTCGCGCACAACCCGGACAAGATTGCCGCGACCTTGGCCACGCTGACCGCCGATCAAGGCCGTCTGCTGATCTTTTTCCAGCCGCACGGATATGGTCCGTTGGCCAAGATGGGTGACGAGCTGGCGCGGACCTTTGCCGCCGGCCTGCGTGGCGGCGACCTGCTGATCCTCTCCGATCCGGTCTATCAAGGCGGGACGGTGGATCGCTCCCGCGGCTCCGACTGGCTGGCCGATGCGGTCCGCTCCGCGGGTGGCAAGGCGGAGCATGTCCCCGCCCGTCCGGAGATCGCGGACCGCCTGCTCTCCGAAGCAAGGGCAGGCGATCGCATCGCCATCCTAGGCGCGCGTGACGACACGTTGAGCGAGTTCGCGGGCGACCTCCTGCGGAACCTTGAGGGTCAAGCCGATTTGTGAGGCGATGCCTCACAGCGGACAAACGACAGGCTGGAAACTCGACCGCTCGGAGCGAGAGAGGCTGCTGGAGCAGTTTCCGCCGAACTATGATCAATCGGTCGCCGACCATGTCACGCTCAAACCGGGCGGCACCGATCTACCCGGCGAAGTGGTCGCGGCGATTGTCGGCCGAACCGATGACGGCCGCGGCGTGGAAGCGCTGGTCGTAACGATCGACGGCAGCGTCGACCGGCCGGACGGGTCGACCTACCATATCACCTGGTCGCTGGCAGCTGGACGGCGCGCAAAGGAAAGCAACGATGTGCTGAAGGAGCGCGGCTGGCGGGAGCTCGATCATCCCGTGCCTATCACGCTGACGCCCGCGCGTTTCTGATGCCCCATCTTTTCCTCGATGCCGACGGCGTGCTTGCCGACTTCGACACGGGCGCAAAGCAGCTGCTCGGCATGCTTCCCCATCGCTTCATCGAACGATACGGGAGGAAGGAATTCTGGCGCCGCTTGGCGACCGCACGGGATTTCTACGCGAACCTGCCGCTGCTGCTGGATGCGATGGAATTGTTCGATGCGGTGGAGCATTTGCGCCCGACGATCCTGACCGGCTTGCCACTAGGCAATTGGGCGGCGCCCCAGAAGGTCGAATGGGCGGCCAAGCATTTTCCTGGCACGCCGATCATCACCTGCATGGCGCGCGACAAGTATCGATACATGCAGCCCGGCGACGTGCTGATAGACGACACCCCAACCCACCGCGGGGCGTGGGAGAATGCCGGGGGCATTTTCATTCTGTACCAGAGCGCGCGGGCGAGCCTGATGGAGCTCGCCCGCATATTTCCGTCGGTAACGCTGGCCGCTTAAGCCGCGGCGGCGACGTCCACCTTTTCCACCCATTCGGGCCAGAATACCGGCTCGCGGTTCGACCAGCCAGGCGCGGTCGCCGCGCTTTCGCTGATCGATTGGAGCAGGCTCCGGCGGCGGTCAGGATGCAGGTGCGGCAGGGCCGAGGCCGCGCAGAAGGCAGCGGGAAGCCACGGGCGCGCCGCGGCGCCTAGCAAGCGCTCGTAAAGGAACCGATAGGCCGCGAAATTCGGGATGCGGTCCTGTCCAAGGTCGAACGCGGTCAGGGTAATCAATATGCCCATGAAGGGCTCGATCGTGTCCAGCCCGCTGTCGTCCGGCACCTGGAGGCGCAGCGCGTCGAGCTGCTTGTAAAGCCGGCCCTGGGCCCGGATCGAAGCGGCCTCGCCCTCGTCCCTTGCCCAGCATTCCAGCGCGTCACGGCGGCCGTAGGCGACGTCGAGCGAGCGGCGCAGGTACCGCTGGGTCGCCTTTGGAAAAGCGGCGAACTCCTTGATCTCGCTCAGCAGCAGCGCGCCCCCGGCAGGCTGGCTGGTCCGCGTCGTCATGATCCCGACTCCTTTACCTTCAGGCGGGACCATGCGGCCAACTCGGTTGCAACTTGCTTAACCAAGATCCCACCCCCCGTTCACAATTGAACAGAGGGATTCCCTGTCAGCAAGCGATGATGCGCACGGTTCGTCGCATGCGCATCACCTGTGACTGCCGTGCAACGGGTGACTTTTTCACCTTGCCCGCGCGTTAGCAGGCCCGACCCTCAGTCCGGAAAGCCGGACGAGGCCACCGGCTCGTCCTTCTGCCCCGGCTGGGACGAGGACGGCGGGTCGGAGGCGTCCATGGATTCGTCGCTGCCCACATCGACCTTGGTGTCGAGATCGTGGGGGTTCTTGCGCAGCTTCTTTTCCAGCTCATGCTCCGGGTCGGCCGACAAAACCGGCGGCGGGCAATTCTCGTCGAGCTTCCTGTCTTCCACGATCATTCTCCTTTTGGCTCCGTAACGGACGGCCGCGCGGCGCGTTCCGATCTGGCTGCTTTCGACAGGCGGCCTTCCTGCTTCTGCCAGCCGCCCGCCCCTCCGTTGCGCTTCGCGGCACCTCCGCGCAAAGTCACCGACCGATGAATATGCTTCCCGATGCGGAGGCCATGCTGGACGGCAGGGCTTCGACCGACCCGCGGCGTTTCGCCGACTGGCGGCTGGCGGCCAAGATTATCCTCGGTTTCTGGGTCGGCTATGCGCTGACGGTGGTGGCGCGCGCCTTCCTCGGCAACGATCCCGTGACGGTGCTGCAGAACAAGGTGCTGACGCTCACGGCCGGTTCCCTGCTGACCTGCGTCATCTATCTGGCGATCAAGCTGTTCGCGCCCGGCAGCAATTTGCGCCGGCAGGCGATGGTTGCCGGACTGGCGTCGATCTTCGCCGCCGTGGCGCTGGCGTCCACGCTCATCGCGGCCGAGGGTCAGATGCGGTCCAGCAAGGAAGAGTTCCGCTTCCAGGCGCGCGAAGGGTTCGTGGTCGTGCAGAAGGGCGACCAGATCCGGATCGAGAAAAGCGCCGCCGATCCCGTCATTTTGACCATGCCCAAAATGAGCGAGCTCAAGCAGTGGGATCAGTTCCGGCTGGCGGCGGACACCACGGTGGTCTGGCTGTTCTTCTTCGTCGCATGGAGCGCGGTCTATCTCGCCACCGTGAGCCAGAGCCGCGCGCTGGCCCTTCAGCGCCGCGCCGCGCTGGCCGAAAGCGCCGCGCAGGCCGCGCAGGTGCGGGCGCTCCGTTATCAGGTCAATCCGCACTTCCTGTTCAATACGCTCAACAGCCTGTCCTCACTGGTGATGACGGGCCGGCCGCAGGAAGCGGAAACCATGATCCTGAAGCTGTCGACCTTTTTTCGCACCAGCCTGTCGCTCGATCCCAATGCCGACGTCACGCTGGCCGAGGAAATCGAGCTGCAGCGCCTGTATCTCGATATCGAGAAAACCCGCTTTCCTCGCCGGCTGAAGGTCGAGATCGACGTCCCGGCGGAGGTCGCTTCGGCCCGGCTGCCGGCGCTGATCCTGCAGCCAGTGGTTGAGAATGCGATCAAATACGGCGTGTCGGCGACCAAGGACAAGGTGACGCTGCGGATCGCCGCGCGCGAATCGCAGTCGAACGTGCTGGAGCTGGAAGTGACCAACCGCGGCGGCGTTGCCTTGAAGGCGCCGCGGCACCAGCATCCCGCAAGCACCGGCGTTGGCCTGACCAATGTTTGCCAGCGCCTCGACGCCCGCTACGGACGCGCCGCACGGTGCAGTTTCGGTCCGCTCCACGACGGCGGCTATCGTGTACTCATGACCCTGCCCCTTGATCGCGATCCCAGCCGTCCAGATGAGTGAGCCAGCCTTAAAGGTCCTTGTCGTCGACGACGAGCCGCTCGCGACCGAGCGGCTTCAATTGCTGCTGGCCAGGGTTCCTGGCGTCGACCTGGTCGGGACCGCGTCGGACGGCGAAGCCGCCGTGCGCATGGCGGAGGCGCTGGCGCCAGACCTCCTTTTGCTGGACATTGCCATGCCCGGCCTCGACGGGATCGATGTCGCCAAGGCGCTGTCGGGCCGCTCCACCCCTCCCGCCGTCGTGTTCGTGACCGCCTTCGACCAATTCGCAGTCGCCGCCTTCGAAGTGGCAGCCGTCGATTATCTGATGAAGCCGGTCGACCCCGCCAGGCTCGACCTTGCCTTGGCGCGGACCCGCGCCCACCTCGATCGCCGCAACGAAGGCGGAGCGGCCGAGCCCGCGCAACCGCTCTCGACCGGCCGCTTCCTGGAAGAATTCTGGGCGTCAGACATCACCGGCCTGGTTCGCATCGCTACCCGTGACATCGACCGGATATCGGCCGAGCGTGACTATATGCGCCTGCATGTCGGCCCGCGCAGCTGGCTCATCCACCACAGTATGAGCGCGCTGGAGGAAGGCCTTGATCCGGCGGTTTTCGTCCGGCTGCACCGATCCGCCATCGTTCGCCGCGACTTCATTGCCGGCTTTCAACGCAACCCCTCGGGCCGCTGGATCGCGCGCCTGTCCGACGGCACCGAACAGCCCGTCGGCCGGCTCTACGCCGAAAACGTCAGGGTCATCGCCGGCCGCTGATCGCCCGCGTCATGTCTACCGGCCCCACTAAGGAGCTGGAGGCTGCCTGTATTCGTGTCCGGCAGGGGCCGCTGGACGCTTGCCTGGGCCGGCAGGGGCCGCCGGCCCTGGGGAGGCGACCGGCGGCGGCGACTTCATATTGGTGAGGGGTTGCGGCGCGAGCCCTTCGTCATCGGGAGAAGAAGGTCCTGCCCTCGCGCCGCCCCTTCCTGTTAGGAGCCGAGGCAGCGTTCGTCGTGGCGGTATCGACCGGCGCTGCGCAATGCTCGGTGAGCCGACGAAGCGCGGGCAGGAGATTACCAATCGACGAACGACGACCGCCTCAGGCGGGCTGGCTTAGCTCGTCTTCCGCGTCGTCGGTCAGCGTGTCGCCTTCCTGCCTCGCGACCGCCCCGGTCACCGCAACGTCGGCGGTGACATTGCCCAGCGTGCGGAAGATGTCGGGAATCGTCTCCAGCGCGATCAGCAGCGCCAGTGGCTCGAGCGGGATGCCCATTGCTAGGCTGATCGGACCAATCGACGTGACAAAGCTGACCTGCCCCGGCAGGCTGACCGCTCCGATTGAGGCCATCGTCGCGACCGCAACGCCCGCGGCAAAGTTCCACGGGCTGACCTCCACGCCCAGCCAGTGCGCGACGTACATCGCGACGCCGACGTTCATGGCAGGACCGGTGGCCCGGAACAGCGCCACCGCCATCGGCAGCAACACATTGGCCTTGCCCTCGTCCACGCCCAGCCGGTCGGCCGCCTTCAGCATGGCCGGCAACGAGGCAAGCGACGAGCGGGTGGAGATCGCCACCGCCGATGGTCCCGCCATTGCCCGCAGGAAGGCCACCGGCCGGAACCGGGCGACCGCCAGCGCAATGAGGTAGGCGACCAGCGTGATGCCCACGCCCAGCAGCGAGATCAGAACCACATAATGCGCGACCGCACCTAGCGCCGCGCCGCCTGCGCCCGCGCCGACGGCGAAGCTCAATGCCAGCACGCCGACGGGCGCGACCCACAGCACCCAGCCGATCACGATCAGAAGCGCGTCGGCCACGGCCTCGAAAAAGGCGAGCGCGACGTTGCGCTTGGCCTGATCGATCCGTGACAATGCAAAGGCGAAGATAACGGTGAAAAAGACCAGCGGTAGGATCTGGTCCTCCGCCGCCGCCGCGATGGGGTTGGCCGGGATGATCGACCGGAAGAAGTCGGCAAAGCCCGGCACGGCCCCCTGGGTGACCGACTGATCGACGCCCGCGAGTCCGGCCCGGAGCGCTTCGGCACCCGCCGGCGGCAATGGGAACAGCGCCACCAGCGCCGTCATGCCCACCCCTCCGAACACCGCCGAAAAGATATAGAAGGCCAGGAACCACAGCACCGCTCGCGCCGCGATCCCGCCGGCCCGCGCAGCCTCGGCGCTGCCGCAGATCCCGTTCACCAGCAGCGCGACGATCAGCGGAATGACCGTCATCTTCAGCGCATCGAGCCACAGCCCGCCGACCAGGTTGGCAACCTGCACCAGCGGCTCGCGCAGACCGTCGCCGGCACGAATGGACAGGATTCCCAGCGGCAGCCCGGCGATCAGCGCCAGCAGGATCGGCCAGGGGGAGGTCCGGCCGGTGGAGATGCGGCCGCTGGGCTGATGATCGGTCATTGAAACTTTCTTGAAAGGGCAAGCAGCCGGATCATCGATCAAGCCGGCATGGCTGCCGTCGCCCGAGCCGGCAAGATGGCATCATCGTTCAACGGCTTTCAAGACCATTGGATCAGCCATCCGCTCAATCGCCCATGAGCCAGCGGATCTTCCCGGTATCAACGGCCCGGGCAGGCTTTCCGTCGAGGCCGACTGCCGGGATATATTTGGCCCGTCGCTGCACGATCGCACAGCTCTGAGCATCCAGAGCGGCAATCCCGCTGGTTTGAACCAGCGTGCAGTCCGCCACCCGTCCCTGTTCATTGACCAGCACCACCATGACGACGGTGCCCTCCTGCTCCTGACGGAAGGCGGGACGGGGATAGTCGTCCGACGAGAAATAGCTTGCCAAGGCAGCTTTCGGCCCCGTCTTGACCGTGGCCGGTCCGTCCTTCTCCGCATAATTCCAGTGTCGGCCGAGATCGGCGACGCATTCCCGCACCACTTTTAGCAGCGGCGTGAGCCCCCGCACGGTCAGCGTTTCCTCCAGCCCGTCGCCCGCACGGATCTCCAGCGCGCCGCCATCCCCCCAGGCGGCCACGTCCGCGCTTGGGAGATTGAACAGGGTAATGCGGCGCTTGCCCTCGGCACCGGAAAACGCGAGCGCCGTAGTCGGCTTGGCCACGCCGCCGTTCAGCCGGATGCTGCCATTCAACTGTTGCGGCGACAACGTCCCGCGGCTCTCCTTAAGGACCGCCAGTTGGAGCACGTCACCCTGCACGGGGGCCTTGATCGCAAGCGTCAGCGGCCGCTCCGCCGTTCCGAATTCCCGCGAGGCGAGACATTGACTGTCGGCGAAGTTCACCACCCATTTGCCCGTGGGCGCTCTCGCCGCGGCAGGCTCCGCAGCGGTCAAGGTAACGGACGCGAAAGCCATCAATACGCCGAACATCGTTTCCCCCTGAATGGTTGGACCGGCGGTTAGTACCGGCGGGGACCTGGCCGGTCCATCGCCCGCTTGGTCGAAAAGTTTCTTGGCACGCGCGAACCTTGAGCGCCCCGCCCGCGTTAGTGCCCCGTAACTTTCATCTTCAGGGAGATAGCATATGGCTCATGACGGTACCGGCGTCCTCGAAACGCTCACCACGACCCTTATCGACAGCATCAACGGTTACCGCGACGCGGCCGAGAATGCCCACAACAACGAATTCCAGCAGCTCTTCCGCCGCATGGCCGATGACCGCAGCCGGGTGGCCGAAGACCTGCGAGCCGAGGTCCGGCGCCTGGGCGGCAACCCGCCCGACGATGGCAGCTTCCTGGGCAGCGCGCACCAGAGCTTCCTCGACCTGAAGGCCGCGATCACCGGCCGCGACGACAAGGCGATCATCAACGAGGTCGAGCGTGGTGAGGACTATCTCAAGGAGAAGTTCGAAACCGCGCTCAACAACGCCGATCTGGCACCCGAAAGCCGCTCGGTGGTGGAACGCGCCTACCAGTCGGTACGCGAAGGCCACAACAAGGTGCGTGATATCAAACACGGTTTGGAGGCCTGAACCGTGGGTATTTTCGACAAGATCAAGGGCGCCATTTTCGGCCACAAGGATCCGGGTCCTGGCAATCGGCCCCAGATTCCCGCCGGAATGGCCGGCGGTCCGACGCTTCAGCACGGGCAGCAGCCCGGCCAGACCTCATCGGTCGGACAGCAGGCCGGCACTTCGCCCCAGCCCCAGCCGCAGGGGCAGCAGCAGCCGGTGGATGTCGACCAGACGCTCGCCCGCATCGCCAGTGAGAAGGGGAACCCGGACCTCAACTACAAGACGTCGATCGTCGATCTGATGAAGCTGCTCGGCATCGATTCCAGCCTCGACAATCGCAAGGAGCTGGCGCGTGAGCTGGGCTATACCGGCGAACTGGACGGCAGCGCGGAGATGAACATGTGGCTGCACCAGGCCACCATGAAGCAACTCGCCCAGCATGGCGGCAACGTTCCGGCCAGCATGCGCGATTAAGGTGTCACGCTTCCCCAGGGCGTGCCGAGGAAGGGCGGCGGGAGCAATCCCGTCGCCCTTTCGCTATCGTGTCACCCGGGTCAGAATCAACTCGATGAATGCGGTTCGGGGGCCGGCCGCGTCGCCGTCGTCCGCTGCCGCGACCGAATAAGGTCCGGGAAACAATCGCTTGCAGTCTGGCGGAGTCACCGCTGGTCCCGGTTGTAGCGAGTCGCGCATTGTGCAACCGGTCAAGCTTCCGTCCGCGCCGACCTGCAGCTCGGCCGACAGGTGACCCAGCTTTTCGCCGATGATCGAGCGGTTGGCGGACGGGGCGCCCGGCACCATCCGGGCGTAGGATCGGATGGTGACTTCTTCCGCATTCTCACGCTCTCGCCAAGCCAGCATCCGCGCGATGTTCTGAATGCTTCGATTTTCGCAGCTGTTGACGAAGCGCGGCGCCGGCGGCGTCAATTGTTCAGTACAGCGGATCTGGTGATCGCTGCCGACCGCGAATGTCACTTCGCTTTGCCACGGTGCGAACGGTACCCGGCGCTGGGGTGGAAGGACCCAGCGAATCCGGGTCGTCTCGGCCGAAGTCACCGCGCGTCCGCTCGCATCACGCGCCGGTTCGAAGCGGGCCCGGGTCCGCAGAATGCGGCAAGTCGCGACATCGAGCGCGGTGGATCCGCTCGACTTGATCAGGCTGCAACGCTCTACCCGCCCATCCTCGCCAATGGTCAGGGCGACCTCCGTCAGCCCCTCCTGCCCCAGCCGCAAGGCCTCCGACGGGTAATCATTAGCCGAGAGCAGCCGCGGCAGCGGCTGGGTCGCGACCGGCTTGACTGCGCGGCCGAACAATTCCGCCGCTGGCGGCTGCTGGTCGATGATGGGCGGCACGGTAATGACCGGAACGGGCCGGACAGGAGGCACGATCCGCGGCGGCGCGGCCGGCACGAACGCAAGAGCAAGCGAAACGGACAAGGGCACGGACCTCGTGATGCAACTAGCAGGCGGTCCATCGTGCCGCCCGAAATCCGCCGCGTCCAGTGACCATGCGGTCGCGCTCACGGCGTTTGGATCAAGTCTTCCGGCAGCCAAGTCATACAGCGCCCGCTGCTCTGCGGCTAATCGATCGGCCAACTTCCAGCAGGGGCAGGGTTTATCATGAACTATCTTCCGCAGTTGAACCGCATTTTCCTGACCGACGGCGGGCTCGAGACCGACATGATCTTCAACCGCAAGATGGAGCTTCCCTTCTTTGCGGCCATCGACCTGCTCGGAAGCGCAGCGGGCAGACAGGCCCTCGACCGCTACTTTCGGGAGTATCTTGAGCTCGCCCGTACCCACGGCGCCGGCCTGGTGCTGGAAAGCCCGACGTGGCGCGCAAGCCAGGATTGGGCCGAGGCCCTGGGGCTGACCCCGCAGGAACTGGACGGGCGCAACGCCGAGGCGATCCGGCTGCTTCATGCTCTTCGGCTCGAATATTGGCCGCTGGGCGTGGCAAGCGTGATCAGCGGTTGCATCGGGCCACGCGGAGACGGCTACGATCCCGGCCGAATCACCACGGCGGAGCAGGCCTTCGCCTACCACCACCGGCAGGCCGCTGCACTGGCCGCGGGCGGGCCGGACATGATCTCGGCCATCACCATGACCAACGTGCCCGAAGCGATCGGGATCGCCAACGCCGCCCGCTCGGTTCAGCTTCCGGCCGTGATCTCCTTCACGGTGGAAACCGACGGGCGGCTGCCGACCGGTGACACGCTTTCCGGCGCAATCGCCGAGGTCGATGAGGCCACCGGCGGTTACCCGGTCTATTACATGGTGAACTGCGCCCACCCGACCCATTTCGCCGACGTTCTGGCCAGCGGCGAGGCTTGGACGCGACGCATTCGCGGCATTCGCGCCAACGCATCGCGGTGCAGTCACGCCGAGCTGGATGACGCAATCGAACTCGACATCGGCGACCCGCAGGACCTGGCCCGTCTGTACCGCGACCTTTGCGCAGTCCTGCCCGGCCTCACGGTTCTCGGCGGCTGTTGCGGCACCGATATCCGCCACCTGGCGCAGATCGCCGCCACCTGCGTGAAGCCCGCCTTGGCGGAAGCCTGTTGAAGCGAAATACGCTACAATGAGGACGCCTCGTTGGAAGGAATTCAGACATGAACTGGCTTCATTCGGCCCTTGCGGCTGGACTCGTCATTTCCGGCGCTGCAACATCGGCCCAGCCGACCCCTCCACCGACCGTCACGGTTGTCATGAGCAGCTACGCCTACGCTCCGGCTCCGCTCACGCTGACCGCCGGTCGACCGGTCCGGCTGCAGTTCCGGAACATCGCGGGCAAGAGCCACGACTTCACCGCGCCGGAGTTCTTCGCCAAGGCGCGCATGCTCTCCGGCAGTGCCCCGGGCGGCAAAATCACACTCGGCGCCGAACAGACGACGGTCGTGGACCTGGTTCCCGCTGCCGGCACCTATCGGGTGCATTGCAGCAAGTTCCTCCACTCGGGGCTCGGCATGAAAGCGCAGATCGTCGTGCGGTAAGGATTAACTAGCGCCGTGCGATAAGCCGCTCGATGGCATGGTGATGGGCTTGCTCGTCGCCGGCCAGCCGTTCCAGCACGGCACGTAGTCCGACCAGTTCCTGTTCGGACAGGTGCTCGATCCCGATGAAGGCGTTACGCGCCGCCTTGTTGGCGCGAATGAGCTCGTCCAGCTTTGCCTGGATTGCGGACGCATCGCGGTTCTGCGCGTTCTGGATCAGGAACACCATCAGGAACGTGACGATCGTGGTGCCGGTGTTGATAACCAGCTGCCAGGTGTCGGACCAGCCGAAGATCGGGCCGGACAGCGCCCACAGCAGGATGATCGTAAAGGCCAGCACGAAGGCCCACGGTTGCCCCGCCGCCGCCGCGACCCGCCCGCTGATCCGTTCGAACAGTCTGTTCATTGCCGCCTGTCCCCCTGCCAAGGGTCCAGCTTGCCCCCAATCGGAACTTCCCTGCAAGCTGGCGCGCTATTCTTTCCTTGCCTAGGGTTCCGACCTGGATCGGGAGCGCAATAATGCTTGGGTACGGGCCTTTCGAACATTGCCGCGCCGGCCTTCCCGGTCGCGAGCCAGAAGCCGCCTGCGGTCACGCGACTGCGGCCCGGGCGGAATGAGGCGCGAAAGGCTTGCAATTCTCCTGCACGATTTTGCGGGGGGCGGCACCGAGCTCGTCGCTTTTCGAATGGCCAGGCTGTGGGGCGAGCAGGGGCGGCAGGTCAACTTCATCTGCGGCAACCCCGGCGATCCGCTGCACCGGACGCTCCCTCCCGGGGTGAGCCTGATTCATCCGCCGCAACCCATCCCGCGCGGTGAAGGGTCGCGGCTGCGGCTGGGGCAGGCCGCTGCCGAGATCTGCCGGCAACGCGACATTGAGGGATTGTTCATTCCCGGGAATTTCTATTTTCCGGCCCTGGACGGCTTCACCCACAAACGCCGGGATGAGAAACCCTTCATCGTCTGCAAGCTCAGCAGCAAGCTCGACCGACCGGACCGTCCCTTCTTCCGGCGGTGGGGCGCGCTCAGGGTGAAGCGGAAGCATCTGCGCAAGGCGGATGCGGTCATCGCCATGTCTCCGGCGCTCGCCGAGGAAGCGCTGCGGCTTCTCGGACGGCTGCCTCTCCAGGTCATTCCCGACCCCATCCTCGATCCCGAACGCGATCGTCCGACCGGCGACAGCGTTCCCAGAAGCGGCCTTGTGACCGCGGGACGTCTGGATCCGGCCAAGGATTTCGCGCTGGCGATCCAGACCCTGTCGCATTTGCGCGATCCAGTAATGACGTTAACGATTCTCGGTGGCGGGCCAGAGCAAGCGGCGCTCGAACGACAAGCGCAAGACCTTGGCCTGACCGAACGCGTCTTCTTTCCCGGCCGCATGCTCGACATCAAGCCGTGGCTGAGGAGCGCTCAGGCCTTCCTGCTTACCTCGCAGTTCGAAGGCTATCCGGCGGTTGCGGTCGAGGCCCTCTCCCAGGGAACTCCGGTCGTTGCCACGTACTGTTCGCCGGCAATGCGCGAGATCGTCAATTCGCCGGCGCGGGGCGAGGTCGTGGCGTCCTCACGCCCACAGGATCTCGCCCGTACAATCGATCGGGTGCTCGCCCGCCCATTGCCGGCAGCGGCCGACACGGAGGATTTGTGGCGGCTGCACGACATTGACACCGCAGCCATGCGATACCTGCAATTGTTCGACAGCTGACCACGGCGCTTGGAGTGCGCTCGCCGCTTCCTGAGCGCGCAACCCTCGCCCGTTCAGCGCACAGCCAAGACTGGCACATGCGAAATGGGGGCTGGCATTGCTGCCAGCCCCCACTGCGCCGAGCGTTGGATTTGCCGGTGTTCCTTGCCGATCGCACCCTTGCGGGGCATTCGTCCGGATCCTTGCGCACCAGCTCAGGCGTCGCGTTGTCGAAAAGCCATGTCCTTTCATCAAGGACCCTTTCCCCGCCTGTCTCCTCCGGTCCCTTGCGGGTGCCGGTATCCTCAAGCGGTTCCGCCGTCGCTCGCCCCGTCTTCCGACCATGGAGGATTGCTCCTCCTTACCGGAATTCGTTTCCGCCCCGAGGGGCTTGTGAGCAGCCCTTCCGTCTTGCGACGTCCAGGCTTCGCTTCGGCTGTCTCCGGTTCCGGCCGATCCAGCGCTGCTCTTTCGAGCGGCATGCCTTCACTTGCCGGTCCTTCGACCCGGTCATCCCGGGCTCGTCACCCGTTCGACCTAACCTTTCGTTCCGCGGCCCTTCTTGGGACGATCGCTCACCGTGCCGTCCTGACGATCCTTGCGGACCTTCCGACTTGCCTGGCGAGGAAGATCATCTCTTCCGGCGCCTCTTGCCGACCATGCTCCGGATGTTCCCGGGCCTTCTGGCCACGACATCCTGGGGAAGCCGTCGCTGAACTGACCACATGTTCATTCCGTCGCCTTGCCGGCGGAGATCGGATGCTTGTCGTTCCTGCCAGCGTCTGCCTTTCGGCGTGTTCCGGCCGGGGCGTCTGCTCCCGATCACCCATGCAAGGTGCGCTCAAAAGTGAGTCGCGCAAAGCGAAATCTTTCTCGGCTCGTCTGTGGATAACGGGGATATGACGCATAACTGTTCCGCTTCCGCAACCTCCCTCGCGGTTGCCGTTTCGTTCTCCTCAGCCTACCTCCCGAATCGTGTCCGAAGTCCCCGCCCCCACCGCCGACCCCGCCTATCTGCAAGGCTTGAACGAGCCGCAGCGCCAGGCCGTGCTCACGACCGAAGGCCCGGTCCTCGTCCTCGCCGGGGCGGGCACCGGCAAGACGGCCGCGCTCACCGCCCGGCTTGCGCACCTGCTCGCCACCCGCCGCGCCTGGCCCAGCCAGATCCTCGCCGTCACCTTCACCAACAAGGCCGCGCGCGAGATGAAGGAGCGGATCGCGCACATCACCGGCGGCGCGGTGGAAGGCATGCCCTGGCTCGGCACCTTTCACTCCGTCGCCGCCAAAATGCTTCGCATCCACGCCGAGCTCGCCGGGCTGCAGTCGAGCTTCACCATCCTCGACACCGACGATCAGCTGCGGCTCTTGAAGCAGCTGATCGCCGCGGCCGACCTCGACGAGAAGCGCTGGCCGGCCCGTCAGCTGATGGGCTGCATCGACCGCTGGAAGAATAAGGGCTGGACGCCCGAGCACATCGACGTGGGCGAGAGCGAAGCCTTCGCCAACGGCCGCGGGGGCGAACTCTACCAGCAGTATCAGGACCGCCTCCGCACCCTCAACGCCTGCGACTTCGGCGACCTCCTGCTCCACATGCTCACCATATTCCGCAAGCATCCGGACGTGCTGGAGCAATATCGCGACCGCTTCCGCTATCTGCTGGTGGACGAATATCAGGACACCAACGCCGTCCAGTACGAATGGCTGAAGCTGCTGGCCGAACCGCGCCGCAACCTGTGCTGCGTCGGGGACGACGACCAGTCGATCTACTCGTGGCGCGGGGCGGAGGTCGCCAACATCCTCCGCTTCGAACAGGACTTCCCCAACGCGACGGTGATCCGGCTGGAGCAGAACTACCGCTCCACCCCCCACATCCTCGGCGCCGCCTCCGGCCTCATCGCCAACAACTCCGGCCGCCTCGGCAAGACGCTGTGGACGGAGCTCGACGTCGGCGACAAGGTCCAGGTGGTCGGCGTGTGGGACGGCCCGGAGGAGGCTCGGCGCATCGGCGACGAGGCCGAGGCGCATCAGCGGGACGGCGGCTCCCTCAACGACATCGCTATCCTCGTCCGCGCGCAGTTCCAGACCCGCGAGCTGGAAGACCGCTTCATCGCCATCGGCCTCCCCTACCAAATCGTCGGCGGTTTCCGCTTCTACGAGCGCGCCGAGATCCGCGACGCCCTCGCCTACCTCCGACTGGTGCAAAGCCCGGCGGACGACCTCGCCTTCGAACGCATCGTCAATACCCCCAAGCGCGGGCTTGGCGACAAGGCGGTCCAGCGCATCCACGCCGCCGCCCGCGCCACACGCCAACCCCTGCTGCTCGCCGCCGCGCAGATGCTCGACAGCGACGAGCTCACCCCCCAGGCACGGCGCAGCCTCGGCCGCTTCGTCGGCGATTTGGCCCGCTGGCGGGAGATGCACCTAAACAGCTCCTCTCCCTTGGGGGAGGTGGCAGCGCGTAGCGCTGACGGAGGGGTACCCCCTCAGTCGGCTGCGCCGACAGCTCCCCCAAGGGGGAGCAGCAGCGGCGTCTTCGCGGCAGCCGCCGAACTCACCAAGGGCAACCGCTCCGCCCCCCACGCCGAGCTCGCCAAAATCATCCTGGAAGAGTCCGGCTACACCGCCATGCTCCAGGCCGAGCGCTCCGCCGAAGCCGCCGGCCGGCTCGAAAACCTCACCGAGCTTGCTCGGGCGATGGAGGAATACGAATCCCTCTCCGCCTTCCTCGAGCACGTCAGCCTCGTCATGGACAACGACGCCAACCGCGACGGCGAAAAGGTCACGGTGATGACCATCCACGCCGCCAAGGGGCTGGAGTTCCCGATCGTCTTCCTCGCGGGCTGGGAGGAAGGCGTCTTCCCCTCACAGCGATCACTGGACGAAGGCGGCCTCGCCAGCCTGGAGGAGGAGCGCCGCCTGGCCTATGTCGCCATCACCCGCGCCCGCCGCCGCGCCACCATCCTCCACGCCGCCAACCGCCGCATCTACGGCCAGTGGACCAGCTCCATCCCGTCGCGCTTCGTCGCCGAACTGCCGGACGAGCATATCGAACAGGAAACCACCATGACCGGCGGCGAGAGCCTCTGGCGCGCCCAGTGGAGCGAACGCGAAGACCCCTTCGCGCATCTGGCCTCCGGCGCAAGCAACCGCGCTAGCACGAGAGGTCCAGGCTACCAGCGGGCCGCCGGCCTCGGAAATTCGGATGCGGCGGCAAGCTTCCGGGCGCAGCTGAACGACCGTTCCGGCCGCCCGCAGCTAAGCCGCTACACCACCCAGCCGATCGAAGCCAAAGCCTCCGCCGTCTCCCTCGGCAACAAAGGCCGCGCCGACCTGGCCCTCGGGCAGCGCGTCTTCCACGGCAAGTTCGGCTACGGCACCATCGCCATCATCGAAGGCAATAAGCTGGAGATCGACTTCGAGCATGCGGGGCGGAAGCGCGTGCTGGATAGTTTTGTGAGTGTGGGGTGAGCGGCTCGGCTATTCGTGTAGTGTCCACTTAGAGCCCGCCGCGCCCATGATGGACGTTTGCGCCGGCCTAGACGATGCCGGTAATCGGACGTTCGTTCAGCGAGTTCAGCCTTCACGCATTCTTCGCTTTCTAAGCTTTGCTCAAGAACGAGGCTTTGGTGGAAACGCCAACCCTTCGTAGCTAGCTTGATCCAGAGTGCAGTCAACTAGTTCAAGGAATTTCGGCTTGGTTAAGCCGACTTGTCGAGCCATCTGCCCCAGAAGGCTATCACCAATAGTCTTGTATGAGCTGCCCCCGCTCATCATCGTTTTCACGCGGCTGATGATCGCCGCGCTGATCCCCGCCACCCGCGATCCCGCCGAACGCGCCCGCATGCGCGACGCCCGCGATACCCTCCCAGGCTTTGGAAGCGATTTGCCGTGACCGGCACATCGACGGGACGTACCCGTCACCTTATCGCCGCGGCGGGCCCTTGCGCGGTCCCTTCGGTCCCCGCGGGCGCGGCGGTCCGCCGCCGGCCGCGATATGCTCGGTGGGAGAGGTGCTCGGCTCCACCAGGATGCCGTCCTGGGCCATCGCCGCCGAATTGCGGCGCAGCGATTTCACGAAGTTGGGCACCGACTTGGCGCTCACCTCGAAATAGGTCTCATTAGCTGCCATGCGGATCGCGCCGATGTCATTGCGCACCACATGGCCGATGCGGCAGATCAGCGGCAGCAGCCAGCGCGGGTCGGCCCCGTGCCGCCGCCCGGCATTGATCTTGAACCAGCTCGACCCCTCGAACCCGGCGCGGGTCCGTGGTTCGCCCTCGGCGCTGTCACCCAGAATGTCCTCCGGCGCGGGCAGCTTGGTCGCCAGGGCCTTGACCAGCGCGGCCGCCACCGCGTCCGGACCCAGTTCGGTCAGCAGCTGCGTGGCCAGGGCCCGCTCCTCCTCCTCGACCTCGACCGGCGCGCGGAGCTTGTCCAGCATCCGCTCCCGGTCCCGGCTCTTGATCTCCTCGGCGCTTGGCGGCGCGATCCACTCGACCGGGATGCGCGCGCCCTTCAGCATCATGTCGACCCGCCGCCGACGCATGTTGGGCACGATCAGCACCGCCGTGCCCTTGCGTCCGGCCCGCCCGGTCCGGCCGCTGCGATGCTGCAGCGCCTCCGCGTCGCGGGGCAGTTCGACGTGGATCACCAGGCTGACCGACGGCAGGTCGATGCCGCGTGCGGCAACGTCCGTCGCGACCAGCACCCGCGACTTGCCGTCGCGCAGCGCCTGCAGCGCGCGGTTGCGCTCGTTCTGCGCATGCTCGCCCGACAGGGCCACCGCCTCGAACCCGCGCTCGGTCAGGCTGCCGTGCAACCGCCGCACCGCCTCGCGGGTGGCGCAGAACAGGATCGCCGTCTCCGCGTCGTGGAAGCGGAGCAAGTTCACCACCGCATGCTCGATATCCGGCGGCGCCACCGCCACCGCCTGGTATGCGATGTCGCCGTGCCCCTGCGCATTGCCGATAGTCTCGATCCGCAGGGCATCGCGCTGGTACCGCTTGGCCAGCGCCACGATCGGCCGCGGCATGGTGGCGGAAAACAACAGCGTCCGTCGCCCGTCCGGGGTCGCGTCGAGGATTTCCTCCAGCTCTTCGCGGAAACCCATGTCCAGCATCTCGTCCGCTTCGTCCAGCACCACGGCCTTCAGCGCCGACAGGTCCAGCGCCCCCCGCTCCAGATGGTCGCGCAGGCGGCCGGGCGTTCCGACCACGATGTGCGCGCCGCCCTGCAATGCGCGCCGCTCCTTCAGCGGGTCCATGCCGCCGACACAGGTCACCACCCGCGCGCTCGCCTCGGCATACAGCCAGGTCAGCTCGGTCGAAACCTGCAGCGCCAGTTCGCGCGTCGGGGCGATCACCAGCGCCAGCGGTTCGCGGCTCCAGGGCAGCTTGCCGTCGTCCAGCAGCTCGCCCGCGAACGCCAGTCCGAAGGCGACGGTCTTGCCCGAACCGGTCCGGGCGGACACCACCAGGTCGCGGCCGGCGGCTTCGGGAGCGGACACGGCGCTCTGAACTTCGGTCAGCGTGTCGTAACCACGCGCGGCAAGGGCCTGCGCAAGCACAGCGGGCAGATTATCGTGGGGCATGTGGCCGCCCTTAGCCGCGAATTGCGGCCACGGATAGGCGGCGTTCCTACGCCTTGCAAATCACGGCGCCGACCGCGGCGATCCGCTCCACCCCGGCTTCGGCGTAAACCCTGTTGTCCAGTTCTTCGCCGAACACATCCGGATCCAGCTCTTCATAGCGCAGGGTGCAACCGGCCTCGTCGATCGCTTCGGACAGGGCCGTCAGCAGCGCATCCTCGCCGTTGACGATGGGCGAGCCGGTGTAGAGCAGCATCGTACCGCCCTCCGCCAGGCGCGCCGCGCCCTCCCTTGCCCAGTCGAGCGACGTGCGGGCGCCCAGCATGTCGCCACCGTCACGATAAGCCCGGCCCTGCGGGTCGGCGACATAAGGCGGATTGGCGATGATCAGGTCGACCTCGCCATCCACCGCCTCCAGCCCGCCGTTCACTAGGGCGACCGTGATCCCGGCCGCGGCGGCGTTCGCGGCCGCGATGTCCAGCGCGTTCGCGTTTATGTCGGTCAGGCTGATTCGCTCGGGCTCCAGCATCAGCGCGGCGCTGATCCCCGCCGCGCCACTGCCGGTGCCAAGATCGACCAGATGATGGACCTCGTCCGGCGCTTCGGCCTCGACAAAGCGCATGAACCGATAGGTGTCCGGCCCGAAGAAGACGCTATGCTGCTGGTCCGTCGGGAAAGCCGAGTGGAGGAACAATCGCCCGTCCAGGGTCGATACCCGCACCGCGCTGCGCAACGATCCGCCTTCTGCTTCCAGCACGCCTGCGTCGCGCATCAGTTCCGGCAGTGGTCCGGGTAGCAGCCCGTCGGCGAACGGCATGCTCCACCCGAACACATCCCTGAGGTCGCGGGCCTGCTCCCCCTTACGACGCTGCAGCACCCGTTCATGGGTTTGCGGGGTCACAGTGGTGAAATCATATCCCAGGTCGTCCAGCTCACGCAGCAGGGCGACCAGCGCGGCGCGTTGGTCCTCGGTCATGCGAGGGCTTTAGCGGGTGGGTGGCGGCTGGCTAGGCCCAGAGTTCCCGGCGATAGCGCTCAAAGCAGCGCTTGCCGGCCGTCAGCCGCATCAGCGCACCTTCGGCCATTGCCGTGGCGCGTCGCGGATCCTCCGTGACCAGCGGCAAGATCGCCTCCTTGTTCCACTCCTCGCTGTGCTTGACGTCGAGTGTGGCATGCAGGTCGAAATAGCGGCGCGTGGGCGCGTCGAGGCCAAGCCGGCGCATGCCCCGACCGGTCGCCGCCGAACGGGCGGGCGCCGTGAGCTCGATCGCGCCAAGCGCGCCGACCGAATGCCAGGCATAGCGCCGGTTTGTCGCCATCGCGGTCATGGAGTTGGCCAGCGCCAGGCTTTCCCACACCGTCGACTCGATGCTCGGCTCTAGCCCAAGTGTCTGCACGACATAATGCAACATCGGGCCATGCATTCCCTTTGGATTGCCGCGTCCCATCTCATCCCAATAGTTGCGCGCCAACTCCAGCTTGGCACGATCGGGGATGCGGACCTGCGTCAATGCGACAAGGTCATCGAAGCCCGCCTCCCCGGCGGCTTCCTGCGTCAGATACCATTTCAGTTCGTCGAGGGACGCCTGATGCTCGATCCACTCGAACAGCGGATCATGCTGGCCTGGGCCATTCGGCTCCAGGTCCTCGAACCAGGCGATGAAGCCGTCCGGGTCGGTCGGCGCCATCGCCGCCTGCTCACGCACCTCCGACCGGGCCTCTTCCAGGAAACCCAGTTCCAGCCGAGCCCAATTGAAATCGCGCTCCAGAGCACCGGGATTTTCGTCCGGGAACGCCGGCGCGAGCCGATCCCGGTTCCAGTGCGCAAGTGCCTGCTGGAACCGATCGTTGAGAAATTGCGAGCTTGTGTTCGGCTCTGACTTGAAGCGGGTCGCCACGTGCTGTTCCGATACAAAGGGATTTGCATCGAATAGCGCTCCGGTCAGGCGCTGGTTCCCCGTCCTAACCTCGATCAGGCCGAAAGACGGTACTGTTTCAGCAGGTCATACAGGGTCGGACGGCTAATCCCGAGCAGCTTTGCGGCGCCCGAGATATTATGCTCCGTCCGGACCAGGGCCTGGTGGATCGCTCGCCGATCGGCAGCCTCCCGGGCCGCGCGCAGGTTGATTGCCAGCCCCTCCCCCTCGACGGCCGGCGCCCGAAGATCGAGGTCGGCGGCCGTAATCTGCTTGCCGTCGGCCATGATCACCGCCCGCTTGATGCGGTTTTCAAGTTCGCGGACATTGCCGGGCCAGGCATGCCCGTCGATCAGCGCCACTGCATCGGGGGCAAGGCCGGCCACCGGCCGCCCGAGTTCACGAGCGAATCTGGCGACGAAGTGGCGGGCCAGCAGCACCGCATCGCCCGGGCGTTCGGACAGGCTCGGGATCGGGATCACGATCTCGGCCAAACGATAGTAAAGATCCTCGCGGAACCGTCCGTCCGCACACATCGCGTCCAGATTCTGATGGGTTGCGCATACGACCCGGGTGTCGACCGCAATGGGCGCACGGCCGCCGATCCGCTCGATCACCCGCTCCTGCAAGAATCGAAGCAGCTTGACCTGCAGCGGCAGCGGAATGTCGCCCACCTCGTCCAGAAACAGAGTGCCGCCCTGCGCCAGCTCAATCTTGCCAGGGGTCGTCTTGATCGCACCGGTGAACGCGCCGCGCTCGAACCCGAACAATTCGGCTTCCAGCAAATTCTCGGGGATCGCCGCGCAGTTGATCGCGATGAAGGCGCCGGCGGAACGTGGACTTTTCTCATGGACCGCGCGCGCAAGCAGTTCCTTGCCGGTCCCGCTTGCACCGAGCAGCATTACCGACACGTCCGCTGGCGCGACCCGCTCCACTGTGCGCGCCACCTTCAGCATCTCCGGCGCCGCGGAGATGATCGAACCGAGGACGGTGGTGCCCGCGCCCACGCCCTCCGCCAGCCGGCGGTTCTCCGCCTCGATGTCGTGCAGGTGGAAGGCCCGCGCCACGATCAGGCCAAGCTCATCGATATCAACCGGCTTACGGTAAAAGTCGTAGGCGCCGAGCGCGATCGCCTTGAGGGCGCTTTCGCGGGCGCCGTGTCCCGACGCGACAATCACCTTGCTATCTGGCTTCACGCTCAACAGCTCGGTGAGGCAGGCGAAGCCTTCTGCCGTTCCGTCCGGGTCGGGCGGCAGCCCGAGGTCCAGCGTGACCACGGCGGGCTCGTGCAGCCGCAACATGTCGACCGCCTCCGCCCGCGTGCCGGCAATCACGACCTTGTAGCCGTCATAGGCCCATTTCAGCTGCCGCTGCAGGCCTTCGTCGTCCTCGACGACCAACAGGACGGGTAGCTCGGTGTCGCTCATGCGGTCATGCTTTCCGGTGTTGCGCCCGCCGCGGGCAAAAGAATGGAAAAGTGCGTTCCGGCACCCGGCCGGCTGGTGACGGACAATTCACCCCCCATCGCCAGGACGAGCGCGCGGGCCTCATAGGCGCCGATCCCAAAGCCGGAGTCCTTGGTCGAGGCGAACGGCTGGAACAGGCGGGAGCGGACGAATTCGGCGTCCATTCCGCAGCCCTTGTCGATGATCTCGACCGCGACCTGCTCCCCCGCTGCGCTGACCCGGATCGTGACGGGCTGGTCGGGTTCGCTGGCGTCCAAGGCATTCTGGACGAGATGGGAGATCGCCTGCTCGAGGCCGGCCGCATCGCCGCGGACCAGCAGCCCGGTCGGGCCCAGCAGCCGCACTTCGCGTCCGCCCTTGCGGGCCGCCACCACCGAGGTCAGCAGCGACCGGAGAGAAAACACGGCACTGCCGGGAGTCCCCGCCGTTCCGGCCTTTGGGGCCAGTCGGGTCAGCAGATCATTCATCTTGCCGACCGAACTTTTCAGTGTCGCCACCATGTCGGCGCGGAATTCCGGATTGTCCGCATGGCGCTCGGCATTGCGGGTCAGGAGGCTCAGCTGACTCACCAGATTCTTGATGTCGTGAAGGATGAAGGCGAAACGCCGGTTGAATTCCTCGAACCGCTGCGCATTCATCAGCGCCTGCTGGCCATGCGCCTCGGCCAACGACGAGGCCGCCTGCCGGCCGGCGGTGCGGAGAAGGTCGAAGTCCTCCCAATCCAGCGGGCGGCGATGGTCCGGTGCAGCCATCAGCACCAGCCCGATCGCGCGGTCGCGGTGGATCAGCGGAACGCCCGCCCATAGCCGTTCCTCGTCGAGCATCGCATCGGGCACCGGAACGGCCGCTTCGCCAATACCAGCGCGAACCGGATCGAACTCGACGATGCGTCCCTCCGGCGCGAGGTCCTGCCAGAACGCTTCGATTTCAGTTCGAGAGCCAAGCGGCGGCAGGCGGTTCGGCCAATTCCAGCTGGCCTCGATCGCAAATCCGCTTTCGTCCATGCTCAGCAGCAAGCCCGCGGGCGCGTCGACGATATCCGCCAGCGCCTTGATTACGCGCTCGGCCAAGGGCGCATCGGAACCGCTTCGCCCCAGCGTTCCGGCGAAGCGAAGCCACTCGGACCGATAGTCATAACGATGCTCGAACAGATGCTTGGCGACCTTGACCTTCAGCCACGCGCGCGCTTTGGGCGAGGGCAGCAAGACGAGCGCGGCGACCGTCATCGCTGCGAGCGCCAAGACGGCCAGGCCCCTGGCCCATTGCCAATCGCTGTTGTCCAGCACGGTCGCAAGCACGGCCATCACCACGAAGTAGGAGCAGATCCCCAGCAGGGAGAGCGATTGGAAGGTGGCTGCCCGGGACAGGCTGAAGCGCCAGCCGTTTTTCTGGTTCATGCCGAGCGCGAACAATGGCGCAATCGCCGCGATGAAGGCACCGCGAGCATCATAAAGGCCGCGGCTCAACACTGGATCGATAGAGTTGAAGGTGTAAAGATTAAGATCGTAGATCCAGGTCAGGGCCAGCGCGAGCATGACGAGGCGGATCGATGTCCGGGTCGAAGTCGCGGCTTGGCCGTAAAGATTGTGCACCAGCACCAGCGCTCCCGCCGCTGCTGTGAGACGCAGCACGGTCGCGGTCTGGCCGAGCCCCGCACCGCCGTCCGAACCCGCGCGAAGGGGGGTGAGCAGATCCAGGACGAACTGCAGCGCCAGCACGGCGGCCACCGCCGCATAGACCAGCCGGACACCGCGCAACTGGCGCTCTTCTTCCTGCCGCATGGCCGCCAGCGCGTAGAGCAGTCCGATCCATATGAGGTTGCGGGCGGTTTCCGCGTGACCGGCGAGCAGGCCCTGCGGCGCAATGGCGGTCAGCCAGCCCCAAGCGGCGGTCAGCAGAAGCCCGGCCAGGAGGACGCGCTGCACCGGTGCCCGAACCCCGTCCCGCAACTGCCAGATCAGGAGCGCGGCGAACATCAGCGCGGCCAGCGCATGGCTCCAGAACGAGAGCAGCGCGCTCACGTCCGGCACCGGATTGTCAGAATAACCGACATGCCGAGCACTGTCGGTAGAATTTACAAATATACTCCTAACGCCCGCGGGCGAGCGCGCGACTTCGCTACTTCTTCAATATGTCCAGGGCGGCGAGTGTCATGGCTTCGCTCGCCGTCGCGATCACGGCTTCGGCGTCGGGCGCCCAGAAGGGCGAATGGAGCGAAGGAAGCCTGGCCGCGTCACCGCCCGCCGCCTGCCATTGCTGCGCGGGGGTCCCGCCGACCCAGAAGATCAGGCTTTCCATGCTCTTGTCGGCCAGCCAGAAGCGGCTGAAATCCTCGCCGCCCATAACGGCCGGCACCTTCTTCACCCGCTCCGCGCCGAAGCTGGCGGTGAACAGCTCGAGCGCGCGATTGGACAGCCGGTCGGTGTTGAAGGTGGACGGCGTGAACATCTCTTCGCGCACCGTCACCACCGGCATGCGGTCCTCCGGCATTCCCGCAGCGATGGCTTCACCCCGGGCGATTCGACGGATCCCGTCGAGCAGCAGCTTGCGCACTTCGGGGGTGTAGCTGCGCACCGTCAGTTGCAGCCGCGCTTCGTCCGAGATGATGTTGTGCTTGGCGCCGGCCTGGAAGCTTCCAACCGTCACCACCGCCGGATCCTGCGGGCTGTTCTCACGGCTTACCAGGGTCTGCAACGTGGTCACGATGCGGCTGGCAAGGACGATCGGGTCCTTGGTGGTCTGCGGATACGCGCCGTGGCCGCCGACGCCCTTGACGGTGATGTCGACGCTGTCGACGTTCGCCAGTGCATAGCCGGGCGTCACTCCGATGGTGCCGGCTGGCAATGCGGCCGCGTCGTGAAAGGCAATCACCGATGACGGTTTCGGAAAGCGGCTGTAGAGGCCGTCGTCCAGCATCGCCTTGGCGCCCTCGCCGGTTTCCTCGCCCGGCTGCAGGATCATCACCAGCGTGCCTGACCACTGTGCCTTCATGGCCGCAAGCCGGCGCGCAGTGCCAATGAACGCCGCCATGTGGGTGTCGTGGCCGCAGGCGTGCATGACGCCCGTTTCCACGCCGGAATTCGCCTTGGCCCGCGTTTTGGAGGCGTAGGGCAAACCGGTCTGTTCGATGACCGGCAGGCCGTCCATGTCGGCCCGGATCATCAGCACCGGCCCAGCCCCATTGGCCATGACCGCGACCACGCCGGTCTTGCCGACCTTGTCCGTCACCTTGAAGCCCAGCTTGCGAAGTTCCGGCGCCAGCCGTGCGGGCGTCTTCACCTCCTGCATCGAGAGCTCGGGGTTGGCGTGCAGTTCCCGATACAGGCTCATCAGCTGCGGCATGTCCCCCTGCACCGCCTCACGGACGGTAGCGGCGGAAGCAGGTGCCGCAATGATTGCGGCGGCGGCAAGGAGGAGGATCTTCATGCCTCTTTGTACTCCGGCACAAGCCGCGGTCCAGCCACTCATTCAGGGGGATGTCGGAACCAGCTCCAGCACGTCCACCAGACTTTCGAACCGCGGATAAGGCATCACCAGCCGCCAGCGCGCCGGCCCGATCCGCTCGACATAGCCGGCCAGATCGCGGTCGCGGTCGCCGCCGTACTGCATTGCCCGGGACTCATCACCCAGCACCAGCGTGCCGAGGAAAACCTGCCGCAACGGACTATCGGGAAAGATCAGGCCGACCTGGCGCTGCGACCCCGACAGCTTGGCAAATCCCTGAAGGTCGCGCTCCTGCCTGATGCGGCAGCGGAAGGCGGGATAGGCGATGTAGTCCAACAGTCCGCTGCTCTTCGCGCCGACCTTGATCACCCGGCAGCGATATTCGCCGTTGGGAATGGGCCCGCCGCCCAGCGCCGCATCCGGCTGCAGCAACGGGCCTTCGGCGCGAATGCTGGCCGCATGCCCGGCCCGCTCTGCTTGCCGAAGCGCCCGAAGCCAGGCCTCGCGCCAGTCCCGCAACCGCGCGCGATCCTCGTCGGTCACGACTTGTCGCCAGTCCCGGACGGCGGCTGATCCCTCAAACTCCGGGCGCCCCGGGACCGCGCATCCGGCAAGCGGCGCCACGGCGGCAAGCAGAAGCAACAGGTTACGCATGTCCGGCAGCCTATTGCGCTGTCCAGCCCCCGTCCATCGACAAGTTGGCACCGGTGATGGAGCCGGCCTCGGGCCGGCACAGGTAGAGCGCCAGGCTGGCGACCTCGACCGGCTCGACGAAGCGCTTGGTCGGCTGGGCGGCGAGCAGAACATCGTTCATCACCTGCTCGCGGGTCAGGCCGCGGGTCTTCATCGTGTCCGGGATCTGCGCCTCGACCAGCGGGGTCCAGACATAGCCCGGGGAAATGCAGTTCACCGTGACACCGTCCCGCGCCGCCTCCAGCGCGACCGACTTGGTGAAGCCGGCGACGCCATGCTTGGCGGCGACATAGGCGCTCTTGTTCGGGCTCGCGACCAGGCTGTGGGCGCTGGCGGTATTGATGATCCGGCCCCAGCCGCGCTGGCGCATGGACGGCAGGCACAGCCGCGTCGTGTGGAACACGGCCGACAGGTTGATCGCGATGATCGCGTCCCACTTCTCCGGCGGGAAGTCGTCCACCGGCGCCACATGCTGCACGCCCGCATTGTTGACCAGGATGGAGGGTGAGCCAAGCTCGTTGGTGCACAGCGCCACCATTTCGTCGATGGCGTGCGGATTGGACAGGTCGGCGTCCGAATAACCCGCCTCGTCGCCGGCGAGCGTCGAGAGTTCCTGCCGGATCGTTTCGATCTCCGCCTTGTCGCCGAACCCGTTCAGCATCACCCGCGCGCCTTCGGCGGCCAGCGTCCGCGCGATCGCCAGGCCGATGCCGGAGGTCGATCCGGTAACCAGCGCAACCTTGTCTTTCAGAAGCATGCTATAGTCCTCCACTCACACGGCCTGTTGCGCGCCGCCGATTGGTTTGCAACCGTTACGGGTCCCGAGGCATTTGCGTCGGCAAGGGAGACAAGAATGCGGCTCGACGATCCTGGCAGCAGCGACAATTTCATCGACCGTACGGGACAAAGCGGCGGATCGCCGCTGCTGGGCGGTGGCGGCGGGCTCATCGGGCTGTTCCTGCCGCTGATCCTCAGCCGCTTCGGCATCGTCGGCATCCTGATCCTTGCGCTTGGCTATTGCGCCCTTTCCAGCATGGGGGGTGGCGGCATCCTGTCCGGCGGGGGCAGCAGCACGCAGCAATCCGCCCCCGGACAATCGCGCCTGTCGACAGAAAATGAGCGGCTGTTGACCAGCGTTCTGGAATCGACCGACCGAACCTGGGGCGCGCTGTTCCAGCGAGCGGGACAGCGATACGCGGAACCGCGTCTGGTCGCCTATACGGGTGGCACCCAAACGGCGTGCGGCCTCGGCCAGGCAGCGATGGGACCATTTTATTGCCCGGGCGACCAGAATATCTACATCGACCCGGCCTTCTTTAATGAGCTCAGCCAGCGCTTTGGTGCGCCCGGCGACTTCGCCCAGGCTTATGTGATCGCGCATGAGGTCGGGCACCACGTCCAGAATCTCGAAGGTACGCTGGACCGGGCGAGCCAGGCGCAGAGCCGGTCGAACACGGTCGCCGGCAATCAGGTGCAGGTCGGCGTCGAACTACAGGCCGATTGCTACGCGGGGGTCTGGGCCGCCAATGCCCGCAACGCTGATGGCAGCGCGATCATCGAGGCGGGCGACATCGAGGAAGGGATGCGCGCGGCCGAAGCCATCGGCGATGACACGCTGCAGCGCCAGACGCAGGGTCGCGTCGTACCGGAAAGCTTCACCCACGGCTCCTCGGCCCAGCGCATGGAAGCCCTTCGCCGCGGCCTCAGCACCGGCAATCCGGCAAGCTGCAACTACAACCAGGTGTAAGCGATAGGCGACGAACCCCGGCTTCGCGCCGGGGTCGTGCTTTACAAGCGAACCAGCATCTTGCCCGTATTGGCACCCGAAAAGAGGCCCAGGAACGCGTCCGGGGTCTTCTCCAACCCGTCCATCACCGTATCCCGGCTCTTGACCTGTCCGCCGGCGACCCACGGCCCCATCTCGCCATAGAATTCGGCCATGCGCGGCATGTAGTCGGTGTAGATGAAGCCTTTGAGCATGATCCGCATCGCGATCACGCGCATGATGTAGCGGAAGCACATCGGCTCGGCGGCATTGTAGCCCTCGATCATGCCGCAAATGGCAAAGCGCGCGTCCTTGCGGGCGTGGGCGAAGGCGGCGTCGAGATGGTCGCCGCCGACATTGTCGAAATAAACGTCGATGCCCTTCGGCGCGGCCTCGGCCAGGCTCTTCACCAGCGGCCCGGCCTTGTAGTCGACCACCGCATCGGCACCGAGCGAGCGGACAAATTCGCACTTCTCGGCCCCGCCGGCCGAGCCAATTACCGTCATGCCCCTGGCCTTGGCGATCTGCACCACCGCCGACCCGACCGCGCCGGCGGCGGCCGACACGAACACGATGTCGCCCGCTTTCGCCTGCGCCGCCTCGAGCAGGCCCCAATAGGCCGTGCCGCCGGTGAGCCCCAGATTGCCGAGGAACGCCTGCGGCTCCACGCCCGGAATTTGCGGCAGTTTGTTCAGCGCACTGCCCGGCACGACCGCCTCGTCGCGCCAGCCGGCCATGTGCAGCACGCGATCGCCGGGCGCGAAGTTCGGATCGCGGCTCTCGACCACCTCGCCGACCGCGCCCCCCTCCAGAGGTTCGCCGATCTGGAATGGGGGAACGTAACTCTTCACGTCATTCATCCGGCCGCGCATGTAAGGGTCCACCGACAGCCACTGGTTGCGGACATGGACCATGCCTTCGCCAAGCTCGGGCAGGGCGATGTCCTTGAACTCGAAATTGTCGCTGGTGGGCAGCCCGGACGGGCGGCTCTTGAGGTGCCAGGCGCGGGGCATGTCGGATCTCCTGTTGCGGGTACTGCTGGGCTCTAGGCTTTCGCGCTCAAACGGAAAAGGCCCGGCCGCCTTTCAGCGGCCGGGCCTTCCTCAGCACCAGGATATGGCGCTTCAGGACGTCTTGCTGTCGTCCTCGTAGGTGCCGGAGAAGCTGCGATCCAGCATGTGCGGGCCATCGCTGCTCGAGGACGTCGTCGAACGCTGCTCTTCGCGCATCCGCTCGGTGCGATCCTCGTCGCGGTCGCTTCCGAAAAGACCGCCCAGGATCCCGCCGCTCGAACGGCTGCGATCGTCCTCGCGCTCTTCGGTCAAGCGGCTGCGGATGCTGTCCTTGGTGCCGGACAGATAGACCTTGTTGTCCTCGACCTTCTCCAGCAGCGTGCAGGAGAAGCTGCGATGGACGCCGCCGGCTTCAGGGTCGTTCTTGGTCAGGATGACCTTGTCACCCCGAACCTTGTCGACAGTGCCGATGCGCTCGCCATTCTGGTCGACCACCTCGGCATGCTCCTGAATGGAGTTCAGCATCTGCCGCTTGGTCTGCTTCTGCTGACGCCAGCCCGAGAATTCATTCTCGAACTTGGACTGATGCTCGCGCCGATAGTCCTCGTAATCATTGTCGAGGTCTTCGATCTGACGCTGGCGCCAGCTCGAATAATGATCGTCGTGCGCGCTGCGACTGCCGCCGAACGCCGCCGCTCCAGCCGCTGCGGCGCGGCCCATCATGCCGCCGCTCTGGCGACGGCTGTCGTCATCGCCCCAGCCGCCATAGTTGTAGCGCTGCCCGCCCGAGCGGTCGCGGTCCTGGTCCTGGCTGAAATCCTGCCGGCCATATTGCTGCTGGCCGTAGTTCTGGCTGCCCATGCCCGAGCGGCTGCTCTGGCTGGAGCCGCGGCCATAATCGCCGGTCATCGGCCGGTAATCGTCGTCGCGATCGCGGCCGCTGCTGCTGCCGAAGAATGCGCCGCGATCGCGCTCATAGTCGCGCCGGAACTCGGACCCTTCGTCATCGCGGCCGCGCGACTGGAAGCTGCCGCCACCGGTCTGACCATAGCCAGATGGATAGCGCGAGCTCTGCCGCTCATAGCCGCCGCCACCGAAGCCGCCGCTTTCGCCGCCACCGCGACCATATTGATTGCGATAATCGGCCTCGTCACGGCCACGGCCGTAGCTGCTGGACTGACCGCCGCTGAACAGGCTGCCCCGGTCGAAGCCGGAGCGCTCATCGTCGCGCCCGCGGTGATCGGAAGAGCCGCCAAAACCACGCTGCTCGCTGCGCTCACGGCCTGGGCCGTAGCGGCTGCTCTCATTGTGGCTCATGCGGTCGTCCTGGTGACGCCGGCGCTCCGCTTCCTCATCGCCGAACCAGCTCTGCACCTCGTCCCGCGCGCGCTCGAAAAAGCCGCGGTCGTCATCCCGTCCACGGCCTTCGCTGCCGCGATAGCCGCGCTCGCGCTGGTCATTGTCACGCCAGCCGCCTCGGTTCTCATACCGATCGTAAGCCATTACAACTCCTCCAAAGGGTCATGCGGCCGCGGGCGGGGGTGCCCGCCGCATGGAGACTTTTAAACGAGCCTCGAGAGGGGCTGGTTCCAGCCGGGAGAAAGGTTGCCGGGCCGGAATGACAGGGACCAGCGGTGAGGCGATGACAGCCGTTGCAAGGGGGGCGAACCACCGCTAGAGGGGCGCGCAGCAACCGGTGCGGGGCTGTAGCTCAGATGGGAGAGCGCTGCAATCGCACTGCAGAGGTCAGGGGTTCGATTCCCCTCAGCTCCACCAGCCGCCCGGTGCTTTCCGTCAGGTCGAAGTCGTCCGGATCCGTGCCCACGGACCGGTGATCGCCAGCGTCCGCCCAGGCGCATAGGCGTTCACGAACAGGGTCGTGCCGTCCGGGGAGAAACACGCGCCGGCAAGCTCCGTGTCCGCGTGCAGCCGGGCGAAGGTGTAGATGCGCCCGTCCGGCCGAACCCCGCGCAAATGGTTGGTCTTTCCGTCCGTCCGGTCCTCGCAGACGATCAGGTCGCCCCACGGCGCGATGGTCAGGTTGTCGCCATAGTCGAAGACGTCGGCATCGCCGCTTTCCACGAACAGTTCGATGCTGTCCGGCGATCCCGGGCGATAGCGCATGATCTGGCCATGCCGTTTCGGCCCGCCGGAGGTGCAGGTGAAGTAGAGCTCGCCGCGGCCGAACTCGATGCCTTCACCCCGCGCGAAAATCGCCGCGCCCGCCGCCCGGCCCCGCTGCCGAAGGTCGTCTTCGGGGCTGTGGACCGCATCCAGATCGATCCAGCGGACGCCAAGCGGCTGCCGGAGCGGCATATCGCCGCTGTTCCAGTTGCGCGTGTCTGCGCGCGCCTGTCCGGTCAGCGCCAAGGACTGCAGTCGGCCGCCACGGCCGATGCGGCGTTTGTCATTGGGCAGGAAGCGATAGAACAGCCCGTCGTCCCGGTCCTCCGTCAGGTAGACGACGCCGCTCAGCGGATCGATCGCTGCCGCTTCATGCCGAAACCGGCCCATGTCGGTCAGCCGAACCGGCTGCACGAGGCCGCGGTGCGCGGACGGCACCTCGAAGATCCAGCCGTGCGAGCGGCTGACCTCCGGCCGGGCGATCGTGGTCTCCTCACAGCTGAGCCAGCTACCCCACGGCGTGGCACCGCCCGCGCAATTCACCGCGGTGCCCGCCAGGCTCAACCATTGCTGCAACCGCCGCCGCGACGCGAGATCGACGATGACGGTGCTGGTGCCGCCCGGCAGCACCCGCCCGCTCCCATCGGTCCCGAAGTGCGGCGATTTGCGCAGCCGGTCGCGCAGCCGCTCACTGGCTCCCGCCGGTCCTTTGGCCCCGGCGTCGGCCTTCAATTCGTGGTTGCGGACCAGCGCGACCTTGCCGCGCCCAGCGGCAAAGCAGGCCATGCCGTCGAAATGATCGGGGGCGATGAAGCCGTCGTCCATCGCCTCGCCGGCCTGGCTTACGACCGCATAGCTGAAGCCGGCCGGCAAATCGAAATAGGCCCGGGGGTCGGGGACCAGCGGCCCAAATCCGGACGTTTCGTTGCGATAGGGTGCCGGGACCTGTGCAGCCCTTTGATGAAGCCAGTCCGCGCGCGCGGGCAGCGCTCCGAACGCGATGCCGGCCGCGGCTGCTCCGGCGAACCCGCGGCGATCAACCAGCACCATTGTCAAAGGCCCAGCGCGCGTTGCACGTCGGACCAGGCAACCAGCTTGAAATTCTGCCGCTCACCACCTTGCGCCGGCTGCTTCAGGCCGTCCTGCACCACCAGCAATCCGCCCGGATAGTCGAGGCCGAAATCGCCGAGCACCAGTTCGATCCCGTCCGTCTCCTCCGTGCCGTCGAACCGGCCGGCTCCGATCCGGAAGCGTCCGGCGAAGCGCATGTCGGGCAGGGTGAAGACGGCATAGGCGTTGTCGCCCTGGCTCGAGGCCACCAGATAGCCACCGTTCGCCCCGTTGGGCGCCAGCGCCAGCCCTTCCACGTCCGCGAACAAGCGTTGCGAATCCACCCGCGCCACCAAAGCGCCGCTCGGCTTCGCGGTCGGTCTGGCATCGAAGCGCCAGATCCCTGTCGCCTCTTCGCCGACGTAAAGCTCCGCCCGGCGAGGGTCGACCACGCAGCCCTCCGGCTGGCTGGCCAGCTTCAGCGATCGCACGATCGTCCCCTTGCCGGTCCGCGGATCGAGCCGGACCTGGTGAACGGCCCCTTCCTTCAAAACGGAAAAAGCGAACAGGTCCGCGCCGGCGCGCCACAGGCACACGCCGTAGGCCTCCCCGGCCCCGCCCGGCGCGGAGCCGACCGGTGTCAGCCGGGCCGCGGTCGTGTCGAGCCGGTACATCTGTAGCCTGGCATTGGTGAGGTCGTTGCGATCGCTCGCCACCACCACCACGCCGTCGGCGCCAAGATCGATGAGGTCGACATTGTTGACCTGTCCCGCGGAAACGAAGGAGCGCACCCGCCCGTCGAGGCCGTAGACGTAGAGGCCGGCTTTCTTGTCGGTCGCGACGATCAGGCTGTCCGCCGGCCGCTGGACGTTGCGCCAGATTGCAGGGTCGTCGGCGGCATCGGCGTTGGCGGTGCCGACCGGGACCGTCTCCCCGCGGGCGGCGACGGTCGCGGTAGGCACGGCGGAGTTGCCGGCCGGCGACGTGCCGGTGCACCCGGCAAGCAGCAGCGCGGACAGGGCCAGGACGAGACGCATCAGAAGGCGTACCGGGCGATCAACTGGAACACGGGCCCGGCCTCTTCCTGTTCAAGCTCATACTCGTCGAAGTCGCGATTGAGCTGGTCGTCGATCGTATCGAACTTGTTGAACACTTCCTTCTTCTTCCCGTTGAGGAGGTTCGATCCGACGGCGCGAATGGTCAGCTTGTCGAACAATCTCTTCTCCACGAACATCTCCAGGTCGGCGCCGTAGGTTGTGCGAACCTCTTCGCCAACGATCCGGTCCCGGGCCGGACCCTGCTTGCGATAGGTCACACCGAACGCTGCATCCC
The DNA here is from genome assembly GCF_058313395.1 of Sphingomonas sp. SP1. Classification (NCBI taxonomy): domain Bacteria; kingdom Pseudomonadati; phylum Pseudomonadota; class Alphaproteobacteria; order Sphingomonadales; family Sphingomonadaceae; genus Sphingomonas; species Sphingomonas sp. SP1. The sequence continues at coordinate 1,301,312 of NZ_JBZFLC010000001.1, read as the reverse complement.
ACGCCCGCAGGTTCTGGATGAAGCCGACGTTGTACACAAATCGCGACTGGCCGTTGAACCGGCGCTTGCCTGCGAAATCGCGGACGGAGCTGTCCAGCAGCGACAGATTCCCGAATACGCCCGTGTCCCGCAGGCCGATGACGCCGAGGCTCGCCGACAGGTCGAATTCGATGCCCCAGGCCTTGCCGTCGCCCGTGTTGCGCGGCTGAAGCACGAACGTCCCCTCGCCCTCCGACCCTTCGAGGCCCGTATTGGCGACTTCGACCAGGTCCTTCACCTTGCGATAGAAGACATTCACCCCGGCAACGCCGGTGCGGCCGATGCGGCGTTCATAGCCGACGTCCGCGCCCCACGCCGTTTCGGGTTTCAGGTCCGGGTTGCCGAGCAAATCGTTCTCGCCCAGCTCGCCTTCCAGCAGCGCCGGGGCGATGAAATCGAAGCGTGGCCGCCGATTGGTGCGGGCGACCGAAACCGTGAATCGGTCGCGCGGCGTCAGGTCCGCCTTGATCGAGGCGGACGGCAGCCACAGGCCGTAATCGTTGCCGAAGCGGTCGCCTTCCACCAGGTCGCGGATGCGCACCCTGGTATGTTCATAACGGACGCCGACTTCCCAAGAGACGACCCGGCCCTTGCCTTCGACCAGTGCAAACAGGTCTCGGCGATGTTCCCTGACCTCGTTGAGGCCGCCCGTGACCGGCTCATATTCCGCGAACGGTTCGGCCAGTTCGTCGGGCAGATTATCGGACCGATCCCAACCGCGCAGCGCCGGGTCCAGCTCCAGTTCCTGCTCGCCCTCGCGAATGTCGGTATCGCGATCCTTGTTCTGCATGAAGCCGCCGAACTGCAAATCGATTCCGGCGCCGAGCGGCAGGCGGTGATCCAGGCCCAGCGAGAGTTCCTTGTCCTTGATTCCGGTCAGCGTGCGAGCGCCTTCGAACGCAATGTCGTCATCGTCGAAGTCGATCTCGAACTCGGTCTCGTCGCGGTCTTCGTCGAAGCTGGCATAGGTCGCCCGGAACCGGGTTTCTCCCGCCGACCATGTGTGCGCAAGTCTTAAGCTGGCGTTCCAGCTGTCCTGATCGATCCGCGCGATGTTGGAGTTGTCGGTGAGCAGCCCTGCGACGTCGCCTTCGCCGTCAGGCACCGGGTCGAACTCTCCGGACGGCGCGTTATACTCGAACGACCGCTCGGTCTCCTTGCGGTCGGTGTGCACGTAGAAGCCGCCAAGCTCGATCCTGGTCGCGCCAAGGTCGACGGCATATGAGGCGTTGGCATTATAATCCGTCCCGTCGCGGACGTCCGTCTGGTCCTCGCGATTGTCGAAATCCTCGGTTTCGAAGTCGGGGTTGTTTTCGGGCGAATCGCCGTAGCGCAGGCTGCGCTTTTCCTTGGGATTGTAGCGCCCCTGCACCGTTCCCCCGACCAGCAGCCGGCCCGGCCCGACCTTCCCGCCGTAGACCAGCCCGACGCTCGCCTTCACCTCGCCGTCGTCGAACAGCAGGCCGCCGGCGCGGACGTAGCCACCGTCCAGCGCATAAGCGTCCCGCAGCACGATGTTGAGCGTGCCCGCGACCGCGTCGGCAGCGCGCCGGGCGGAGTTGGAGCGGACGATTTCGACCCGATCGACCAGTTCCGCCGGAATGCGGTCGAGGAAAAAGCTGCGGTCCACATTCGACCCCGGCACCTTTTCCCCGTTGATCAGGATCTGGGTGTAACCGGGATCAAGCCCGCGTAGCCGGGCACCGTCGCTTTCGATCACGTCGGACAGGAAGGTGACGCTCGGCACCCGCTTCAGCGCGTCCCCGATGGTCAGCGGCTCGAAGCGCTGAAAATAATCGGTGTCGTAGACCAGCACCGGCTCCGTGGTTTCCGACCGATTGCGGAACCCGATGTCGGCCTGCACGACCACTTCGTGCGCGGTTCTCTGCTGATCGTCGGTGACGGCCGTATCGGTGACCGCGGCCACATCGGTGCCGGCTGTGACCGAGACTTCGCTCGCCAGAGCCGGCGACGCCAGCATTGCCAGGCAGGACACGCCGGCCAAGGCGCCGGTTCGAACCACGTTCATTTGCAACAACCCCCGTTCAAATGACTGAAACCGGGGCGCTAGGGCGTGGGAGAGACTTCGCCGTTACCCGCGTTTGTCAGTTCGGGGTCTGGTCGGGGACAGTTCGATTAAGCCAGTGTCCGCTGGACCGCGGCATGCCAATTGCCGAGCAGCGTCGCCCGCCGCGCCTCGGCCATCGCCGGCGTGAAGCGATCGCGCGCCTGCCAGGTTGCGGCGATCTCCGGCAGCCCGGACCACAGCCCAGCGACAAGTCCGGCAAGGAAGGCGGCGCCCACCGCGGTCGTTTCGAGGTTCGCCGGCCGCTCGATCGGCACCTCCAGCACATCGGCCAGGAACTGGCAGAGCCAGCCGTTCGCCGCCATGCCGCCATCGACCCGCAGGGCCGACAAGGCACCGCCGTCGGACACCATCGCGTCCAGCAGGTCCCGCGTCTGAAAGGCCACCGCCTCCAATGCCGCGCGCACCAGCTCGGCCGGGCCGCTGTCCAGCGTCAGCCCGTAGAGCGCAGCGCGCACGTCCGGCTTCCAGTGCGGTGCGCCGAGGCCGGTGAACGCCGGGACCAGGGTCAGCCCATGATCCTCCCGCGCCTCTCGTGCCAGCCGCTCGGTGTCACCCGCCTCGCCGACCAGCATCATCCGGTCGCGCAGCCATTTCACGGCCGATCCGGCGACGAAGATCGATCCTTCCAGCGCATAGCTGGTCCGCCCGCCGATCCGCCACGCCGGCGTGGTCAGCAGCCGGTGGCCGGACTGGACCGCCAGGTCGCCGGTGTTCAGCAGCAGGAAGCAACCGGTGCCATAGGTCGACTTCGCCATTCCCGGCTCGAAACAGGCCTGCCCGAACAGCGCGGCCTGCTGGTCGCCGATCATCCCGCATACCGGCAGCGAGCGGCCAAAGAGGCCCTCCTCCGTGCTGCCGTAAAGCTCGCTGTTGCCGCACACCTCCGGCAGGACGGCCTCGGGCACTTTGAACACGCCGCACAATTCCCGGTCCCAGCAACCGCGGTGGATGTCGAACAACATTGTCCGGCCGGCATTGGTCACGTCGGTCCGGTGCACCGAACCGCCAGTCAGCCGCCACAGAAGAAAGCTGTCCACCGTCCCGAAGGCCAACTCGCCGCGCTCCGCCCGTTCGCGCGCGCCCGGCACATGATCAAGCAACCAGGCGAGCTTGGTGGCGGAGAAATAGGGGTCGAGCAGCAGGCCCGTGCGCTGCTGGACGAGCGGCTCAACGCCCTCCGCCCGAAGCCTGGCGCAGGAGTCTGCCGTCCGCCGGTCCTGCCATACGATCGCCCGATGAACCGGCTCGCCCGTGGCGCGATCCCACAACACAGTGGTTTCCCGCTGGTTGGTGATGCCGATGGCGGCGACGCTGGCCGGATCGACCGTCGTCAAGGCCTCCTGTGCGGTCGCCGTCACCGCTTGCCAGATCTCCTCCGGATCGTGCTCCACCCAGCCGGGCTCGGGATAATGCTGGGTCAGTTCCCGGCGGGCTTCGAAAACCACCCGGGCCGCCCGGTCGAACAGGATGGCGCGGGTGGAGGTGGTGCCCTGGTCGATCGCCAGGACGTGATCGGCGGTCATCCGCCCGGCTGGTCCTTGCCGGCTTCGGAATCGCTTTCCAGCATGGTCGCGCCGGCCCCGGTGGTCTGGGCGTCCACCCCGGCGCGAGTCACCAGCACGGTCGTGCCGGGCACGATCACCGACCGCATGGCGGTCACGAACGGCGCGGGCAGCCCCATCTGCTCGACGCCGCGCGTGCTGGTCACTTCGCCCGACCGCGTGCTGACCACCTCCCCGCCGTCCTGCCGGATCGCCGACACTCCGACCTGGATCCATTCGTTTCGGCCGTCGCGAGCCCTGGTCATGGTCAGGACCTGCGGGGTCAGGCCCTCCTGCCGGATCACGGCGCGCGCCCGGCCGATCTCCACCCCGCCGCGGAGCACCACCACCTGCTGGTCGCCGGTCGACACGATGATCGACACCGGCCCCTCCGGAGCCAATTGCGGGTTCCAGCTGAATTCCTGCGCCGTCCCGAGCGGAAGCCGGCGGGCGGCGGGACCGCCGACGTCGGCCGGTGTCAGCACGCCCGCCGCAGGCCGCTTCACCGGTGCCCCATGTTGCCCGGCGATCACCACCGTTCCGCCAAGCTCGGTGATCCGGAACAGCAGGCGGCTGAATTCCATCGGCAGGCGCACGCAGCCATGGCTCGCCGGATAGCCGGGCAAGTTGCCGGCGTGCAGCGCCACGCCCTTCCAGGTCAGCCGCTGCATGTTGGGCATCGGCGCATTGTCATAGGTCGAACTGCGATGATCGCGGTTCTTCTGCAGGATGGTAAACACGCCCGAGGGGGTCTCATACCCCGGCCTGCCCGAGGAAATGGTGCTGACCCCGATCCGGACGCCGTTGCGGTACACCGTCGCCCGCTGCCGATCGAGGTCGACATAGACAAGGACCGGCCCGCGCGGTGCGACGTCCGGCGCCCACACCCAATCGCCCGGCTTCAGCCGTTCGGCCTCCCGCGCGAGCGCGGCCGGAGACGACACTTTGGCCCCTGCCGCGACGGCCGGGGCGGCGGCACAGGCGAGGGCCGATGCGACAACCGCAGTCGCAAACCGGTGGGTCATGTCACCGCCGTCCTTTCCGCTCGGTTCAACGCCGCAGTTCATCGCTGCGGATAAGCACAAAGCTAACCCGTCCCGGCGACGCTTTCAAACCGGCGGAGCGGAGCGCGTGGGATCTTCCTCCGCAAGCCCGTCCGGCTGACTGGAACTGCCGGCCAATCCGGCCCCCATCCCCACTCCAAGCCCGCCGCCGGCCGCCATGCCCGCGCCCGCGCCCGCGCCCGCGCCGCTGCCGCGACCGCCCCGTTCACCCCCTTCGCGACTGCCCTCACCCCGCCCGCGCCCGCCTCCGGTCACCGGCCGCAGCGGCCCTTGCCGGGGAATTTCCAGGTCCGGCGGAATGCCGTCGAGGTCCAGCGCTTCACGGATGAAGTTGCGCAGCGATACCACCAGCTCCCCGGTGTGCACCGCGCGGCCCGCCACCATTTCACGCGCGGCCGCGGCGGCCAGCCGGACCTGCTCGTCGGTGCCCAGCAGGATGATGTCGGACAGGGCTGCTTCCACCGCGTCGCGCATCCGCCGGGCGCGCTCGTTGGCCGTTGCCTGCTCGATCAGCGGGTCCTGCCCGGCCAGTTCCCGCAGGTCGCGCAGGTGACGCGGATCGACGCTCAGGTCGCCGGTGAAGGATCCGCCCAGCGTCTTGTAGGCCGCGATCAGGGTCCGCAGCCGCTCGTTGATCTGGCGGTTCTCCCGCTCGCGCTTTTTCTGGATGGTGGTCATCACCAGCAGGCGGATGCCGACCGCAACCAGGGTGATCAGCGCCAGGCCGAGGACAGTGGACAGCAGGCCGCTCCAACTGGTGAAATCCACTTCGCGCATCGTCAGCCTCCCGCCAGTTGCTCCGCCATTTCGGCCACCTCCAGCCAGCGGTGTTCCGCGGCGTCCCTGTCCGCTCGCAGACTGGCGATGTGGTCCATCAACGCGGCGAACCGCTTGGGGTCGCGGGTATAAAGGTCCGGGTCGGCCAGCGCGGCTTCGTCCTTGACGATCGCCGCCTCCAGCTTCTCGATCTCGCCGGGCAGCCGGTCGAGGTCGCGCTGGTCCTTGTAGGACAATTTGGTCGCGGCCGGCGGCGGAGCGGGCGGCGACCCGGCAGATGCCTTGACCCTCGCCGGCGTCCCGCGCGGTCCACTGCGCTGCCGCACCCAGTCTTCGTAGCCGCCGGCCACGATATCCACCTTGCCCGACCCGTCGAGGCCCAGCGTCACCGTCACCGTACGGTCGAGGAAATCGCGGTCGTGACTGACCAGCAGCACGGTGCCTTCATAGTCGGCGATCACCTCTTGCAGCAGGTCCAGCGTTTCCAGGTCCAGATCGTTTGTCGGCTCGTCCAGCACCAGCAGGTTGGACGCCCGGGCGAATTCGCGCGCCAGCAACAGCCGCGACCGCTCGCCGCCGGACAGCGCACCGACCGGCGTTTCCGTCATATCGGGCGAAAACAGGAATTCCTTCAGATAGCCCTTGATGTGTTTCTTGACGCCGCGCACGTCGATCCAGTCCCCGCCCCCCGCCAATACGTCGCGAACGCGCTTGTCGGGCGACATCAGCTTGCGCTGCTGGTCGATGACGATGCCCGACAATGTCTTGGCCAGCGTGATGCGGCCCTGGTCGGGCTGCAGTTCGCCGGTCAGCAGCTTCAGCAAGGTGGTCTTGCCTGCCCCGTTCGCACCGACGATGCCAATCCGGTCGCCACGCTGGATCCGCAGGGAGAAGTCGCGGATGACGGTGCGGTCGCCGCCTGTCCCAGGCTCAGCCGCGGGGTAGGACTTCCACACCCCTTCCGCCTCGATCACGCTCTTGGTCTTGCTGTCGTCCTTGACCAGCCCGAGTTTCGCGACCCCGGGTCCACCGATCATCGCGGCCCGCGTAGCGCGCATCTCGTTGAGCTTGGCCAGCCGCCCCTGATTGCGGCGGCGGCGGGCCGTAACCCCGCGCTGCAGCCAGTGCAGCTCCAGCTTCAGTTTGGCGTCCAGCTTGTCGGCGGCGCGCTCTTCCTCTTCGTAAACCCGTTCCGTCCACGCATCGAACCCGCCGAAGCCGATCTCGGCCCGCCGCATGATGCCGCGGTCCAGCCACAGGCAGCTTCTGGTCAGCCGAGTTAGAAAGGTCCGATCGTGGCTGATCACCACGAAGGCGCCCTTGAACCGCCCAAGCCATTCTTCCAGCCAGTCAATCGCGGCCAGGTCGAGATGATTGGTCGGCTCGTCCAGCAGCAGCACGTCCGGTTCCTGGGCCAGCGCCCGGACGATCGCCGCCCGCCGCCGCTCGCCACCGCTCGCGGTAGCCGCGTCGCGCGAAAGGTCGATGCCAAGCTGCGTGGCGATCGCCGCCGCCTCGTGCGCGGCCGGAGCGTCGTCGCCGGCCAGGACCCAGTCCTCCAGCCTTCGGTGTGCGCCCATCGGCGGGTCCTGCTCGAGCAGCACCACTTTCGTGCCCGGCACGATGGTGCGCCGCCCCTCATCGGTGTCGATCGTGCCGGCCAGGCATTTCAGCAGCGTCGTCTTGCCCGCGCCGTTGCGCCCGATCAGCGCCAGCCGGTCGCGGGCCCCGATATGAATGTCGAGCTGGCGGAACAACCAGCCGTCGCCCTGCACGAGGCCGAGGTTTTCAAATGATAGGATCGGGGCAGCCATGACGCCCCTCTACCCCGGCACGCGCCCGGGTCCAGCCGTCAACGCGCCCAAATGGCTGCCGGAACGCTGACCGCACTATTCATAACTCATTCAAAGCGCTGTGCTACAAGCCGGTTCAAGAGATTCGCATGAACCTGTTTCGTACCCTTCTTGCCGCGACCATTGGCGCCGGCCTGCTTGCCGCACCCGCGACGGCCCAGCGTCCGCGTGACCAGGATCGCGCGTTCAAGGCGACCCAGGAAGGTCGCTCGATGCCGCTCCGCTCGATCGAGCGCCGGGTCATGCCGTTCATGGACGGCGCCGACTATCTTGGACCTGAATTCAACGGCCGCAACTATCGGCTGAAGTTCATGCGCGGCGGCCGGGTCATCTGGGTCGATGTCGACGCCGCGACCGGCCGCATCGTTGGGCGGTCCGACAACTGATTTTCGTCATTGCGAGGGGCGGAGCGACACGCCAGTCCAGTCCCGGGAGCTGGCGTGTCGCTATGCCCGCAAGGACGATCAGGCGTTTCGCGCCCTCTCCCCCTTCTTAATCGTTCCGTCTAAGCAACCGTTCAGCTTCGCGGGTGTTCATCGCCCCAAACGGAACAAGGAAACGAACTGATGCGCGTGCTGATCGTCGAGGACGAACCCAATCTGGGGCGGCAGCTTCGCTCGACCCTGGAAGGCGCCGGATATGCCGTCGACCTCGCCACCGATGGCGAGGACGGCCACTACCTGGGTTCGACCGAAAGTTATGACGCGGTCGTTCTCGACCTCGGTCTGCCCGAGGTCGACGGCCTGACCGTGCTCGATCGCTGGCGCAAGGAGGGGCGCAAGATGCCGGTGCTGGTGCTGACTGCCCGCGACAGCTGGTCGGACAAGGTCGCCGGCCTCGACGCCGGGGCCGACGACTATCTCGCCAAGCCCTTTCAGACCGAGGAACTGATCGCTCGTCTGCGCGCGCTGATCCGCCGTTCGTCCGGCAATGCCTCGTCTGAACTGATCGCCGGCGATATCCGGCTCGATACGCGCTCGGGCAAGGTGACCAAGGCGGGTGAGCCAGTGAAGCTGACCGCGCAGGAATACAAGCTGCTGTCCTACCTGATGCATCACAAGGGCAAGGTGGTCAGCCGCACCGAACTCATCGAGCATATCTACGACCAGGACTTTGACCGTGACTCCAACACGATCGAGGTCTTCGTGACTCGCATCCGCAAGAAGCTTGGCGCCGACGTCATCACCACCATTCGCGGCCTCGGCTACAGCCTGGAGGAACAGGCGGCGTGAATGCCGAAGCCCCCGGCCTAGCCGCGGGCTCCAAGGCTCCGGCGGAAGGTCCCGCGGTGGCATTGCGACCGCGCGGCACCGGATCGCTTACCCGCCGCATGATCGTTGTCGCGGCGCTGTGGATCTCGCTGCTTCTGCTTGTCGGCGGCTTCGCGCTCGACCGCGTGCTGACCAACAGCCTGGTGCGCAATTTCGACGCCCAGCTGGAATATGTCGTCAACGCCATGATCGCTGCCTCGGAGATCGATCCGGAAGGCGAGGTCGCCTTCAACCGCCCGCCCGCCGACCAGCGCTTCATCGAACCCAACTCGGGGCTCTATTTCCAGATCAGCGGGATCGGCGCGGATAGCTTCCCGTCGCGGTCGTTGTGGGATCGCCGGCTGGAGGTGAAGGACAATTACTTCCACGTCGAACCGCACTTCTACGACAGCAGCGAATTTGTGGACGAGCCACTCCGGATCGTCGAACGCGACGTAATTCTCCCCGGCTCGGAAACACGCTGGCGTTTTCAGGTCGCCCAGAGTCGTGAAGCCATCGACAAGGACGTAGCCGAACTCCGCACCACCCTCGGCTGGAGCTTCTTCGTCCTGGGCCTTGGTCTCGTCGTCCTCGCCGCGCTGCAGACGCTCTATGGCCTGTGGCCGCTCCGCCGCGTCCGAAGCGAGGTGATGGCGATCCGCTCAGGCGCCAAGACCCGCATCCCCGACGACTTCCCGGACGAGATCAGGCCCCTGACCGAAGAGATCAACCAGCTCCTCGCCCACAACGAGGATCAGGCGGAAGAAGCGCGCCGCCATGCCGGCAACCTCGCCCATGCGCTGAAGACTCCACTCACGGTCATCACCAACGCCGCCACAGCCGCTGCGCCCGACCTTGCCGACACCGTCTGCCGGGAAGCGACGACCATGCGGCGACAGGTCGACCATCACCTCGCCCGCGCCCGCGCCATCGGCCGCCGCGCCTCCGCACAAGCCCGCGCGCCGGTGTGGGAAAGCCTCACGGCGGTCCAGCGGGCGGTGGAGCGCATGTACGAAGGCGTTGCGGTGGATATCGCCGGCGAGAAGCGCGCCGAGGTCCGGGTCGAACGCCAGGACCTCGACGAAATGCTCGGTAACCTCGTCGAGAACGCCGCGAAATACGGCGGCGGCCGCGTGTTCGTTACCGTTGAGCGAAGCGGCACCGACATCTCCATCGCGGTCGAGGACGACGGCCCGGGCATTCCCGCCGCCCTGCGCACCGAACTCTTTACCCGCGGCAAGCGGCTCGACACCACCGGCAAGCCGGGCACCGGCCTCGGCCTCGCCATTGTCCGCGACGTTGCTGAAATCTACGGCGGCTCCGTCACGCTGGAGGAAAGCGAGGACCTCGGGGGCCTGCTTGCCCGGCTGAAGCTGCCCGCCGGCTAGGCTTGCCCCCACTCCCAACCGCGACTAACTCGCCCCCGTGACCGCCTCCCTCCACTCGCTGACCCCAAGCCGCGCCCCGTCGCTCGACCCGATGATCGCGCTGACCGCCGCCGACATGAACGGCGTCAACGCCATCATCCTCGACCGGATGCAATCGGAAGTGGTGCTGATACCCGAGCTTGCCGGCCACCTCATCGCGGGCGGCGGCAAGCGCATGCGGCCAATGCTGACGCTCGCCAGCGCCTGTCTGCTCGACTACCCCGGCACCCGCCACCACAGGCTGGCGGCCGCGGTGGAGTTCATCCACACCGCCACCCTGCTCCACGACGACGTGGTCGACGGCTCGGGCATGCGGCGGGGCAAGCGGACCGCCAACCTGATCTGGGGCAATCCCGCCAGCGTGCTGGTCGGTGACTTCCTCTTTTCCCGCGCTTTCGAACTGATGGTCGAGGACGGGTCCTTGAAGGTGCTGCGCATCCTGTCCCACGCAAGCGCCGTCATTGCCGAGGGCGAGGTGGATCAGCTGACCGCCCAGCGTCAGATCGGCACGGATGAGGACAAGTATCTGCGCATCATCCAGGCCAAGACCGCCGCCCTGTTCGCCGCCGCCTGCCGCATCGCCCCCGTCGTGGCCGAGGCTGGCGAAGAAGCGGAAGACGCGCTCGAAAGCTACGGCCGGAATCTTGGCATCGCCTTCCAACTGGTCGACGACACCATCGACTACACCAGCGAGAAAGCGACCAGCGGCAAGGACCTCGGCGACGACTTCCGCGACGGCAAGATGACCCTGCCGATCATCCTTGCCCATGCCCGCGGGTCCGAGGCGGACCGGCGCTTCTGGGCTCAGGCGATCAGTGGTGAGCGGGTCGGCGACGACGATCTCGTCCACGCGATCGGGCTGTTGCGCGACACCGGTGCGATTGTCGATACGCTGGAACGCGCCCGCCTTTACGCCCGCCGCGCGATCGACGCGCTCGCCATGTTCCCGGCCGGCAAGGCCAAGTCCGCCCTGACGGACGCCGTCGAGTTCGCGGTTGCCCGGGCTTACTGAGGCCGCGCTTGCCTACTGCGGCGGGAACTCGGTCTCCGGATAGAGGCGCACGCAGGTCGGGAAATCCGAATATCCCTCGGCGGGCAACTGCCCGGTTTCCAGCAGGAACCGGCATTCCAGGGCTGCACGGCCTTGGGCCGAGACGCGCTCACCCGCGATGCACTCTCCCAGGCTGATCGGGAAACCCTCATAGTCGTTTCGCAACAGAGTCTCGCACGTCGACTTGATCTCGCGATTATCCTCGCGCGGAACAGCCGCGGCCAGGGTGCTCAGGGGCAGACTGGTCAGGACGGTGGCGCAAACCGCCATCAGGCAGAGCAATCTCATGGAACCCTCCACAGATACAGGCTTACCGGAGTCGGGAGTATATCATGAACCAATGGCTTCCCGAGTCCTGCTCCCCTCAATGCGATTGCTTCGGCAACATCTAGTTGAAATCCGTGGTCTTTTCTGACAATTCAAATGCATGATCAACCGCAAGAGCATCTACGGCCTCGTCGCCTTCGCCGCCCTCACCCTCGGCTCCGCCGCCCACGCCGCGACCATGACCATGTTCAAGTCGCCGACCTGCGGCTGCTGCGGCAAGTGGGCCGAATATGCTCAGCAGCACGGCTTTCAGGTGAAGACGGTCGCGACCGAGGGCATGGCGGCGGTCAAGAAGCGTCTGGGCGTTCCCGACAGCCTTGCCAGCTGCCACACCAGCGTCGTGAACGGCTATGTGATCGAAGGGCATGTTCCTGCGGCCGACATCAAGCGCCTGCTCGCGCAAAAGCCGAAGGCGCGCGGGATCGCCGTTGCCGGCATGCCGATGGGCTCGCCCGGCATGGAGCATGGCAATCACCGCGAACCTTATGCCACCATGTTGATCGGCAAGGACGGCAAGGCGACGGTCTTCGCCCGGCATTAAAGGCTGGCGGCCTTGCCGGGCTGCCTGGATTTTCAGAACTTTATTTTGAGCCGGACCATGATCCGGTTCGACGGGAACCCGCCCACATTGGCGTGTTCGGTTTCGGCTGCGAGGACCGTTCCCTTTCCCAGGCTCTTCTCGGCCTTGATCGGCCCGGTGGGCTCTTCGGCGATCTGCGGCAGCCGGTAAGGGCTGCGGCTGTCCTTTCGGCCGCAGACGACGACATCGGCATCTTTTCCTCGGCGCGAGCATGGATCCGTCAGTGTAAGATCGATCCGGCCGGGCGCGTCAGCACTCGCCTGCAACAGCATCGACAACGCCAGGAACACGGCTGTCTCCCGCTCACTCCTCAGCCGGTATAGCGACGCTGAGAGACGAAGCCATCGCCTTTCCTCCGCGCTCGCTTAGTTCAGGTGGGCTGGCCCAACCCCCGCTGCATCGTCGCCGCGCACGTGCGCTCGTTCAGCCGGCGAATGGCGATCCGGGCCGGTGTCTCGAAATAGCGATAGCTATAATGCGAGGCCGCCAACACGAGTGCGGCCGAAACGATATTCGCGACGCCCCACCACGCTTCCGGCACCGGCTCCACTCCGACGACCAGCGGCCGCAGCATATAGATCGGCATGTGCAGCAGATAGACCGAGAAGCTGATTGCCCCGAGCCACTGCAGCAGGCGCGTCCGGGCCAGCCGTGAGAACGGCTCCCGGCATGCCAGCGCGATCAGCGCCGGCCAGACCAGCGCGGACGACAGCAGCTGGTCCAGCCGCCCGATGTCCAGCACCCGAAAAGTGACGATGAAGCCGGCGACCAGCACCATCCCGAGCACCGCCGCGGGGATCCTCTGCACCTGTGGCCAGGCGTGCCACAGCAGGCATCCGGCGGTGAAACCGAACAGGCCGCGCACAACATACAGGTTCAGTACGCCGCTCAACAGCAGCACGAGCGACGCCAGCAACACCAGCAGATAGCGGATTGGCAGGCGCCCCGGCATCCAACGCACGGTCGTGAAGAAGACCAGATAGGCAGCTATCTCCGACGTCAGCGACCAGGCCGCGATATTGAAGCTGTGATACTCCTCAAGCCCGCTGCGCTGCAGGAACAGCAGGTTGAGCACGAAGTGATACGCGTCGTGTGGCCGCCCGCCATAGACCGCCAGAATCGAGGGCATGGTCAGCAGCAGCGCGACCAGGATCAGCGTTGCCAGATGCAGCGGGTAGAGCCGGGCCCAGCGGCTAACGATGTAATCGCGCCAGGTCACGCCGTCGCTCAAGCCGCCGCGCTCCCGGTCGAGATAAACATGCGACATGACGAAGCCCGACAGCACGAAGAACAGGTCGACCAGCGACGTGCCGTCCTCGTACAACCACCCGAACGGACCCACCTCCGCCAGCGGACCACCGCGCACGCCGCTCAACAGGTTGAAGTGCGAAAAGAAGGCGACGCCGCATGCCGCCAACCCGCGCAGTGCGTCGATCTCGGGCAAGTGCTGGCGGTTCATTCGTCCCGCATAGTGCGGCTTGGTTAAGCGGACGTCAAAGCATCGACCGACGGATCAAAACCCTGTCCTACTTGCCGCCGATCTGCCACTGCAGACTTCATGACCGAGCCCGCTCGCCCGGCTAGCCTCCCCCCGATCCCGCTGCCGCTTCGCAACCGTAGGCGAACAAATGGGGGACCTAATGTCCAACTCGTCCAAGTTGCACTTGCGGAGGGGGCGCAATGAGCGGCCGTCCGCTCCCGATCCAGGCCGTCCTCCCCGACCTCGTCGCCGCCCTGCGCGACCAACCGCGCGCGCTGCTGATCGCCCCGCCGGGTGCGGGCAAGACTACCGCCGTCGCGCCGGCTCTGCTTACGGAATCGTGGTGCACCGGCCAGGTCCTGCTGCTCGTCCCCCGACGCCTTGCCGCCCGCTCGGCGGCCGAGTTCATGGCGTTGCAATTGGGCGAGGAGCCCGGCGGCACCATTGGCTACCAGACCCGGCTGGACAGCCGGACGGGCAAGTCCACCCGCATCATCACCATGACCCACGGCGTGTTCCTGTCGCGCATCCAGGCCGACCCGGAGCTTGCCGGCGTGTCCGCCGTCCTGTTCGACGAAGTGCACGAACGCAGCCTCGACAATGACCTTGCCCTTGCCCTGACGCTCGATGCCGCAGCGGCACTGAGGGATGACCTGCGGATCGTCGCCATGTCCGCGACGCTGGACGGCGAGCGTTTCGGCCGGTTGCTCGGCGACCCGCCGCGCATCGAGAGCGAAGGCAAGAGCCACCCACTCACCCTCCACCATATCGGGCGCGATCCGGTTGCACGGATCGAGCCGCAGATTGCGGCCGCCTGTCGCCGTGCTCTGGCCGAACACTCCGGATCGCTGCTCGCCTTCCTGCCCGGCGTGGCCGAGATCGAGCGCACCGCCGACTCGCTTGGCGCGCTGCCGGCCGGAACCGTTCTCCACAAGCTGCATGGCGGTGTCGATCCGCGCGACCAGCGGGCCGCGCTTGCGGCGCCTGCGCCCGGCACCCGCAAGCTGGTGCTCGCGACCAGCATCGCGGAAACCAGCGTCACGCTGGAGGACGTTCGCATCGTGATCGACAGTGGGCTTGCCCGCCGTCCGCGCTACGATCGGGGGGCCGGCCTTACCCGGCTCGTCACCGAACGCGCCAGCCGCGCCGCCATCACCCAGCGCGCCGGCCGCGCCGCCCGCCAGGCGCCCGGCATCGCGATCCGCTTGTGGGAGGAAGGCGCAAACGCCGGCCTCCCGGCCCATGACCCGCCCGAAATCCTCGAGGCCGACCTGTCGAGCCTGCTCTTGACCTGCCTGTTGTGGGGGGAGGCGGACCCGGCGCGCCTGCCCTTCCTCGATCCGCCCCCGCCGGCGGGTCTGGCGGAAGCCCGTGACCGGCTGCTCGCACTGGGAGCTCTTGGGAACGACGGGCGTATCACCGACCACGGTCGCGCCATTGCCCGTCTACCACTCGAACCCCGCCTCGCCCACATGCTGATCGAGGCGCAAGCGCGCGGGTACGGGGCGGCGGCCGCGCATGCCGCCGCTTTGCTGACCGAGCGCAAACTTGGCGGTAATGACCCTGATCTGGAGCTTCGACTGCGGCGCTGGATGAACGACCGCTCGCCACGGGCCGAGGGCGCAAGGCGAATGGCGCGGCGCTGGGCTGCTTCCGATCAGCCGAAAGGACAGGCAGAAGGACTGCCGCTCGCAATCGCCCTCGCCTTCCCCGATCGCCTGTCACGCCGCCGCGATACAAGCGGGGAACATTGGCAAAGCGTGGGCGGTCGCGGCTTCCGCCTCGACCCGACCTCCCCGCTTGCCCGTTCGCCCTGGCTCGCGGTTGCGGAGGTCGCCGGCGCTGCGTCGGGGGCACGCATCCTCTCCGCCGCCGCGATCGAGGAAGCGGACGTGCTCGCCCTATTCGCGGATCGCGTTGAAAGCCGGCACGACGGCAGCTTCAATCCAGCCACCGGGGCGGTGACCCCGACCCGCACCCGCCAGCTTGGCGCCATCCGCCTGTCGAGCGGCCCAGATCCCAGGCCCGACCAAGCCTCCATCGAGAATGCGTTGCTGGCGGGCGTTCGCGCGCATGGCCTCCACCTACTCCCCTGGACCGATACGGCCGCTCAGGTCCGGGCCCGTGCCGCTTTCGCCGCCGCCCATGACCCCGCCATTCCGTCGCTCGGCGACGAGAGTTTGCTTGAGCGGCTCGAGGAGTGGCTCCCGGCCTTGCTTGCGGGCAAGCGGCGGCTGTCGGACATCGATGTTTTCGCCCTGCGGCAGGCACTCGACAACCTCCTCGGCTACGACGGCAGGCGTCGACTGGACCAACTTGCCCCGGCCGATTTCGCGTCTCCGGCGGGAAGCCGGCACCCGATCGACTACCTCGCGGCCGGCGGTCCGACCGTCGAGGTTCGGGCGCAGGCGCTGTTCGGGCTTGCGGACCACCCGATGCTGGCGAACGGCCGAGTGCCGCTGACGCTCGCCATCACCTCTCCTGCCGGGCGGCCCATTCAGACCAGCCGCGACTTGCCCAGCTTCTGGACCGGCAGCTGGCGCGACGTCGCCAAGGAGATGCGCGGGCGCTATCCCAGGCATCCCTGGCCCGACGATCCCGCCACTGCCGCCCCGACGCTGCGCACCAAGCGGGCCGAGGGCCGGCGCGCTTGATTTGTCGGGCATCATCCGCCACGTGAGCCGCACCATGCCCACCGCCCGCATCATCGAGCAGGATCGCAAGACCACCTCTTCCGGCCGTGCCAAGACCGGCAAATGGACGCTGGAGTTCGAAAACAGCCGGCCGCAGCGGCATGACCCCCTGATGGGCTGGGTCGGCAATGCCGACACCCGAACGCAGGTTCGGCTCGCGTTCGACACCAGGGAAGAGGCCGTCGCCTATGCGGAAAAACACGGCTTTGCCTACCACATCGTCCCCGCGCCGCCGGTGAAGCTGAAGCTGCAGGCCTACGCCGACAACTTCCGCTAGGGCTCAGCCGGTTCCGCGTTCTGCCAGAAACGCTTTCATCATCGGCTGAAGATTGGAATCATAGGTCGCGAGCACGTGGCGCGGCCCGGCGACCTCGAAGTGCGTAAGCAGCCGTTCGCCGTCCCAGTCGTGCAGTGCGAAGGCAGGCGGATCGGCGATGATCAGCGCTCGCCCATCGGGGTACATCGGGTCGACATCATCAAGGTCCAACGCGACCAGCGGCGCGGTCGAGGGCGCCACCACCAGCGGCTTGCCGGCGAAGCTTGCCGCGATCGGCCGGTGAACATGGCCACACAGCATCGCCTTCACCTGCGCAGCAGGCGCGACCACGGCGCGCAACCGCTCTACCCACCCTTCATGCGGCAGTGCACTCATCCATGGAATGCCGGTGTCCAGCGGCGGGTGGTGCAACACCAGCACCGTCGGCTGGTCGGGCCGCTCCGCCAGCCGCTCGGCTAGCCATGCCGCGCGCGCCTCGCAGAAGGTCCCGCCATGCCGCCCCTCGTCGAGCGTATCGAGCACGATGAACCTCAGGCCGCCGTGCTCGGCTTCGTACTGAACGAAGCCATTGGCATCTCTGGGCACGTTCGGAAATTCCGCCGAAAATTCCGCACGGCTGTCGTGGTTGCCGACGGCGAACAGCACCGGTCCCTGCCATCGCCCGACAAGCGCGTGAACATGGTCATAAGCCCCCTGGTCGTCGCCATGCTCGACCAGGTCGCCGCTGACGATCAGCAGATCGGGGCGGGGCCGGATTTCGCCGATCTGGTCGACGACCATGTTCAGGCGGCGGACGTTCAGCTCATGCGGATTATCGCGGTCGAAGCCGATGTGAAGGTCCGTGATCTGCGCGATCAGCATCGTCCATCGTCCTGCTGCCAGCCGCGCATCGATCCCCCCAATCTGCTCCCCTTATCCCGTTATAAACAAACTCCCGCAGTGCGCCAGCTTGCCAAGCGCGGAGTTTGCGTCCACTTCTCGCCGCGCCGGATCGCTCCTCTTTTCAGGGGCTTCCTTCGTGTTTTCTGCGTCCGTCTGGATCGTCATCGGCACTCGGCCCGAAGCGATCAAGCTTGCCCCGGTTGTCCACGCCCTCGAAGCGCGAGGACTGGTCCCGCTGCTGGTCGTCACGGGCCAACATCCCTCGCTCGACCTTGCCGCCTTCGGCCTTGCCGGCCGGGCGACGCTGCTGCTCGGCTGCCGCGGCCGTCCCAATCCGCACCTGTTCAGCCGCGATGTCTGCGAGACGCTGGTCCCTGCCCTAATGTCTCAGCGACCCGAGCTACTGCTCGTCCAAGGCGACACCTCCAGCGCGCTGGGCGGCGCGCTCGCGGGCTTCGTTACCGGAACGCCGGTCGGGCATGTCGAGGCGGGCCTGCGCACCCACGACCCCCTGCTTCCCTGGCCGGAAGAAGATAACCGCGTCGCCATCGACGCCGACGCCGAACTGCTCTTCGCCCCCACCCAGCTGAGCGCAGCCAATCTTCGTGCCGAACGGGTGCGCGGCGAGATCCATGTCACTGGCAACACCGCCATCGACGCACTCGCCGGATTGGTCGGCCCGCTACCTGCGTCGTCCACGCCGACCTCCGGGCGCCAGCGATTGTTGGTGACCTGCCACCGCCGCGAGAATTGGGCCGACGCATTCCGCCCGATTGCCACCGCCCTTGTTGCCCTCGCCGATAAGGGCAACCGGCAGGTCGATGTCGTTCTGCATCCCAACCCGGCCCAGGCCGCGACCATGACAGATATGCTGGCCGGCCGGTCTGGCGTCGCATTGCTCCAACCGATGGAGCATCCGGAAATGATCGCTGCCGTTCGATCGGCCACGCTGGTGCTCAGCGATTCCGGCGGCCTTCAGGAAGAGGCCCCTGCGCTCGGCGTTCCGCTGCTCGTCCTGCGCGACAAGACCGAACGCCCGGAAGGCATCGCCAGCGGCAACATGCTGATGGTGGGAACCGAGACCCTTCGCATCGTTGCCGCTGCCCGATCGCTGCTGGAGAATCCGGACGCGCTCGCCGCGATGGCGCGGCCATGCCTGCCCTATGGTGACGGGCACGCCGCCCCCCGCATCGCCGCGATCATCGCCCATTGGCTCGCCGCCCGTCAGGCCCCAGCGGAGCGGCTGATCGCCTGATTGACTAGCACCGCCCACGCCGCCATATGCGCCCCTCTCCCGCTTCACGGCCCCTTCGTCTAGCGGTCTAGGACGTCGCCCTCTCACGGCGAAAACACGGGTTCGAGTCCCGTAGGGGTCACCAGGCCGGTGCCTGGCCTGCAGTCGAGCAAGGGATCTGACGCGTCCGTAGCGACCCCGTCAGATGTTGCTCTGGTCGGCGGGCACGTCGCTGGGGATTGTGGCAGCGCCATCGGCCGCTATCGGACATTCCGCATCCACGTCGACGCCGTAGCAGGTCATCGACAATGACCCCATCGCATAGCCGCGTACCAGCGCCTTCGCGCCCTTGTTCTGCGCTGCGGCCAACCCCGCCGTGTAGAGCAGCGGGATGAAATGATCTGGTGTAGGGACCGCCATCGCGTAATCTGGATGCTCAACGAGCTTCAGGACTGCCGAGGGATCTTCCGTCAGCAATTGCTCGGCGGCTCGATCGAAGCGCTCGTTCCAGTCGAACGCGCCATCGGGATCGTGCCATTGCACCCGGGGCAGGTTATGAACGACGTTGCCGCTGGACAGCACCATGACCCCGCGGTCGCGTAGCGCGGACAGCCGGGCACCCAGGTCCAAATGATAGTTCATCGGTTTTAGCGCGTTGATGGAAAGCTGAACCACCGGAATATCCGCGTCCGGATACAGGTGGGCAAGCACGCTCCAAGTGCCATGATCGAGGCCCCATTGATCCTGGTCGAGACCGACCCAGGTCGGCTTCACCTCTTCCGCGATTTCCTCTGCAAGCTCGGGAAGCCCGGGCGCCGGATACTGGAACTCGTTGAGCGCGGGCGGAAAGCCGTAGAAATCATGAATGGTCCGCAGTCGCGCCATGGCCGTGACCGCCGTCGCGCCAATGAACCAATGGGCCGACACGACCAGAATGGCGCGCGGTCGCGGCAGGTCTCGACCCATGCCGGCCCATGCGCGGGTGAAATCATTCTGTTCCAGCGTGTTCATCGGGCTGCCATGACCGATGAACAGAGCCGGCATGCGCGCTTCGGTGTCCGCCATCTCAAAGTCCTTCGTTCAAAAGTGCTTGGTCATCGGCAACAACCGGGTTCCTGCCCGAGCCGACAGAGTTGAGTCGCTAGATCCGTCCAGCCGTTACGGCGATCTCATAACAACCATTCCACCGGCAATAGGGATAGGCCTGCAATGACCAGCCGGCTCCAGCCCGTGGTGCCGGGCTCGGTCCGGTGAACGATTTGCCGACCGCCCTGCCGCTCGACCCATTCCAGACCTCCGTCACGATCCAGCCGGACCTCGTAGGCGGCAGCGGGTAACGCATCAGCCAGACGCTGCTCGACGAAGCCGGTCAGCGCGGGACTGTCGATGACGAAGCCAAGCTCCGTATTGAGCCGCGCCGAGCGCGGGTCGAGATTGAAGGAGCCAACGAACAGTCGGCGCCCGTCAACCGTGAAAGTCTTGGCGTGCAGGGCCTGCCCGGCGCCTTGCGGGACGCCGCTGGCCGAACCGCTGCCGCCACTGCCCGGAGTGCCACTGCCGCGCCCCGTTCCGCGCCAACTTCGTGCGGCCGCGATCGCTCCGACCTCCCGTTTCAATTCCCACAAACGCACCCCGGAGCGCAGCAGCGGCGTTCGATCACCTGCGTATCCGGAGTGGACAATCGGGACGTCCGTGGCCTCGAAGGCGTTCGTGACGACCTGTACGCGAGCCCCGCGATCGACTGTCGCGCCAAGCTTTGCCACCAGCCCTTCGGTCGGCACGAAGTAGCCGGAAACCAGCCCCAGCCGGTTCGTAGGCACGCCCAGGATTTGCTCCAGCTGTGTGATCAGGAGCTCGCTGCGTTTGACCTGGCCAAGCGCCTTGGCGGGGTCGTCACTGACCAGCGTGACATTGGCCCAGCTGAGCGGAAGATTACCAGCGCTTAGCCGCTGAACGACCTGCGTTTCCCGAATGGACCGCATATAGTCCCTGGCCGCCTCAGTACGGCGATCAGCGCGCTTAGGGGGAACCGCAAGTGCGTTTTCGTCCAGGATAGTCTCGGCGGGATAGGCGGACGCGCTGTTCCAGTAACCATCAAAGTCTTGCGACGTGTCCTGTACGATCGGGCCGATCGCGAGGGTATCAAGATCCACGAACAGAGCTCCGCCCCCCGCCCCGAAATATTCGTCCCCGACATTGCGGCCTCCGATCACCGTTGCCTGATTGTCGACGGTAAACGATTTGTTGTGCATCCGGTGATTCAAGCGGCCAAAGTCGGCGACCCAACCCAGCAGCCTCGGCCAGCGAATCGTGAAAGGATTGAACAGCCGAAGTTCGATATTCGGATGCGCTGCCAGCCGCGCCAGCAGCGGATCGAGGCCGGCCGTGTTGTTGTCGTCAAGCAGAAGCCGGACCCGAACGCCCCGATTCGCAGCGGCGCGCACCTCGTCGAACAGCAAGCCGCCCGTCAGGTCGTCGTGCCAGATGTAATATTGAATATCGATGCTTCGTTCCGCTGCCCGCGCCATCAGGATGCGGGTGGCGAATGCTTCGCGCCCGTCCCACAGCAGTCGGAGCCCGGACTGACCCGGGCGGGTCCGCAGCTGATCCCGAATTGATCGAGCGAGCGAAGTGGTGCCGTCGGGCTCGATTGCTCGGGATATCTGCCGGCCGGCTAGGCCAGGAAGCGGATTGAGCGCCCGAACAACAAGGATGGTCGCGAGGAAGCCGACGACTAGCGAGCCAGTCCAGACGACCCAGCGCCTCACTGTGCGAGACCCGCCGGACCCGCCCTACCAATCACCAATCATTACCGCTGAAGGCGGTCGCAGGGGAGGGTTGCGTTGTTGATGTCGGTGTACACGTAGTTGTCGCCCGAACGGAGGACGGAAATGCCTTGACCGGCATAACGGACGCCGAGATCCGACGGCACGCGCGACAGAACGAACTCGCGCCCTTCGCTGTCGCGAACGGTCGCGGCGCTGCCGTCATGACTGATGTCGAGACGGATCGTCGATCCACAAACGAGGTGGGTAACGCCGGCAGCGGAATTGTTTGTCGTCGCGCAGCCGCCCACCAGGGTCGCGCCCAAAACCATCATCGACCACCGCATCGCCGTTCCTCGCCCTTCGTGCCGAAGTATGGGGAATGAGTGGCAGCAGTCAGGGTTCCGCGGACTCAATCGAGCGACGCCCTTTGCTGCCGCCGCTGCTCATCGCATAGGGCGAACCGTCGTTCGACAGGAGCACCGCTACCCAGCGGCTGCTGTCGAACTTTGCGCAAATGAGCATCAGGATCAGGGTCAGCGGCACCGACAGGAAGGCGCCGGTCATGCCCCAGAGCGACGTCCAGAATGCCAGCGACAGCAGAGTCGCGACCGGGCTGATGTTCTGCGTCTGGGCTTGCATGGTTGGATAGACCAGGTTGCCGATGATGAAGGCAACCACCTGGATGCCGCCAAAGATCGCGATCGCCTGCCAGAGGGTCGGGAATTGCAGCAGGGCGAACAGCGCGGGCGCGACCGATCCAACGGTCACGCCAAGGATCGGAATGAACGACAGCAGGAAGAGGACAAAGGTCCAGAACAGCGCATTGTCGAGGCCGACCGCGAACATGATGAGGCCCGAGCCGGCGGCGAGCATCAAGCCGGTCAGCGTCTGCACCCAGACATAGGTCTGGATATCCTCGCCGACCTGTTCAAGCCCGTCGAGGATGATCGCCGAGCGCGACCGGCTGCCGGCCATGTTTCGCACCTTGCGCGCGACCTTGCGTTGCTCGGCGAGCAAGAACACGAAGTAGAGAACCACCAGCAACAGGGTCGAAAACAGCCCCTGCACCCCGGCCAGGAGCTGGCCGGCGATGCGCGGCACGCTGATCTGGCCGATGACGGTGGAGATATGCAGCGGCTGTTGAAGATCCCACGACTGGCTCGCCTGCTGCAGAAGCCCTTCGATCCTCGCCACCAGAGCACTGCCCTGCTGCACGATCTGGGTCACGCCCTGGACGAGGACGGTTACGGCCACGGAAAACATGGCGATGATCACGACCGCAGCCACGACCGACACCAGCAGGTCGGGCATCCAGCGCCAGCGATGACCAATCGCTCGGACCAACGCCTGGACCAGCACCATCAGCACCAGCGCGATCACCAGTGGGATCAGGATGTCGCGCAGGAAATACAGCATCGCCAGCCCGGCGGCAGTACCCACGATGACAGACGCGACATTGATCTGCCTTGCCCTGTCCATCCACTGATCCTTCGACTGACGAATTAGGGATGCTGGATACCGAATGGAGCTTGGGATGACGAGCCGCTTGGCATGACTTCACAATCGGCGCTAATTGTCGCTGCCGCAGCTATCAGCCGCCGGCAATTCGCGGAGATGACGATGGCCGACGCAGATGTTCGCAAGCCCAGCCCCGCCCCCGCGACCACCGCAATGCGGGCGCTGTTCGATGCGCAGCACCGGGCGTCCCGCCGCGAAGCGCCGGCAGACCTTGGGCGGCGGCTCGACCGCTTGAATCGGCTGGCCGCGCTGGTGAAGACGCATGGCGATGCCTTCGCCGACGCCATTTCCAAGGATTTCGGCACCCGGGCCCGGATCGAAACCGAATTGATGGAATTGGTCCCGACCCTTGGCGCGATCCGTCATGCCCGAAGCAACCTCGCCCGCTGGATGCAACCGGAGCGGCGCCACGTCGGCATCAACTTCCGACCCGGCAAGGCCTGGGTCCGGTACGAACCGCTGGGCGTCATCGGCATCATCTCGCCGTGGAACTACCCGCTGAATCTCGCCCTCTCGCCGCTCGTCGACGCATTCGCCGCCGGCAACCGGGCGATGCTGAAGCCGTCCGAACTGACCCCCGCATTCAGCGAGACCCTCAAAGCCGCCATTGCGGAATATTTCGATCCCGAAGAAGCAACGGTCGTAACCGGCGGCGTGGAAGTGGGGCAGGCTTTCGCCTCCCTCCCATTCGACCACCTGCTGTTTACCGGTTCCACGTCGGTCGGGCGCCAAGTCTATAAGGCGGCGGCGGAGAACCTGGTGCCGGTCACGCTGGAACTGGGCGGCAAATCACCGGTCATCCTGTGTGACGATTACCCATTGGAAAAAGCCGCCCGAAGCATCGCGTTCGGCAAGTTCCTGAATGCGGGTCAGACCTGCATCGCGCCCGATTACGTGCTGGTCCCTGAAGACAAGGCGGAGGCCTTGGCCAACGCGCTGCTGGCCGAGGTCCGCAAGGGCTACCCCAAGATTGCAGGCAATCCCGACTATTCGGGCGTGATCAGCGAGCGGCATCGCCAGCGGCTGCTCGACGCAGTGGCCGCGGCGCGCAACGGCGGAGCCACGGTGCTGACCTATGAGGAGGAGGAGGCGATCGCGGCCGGCAAGGTACCGCCGACTGTCGTGCTGAACGCGCCTGAAGAGACGATCCTCGCGAGTGAAGAAATCTTCGGCCCGGTCCTGCCGATCGTCCCGTTCCGCAAGCTGGACGATGCAATCGCCTATGTGAATGAGCGTGACCGCCCGCTGGCGCTCTATTGCTTCAGCAACAACAAAGCCGCGCACCAGCGCGTGCTCGACGGGACACTATCGGGCGGAGTGACGCTTAACGGCACGCTGCTCCACATCGCGCAGGAAAGCCTGCCGTTCGGCGGCGTGGGTCCAAGTGGCATCGGGGCCTACCACGGGCAGGAGGGATTCAAGCGCTTCAGCCATGCCCGCGCGGTGCACAGGGTCGGCTTCATCAATATGTTCGAGCGGCTTGGTCCCCCGTGGGGCACGATGGCCCGGCGCATGGCCGGGATGATGCTGAAGCGAAGCTAGGCCGCGGCGCTCAGCGACGGGCAACCGCGGATCAAATCGGCTGCCTTTTCGGCGATCATGATCGTCGGCGCGTTGGTATTTCCGCTGACCAGCCGGGGCATGATCGAGGCGTCCACCACGCGCAGCCCGTCGATTCCGTGAACGCGCAACTCCGCATCCACCACCGCGCGGGCGTCGCGGCCCATCGCGCAGGTCCCGACCGGGTGGTAGATCGTCGTCCCATATTCGCGCGCATAGTCGAGCAATTGCTGATCGGTCCGGACGTCCGCACCCGGCTTGGTTTCATGATCGATGTAGCCGTCGAGCGGGTCGGTCGCCGCGATCCGCCGGCCCCAATGCAGCGCTGCGATCACCACCTGCTGGTCGATCGGGTCGGCCAGATAGTTGGGTGCGATCGCCGGGTGATCGTCGGCGTCGGCCGAGCGCAGGTGCACCGATCCGCGCGATTCCGGCCGCAGCTGGCACGGCGCGATAGTCAGGCCCGGTTCCCTTTCCAGCTCCATCTTCTGCTCGTTGCTGAGCTTCTCTGCGTCCATGGTCGCAGGCAGGATGTGGAACTGGATGTCCGGCCCGGCGAGGTCCGGCCGCGACCTGCAGAACACGGCGACATGCGCGGCCGACAGCGTTAACAACCCACGCTTGTGGGTCAGGTAGCGGCCTACCTCGCGCAGGAAGCGCGGGCCGCGCGCCAGTTCGTTGACCGACACAATTCCCTTCTTCAGCCGGTAAGTTTCGCCGACCACGAAATGGTCCTGCAAATTCTCGCCAACTCCGGGCAGGTCATGCACCACCTCAATGCCGAGCGACCGTAGCCGCTCGCCCTGCCCGATGCCCGACAGCTCGAGCAATTGCGGCGAATTGATCGTGCCGCCGCACAGGATGACCTCGCGGCGGGCGCGCACGACCCGGGTTTCTCCGCCTTGCCGATATTCGAGGCCCGTCGCGCGTCTGCCGTCGAACAGTAGGCGGCGGGCCAGCGCTCGTGTCTCGACCCGCAGGTTCGGTCGGCCCATGGCCGGATGCAGATAGGCCACCGCCGCCGAACAACGCCTGCCGTCCCGGATGTTTACCTGGAACCAGCTGACGCCTTCCTGCTCGGGTCCGTTGCAATCGCGCTGGGGCAGGCCGAGCGATTCACAAGCCTTGATGGCCGCCTCGCTCACCTCATGCGTGTCCGCGGGGTCGCCGACATATAACGGGCCACCGGTCGCGTGGGTGTCGCAAGGTCCCTTCGCCTGGTGCTGCGCCTTGCGGAAATAGGGAAAGACGTCGTCCCACGCCCAGCCCTCGCAGCCGAGTTGGCGCCAATGGTCGTAGTCGCTGCGTTGTCCGCGCACATAGAGCATGGCGTTGATCGAAGACGACCCGCCCAACACCTTGCCGCGCGGCCAGACGTGCTGGCGGCCATTCGTTCCGGGGTCCGGCTCCGTCTGGTAAAGCCAGTTGACCTTGGGATCCTTCAGCGTTTGCGAATAGCCGATGGGGACATGGATCCACATGTTGCTGAGGAACTGGGACGGTTCCTTGAACGGACGATCATCGCCGCCCGCCTCCAGCAGGATGACTCTGGTGCGCGGATCCTCGCTCAATCGGGCAGCAAGCACGCAACCGGCCGAGCCCGCGCCGACGATCACATAATCCGCTTCGAGCTCGTCCCGCGCCATCGTCGCCGCTGCTCCTATTCGATCACGCTCCGCACGAAGCGGGCGCTTTCCTGTGGCACGGTGAACGGCAGCATATGCCCACCGTCCGTCAGTGTAAGCTTCGCGCCGGGGATTTCGCGCGCCGTCTTCTCTCCGTGCAACCGGTAGTCGAGGATGTTGTCGTGCCGCCCGTAGAAGATGCCGACCGGCATTTTCATCTCAGCATAGGCCGAAACCAGCTGCTCCGCCTCGCTGCTTGCGTCGGCGAGATCGGTTGCCGCACCCTGAAAAGCGCCGGGCCGAAGCCCCAGCGCGCCGCCGCCGTCGACAAGGAAATTGTCCGGCACGGGGTCCGGCTTGAACACGGCCGCCAGCGTTTTCTCGCTCATGGCCTGCCCGACCGGCACGGCGATCGTCCACGCTACCAGCGGCAGCAGCGCGGGCGGAACCACCAGACCCTTGAAGACCTCAGGCACGGATTCGATCCGCTGGGTCGCCGGGGCGATCAGCGCCAGCGCGCCGACCTTCTCGGGATGCCGGATCGCAGTCGCGAGGCTCAAGGCACCGCCGAGCGAATGGCCGACCAGCACCGGCCGGTCCAGGGCCAGGTGGTCGATCAGCGCGGCGATCGCTTCCGCCTGTTCGGCCAGATGCGCGCGGCCGCTGGCGAGCCGGGGCGAATAGCCCGATCCTGGCCGGTCGACCCGGATCACCCGATAGTCGCGGGCCAGATCGTCGATCATCTCTTGCGCAAAATTTCGCATCTGGCCGGCGAGACCGTGGATCAGCAACAGAGGACGGCCCTCGCCGACCTCATGGACGTGCAGCCGGTACTCGCCGGCCTGGACGATGCGCCCGTCCATGGGAACCGTCGCTTCCGCCTTTCGCGCAGTCCGCGCCGAGTAGAAGCCAGCGCCGAGCAAGCCAGCGCCAAGGGCAACGCCACCAATCAGCCAGTTCCTCATGACATGCTCCGCTTCAGGATGTTCCAGTAGCCGACCGGTAGCAGTCGTTCGAACAATGCGCCCGCCCTGGCGTCCTTGCCGACGATCACCCGCGGCTTGCCGCGCTCCGCGCCCGACACGATGATTTCGCCGGCCTGTTCCGGGGGCATCACCAGGAACTGCCTGGTGAACCGCTCCCGCTCCGACTCGATTAGATCGGTTTCCGCGTTCGACAGGCCCTTCGGCGTTCGCGCATTCCGGGCGATATTGGTGCGGACGCCCCCGGGATGCACGGTCGTGACGCCGACACTGGACCCGGCCTCCTCGAGCTCTTTCCGGAGCGATTCGGAAAAGCCGCGCACCGCGAACTTGCTGGCGCAGTACGACGTATTGCCTGGGGGCGCGATCAGCCCGAACAGGCTGGAGATATTGATGATCCGCGCGTCGTCGCTTTTTTTCAGGTGCGGCAGGAACGCGCGGGTCAAGCGGACGACGGCATGGAAATTCACCTCCATGCACCAGTCGAAATCGTCCTCGCCGACCTGCTCGAACGTTCCGCCCACCGCAACGCCCGCGTTGTTGACCAAAATGTCCACGCGCCCATGTTGGGCCAAGACCAGCTCCGGCAAGGCAGCGGTGGCGGCGCGATCCGTCACGTCGAGCACATGAGTGCTGACCTTGACGTCGCGCAGCAGCGCCGCGGTTTCCTTCAGGCCGGCGGGATCGCGGTCGACCAGCGCGAGGTTGCAGCCGCGCCGGGCCAGCGCCTGGCTGATGCCGCGCCCGATCCCGCTGCCGGCTCCGGTGATTACCGCCACGCGTCCGGCGAGTTTCATGCTGTCTCCCTGGTCAACGATCGGCTGGGCGGGATCGCGGCCACTCGCCCGAATTCCATGACGCCGTCCTCTACCTTGCCGAGCTTCAGCGACGCCATGTCCAGAGCGTAATTCTGGTGCAGCTTCCACGGCGCGCGATTACCCTGCTTGGGCAGGATCTTCAGCGCGCGCTGCACATAGCCCGACGTGAAGTCGAGGAAGGGGATTTCCTCGACGTCCGACTCACGCGCCGGCAGTGCGATGTCCAGTTGCTTGGCCGACATATGATTCAGCAGGCGGCACAGATAGCCCGATGTCAGGTCCGCCTTCAGCGTCCAGGACGCATTGGTGTAGCCGAAGCTGTAGCTGAGATTTGGCACGTCGCTGAACATCATGCCCTTGTAGGTCATGCTGTCACTGAGATTCCGGCGCACTCCGTCAACTCGAAACTCGACATCGCTCAGCAGTTGCAGCTTCAGGCCCGTCGCCGCCACGACGATGTCGGCTGGCAATTCCCGCCCGGAGTTCAGCCGCACCCCCGTTTCGGTGAACCGCTCGATCGTATCGGTGACGACCTCCGCCCGGCCATCGCGGATGGCGGCGAACAGATCCGCATCGGGCACCAGGCAGAGTCGCTGATCCCACGGATTGTAGGCAGGCTTGAAGTGGGTATCGATCTCGTAATCCGGCGGCAATTCCTTCATCAGCCCCTTGCGAAGCAGCTTTTTCATAATTGCCGGGCGGCGCCTCGAAAGCTGGAAGAAGGCCTGCTGCATCAGCACGTTGCGCCAGCGCACGACGCCATAACTCGCCTTGTCGCCGAGCAACCGTCGAAGCCGGTTGGCGGTTTTGTCGACCGCGGGCCGGCTGACCATGTAGGTCGGTGAACGCTGTAGCATGGTGACGTGGGCTGCACCGTCCTTCGCAAGTTCGGGCACGATCGTGACAGCGGTCGCGCCGCTACCGATCACCACCACATGTTTGCCGCGGACATCGAGCTTTTCGGGCCAGAATTGCGCGTGGAAGAATTCACCCTTGAACCGGTCCACATCGGCGAAGTCCGGCAGGTACGCCTCCCGGTAATCGTAATAGCCCGAACACATGTGAACCCAGTTGGCGGTCAGTATGATCGACTCGCCGGTATCCATCCGCTCTGCCGTGACCGTCCAAAGGGCGCGCGCCGAGTCGAACTTCGCGCTCTTCACCTGATGGTGGAAGCGGATGTGGCGGCGGATGTCATACTTATCGGCGACGCGATTGACGTAATCGAGGATCGACGGCCCGTCCGCGATCGCCTTGCACTCCGTCCATGGCTCGAAGCTGTAGCCGAGCGTGTACATGTCGCTGTCCGACCGGATGCCGGGATAGCGGAACAGGTCCCACGTTCCCCCGATCGCGGGCCGCCCTTCCAGGATCGCAAAGGAGCGTCCCGGACAGTAACGCTGCAGATGCCAGGCAGTACCGATCCCCGACAGGCCGGCGCCGACGATCAGCACGTCATGGTGGCCGGCGGCGGTTTCCGGCCCGGTGCCTGCTTGCAAGCGCTGCTGTTCCGTCATGTGCAGCGTCGATGCTGCCCTTGACAGGTTGCGATAAGCAAGCGGAATGTTGGTCGGTGCCCTGGAGGCGGGCGCGCAGTCCTGGATGTGCAGGCAATACGTTGCCCAAACCTCCAGGTGATCCGCTCAGGTGGGCTCGGAGGGGGGAACCGACCATGTTGACCAAAAACCTTGTTCTGTTTGCCGGCGTTTCGACCGTCGCATTACTCGCGAGCCCCGCCGCCGCGCAGACGGTCCCGGAACCGGAGGGAACGACCCAGAGCGATGTGCAGACCGGCGCCGGTGCCGACGGGACCCAGTCGGGCGATGCGCAGAGCGCAACCACCCAAAGCGCCGAGCCCGAGGCCAGCGCCACGACCGACGCCAGCGGCGACATCATCGTGACCGCCCAGCGCCGCTCCCAAGCCTTGCAGAGCGTCCCGATCTCCGTCTCCGCTTTCACCGGCGAAGCACTGGAACGGCAGCAGATCGAGAATGCGTCGGACCTGCAGCTGACCCTGCCCAACGTCACCTTCACCAAGACGAACTTCACGTCATCCAGCTTCACCATTCGCGGCATCGGCGACCTGTGCGTCGGTTTCTCGTGCGATCAGGCGACCGGCATTCACGTCAACGACATGCCGCTGACCAGCACCCGACTGTTCGAGACCGAATATTTCGACCTGGAACGAGTCGAGGTGCTGCGCGGTCCGCAAGGCACGTTGTTCGGCCGCAACGCCACGTCCGGTGTGGTCAACTTCATCACCGCCCGGCCGAAGCTAAGCGACTTCGAGGCGAGCGTTTCGGGCGAAGTTGGCAGCTACAAATCCCGCAAGCTGACCGGCATGGTCAACATTCCGCTGGCCGAGGATGTCGCCGCTGTTCGGCTAGCCGGTTATTATCTGAAGCGCGATGGCTTCACGAAGAACATCTTCGACGACAGCCGGATCGACGGGCGCGACCTGTACGCGATCCGCGGCACTTTCCGGCTGCGGCCTTGGGAGGGCACCAACCTCGATCTCATCTACTATCGCTTCCGCGAAGACGACGACCGCAGCCGGATCCAGAAGCAGCTGTGCAACAACGATCCGACCGGCATCCTCGGCTGCTTGCCCGACAAGCTCGACTTCGAGACGGTGAACGGCAAGGCGACGCTGGCCGCAACGCTGTCGTCCCGGCAGTTCATCAACGCTGCCTTCATCGGCGCCTATGCCCCGCCCGGCGGCCCTTCCCTGGGGTCGTTCCTGTCGGTTCTCGGCTCCGGACTTGGCCTCGTCGACCTGAACAATCCGATCGACCCCTTCTACGCCGGTGTTGAGAACCCGAACGACCTGCGCACCGTCAACATCGACTTCAAGCCGCAATACAAGGCCAAGGAAACCCATTTCATGGCCAAGCTCGACCAGGAGCTTGGGGAGCGGTTCACGCTGAACGTGACCGGCGGCTACGCCAAGAACATCGTCGACAGCCGCACCGACTACAATCTCGTCGCCGCCAATTCTTTGGTCGGTAACACCGGACTTGCGGCCCTCGCGGCCCTCGCGGCCCGGCCGGGGACCGACTTTCCCTTCTTCGGCAACATCAATCCCTATACGCAGGCTGCGGCGGCCCTGATCCCCAACGGCCTCGGCGGGCCGTTCTGCGTGTCGGAGACCAACCTCAACTACACCGGCATTTTCGGCGGCAACCGCAACAGCTGCTCCAATGCCGGGGGCGATTACGATCGGTCGCAGTCGACCGCGCGGCAATATTCGGTGGAGGCGCATCTCGACTCCAATTTCGAGGGACCGTTCAACTTCCTGCTGGGCGGTATCTGGCTCGATAACCGCTTCACCGATTCCAATTATTACGTCGCGTCCTACGGGCTGGACTATGCCGCGGGCGTCATCGGCGCGGTTACCGCCGCAGCACTGCGCGAGCAGGGTTTGCCAGTACCGAACGCGTTCCTGGCGCCGCCGTTCTTCAACTCGGAGGTCAAGGACTTCCGCTTGAAGAGCTACGGCATCTTCGGCGAGGCCTATTTCGAGGCGACCGACCGCCTGAAATTCACCCTTGGTCTGCGCTATAACAACGACCGGAAGCGGCAGGTTGCGCGCGCGCCGATCCTGTCCTGGCTGGTGCCCTATGGGCTGGGCGACGCGAACGATTCTCCGCTGATTGCCGAATATGACGCTGACGCGACCACGCCGGGCAATCAGGAATATGCCGTCAGCAAGGTGAAGTTCGGCCGGTTCACCGGGCGTGCGGTGGTGGATTACCAGCTGACGCCCGACAATCTGCTCTATGCGTCAGCCTCGCGCGGTTACAAATCGGGCGGCCTCAATCCGCCGATCGACCCGACCTTCAATGTCAGCCCGACCTTTGATCCGGAAACGATCAACGCGTTCGAAATCGGGTCGAAGAACACGTTCCTGGACGGGATGATCCGATTGAACGGGTCGGCCTTCTACTATGACTACAAAGGCCTGCAGCTTAGCCGCATCGTCGGCCGTACGTCGGTCAACGACAACACCGATGCGACCATCTGGGGCGGCGAACTGGAGGCGATCTTCCGGCCGACCCCCGACCTGTTGATCAACGCAGCGGCGAGCTACCTGAAATCCAAGGTCAAGGGCCTGAAGCTGGTCGATCCGCGCGATCCGTCGGGCGGGCGCAGCGACGCCGTGATCATCAAGGATCTGCAGGGCGGCGCGAACTGCGTCGTGACCTCGTCGTTGGGGGCACCCTTCGCCAACGGTTACGTCGCGGCAGTCAACGGGTCGCTCGGCCTCAACGGTCCGATCCCCGTTCCGGCGACCAATACCACCGGCGCGTTCAGCCTGTGCGACGTGCTTCGCGCCAACGCGACGCCGGACATCACGGTGAACGAAGGGATTGCGGAGGATCTGTCGGGCAACGAACTGCCCCAGGCCCCCAACGTGAAGCTGTCGCTGGGGGCGCAATACACCTTCCGCCTCGGCAAGGGCCTGACGCTCGTGCCCCGCGCCGACGTCGCTTACACCGGCAGCTTCTTTGCGCGCAGTTTCAACCGCCCGATCGACAAGGTGGACAGCTTCACCGTCGTGAATGCGCAGATTCAGCTGAACGGTCCGGACGATCGCTGGAACCTGCGGGCGTTCGTGAGCAACCTCACCAACACCGACGCGATCACCGGGCAATATGTGACAGACGCCTCGTCAGGCCTGTTCACCAATGTCTTCACGGTGGAGCCGCGAGTGTTCGGCGTCGGGGCCGGGATCAAGTTCTAGCGTGCGGGCGGCCGGGTGCCGATCGCCCGGCCACCGTTACAGTCGCAGCGCGGCAAACCCGATGCCGGCCAGCAGGACGGCCGTACTCGCCGCCAGTGCAGCGGCAGCCGTCCGTCCCTGACGGCCGGCGTAGGCAAGCGTCACGCCGATCTTCAGGGCCATGTTCGCCACGATCGTCCCCGCGAGCGCGATTGCCGCCAGTGGCCGCGCCAGGGATTCGAGCGGAAGCTGGGAGAGTGTCACGATCGCAGCGTCCACGTCGAAGCTGCCGGTGATGAACAGGGACAGCGCCGCCCCGCCGGAGCCGTAGCGCGCTTCCGTCCAGCGGGTCAGCACCGCCCCTGCCGCAACGATCGCCACGAACCCGAAGGCGGGCAGTAGCTCGATCGGATTGCCGGGTTGCTCGCAGGTGGCGTCGGTTTCAGCCGGACGCCGCCGCCAGAGGAGCCAGAAGACCAGCAGTCCCGCCAGCGTGGCCGGCCCGACCAGCATTGCGAAGGCCGGCAGCGTCGACGGGGACAGCAGCGCGGTCAGCAGCAGCACGCGCAGATACATGACCGCGGACGCAAGGGCGATGCCGGCCGCATAGGGCCCGCTATCCCCCGCCCCCAGCCGACGGGCCAGCGTCGCGGTCACGGCCGTCGAACTATAGGCCCCGCCGATCAGCGCGGTCGCAAGCGTTCCCTTGCTTGCCCCCACCCACCGGTTGGCGATGTAGCCGGCGAACGAGAAACCGGTGACCAGCACGACGACCAGCCACAGCTGGAAAGGGTTCCAGGCGCCATAGGGGCCGAAGCTGCGGTCGGGGAGGAACGGCAGCACGGCAGCGACGATTACCGCGTATCGCGCAAAAGCCTGGACATCGTTGGCGTCCAGCCGTTCGATCAGCCCGTGCAATTGGTCGCGTGCGGCGAGGACCAGCGTGATCACCGCCGCAGCTGCCACCGCCAGTGCCGCTTGGCCTGCCCCGGCCAGCAGCCCCAGGCTCACCGCCAGGATCTGCGCGACAAGATTGGTGACACTTTTCTCGCTGTCCTTGCGAGCATAGGCGATCAGCAGGGGCGCCACCATCGCGAACGTCAGGACCGCCGCGACCGCGGGATGGGCCAGGCTGCCCAGCAGCGCAGCCAATCCGCCGCCTGCGCCAAGCAGCGTGAAAGTGCGCACGCCGGCTACCCGCGTACCGGCCTCCGCCTCGCGTTGCTGCCAGCCGCGTTGGACACCGATCATCGCCCCGCAGGCGAACGCCGCGCCGAGCTGCAGGAGCGGGGCCGTACTGATCGCCCCCGAACTCACGTCAGAGAACGTATTTGAACCGGATGGTCTGGCTGGAGGCGCCGGCCGGCAGAGCGAATCGAACATCCTGGAACGCCGGCGGGCGCATGCGGATGGTCGGGTTATTGGAAAAGGCGAACCCTTCGCGCGGAATCCGCATCATCATGTCGAGCTTCGAATTTGCGTTCTCGTCATGGAATGCAAGGAGCGCATAGGTACCAGGCGCGACGTCATGGAACGCCACCCGCCCCGCTTTGGCCGCCGGAACAGTCAGGCGAACGGCGCGCGGGTCCTTCTGGCACTCGAGGAAGCGGCTCGCCGCCTGTGTCAGGCAGAAGTGCACGACGCCCTTGGCGTTTCGCAGGCCCTGCGTGGACACCGTCAGATCGTTCGTTGGCGCTGTGGGCGACGCAGCAGCGAGGGACGAGAAGCAGGCTAGGAGGACAAGTAAACGGTTCATGGAGACGAACTATCAGGCAAAATCCTGCCGGTCCATGAACCGAACGGCGGATTTGGCACTTGGGGGTGCACCGCGACTTGGCTAAGGCCCCTGAGGTGACGGCGCCGCGTTTCGACCTGCTGATCCTGGGCGGCGGCCTCGCGGGGGGTCTGTGCGCGCTCGCCCTGGCTCAGCGCCGACCGGAGTTGACTGTCGGCATCGTCGAGCCGGGCGACCGACTTGGTGGCAATCATCTCTGGTCGTTCTTCGACACGGACGTCGCGGAGCGCGACCGAAGCTTTGTGGATCCGCTGATCGTCCATCGCTGGCCCGACTATTCGGTTCATTTTCCGCAGCACCGGCGGCGGCTCGCGCAGGGCTATCGCTCGATCGAAAGCGAGAGGCTCGACGCCGCCGTCCGCGCGGCCCTGCCCGCCGATGCGATCATTCGGGCGGCTGTGACGTCGGTGACGCCGGCCTCGGCCACCCTCGACATTGGCGAGACGATCACCGCCCGCGCAGTGCTGGACGCTCGCGGCGGCAAGGGCGAAGGGCTGCTTCTTGGCTGGCAGAAGTTTGTCGGCCAATTGCTGCACATCCCGCAAGGTCATGGGATCGGTGAGCCAATCGTGATGGATGCAACGGTCGATCAGACCGATGGCTACCGGTTCGTCTATTGCCTGCCCTTCGGCCCGACCGAGCTATTCGTCGAGGATACTTATTACACGGACGGTCCAGAACTCGATCGTGACCTGCTACGGGACCGGATCGGCGAATATGCGGCGGAGCGGGGGTGGCAGATCGCGGGGCGCAGCCGCGAGGAAGAAGGCCAGCTGCCGGTGGTGATCGGAGGTGACTTCGAGCGATTTTGGCCGGGCGGAGATCCCGTAGCCAGGGCCGGTGCTCGCGGCGGGTTTTTCCATCCTTTGACCAGCTATTCACTGCCGGAAGCGGTGCGTTTCGCCTCCTGGCTTGCCGACGATCTGCCGCTCGAGCGCCTTGGCGCTGCGACGCGGCGCCGGGCGAAGGCCCATTGGCGCCGCAGCTGGTATGACCGGTTGCTCGCCCGGATGCTGTTTCGCGCCGCGGACCCGGCAGACCGTTATCGCGTGCTGCAGCGCTTTTACCGCCTTCCGGCCCCCTTGATCGCGCGCTTCTACTCCGGTCAGAGCACGCTTGCCGACCGCATCCGCATTCTTGTCGGCAAGCCGCCCGTTTCCATCTCGAGGGCGCTCAAGGTTCTGAAGGAGCCCAGGTGAAGACTGCAATTGTCATCGGTGCGGGGTTCGGCGGCCTTGCACTCGCCATCCGCCTGCAATCCGGCGGGGTCCAGACGACCATCGTCGAAGCGCGCGACAAGCCGGGTGGCCGGGCCTTTGTGTGGGAACGTGATGGCCACGTGTTCGACGCCGGACCGACCGTGATTACCGACCCAGACTGCCTTCAGCGGTTGTGGAAACTGTCCGGGCACGACATCTCGCAAGACGTGGACTTGCTACCGGTGACGCCCTTCTACCGCCTCGATTGGCCGGACGGCACGGTGTTCGACTACACCAACGACGACGCCAAGCTGCGCGCGTCGATCGAACGGCTCAACCCGCGCGACTGGGAAGGCTATCAGCGCTTCCTGCGCTACTCGGAAGGCGTGTTCCGGGAAGGCTATCTGAAGCTTGGCACGAAAGCGTTCGAAAGCCCGATCGACATGCTCAAGGCCGCCCCGGCGCTAGCCAAATACCAGGCCTGGCGGTCGGTCTATTCGATGGTGGCGAGCTTCGTCGAGGAAGAGCATCTTCGACAGGCGCTCAGTTTTCATACGCTGCTGGTCGGCGGCAACCCGATGACCTGTTCGTCCATCTATGCGCTGATCCACAAGCTGGAGCGCGACGGCGGCGTGTGGTTCGCCAAAGGTGGCACCAACCAGTTGATCGCCGGCATGGTCCGTCATTTCGAACGGCTGGGCGGCCAGCTTCGGCTCGCCGATCCGGTCGTGGCGATCGAGGTCGAGGATGAGCGTGCCACAGCGGTCCGCACCCGTTCCGGCTGGCGCGGCAACGCCGACGCGGTCGCCTCGAACGGTGACGTGGTTCACAGCTATGGCCTGATCGAAGGCTCTGCTCGAGGCCCTGCGCAAGCCCGGGCAATGAAGCGCAAGCGGTTCAGCCCCTCGCTGTTCGTGCTCCATTTCGGGCTGGAGGGGACGTTTCCCGATATCCCACACCATACGATCATGTTCGGCCCGCGTTACCAGGGGCTGCTGGGCGACATCTACAATCGCGGCAAGCTGGCCAGCGATCCGTCGCTGTACCTGCACCACCCGACCGTCACCGACCCGGCGATGGCTCCGCCGGGGTGCTCGACCTTTTACGCCCTTGCTCCCGTGCCGCATCTCGGGAAGGCTGAGATCGACTGGGATGCCGACGGGGAACGCTATGCGGATGTCATCCTCGACACGCTTGCGGAGCGTCTGATCCCCGACATTCGGGAGCGAATCCGAGTGCAATTTCACTACACGCCAACCGATTTCGGCCGCGATCTCGGCGCGCACCTCGGCTCCGCCTTCAGCCTGGAACCGGTGCTGTGGCAAAGCGCCTGGTTCCGCACTCACAACCGGGACGACAAGATCCGCAACCTGTTCTTCGTCGGTGCTGGAACCCACCCGGGCGCCGGCATTCCCGGCGTGGTCGGCAGCGCCGAGGCAACCGCGGGTTTGATGCTCGCGTGATTGCAGCGGATGAACGGGCACGGCTGGTCGAAGCGGCATTGCGGAGCATTTCCGCAGGCTCGAAAAGCTTTCGATTTGCCAGCCAGTTATTCGATCTTCCGACCCGCGAGCGAAGCTGGCTGCTCTACGCCTGGTGCCGGGCCTGCGACGATGTGACCGATGGGCAGACGCTGGGGCATGACGCGGTGGCCCCCAGCGATCCGGCTGAACGCCTCACCTTTCTGAAGGCGATGACGGCCAAGGCGCTGGCCGATGAGCCGACCGAAATCGTCGCATTCGAGGCGCTGCGCACGGTTGCAAGGGAAAGCGCGATCCCCAAGGCGGTCACCGACGATCACCTCGCCGGCTTTGAGCGGGATGCGGCCGGCTGGCGACCACAGACCGAAGACGACCTTCTGTCCTATTGCTATCAGGTGGCCGGAGCCGTTGGCGTGATGATGGCATTGGTCATGGGTGTCGAACCCGGCGACGAGGAAACACTGGATCGGGCCGCCGACCTGGGGATCGCCTTCCAGCTGGCCAACATCGCCCGCGACATCGTCGACGACGCGCGGGTCGGCCGGGTCTATCTTCCCGCGGACTGGCTGCGAAGCGAAGGCCTGGAACAGGCTGATCTGGCTGAGCCCCGGCACCGGCCGGCGTTGGCGCGCCTGGCGATGCGGCTGTCGCGGATGGCGGACGCCTACCGCCGATCCGCCCGGGTCGGGGCCGCGCGCCTGCCGTTCCGCAGCCGCTGGGCGGTCCTGTCCGCCAGCGGCATCTACGGCGAGGTCGCGACCCGCGCGGCCGCACTCGGCCCCCGCGCATGGGACGAGCGGATCACCACGTCGAAGGCGGAAAAGGCGGCGCTGGTAATGGAGGCTTTTTGGGAAGCGCTTATGCCGGCTCGGCCGGTTCCGCGGTCCGGTCTGTGGACACGTCCGCGCCACGGCCCTTCGGCGCCCTGACCTTCGCGCCTCGGCTGTCCGCCAATGCCCGCTTCAGTCGCTCGACGGGCGGCGCATAGATAAAGCCGAAACTGACCGCCCCGTCCCGGCTTTCGACCGCGTGGTGAAGCTTGTGCGCCTGGACGATCCGCTTGAAATAGGTCGAGCGCGGGACGATCCGATGTGGCACGCGACCATGAACGATTGCGTCATGGAAGCCGAAGTAGATGATGCCGTAAAAGGCGACGCCGGAACCCACCCACGTGGCCCAGTCCCCCCAGCCGAGGTTCAGCCCGCCGTAGATCAGCAGCACGGACGGCAGTGCAAACACGACGGCGTACAGGTCGTTGAGCTCGAACCAGCCGTTGCGTTCGCGATGGTGGCTTTCGTGCAGGAACCAACCGATGCGCGAGTGCATCACCCACCGGTGCATGGCGTAGGCAAAGCCTTCCATCAAAATGACGGTGGCGACGAACAGACCGACGCCGGCAAGCAGGGACATGAGCGCCATATAGGACGGCTCAGTCCCGGACGGAAGCTGGTCAGCCGTGCTCGCTCAAGAACCGCATCAATTCGGCGAGCGTGCTTTCCATCTGGTCCTGCATCTGGCTGACCAGCTCATTCTCGCGCATGCCTTCATGATCGAGCGGCTTGGAGTAGCTTTCGCTGAATGCCTTCAGATCGCTGGCGTCGAACACCCCGCGGGCGACCAGCTTGGCCAGGATCACCAGCAGGCCGTTGGTGTTGGCGATGGTACCAGCGACCAGTGCCTCGTCGACCATGGAGAGACTCTGGCCAGGGACGATGGACGATGTGTCGGTTTCGCTATCGGACATGGGCTCGAGGTAAGCCGACAAAAGCGCCTGTCAATCGACCCAGCGTTTCAGCAAGGCCCACCGCGCCGCCTTGTCGGCGAAGGGCAGCGTGTAGGCCGGCGAGGAGGACGGAAGGTCGATTAGCGTATAGGCCGTGTCCTGGAGGGCCCTCCGCCCAAGCCGCGCAGCGGTGCCGCCATTGAACGCGATCGCTTCGAGCGCCGGAAGCGTTGCGGCCAGTTCCGCCAGCGGGTTCGACTGGATCTGCCGCATCGCGCCGTCCAGGCCGCCGTGCCGCCGTGCGCTTGCCACCGCGTCCCACAGCCCGACACGATGGTGCAGCAACGTTTCGAGCCGTGAAGCATAAGGCAGATCGTCCAGCCGCTCGTCCAGAACTCCTCCGATCAATCGCCAGAAACCATTTTGCGGATGGGCGTAATAGCGCTCGGCCCTCAGCGAGGCTTCGCCGGGAAGGCTTCCGCACACCAGCAGTCGCACGCGCTGGTTCACGACCGGCGGCAGGCAGGACTTGGGCGGCGGCTCCTCCACCCCCATGTTCCTGCCATGCTCAGAGCGATCTACCTAGGCGCAATCATCGCCGCGATCCTTGCCTTGCGACAGAGCACGCAAGTGGAAAGACGCCCCGACCGCCGCTAGAGCGGCTTCGATGGACGCGTCCGACCTTCGCATTGCCCTCGTCTCCGGCAATTATAATTACGTCCGCGATGGGGCCAACCAGGCCCTGAATCGACTGGTCGATTATTTGCTGCGGCACGGTGCCAAGGTCCGCGCCTATGCTCCGACGGTCGCCAATCCCGCCTTTCCGCCTACCGGCGATCTGGTCTCCGTACCGTCCATCGCTGCACCGGGCCGGGGTGAGTATCGGCTGCCGATGGCGCTGACCCGGCGCGTCCGCCGGGACCTTGCCGACTTTGACCCGAACATCGTCCATATCGCCAGCCCCGATATCGTCTCCCACCGCGCCGTGACCTGGGCGCGGCGGCGCAATATTCCAGCGATCGCGTCCGTTCATACGCGCTTCGAAACTTACCTTACCTATTACCACCTCGAGCCGCTGGAGCCGGCGGTCCGCGCGATCCTGCGGCGACTGTATCGTCGCTGCGACGCGTTGCTGGTTCCCGCACAGTCAACCGCTGCGGTGCTTCGCGCGCAACGCATGAACCGCAATATCGCGATGTGGTCGCGCGGAGTGGATCGCGAGCAGTTCAATCCTGACCGTCGCAGCCTGGATTGGCGTCGCTCGATCGGCATAGCGGACGATGAGCTCGCGATCGCCTTTCTCGGTCGGATCGTGATGGAGAAAGGGCTCGATGTGTTTGCCGACACGGCCGACGAACTCACTCGCCGAGGGGTCGGTCACAAGGTGCTGGTCATCGGCGAAGGGCCGGCCCGCCCCTGGTTCGAGCAGCGGTTGCCGGCCGCGATCTTCCTGGGTCACCAGGAAGGCAACGACCTCGCCCGCGCGCTCGCCAGTGCGGACCTGTTCCTCAACCCGTCGGTGACGGAAACCTTCGGCAACGTGACACTGGAAGCCATGGCCTGCGCACTGCCGGTGGTGGCGGTATCGGCAACCGGCGCGACGAACCTGGTTCGCGACGGAGAAACGGGAACGCTGGCCGAGCCGGGCGACGTGGGCGCGCTTGCCGACGCCCTTGCCGCCTATATCGCGGAGCCGGACCTCCGCCGCCGTCACGGGAAGGCGGGACTCGCCTTTGCGAAGACGCAGGACTGGGACACGATCAATTCGGCCGTGGTCACCACCTACCGCCGCGCGATCGAACGCCGGGAGCGATTGCAGCGGATCAAGGGCTGATCATTTCAGCCGCTCGATCCGCCGGGCGGCATCGTCCAGTATATCGGTCACCTCCGCCAGCAAATCATCGTTCCAGCCGTCGCGGGCGACCCGATTGCGCATGGCTTGCATGAGGTTGCCGACGGCTCGTCCAATTTCGGGGCGGCTGTGTTCGCGTCGCGAGGAGCC
Source organism: Sphingomonas sp. SP1 (assembly GCF_058313395.1). Classification (NCBI taxonomy): domain Bacteria; kingdom Pseudomonadati; phylum Pseudomonadota; class Alphaproteobacteria; order Sphingomonadales; family Sphingomonadaceae; genus Sphingomonas; species Sphingomonas sp. SP1. The sequence goes on along the minus strand of NZ_JBZFLC010000001.1, from coordinate 1,260,553 downwards.
GGTTGCCTCCAGCCGCTCGAACAGGCGTTCGATCTCTTCCTCATTCTCACCAAGATGGACCCGCCCCTCGTTGGTGGCAGCGAACTTCTTTCGAGTGCCGTCGCTGGCCTGGGCCTCGATCAGTCCCATGTCCTCCAGCAGCGTCAGGGTCGGATAGACGACCCCAGGGCTTGGGGCATAATCGCCGTGCGTCAGTTCCTCGATCGCCCGGATGAGGTCGTAGCCATGACGGGGCTCATCGGCGATGAGTTTCAGGAGCACGAGCCTGAGCTCGCCCGAACCGAACATCCGGCGCCTGCCGCCATGACGCCCGCCACCCCGGGTCCCGGAGCGAGGCCCGTCGCCGAACTCGAAATGGATGCCGCCTGGAAAGCCCCAGCCCCGTCCGCCCATCAGGAACAACGGATGCGGCCAACGTTCGCCTGAACTTCCGCAGCCACGATACCAGCCCATAGCTTATCTCCTATCTAAGCTGTATTGAGATATATCTTAGATCGGGCGGACGCAAGAGGTCTGGCGAAGTCAGCGGCGCACTCCTAAAGCGGCGGCAATGGCCGACCTGTTTGAAGATGTTGCGCCGCCCGACGCGTTCACGCCCGCCGCCAGTGCGCCCCTCGCGGACCGGCTCCGGCCGCAGCGCCTCGACGAGGTGGTGGGGCAGGAACATCTGACCGGTCCCGACGGCGCGATCGGCCGCATGGTCGCCGCCGGAAAGCTTTCCAGCCTTATTCTCTGGGGGCCTCCGGGCACCGGCAAGACCAGCATCGCGCGGCTGTTGGCCGATGCGGTGGGCCTCCGCTTCGTCCAGATCTCTGCCGTGTTCAGTGGCGTCGCCGATCTAAAGAGGGTGTTCGCCGAGGCGCGCGATCACGTCAGGCTCGGACGCCGCACCTTGTTGTTCGTGGACGAAATCCACCGTTTCAACCGCGCGCAGCAGGACGGATTCCTGCCTTACGTGGAAGACGGCACGGTCACGCTGGTCGGCGCCACGACCGAGAACCCCAGCTTCGAACTGAACGCCGCGCTGTTGAGCCGCGCGCAAGTGCTGATCCTGCGCCGCCTAGACGCCGCGGCGCTGGAAAAGTTGCTTGGTCGAGCCGAGGAGGATGTGGGGCGTCCCCTCCCCACCACAGCGCAGGCGCGCGCTGCCCTGCTCGCCAGCGCGGACGGCGACGGCCGCTTCCTGCTCAATCAGGTCGAAACGCTCTACGATGTCGAACTTGAGGGGCCTCTCGATCCGGCAGGTCTTGCGGCTTTCCTTCAACGGCGGGTGGCGGTCTACGACAAGGATCGCGAGGGTCACTACAACCTTATCTCGGCCCTGCATAAGTCGATCCGCGGGTCCGATCCGCAGGCCGCACTCTATTATCTCGCGCGGATGCTGACGGCTGGAGAGGAACCGCTATTCGTCCTGCGCCGCCTGACCCGCGCCGCAGTCGAGGATATAGGCCTCGCCGACCCGCAGGCACTGGTGCAATGCCTCGCCGCGAAGGACGCCTATGATTTCCTGGGTTCGCCCGAAGGCGAGCTCGCCATCGTGCAGGCCTGCCTGTACCTCGCCACGGCGCCGAAATCGAACGCTACCTATCTGGCGCAGAAGGCTGCGTGGCGAACCGCGAAGGAAACCGGTTCGCTCATGCCGCCGCAAACCATCCTTAACGCGCCGACCAAGCTCATGAAGAGTGCCGGATATAGCGAGGGCTATCGTTATGACCATGACCTGCCCGACGCTTTCTCCGGCCAGAACTATTGGCCCGACGAGCTGGTAGCGCAAAACTTCTATGAGCCGACCGACCGCGGGTTCGAAAGCCGAGTGCGCGAGCGCCTTGGCTGGTGGCAGGAGCGTCGAAAGGCGTTAAGCGAACAAGGATAAACAGGAGGGCAGCCGTGTACCAAACACCCACCACCGATTATTATCGGGATCAATTGATCCTGTGGGGACCGAAGATCCTCATCGCGGTCATCATCCTTGCGGTTACCTGGGTCGTCGCTCGAGCGGTCAGCTGGGCCATCGCCAGAACGATTTCCCGCACCCCAGCTCTCCAGAAGCATACCCCGGGAAACCAGCATGAGACTGTTGGCCACCAGCTGGGCACGATCGCCAAGCTGATCATCTGGCTGGTCGGAATCATGGCTGCGCTGCAGTATTTGGGCATCGGCCAGATTCTGGCGCCGATCAATGCGCTGACCAACGACATCTTCCACTTCCTGCCGAAGCTCCTCGGCGCCGGCCTGATCTTCTTCATCGGCCTGATCTTGGCCCGCATTGCGCGCCGGCTGGTGGAAACTTTGCTTGCTGCCGCCAATGTGGACGGGTGGATGGCCCGCGCAGGGCTCGGCGATCATCCGAGCACAGTTCGGAGCGACCCGGCGGCAGTCCCGCCCGGCGCGGTGCCGGGAGCGCCGCGCGCCACCGTTGCCCGCGCGCTAGGAATCCTGGTCTTCGCACTGATCATCATTCCGACCAGCATCGCTGCGCTGCAAGTGCTCGGCATCGAGGCGATCAGCGGCCCGGCGATCAATATGCTGAACCAGATCAGCGCCGCCATTCCCCGCATCCTGACGGCCGCGCTATGGCTCGGCATCGCCTTCATTGCGGCCAAGTTCCTGAAGACCATCATCGAAGGCATCCTGCCCCCGACTGGATTCGACAACGCGATCCGCTCGACCGGCATGCTCCCGACGGGAACCCAACCCTCGCGCGTGGTCGCCAATGTCGCGTTCATCGTCATCATGCTGGCGGCGTCGATCGAAGCGGCGCGGCAGCTGGGTGGCGACACCATCGCCATCTTCCTCATTCAGGTGACGGAGCTTGGCAGCAAGGTGATCTTCGGCACGCTGATCATCGTCGCCGGCATCTTCCTGGCGCGGGTGATCGCAAAGCTGGTCGGCTCCAGCACCGGCGAGGGCGGCTATGCCCAGACCATCGTGCGCTACGCCATCATCGCGCTATTCACGGCCATCGGCCTCACATTCATGGGGCTGGCCAATGAAATCGTGATCCTGGCATTCGGCTTGATCCTCGGGTCCGCGGCTGTGGCGACGGCATTGGCATTCGGCCTTGGTGGGCGCGATGCCGCCGCGCGAGTGCTCGAGCGCTACGCTGACGAGGTGCCGCCGCCTTCCAGCCGTCCGCGCACGCCGCCGCGGCTGAAGGGCAGCACCCCGCCAACCGACGAGAGCAAGGCGCCATTGGTGTGAGGGCGAGCTTCACCCGCTTCGTTGCGATCGATTGGTCGGGGGCAAAGGGGCGGCGGCATAAGGGAATTGCGATCGCCGAGGCGCGGGGGGACGATGCTCCGCGCCTCGTTCGCCCCGATCATGTCTGGAGCCGGGAGGAGGTCGCCGACTGGCTGATCCGCGAAGCGGCGCGAGAGCCCACGCTGTTCGGGTTCGATTTCTCCTTCGCACCCCCCTTTCACGAGCATGGAAGTTACCTGCCGGGCGAGACTGACGTCCCTGAGTCCGCTCGCGAGTTCTGGGCCTATGTTGATGCTGCTGCTCCCGACGAAGACCTCGGCGCGGCCAGCTTTCTGGAACAGGTCCACCGCCGGCACTTCTACTTCGGCATCGCGGATGGGGTGAAGGCTGACTTCGTCCGGTTCCGCCAGTGCGATCACCGGCTGAACGCCCAAGGTGGCCGCAAAACGGCCAGCGCTTATGACGCGATCGGCGCAGCGCAGGTGGCGAAAGCGAGCTTTTCCGGCATGCGGCTGCTCCATCGGGTCGACCCGCACATCGCCATCTGGCCCATGGACCCGCTGCCGCCGGAGGGCAGTGCGGTGGTCGAGATTTATACCCGCATCTACCTTCGCAAAGCCGGAATGAGCGGCGCCAAGCTGCGCAGCCGCGCCGACCTCAATCGCGCGCTCGCCGGCCTTGGCAGCCCGCCCGTGCGACTCGGCTTCGAACCGAACGACCACCAGACCGACGCGCTGGTCACGGCCGCCGGAATGCAAGCCCACGCGGCAGACCCCGCCACATTCGCTCCGGAGGGACTAGCCCCCCACCTCGCCCGCACCGAGGGCTGGACCTTCGGCATCGTCTGACGCATGGGAGCCGGCACGTAGGACGTAAATCTGGGCCGGCTTAGCACAGTGGTAGTGCAGCGGTTTTGTAAACCGAAGGTCGGGGGTTCAAATCCCTCAGCCGGCACCAGCGCGGACACCCCTGTCGCAATCAAAAGTCGCTGAACAGCGGCCCCGATGGGGCGGCCCGCGCGGGGCGAGGAAGTCGGTCGCCCCAGCGAAGGATGACGGTTTGCGGCATTTCGGCGGCTATCTGGTGCCATCCGGCGCCAAGCTCGATTACGTCCGTGGGCTGGCGAGCGATGCCATCGATCACGACTGGGCTGCCGCTTTCTACCGTGTACGGCCCGGCGGCCAGCAGTTCGAATCTGACCGGCTGCGGACCCGCCCGGAGCTGTCGGCCGAGCACCCAGATCGGTCCATAATGCTGCACAAACTGCTGGCGGAGCATCGTTGCGTCCGCGGGCAGGAGGCGACCGGGGGTTGCTCCGGTAAGACCCGCTTCGAGCCAGGGGCTGTTCACGATGACGAACCGGGCGCCCCGCTCAACGATGGACTTGCGAAACCGCGGAACGCCCGCTGCTTCATAACTGCTCATCCCCCAGCCGCTCATGAAAAATCCGGCCTGCGGCTCACCCGCCAGCATCGAACTGCGATCAATGTAAGGCGTGCCTGCCGGAAAGATTTCGCGAGCAGCAGCAATGATGCGCCGCTGCCCATCAAGCACCGATCGATCAATGGTCGAGGCGTGCCACAAGGCGCCTGCCATCATCGCGATCGCCAGGAATGGCACCAGCCGCCGAACCTCGGCACGCTCGGCAGCGATCGCGATCAGGGCAGAGGCTGGCGCAAGCATGAAGGGGAAGAAGTACGGAAAGGCGTTGCGATAAAGCGGCAGGCTTGCCAGCGGGAGCAAGAAGACCAGCGGAAAGAGTGCCGTGAACCGGTCACCTTGCTTTGCCGTTCTGAGGATCGAGGCAAGGCCCAATATCAAGAGCAGCCAGTGAAGCGGATTGGCGATCAGGCTGCGAATGAATTCCAGCTTACGCGGGAACAGGGTCTCACCGCCGAGCACCTTCCGCGCCTTGCTGGAAACCTCGACCTGCGACGCGTCGACCTGGCCTAATGCGGCATGATGGACCGCGAACAGCAGCGCGAACACAACAATTGCGGCAATCGCTCCACCGACCAGTCGCGTGCCGGTCGTCCGTCGGGTGCAGCGCTCGCGAAGCCGATGGAGCGCAACGGCGCCGAGCAGCGGTAGGTAGATCGCCGACTTGATCGTGATCAGCCCGGCAAGCGCGATAGCAGCGCCTGCTCCTCCACAATCCAGGCTTTTCAGACGGGTCCTAAGCAGCAGGACGGTCGCGCTCATCAACAAGAAGGTGACGATCGGGTCGTACCGCAGGCTGGCGCCGTGTTTGAGGACGAAGCTGAAACTCACGAATGCCAACGCCGCAAACAGTGCGCTCTCTCGCCCAACGAATGAGCGGCAAAGGCGATAGACCAGTGCAACGGTGGCCCATTCCAGCAGGAGCATCACCAATCGGCCAACGATGATCTGGTCGATCTGAGTTCCGGGAAGCAAAACCAGCCAGCCCAGCAGATGGACGTGGAACGTCTGCAGCGGCGACGTCAGCTGTCCCTGGCGATAAAGATAGATGTCGGCGAGAAAGCGGAACTCGTCCCAATTGATCGGTTGCAGGAAGGCGAGGCCGAGCTGCAGCATCAGGCACAAAGCAAGGCCTGCATACAAAAGCCCTGTTCTGACCTGCGCAGAGGTGCCGAAGCCTGTGCGCCAAGAGAGCGGAACGGCGGTCACCGTGCGCTGCTGCGCTTCGCCTTGCCATTTGCCGGGAAAGCATCTTTTGCCGGCCGCTCCCCTCCCTCCATTCGCCGGACACGCTCAAGCGTCGTTTCCAGCAACTGACGATTGCGGCCGATCAGGTCGGCGATGATACCGAACATGATTGCAAACACGCCCAGGATCAGCAGCACTCCGCCCAGGATCAACGATTGGATATGTCCATCGCCTTCCCCGACGGCGTAGAAGTATAGAAACCGCACAATCGGCAGAAATCCGGTCACCACTGCCAGCAACCCGACCAGTACGAACAGTTTCAACGGATTGTACATCGCCCATGACCGGGCCATCGCCAGGCCGGTATTCATCATGAAATGCGGGATACTTCTAAACAGCCTGGATGGACGAACGGCCGCATTAGTACGCACAGGAACCGACTCGATCGCCATCCGCTTGCGCCCGGCCTGGATCAGCATCTCCACCGTGTACGAGAAACTCGACGTGATGAAGATGCGCTGCGCCGCGGACCGGCTGATGGCGCGGAAACCGCTGACCGCGTCGCTGACGTGCGTTCGCGACAGGCGCTGAACCGTTGTTGACCCCAGCACCTGGAGCATCTGTTTCCCACGGCCGAAGTGGGCATTGCTGCGGACCTGGCGATCGCCGACGACGATGTCCGCGCGCCCTTCCAGGATAGGAGCGATCAGTGCGGGAATGTCTCTCGCGTCATACTGATTATCGGCGTCAGTATTGACGATAATATCGGCCCCGGCGGCGAGTGCGCCGTCGATCCCGCTTTGGAAAGCCGACGCAAGGCCCCGGTTGGTGCGATGGCGGACGACATGATGCACGCCCCAGCGGCGGGCCACCTCGGCCGTGCCGTCATGGCTGCCATCGTCGACAACCAGATATTCGATCGTGTCGATGCCGGGGATTTCGCGAGGCAGTTGAAGCAAGGTTTCCGCAAGCGAGGCGGCTTCGTTGTAGCAGGGGATCTGAATAACAAGCTTCACGTCGCGTCGTCCCGAAGGCGCCGAACCGGCGTCTTTGTGCCTCAGGAACTAGGGCCACGTGGTTAATAAAGCGCTATCCATCAGGGAATGGCAAGTGCGCCGCCGTCTTGCGCCGCGCGGTGCAACCCGTGTGGGGCATCGGTAGTTCTGATAAATATGCGGACACTGGTTCTGGTGCTTGGCGATCAGCTGTCGGCAAACCTTTCCTCGCTGCGCGTCGCCGAGCGCGCCGATACGACCGTTCTGATGGTCGAGGTGGCCGAGGAAACCACCTACGTCCGCCATCATCGCCGCAAGCTGGCCTACATTCTGTCGGCCATGCGCCATCACGCGGAAGCGCTCCGTTCGGCGGGATGGGAGGTCGACTATGTGCGGCTCGATATGGAGCACCGCCCGACCAGCTTTACGGGGGAAGTTGCAGCGGCCATTCAGCGCCACACCCCGGACCGGCTTATTGTTACCGAGGCCGGTGAGTGGCGGGTGCAGCAGATGCTGGATAGCTGGCAGACATTGTTCGGACTGCCGGTCGAGATCCTGCCCGACGACCGCTTCATCGCCAGCCATTCCGTGTTCCAGGACTGGGCAGAGCGCCGGTCGGACCTGGTCATGGAATATTTCTACCGCGAACAGCGTCAGCGCACCGGCCTGCTCTTGACCGACAAGGGCAAGCCGGAGGGCGGCCGCTGGAACTACGACAAGGAAAATCGCAAGCCGGCGGAAAGCGATCTGTTCATGCCGGAGCCCCCTTGCTTCCCCGCCGACAGGATCACGGCCGAAATTATCGCCATGGTCGAGCAACGCTTTCCGAAGCTGGGCGGTAGCCTGACGGACTGGGACCTAGCCGTGACCCGAGATGACGCGCTGAACGCGCAAGCCGCATTTCTCGATCAGGCGCTATGCAACTTCGGCGATTATCAGGATGCAATGGTCTCCGGCGCGCACCGGATGTGGCATTCGCATCTGTCGCCCTATCTCAATTCGGGTCTGCTGGATCCGTTGGAGCTTTGCCGTGAGGTGGAGGCGCGCTACCGGGCCGGGGCTGTGCCGCTTAACTGCGCCGAAGGCTTCATTCGTCAGATCATCGGATGGCGCGAATATATGCGCGGCATCTACTGGCTCGCCGGTCCGGACTACATCGAGCGCAATTTCTTCGGCGTGGAGCGCCGCCTGCCGAGCTTTTACTGGACCGGTCGGACGGACATGCATTGCATGCGCGACGCGCTGCAGCAGACCTGGCGCTACGCCTATGCCCATCACATCCAGCGGCTGATGGTCACCGGCAACTTCGCCCTGCTGATCGGCGCCGATCCGCACGCCGTGCACCTGTGGTACATGGAGGTCTACCTCGACGCTTACGAATGGGTGACGCTGCCCAACACGCTGGGGATGAGCCAATTCGGGGACGGCGGCATGGTTGGCACCAAGCCTTATGTCTCGACCGGCCAGTATATCAACCGGATGTCAGATTATTGCGGAGCCTGTCGCTACGACGTGAAACAACGCCTTGGGCCCGACGCCTGCCCTTTCAACAGCTTGTACTGGCACTTCCTGGACCGCAATCGCGAAAGGCTTGGCGGCAATCGGCGCATGCGCAACGCTTACGCCAGTTGGGACCGGTTCGAAGCGGATATGCAGGACGCGATTCGCGCCCAGGCCAAGGCCTTCATCGGCGGGCTGGACGAGGCCCCCTATGGCCCCGAACCAGAACGGCAGGCTTAGGCGGCCTCCGCCAGCTCGCGTACGTCCTGCTCGGGCGCGGCATTTGCCGACGCCAGGGTCGGCTGAGCAGGGCTCATCACTCCGGCGGCAACGGTCCTCACTGGAAAGATCAGGCGTGACACGAGGACCAGCAGGCCCAGACCGAAATAGGTCGCGAATGCACCGATCGGCGAGAACAGGATGGCGCTGGCCAGCGGAATGCGCAGCCACAGCGGATTAAACCCGAAATCGTCGCCCAATGCCTGGCATACGCCGAACAGCGTGTCGGCGCGGAGGAGCGGGTTGGTGGGCGTGGCTTCCATGATCTTCAAAACTCCTGCGACGTTGGGGCGGGCAAGCCGCCTTCACGCCAAGTCGATGCATAGCCCGTGCCAGCTTTCAGAAAGCTTGCGTTTTCAGCGATTTGGCTTTTGTCGCCGCTCCGACCGGCTCGACATCCTCGGGAAATACAACGCCTAGTTGGTAAGGCCCACCAACTGCTGCAAGGGCGTTACAAGCTGGAGCCTGTCGTTTCCGCCAGCCGGATCCGGGTCGCGGTGTCGGGCAGCGGGTATTTGTTGCCGGCGGCGCAATTGAACAGCATGACCCGCTCATTGCGCCCGATCAGCCCGCGTTCTAGCGCCAGCCGCCAGCCGGCCAGGACCGCACCGCCCTCCGGGCACAGCAATACGCCATCATCATGCGCCGCGTCGCGGACGCCCGCCGCAATTGCGTCTTCCCCGACCGCCAGCGCCGCGCCGCCGCTCTCCCGCACGGCGCGCAAAATGAGGAAGTCGCCGACCGCCTTGGGTACGCGAATGCCCGTCGCCATCGTCGCCGCGCCTTCCCAGCGTTCGGCGAATTCGTCGCCCTGTTCCCAGGCGCGCACCATCGGCGCGCAGCCTTCGGCCTGAATAGCGTACATCCGCGGCCGTTCAGGGCCGATCAGACCGATCGCCTCCAGTTCGGCGAAGGCCTTCCACATGCCGATCAGCCCGGTCCCGCCGCCCGTCGGATAAAAGATCGCGTCCGGCAGCTTCCAGCCAAGCTGCTCGGCGAGTTCCAGGCCCATCACTTTCTTGCCCTCGGCCCGATACGGCTCCTTCAGGGTCGACAGGTCGAACCAGCGCCCCGCCGCCGCACCCTCGGCCACCAGCCGGCCACATTCATCGATCTGCCCGTCGGCGACGAATACCCGAGCTCCATAGGCCGCAGTCTCCGTGACGTTGATCAGCGGCGTTTCGGATGGACAGATGGCGGTCGCCTGCATGCCGGCCGCCGCCGCATAGGCAGCGAGCGCCGCGCCGGCGTTGCCGTTGGTGGGCAGGGCAACCGATTTGATGCCGAAGTGCCGGGCCATGCTGATCGCCATCGCCAGCCCGCGCGCCTTGAACGATCCGGTGGGCAGCCGCCCCTCGTCCTTGACCAGCAATGGCGCGACGCCGGCCCGCTCCGACAAGCGCGTCAGTGGCAGCAGCGGCGTTTCCACCTCACCCAGACTGACCGGCTCCGCCCCTTCCGGCAGCGGCAGCAACTCGCGCCACTTCCACATGCCGGCGGGGCGCTCCGCCAGCATTTGACGGGTCAGCACGCCGCGGATCGCGTCCGTGTCGTACCGCACCAGCAGCGGCCGATCGGCCTTGCTCAGATTGTGGGGAACGCCGGCGGGATAATGCTCGCCGGTCAACGAGCACTCGAGGTGGGTCACGTACATGACCCAACCCCTAGGCGACTGACGTCAGAAGCTGAAGCGTGCCGACAACCGGATATCGCGGCCCGCCAACGGTACGAAGTCCTTGGTGAAGCTGGCATGTCGCCGCGCGTCGACGTCGAAGATGTTGTTGGCGCTCAACACCACGGTCGTCTCGTTCCGCTTGCCCCACGGGTGCCAGGCCAAGGAGGCATTCACCAGCGTGTGACCGTCGGTCGTGGTCTCGAAGTCCGCGACTCTATCCTGATCGGCGACCCATTCGACCTCGCCGCGCAAGTCGAAGTTACCGCTCTGCGCCTCGAGACCTCCAAGCACCCTGAGCGGCGGGATACGCGGCACCGGGCCCTCGCCCTTGATGGTGGCACGCACATAATCGACCACGCCGTCGGCGACGAAGCTGACACCGCCCGTCTCGAACAGGCGAGCCGACGCCTCGACTTCGATGCCCTTGTAGGTCGCGTCGCGCTGGAAATAGCGGAATACCGGCAGCTCATCCTCTTCCTCGCCGGTCGCCGTTTCGTAGATGAAGTCGTCAAAACGGTTGATGAATCCGGTCACGTTGAAGCTGTACCCCGGCCGGTCGTGGCGGAAGTAGAGCTCGGCGCCGAGGCTCTTCTCGTTCTTCAGGTTCGGGTCGCCGATTTCGAACGCCTGAGTCGCGATGTGTGGCCCATTGGAGAACAATTCCTCCGCGGAAGGCGCGCGGGTCGTGCGCGAGAGGTTCAGGCCAATTTTCGTCTGCGGTGCGACCGAGTAGCTTGCACCGGCGGCAAGCGAGAAGGCGTTGAACTTCCGTTCGATATCCAGATCACGCGAACGCACGTCGGTTCGCTCGAACCGGGCGCCGGCTTCAAGGCCGACCTTGCCCAGCGAGAGCTCCTGCAAGGTGAAGAGGCCGAGCTGGTCCGTCTTGTTGGGCGGTACGAAGGCCTCGGCACCGATGGCATCGAAGTTCCGGTGAAAAAATTGCACGCCTGATGCTCCGCGCCATCCGTTGCGCTCGGCCTGGGCCAGTTCCAGCCGGCCCTCGACGCCCTTGGACTTGAAGACCGTGCCGACCTCATCGCCCTCGAACTCGGTGTGCTTGTAGTCGGACAGGCCCGCGCGAAGGCGAATGCTGTCGATGAATGCTCCGCCAAGCTCATACTCGCCGCGCAGATCCCACCGGTTCTGCTTCAGGCCGATCGTGACGAATTCCTCGCCATGCTCCTCCTCGGCGAGCAGCTCGACCCCTTCTTCCTCTTCATGGGCATGCTCGGCACCCGGACGAGTCGGCACGCCATAGTCGCTCTCAAAGCGGGTGTAGGCGACGCCGATGTTCAAAGGACCGCGGATGTAAGCCAGGCCTGCGCCATAGCTCTTCTGCTCGGTCGCGGAATTCGGGATCTCGCCCCTCCGGTCAGCGAGTTCCAGTGCCTCGACGGCCTCCTCGGCATGCTCCTCCGCCAACTCCTCCTCGGCGATTTCGCGCTGTTCGGCGCGCAGCCGCGGGCTGAGCACATAGCCGCCTGCCCTCAGGTCATCCGTTTTGATGAAGCTGCCATGGACATTTAGCACCAGGCCGGTCCCGCCAAACGCCACGTCCGCCGCCGCGCCGATCGAGCGCTCATTCGCCGCGGATGCGAGGCCGCCGGTCACGTCGACGTGATAACCGCCTTCGGGTGCGGCCCGCGGAATGCGGCGGTCGATCACGTTGACCGCACCGCCGATCGCCTGACTGCCGAACAGCAGCACGGCCGGACCACGCAGCACTTCCACGCGCTCGGCGGTCAGCGGATCGATCGTCACCGCGTGATCGGCCGATGTGTTGGAGACATCGATCGAACCGATTCCATCAGTCAGGACGCGGATGCGCTCACCCTGGAACCCGCGCAGCACCGGGCGGGACGCTCCCGGCGTGAAGCTGGTCGCGGAAACCCCCGGAAGGCGGGTCAGCGTATCGCCAATCTGCGCGCGCACGTCGCGCTGCAATTCCTCACCCTGCAACACGGATTTGCCAGCAAGCAGGTCCAGCCCGACATAAGGGGCCGTGACAACGATGTCGTCCTCCTCATGGGTATTATGCTCATGACCGGCAGCAGTGTGCGGAACCTCGTCCGCCGGCGACGACTGCTGGGCGAGGACAGGAGCGGACATGGCGAAACCGGTCGAAGCGAGAAAAAGAAAGGGAAGTCGCACTTATAGCCTCCAGAAAGCTGCAGCGCGCCCCTATCGGATACGTTGTTACATCACAACCGAGCCGTAGGCTGTGCGCGACGAACGAACATGAAAAAAGGGACGGACTGCATCCGCCCCTTTTGCCGGTGGGTGGTCTGGTTCAAGTCAATAGTCGATTCCGCTGGCGATCTGCTCCAGCTTGCGGACGCGTTCCTTCAGGTCGGCGATCTCTATCCGACCGCCCGTCATCCGGGAAAGCTGATCATGCTCCAGGGCAGGGCTGGCCAGCTCCATCTTGCGGACTTCCAGCCACGCTTGCCAGCCTTTGAGCGCAACCGCTGCGGCGATCACCAGCGCCGTCAGCCCGAGGGCGCCGATCGCGAGGATGCTTTCAAGCGGCATCATTTTTCTTCTCCTCCTTGCGCAGCGCTTCGATCTCGCGCGCGAGTTCGTGATTTTGGCTGTTGAGGTGATGGTCGATGGCCATCATCCGGCGATCGGTCGGGTCCAGCTTTTCGCGCAGATCGCGGATCGAGTGACGGTCGCGAGCCGAGTCTTCCATGCGGTCGAAGTCGGATCGTTCGCGGCGGCCCAGCGCCCTGTTGCGGGCGGCGGCGCCGATCACCCCCAGGATGATGTACGCCACGACCGCCTGCCAGAAGGACACAAAGGTCAGGACGGGCACTGCGACGAAGGCGATCCGGACGAAGGTCGGGTCGATGTTCACCGCGCGGCCGATGCCGGCGCACACTCCCAGCAGCTTCTTTTCGCGAGTGTCGAGCATGAAGGGGGGCAGCTTGCGGTTCATGGGTACAGGTTCCTTAGCGCCGCACGGCGGAAAACAGCGCGCCGAGCGAAGTGGCGAGAATGATATCGAGTGTGTCCAGCAACTGGGCAACTGGAGCAGCAGGCGCGAGGACGGCAGTTTGCGCCTCGATCCGCCCGATCTGCTCCAGTCGTCCGCGGCGGACTACCGGGCCGTTGGTCGCGTCAAGCATTGGCGGCGATCCGGACCGGAAGATTGACGGCCTGTGCCGGAGCGACGGCCGAACCGACGGTAATGGTGCTCACCAGAATGGCGGCAATGGCGGCAAGGAATGCGGACTTGACGTTCATTTCTTTTACTCCCTGTCGGCCCAGCCAATCAGCGGCGAGGCCATGCCCCTTCTATTCAAGGGGCGTGCCAAATCCGGATTTCTGTCGTTTTCATGAATGAACCCGTATTCATGGATGGCGGTTTGGGACTTCGCACCAACCACAGTTGGGAATTCCCACCAATCGGTGTGCGGGGAACTTCGTTGCAGTTCCGGCGCTGTGCCGGCAACGAACCATCAAGTAAGCAGGAGACAAGGTCATGTTCGGCAAGATCGCCGGTGCATTCGTCGGCAGCAAATTGGCTGGCCGCAACGACGGCCTCAAAGGCGCTATCCTCGGGGCGGCGGGCGCTCGCGTCGCAAGCCGCGGACTGGGCCGGTTCGGCACCGTCCTGGCGCTCGGTTACGGCGCAAAGAAGCTTTACGACTGGAATCGCTCGCGCAAGGCGCCGCGCTATCCGTCAAGCGCGACCCCGGGGAGCCGCGGGAATCGCACGCAAGGGGTGTAATGGATTGAGCAGCGCCGCTTCCACCGGGAAGCGGCGCTTCGCTCAGGCCTTTTCGGCCTCGCCATCGCCCGCTTCGTCCGCTGGCGGGTTTTCGTAATAGGGTTCGACGATTCCCTTGAGCTTGACCGTCATCGGGTTGCCGAACCGATCCCGGCTGCGGCCGGCGGCGACCTTTATCCAACCCTCGGACACCGAATATTCCTCGACGTTGGTCTTCTCGGTTCCGTTGAAGCGGATGCCGACCCCTCGCTGCAGCAGGTCGGCATTAAAATGCGGGCTGCGCGGGTCGAGTGAAAGGCGATCGGGAGGAGTGTCGGACATGGGACTGCGCCCTAGCGCCCGGCCCAAGCGACGGTCAACCGTTGCCGCCCCTGCCCCCTTGGACTAAGCGGCTTGCCGACATGAGCGAAGCTGACCCTCAGGCCCGCCGCAACGCACCGGCGCTGGCCCTGCACGTGCCCGAGCCGCCCTTCCGGCCCGGCGACACGCCCGATTTCTCCTCGATCGAGGTGCCGCCCGCCGGCGCCGCGCCGCGGCCCGATACGGGCGTCGAGGCCCGCGAAACCTTTGCCCTCACCAATCATATCGTCCGGGTGCTGGACGAAACCGGTCGTGCGGTTGGCGCCTGGGACCCGAAGCTCGATCCTGACACACTGCGGAAGATGCTGCGCGACATGGTCACCGTTCGGGTGTTCGACGATCGCATGTACCGCGCCCAGCGGCAGGGCAAGACCAGCTTTTACATGAAGTGCACCGGGGAAGAGGCGATCGCGGTCGCCACCGCTGCCGCGATGGATCGCGACGATATGCACTTCCCGACCTATCGCCAGCAGGGTCTGTTGGTATCGCGCGGCTACCCGCTAGTGAAGATGATGTGCCAGATCTACTCCAACTCCGGCGATCACATGAAGGGGCGGCAGTTACCCATCATGTATTCGGACAAGGCGCATGGCTTTTTCTCGATCTCCGGCAACCTGGGCACTCAATATCCCCAGGCGGTCGGCTGGGCGATGGCGAGTGCGATCAAGGGCGACAGCCGGATCGCGATGGGCTGGATCGGCGACGGAGCTACCGCGGAGGGCGACTTCCACTCGGCGATGACCTTTGCCACGGTCTACAATGCGCCGGTCGTCCTGGCCGTAGTCAACAACCAGTGGGCGATCAGCAGCTTCAGCGGCATCGCGGGCGCGGAGCGTGCTACCTTCGCCAATCGGGCGATCGGCTATGGAATGGCCGGGCTGCGGGTCGACGGTAACGACGCGCTGGCCGTCTATGCCGCCGTCCAGTGGGCAAGCGAGCGGGCCCGTTCGAACAATGGGCCAACCTTGATCGAATTCTTCACCTACCGCGCCGAGGGCCACTCAACGTCGGACGATCCGACCGGCTACCGCCCCGCAGGCGAGGCCCAGGCCTGGCCGCTCGGTGACCCGATCGAACGGTTGAAGCAGCACCTCATCCTTATTGGCGAGTGGGACGAAGAGCGTCAGGCGGAGCTTCAGAAGCAGGCTGACGCCGAGGTGCGCGCCGCCCAGAAGGAAGCCGAAAAGCTCGGCATCCTGTCGCAACAGGGATTCGAAGACATCGGGTCAGTATTCGAGGACGTCTATGCCGACGTTCCCTGGCATCTGCGCGAGCAGCGCGAGGCCGCGCTGGCCGAAGCCCGCACCTATCTGGGACGCGACGTCCGATGACTACGCGCAACATGATCGAGGCAATCAATGACGCCCACCGCGTCGCAATGGCGGCCGACCCCGACATCGTCGTCTTTGGCGAAGATGTCGGCTATTTCGGCGGCGTCTTTCGCGCCACCGCCGGGCTGCAGCAGGAATTCGGCAAGACCCGCTGCTTTGATGCGCCGATCAGCGAAGGCGGGATCGTCGGCGCCGCGGTCGGGATGGCGGCCTATGGCCTGAAACCCGTGATCGAGATTCAGTTCGCCGATTATATCTACCCCGGCTACGACCAGATCGTCTCCGAGGTCGCGCGCATGCGCTACCGCACGGCGGGCGAGTGGACCATGCCGATGGTCATCCGCACGCCCTACGGCGGGGGCATCTTCGGCGGGCAAACCCACTCGCAATCGCCCGAAGCCCTTTTCACGCACATCGCCGGCATGAAGGTGGTGATCCCCTCGACGCCATACGATGCCAAGGGATTGCTGATCGCGGCGATCGAGGATCCGGATCCCGTTCTCTTCATGGAGCCGAAGCGGATCTACAACGGTCCATTCGATGGCCACCACGATCGCCCGGTGAAGCCTTGGGCGAAGCATCCGGCGAGCGAAGTGCCGGACGGTCACTATACAGTGCCGCTCGGCAAGGCTGCCGTCGTCCGCCCAGGAGGCGACCTTACCGTGCTCGCTTACGGCACGATGGTGCATGTCGCGCTGGCGGCAGTCGAAGAAAACGGCATCGATGCGGAAGTGATCGACCTTCGCACCCTGCTTCCGCTCGACATGGACACGATCGAGCAATCGGTGAAGAAGACCGGCCGCTGCCTTGTCGTGCAGGAGGCGACGCGCACGTCCGGCTTTGCTTCCGAACTTGCGACCCTGGTGCAGGAACGGTGCTTCTATCACCTCGAAGCGCCGGTGGGACGGGTCACTGGCTGGGACACCCCCTACCCCCACGCCTACGAATGGATCTACTTCCCCGGCCCGATCCGGATGAAGACTGCCCTAGAAAAGGTCATGGCTGACTGATGGCTACTTACCAGTTCAAGCTCCCCGACATCGGCGAAGGCATTGCCGAGGCCGAGATCGTCGCCTGGCACGTCAGTGTCGGCGACCGGGTGGAGGAAGACCAGCAGCTTGCTGACATGATGACGGACAAGGCGACGGTGGAGATGGAATCCCCGGTTGCCGGCACGATCAAGGCGCTGGCCGGCGAGGTCGGTGATCAGGTGGCGATTGGATCCGTCCTGGTCGAGATCGAAACCGAGGGCACCGAAAGTGCTCCGGCCGAAGCAGAGAAAGTGCCGCTGGCCGATGGGGCTGCGGTCCCGACGCACGCGCAGGAAGAAGCCAATCCGACCTTGGATGTGACGGAAGAAACCACTTCCGCGAAGCCTGAGGTCCAACCCGAAGCTGCGAAGCTAGAGCCGCAGCCGTCCGAGCCGCCGCGAACCTCGAGCGAAGAGCACCAAGTCCTTGCCTCGCCTGCCGTGCGGCAGCGTGCCCGCGACCTCGGCATTGACCTTGCTCAAGTGAAGACCGCATCGGATCGCATCCGCCACTCAGATCTCGACGCCTATCTTCTCTACAACGGCGGTCAGGTCTCAAGCCGCGGTTCTGCACCGCGCTCCGACGAGCAGATCAAGGTTGTCGGCCTTCGGCGCAAGATCGCGGAGAATATGCAGGAGGCGAAGCGCCGCATCCCGCACTTCGCGTTGGTCGAGGAATTCGACGTCACTGCGCTGGAGGACGCCCGCGCGATGATGAACCGCGACCGCGGCTCCAATCCGAAGCTGACCCTGCTTCCGTTTCTGATCACGGCGCTCACTCGTGCGCTGGGCGATTGGCCAATGATCAACGCGACCTACGATGATGAGGCGAACGTCATCACCCGCCATGGCGCGGTCCACATGGGCATGGCAGCGCAGACGCCTTCGGGCCTGATGGTGCCGGTCATCCGCAATGCGGAGCGACTTTCCGTGTGGGATCTCGCGTCCGAGATTGCCCGCCTGTCGGATGCCGCCAAGACCGGCAAGGCGACCCGGGAAGAACTGTCGAACCCGACCTTCACCATCTCCTCGCTCGGGCCGATGGGCGGCATTACCTCGACCCCGGTGATCAGTCCGCCTCAGGTCGCGACCATTGCGGTCAACAAGGTCGAGGAAAAGCTCGTCCCGCTGAACGGCGAGATCGAGGTCCGCAAGCGGATGAACTTGTCATTGAGCTGCGACCACCGCGTCGTCGACGGTTGGGACGCAGCGAGCTTCCTTCAGGCGTTGAAACCCCTGATCGAAAACCCGCTGCGCCTGTTGGCCTAGACCGCGGGCCGACGGTCGCGTTCAAGAGAGCCGTCCACGCTGAGCCGGCCGGGACCTGAGAAGAAGAAGAACAGGAAGACGAAGCAGTAGAGGATTGCTGCGTCACCCATGTTGTTGACTGGCCAGAAGTTCTGCGGCGCGTGAGCGATGAAATAGGCGGCGGCCATCGTTCCGGACGCAAGGAAAGCTGCCGGCCGGGTGAACAGGCCGAGCGCGATCAACGCACCGGTGACCAGCTCGATCAGGCCCGCGATGGCGCCGGGTCCATCCAGCGCCAAACCGCTGCCGGCCCGCTCGCCAGCCGGAAAGGACAGGAACTTCTGGGTGCCGTGGGCCAGGAACAAAAGCCCGCTCATAATCCTGAGCACACCCAGCATCAGCGGCGTCATTTCCGTCAAACGATTGGTCATCGATTTCCCCTGGTAAGAGCTTCGCCACCGCGAACGTGCCCATCAGGCCGCGAGCATTTCCATTTCGCCCAGCGCGTTCGCGACGGCCTTCTCCCGCACCTCGGGTCCGACTGCAATGCCATCGCCCGCGACGAACCCGGGCGTGATGCCACGCAAGATGACCTATGCGCTGACCGAACCGAACTCGGCAGCTCATTGCGTGAGCCGGTGAAAGCGCTCGGAGACAGGGCAATCGCGCATATCAACTATATCCGAGCGGCGCAGGACCGGTTCGATCAGCGCATCGACGCTGCGACCTAGTTCCCGAGCGCGCCTTCAACGGCTAGGGCGATGCCATGCTGAAGCCCGCTGCCGCCCCCGATATCGAAGCCCTGAAGCTGCTCGACGAGCGGCTGCGCTGGCTGTCGTCATGGACCATACATCACGCCAACCACGTCCGGGAGAGCGCGGACGGGCTGAAGGTCGGCGGCCATCAGGCCAGCTGCGCGTCCATGACGGCGATCATGGCCGCACTTTATTTTCACACACTCGGCCCCAACGATAAGGTGGCGGTGAAGCCGCACGCCGGGCCGGTGCTGCACGCCATCCACTACCTGCTCGGTACTCAATCGCGCGAGCAGCTGGAGAACTTCCGCGGCTTTGGCGGAATGCAGAGCTACCCGAGCCGGACCAAGGACCGAATTCCGGTCGACTTCTCCACCGGCTCAGTCGG
The DNA here is from genome assembly GCF_058313395.1 of Sphingomonas sp. SP1. Taxonomy (NCBI): domain Bacteria; kingdom Pseudomonadati; phylum Pseudomonadota; class Alphaproteobacteria; order Sphingomonadales; family Sphingomonadaceae; genus Sphingomonas; species Sphingomonas sp. SP1. The sequence continues at coordinate 1,241,427 of NZ_JBZFLC010000001.1, read as the reverse complement.
CCTTGGTGTGGCGATCACCAGCTTCGCCTCGCTGATCCAGGACTATCTTACCGCCAAGGGCTGGCTGCCCGAGAAGGATCGCGGGCGGTTCGTGGCGCTGGTCGGGGATGCGGAGCTCGACGAGGGGAATATCTACGAGGCGCTGATCGAAGGCGCCAAGCACGACGTCCGCAACCTGTGGTGGGTACTCGACTATAATCGCCAAAGCCTGGACGCGACCAGCTCCGACAGGATGTTCCAGCGGTTCGACGAGATTTTCCGGGCGTGCGGCTGGCGCGTCGTGGATCTGCGGTACGGCAAGGCCCTGGATGCGGCGTTGACCCATCACGACGGGGCGCCCGTTCGGGCTTGGCTGGAGCGTCTGCCGAACGCCGATCATAGCGCGCTGCTGTATCAGGGTGGGGCTGCGTGGCGCACCCGGATCGCCGGCGATCTTGGCAAATCGGCCGACAACTTCCTGAACGCCCACGACGACGCGGCCCTGGCCAGATTGATGACCGACCTTGGCGGCCATTGCATGGAGACGCTGGTCGAAGCCTTTGACGAATGCGCCGCCGATGACGTGCCGACGCTGTTCATCGCCTGGACGGTGAAGGGCTGCGGACTGCCGTTTGCCGGGCACAAGGACAATCACGCCGGGTTGATGAATCCGACCCAGATGGCCGCCCTGCGCGATCAGATGGGCATCGCGGAAGGGGCCGAGTGGGAGCCGCTGGCCGGTATCGGCGACAACGCCCGGGCCGGAGTGCAGGCGTTGATCGAATCGGCTCGGATCGCGCGCGAAAAGAAGCCGCGCAGTTTCGGGCAGGTTGCCGTCCCGTCCCTCCCCGCCCCCTCCGGCGAGGAGCAGAGCACTCAGGCGGCCTTCGGGCGCATCCTTCTCGACCTTGCCAAGTCGGGTCATCCGCTGGCGGATCGCATTCTCACGACCTCGCCCGACGTAACCGTGTCGACCAACCTCGGCGCCTTCGTGAATCAGCGCGGGCTGTTCCGGCGACAGGACGTGGCCGACGTGTTCGCCAAGGCGAGGATACCGTCGGCGCAAAAATGGGGCATGTCCGCGACCGGCCAGCACATTGAGCTGGGCATTGCGGAGAACAATCTATTCCTGATGCTCGCTGCCGCGGGTCTCGCCGGCGATCTCTGGGGCGAGCGGCTGGTGCCGATCGGCACCCTTTATGATCCGTTCATCGCCCGCGGCCTCGATGCGCTGAATTATGCCTGTTACCAAGACGCGCGCTTCCTGCTGGTGGCCACTCCCAGCGGCATCACGCTGGGGCCGGAGGGCGGCGCACACCAGTCGATCAACCCGCCGCTCATTGCTTTGGGCCAGCCGGGACTGCGACACTACGAACCGGCCTTCGCGGACGAACTGGCCGCCATGATGGAAGAAGCCTTCCGGCTGATTGATGATCCGGCCGGTGAAAGCACCTACCTACGGCTGTCCACCCGCAACCTTCGCCAGGTTGAGCGCGCGGATGAAAGTTGGAAGGCGGATGCGCTGGCCGGTGGCTATTGGCTGCGTGAGCCCGGCCCAGGTTCGGAGGCCGCGATTGTCGCCATGGGTGCGGTCATGCCGGAAGCTCTGTCCGCATGGGAGGAGCTTAGCGCCGACCTGCCGGGCATTGGGCTACTGAGCGTGACCTCACCCGACCTGCTTCATCGCGGCTGGACCGACGCGCAGGCGAAACGGTGGAGCGGACAGCGCGTGCCGAGCCATGCCGAACGGTTGCTTTCCCGCCTGGCCCCTAAAGCCGGGCTCGTCACCTTGTGTGACGCAGCACCCGCGTCCCTGTCATGGCTGGGCGGCGTGCTGGGCCAGCGCGTCGCGCCGCTCGGGATCGAACGGTTCGGCCAGACCGGCAGCCTGCCCGACCTCTACGCCGCCTACCGGCTGGATGGAGATGCGATCACCGAAGCCGTTGCCGAGCTACTCCTGCCCGCTTAGGACGGGGTATGCCCGGACGCTTCTTCAACGAATGGCAGGTCGGCGATACCGTCGCTCACCCGATCACTCGAACGGTGACGGAAACGGACAATCTCCTGCTGTCCACTCTCACCCACAATCCTCAACCGCTGCACCTCGACGCGGAGGTCGCCGGCCAGACCGAGTTTGGCCGGATTCTCGTCAACAGCTGCTTTACGTTCAGCCTGGTAGTTGGCGTATCGGTCGGAGAGACCACGCTTGGCACACTGATCGCCAACCTTGGCTTCGACGAGGTACGCTTTCCCAAGCCCGTCTTCATCGGCGACACGCTGCGGATCGAAAGCGAGGTGGTTGACACCCGCGCCAGCAAATCGCGACCGGGCGCGGGCATCGTTACGTGGGAACACCGGGCCATCAATCAGCGCGGCGACGCGGTCTGCACCATGAAACGCTCCGCTCTTCTGCAGGGCCAGCCGACATGAGGGAGCCGCGGAGCTGGCTGTTCGTCCCTGCGGACAGCGAAAAGAAGATCATCAAAGCACTCGAAAGCGAAGCCGACGCGGTTATCTTCGACCTCGAAGACAGCGTTGCAACGTCAGAAAAGGCGCGCGCCCGCGAGATTCTCAAGGGCCTCGACAAGAGCGCCAACGGTCCAGCGCGCTGGGTTCGGATCAATCCGTTGGGGTCCGACCACATCAAGGACGACATCAGCGTCTTCGCTTCGCCCGCTTTCGCCGGCGTCGTCCTGCCCAAGGCGGAAAGCGGAGCGGACGTCGCCGAGTTGGCCCATCGGACCGGCAACCTGCCGATCCACGCCATCGTCACGGAGACCGCGGCCAGCCTGTTCGGCCTGTTGTCCTACCGGGGTGCGCCCTCGCTCGCCGCCATGAGCTGGGGCGCCGAAGACCTCTCCGCCGCCCTTGGCGCCGCCTCCAAATATGACGGCGATGGAGGCCTCAGTTTCACTTATCGGATGGCCCGCTCGCTTTGCCTGGCAGGAGCGGTCGCCGCCGGGGTGCAGCCGATCGACGGCGTGTTCGCTGACTTCCGGGACGAGGTCGGCCTCACCGCCGAGGCGCGCGCCGCGGCCGGCGAAGGCTTTACCGGCAAGCTTGCCATCCATCCGGCGCAAGTTGCCCCGATTAACGCAGCTTTCACGCCTTCGCCGGACGAAGTCGCCCACGCTCAGGCCATTATCGACGCCTTCGCTGCCGATCCGACTGCCGGAGTGCTCAGCGTGAACAGCAAAATGGTGGATCGTCCGCATCTGATGCAGGCGCGGCGCGTTATCTCCCGCACGCAATCAGGAGATTAAGACTTGCCGACACCAGCCACCGGTTGGGGCACCGACGCGCCCGATCAGCCGCTCCGCCCCATGCACTTCGAGCGCCGCGACCTGCGGCCGGACGACGTTGCCATTCGCATTACCCATGCCGGGATCTGCCACAGCGACCTTCATACCTGCCGCAACGACTGGCGCGGCAGCCGCTATCCGGTGATTCCGGGTCATGAAATCGTGGGCGAAGTTACCGCCATCGGTGACGAGGTGACCCGCCACCGAGTGGGCGACATCGTCGCGGTCGGCTGCATGGTCGACAGCTGCATGGAATGCGACCAGTGCCTGGAAGGCTGGGAAGTCTTCTGCCGCAAGGGCTGCGTCCAGACCTATAACAGCAAGGACTATCACGACGGAACGGTCACCAAGGGCGGCTACACCGACCACATTGTCGTTCGCGATCACTTCGTGCTCAAGGTGCCCGAGGGGATGGATGTCAGCCGGGTCGCGCCGTTGCTGTGCGCAGGGATCACCACCTATTCGCCGCTCCGCCAATATGAAGTCGGCGCCGGCGACAAGGTCGCGGTGGTGGGCCTTGGCGGGCTCGGCCACATGGGCGTGAAGCTCGCCGCGGCGATGGGGGCCCACGTCACCATGATCACCACCACCCCCTCCAAGGGCGAAGACGCCCGCGAACTCGGCGCCCACGACGTCATCATCTCGACCGACAAGGAGCAGATGAAAGCTGCGGCGACCCGCTTCGATTTCATTCTCAATACCATTCCGGTCAGCCACGAGATTGACCAGTATCTCGAACTGCTCGGGCGCTCCGGCCGAATGGTGATCGTCGGCGCTTTGAACGAGATGCCGGGATTCACCGGCGGCAAGCTCGTCTGGTGGAACCGCGCGGTCGGTGGTTCGGCGATCGGCGGCATTCCAGAAACGCAGGAGATGCTCGATTTCTGCGCGGCCAAGGACATCTATCCGGAGATCGAGACCATCCGCATGGACGAGGTCAACGAGGCCTATGAGCGGCTGCTGAAGAACGATGTCCGCTATCGCTTCGTAATCGACATGAGCACATTGGAGGCCCTTCCCGCATGAGCGACCATTCCGTCTTCCCGGTTCCGGCTGACTTTCAGGCCCGGATCGGGCGGGCGGAACTCGCTGCCTTGCACGAGGCGCATGCTCGCGACCCTGACGCATTCTGGCTGGAGCAGGCACGGCGGCTGGATTGGGCGCGGTTCCCGCACACGGCGGGCGACTGGTCGTTCGATGCCGGTGATTTCCACATCCGGTGGTATGAGGACGGGCAGCTCAACCTTTCGGTGAACTGCCTCGACCGTCACCTCGTCGAGCGTGGTGACCGCAGGGCCCTGATCTTCGAGCCGGATGAGCCCGGCACCGGCCGCGCCGTCACGTATCGCGAGCTGCACGAAGAAACCTGCCGCTTCGCCAATCTCCTGAAGCAGCGCGGAGTCGGGCGCGGCGACCGGGTGATGATCTACATGCCGATGATCCCGGAGGCGGCGGCGGCGATGCTTGCCTGCGCCCGGATCGGAGCGGTCCATTCGGTGGTGTTCGGCGGCTTTTCGCCCGAAAGCCTCGCCGGGCGCGTCGAGGATTGCGGCGCCCGCGCGATCATCACCGCGGATGAGGGCGTTCGTGGGGGGAAGAAGATCCCACTCAAGGCCAATGTCGATGCGGCGTGCGCTGCAAGCCCAGGCATCGAGACGGTAATCGTGGTGACCCGCACCGGCGCGGACGTCGCAATGACGGACGGGCGCGACGTTTCCTATGCCGCCGTGCGCGACAGCCTGCCGACCGTTTGCGAACCGGAGGTGATGAACGCCGAGGACCCGCTGTTCATCCTTTATACTAGCGGATCGACGGGAAAGCCGAAGGGCGTGGTCCATACGACCGGCGGCTATGCGGTTTGGGCGGCAACCACCTTCGACTGGATATTCGGCCCGAACGAGGACGACATCTTCTGGTGCACCGCCGACATCGGCTGGATCACCGGGCATAGCTATGTAGTCTACGGTCCACTGATGAACGGCGCGACCAGCGTCATGTTCGACGGAGTCCCCAACTATCCCGATTTCGGTCGTTTGTGGGACACGGTCGATCGGCTGGGCGTCACCATCTTCTACACCGCCCCCACCGCGATCCGAGCGCTGGAACGCGAAGGCGACGAGCCGGTCAAGCGCCATAGCCGCAGGTCGCTGCGCCTGCTCGGAACGGTCGGCGAGCCGATCAATCCGGAGGCCTGGAACTGGTATCATCGCGTGGTCGGCGACGGGCGCCTGCCGATCGTGGATACCTGGTGGCAGACCGAGACCGGTGGAATCCTCATGTCGCCGTTCCCCGGCGCGACTGACCTCAAACCCGGTTCGGCCACTCACCCACTTCCGGGCATTGAGCCATTGCTGGTCGATGCGGAGCACCGCGTGCTGGAGGGTCCGGCAAGCGGCAATCTTTGTCTCGCGTCTTCATGGCCGGGCCAGATGCGAACCCTGTGGGGTGATCACGACCGCTTTTTCCAGACCTATTTCACCGCCTATCCCGGTCTCTATTTCACCGGGGACGGCTGCCGCCGGGATGAGGACGGCTATTATTGGATCACCGGCCGGGTGGACGACGTGATCAACGTCTCCGGTCACCGCATCGGCACCGCCGAAGTGGAGAGTGCGATCGTCGCGCACCCGCTCGCCGCCGAAGCGGCGGTTGTCGCGGTCCCGCACGACATCAAGGGTCAGGCGATCTACGCCTTCGTGACGCTGACCGCCCGCAGTGAGGGCTCCGACGCGCTCAGAACCGAGATCAACGCGGAGGTTCGCAAGCACATCGGCGCTCTTGCCGTGCCCGAACGCGTCCAGTTCACGCCAGCCCTGCCCAAAACCCGCTCCGGCAAGATCATGCGCCGGATCCTGCGCAAGATTGCGGAGGGCGATCTTGGCGCCTTGGGGGACACCTCGACCTTGGCCGATCCCGGCGTGGTCGACGCGCTGGTCGCGGGCCGGAACAGCTAGGCCAGGCGTTGGCGCCTCTCATGCGCTCCGTTCTCATTCTCACCCTGCCTCTCACCGGTTGCGCCAGCGCGCAACTCCCCGCGGCGGAGCAGGCAATATTCGATCCGCTGACCTTTTTCGCGGGACGGAGCCACGGAAGTGGCTCGCTGAAGGTCTTGTTTTCGCCTGCTGTGCCAGTCGGGGTGGAAAGCGCAGGTCTCGGCCAACCTGATGGCTTGCTTTTGCGCCAGACGATCCGTGAAGGGGACAAGCCACCGCGGACCCGGGAATGGCAGATGCGCCGCGTCTCGCCAGGACGCTATGTCGGCACGCTTACCGAAGCAGAAGGGCCCGTGATCCTCAGCGCTCGCGGGCCCAGGGCCTTCATCCGTTACCGTATGCGTAACGGGATGACCGTGCGGCAGCAGCTTGCCCTGCAGGCCGATGAGCGCACGCTGCTCAACCGGCTCGAAGTCAGAAAATGGGGTGTGCCGGTCGCCCGGCTGTCCGAGACGATCCGCAAGCTCGACTAGAAATTCACCGGCGCCTGGACATAGCCGTACCAGCTGACGGTCGGCCGGCCGCTCGCGTCGGTGGCGGGCCGAAAGCGCAAACGCTCTTCGACCAGGCGGCAGGTCCATTGATCGACAATCGGATTGCCGCTCGATCGATCCACGCGGCAGTCGGTGGCGCGTCCGTCGAGCTGAACGCGGACCGCCACGAAGATCCGCCCGCGCCGCGGCCACGCGCGTAGCACCTCGCGTGGATAGTCGCGGCCGGTCAGGGTCGTCTCGGGCAACACCGACGGTCGCGTACCCTCGCCGCCACGGCCGCCGCCGCCAGTGCCTGACCCGGCGCCGCCGCTGCCCGTGCCGGTATCCACTCCGCCGGCGCCGGTTCCGGGACCGGGAACCGGCGCTGCGCCTTGGGTCGGCTGGGTTCCCTGAGCCGGAGTTTCGCTTGCCACTACCGGGGTCGGTCTCGGAAGCTCGACCCGCGGAGGCGGCACGACCACGGGGGTTGCGCGGCTTTCGATGTTCGGGGGACTTGCCTCCCCTTCCTCGCGTTCCTGGCGTTCTTCCGGAATTTGCTCGACCTCCGGCCGCGGGGGAACCGGCTCGATCACGTCGAAAGCGTCGATCGGCGGCTCGGTCTCGCGATCCGCGACCCGCACCTGCCCCGCATAAAGCAGCGCCAGCACGATGCCGGCGTGCACCAGCGCAACTGCGATGATGGCGCCAGTCCGGTCGCGGGAAGTGAGGACAGATCGTTGCATTGCCGACATCAACGCAATTGCGCGGCTGCCGCTCCCTCTAGCCGAAGATCCAGTCGAGGCTCATCATCGTGGCCAATCCCGCCATCAATGCCGCGGTGGCGACGCCCTCGTTATGCTCGCGGTGGGTTTCGGGAATAATTTCGCTGGAAACAACCCAAATCATTGCGCCGCCGGCGAAACCGAGACCCCAGGGCAGCAATTCGGAGGAGATGCTGATCGCGGAGATGCCAAGCAAGCCGCCGACCGGTTCGATCAGTCCCGTGAGCAGGGCGATGAAGAACGCGAACAAACGGCTATAACCAACCGCCGCCAGACTTAATGCTACCGCCAGCCCCTCCGGCATGTTCTGCAAGCCGATGCCAAGCGCAGTGGCATAGCCGGCCGATTGGTCCGGACTGCCAAAGCTGACCCCGACGGCCAGCCCTTCGGGGAAATTGTGCAGCGAGATGGCGATCACGAACAGCCAGATGCGCGCCAGCTTGCTGCGCTCGGCGCCCGACTGCGGACCGGAGATGAAATGCTCGTGCGGGGCGAGCCGATTGACGAGGTGCAGGGTCCCGGCCCCAAGCAGCACCGCCCCGGAGACGATGAACGCGGCGACAGTCCTGCTGCCACCATGCAGGTCGCCTGCAGCTTCGAGGCCCGGGATGATCAATGAGAAAAAAGATGCCGCGAGCATGATCCCGGCGGCAAACCCCAGGAAAGCGTTCTGCACTTTCTGGGACATGGACCGGACAAAGAAGACCGGGAGCGCGCCAAGCGTCGTGGCCTGCCCGGCAAGAAAGCTTGCCAGTGCGCCCGTCGCGATCAGCCCCCAATCCATCGTCTTCGCTCATAGCGGCAATGCGGGCGCTGCCAAGCGCGTCAGGCCGGAAGGATGTCGATCCGCATTTCCAGCTTCATTTCGCCGCCCGGCTCCAGCACTTGCAGACCTAGATCATGCCAGCGCTCTTCCGGCTCATTCAACGCGGCATTGGCATGGGTAACCGGCTCGGCGACGAAGATGCCGCCGTCGGTCGGAGAATAAAGCTGGAAAAAGCCAGCGGTCGGCGAAGTCAGGCGGATTTTGAACGGCCAGGCTGGATCGCGGATCGTCGCAAGTCCGCCCCACCCTGCGAAGCCGTGATCCAGACCCTGGCCACACACGTGCCTTTCGCGAAGGTCATAGCGGTCGATCGCCGGGCGTCTAACGGTCGGCAGCACGATGTCGTTGATCTCCCACACATCGGTGACATGGGTGTCGAGGATCGTCTCCGACGAGCAAGGGAAATAGGGGTGCTGCCCCAGGCCGCAGGGCATGGGATTGTCGGAATCATTGCGACAAATCAGTCGGACGAGCAGCCCACCTTCATCAAGCGCGAACTGTTGCAGCGCTTCATACGTCCAGGGCCACTCCCCCGCTTCATGGGCATAACGCAATGTTGCATCCTGGTTGCCCTGCGCTTCCACGACCCACTCCCCGAGCCAACCTTGGCCATGCAGCGGGCTGGGGTCGCCCGCCATGTTTGGCTGCAGCCGGATTTCCCGGCCGCGAAAGTCGAAGCGCCCATCCCGGATGCGATTGACGAATGGCACCAGCGGGAAGCTAGCCATGGCGAGAACGTTATCCGCGCCGGTGTGGCTTTCCCGCAATATGGGTCGGCGCTGCTGGTCGCTCACCCAAGTGAAATTGCGGATACTTCCACCGATAGAAGGGCTTAGCTCCAACTCCAATTGCCCCGCGCGAAGCTGCAACGGATGTTCCATCGGCACCGAACTGAACCCTTCCATTCATTCGCGTTCACCCGGACGCAACGGCGTTGGGGATAAGTCGCAATTCTTCGTTGCGCCGAGATTCTTGACGGCGCAACTAGTCCTTCGAGGGGACTGGGGAGGAGAGGACCATGCGTACGCGCGTGAAAGACTTCATCGAAATCGGCGACCTGACGTCGCTCGACCGGCTGATCACGACGCTGACCGCGCTGCGGGACAGCTTGCCCGAAGGCGCCGAGCCGGAGTTGAAGATGCGCGGTGACGACGTCTTCGGGCGCCGTTTCTCGATCAGCTACTTCCGCGAGCTGACTGCCGAAGAGATGGCGCTCGACGCCAAGTACAGCCTCGGCAAGACGGCCGGCGAGCAGATCGCCGCGCTCGCCCGGAAGCTGGAAGGCGTCGAACTGGGCACACGGAAGCGTAAGGCGGCGTAACCTTCGGGCAGCGCCGGCTAAGACCGGGGCACACCGCTCACCATTCCGCGAACGTACCGTCCGAGTGACGCCAGACCGGGTTGCGCCAGCGATGCCCGTCCTTCGCCACCTCACGCACCGCCGCTTCGTCGATGGTAACGCCTAGTCCTGCCTTCTGCGGGATCGCCAGATGACCGTCGTCCGGTGTCAGCACTTCCGGGTCCGTGACATAGTTCAGAAGGTCGTGCCCGACGTTGTAGTGGATGCCCAGGCTCATTTCCTGGATCGCGACGTTGGGTGTGCAGGCGGCGAGCTGCAGGCAGGCCGCGAGCGCCAGCGGACCGAGAGGACAGTGCGGCGCGACCGCCACGTCGTAAGCCTCCGCCATCGCCGCGATCCTGCGGCATTCGGACAGCCCGCCGGCGTGGCTCAGGTCCGGCTGGATGATGTCCACCGCTCCACGTTCGAAAAACGGTTTGAAGTCCCAGCGTGAATAAAGCCTCTCCCCGAGTGCAATCGGGGTCGAAACGAGCTCGGCGATTTGTGCCAGCCCTTCCGGGTTTTCGCTAAGCAGCGGTTCCTCGATGAATAGCAGGCCGAGCGGCTCCAGAGCCTTGGCGAGTTGCTTCGCCATCGGACGGTGCACCCGGCCGTGGAAATCGAGCCCGACGTCCATCCCCTGGTTTTGCGCGGCCTCGACCCGCTTGATAACCTCGTCGAACAGGCGTGGCGTGCCGATCCAGTCGAGTTCGGCCGTGGCGTTCATCTTGACCGCGGTGAAGCCCTGTCCCTTCCGCGACGCAGCGGCGCTCTCGATCTCGTCGGGACGGTCACCACCGATCCACGCGTAGGCGCGAACCCGGTCGCGGACCCGTCCGCCCAGCATCTCCCATGCAGGTACGCCGAGCGCCTTGCCCTTCAGGTCCCACAACGCCTGCTCAAATCCGGCCAGCGCGCTCATCAGCACCGGTCCGCCGCGATAAAATCCGCCACGATAGGTGATTTGCCAGATGTCCTCGATGCGCCGGGCATCGTGCCCGATGAAGCGGTCGCGGAGCGGCTCGAAGGCGCCCAGCACAGCCTCGCCATGCCCTTCCAGGCTAGCTTCCCCCCAGCCCACTGCGCCGTCGGTGGTTTCGACCCGGACAAACATCCACCGCGGCAGGACCAGAAAGGTCTCGATCCGGTCGATCTTCAGTTCGGCCATGGCCATCACGCGGCCTCCGGATTTGCAGCTTGCTGCGGTTCCAGCGCCAGGCCCTTGTTCTGCGCATCGTCGGTCGGCCGCGGCGGCCAGCATTGCTGGCCCGGCGGCACGACCGGCACCGCGAGACATAGGGAGGAGGCCGGCAAGACGTCCCGCCAGTCCTTGATCAACTGCTTGTAGGCCTTGCCGACGTTGCGGATGTTGCGATCCAGGTCGAACAGGCCGAGCGGATTGATGTTGCCGTTCTTCTCACGCAGGGCCGTGTCCCAGTCGACCTGATCGGTCAGCGAATACCAGGTGAAGCCCACGGTGGGGATGCCGACGTTGCGCAGACGCAAGACGTTGGCCCATTCCTTCCATAACCACTGCACCGCTTCCTGGCCGGTCGGGCCCTCGCGCATGTTGGTCTCGGTGTGCATGATCGGCAGTCGATACCGGTTGTGGTACTGACGGGTAATCTCCGAATAGCCGAACACCTCGCCTGCCGCCTCGGTACGGCCGTCGGCGTGCACGCGATGCTCGTTCGTTCGGTAATAATCGTTGCCAAGGATACAGTGCTGCTTCAGTCGATTGTGCAAGAAGAAGTGATACTCCTCCCGGCTCATGCCGTTATCCATCAGATACTCGTACATCTCGCTATCGACCCGACGGCCGTAGTTGAGGTCCAGGCTGAGGAATCGGCGGGCGTTGAGCAGTTCGGCAGGTCCGATCGCAGCTGGTGAGTCGGCATGGAAATATTCCGATGACTCCGACTGGATGAAGATCGCGTCCGGCCGCAGCTTCAGAATCTCGATCATCGCTAGCACGTTAGCCTTCACGATATGCTTCAGTGCCGTCACGAAGCCCAGATCGGTTCGCAGCTGCTCATTCCACCAGCCGTAGCGAGCGGAGAAGACCGCGCAGATGAACATCTCGTTCACTGGGGTATAAAGCTGCACCCATGGGTAACGCTCGGCAAAGGCGTGCGCGTAGGCGGCGAAGAGCGCGGGGAAATCGGGGTTCTGGAAGTTTCCAATCCAGTCCGGCACCCCGAAATGACAAAGATCGACGATCGGCGTGATTTCGCGGCGCCGAAGATCGTTCAGCGTGAGGTCCGCGAACTCCCAGTCGTATTTGCCCGGCCCCAGGAAGGCCTTGTGCAGCGGCGGCCCGAAACGAAGATACTCGATCCCGATCTCTTCAACGCAGTCGAAATCCTCGCGCCATCGGCGATAATGATCGCTTGCCTCCATCTGGTCGACGCGGGTCTTGCCGTTATGGATCGTGGGGATGCTGTTTTCGATCCCGGTAGCGAACATGAAATTAGCGATGACGGCCTCCGGTCGGTCGCGTGGTGATCAGTAAAGTCAGCCGGCGAACGGCTGATCGGCGATGCCGTTCACATCAACATCGAGCATAAACAGTCCGCCGGCATTTGGTTGCCTCGCAAGTTGCTCCGGATCCAGTCCGATGCTGGCCGAGGTGACATACAGCCGGTCAAGATCCGGTCCCCCAAAGGTGCAGCTCGTGGGCCGAGACACGGGCATCTGCCACTCGCCAAGCCGATCTCCTTCGGGGGAGACCCGGCGGACGCACCAACCATCCCAGAAGGCAATCCACAGGCAACCCTCACCGTCCACGGTCAATCCGTCGGGGAAGCCTTCGCGTTCCTCCCATCGGGCAAATTCGCGGCGGCCGCCCGGCATCCCGTCAGGGCCCACGGTGTAGGCGTACGTCAACTGCCGCGCGCTGTCGTTGGCGTAAAGGTAGCGTCCGTCCGGGCTGAATGCCGGACCGTTAGTGACCCGGAAACCGTCATCGAAGCGGGCGCAGGTGAGGTTCTTGTCGATCCGGTAGAATGCCCCGGACGCTTCAGCTTCCAGATCATCCATCGTGCCTGCGTGGAAGCGGCCGCGTCGATCGACCTTCCCGTCGTTAAAGCGGTTGGTCGGACGATCTTCCTCCGGGTCGAACAGCAATTCAAAGCGATTGGCTTCGGGGTCGATATGGGCGATCCCGTGTTCCGTGCCGGCGATGAACCCTCCACTGCTTCGAGGCGCGATCGATCCGACCTTGAACGGGGTCGGCCAGGCGTCCACCGCTCCGTCGTCGCGCAGCCGGAAAATCAGCCGTCCCTTGATATCGACCCAGTAGAGCGCCTGCTCCGCCGCCAACCAGATCGGACCCTCGCCCAGCACTGCGTGGACGTCGGCGACGAGGATAGCAGCTGAATCACCGGTCATGGCCTGCTGGGATAGCGGCCCCGCCAGACAAAAAACAGCGGAGCCATCGTGCGGCTCATCGCTTTTGGTGCAATGGACGGCGGCATGTGGACAAACGGCATCATCGCGGTTGACTGGGGCACGACCAACCGGCGCGCCTATCGGCTGGACCCCACGGGCAAGTGCACGGCCGAGTTCGAGGACGACAAGGGCATTACCGCAATTGCGGAGGGCGGCTTTCCCGCGGCCGTCGCCGAGATCCGCCAGCGATTGGGCGACTTCCCGCTGCTGATGGCGGGCATGATCGGCTCCAACCGAGGCTGGATGGAAGCACCCTATGTCCCCTGCCCTGCCGGGGCAGATACGCTTGCGGGCAAGCTGCTGCATGTTCCGGGCGAACGAGCTGCCATCGTTCCCGGTCTTTCCTTTCTCGACGATCACCGCGCCGATGTCATGCGGGGCGAGGAGGTACAGCTGTTCGGCGCTGTCGCCGCTGGTCTGATCCCGCCCGACAGCGACGTCTGCCATCCGGGCACACATAATAAATGGGCCGACCTCAGCGGCGGCAAGGTCGTGCGGTTCCGCACGGTGATGACGGGTGAGATGTTCAATCTGCTGCGCGAAAGCAGTATTCTCAGCCAGTGGCTAGAAGCGGAGGTGAAGCCGGACGACGCCTTCCGCGCCGGGGTGCACCGCGGCCTCGCTGGCGGCGCCATCACCGCCGAACTGTTTTCTGTCCGCGCCGGTATCTTGCTTGGCCGCCACGACCCGGCCGGAGCATCGGCGTTCACCAGCGGCTTGCTGATCGGGGCGGATGTCCGGACCGGGCTCGCCGATGGTCCGGCAAACCGCGAGGTTGTCGTAATGGGTCGTCCAAAATTGACCGGTCTCTACGCCGCCGCCGTGGCGGAAGCCGGCGCTGCTGCGCGGGAGGTGGACGGCGAACGGGCTTTTCTTGCCGGCATCAACGCCATCGTGGAGCAGCTAGCGTGACAGCCCTTGCCGAATTCGAACGACGGTTCGCCGCCTGCCCGTTGGTCGCGATCATCCGCGGGGTTCGCCCCGATGAGGTCGAGGCGATCGGCGAAGCGCTGGTTGCCGGCGGCATTCGTATCATCGAGGTTCCCCTGAACTCCCCGGACCCGCTTGATAGCATCCGGCGATTGTCCCGCACCCTCGACGGACGCGCGCTGGTGGGTGCCGGCACCGTGCTCGACGAGCGCCAGGTTGGTGAAGTCGCCGAAGCCGGCGGGCGGCTTGCGGTTTCGCCTAATACCAATGTGGCGGTGATCCATGGGACGGTCATGGCCGGCATGGTCTCAAGCCCCGGCTATTTCACGCCGTCTGAGGCGTTCGCCGCCCTTGCTGCCGGCGCCCACGTGTTGAAGCTGTTTCCTGCTGAAGGTGCGACACCCGCAGTGTTGAAGGCACAGCGGGCGGTCTTGCCCAAGGACCTGCCGGTGCTCGCCGTTGGGGGAATTCAGCCGGAGGGAATGCGACCGTGGCTTGAGGCCGGCGCAAACGGCTTCGGCCTTGGCGGCGGCATCTATCGACCGGGCCAATCGCCTGAGGAGACCGAGCGCCGCGCGCGCGCCCATGTCGAGGCGCTGGGCAGATGAAACCTCTACGCACCGCGATCATCGGCTTCGGCAAGATCGCCTCCGATCAGCATGTCCCGGCCATCGAAGCCAATCGGCGGTTCGAACTGGCGGCAAGCGTCAGCCGACAGGGCAAGGGACCTTCGCCGAACTTAACAAGCCACCAGGATCTGCTTGCGGCTGGGCTCGATCTCCAATGCGCGGCGATCACCACGCCGCCCGGTCCTCGCTACGAGATCGCCCGCGACTGCATCGCCGCCGGTCTTCACCTGTTGCTGGAAAAGCCCCCCACCGTCACCTTGGGAGAAATCGAGGAACTACAGCAATTGGCCCAGGCCAAGGGGACCACCTTGTTCACCAGCTGGCATGCGCAGGCCAACCCTGCTGTCGAGGCGGCGGCGGCGCTGCTCGAGGGCAAGCGCATCGCATCGATGGAGATCATCTGGCACGAATATGTTCACAAATGGCATCCCGGTCAGCAGTGGGTCTTCGAAGCAGGCGGGTTCGGCGTATTCGACCCCGGTATCAACGCCTTGTCCATCGCCACCCGCATCTTTCCCGGCGCCTTGTTCGTGCGGCAAGCCTTGCTAAGCGTGCCGCAAAACGCACAGACGCCGATCGCCGCCGAACTGATCCTCGGAAGCCCAGCCGCCGATGGGGAGCTTCGCTGCAGTCTCGACTGGAGAAAGACCGATGGCGAGGAGTGGACCATCGCGATCGTCACTTCTGACAACCTTCGGGTAGAGTTGCGCGATGGCGGGTCCAGGCTGCTGGTGGACGGTCATGAGGAAGATGCCAAAGGCCCCGGCGAATACCCGGAGCTCTACCGCAAGTTCGCCGACCTCATCGACAGCCGAGAAAGCCTGGTCGACGTCGCGCCCCTGCGGCTGGTGGCAGATGCGATGCTGGTCGGCCGGCGCGAACCGGTCGCGCCTGTGCAGGTCTAGTCGCGCAGCGAAAGCCGGTCTTCGCCGTCGTCATTGTCGGCGTGAGGTACCGCCGGGCGGATCATGGGTGCGGGCCGATCACCGCGCGAGGGCCCTTTTCCCTCGACCTCCGGCCACCCGTCCCGCCAGACGATCTTGTCCATCAGCAGCACGCGACGAGTATTGATCTCGTCTGACGCCTTCGCCCGTGGGCGCAAGCGGTCGACCCCATGGTAAAGGATCCAATCGTCGCCCGCGTCATCCTGCGCGATGGCATTGTGGCCGACCGCGAGCCAGCGATCGTTCTTTTCCACCACCAGATATAGCGGCCGCGACCTGAGCTCGAACGGGCCAGTCGCGCGCTTCGAACGGGCCACCATCACCGCATAATGCGCGCGGGGTCCGCAGCAGTTGTCGCCTGAATAGAAGAGATAATAATAGCCATTGCGCCGGATCACCCACACGCCTTCGACCAGCCGCTGATATTCTTCCGTGTCCTCGGTCGCGATGACGGGAATGAGGTCGACCGGCTCGCTGCCGGGCTTGAAGGAAATGCGGTCGTCGGCAAGTTCCTGCACCTTGATCGGGCCGAACCCCGAGCCCCAATACAGAAGCTTCTTGCCCGTCGCCGGATCATCGAAGGCAAAAGGATCGATGTTCACGAAACCTTCGCCGGATTGCAGCGGTCGTCCGCTGTCGACGAATGGACCTTCCGGCTTGCGCGAGGTCGCGACCGCCAGGCAGAGGCCGTGCTGGTCGTCGGACAAGGCTGTGTCGGGCTTAGCCGAATAATAGAGATAATAAATCCCGCCGGAATATCTGATGTCGGGTGCCCAGAAGTCCTGGGTCTTGCTTGCCCAGACCGGTTTCTGCGGCAGCACGTCGGGCAATTGCTCCCAGTTCACCAGGTCGGTGGACCGTGCCGCCTGGATATTGCGCATCGTCTCGCCACCTTGCGTCGCGTAGACATAGAAATAGCCGTCCTCCGCTCGGATCACCGTGGGATCGGGAAAATCGCTGTCAATCACCGGGTTGCTATAGGTCGGTGCAGTCTGCGGCGTGGGAGTCGGGCGGGCGACTAGGCCGACAGTCGCCGGCGCAACAAGCAAGTTTTGCATCTAGCCGTTGATAGCCCGGCTCACCTGGCAGGCAATCGAGCCGTAGGACCAGTTGCGCATTTCCGGGAACCGCGGCACCCGGGCAACAGGCCCGGCTTTGCGTCTTCCAATGCCTGTCGACGATTCTACATCTGCCGCCATGGCAGATTGTCCAACCGCGCCTATGCTCTTCGACGTCCAAGCGTCCGAGAACGGCGATGGTACTGATATCTCCGTCAGCGCGAACGACGGGAAGACGCGCCGCTACCACATTGGTGGCGGCGACCCGGTTCATTACGATCATTTCTATGTCGAACTCGCGCGTGATTTCGGGACGCGCCCGCCACGCCATTTCGATGAGTCATTGCCGTCGACAAGCGAACCGCCGTGGCAGCCGCTCATCACCGACAATCTTCATCCTCGCATCCTCACTGGTTACGGCGACCCCGCTGTGCTTCGGACGGAAGAGGGCTGGATCCTTGTCGCCACCTCCAATGACGCGCCGGACGCCTTTCCAATCCTCCGTTCGACCGATCTTCAGACGTGGGAACCGCTGGGCTTTGTGTTCGAGGAGGGGGGGACTCCGGCCTGGGCGCGGGCCGGACGCACGCAGGCCGATTTCTGGGCGCCGGAGATTGCTCGTGTCGGCGATGAATATTGGTTGAGTTACACAGCGCGCGCGCTGGACAACAGCTTGGCGATCGGTCTCGCGCGTTCGTCTTCACCCGCCGGTCCCTGGGACGACTTGGGCAGGCCACTTCTGACGGGCAGCGTGATCGACAGCCACATCCATGTGGACGAGGACGGGTCGCCGTGGCTGTTCTGGAAGCGCGACACCAATAGTCATTGGCCGCGCCCGCTGGCCGGCCTTCTGCGCGAGCATCCGAGTTTGATCGCGGAGCTTTTCGACCACGAGCAAGATCGTCGCATGGCCGCCTTTTGCGCGGCCATCCAGCCATGGGCCAACACGCGCCGGCCAATGGAGCGCTTTTTCCTCATGCAGCCGCTGATCCGGGCGGCGCTGGGCAATTGGCGCAAGGTCCGGGCCGCCCTGACCGACAGCGGAATCGCTACCCAGATCGTCGAGGACATGTCCACGCCGATCCTTGCGCAACGGCTCAGCGTGAACGGCTCCGCCCTGATCGGACAAGCGCAACAGGTCCTTGCCAACGACCTCGACTGGGAAGGACATCTCATCGAAGGCCCGTGGGTGACCCGGCAGAACGGACGATACTGGCTGTTCTACGCTGGCAACGACTTTACCTCGCCAATGTACGGGATCGGGGCGGCAGTCTCCGACCACCTGCTTGGTCCGTACGAGAAACAGACCGAGCCGTTGCTGCGATCCACGACAAGCTGGTTGGCGCCCGGCCATGCGTCCGTAAGCGAAGGGATCGACGGTCGGCCCCAATTGTTTTTCCACGCCTTTCACCCGGGTACGGGCGGCTATAACGAGTTCCGCGCTTTGCTGACGGTCGGGCTAGATTTCTCCGATACGCACGTAACGTTGCGGCCGATCTGACCAAAAGGAATTCGGTGTCGGTGCATCTCGTCGCTCCTTGTCTTTCCCCTACGGTGGAGCCCTTCCGCACCGGCACCCGCCGGTCGGGCACCGTACTATCCTTCAAGGATTTGCGAATGCTGCGAATCTAACACCATGCCACCTGCCCCCCTGAGGCGAGTGGCAGGACGCCCTCGACTAGCGCGAAAGAGCCATGATCGCTTGTTCGAACAGCGCCGGGGTCGCGGCGGCGAGGACGTCCCCGCCCGACAAATCATCGCCCCCACGCCAGTTGCCGATGACCCCGCCGGCCCCCCGCACCACCGGCACCAGCGCGTGCCAGTCATGGCGCTTCAAGCCCGTTTCGGCGACCAGATCGATGTGCCCCGCCGCAAGTCGGGCGTAAGCAAGCGCGTCCAACCCGTAGCGGGTCACCCGGCTGGCGCTGCGGAGACGAGCGAAAGCGTCCGCCTCAATCTCATCGAACAGAAACGGGTCGGTGGTCGCAAGCCGCGCGTCCGCCAGGGTGGTGCAACTGGAGCTCCGAAGCACCGCGTCGCCGAGCCATGCCTCGCCGGGCAAGCCGATCACGAGCTCATCGAGCACCGGCGCATCGATGAAACCGCCGACCACAGCGTCGCCCTCGGCCAGACCGATCAGTGTCGTCCAGCTCGGCAGTCCGCAAATCAGCGCGCGGGTGCCGTCGATCGGGTCGAGCACCCAGCGTCGGCGTGCCTCCGCACGGACCAGGCCAAACTCCTCGCCCTCGATTCCGTCCTCGGGGAAACGCTCTTCAATGGCCGCCCGCAAGGCCAGTTCGGTGGCTCGGTCCAATTCGGTGACAGGGTCATAGGCTCCGGCCGCCGCCTTGTTATCGGCTTCGGGTACCGCGGCCCCAAGGGTGACGGAACGCGCAACGGCGGACAAATGACGGAAAAAAGCGTGCAAAGCCTGGGACACGCAGGATTTCTTAGCGGCTTCACCGCGTTCGGCCAGTGCCTTGCGCCCTCGCCGTGGAACAAGGGGCTGATACAAGAGCTTGTGGCCCTGATGTTTGGGCTAGACAGCAAGGTCTGCTAGCGCCGCGCCGGCCAAGTCTGCTTTGCTGATCCGGCAAGGCAGATTGCGGCGTTGCAGGACCTCGACGAATATCGGACGGTCGTGATTTGGGAGGCAGCCACAAGGACAATGGGGAGCCAAGTGTACGCATGAGGTCGGAGAAGAGCATGAGCGAGTTCCCCATCAAGCGCGCGCTGGTCGCTGGCGGCGCCGGCTTCATCGGCTCCCACCTGGTGGATCGCCTGCTGAATCAGGGTGCGGAAGTCGTCGTCATCGACAATTTCCAGACCGGGCGTGAGGCGAACCTCCGTCACCTGACCGGCGAACGGCGCCTGACTCTGGTCGAGGGCGACATCTGCGACCCGCTGCCGGCCGCGCTGAAGGGCCACTTCAGTCATATCTTCAACGCCGCCTGCCCCGCCTCTCCGCCCGCGTACCAACTCGACCCAGAGCACACCATGCTGACCAACGTGCTGGGCACCCGGAACCTATTGCGGCGCGCCGAATCCGACAGCGCTCGCTTCCTGCAAACCTCGACTAGCGAAGTATACGGCGACCCGGAGGTACACCCACAGAAAGAAGATTACCGAGGCTGGGTGAGCTGCACCGGGCCGCGCGCCTGCTACGACGAGGGCAAGCGGGCGGCGGAAACGCTTACGTTCGACTTCGAGCGACTGGGCCGTGCGCATGTGCGGGTCGTGCGCATCTTCAACACTTACGGACCACGCATGGACCCCGAAGACGGCCGGGTTGTCAGCAACGTCATTTGCCAGGCGCTGACCGGCGAACCGATCACGATTTACGGTGACGGCAGCCAGACTCGCAGCTTTTGCTACGTCGACGACACGGTGGAAGGCATTTTAAGGCTGATGGCTTACAACGGTGCGCAGCCAGGACCGGTGAATCTTGGCAATCCCGACGAAATGACCGTATGCGATCTGGTCGACCGTGTCATAGCACTGACCGGGTCGACCAGCGATATTGTTCAGCAGCCCCTCCCCCAGGATGACCCGCGTCGGCGCAAGCCCGACATCGGACGGGCGCGTAGCTTGTTGGGCTGGGAGCCGAAGGTGTCGTTGCAGGCGGGTCTCGAGGCGACAACCGCTTACTTCGCGCAGGAATTGCTCGCTGGGCAGCTTTTCCACGGCGGACCTGCGCATCGGCCAGCGCTGGCCGCCGCGGAATAAGCACAGGGCGCGGGCGAACCGTTAGAGGATGAAGTCGCTCGCGTTCAGCTGGATGGGACCCACGACCACAATCGCGAAATCCGCCACGCCATCGCCGTTCACGTCGCCAGTCACGACCGTATGCGCTGGATCGCTGGTGTCCGCCCGAAGCTGTCCTGCCACTCCACTGAAAGCCGCGCTGCCAATGAACTTGAAGGCCTGGTCGCCGGTCGTGGCGCTGACGGCGTCGATGGTTTTCAAGTCGATCTTGTCCTTGCCGACCTGGAAGTCGAAGATCTGATCCGGCGCCGCGACCGAGCTTTCGGCCACGGAATTGAAGTCGAACACGTCGCTTCCGCCATTGCCCCACAGCCGGTCCGCGCCGGAGCCGCCGACGATCGTGTCCTTGGCCGCGGAGCCAAGGATCGTATCGTCGCCGCTGCCGCCCTTGATGCTGCTGATTCCGACCAGCGTCACATTGGTAAAATCCAGCACGTCCGCAGCGCTGGTTCCGGAAATGGTCACGGATGCAAAGCCGTTGGAGGTGATGAGCTCGACGCCGCTGATGCTCGAAAGACCGATGACCGTGTCCTTGGCCGCCGCTTCGATCCGGTCGATGCCGGCGCCGCCGTCAACAGCATCGAAGCCGTGGCTGCTGCCGCTGAAGCGAATAACGTCATCGCCCGTGCCGGCCGCGATCCGGTCATTGCCCGTCCCGCCGGTGATCCGATCGTTGCCGCCGAGTGTGGTGATCACATCGTTTCCGCCAGCTCCGTCGACCACCCAATTCTCGTCGCTGGTGGCGTCGAGGACGTTGGCGGAACTGGTCCCGGTCAGCGTCCGGGTGGTCGGCATCGCGGCGGTCGCGGACTGGTTGAGCATGATCTCAATCACCCGCCCGTCCGCCACCTGGTCTCGGCCGTAGTCCGCAACCCACAGGCTGAGATTGCCCGATCCGTCGCTCGAAGGCGCAAGCACCAGGCCCTTGGGATAGACCCGCAAGCCATCGGCCTGTGGATACTGGCCAAGCACATCAATGACGTCGATGACCAGGCCGGCGCGGGACACGACGAAGATGCTCGTGCTGAAGCCCCCGCCAATGTAGAACACATCACGGACCGGGTCGTAGGCCAGCCCCTCAGCACCTGAATCCGCGGCGTTCGGGTCCACGATCGGAGAGAATGTCGCGGGCAGTTGCACCATCGAAACGAGCTTCCCGGCCTGGGTCACCTCGTAGATGCGCCGATCGTTCTCGCTCATGATGAACAGGTTGCCGTTCACCGGATTGATACTGATGTCTTCCGGATCTTCCGCCCCGAACGAAGTGGTGGAGAAGGAACTGATCACGACGCCGGGGTTGGCCGGGTCGATCTGGAATATGCGCTTTAGATTGTCGTCGGCGATGAACAGGCGCTGCGTCCCATCGGGAGCGGTCCAAGCGGCGACGCCGGTCGGCTCGCTGGTGAAGCCCGTCATGGCCGAGTTGGCCACCCGCTGACCCTGACCGTTCATCTCGATAAGGTTGAGCGAGCCGAAGAACGGGGTTTCGTCGATCTCGGAATCGACGATGAAGAAGCGCCCGCTTACCCAGTCGTAGGCAAGGCCGGTCGGATCCGGAGTTCCAAGGGCCTCTGCGTCCGTGCTGCCGGGAACGCCGTAGGAGGATCCGGCAAAGACGTTCACGCCGCGAACCAGCGTTCCCGCATCGTCGTTCAAAATCGTCCCGCTCGCGCTGCCCGCGGTGATCGAAGCGCCTCCGGTTGCGCCGGACAGAGTGAGCTGAAACGCCTCGTCCGCCTCGATCGCATTGTCCCCAGCGACCAGGATCGTGATGGCCTTGGACGCCTCACCGGCCGCGAAAACCACGGTTCCGCTAGGCAGGACGCCGCCGGAGAAGTCGGCGAAGCTGGCTGCACCGACACCCGCCGCGGACACGGCATAGTTGACGCTTACGGCATGGGAGAGGTCACCGGACCGATTGACCGTGAAGCTGAATTCGGTCGGAGCCGAGGAACTGCCCTCCGCCGCGCTAACCGGCCCACTTAGCGCCAGCTGGCTCGATGCTTCGGAAGCGAGCATGTAGGTTACGGAGAGGCGCGGCGCGACAGACCCCTCCGAGGAACGGAAGTCCCAGCCATTGGTGCTTCCGGCCGCGAACAGCCACCCCTGGTTGGCCTGGTTCGCGCTTGCTGCATCGCTGGCCGAGGCCACCCAGCCGAGCAGGCTGGAGGTCACATCGAAGCTGCGCAGGCCAGTCGAAACGGAGCCGATGACCAGGTCCGCGTCGCTCACTGTTTCCGCGCCGATCTGCACTCCGCCGATCAAGGAATTCCAGGTCGACTGCTCGTTCCACCCCGCCGTCATTCGATAAAGCGATGCGGCGTTGCTGGATTCGTTGGTGGTATCCAGCGTTAAGGTGGCCGATGTAATGCTCGCGCCGAACGGGATTTGTCCCGGCCCGTCGCCCCAAAGATTGTCGAACGCCAGCAATGCCTGGATGTTAATACCGGAGCCACCGTCCACCTGGACCGCCGTGCCGTCGCCCGCGATCGAAGGCTTCGCCTCAAACAGGGTCACGTCACGCGTGCCGGTATAGCCGGCACCCTGCTGGAACGTAACGGTGGTCGGCATTTCTATCCCCTTTTAACGCAACGCACTACCGCGGACGATCCGTGCAAAAGCACATAACCGCGTTGTTAACCATAAGCGATGCACGTATGTTGAGTTCCAATTTAACACACATGTAATCAAAGGTTAATGCAATCGGCTGTCTTGGCGATGCAGAATGGGTTACTGATTGGCGTTGAACGAGCGGAAAACCGCGGTTGTAGGGTGGTAGTGGAGAGGTGGCTCGTCCTCTCGTTGGTTGCGGAGGGGACGTGGCGGAAGATTTACCGGTTCGCCTGGAAGGGGTCCTCGAGGCCGGTTCGGCTGAAGAGATGAATGGGTTGACTGTCGGAACGGGGCCAACACTCTCCATCGTTATCTGCGTGTACAACACTGCGCCCTACCTGCAGCAATGCCTGGACAGCCTGTCGGCGATCGTCGGAACGTCCATTGAGATCATCGCCGTCGACGATGCCTCGACCGATGGCAGCCGCGGCATCCTCGATCAGCATGCGGCTCGCGAGCCACGGTTGAAGGTCGTGGCCATGCCGGCAAACGCGGGCGCCGGACCGGCCCGCAACGCCGGCCTCGTCATTGCCCGTGGCGATTATATCTGGTTTGTCGACAGCGACGACTGGATCGCGCCCGACGCGCTGGCAACGATCGTTCCCGCCCTGGCCGCCGACCCGGACGTGTTGCTGGTCGGCTGGCAGCGGATCTTCCCGGATGGCCACACATTGCCCTGCCCAGCAGAGGGCCTGCTCGCCGATGCGCCTCCCTCGTTCACGCTCGACGAATGGCCTCAGGCCATCCGCATCCTCCACACTCCGTGGAACAAGATCGTCAAGCGCAGCTTCCTGGCCCAGACCGATTATCGTTTCAGCCCGGGCCGATACCAGGACATTTCCTTCACCTATGTTCTGCTTGCGGCGGCCAAGCGGATCAGCGCAACGCCCACGACCCTCGTTTATTATCGCCAGCATTGCCTCGCGGCGACCCGATCTCCCGGGGTTGCACATCTTGCCGTGCTGAATCAGTGGGATCAGACCTTCTCGTCGATCAAGCAGGCCGGCCACGGCCGCGCGACCATTCTTCACCCCCTCTTCAAATACATGAACTGGCATCTGCAGGAGGTCGTGAAAAACGTCGAGCGCCTGCCTTCCTCTGCGCTGCAGGACTATTCGGACGGTGCCAAAGCGCTTTGGCGCAAGCATCGACCGGCTGGATACCAGGGCGCTTCCGCCGGCCAACGGATACAAGGCGTCCTGCTCCGAAGCGGTCGCAAGGGCGCGACCCTTCTCCGGCTGGGAGCCAAGGTTTCCGCCATGGCTCGCCGCGCCCTGGGCTTCCCGCACCGCCCTTTGTCCCGACTCGGCGCGTTTTCGAATCCGCCGGCTGCCGCCGAAACGAAGCCGCCTCTTCCCTCGCTCGAGCCCTGAAGTTCGACCTTCCCACGCGCGGGCACCGCCATGACGCGCGCAGCAAACTATCCTGACTGGGCGGCTCAACGGCCAATGGGGGCCCGGTTACGAGATCTGCGCTTAGCGATCTTTAAACAGCAAGAACTGCGGCAGCAAAACTGCGCTTGCTCATTTACTACGCATTTAACGATTCTTGGTCTTTTTAATGTAACTCCCCGTTTTAACTAATCTTTTCCAATTGGGTCCTGATTAAAGACCGACGACATCGAATCGTCGGTCAGTTGAGATGACGTAACGAACTGCAAAGTTCTAACAGAAGTCATCTTCAACACCGCCGATTCCCGGGGGGGAAACACCTTGGCTACTATTTATGTAAGCCCGCTTGCGAGCGGAAACGGTTCTGGTTCGTCCATCAGCAACGCGATGGCGTTCAGCAATCTCAATGCGGCCATCAAGGCCGCTGGCCCCGGTGGCTCCGTGTTGCTGCTGGCCGACAAGGGCGTCTACAAGACCAGCGGCACGATTTCGCTTAGCGCTGGCGGAACCGACGCCGCACCGGTGACCTTGAAAGGCATCGATAGCTCGGGGGCCGCAGCCGACATTCAGATCTACGGAAACCGGGGCGCCTACTCGCCCGGCATGACCGCGGTCGGGAACGATGTCTTCCGCCTGTTGTCGGGTGCGAACAACCTGAAGTTCGAAGGCTTCGACTTCTACAACGTGCAAACCGGCTTCCGGTTCGGCGCCGATGCTCGCAACATCACCATCCAGAACATGGAAGGGACCAACGTCCGCTGGTTCATCAACGACGTGGTCAGCGGAACCGCGACCAGCGCCAGCGTGACCGGGCTGACGATCCGCGACGTTGACGTTCAGGGCTTCTCGCGCAGTGTCATCACCCTTCGCTACGACACGAACAACGTCTTGATCGAGCGCGTGACGGGCAACAGCAAGTATCAGGACGGCGATGGCCTGGCGACCGGCATCCTGCTCGACGGTACGGTTCACAATGTCGTGATCCGCGACAGCACGATGATGAACGCGATCGCCAGCGGTGCGACCGGCAGCTACTGGAACGGCGACGGTTTCACTGCGGAACGGGGCGTTTACAATCTGAAGCTTGAGAACACCCGCGCGATCGGCAACGCCGACGGCGGCTACGACCTCAAAGCCAGCAACGTCGTCATGACCAACGCCTATGCCGAGGACAACGGCCGCAACTTCCGGCTGTGGGGCCAGAACGTGCAGCTGATCAACCCGGTCGGCGTCGACCCGCATATTCGCGGCGGAAGCTCGAGCCAGGGTCAGATCTGGATCGGGGACGGCGCGACAGTGACCCTGACCGGAGGCAAATTCGCCGACGCCGGCAGCGCAACCCGAGTGATCGACAGCAGCGGCAAGCTGGCGCTTAGCGGTCTTACCATCTGGCATGCCGCGGGCGGCACACTGACGGTCGGTTCCGGGATTTCGGGGATGAGCGGCACGATCATCAAGGACGTGACCGCCACCGGCAAATACTCCCTCAACGGCGAGACATACCTCGGTAGTAATGCGGGCACGACGACGACCACGCCAGAACCGACCTCGCCGCCACCGCCGACGGTCACCGCGGACCCAGTTCCGACCACCAGCGGAACCTTGAACGGTACCAGCGGCGACGACGTGTTGACCGCGACCGGCAGCGGTGCCTGGACCCTGTCGGGCGGTGCCGGCAACGACGCCCTGACCGGCGCGGGCGGAAACGACCGTCTGATCGGCGGGTCGGGGAACGACACGCTGAGCGGCGCTGCGGGCAACGACCGGTTCGAGTTTTCCGGCACCAGTGGCGGCTATGACCGTGTGGATGGCGGTACCGGCACCGATCAGATCGTCGCGACCGCCAACGGGACCATCATCGGCCTTCGCAGCATCACGGGGGTGGAAAGCGTCTCCGCCAACGGCTTCACCTCGGTCACGATTGGCGGCAGCAATTCGTCCGACGTGCTCGACTTCAGCAATGTGACGCTGACCGGCATCTCCTCGATCAAGGGTAACGAGGGCAACGACACCATCCGCGGCTCGGCCGGCGCCGACGTCATCTATGGCGGTTCGGATGCGGACGTGCTGACCGGCAACGGCGGCGCGGACATCTTCGCCTATTCCTCGATCAGCAACTCAAACATGAGCAACATCGATCGCATCACGGACTTTAAGGTAGGCGTGGATCGCATCGACCTGTCAGCGCTGGATGCCTCAAGCAGCGTGACCGGTAATCAGGCCTTCCGCTTCATCGGCGAGGCTGGATTTACGAAGAGCGCCGGCGAGCTGCGGATCGACCGTACCACATCGGGCGTGACCAAGGTGTTTGCCGACACCAATGGCGACGGCGTTGCCGACTTCTCGATCAACCTGACCGGCAGCCATGCGCTTAGCTCCGGCGACTTCATCCTGTAAGACGAAGTCATATCGGCGACTGACGGAAGGGGAGCACTGCGGTGCTCCCCTTTTTTTTGATCAGGATTCGCGCAACGAGCGGAACAGATGCTGTGACAGCGGCTCGAACAGATACTGCAACGCGGTCCGCTTGCGCGTCGTGAAGACAAGTTCGACCGGCAGACCGGGTCGAAGCTGCCCGCTACCCAGCACATGCCGAACCTGGCGCAACTCCTGCGGGGTCACTTCGACCTCCGCACGGTAGAAGGAACGTCCGGTCTTCTCATCGTTGAAGGCGTCGGCGGAAATCGTCCGCACCCGCCCGCTGAGCAGCGGCAGACTGCGATCCTCGACGCTGCTGAATCGCACCTGGGCGACCTGACCTTCATAGATATCGTCTGCCCCGCGTGGATCGACCTGTGCCTGGATGACCAGCTTGGGATTGCTCGGGACGATGTCCATTAGCGTCTGACCGGGTGCGACCACCCCGCCGACGGTGAAGACGCTGAGGCCGACCACCGTTCCGGCGACCGGGGCACGGACCCGCGCCCGCGCCAGTTGTTCGCGCGCAGACACCAGCCTCGGCAGCACTTCTGACAGCTTGGCCTGCGTGTCGCGAATCTCCTTGGCGACGTCCGCCTTGCTGGCGCTGCTGACACTGAGCGATTGCATCCGCGTTTCGCCCATGCCCTCACCGGCGCGTGCCACCTCCGCCGTCATGGCCGACTCGCGGCCACGAAGCTCCTCGAGCAGCCGCTCGGCTTCGCGCACCCGGTTGGTCGCCGCAAAGCCCCGCTTCTCCAGTTCCTTCAGGCCGGCAATCTGATCCGCCAAAATCTTCTGCTGCCGCTGCAGGGAGGCGCGCTGTTCGGCATAGCCGGACTGCTGCTCGGACAATTGACGCGACCGCTGCCCAAGAACCCCCTGCTGCGCCTGGAGGCTGGCTTGAGTGGCGCGCAGCTGCGAACGTTGCAACGCCAGCGCCTGCGCCGCGATCGGCTGATCGTCGGCCGGCAGCTCCGCGAACTCGGCCGGGACCGGGAAATTCGACTGGCCTTCAGCCTCGGCCATCAGGCGCGAGCGCTGCGCCAGCAACGTCAGATAGTCGCTCGTCAACGCCCGTTCAGAGGCGCGCAAGTCGGGTGCCGACATCTCGACCAGCAGCTGACCCGCCGCGACATTCTGCCCTTCACGAACCCGGATCGCGGTCACTACGCCGCCCTCCCGGTGCTGGACGGACTGCCGGTTGCCCGACACCGCAACCGCGCCGGCCGCATGAACGCCGGCATCCAAGGGGACAAAGGCGGCCCAGCCGAGCAGGACGACAAAGAAAAAGAAGGCAATCGCACCGCCCGTCCGCACGTCCGACCGCGGATCGTCGAGCGCTTCGGTGCCGCCTTTGACCCACTGCGGCTGGATGATCTGCAACTGGTTCATTGAGCCGCCTCCGGGCTTGGCAGGGCAAGACGCTCCATGACCTCCCGCGCCGGCCCGAGCAGCTTGGGTCGGCCGGAATCGAGGACGAGCAGGCGGTCGGCGCACTGCAATATGGACCGGCGATGCGCGATCAGCAGCACGGTTGCGCCGCGGGTCTTGGCCGCGACCAGTGCGCGCATCAGCGCCTCCTCACCCTCCCCGTCAAGAAAGGCATTGGGCTCGTCCAGAATGAGCAAGGCCGGCCCCCCATAAAGCGCACGCGCGAGGGCGATCCGTTGCGCCTGCCCGCTCGACAAGCCTGCGCCTAATGGGCCCAGCTGCATATCGTAACCGCCGGGCAACCGCAGGATGAGGTCGTGGACTCCCGCAGCCTTGGCAGCGGCGATGACCTGCTCATCGAGGTCGGCCGCACCACCGTCGCGCCACACGTCGAAGCGGGAGATATTGTCCTTGATCGACCCCTGCAGCAGGCTCGGTTCCTGCGGCATGTAGCCGATAAACCGGCCCAGCACGTCCGGGTCCCAGTCCAGCTGATGCGCGCCATCGATGCGTACCGCGCCGATTTCCGGTGTGACCGCTCCGGCAATCACCCGCGCCAGCGTCGATTTGCCCGACCCGGTAGGGCCTACGATGCCGAGGATCTCGCCAGGAGACGCCTCGAACGACACGCCGGCCAGTGCCGCTCGTCCGTCGCTGCCCCGCAAGGCGACGTTCTCGACGGCGAGCTTGCCGCTCGGGGCAGGCAGCGCCGTGTAAATCCGCGCGCCTGCGTCCGATCCGAGCGCATCCGCCAGCCGCGCCAGCGCGGCACGGGCGGAGGACAGGCTCGACCAGCCCCCGGTCAAGGCATCGATCGGCTGGAGCGCACGTCCGATCAGGATGGAACTGGCAATAATCGCGCCGGCCGAGATCCGCCCCTCGATCGCCAGCAGCACGCCCAGGCCCAGCGCAGCCGACTGTACGAAGAGGCGCAGGAAGCGGC
Source organism: Sphingomonas sp. SP1 (assembly GCF_058313395.1). Lineage (NCBI taxonomy): Bacteria > Pseudomonadati > Pseudomonadota > Alphaproteobacteria > Sphingomonadales > Sphingomonadaceae > Sphingomonas > Sphingomonas sp. SP1. The sequence goes on along the minus strand of NZ_JBZFLC010000001.1, from coordinate 1,212,158 downwards.
TGAGCGCTGAATAGCGGCCGCCTTTGAAGCCGGCGGAAACCAGCGTCCGGATGGCGCCTCCGCGTTGCGCCATCTGCCGGTTCACGACCGCCCCGACCATGCCCAGACCCCGCAGCGTTCCCGCATGGACCGCGGCACCCTGCTCGGCCGCATGCGACGCCGCCATCACTTGCGACGCCTGCCCGACTGCATCGCTGGTGACCTTCTGGTTCCTCAAGGCGACCGCGATGAGCAGGGCGATGCTGGCAATGGCCAATATGCCGACCCAGAAATGGAGTAGAAAGCAGACGATCACGAAAATCGGGACCCACGGCAGGTCCATCAGCGCCGCGGTCGCCGGGCTGCTGACCGCCTGCCTGACATTGTCCAGGTCTCGCATGGCCTGCACGCTTGGTCCATCGCCCCGCGACAGGGCGCGCCGCAGCAGCTGCGGGGAAAGCAGCGCGTCCAGTCTTGCGCCCGCCCTGACCAGCAGCCGGCCGCGGATCACGTCCAGCAAGGCCAACGTTACCAGGGCTGCAGCCAATGCGAGCGTCACGAACAGCAGGGTCAGTTCGCCGCCGGTCGGCAGGACACGATCATAGACCTGCAGCATGTAGATCGCCGGCGCGAGCATCAGCAGATTGAGCAGCGAACTGAAGACCGCGGCCGCGACCAGATGCGTCCGGCTGGCCCGAACCGCGTCGGCCAGCGTAGGTGGAAGGGTCAGGCCTGCAAATTTCAAGCGTTATGTCCAAGCTGGTCCGCCACGCCGACGCTATTTGCGCCAGCGTGAAGGTCAACGATGCCGCGCCCCCATTGTGCGCCTCCTAGAGGAGCGCGACCGCCCTGCCAAGAAGAAGACGGCAACGGGTTGGTCGACGAGCGGCAAACCACAATTTAGAGGATCGAGCGCAGCAGCAGTCCGATCTCAAGCCATAAGATGGTGGTCAGTCCGACGATCGCCAGAAGTCGGAACAAGGGTGGCAGCTTACGCTCGGCATTGTGTCCGGCGGACAGGGTCATCGCCCCGGCGCGTGTCGCGTGCGCAGGCCGCAGCCCGTGTCGCAACGGTCGCCACCGCCTGGAAGCCGCCGCCATCGCACCCTGCCATATGGCCGGCGCAACTTGGTCCCGTTCTGTCCAACGGGCCGGTGCATTAACCAATAACCCCTCCCCCGACTGTGCTGGAATGACGCAGTTTCAACGGAGGATCAAGCGCTTGCTCGCACTTGAATATCGACTCGGTGGAACAGATCGGTTAACAAGTCATTTAAGACTTTGAGTTGAGTCGCTTAATGCTTGCGCAACAGAGGGGAATTTTATGATCGGTTCGGCCTCCAAAAGGACGGTAGCGATCTTGGCGGCGGCGTCCTTGCTGAGCGCAGGCGGTGCAGCGGTCTGGTTTTCCGATCTCGCGCCGGTCGATGCATCGGCCAAGTCGCCCAGCCTGTTGAGCATGTTGCGCGACCGTTCGCCCGGCGATCGCGCCAAGGGCGCGGCGTCCAGCAAGAAGGCCCCGGTCAGTGCCGTATTGGCGGAACGCACCCCGGCAGCCAAGATGCGGCCGGCCGTGGCCCCAGTCGCGCTTGCTTCCCCCGCTGCGGTGACGCCCGCTGTTGCCGGCGCTGCCGTCCCTGTTCCGCTTGCGGCGGCCCCGCTGGCGGCTGCCGCGCCTGCGCTGCTTCCGGCGGCCGCGACTGGCAGCTCCTTGTTTGTCCCGCCGCTGTTCCTCCCGGGCGGCGGCGGCGGATCTTCGCTCATCATCCGGACCGTGACCCCTCCAGGTGGCGGACCTCCGCCCGTTCCCGGCGTTCCCGAACCGCAAAGCTGGGCGATGATGATCCTGGGCTTCGGCTTCATCGGGGCGCTGCTCCGGCGTCGGCGCCGGCTTGCTGGCGGTAGTCTTGCCCCGACCCTGGCGACTGCTGCCTCCGGTCGGTGATCTTCTCCGGCGGAGCGGTTATGCTCCGGAGGTCCAGCAAGCTTTCCGGCCTTTGGTTTCGTGGTTGCGCCTCGATTGTCGCAACCTTGGCGATTCCCCTGCTGGTCGGGGCTTGTCAGGATTCAACCCAATCTTCGCCATCCCTGCCGGTCGAGAACGCCGCGCTGACCGGCGTCCGCACGCAATTCGCCGAGCCACAAACCCTCCAGCTGCCGGAGTTTGGCCGCGAAGGCCGACCGATCCAGAGCCTCCTCAATGTCCCCCGGCGGATGAGCTTCGGCGAATATGCCTGGGAGGCCCAGGGCGTCCCGCCGGGGCGGATCTGGATGGTCGTCGATCTGGAAGCGCAGACAATGTCCGTGTTCCAAGGCAATAACGAGATTGCGACGACCGTGCTGTTGTTCGGAATGGACAAGAAGCCGACGCCGACGGGACGCTTCCGGATCAAGTTCAAGGATGCGGACTATTGGTCGCGCACCTATGATGCGCCCATGCCATATGCGCTGATGCTGACCGACGATGGTGTCGCGATCCACGCCAGCGAAGTCGAGTCCGGCTCCGCCACTCATGGATGTATCGGCGTGCCGGTCGATTTCGCGCGGCGCCTGTTCGCCGTGGCGAAAACCGGCGATGAAGTGGTCATCTCCCGAAGCCTTCGATCGACGACGGCGTAAAAGCTGACGATGGCCTCGGCACCGCTGTCCCTGTCACTCGCTCAAGACGCTGAGCCGAGAAACTGGCCCGCGAGGCCGGCGGTGCCGATGCTGCTGCTCTTGGCGGGAATCGCCGCGCTGGCCGTTCCGACGCTGGTCACACTTGCCCGCGAATATTGGAGCACGGAGAACGGCGTTCACGGCCCGCTCTTGCTGGTCTCGGGGCTGTGGCTGCTGCTTCGTTCCCATGACAGCTTGACCATCCGGTCCTCACGGCCGCCGGTTGGCTGGCTCCTGCTCACCCTGGCGCCGCTATTACTGCTCTATGTTTACGGACGCGCCATGGGCGTGCTTACCGTCGAAAGCGGCGCGTTGTACCTCCTCCTTTTGGTGCTTGCGCAGCATTACTGGGGCTGGGCGACCTTGCGACAGCACTGGTTTCCGCTGCTATATCTGGCCTTCCTGATCCGCCCCCCCTCAGGCGTCGTTGCGGAATTGACGCAGCCTATCAAGCTATGGATTTCTGAAGTCTCCACCGATCTTCTTTATTGGCTGGGCTATCCGATCGCGCACTCGGGCGTGAGAATTCAGATCGCGCAATATGAACTCCTCGTGCAGCAGGCCTGCGCGGGGTTGGGGTCGATTTTCAGCCTTGCGGCGATCGGTCTTTTATATCTTCACCTGGTGTCCCCGGCGCGCGGTTCGGCAAGGGTGTTCCTGATGCTTTGCATCATCCCGCTGGCGGTTCTCGCCAACCTGTTGCGGGTCATCCTGTTGATCCTGGCGACGACCCATCTCGGGGAATCCTTCGCCCAGGGCGTGCCGCATGAGCTGGCCGGGATCCTGACTTTCGGCCTGTCGTTGCTAGGTCTCTTCCTGCTGGATCAGGCCGTCGGTGCGGTCATGCGCAGGCGCTCCGGGGTCCCCGCGCAATGAACGCGGTAGCGACTCCGCTTTCCACCCGGCGGGAGCTGTTGGTCGGCGGCGTTCTTGCCTGCACAGCCGTGGCCGCCGGCACATTACGTTACCGCGCCGACACTGGTTCGACCCGGAGTCAGGGGCAACTGGATCGACTCGTTCCCGGTCGCCTAGGGGCCTGGGAGCAGGCCCCATTCGCAAACCTTCTCATCCCCGTCGGCGAAGGGGCTGAGGAACGTAGCTACGACGACTTGGTGACCCGATTTTATCAGCACCCAGACGGTACCGGCATCATGCTCTTGATCGCCTATTCGGCCTCTCAAGCCGGCGAAACGGCACTGCATCGTCCGGAGGTATGCTACCCTGCGGCGGGTTTCGACCTGTCGCGGGCACCGGACACCCGCGTCGCCTTTCCTCCGCTGCAGATCCCCGCAGCGACCATGACGGCGATGGCCCCGGGCCGAGTGGAGCAATTGCTATACTGGAGCAGGGTCGGTCACACCTTTCCGACGACCTCCCTCGAACAGCGCATCGCAGTGCTGAGGCAAAGTTTGTCCGGGCGCCTTCCCGATGGCGCGCTGGTCCGCATGTCGATGATCAGCGACGACCGGGCCACCGCTCTTGCCCGTCTGAAGGGGTTCGCTGGCGCCCTTCTGACGGCTGGCGGAATAGACCTGCAACGCTTGTTGATCGGCCGTCAATGACGGGTGCCGCGTCGTCCCACTCCGAGGATGAACCAAGCCGTATAGGCCAGCACCAGGCCGATGGTCAGCGTTGCCGGAAGGTGCATGCCCTCGTTGCCCATCCAATTGGCGAATGCACAACCGACCGCGGCGAGCAGGTAATGCCACAAGCTCGCGTCCTCATTGTCGGCCGCGATCGATTGCTGCAGGAACCGGGTGACCAACCCGGCGAAGATGAACATCGTTATCCAGTCGTAAGCTGTTTCCATTGCTGAACAACCCTATGTCACTTGCACGGGCTTCGTCCAATCGGCCAAGGTTTTGGACTGGATCGGTCGCGGCGCTGGTCTTGGCGGCCTTGGTCGCCGCCTGTCGGAACGATGCCCCCAAGGGCCAAGTGATCGCCGACGTGAACGGTGAAGAGGTCACGATCGCCGAGTTGAACGAGGAGGCACGGGCTCGCGGACTTTCGATCGGCGCCGACCCGTCCCTTCAGCAGGCTCTCTTGCAGGATCTCGTCGATCGCAAGCTACTGGTCCAGGCGGCAAGACAGGAGAAGCTGGATCGTACGCCCGAATATCTTTTGGCCAGCCGGCGGGCGAGCGAATTGGCGCTTGCCCAGCAATTAATCGCCAGGCGAACGGGCGAGGTGGGCCGACTGACAAGCGAGCAGCTTCGCGGGCTGGTCGACGACAATCCCCACATCTTCGGGGCGCGTGCCATGCTCGCGGTCCAGCAGGTGACTTTCAATGTGCCTCAAGAGACCGATCCGCGGTTCCTGTCGGACGTAGACTCCCTTGCTTCGCTCAAGGCGGACCTCGCGAGTCGCAACATCCCCTTTTCCGAGTCGCGGGAAAATTGGGACTCGGCCGCCCTCGATAAGCGATCGGCGACCCGGCTTTTATCGGCAGAAGCGGGCGACGGGGTTCTGCTCTTGCAAACGCCCGGAAAAACAACCGCAGTGCAGCTGTTGGCCAAGAGCCCGCAGCCCGTGGAGCCCCAGCGACTCGAGCCTACAGCGCTGGAATTAATACGAAATCAGCGCGCCCAGCAGGCTGCGGAACAATCCATCGCCGCAGCTCGGAAGGCAGGGAAGATTAGCTTCCAGCGAGGATATGAGCCCGAACGCTGACTTAGAATCGTCCCGCGATTGGCCACAAATAACAGCAACGAACGTTAGGAACTTGCCAACTGTCAGCACGTTGTCATATTACTTAACGGAAATTTAAGACCGCTAGCCGATCGTTGCTGGTGGCCCCGGGCAAGGGCAGTAAAAGTGAGCGGGAGCGCATTGAACCAATCCGAGCGCGCAAGGCGCGTGACTGCTCCCGCGGCGCCGGCAGTCGCGATCCCGAATCCCGTCGTTCATCCCGTATCGCAGGTTGCGCTGAATCCGATCTTTCCGGCCAATAGCCGGCGGCAGCGGGTCGCGGCCTACCGTCTGCTGCTTGTCACCGATTTGCTATGCATCTTCCTCGGCTTTGCAGCCGGAACGCTGGTGCGATTCGGCGATTTCGGCGACTCGACCTGGCTTAGGATCGGGATGGCCGTCGCTCCGCTGTTCCTCATCAGCGCCATGCACAATCGCGCTTACAGCCTGGAAACGCTGCAGTCGGTATCGCTCGGCGTGTATCGCGCGATCCTCGCATTCGCCAGCGCCCTCGCCGTCCTCTTTGTCATCTCCTATTTCCTCAAAGCCGAGCAGGATGTTTCGCGCCTTTCCGTCGGCGCCGGCATGGTCGTCGCCCTGCTCGCCCTGGCGGTGTCGCGCAACATCGCCGGAGCGCACCTGAAGCGTTCGTTCAACGGTGCCCTCACCTCCACGGTTGTGATCACCGACGACGAGAACCCTGACCCGATTCCTGGCGCACGCGTACTCAACGTAGGCGAACTCGGCATCCGGCCGGAGCCTCGGAATCCGGCGATGATCCAGCGCCTTGTTCGCCTGCTCGACGGGGCCGACCGGGTCGTGATCTTCTGCTCACGCGACATCTGCGCTGCCTGGGCGGCGATGCTCAAGGGCGCAAACGTCCGCGGCGAGATCGTCGCCGACGAGGTATCCGCGGTTGGCCCGGTCGCAATCGGTCGTCTGGGCAGTCACACCACCTTGATCGTGTCCAGCCGCCCGCTTTCAGCCCAGCAGCAATTCGTGAAGCGGGGATTTGATTTGATCCTGACCGTGCCGGCGCTGATCTTCCTTGCACCACTGATGTTGGTGGTGGCGATGGCGATCAAGCTCGACAGTCGGGGTCCGGTCCTGTTCAAGCAGCAGCGCGTCGGTTTCGGCAATCGGCTGTTCAACGTGTACAAGTTCCGCAGCATGGCCGCCGCCGCGTCCGACGACCTCGGCACGACCTCGACCGCGCGCGACGATGCGCGGGTGACGCGGCTGGGTCGGTTCATCCGCTCCACCAGCATTGATGAGCTGCCGCAGCTTTTCAACGTATTGAATGGGACCATGAGCCTGGTCGGACCGCGGCCTCACGCCATGGGCTCGTTTGCCGGATCGCGCCTGTTCTGGGACGTGGACGATCGCTACGCCCACCGGCACATGCTGCGTCCGGGAATCACCGGCCTGGCCCAGATCCGGGGCCTGCGCGGGACGGCCCATCACGAGGAAGACCTCAGCCGCCGCCTTCAGTCGGACCTTGAATACATGGCCGACTGGTCGATCGGGCGGGACATGATGATCATCGTCAAGACCTTCAGCGTCCTCGCCCACCCCAACGCTTATTGATCAGCCCGAAGCGGCGTGGCCGCTGACGCGGTCAGGCGGCTGCCCGGCGGTAAACGGCGAGCGTCTGTTCGGCGATGCGGTCCCAATCGAATCCCTTTCGCATCCCCTCGACATCGTATCTGAAACGTTCGGCAGGCATACCAAGGCACGTTGCCAACGCGTCGACGTCGCCCACCGAAAAGTAATTGTCAGGCCCAAGCCCCACATCGAGATTCGGCTGAATGTCGCTAAGCAGCAGCGGGGTGCCGCATGAAGCTGCCTCAAGCGCCGAGATTGGCAGGCCTTCATGGAAAGACGGAAGCACGAAAAGATCGGCTTGTTCGTAGAGGCGGCGCAAGATCGCCCGTGGCTGGGAGCCAAGGAAGCGGACCCGGTCGTTCGCCCGATCGAGCAGCTTCCGTGACCAGGCCGAATCGTGGATGTCGGAACCGGCAATCACGAGCGTACGCGTGTCCCCACTGCGTTCGAAGGCTTCCACCAATTGATCGAAGCCCTTCTCCGGGACGAGACGGCCGACGGCAAGAACATAACGGTGGGGGCGGAGGCCGAAACGTTCCATAACTTCGGTCGCGGGTACGTCGTCCGGGAGGGTCGGAGCGCCATTGGGAATATAGTGGATCGTGTCGGCCTGCCGCGGATATCGCGCCTGTAGATCCCGCGCGAGGCTCGGCGCGACGGCAATCACCTGATGGGCCCAGCCGACCCCCAAACGCTCGCCGAGGCGCAGCATGGTCTTGGCGAATCTGCCCCACTTGGCACGGTCGTAGTCGGCGCCGTGATGGGTCATCACGACCCGCAATCCCAGCAATCGGGCCAGCGGCGTGAGCAGGGCGGGGCCGATCGCATGGATATGGACGACGCGGCCATGGCGGGCTGCGTGCAAAATCGCGAAAAAGGTGGCGACGATCGCTTCGCTGCTGGCCTGGCTGGGCGCCGGAAAGCCGCGAACGGCAACCCCCCGATATTCGCTGCGGCCGGCCGGAACGAAGCCGTTGCGACCCAGCACCTCCAACGACAGGTCCGGCGCCAAGTCCGCAACCCGCGGCAGAAGCTCTTCACAATGCGTCTCCACGCCGCCCATCACGCCCGGAATGCCGCGCAGCCCGGTCACGAAGAGGGGGGTCAGCGGCACTGATCTTAGCGTTCGGCGGCGAGCAATGGCTCCACCGCGCGGATCACCTGGGCGTAACTGCCCTGCTCCGTGATGCGGCCCTGCTTCATACGATAGACGATATCGCAGCCACGTAGCGTCGTGACACGGTGGGCGATCATCAACACGGTGTAGTCGCGTCCCAGGCGATGCAGCGACCGCATGATCCCGGCTTCGGTTTCATCGTCGAGCGCGCTTGTCGCCTCGTCGAGCACCAGGACCGATGCCTGCTTGTACAACGCCCGGGCGATGCCCAGCCGCTGTCGCTGTCCGCCCGACAGACGCACGCCACGCTCACCGATTTGCGTGTCGAGTCCCTGAGGAAGGCCTTCGATCAGTTCCTTCAACTCGGCCTGCTCGCACGCCCGCCACACTCTTGCATCGTCCACGTCCTTAAGTGGAACACCGAATGCGATGTTCTCGCGGATGGATGTGTCGGCGAGAAAGATTGCCTGCGAGACATGGGCGATCTGCTTTTGCCAGCCGCGCACATTGCGTTCGTCCAGCGGTTGGCCGTCGATCAGGATGCGACCCGATGTCGGCGACAGGAGGCCCATGACGATGTCCATCAGCGTGCTTTTGCCACTGCCGCTTTTCCCCACGATTCCGACCCAAGAACCGCGCGGAATGGTGAGGCTGACATCGCGGACAACGAACGGGCCGTCGGCACCATAACGATAGGAAATGTCTTCCAACGTCAGGCTTGAATTGAGCGGAAGGGGCGCGATCTTACCTGCGAAACGGGGCGGGATCGGCCGCTGCAGCAATTCAACGATGCTGATGAACATGGCCTGGTTGCCAAGAATGTTGGCCCAGGCGTTGTACATCTGCTGCAGCAGCGGCAGCAGCCGTTGCGCACCAAGCGCCAGAACGGCGAGGATCGGCAGCGACCCCGCAAGCGTTCCGTTGACCGAATTGAGCACCACGGCGATGCCCACGATGAACACCATGCCCAAGGCTTCGACGATGAACCGTGGTGTCACCGCGATCAGCGCGTTGGCCGCCTCTGCCTTGCGCAGTCCGTTATCCAGCCGCGCAAACTTGCGCTTGTAGACCTTCTGCGAATTGTCGATCAGCACGTCGCGGATGCCGCCGAGGCCTTCCTGCACCGCCTGGATCCGCTCTCGCCGCATGACGCCGATCGAATCGGCATTCCGCCGCAGACGGGCCCGAGTGATGACTGACACCACCAGATAGATACTACCAAACCCGAAAAGGGCAGCCAGTGCGACGGTCGGGTTCAGCAGCAGCAGACCGCCCAGGATGAAGATCGACAAGGTTGCAGCGGACAGGCCCTGCATAAAGGGCAACAGCATGCCCGACAGCAGGCGCTGGACGTTGTTGACGGCCGAGATGATCTTGCTGCTGTTGAGCTGTGCATGGAATGGATAGGGCTGGTGCAGCATCCGGTCGTAGAGCCCGACGCCTAGATCGTAGGTCAGGCGGAAGGCAAAGCCCTGCGTCGACCAGGCGAGTACGATCCGGATCACCGCGGCGACCAGTGCGACCAGGCAGAACAGACCGGCCAAGATCGGCAGGGTCAACGCTGCCGGATCGATCCCCAGCCGTGCAATCTCGAGTCCTGCTCGGGAGTTTTGCAGGCTGGCTGGGTCGGCCATGAACGACAGCAACGGGAACACCGCCGCAAGAGTGAAAACCTCAGCCAAGCCTCCGAGCAGCATCAGCGCTAGTAGGCCGAGCGCCTGGAAGCGGCGCCGCTTGGGCAGGAAATCGATCACAAGCCACCGCGCAGCAGACTTCAGACCCGCCTCGGTGAGCGGCGCACCTTCACCCGCTTCCCGGCGCACCGCCTCGAGGATCTCGGCTTCGCTGTCGATCACAGATTTCAAAGGTCGCTGTCTCATACTTTGACCGGATGGAGCGCCGGCCGCTCGTTGAAGCGGACGAGCCCGAACTTCCGTTCCGTTTGGAAGAACAGGGTATAGCCCCACAACAGCCCGAACACGATGTTCCCCTCGATCAACCACAACGGCATTGTCGCCAAATTCAAAACCAGGAAGCTCAAGTGCGCGGCGACAAGCTTCCAGCGGTGCGCCCTGGCGCGCAATGCGGCGAACAGACCGACGGCGAATAGCGCAATGAGCGTCAACAGGCCGACGATGCCATATTCGTAGAGATAGCTTACGAAACTGTTGTGGGCGTAGGTGAGGAAGGTCCCCTGCCAGCTTTCCGGTCCATGGCCGACGAGTTTCTGCAGTTCTCCCCCCTGCTTCCACCCGTCGATATATTCGCTCCAGATTTGCGTCCGACCGGACAGCAGCTGGCGGTCATCCCGGGTAATGTCTGCTGGATCCTTGATGATGCCGGCGCCGCTTTCCACCACTGTGCGCAGATCCTGAAAACGTTCGAAGCTGATGAGCGCGACGCTGGCGCCCGCGACGAGCAGCAGCCCGATCAGCGCGCTGATGGTGCCACGCAGGCGTGGCGCCACGGGACGCGAGGCGGCGTAGAGGAGGAAATAGAGCAGCAGCGGAAATGTCGCCAGGATCGCGGTCCGGTAATTGGCGAGCAGGATGCTCGCGATCCCCGTCGCAAACAAAATCAGTTTGACTAGCGCGGGCAGCGTTCGATCGAGTGCGACCGCGACCAGGAGGGCAACCACTCCGATCGAGAAGGCCGCTTCATGGTAATAGCCGCCAATGTAGGAGGCGCCGCCCGAACCCTCGGTGGACTTGGGCACATCGAACAGGAACGACAACGCCTGCAGCAAGAGCAGCGGTGCAAAGCTAAGGATCAGGGCACCGATGAAACGACGTTCCTCCCCGCCCTCGAGCGCTCGCATGGCATGCAGCGCGATCATTAGGAACAGTCCGTATTTGGTTATCGGTTCGAATGCCGCCATCAGCGCGCCGTTGGCCAGAGCACTGAGAAAAATCGCGCCGACCACGGCATAAAGCACCGGCGGGGTACGCCGCAGCAAAAGGGCTTTCGGTAAAAGCACCGCGCCAAGCAGGAACAGGCTCGCCGAACCGAGCGCGGTCAGCGACAAAGACCCGGCAACCTGCTGGAACGTCACTTCGTGGAAGGACGACAGCATGAAGCGCAGCCAGCAGGCAAATACCACGTAACGCGCGCTGGTGGACGGCGCGATGCGCAGCGCCACGAACAGTGTCAGCATGAGCAACCCGCTCGCGGGCAGCTGCGCCGACATCGGCAATCCGGGTGCTTCGAAGGCGTTCACGGACGACCTCCCGACCTGGCATCAAGAGTCTGCGACACAATCAGCCAGTAGCTCTGAACCTGCCGCGCGACGGAAAAGTCCGTCACGCGCTGGCGGCCTGATTGGCGTAGCCTTTCGTAAAGGAGTGGCTCGTCGAGCATTCGCAATGCCGTCGCCATCGCCTCGACGTCGTCCACCGCCACCAGCAAACCGCCTTCGCCGACCTCGACCATGCCGGCAGTCGGGGCACTGGTGACCTGCAGGATTTCCGCCGGGCTGAAGCGGCAATCGCTTGCGACCACCGGGACTCCCAACGCCATGGCTTCGAGCAGCGAATTGCAAAAGCCCTCGTGGCGGGAAGACAATAAAAAAGCTTTGCTCCGGGCGAGCACCGCGAAGGGGTTCACGACGTAGCCGGGCAGGACAAGACGATCGCCTAGTCCCAGCCTGTTGCCAAGAGCGCGAAGTCCCGCCCGTTCCGAGCCCTCGCCCAGGATCAACAGCCGCCCAGGCCGGCCACTGCGGGCGAAGGCCAGAATCGCCGTCGGCAGATTTTTCTGGGGCTCGAGGCGCGCCATCATCACGATGTCGTCGTCGGTTACCGGAACGGCCGGCGCCTTGCGACCCTCCGTTCTGACGGCTTCGAGATCGACCGGATTATTAACGACATCGATCCGGCTCGGATCAATTCCATACTCGACACGAAGGGCGTCGCGGATGCCCGCCGATACGGCGATGATTCGGTCGGCGCGACGATAGCCAAGTCGCACGACGCTTCGCGCCAGCCAGGGGAAGCGGCCATGGCCAAGCTGCGCGGTCGTGTCGTTCCGCTCACTGATGACTACCGGGCAACCTACCGCCCGCCCCGCTACGGATGCCGCGACGTTTGCTCGGGTCAGGAAGCTTATGATCATGTCGGGCTGCAGTTCACGCGCGAGCCCCGCCAATTGCGTGGTGCTGCGGACGAGCGAGCCGCGACCGTCGAGCCTGTGCAGCACAATCTCGGCCGGCAACTGGTAGGCTGATGGCTCGCGATCAATCAGGGCGACGTGGACATCATAGGCCTGCAACTGCCGAGGCGAACTTCGCAGGACGGTCGTGAAGACTCGTTCCGCCCCGCCGCCCGCCAGCGAGTTGATGACGAACAGCAGGCGAGGCCGTTTCGCGGACGCGACGACCTCGTCGTTCGCAAGGGACGACTCTGGTCCGGCAGGCTGGGGCCGGCCGGCGGACGTTTCCGCAAGCTTCAGCAATTCGCTAGGCCGCCTTCGTTCCGTAGCTTTGATAGTAATAAACGTCGTCGCCAAGGCTACCCATGGAGCTCCAGCTCAAGGAGACCCGCGTCAGGACCGAACCGACAATCTTGGCTTCGGCCCGGTTGAGAAGCTTGATCGCCTTCCTCGCCACCTCGACCGGCGTGCGGCGCCAGCGGACCAGCAGGATCACCCCATCCGCCATCGCCGAAAGCGCCCGGCTCTCGGCGACGGGCAGGACCGGCGGCGTTTCGAGGATGACGAGATCATACTGGTCGCGCACCTGGCGAAGCAGGGCCTGCATTCCCGGCGATGTCAGGACGTCGACTGCGGGCTGCGGGGAGACGCTGGCAGCCAGCACCTCGACCCCGGTGACGTGATCGCGGACGATTGCGTCCGCCAGACGTGCCCGGCCCTCCAGTACCTCGTAAACCCCGGCGGTCGCGCCAGGCGCAAGATAGTCGGTGCAGCTGTGATGCCGAAGGTCGGCGTCAATGATGAGCACCCGGCTGCCGGCCATGGCGCAGGATCGCGCCAGGCAGATTGACGTCGCAGTCTTGCCCTCGTCGGGAACGGCCGACGTGATGGCCAGCACCTTGCCCGCCTGCTTGTCCTGACCGAGCCTCAGGCTGGTGCGGATCGTGCGCAGCGATTCGGCGAACAGTCCGGTCGGATGCTCGACCAGATGATCGGCAATCGATCCGGGCGTGGGATCCTTCAGCGGCGCGTCCTTGACGGTCTCGACGTCGGGGATCGCGGCCAGCAAGGGAAGGCCAAGTTCCTTCTCAGCCTGCGCCTGATTCAGCAATCCACCTTCGAAATTCTCCAGCGTGCTGACAACCAACCCGCCCGCGAGCAGCGCCATCAGCACGCCGCCGAGCAGGTAAGCAGTCGAATTCGGCGATGACGGGGTGGCCGGAGGCGCCGCATAGGCAACCACATAGGCCTTGCTGCGCTCCGTGCCCTGAGCGGCCAGCTTCTGGCGATACTGATCGAGCAACGAGGCATAAAGCGTGCGCGCCGCCTCGGCGTTGCGCTGCAGTTCCCCCAGCTGAACGGACGCGCTGTTGGCCCGCATGAGGTCGCCTTGTTGACGGTTGACGGAGCTGCGCAAGGAAGCAGCGCGATTTGAGGCGACGCCCGCTTCGGCCGCGACGCCCTGCTGCACCCGCGACTGCTCCGCCGCCAGCGCCTGATTGATCGACGCGAGTTGCTCGTTCACCGCAACCAGCGCCGGATAGCCGTCTGCATAACGCTCGCGCAGCTCGGCCTGACGCGCCGACAGCTTCGCCTGCTCTTCGCGCAATGAATTGATGGCCGGGGAAGACGTGACGTTGGCGAGCGACGCCCGGCTGCCGGCCTTTGCCCGAGCCGCCGCGGCTTCGGCCTGCGCCTGCGCCAGCTGCGCGTTCAGGTCCTGCATCGTCTGGTTGGCAGCGTCGCTGTTGGCGGCGAGATCGATTAAGCCCGTGCGCCCGCGATAGGCCGCCACCGCCCGTTCCGTCCGCAGCAGGTCGCCGCGCACCAGGCCGATCCGGTCGCGCAGCATGCCGATCTCCTGCGATAGCCGTTCGGCTTCGCTGGACCGCTGACCGCCGGTGTAGGCGTTGATCGCTGCGTTCACCACACGAGCGGCGAGGATCGGGTCGTTTGCATCATATTTAACGGCGATGGCGTAAGATTCGCCTGCTCGGCTAGCCTCAAGCCCGCCCTGCACCGCACGAATGGCGCTATCCCGCGATCCCGGCACCTCCGGCGCGGCGCCCTGCGGCTTGCCGAAGCCAGGCATGTTGGTGAGGTTAAGCCCGTCCACCACCGCTGCCGCCACGGCAGGCGAGCGGATCACCTGCACTTCGGTGTCGACCGAAGAGGAGTCGGTGGTGAGCGGCTTCTGATCGTTGCGGGTGGTAGCAACCAATTCATCCAGCCGGCGGTCCAGCGCGACGGTCCCGATCGCTTCATAGCTGCGCGGGGTCAGGACATAAGCCATCGCCACCAAGAACAGTACGCCACTGACGGTCAGCATCAGCGGAATGGCGCGGCGGCGCAGCATCTGGATGATGTTGCGAGGGTTGAGCAGCCCGTTTTCGCCTTCCGCTTCCTGCTCGCGAACAAGGGTGAACTGGGTCATGCAAACGCTCCTTGGCCCTGGCGACAGGCGGGTAACTGGAAGGCTGAAAGATTCGGAAAGGTCATATCGTCAGGTCCGACAGCCCGCGCCCAGGCTGATGCGCGAGCCGCTTCTGTCGCCAGCGATTAGCGGCGTCCCGGGGGGCAGGCGCAGGTCGCAGCGATCGATGACGATGGTAGCCGGCCCATCGATCCGGATCAGCGGCGCTCGTCCGCGAGATGTTGCAACGAAGCGCGCGATTCGCACCTCGGCTCCGCGGGCCAGCCATACGTGCGCATTGCGTGGGTCGGCACTGGTCAAAGTGCCGGCCCGCACGGTGCGCCAGAAGCGATAGTTGCGTCCGTTGCGCTCGGCCGTCAGCCCGTCGAGCGACGTTCGACTGCTTTTAAGATCGAAGCCACCATCGCTGTTATCGGAAGCCCGCACCCGATTGATGGTCAGCCCGTCGACGGGCCGTTCCGAAGCGACGCCATCGCCGTTGGTGTATTTCCCGATCTGCTCAACCATGCGGAAGCCTGTGGCGGTCCCGTTCTCGATCAGAATGTCGCGACCCGTCTGCACGGCGATACCGATCGGCAGGTTGCGGCCCGCTTGCGGCTGTGCGCGCATCGCCAGGCGGAAGTCGCGGATTTGCACGCCAGCTGCGTCTCCGCGAATCCTAATTCCGTCGCGCTGCAATTCGGTCGCGGTGATTCCCCGAATGGTGAGGTTGCGCACCCGGACCTTGGGGTTGCTTTCGATGGCCCGAAAGGCGCCGCTGAGATTCAGCGGACCAATGACCCGATTCCGGACCTCGCCCTTGAGGTTGATCGCCGGGGCCTGCGGATTTGCCGCTGCCGTGACTCCAATCGCCACCAGCAGCAAGATGGTCGCGCGACAAGCCCCGGTCACCCTTGCGCTCCGAACGCGGGGATCAGCCGGGTCGGGCGATCGCCATAGTCATAGACGTAAAGGTTGGCGGACGCAGACCGGGACGGGTCGAACTTGGTCAGCAGCACGCCGGCAAAGCGGGCGCGGCCGTCGGCCAGTCGCCGCAACGCTCCACGCACCTCATTCATCCGCGTTCGCGCTGATTCGACCACGAAGATGGTGCGGCCGGCCGCGGCGGCCATGCGCGGTGCATCGGCCAGGCCCAGCACAGGCGGCGCATCGATGATCACCACTTCATAGTCCCTCGCCAGCCGCTTCAGCAGCGCCTTGAACTCCTTGCCGCTCAGCAGCGAGGCGGGGCTGGCCGGCGCGGGTCCGGCCGGCATGATATCGAGGTCGGGCGTCGAGGTCCGCAGGATGGAGGCTTCCACCGTGGACATGTCCGCCAGCAGGGTCGACAGTCCCAATGGCGATGAGACGTCGACATAGTTGTGGAGCGAGGGCTTGCGCATGTCGCCGTCGACGATGATCGTGCGCCGCCCGCTCAGGGCGAAGTCGCGCGCCGTGCCCCAGGCAGCGGTCGATTTGCCCTCGCCGGGACCACTGCTGGTGAACAGCAACACGTGCGGCGTGTTGCGGGGTGCGGATGCCTCCAGCGAACCGCGCAGTGCGTAATGCGCTTCCGACAGCTGCGAACGGGGGTCGAGCAGGGCTTCGGCGGGACTGCGGGTCTTGGGCAATACACCCAGCACCTTCAGGTTCAGCTCGCGTGCCAGGCTATCTGGCGAATAAAGCGCGTCGTCGCGCAGCCAGCTCACCAGCAGGTAAAGCAAACCAAGCGCCAGCCCGATCAGCCCGCCAATGAGGCTCGCCAGGATCGGCTTGGGTGAAGTCGGCTCGGTGGGAGGAGTGGCAGGGTCGATGACCTGGCCGAAACCGGAGATCTGTCCCGATTGCACCGCGGCCTGATTGAGCTGGGCCAGCAGCGTATCGTGCAGCTGGCGCTTGCTGTCCGCTTCCCGCTTAAGCCGATTGTAGGCAAGGCCTTTGCCCTGGTCCGACAAGGTCTGGCTCTGCAGTCGGCTGACCGCGCCAGCCATGTCCTGTTCCTGCCGAAGGGCGACTTGATAACGCTCGCGGATGGAGCGCTTGACGTTGGTGCCGACCGCTTCGACCTGCCGATTGATCTCGGCGATCTGGGCCACGGCGCCCTGGACCTCCGGGTGGGTTTCAAGCCGGCGTTGACGCTGTTGTTCCAGGACCGCCTGTGCTTCCGCGGACTTCTGGGTCAGCTGCTGCACCGCCGGGTTGCCAAGCACTTCGGGCAGGCTCGACACGGGGGTGCGCTGCGCCTCCTGCCACCGCTGCTCGGCGGCGATACGCTCGGCCCTGGCGCGGGTGTAGGCCTCCGTCATCTGGCCAAGTTTTTCGCTATTGAGCGAATGCGGCGCCGACCCACCGGTCACCGAGGAAGTGCCTGCGCTGGGATCGATCAGTCCGGCCGCACGGGTGTAATCGACCAGCGCCCGCTCCGCGCTCGCCAATTCCGTTCGGGTCTGCGCCAGCCGCTCGCCCAGGAAGCGGCGTGTGCGGTCCGCGCTTTCCTGCTGCTGCTGAAGTTCCGATTGCTGGTAAACGTCGAGATATTGGTTCGCGAGAGTGGCGGAAACCGCCGGATCACGGCTGGCGAGGCCGAAGGTGACCACGGCCGAGTCTGCCGGAACATCGGCATCGACTGCACTGTGAAGCCGGTCGACCAGGGCATCCTTTCCGATCCCGGACCCGGTTGCAGTTAAGCCGAATGCACGGGCAACGGCCGGGTTTCGCGCAAGTCCGCCCGCATCGGCGACCTTTTCCGCCAGTGCGCGGCTTTCCAGCACCCGCACCTGACTTGCAGCTTGCGTCCGCGCGCCTTCGGCGTCCCCACTTCCGCCAAATTGAAGCGCAGCTTCCGCTCGATATACCGGCGGCGAAAGATAGGCGTATAGCGCACCAGCCGCGACGCCGAGCAGGGTCAATGCGAGGATGATCCAGCGGGCCCGATGGAGCGCCTCCCAAAAGCCGCTCCGCTTCTCGACCTCGTCACGGAATGGCGGAACAGGGGCAAAACCAGCGTCGGGAGAAATCTCCCGCCCACCGTTCACCGGAACAAGGTTTCCCCCGACGTTCACGCCTGCGTCCTCACGGAATACCGGTCAGGATCCGGAACACGCCGTTCAACGGGTTCACCGCCAGCACGTTCTGCCAGGCTTCCTTGCTGCGCGAGTGACCAACGATCACGACGTCGCCCGGGGCGAGCGCGGGATCGGGCGCTGCGCCGCGCCGGATCTGGTCGACGTCGAACAAGGCCCCCATGCGCTGTCCGTTGATGGTTCGGAATACCGCAACCTCGTTCGTCGCGGCGAGCTTGGTTTCGCCCCGCGCAAGCGAAATGGCCTGCAGCAGGCTGGTCGCCCCGCGAATATCGAACACACCAGCCTGGTTGACCTGGCCCTGCACCGTGATCTTCTCCGGCGCGGAGCTGGCGATTGCTACGGACACCTGCGGACTGCGCAGATAACGGCCGGCAAGCGAGGCCGCGATCGCCGAGCTTAGCTCAGTGGTGGTTTTTCCGGCAGCCGGAATGGCGCCCACCAACGGCATGTTGATGTTGCCGCGGGCGTCGACCTGCAGCGGCGCGTTGGCCGGAGTGGACAGGTCCGGCTCCTGGAACACGTTGACTGACAAAGTGTCAAAGGGGGCGATGCGATACTCGCCGGTATTCGGGGCTTGTGGCAGCGCAGTGTACGCCGCAGCCCCCGAAGGAATATTCGCTCCGGACAGGCTTGCCCCGGTGGCGCACCCTGCCAGAACAACCATCATTCCGATGGCAATCAAACCCCGGTACATGAACCCCTCCATCAACGCAGTGGGACGTTGGCCGAACCGCAGGAGCCCAGCTTTCGAACAAGCCTTAAGGTTGCAGTGTGACGAATGTTCCGCCTCCGGTCCAGATTTTTAACAACAATGTTACAATGCAGATTAACTCATGTTAAACGCAGATCGACCTTGTGTCTCTTATTCACTCGGCTCGCCGAAAGGCACGATCAATCTGCGGGCTTATGAACCTGTTTACCACGGATTGTATAAATCCGGATTAAAAGTTTTCGGCCGCTGAAGGGGTTTATAACCGAATTGTGATCCATAATCAGACAACCCTGCCCTCCATCTTCCATGTGGAACGCAGAGCGCTCGACCAGGTGAGGGACGTGCTCGAAGAGCATGGGCTGTCCACTGCGCGGGCCGTGGTGCTGTGCGGACGGAGTCATTCACACGGGTTGGCAGTGTCGGTCGCGAAGCAGTTCGAAACTGCCGACGTCGAAGTGGTGCGTGACTATTCGGAAGCGGAGGCCACGCGCCTCACGATGCGATTGGCGGCATCGCGCACCACCTTGATCGTGGCGCTTGGCGGAGGTGGCGTCATCGACGTCGCGAAGCGGGTGTCCAAACTCTATGGAATCGCCTGTCTCGTAATCCCGTCGGTCGTCTCGAACGACGGGCTGATGTCCCCCATCTCGGTATTGAAAGCATCACGCGGGCGGTTCGACAGCCTGCCCGCGGCAATGCCGATCGGTGTCATCGTCGATCTCGACGTCGTGATGGCTGCGCCTAAGCGCTATCTTCGCGCATCCGGCGGCGACCTTCTGTCCAACCTCA
Organism: Sphingomonas sp. SP1; assembly: GCF_058313395.1. Classification (NCBI taxonomy): domain Bacteria; kingdom Pseudomonadati; phylum Pseudomonadota; class Alphaproteobacteria; order Sphingomonadales; family Sphingomonadaceae; genus Sphingomonas; species Sphingomonas sp. SP1. Next base: position 1,192,962 of record NZ_JBZFLC010000001.1, on the reverse strand, counting down.
GCGCGACAAGTGACTGGCGTCATGTGGTGGCCCGTGGCGATGGCCCACGAATGAACGACATCGCCTATCACTTGTCGCGCAACTCGGCCGAAACGTTGGTCCACTGGCGCGACTGCGACGTACGCGACCCCGATTTTGTCCGCAACCTCATCATCGCCCAGATCTATTCCGGCATTGCCATGAGCATCGCGGGCACCAGCCGACCCTGCAGCGGTCCCGAACACCTGATCAGCCATGCGCTCGACGAATTGGATCTTACGTCCGACGTGTTGCATGGGGTGCAAGTGGGCAGCGCGTGCCTGTTTACCTTGCACCTGCTCGGCGAGTTGACCCCGGCGGTAGTGCGCTTCACGGATGCGATGAAAATACCGTTGCGCTGGGTCGACCTACTTCCAGACGGGGCGCGAGCGGCCGACGTGATCGCCCGGGCTCGCAAGGTTCGCTCGGAGCGGCGGACCATCCTCGACGATTTTTCCGACGAGCATCTGGTTGTCGAACTCAAACGACTCGACGAGGCGATCGCGGAGCTCGCCGTCCCGGACCCTGCCGAAGGGTCCGCGGATCCGTTGCCGAACAAAGCTGTCGCCTGACCGTTGGGGCGCCGGCCAAGCATGAGCAATGAAGACGTTGGAGGGGGCGTGAGCGAATCGCGGACGGAGACTGTGTTGGTGGTCGGCGTGTTCGATCTCTTCCATGCCGGACATGTCAGCCTGCTCCAACGAGCGCGGGCGTTGGGCGAGCGGCTGGTCGTGATCATCAACGGCGACAGGCTAACGGCAAGCTACAAGCGCCAGCCAATCATGAGCGAGAGCGATCGTCGGCAATTGCTCGAAGCGTGCCGCTTCGTCGACGCGGTGGAAATCAGCAACGACTACAGCATCCGCGACGCCGTGCTTCGGCACCGGGTGACCAAGATTGTCCATGGCGACGACTGGGACGAAGAATCATACAAGCGCCAGATCCGCTGCGATGACAGCTTCCTCGCCGAAGCAGGGGCCGAACTTGTCTGGCTGCCCTATACCCCCGGGGTAAGCACCTCGGACATCATTCGAGCCTGCGCCGAACGCTTTAACGAGGATCGCCCTTCAGGAACCGCGACCAGCGCGGGGGCCTAGCATGCAGTTTCTCAAGTCCGTTTCGACACTGTTCGGGAATGCGGTGGTGCATCCGCTGGCCGCGACGTTCCCGCGCAATCCGGACTTGTGGTTGTTCGGCGCGCCGGCCGGCCGGTTCGAGGGCAATAGCAAATATCTTTATCTCTGGCTCAGCCAGAACGGTCATCGACCACGCCCTATCTGGCTAACGCCAAACGCCCATCTTGCTCGGCAATTGCGGGCTCGAGGCCTGCTGGCCGAATGCAGCGAGAGCGCTGCCGGCATGCGGTTGGCCGCACGCGGCGGGGTATTGTTCGTCAATGACAACAGCAGCGACGTGCACTTCGGGCTGACTGGTGGTGCAAGGGTTTTCAACCTTTGGCATGGGGTCGGGTTGAAAAATGTGATGTTTGGATCGTCGGTCGGGGTCAGCGCCGCGCTTCGCCGTGCGACGGCTGGCGCGGTTGGCCGACTTCGGTCGATGCGGCGGCTACAACGGCCGGACTGGATCCTGTCGACCTCTCCCGAAATGTCCGACCGCTTCTTCGCGCGCTGCTTCGACGTGCCGTCCGATCGCGCGCCGGCGCTTGGCTATCCGCGCCTCGATCCGCAGCTCGATCCGGCACTGAAGGAGCTGGCGCTTTCGTTCGAGGACTATTCGCCGGTTGCCACCCGGCCAGGCGAGCGAGCCATCCTCTACGCCCCGACGCTGCGCGAAGGCGCCGACGGTGATTTCCTCTCCACCGCGCTGCCCGACCTTGGCAAGCTGGCGAACGCTCTCGCGAAACAGCAGGCACGCCTGTTCCTCAAGCTCCACCCGAAGATGGGCGAGGCCAGCAACCGGGAACTGCCAGCATCGATCACCGTGCTGCCGGACGCCATGGACCTGTACCCTGTCCTCGACCGCTTCGACGCGCTTGTTACGGACTATTCGTCGCTCTTCTTTGACTGGATCGCTACCCGGTCGGCGGGCGCGGTGCTCTACAGCTTCGACCTTGCCGAATATATCCGCGTCGAGCGCGATCTCGCGTGGGACTATGACGAAGCCACCGCCGGGGAGCGTGCCGGCAGTTTCGAGGAACTGTGCCGGCTTATCGCCGACGGGCGCGTGTTCGCGCCGATCGCTCCTCTTCGCCTCAGGCTGCTGCGAGATCGTTTCTGGGGAGGCGACCTGCATCTGCCGACCGCGTCCGAGCGAATTCGCGATTTCATGATGGCGCAGCAGGTGGCGAAATGAAGCCTCGGCGCTATCTTCGCGGCCCACGCAGCCGCTCCCTGCTGTGGCTGCCCGGCGCGATCTTTCGCAAATTCGTGACGACCGTGATGGGCTTGCTCGATCAGGCGGTCGCCAAGCAGCCCCGCCGGGTGGTGCTGGGGAGCGACAAGGCGCTCAAATACAACGGCAATCCGCGCAGCCTCTTCGAATATCTCGCGGACAGGCCCGGGTGGGACGCTTGGTGGCTGACCTCGTCCCCTCAGGTCATGCGGCAGATCAACGAGCGATATCCCGGGCGAGCGCTGCGCGCCTGGTCCTGGAAGGCGCTGCGCATGGGGCTCACCGCGCAATGGCTCGGCTTTTCCCACTCGCGCTACGACCTTGGCTGGTTCGCCTATCTCTGCCGTCCGCGCTTCATCTACCTTAATCACGGGGTTCCGCTGAAGACCATGGGCTTTGCCAAGGCCTATCACGATCCGACAGTTGCGAGCGCCGCTCGCGGCATGGGTGCGGTCATCTGTTGTTCTGAGGTCGAGGCCGATCTGTGGGCCCGCGCCTATGATTTACCACTAGAAGCGATGTGGATCACGGGCACGCCGCGCAACGATCGACTGTTTCAGGACGGTTCGAAGGAGCGCAGTCGTCTCGGCACCGCGCCAGGGCAGCAGCTCATCCTCTATGCGCCCACCTACCGGGAGTCGGGACCGCTGGCGGATTACCTGCCGGTGCCTGGGCTGGAACCCATGGCGCTGGTCGACCAGCTCGATCGCTACGATGCCGTGCTGCTGGTCCGGCCGCATTATTACGAGTGGAGCGCTGCGAACGCGATGGTGGAGCGGATCGGCTCGCCGCGCATCCGGCTGGCGGACGAGAGCATCGTTCCCGATGTCAACGAGCTCCTTCCGGGCGTCGACATTTTGATCACCGATTACTCGTCGATCTACTTTGACTTTCTGTTGCTGGACAGGCCGATGATCTTTTCCTGCCACGATCTGGATGATTATATCCGCGATCGGGGGCTGATGATGGATTACGATCCCAACACGCCGGGTCCAAAAGTCCGGACCGCCGAAGAATTTCTGGAACAGCTGAAGCTGACCCTTCGAGGTCTGGATCCCGCGCGTGCACTTCGGGCCGAGCTGCGACGGAAATTTCACCGCTTTCCTGACAATCGATCGGCCGAACGGATTGCACGGCGGATCGCAGACGGCCCCTAACTTCGCCGGGCAGTCGCGGAGCCGAATAGGGTCGAGCGGAACTCCTCCAAGGTCGCGAAGATGTGCCGGTTTGCCTCATATTCTTCCAGCAGGCGCGCGAGCCCGGGGACCAGTTTCCCGCCTGCCTTCACTTCGGCCGCCATCTGTCGATCGCCGGCTTTTTGCCCGTCTTCGCGCGCTCTGATCCTGACCAGCATGGCCGCCACAGCCTGCCGCTCGGCATCACTTGCGCAGCTGTTTCCGGCCTTGTCGACATAGGCGATCGCAGCGTCGACCAACCAGCGGGACGCGGTGTCCGTTGGCGCGCGACCGCGACGAGTGTTGGGCGCGGCGCAGCCGGACGTCGTAGCGGCGAATTCGCCGAGCGCCGGGATCGCGAGCAACTTCACATTCTTGATCTCAATGCCGGCATAGGGTTGCAGTTGGCCCAACAGGGTCCGCAGTTCTCCTTGGAGCCGGGTCCGCTCTTCGCGAAGCAGACTGCCTTCGCGCAAACTGACATAGCTGCCGGTCGCGGCGAACTTGTCGAGTTCGGCATTAAGCGCCGCGACCTGCTCGCCCGGGTTAGGCTCAGCCAGTTGCCTGGAGATCAGAACCGGGTCAGGCGTGCCCTTCAGCGTTGCAAGATAGTCCCGATATTGTTGAACGGCGGGATGGTTCGCGACTTCGCTCATTTGCCGTCGGATTGCGTCCCCGGCAGGAGACTGGACCTTGCCATCGGCAAGCAGGTGAACGACGCTGATCAGATCGAGCCGCGGATCCTCGGTCAGCGCGACCTCGACCGGTTCCGACAATTGGGTGTTCCGACCATTGCCATGCAACGCCAGCGCGGCAGTGCGAAGCTGGGCCGGATCCGACCGCTCGCCGGCATAGCGTTGGGTGAATGCGGGGCGTCGGCCCCAGGCGCCGTCCCAGCGATAGAAGATATGACGGCCGATCTGGCTGCTTTTGGCCAGCGAATAGGCCCAGTACGGCACGACATAGTCGGCGTGGTAATGGGTCGCCGTTCCCACGGCCGGCAGAACCGACCCGGTCAGCGCCGCCTCTGCCACCTTCCGCGCGGCGGCCCACTTTTCGCGAGCGGGAGCGCGCGTCAGGGCGCCGTCGCAGGTGAAGGTGAACTGGCAACCCGTGTCCCGGGTGAACCCTTGATAGACGACGGCGCAGACGCTCGCCGGAAAGGCAGGATGGCGAACCCGGTTCAGGATCACCTGCGCGACCCCGCGTTGCCCGTCGAGCGTCTCATTGGCGGCTTCGTAGTAGATGGCCGCGGTCAGGCAATCGAGCGCCCGCAGATAGTCGTTCGACCTTGGCGTAAGCTTAAAGGGGCGGGCGGCCTGGATGGGGTCGCTCGTGAAGGGAATGGTGGCGTTGACCGCGACCGCTTCCTCTGGCGCGACGGGTTTGAAAATCATGCTCGGCAAGGCTGGGGGTGGGCCGCTGAGCAGGCTTTTCGTCGCCGTCCCATTCGGCGGGGTAAGGCCGCGGGCCTGATTGTGAATATCGATGACCGTCAGGCCGCCCGCAAGAAGCAGAAGGCAGGTTAAAAATGCGATGCTTTCCCGCGAAGCAAGAATGCCCTCGGCATGCTGAAACTTGCCGCGCAGAATGATCGGGTCCGTTACCACCGCACCTCTTGGGCCAAGCAGAATAGCCGCGGCGCATAACAGCGACGCGGCGGGCTTGGGAACGGGACAACGAAGCTTGTCCCGACCTGTTCCGGAAACCTTGCAAACAGCGCCGGCAGCGCTTAGGCCCCATCCTGTTGCCGGGCACGCTCGCGAGCGCCCGTAATCCGGCCACGGCAGCCGTGCAGATGATACTGGGCCTTGAAACGGGTTTCGGCATTGCCGACGACGCTGGCGACCAACGATTTGGCGAAGTTCTTCAACAAGCTGGCGTACAACCGGACGGGAACCCCGTTGGCGGTCAGCCTGCCGCTTGCCCCCTCCCCGCGCAGCGCCCTCGACATGGTGTTCCGGTAATGGCGATGAAGCGCCCATTCCGGCGTGCAGGACTCGGCTTCGACATAATGACATACCACCGCTTCGGGTACGTAGACTTGCCGATATCCGGCGGCTGCCAGCCGCATCTCCAGGTCGGTTTCAAGTCCGGTCGGATTGGACGCAGTGCCGACGCGCATTGCCCCTGGACCAAGGGTCAGACTTAGACCACCAACGCGCTGGATGGCTTCCACGAACGCACCGTAGTTCGCCCCGAGAAACCAGGGCCAACTATGGTCGGCATTCCATCCCGTTACGGAAGGAGGAAGAAATTTCATCAGCCACGGGGGCGGCGCTTGTTCGCATTCCGTCGTGATGGGACCGCCATAGAACGCCTGCGACCCGTGTTGAGCCACGGCGCGTTCGTACGCGACAAAAAGGTCCGGAGCGATGCTCACGTCATCGTCGAGGAACAGCACGAACCCGTTTTCGAGCTGATCGAGTGCATGCTGCCGGGCACGGCCGGAACCAGCCTGTTCCACGAATTGATACTCAACCGTCAGCGCAGATGAAGCGCAAATCTCCTCAGCCCCTGCCCGCTCGCCATTTTCCACTACGATGATTCGAAGTTTGCTCTGTGGTGGAGCGGCTTGTTCGAGGCTCCGCAACGTCCGGCGCAGCATTTCCGGCCGCTTGTAGGTGGCGATAATCACGGTGAACGTCATTGAGCGAACTCTCCATGCCTCAAGCTCCGCCGTCTATGCCGGGCAGCTGAGAGCGCTTTCGACCTACGGATAACCGGCCTAGCGCTGCACATAATAAATTTGCAGCATGGAAATTAGTAAATAACGATTCAACGGATAGGTTAGCGTGGGATAGCGGGTCCAACGAGACCATGCGGAAGGCATTTGATGGGTTGGGGCATCCGGACCAAGATCGCGAAACTAGTCGGACGCCCGCGCCGACGGAGTTTGCGCGCGCGGCGTTTTCTTCAGAAAGGCGTGTCGGTCGACCAATTCCTCAGCCAGCTGACCTCCGCCGGAATTCGTTACGCAGTGCTCAGGTGGTTCGATACGCTGCCCGAAGTCGCACCAGGCGAAGATATCGACTTGCTCGTCGCGGACGGTGATCTTGCCAGCGTGGAGCCACTACTCACCCTGTCGCCACGCGACGACACTTGCCAGAAAGTCGATATCTATACGGAGAGCGGCATTCGGGGGACGAGCTTCCGGAACGTGGGCTACTTTTGTCCGGAACTTGCCTCACGCATTCTTGCAAATGCTGTGCTGCTCAAAGGGCGCTACAAGGTGCCATCGCCTGCAGATCATTTTGACTCGTTGGCCTTTCACGCCGTCTATCACAAAGGCGACGCCTCCGGCCTGCCACGCAGCGCTGGAGCGCCCGTCCAGCCGGCGCGTTCCGACCATGATTATCTTCAAACCCTCACCGAATTGCGGCCGCATGCAACGGCCGCCGTCGAACTCTCCCTGGAGGGACTGGACCGCTATCTTTCGGAAAAAGGCCTGGCTCCAGCATGCGATACGCTCGACCGGTTTCAAACCGGCAACACATGGCTGCGGGAACGCCAGCTCGCGTCCCGTCAGGACATCGGGGCACTTGCAGGTTTGATTGTTTTCGTCGTCCGTCAGGCGGCTGTGGATTTCCTTCCGGACATCACCCGAACGATTGACCGTTACGGGCTGGAAGTCCTCCGCACGGCCCCCTTGGCCGACCGAGACCGGGAGCGCGTGCGCCGCACCATCCGCGGCGGTAATTGGGGTCAAGGGCCATTCCCCCGGAGCGGTGGCGATCCCGCAACCCTTATCATGGCCTATGATTACACCCGCGGGACCGAGACCGGACCGGATGGCCAGGCCATCAACCGCAGAGGACTGCAGGCTAAATATGCTGTTCGAGCCCTGATACAGGCCCGCCTTCCGACGGAAGAGCGGTTCAACCCTTTGCATTCATCCGATAACGGCTGGCACAGCCTTCACTGCCTCGAAGCGCTCGAAGATCCGGCTTTGATCGATGAACTCAAGACCCAGATCGACGACATCGATCAGCAGCTTGCCGCAGCCTGGCCGGAGATCAAGGAACTGAATAGGGGCCGCCGCGCCCGGAGCGTGATCGTCGATCACCCGGTCCACGGTCAGACCGTTGCGAAGCTGTTTCGCCCGGGAGCCAGGCGATTCCTGGAACGGGAGATCATGGCACGCCAAGAACTGGCCGGCGTTGCACTGGTCCCTCGCCTCCTCGAGCATGGCGACAATTGGATCCTATCACCATTCTTTCGCGACACCCACGAGCACGTCCGCCGGTGGTTGCGCGGCACGTCCCAAGTCCAACTTACCAAAGCTGCAATCCGCTCGACGATTGACTTTGTTCACGAACTAAGGAAGCGCGGCCTGTTCCTCTTGGACATGACAAGTCACAATCTCATAACGGATCCGAGGGATGGCCTCCTCCTGCTGGATTTCGAATTTCTTCAACAATATGGGCAGGAACTACCGCCGCTCGAGCAAGACTATACGGTGCGCGGGGAAGCTGCTTCCGACCATTTCGACGGGCCCGTTTGGGGAGCGAAAAAGCGTTGGGGATCGCATTTCTCGAAATCTCTTTTTCACCCCGGCATTATCGGGCTTTCCCACTCGGATCTGACGCGTTCAGGCTGGGGAGTTTACGGCGCCTTGAAGATGCATGCAGTGCTGCTCTGGTGGTATGCACTTGCGCGGTGGAAGGATCGTCGCCGGCTCAAGCGGTAAAGGGTCGCTCTCGCAGTCAGCCTTGCCAGCTTAATTACCGAAGGATCGCCCTTGGGCTTCCTCGATCTTCAAGCAGATCTCCAGCGAGGTGAGGACCCGCAGTCGTTCCGTATGGTCGACCGCGCCGGAAAGATGCTCTGCCCAGAGCGCTGCGGGGTCGAGCCACGTCACGACGCCGCGGCGATGGAGATCGGCGATGTTCTCGCTGACAACGGTTCGGAGCCGCTTGTTCTCGCGCATCTCATTGCCTGTCCGCCGATGCGGATTGGAATTGCGCGTCGACTCCCGTCCAACCAACCGGGCCGAGCGCGACCTTATGCGTCGCCTAAGCGCAGTCAGTTCCTTGCGCCAACCCGGTGCAGCTATCGCGGCGCGACCATTGGTGGCCGGGATGGCGTACAGTCCCGGAAAAGCTCGGCCGAGCGCCTGCTTGTAAACGACCTGTTTGTACCGAAGATGACGCGGAAGGCCGAGCCAGAACCGCCAGCTCTGCTCCAGCGCGAACGGCGTCACCGTGTTGTAGCTGCCGGGAATCCTGTTCGCAATGTAATAGGTCTGACGAACCGCGACATCCAGTTGATCATCGTAAGCGAGCGCAGCCCCCTCGAGCAAAGGATTGGCGGGAAGCTTCGCAGCATAGTCGAACCCCGGCGGGGCCAGCTTCAACCTCGCGACATTGCCGGCGAAAAAGTCGACCGCGTCGCCCCACGCCGTCGGAGCCAGCGGCTGCTTGAGGTGCGATCCGGACATCGCATCCCCCAAAAACCCATCCCAGAATACGCAGTCGTCTCCGAAGGCCTTGTAGATGCGGTAATTCTGGAAGCGCGCTCCAACGATGAACGAGGGCGGAAACGAACGGTCCAGGGCCGAATTGACGAGTTCCTCGGTACTCCATTCCGTGTCGGGGATCAGAATGCGCTGGTGCCTTACCCCTGCAGCGCGCGCCACCTGAGTGGCGAGTTCCAATTCCTCGTTGCCGGCGTATCCATAGGTACAGGCCGTGATGCGGCTGGGGTCGACGCCCTGCAGCAGGCTCCCCAGAACGGCCCTTGAATCGAGGCCGCCACTCAACAGTACCACATGCTGGGCGCGCGGTTTTGCTGCAACGCCGGTCTCGGCCATTTTGCTGAGAACCCGTTGCGCCTCGCGCACCGCCGTTTCCTCTTCGATGTCGTAGTCGTTCGCGGCAAAGCTTGCGTCGAAAGCCTGAAGGATGGCGAATGGATCGCCCGCTCGAGCCGACGGAAGGTAACCAAAGCTTGCATAGGTGCGGATAGAAGCGTCATCGTCGAGGAGGGTCGATACCGCCATCGTTGTCATCAGTGACACGGCCTACGGACGCTAGCAAGTTTAGTGGCGCGACGTCGGTGCGTCAGGCCGGGACACGCATTCAGGGTTCAGGATCGTGCAAGCCAGACGGACATGCCGACGGTCGGACCCATCTCGAAATGCCGAAACTGGCGGAGTGTCAGCTTTGATGGTCCCGCCTATTGGGAAGCCGGCGATGACTGGCGACTCTAGAATCGTGCGTCGATCGGATAACCAATGTGAAAGTCGTTATCCGCGATGAAGTTGGTGAAGCTCACACTGATCGATGCGTCGAGCGCCTCGACGTGGTGCCACCAGCCGACGGGCAAGAAGATCGCATCGCCCGGCTCGATGATGCATTGCAATAAGGTCGGAAAATCCTGTTCGGACCGTTGCTCCCACTGAGCGGGAACACGATCGCTGAAACAATATATTCTGTTCTGCATCCGCCCCGTTTCCCACGGCGGCACCATCAGCACTCGCTTGCGACCCATCAATTGCACAAGCAGGTTGTTGGTGAGATCGTGATGGAACGGGGTCAGCGTGTCCTTGGGTCCAAGCCAGAAGATTCTTTGGTCAGGACGTGTGCTGTCAAGAAAGGGGAGCGGACCGATGTCGCCCCAGATCGGCTCCAACGACTTCCTGTTCGCGGCGTTGTTATAAGCGGTCACATAGAAGTCGTTGCTGGGGACATCGGCCCTGATCGCCTCCGTAACCAATCGCAGCGGCAGACATCTTCTGTGCCGGTCTTTCGCAAGCTCGTAATCTGCCGCGCTTTCACGTTCGCCCTGCAGCTCGACGACGGCATCACCAACGCGGCTGTCGAGGTAATCGAGCGACCACAACTGGCGCGCTGGCCAGTGCTCAACCATGCCGGTGAGGATCACCGGACGGTTGGTTCTGTAGTACCGCTCGAGGAACTCTCCAGCCCCGATTGCGTGAGCTCGGTCGACCGAAAGCTCTGCAGTCCCGGTGGCGGCGAGTCGACCGTGGATTTTGAGGAGCCAATCGCGCTTCTCGAGACGTCGTCGGAGCGTGTCTGCGGCCCGAAAGAACGGGTCTCCAGCAGCGCGGCGGAGCTCGTAATCGGCAACGGAAGGCTGACAGCCCGCAGCAATCAGGCGTTCACGGATCTCAGGGATTTGCGCGCCCTCGAGAAGCGCCTCGGCAATTAGCGTACGCTTGTCGTTACCTGCTGTAGCCGGCTTGTTCATGACGTCGCGCTTTCGACCTGCTTAGTGCACGAGGTCCCGGGCCCGCTCTATGGCGGCGATTCCGCGCTGGCCACTACGGCGGTCGAGCTGGACCACGATATCGATCACCGACGCGGCATAATCGAGCGTTTCAGCACGGGTCAGGCCAATCCCTGTTTGCATCGCCATCAACCCGATTTGTTCGAGAGCTCCGCGAGGCGAATTGGCATGGACGGTCGAGAAGGATCCGGGGTGACCCGTATTGATGGCGCGGAGGAAGCTGACCGTTTCCTTGCCACGAAGCTCGCCTAGCACGATGCGGTCGGGCCGAAGCCTGAGCGAGGCCTGCAGCAGATCATCGGCGCCGATCTTTGCTTCGCCAAGCTCCCCCTTCACGGCGATCAGCCCCACCCCGTTCGGACCGGGAAGGCGCAGCTCCGCCGTATCCTCGACGAGAACCACCCGTTCCTCCGTCGGGATTTCCCGGAGGAGGGCATTCAGGAAGGTCGTTTTGCCTGTGGACGTGCCACCCGCGATCAGGATGGTGCGCCGGGCCCGCACCGCATGGCGCAGATAGGTAATCGGTTCGGCAATGGGGTCTGGCTCTTCTGCCTGCTCGACCGGCCGGATGGGACCTCGATCATAAGCATCGAGCGGAAGGTCTAACAGTCGATGCCGGCGGATGGCCAAGGCCCAGTGCTGACGCGTCGAAGGAGGTCCGCAGAGCTGAATGCGCGCTCCGTTTGGCAAGGTCGCGGAAAGCAGCGGATGTTCGCGATTGATCCCCTGGTGGCTGATCCGCGCCACCTGCTGGGCGAGGCGATGGAGGAGAACATCGTCCACCGCAGGCGCATCGATGCGCTGCATCCCGGAACTGCTCGAATCCTCGATCCAAAGCTCGCCCGGCCTGTTGACCAGGATCTCCGTCACAGTTTCTTTCGCAAGCCACGTCCTGAACGGCGCTAGATATGCATCCAGATAGGCGCTGCGCAGAGTGGCCTGCTCCTCGCCGGGCCGTAGCGGCAGGATCTCACCGGTCACTCCGTTGCAACCCGCGAGAAGTCGAGGTCGCGGGCCGTGAAGACCCGGATCGGCTCTCCTTGCCGGACGCGAACCGTCGGGCCGATTTGCCCGTTTTGATTGAGGGCCGTCGAGGCCGCGGATTGACCGCCGCCGACGAAAGTGGTGGCACTCCCGGCCAGATTGGCCAAACCCCCGATAACCGACAACAGCATGGCCGAACCGAAGCGTTCGAAGAAGTGGCTGTTAACCTTGCCGGCAAGGCCGGCAGTGCCGGAGTAGCCGACTGCCGGCGAGGCCAGATTGACGGAAACACCGTCGGGCCGGATCAAGCGCGTCCAGACGACATAAGCCCGCTTCTGACCCGCTTGCAGGCCGCTTTTGTACTCGCCGATCAGGCGGGAAGATCTTGGAACAAGCACGCGGCTCCCATCAAAGGAGCGGACGTCCGAGCTGACCATCGCCCGCACAAAACCCGGAACGTCCGTGTTGATCGCCGTCTCCAGAACCGCCGGAATCAAGGTGCCCTGGGTGACGGTGGTCTTTGGATCGACCATCGCAGTAGCGGTGGCCTTCGAACCTCCGACCCCGCCGATGCGTGAAGCGAAATCTTCGTTGCTGTTGCCGGTTGCGGCGGCGGCGGGCGTTCCCGAAGGGCTGGGGAGCCCGGGCAAGGCGCTGGCGTCGAACACCACCGTGGGAGATGACAGAGGATCCGGCCGGGCAGCAGTGACGGCCTGGTTTTGCGGCGGCTGTGCGAGGACGGCGCTCGGCGGCGGTGCGGGCGCAACGCCGGCTGAAGGTGCGGGAGTGATCGCCTGCGGAGGAACGGCCGGGGCCTGCTGCGGCGCCGCATCAGATCGTGCGGACGGCTGGGCCTCGGCGGGTGCAACGGGCCGCGTCTGCTCTTCGGTGCGCGTTCCGCTCATGCTCCAGAAGGTAATCGCCCCCAGGGCAACCACGAAGGCTACACCCGCAGCCATGCCGTAGCCCTCGGAGCGGGGCTTGCGCTGGGAAACCATCGGTAGAACGTTGCGGGTTGCAAGATCGATGACCTCCGCACCCATGTTCTCCCTGGGATCGGAATCGTTCGCTGCCGACAGGCGATCGCGTGACCTTGTTTGCAGGCGCATTGCATTATCCTCCTACGGACGCGCGATGTTGCCGGCGGCAGCAACTTGGGCCGGCTTGGTTGCCGGCTCTGCGGCCCGAGCATACTGGAGTGTTGCCATGTCCTTGCCGGCCCGCAGAACGATCAGGGTGGGCACGCCCTCAATCGCAATGACATCATTGCGAACGGCATAATTGACCGGACCTTCCTCGCCCTTCTCATTGCGCATGAGAATCGCGGGCACCTGGACGCCCGGAGTCCAGCTTAGATAGGTCGTATTCCCATCATCGTAGACGCGCGCGGGAAGCAGCTTGGTCTTGCCCTTGGAAATCCAGCCATAGTTCAGAGTGGCTGGGTCGGAGGGACGAGCCCCAAGCGCGATCTGCGTCTCCTCGGTTGACAAGGCCGGACCGCGCATCTGAGGCTTGGTCGACTTGTCGTCGGCCGGGTAGCTGAACCGAAGCAGGTACACCGGCTTCGCGGCCGGCGACGCGACGAGGTCGAAGAAGTAGCTGCGCTTGTCGGTTACCACGGTGAGATTGGTTTGGGCGCGGGGCGCAAGCGGTTTCACGAACAAAAGGTTTGCACGCTTGTTCGGGGTGACCTGCCAACTGTTCGAATCGCCGATTGCGACATTCTCGATATGCTCGTCTTCCGAGAAGGCGATTGTCGCCTGAACGCCTGCACGGCCATCGATACGGACGACCTCGTCGGCGGCGTACAGGCGCGACGCCAGCCGGCCGTCGGCGGCGAAAGCTGACGGGGTCCCCGCCAGCAAACTCAAGCTGAACAAAGCCAAGCGGATCATCGAAACATCTCCCGGGGGATCGCGGTAGTTGGGCGGAACCGGCTCCCGACCCCGCGGGGTCGGTGCCGGGCAGGCGTTTGCAATGGACCAGCGGCGGCATGAACCGGGGTCACTACCCCCGGGCGGTTAGCGATCATCGGAGCGGTCGGATGTGCGGGGAGGACATTCGCGGCACTGGACGCAGCAAGTGCCGCGCCCATCGTCCGGGCGCTTCCGGCTGAGGTAGTCTGCTGCGTGGCAAGCATGCTGGAGGTGCTGACGGTTTCACCGCGTATGGACGAGGGAGAAGGTTTGGCGTTGCCCCCTTCGCGACCATTCTCCGCCAGCCCGAAAACGGTCCAGCCATTCACCATGGTCGCGGCAACCTTCATGACCATGACCATCAGCGCGACATGGACTGCCGCGATCAAAAACAGGGCCATGGCCGCACGACCGTCGACCCCTTCTGCCCCTCGCAATTGCACAACGACCGGGACCGCGAGCTCAATCATGAAGCTCCCGCCGAGCACGGCGAACAGGGGCGCGACGGAGGTCAGGACAACGCCGCGCAACCAGCCGGCGAACAATCCGCGGGTTCCGCCAAACAGGGCGAGCACGACAAAGACGGGGCCGAGCGTAAGCAGGACCGCAAGCGCGATGCGGGCCGTCACGAGGACACCGACCGTACCGAGCATCAACAAAACGGCAGCGAACCAGATTAGATTGGTCGGCGTGAACGTCCCTGAGGCTGAGGCTGCGGCGGCAGCGGCTGCCCCCGGATCGCCGCCGGCTGCGGCCTGAGCGGCATCAGCGGATGCCGATACCTCCGCAATCGAGGCGAACAGAATGTCGATCTTGTCGCCGAAAATCTGGGTCGCGGACCCGCCCGTCCCGGTCAAGACCCCGGCGATCTGGTCGGGCGCGCCAACCGCGAGGTTCCAAACGACACCCTGGTATGCGACCCAGCTGGTCGCAAATGTGAGTACCAGCCCCAGGGTCAGCATTCGGGGGGTCAGCGCGGAAACGCCCAGCCTGCTCCGGCCGGTCAAAAGGGAAAAGGCGAAGAACGCGATATAAAGGGTCAGCAGGATCGTCAGCGCGGGGAGCAGCGAACCGCTGCCGCCGAACAGGCGCCCGAACGCACTCGCCGTCGCCTCGTTGGAGAGGCAATCGACTGCTCGAAGCGCTGGCGCAACGCCGGCGCTGGCGCCTGCGGCGAGTTCCTCGCATCGGCTCATTCGGCGGCCACCCAGATCGGCGCGGAATTCTCATCCGGTTCACCCGGCCATGCTTCCCCGGTAAGCGAGGAATACCAAGCGGCCGGCGCGTCCCCGTAGGATTGACGCAAGGAATCCAACCGCCGGACGCTGCTTTCGCGACCCGACAGAATGGTGATCAGCTCCGGCATTCCGGACAGGTCCAGGCGAACCACCACGGACGCGTCGGCCTGTCGGATGAGGAAGCAGCGGCTGTGAACCGGAAGGGTGCGGATGAGGTCCAGCTCATGCGCCGTGAGCCCAAAACCGTCGCAATAATCCTCGGCACGCGCACGGGCATTCGGCATGAAGATCATGGTGGCGGTCTGCTCCACCAGCGCCGCGGAGATGCGGCTGTCGAGCGCGTCCCGGGCCGACTGCGTGGCAAAGCCGACGAGCGCATTGCGCTTACGAAGGGTCTTCAGCCAGTCACGGATGCGCGCGGCAAAGACTTCATCGTCGAGGGCCTTCCAGCCCTCGTCGATCAGGATCATGGTCGGGTCGCCATCGAGCCGTTCTTCAATTCGATGGAACAGGTACATCATCACCGGAGTGCGCAGCCGCGGAGACTCCAGCAGCGCGGTCATGTCGAAGCCGATGACTTTGGGCGACAGGTTCAGTTCGTCACTCGGATTGTCGAACAGCCAGCCATGCTCCCCGCCCTGCAACCAAGGCTCCAGCCGGCTGGCAAGGTCTCCTGGCTGAGGACGGCGAGCGCCCGCGAGCAATTCGCGGAAATGGGACAGCTGCCGAAGAGCCTCATCGTTGGCATAAGCGGCATCCACCGCCTGCGCGATGACTGCGGTCTCCTCCGGACCATTCGCGTTCAGCAGCACGCCAAGCCAGTCGCGCAGGAAGGAGCGGTTAAGGGCATTGTCGGACAAGGCCAAAGGATTGAAACCGGTTGGCAGTCCCGCCGCGATACGGCTGTAACAGCCGCCGGTTGCCCGCACGAACACTTCTGCACCGCGGTCCTTGTCGAACATGATCGTGCGCGGAGAGAACTTCTGCGCTTGTGCGGCAAGAAAGTTCATAACGACCGTCTTGCCCGAGCCCGACGGTCCGATCACCGTGAAATTGCCAAGATCACCCTGGTGGAAATTGAAGAAAAACGGAGTGGAACTGGTGGTCTGCAACAGTGTGACCGCATCCCCCCAATGATTGCCGGACGCTTGGCCGATCGAAAAACCATGGAGCGAACTGAAGCACGCCATATTCGCGCTGGAGATCAATGCGCGCCGTACAAGGTAGCCCTCATTGCCCGGAAACTGACCCCAGAACGCTGGCTCCAGGTTGACGTCCTCACGGACTCCGACCGCGCCTGCATCGGCCAATGCGCTTGCACAGGCGGCGGTAAGCTCGTCCAGTCGATCAAGCCGGTCAGAACGGACCAGCACGGTCAGGTGATGATCGCCGAAGCCGACCGATCCCACGCCAAGTGCGTCGCGAGCAGAATGCATCTCGCGGCGCTCCGCCATAGCTTCTTCATCGGCCGACTTGAGCCGGCGGATCGCAAGGTCGATCCGTTCACGAGCGACCTGGCGATCCGCCGGGGCATAGGTTTCGGTAAGAACCAATTCACAAGGCAGTCGAAGAAGCGCATCGGTGAGGCCAGGCCCGGTGCTGTCGGGGTAATCCTTCAAGGACAGGATGGATGCGAACTCGCTACCTCCCGCCCCGCGCAATTCCAGGGCATCTAGCCCGAAGTTCACACGGCGGTACGGCAGCATTCGACCGAGGTCCGTACCATCCGAGGGACGGCGCACCGGGCGCATTTCCCCGTTGTAAAGAGCGGACAGTAGTTCGAGCACTTCGGAGCAATTCCCGCTCGTCCCTTCGTAATCGCCGATTAAGCGCGCGCCATATCCGCCTAGCGAGGCGGCAATCGATGTCGCCGCGGCTCGGAGAGCGCGAAGATCGGTGGGGTCGGCCTCGATCTCTGAAGCGCGCTGTTTTGCGCGGCGCTGCAAGCGCTCTGCCCAGCCGACCTTCCCCCTGGCCGGCCGTCGAACAAGAGTGACGAACTGGTCGTTCACAAAAAGCGCGCCGCCGCGGAGGCTATCTCGCCAGCGCGCATCGATGTGCGCAGCCATCGGATCGTCGAACGCCGCCTCCAGTTCAACGTCGACGCGACGTCGGACGACGTGGTGGTAGAGAACGAACCGAGCGTCGAGCGTGCTCCGCAACAGCAGCTCCCGCGTCGCGGAGTGGGAGTTCAGTTCGATGGTGTCGGCCGTTTCGAAAGGAAGTCCTGGAACCAACAGGGACAACATCACCGAACCGTCGCGCAGGAGTACGACGTTCTCGTCGATCATGGACAGGTAAGGCAACCGATCTCCGGCGTGCGCTTCCTTCTTTGCCCATGCGAGGCCTGAAGTCATCTTGGGCACGACGCGGTCTCCTCTCAGGCCGAGTAGCTGTTGCAGCCCCACAGCTTCCAATTACGGACGCGGGGGCAGCGACTGACCTTGGTCAGCCAAAGGTCGAACACTCTTGGTTCGCGC
The DNA here is from genome assembly GCF_058313395.1 of Sphingomonas sp. SP1. Taxonomy (NCBI): domain Bacteria; kingdom Pseudomonadati; phylum Pseudomonadota; class Alphaproteobacteria; order Sphingomonadales; family Sphingomonadaceae; genus Sphingomonas; species Sphingomonas sp. SP1. The sequence continues at coordinate 1,175,548 of NZ_JBZFLC010000001.1, read as the reverse complement.
ATACAGGCGAGATAGCCGACAGCGTGGATCATCAACGCGATCGGCAGCGCGAGAAAGCTGCGAGTGATCAGAAACAGCTCAGTCGTGACTGCAGCGTTGATGATAAAGAAACTGTAGGTCACGCCGGCAAACATCTGCGGACGGGTGAGCGCGCGATGCACCGGATAGCGGGAGAGTTCCACGTCCGATCAGACGCCGCTGACGGCCTGAATGCCGGAGACGATTGCCCCAGCTCCGAACAATACGAAGCAGCCGATGATGACGGTGGCGCCCATGCGCCAGTTCAGACGTCCGGTCAGCATCATGAAGCCAACCGCCGCCACGGCCATCACGGCGATCGCGGTGGCTACGTTGCCCATCAAAGTGCCCTGCAGCCACTGAAGCGCCGAGACGATAGGGCCGGATCCTTGCGGGTCAGCGGCCTGGGCCGAGGCTGCCTGCGCAGTCAAGGAAAGGCCGAACGCGACAATCAAGCGGTGCAGATGCATCTTCATCTCCGAACGTTTTGCGACAGCCGCGTTAGAATGGCGGCGACATAATTCCGTGTTTCCGAAATAGCGGGTACTCCGCCCGCGCGACGAACCCGGCCGGGCCCAGCATTGTATGCGGCAAGTGCCTTCTCGACGTCGCCACCGAACGCATCAAGCTGCATTCGGAGGTAACGCGCGCCGCCCTCCAGGTTGGCAAAAGGATCATCCGGGTTGACGCCCAGGTCGCGCGCGGTGCCAGGCATAAGCTGGGTCAATCCGCGAGCGCCGGCACTTGAGACAGCGCCCGTTCGCCACCGGCTTTCCTGCCAGACCAGCGCTTCGATCAGGCTTGGACTAAGATCATATCGAGCTGCAAGGTCGGCGACCTTGGCCCGCCACGGAAGCGGGCCCGCGCTCCACGGGGCCTCAGTCAGGTGAGCCGACGCTTCCGCAGAAGTTGGAGGCGGTTCGACAATGCTCGCCGCCGGCGGGCCGCCAGCGACCCAAGCGGCTCCCCCTTTCCCCACTTCCATGACGTCCGCGCGAGCGCCAGTTGCGCCTAACAGCAACATGGTCGCGGCTACCGGATATCTGATAGATTTCATGCGACTCATGCCCGTTTGCCCTCGACGTCATTTGCATACGCTATGTGACACAGCTGTTACTTCCGGCAGGCAGTTTGGCCGACTTCGTGTTGCCCTCTGCCGCCTCATTCCCTCGGCTCGTTGTTAGCCGCGCTCCGCCTGTGGCTCGGGCGGAGGCGGGGGCGCCGGCGGCTGCGGACATGTCACCGAAATCTCGACGACGCTGCCATCCGCACAGGTTTGGGTCGCAGGTGGCGGCGGCGGCGGCGGCGCTGGCGTAGCGACGACATCCGGCATCGCTCTCCCAACCTTGGGAGCAAGCTTCACTGACGCACTAATCGAGAAGATGCGGCCTTGGTCGTAGGTGTTGACGTTGATCTCGTTGTCGCCGGCGCTCTGGGTTTCGATGTGGCGTCGACCAGTGAGGTTTCGGGCCTCAAACTTCAGCTCGAGTTCGCGGTCGAGAACAGTGAAACCTTCGCGCGCGACGAAGTCGAGCCGCAGGCCTGGCCGCTCGATCACGTCCGGCTGCGGGAACAGGCCATTGAGGCCGCGGCTGACGACCCGCTTGCTGGCGTAGGTCAGCAGGAAGGTTTGCTGCGAAAGGCGGTCGCGGTGCTCCGGTCCAAGCTGAAGATTGAGGAGGTGCTTGGATTGGCCGGTCATCGGCGAGCCATTCTGGAAGTAGTCGCTTGCGACTGCTTCCCCGACACCGAAGATGTTCGTGGTGTCGCCTTCGCCGACCTTCAACTTCGATTTGCTATAGGTGTAGTTGCCCACGGCCACGAGCCGGCGGCCACGGAAGATGCCGCCCAGGCTATCGAGACCGAAATACTTCTGCACCTCGAACTCGGCGCCATAGAGCGTCGCTTCCGGCGCATTGGCGAACGATGTCTGGAGATCGCCACCGGTAACGAAGGTTTCGATCGGTCGCTTGATCTTCTTGTAGAAGCCGGCGGCCGCAACCCGCTGGTCAGGGCCGAAGTACCACTCCAGTCGTGATTCAGCGTTGAACAATTCGCTGTCCACCAGGAGCGGGTTGCCGCGGTAGAGGCGGTTCGACTCCGGATCGAAATAGAATTGGAAGATCAGCTCACGGAACTGCGGCCGGGCAATGGTCTTCGACGCACTCAACCGCCACTGAATTTCTGGCGTGATCTGGAAGGTCGCCGTCGCGGCCGGCAGCCAATAGGACTTTCGCTGGAGAGTGGCCGGAATATCGGCGATATCGTCGTCGAACACGGGAACCGCGGCGACTTCCTGCCTGCCCTTTTCATAGCGAACGCCAGCTTCGAGACTGAGCCAGTCCGTGAACTGCAGATTGGCTTTGCCATAGCCGGCCAACACCTTGAGCTTGGCGTTGAATTTCGGCGCGGTCTCGTTCGTTTCGACAAGATCGATATCGAAGAAATCGATCACACCGGGTGAAAGCAGCAGATCCGGTCGCAGGGTCGCGACTGCGGTCGGAAGGGTGCTTGGCGCGATGAACGAGAAATCGCGCCGCTCGCTGTCGCGGTCCTGATTGGAATATGCAGCGCCGAAGGTCACCGAATATCCGGGTGCGAACTTGTAGCTCAAGTCGGCGGCCGCCGAATAAAGGTCTTCGTTCAGATTGGAAAAACTGACCGTGGCATCGCCGCCGTTGCCGTTATTGAGACGATTGATGAAAAGGGCGCCAAACGGATCATCCGGGTTGTTGGTCCGAACGGACTCGTAGAACAGCTCGAACGGCGCTTCCCGCTGCGAATTTGCATAGCCCGCACGCAGGTCCAGGCTGATCCGGTCGGTCGGCTTCAATTCGCCAGCGAGTTGCGTGTTGATGAGCTGACGCTCGTACCAGCCGGTGTCCTGTTGCAGGAAGTCGACGTTGGTGCCCTGCCGGTTCCCGATGCCCAGTCGCGCCTGCTTCAGGGTGTCTCGAATGAACAGGTTGGTCCAGCGGATCTGGTTCTGGTTAAATGTCAGACCCAGTCCAAATAGTCCGTTAACGACGATCCGGTTGTCGGTGATGACCCGCCGGAAATCAGTCTCGAGATCGGAAACGTCCGCACTCAGGGAGCCTTGCTGGATTGCGTCGCGGGTCAGCCATCTGTTGCTGTAACCGACGCCCGCAATCAGGCCGAGGTTGCCAAAGCCCAGTTCCCAATTGGTGCCCCCCGAAATATTCACGGACCAGTTTGCCGGGATGTTGTTGTTGCGCTGAACGACAGAGTTGCGCCCGGTGGCGATCTGGCCGGCAATCTGCTGGCGGTCTTCACCGGTCAGCTGGGGCAACCGTTGTCCGCTATCGAAGAAATTCTGGAGACCTGACGGAATGTCGCGCGTTCCGTTGTCGAAGCCGGTCCAGTCACTCCGACTGCCGTAGTAAGTGTAGCCAAGATTGTTGGTGGTGAATGTATCCCAGCCGACGCCTGCCCCCACGGTTAGGAACGGCTCCCGCGGCGCGGACTTCGTCGTCAGATTGATGACGCCGCCGCCGAACTCGCCGGGGTAATTGACCGAGTAGCTCTTCTGCACGAGCGACGAAGCGATCACGCCGGTGGGAAACAGGTCCAGCGGTACCACGCGCTTGAGTGGTTCAGGACTTGGGAGCGGCGAGCCGTTGAGAAGCGCCAACGAATATCGATCGCCCAGTCCGCGGACATAGACATAGCCAGAGCCAACGACACTCAAACCGGTGACGCGGCCAAGCGAGCCGGCGATGTTGCCCTCGCCGGTACGGGCGATCTGTTCGCTCGACAGCACGCTCACGACCTGAGTCGAGGTCCGTTCCGGATTCGCGCGCCGGCGACCGCGGACGACGATCTCCTCGCCGCCACCGGGGGTCGACACCTCTACGGGGGGCGCATCGGCGGCTTGCGAATCCGCCGCATCGGCGGGCGGCTGGGCGACCTCTTCGCCAGCCGTCGGAGTGGCGGCAGTCGGGGCGTCTGGCGCATTCTGCGCAACGGCCATCGACGGCAAGACAACAGCGGTTGAACCCAAGAGCGCGCTTGCGAGCCGCGACTTTATCGACATGGAAAATTCCCCAGAGTTTAGGTGCGGCAATGGGGGGCGGCATTGCGGCCGCCCCCCTCTATCTCTCAATGTGTCCTGCCCGTCAGGTCGTCGGCAGCGAGGTGCAGTCCGTCACCGCGCCGAAGTTCGCGATGTCGCTGTTGCAGGTCCAGCCTTGATACCAAGTATCACTACCGGTCCACGCGGCGCCGATGCGGTTCGGCGAGGGAAGGTTGAAAAAGCCCGAGAAGGTGGTCGGGTTGGTGGCAACAACCGCATTCTCGTTGGCGCCATTGATGAAGAACCCGGTCAGGGTGTTGGTGAACGCGTCGTTGTTGTTGTTGCCGGCGAAGATGGCGGCAACCTCGGCGGGAGTGTAGGCGAAGGCACCGTCCGTAATGTACTTCGTCGCTCCGCACTGGAGCACAACCGAGCGGGCCGTCAGCGTTACTCGATCCGACGTGCTGCCGGAGCCCGTCAGGCGAACGCATTCATTGTCCGGTGTCACCACGACGCCGTTGATCAGCGTATTGTCGGAGTTGCCCCGGAAATGCAGAGCGGCAAGGGCGTTCGCGCCGTTGTTGCTGGCACTGACCTGGTTCTGTCGTGCGACGAAGTTTGCAACCTGCAGCTTGGTCCGCGGCAGGTTGGTTTCGTTGCCGTTGGAGTCGATCTCCATGAGCGCGTCACCAAACCCGGGCCGCTGAAGCAGCAGGGCCCACTGGAGGTTCATCTGAGCCCCCGTGTCAACGTCCAAGCTGTCGTCGTCGGCGCCGGTGGTGATGAAATACTTCATGTTCACGGCGCCGCCGAAGAACTCGCCACCGTCATCCGAACTGTTGTGCGCCTGGATGTGGTCGAGGATCGTCCCGGTTCCGGTTGCCCCGGTCGTGATCGCCTGCAATTCCCGGTTGGCGCCGAGCACAAAGCCGGAATAGCGGATCTGGACATAGCTCATCCGCCCAGCGCTGTACCCGTTGTCCACACCACCGAAGCGAGCCGAATCGGCCGCACCCTCGGTGTCGCGCTCACAGGTATGGGTCGCCGCAGCACCGGTGGCGACGCCGACGTTGCAGTCCGTCGTGAAACCGCGGCCCAAAAGCACGACCCCGCCCCACTGGCCCTGGGACGAATTGGTGGCGGTTCCAATGACGTTTTCACGGCTGGTGAAGATGATCGGTTGAGACGCGGTGCCGACCGCGTTGATCCTGTTGCCGCGATTAACCGCAAGCCACGAAGCGCCAGGCTCGGCCATGAAGATCACGCCCGGATCCACGCCAAGGGTAACGTTGGTGTCGGCAGTCAGCGAGGTGCTGCCGCAGCCGACTGTCGGGGTGACGAAGGGTGCGCCAGCGGTCGGCGCCACGCGGCCACCGTCGCAGCCGACGTTCACCCGGCCGGCGATCTGGTAGACGAGACCGCTGACCTTGGGCAGGTTGACGGATGCCGAGATGACCCCGGGCAGGCGGCACACGCGATAGGATCCGGTCGGGCCCGAGACGGTGCCCTGGTCGGCAAGCGTCAGTCCAGTGATGGTCGGGCATGCCGCCGCCGCGGTTGTCGGCGTGGGCGTCGGGGTTGGCGTTGGGGTCGGAGTGGGGGTGGGCGTCGGATTGACGATGACGGTGCCCCCGCCGCCGGAAGCGACATCGTCCGCTCCTCCGCATGCGGTCAGAATCGTGGCGCCGACGCTGACCAGCAATAGTTTACGGAATTGATTGCGATTGAACATGCCCTGTCTCCGCTCCCTGGAGTCTTAAGAAGACGCGCGAGGCGGTCGGCGTGAGTCGCCTGCCCCGTTCGATCTCATGGGCTGGGCTAGGAACGGTCAGTGACAGCGCAATGTGCCAAACATGACAGAACGCGGACTCTCCACCGGTGTGCGAACTGAGCACCACATGAACGAAAAGTTACAGAACGTTTGCTCGTTGATGACAGGAGTGTTACAAATCCGCGGCTAGAGGGGAGGCATATGGACCGCATCAGAGCCCTTTTCGTGGCAGCGTCCGCGCTGTCGTGGTCCGCATTGGCGACTGCTCAACCGGCGGAGTTCGGCTATCCTCGGGATTCCCTGGGGATGAGGGCTATTCTGTCAGGGGATTATTCCACTGCGGAACGCCAGATCCGTGCAGGAAAGGTGTCCCAGGACGACCCCGCGCGATCCCTGAATCTTGGCCTGGTGATGCTCAAGACCGACCGCCCGGCTGAAGCGGCCAGACTTTTCGAGAAGGTCCTGCTCGCAGACAATGTCGAATTGATGCTTGCGGATGGGCGGCTGGTTACGTCCCATTACGTGGCCTTGCGGGCGATGGACCGGATTCAGCGCCAGGGACGCTGAGGATCGCTAATCGAGAATGCTAGCTGCCGACCGGCCGCTCGCGAAACCATTTGGTCAGGATGTACTTGGTCCCCTTCCGGACCTTCATGCCTTGATGAAGTGTGGCCTCGTTCGTTGAGCTATCCGGCAGCAGGTTATTCCAGGCGAGCAATTTGCCGGTCTCCGGCTGAACCGTTTTGCCGATCCGCTTGAACCGTGTCGCGCCGCCTTCATCGGGCACGTTGAGGTAGACCATCGCGGTCCAGGTCCTTTGCCCTCCGTGAGCCGTATGAACCAGGAAATCGTACCCGCCCGGATTGAACGTGTCGGTGTGCGGGCCGAACTCCTGACCCGGGGCGTAGCGTTGTCCCTGCAATGGCTCCCCGAAAGCCGCCGGAATACCAAGAAGCGCCGAGATACGATTATCGATCGCGCCTATCACCGGTATTCTGGAATCGAGATCGCATGTCTCGCTGGTGCGGTAATTGGCGATCCCGACGTCGTCCGCGATCGTCGAAGGTCGTCGGTTGCGGTCAATAAGCTCCATCAAGGCTGCGCATTCGCGAGGGTCAACGAACTCCCGAACGATAAAGAGTTCGAGCTCACGCGAGGGCACGCGCTGGACACGCGCTGTGGTGGCTTCGCCCTCAAGACTCTTATTCAAGAGAGCCGATCCTGGTAGTCCGGCCACCTCAACCTCCAGCCTTCGCGCCACGTTGCGATGCCTACGCTAGAACAACAGGCTCGCAAAATAGAGGGTAATTTTGGGCGCTCTCGAAACCGGTTCAAAGGCACGGCGCGGCTCCGCGCTCGACCGCTACGCAAGGCTTCCGGTGACAAAGGCTGAATGGCGGAGAGGGTGGGATTCGAACCCACGGTACGGTTGCCCGCACGCCGCATTTCGAGTGCGGTGCTTTCGACCACTCAGCCACCTCTCCGCGAGTATGAGCCAGCAAGGGTCCGGCGGGAGGGCCGGATGGTCGCGGGCGGCGCTTTAACAGCGCTCCTCATGCTTGCCTAGCCCGTGCTCAAGGGCGGGTCGAAATCGTTCGGCAGCCGCCCGATAAGCGGATGGTGACCAGTCTTGTAATCGGCGCCTCGGGCGGCATCGGAGCGGCGCTGGCCGACGCGATGTCGGCTGCGGGCGACACGGTTGTGCGGCTCGCCCGCCGTCACGGGGATATCGATTTCGAGGCGCCCGCCAGCATCGAGGCCGCTGCCGAGAAGTGCGCCGGCAAGGCCCCGTTCACCAGGATCATCATTGCCGTCGGCATGCTTCACGACGAGGCGCTGCAGCCGGAACGCAGCCTACGCGATCTCGATGCAGAACGCCTCGCCCGAAGTTTCGCGATCAACGCCATCGGCCCCGCCCTGGCCCTGCGTCATTTTCTACCGCTGCTTGCGTCGGACGGCCGGGCCGCCGCCCTGTCCGCGCGGGTCGGCAGCATCACCGACAATCGGCTGGGCGGCTGGTACGGCTATCGGGCGTCGAAGGCGGCGCTCAATCAATTCGTTCGCACCGCCGCGATCGAGCTTGCTCGGACGAAGCCACAGGCGCTGTGCGTTGCGCTTCATCCAGGGACCGTCGACACCGGCATGAGCAAGCCGTTCCAGCGCGGCGTGCCGTCAGACAGGCTATTCGGCCCCGGCTATGCCGCCGAACGGCTGCTGGCGGTGCTTGACCGCCTGACGCCGGCCGATAGCGGCGGCTTCTTCGATTGGGCGGGTGAGACCGTCCCCTTCTAGCGCTTGCCTGTACGGCGCGGCGCACTAGATTGCAGCCATGACGAGTGTCGAACGTTCCCTCGATATGACCGGCGAGACCATCGCCCCGCCCGTGGCCCGCGCCCGTTTTGGGATCGGTGAGGTGGTGCGCCATCGCCTGCTCGACTTCCGCGGGGTGATCTTCGATGTCGATCCGGTGTTCGCCAATTCGGAGGAATGGTATCAGGCCATCCCGCCCGAAATCCGGCCGCACAAGGAACAGCCCTTCTATCACCTGCTCGCCGAGAACGCCGAGTCGAGCTACGTCGCCTACGTCAGCCAGCAGAATCTGGTGCCGGACGAAGAGGATGAACCGATCGATCATCCTGCGATCGACGGTTTGTTCGACGGCTTCCAGCCCGGCCGCTACACCTTGCGCCGCGAACACAAGCATTAGGGCTCGGTCGCCCCTTGCCGCGGTCTTCCGGCGAGCGCGGATTTCGCCCGCGGGTGCCGCCTCTTCCGGTTGACACCATAACCACCCTCCCCTAGGCGGCACGCTTTCCGCGCATCGCCGTGCCCCATGGCGCGCGTCCGCGTGGGAGCGAGACATTCTAGACCAAAGAGAAGAGCCAATGTTCGCAATCGTGCGCACGGGCGGCAAGCAATACCGCGTTGCCCCGGGAGACAAGATCGTTGTCGAGAAGCTGGACGGCAATGCCGGCGACAGCATCACCCTGTCCGACATCCTCCTTGCCGGCGATGGTTCGGACCTCAAGGGCACGGACGGACTGACGGTCGGGGCCGAGATCATCGCCCAGGCGAAGGGTGAAAAGGTGACGGTGTTCAAGAAACGCCGCCGCCATAATTACCGCCGCAAGAAGGGCCATCGTCAGCAGCACACGATCCTGCGCATCGTCAGCATCGGTGACCAGAAGGCAGAGCAGGCTCCCGCCAAGAAGGCTGCCAAGGCCGCTCCGGCCGCTGAGACCGCTCCGGCCGCCGCCGAGGCTGCTCCCGCGGCTCCGAAGAAGAGCAAGGCCAAGGCCGCGCCGGTCGACACGGCCGAGGTCGCGAGCTCCGAGGGCGTGGTTCCGGCCGATGCCGGTACCGAGGCAACCAACGACGTCTCGACTCAGAATGCTGCACCTGCTAAGGGCAAGGGCAAGAAGGCGGCTCCGGCCCCCACTCAGACCGAAGAGTAATCGACGATGGCACATAAGAAGGCAGGCGGCTCGTCGCGTAACGGCCGCGATTCAGAATCGAAGCGCCTCGGCGTGAAGAAGTTCGGCGGCGAAGCGGTTCGCGGCGGCAACATCATCGTGCGTCAGCGCGGCACGCGCTGGTATCCGGGCGACAACGTCGGCCTGGGCAAAGACCACACCCTGTTTGCGCTTACCGACGGCCGTGTTGCGTTCCGCGATGGCCGCCAAGGCCGCAAATACGTGCATGTGGAAGCCATGCCGGCAATTACGGAAGCAGCGGAATAGGGACTGGTCAAGGAAGGGCTGGTCTCCACGAGGGGGCAGCCCAGCCGAGGTCCGAACAGGGTTTCGAAAAGGGAGAAGAGGGAAGCCCCCATGAGGGGCTTTTCTTATGCTCCCAGCATAAGAAATTTTCCGCCGCCTGACGGCGAAGAAGCACCCCTCATTCCCGTTTCTTTTTCTTCTCCCGAAACTGTCACGAGGACCGGTTAGCGGGCCTCGAGCGGGGAGAAGTGAAGTGTTCGCACGGACCACAAGACTGCTGCTGAGACCGGGCTGGGCCGAAGATGCGCCCGCACTTGCCGCGGCGATCGCCGACGAGCAGATCGTTCGCAATCTGGCCACGGCACCCTGGCCCTACGGCCTGAAGGAAGCCGAAGCCTTTCTGGCGGCACCGCGGGATCCAGCGCTACCGACCTTTCTCCTGTTCGCCCGGACCAGCGGCGACCCCGAGCTCATCGGTTCGTGCGGCCTGGGCCGGCGGCCGTCGGGGGCGGTTGAACTTGGCTACTGGATCGCCCGGGCGCATTGGGGAAAGGGCTACGCAACGGAGGCATCGCGCCACCTGCTCGAGATCGCACGGACCCTCGGCCTTACCCGGCTGGAAGCCAGCCACTTCGTGGATAATCCGGCAAGTGGCCGCGTGCTGGAGAAGCTTGGCTTCGTGCCGACCGGCCTGACCGCGCCTCGCCTCAGCTGCGCCCGCGGCGTGGAAGCAATGAGCAGGGTTCTGCGGCTGAGCCTGACCGCGCGGTCGGAACGCCTGGCGGCCTGACGGTGTCACTGTGGCGCGGGCGTGGGAGGCCGCTCAGACGGCTCGCCGCACCCGCCTGGTCGGCGGCTCCTGCCGATAGTCATAGGTCGCGTCCCAGCCTTTGATCAGGTGACGGTCGTCCTCGTTCCACGGATGGAAGCGAGGCAGGAAAAAATGCAGCCAGCCGCCGCCGACCTTGCGGAACATGCCCGGCGAGCCCCACAGGGTCCATTGCAGCCGGAGGAACACGCGCCATCCGGTCAGCCCGTCCTGGCGCAGAAGCTCCATCGCCCCTTCCGTCCGGTGGACAATGAAATTGCGCGTGACCAACAGCATCATCAGGCTCTTGATCTTCCACCGCTTCCAGCGAGACCAATCTTTCGTGGCCGCCAGCCAGGTGTCGTAGGCCACGCCCTTGTGCTCGATCTCCTCGACCGCGTGCCAGCGCCACAGGTCGGCAGTTGCGGGGTCCGCGTTCTTCAAATGTCGCGGGTTGGCCAGCAACTCGTGCGCCACGATGGCGGTAAAATGTTCAAGGCACATGGTCGACGCCAGACCGGCGATCTTCGGTCGGGAGCGAACCAGCTCCAGCTGCTCGTCGACACGCTGTTCCAGCAGGGTCAGGTCGTAACCGGCATCCTCGGCCCGCTTGTTGAAGGCGACATGCTCCCGGCTGTGAATGACTTCCTGGGTGGTAAAGGCCTTGATCTCACCAGCCAGCTTCGGGTCGGCCGCGCCGGCGACGTCACGGAAGTCACGCACGGATTCGACGAAGTGCGCTTCGCCCTTGGGAAAGGTCGCGGACAGGGCGTTGTAGATGGCGGTCTGATAGGGATCGCCGCCCAGCCACCAGCGCGCCGTCTTGTCGCCGCGTCCGAACCGCCGATCGCGCGGGGTGATGGTCAGGTCCTCGGGCGTGACCGAGATCCGCTTCAGGGTTGCAACACTCATGCCTGTCCTCCACCAGAGGGTGTTACGCCTATGCGGTATTGCTTACAAGAATGTCAATAAAACTGCTCGGACGCAAAAGGGTTTCACCGCAGGAAAGCCGCGCGGCAGCGCTCGCTGCTGCGCGCGCTCTGCTGAAGGCGGACGGTGCAGCGGCGGTCACCCTGCAGTCGGTGGCGAACAGGATCGGCCGCACCCACGCCAATCTCCTGCATCACTTCGGCTCCGCGGCCGGCCTGCAGCGCGCGCTGGCCGAGGACATCGCCCTCACCGTATCGGCGGCAATCGAGGGCGTGATCGAGCAGCGCCGGTTAGGCCAGGCCACGGAACGCCACGTCATCGACGCCATGTTCGATGCCTTCCGCCGCGAAGGCGCAGGCGAACTGATCGGCTGGATTGCGCTGACCCGCCAGCGAGAAGCCCTGGAACCGGTTGTCACGACGATCGAGCGCATCCTTCGTGTCATGAAGGCGACCGGCGACGACCGCCCGGTGGACCGAATGACCCTGGGCCTGACGCTGCTGGCGATCGGTGACAGCCTGGTCGGTGAGGAAGTCGCGCGCGCCTGCTCCCTTCCTCGGGAAGCCGTGCGCGAAGTGGCGGTGACCCAGATCGAGGCGCTGGCCGGCGAAGCGCTGCGGGACTGAACCGCCCATCTGGCAAAGCTATTGCTGGGCGACTATCGATCGACGAAACCGATGGCCTCCTATCTCCCCACGCTCCGTCAGCTGCAATATCTGGTCGCCCTGCGCGACAGTGGCCATTTCGGACGTGCCGCCGAACGCTGCTTCGTCACCCAGTCGACCCTTTCCGCCGCGCTGCGCGAACTGGAAGCCGTGATGGGCATCACGCTGGTCGAACGCACCAGCCGGGTCGTGCGCTTCACGCCCGCCGGGGTTGCACTGACCGAAAAGGCCCGGCGCGTCCTGCGCGAAGCGGAAGAGCTGGTGGATATGGCGCGCGCGGCGGGCCAACCGCTCGCCGGAGACCTCAGGATGGGCGTCATTCCGACGATCGCGCCATTCCTGTTGCCGACCGTCCTGCCCCGACTGCGCGAACGCTTTCCCGACCTTAAGCTCTACTTGCGCGAGGAAACGAGCCAGGCCGCCTGTGAATCGCTCCAGCGGGGCCAGCTCGATTGCGTGCTGCTTGCGATGCCGTTCGCGTGCGGCGACGTGGATAGCGCGCCGCTGTTCGACGACCCACTCGTCGTCGCCTTTCCCCCAGGCACGAACGATCTGCCCGATGCGGTCGAACCCGACGAGCTGGCCCCCGGTCGCCTGCTGTTGCTGGAAGACGGCCATTGCCTGAAGGAACACGCCCTGGCCGCCTGCAATCGACCGGATCTGCGAACTGGCTCCCTGATGCTCGGCACGTCGCTGCACACGCTGGTGCAGATGGTGGATAACGGGCTCGGCGTGACCCTTATCCCGCAGATGGCGGTCGACGCCGGGGTGCTGGCGTCGACCGGCATTACCGTGCGGCCACTCCGGTCGGAAAGCGCCGCGCGTGAAATCGCGTTGATCTGGCGCCGGGGCAGCCCGCGGGCGGAGGAGTTTCAGCTGCTTGCCGAAACCCTCCGCCCTTGAGGATTAGGCCGCGCCGGTCGCCACGTCGCGGGACACCTTGCGGTCCGGCAGCAGGTCGAAGCGGTCCGCGTTCATCACCTTGGTCCAGGCGTGCACGAAGTCGCGCACGAACTTCTCTTCGTTGCCGCGCTCCGCATAGACTTCGGCGGTGGCACGCAATTGGCTGTTCGACCCGAAGACCAGGTCGGTCCGGGTCGCCCGCCACTTGGGCTCACGACCCTTGCGGGCATAGCCGATGAATTCTTCGTCGCTCGACGAGTCTTCCAGATCCCAGAAGGTTTCGTTGTCGAGCAGGTTGACGAAGAAGTCGTTGGTCAGCTGCCCCTTGCGGTTGGTGAGAACGCCCTCGGGCTTGTCGCCATAATTGGCGCCGAGCACTCGTAGGCCACCGAGCAGAACGGTCATTTCCGGCGCGGACAGGCCAAGCAGCGATGCCTTGTCCAGCAGCAGTTCTTCCGTCTTCACCGGCTGACGCGACTTCAGATAATTGCGGAAGCCGTCGGACTGCGGTTCCATCCAGACGAAGCTGTCGACGTCCGTCCACTCCTGCGTCGCATCGCCGCGACCGCCGTGGAACGGAACTTCGACATCGAAGCCAGCGTCCTTCGCCGCCTTCTCGACTGCTGCCGAACCAGCCAGCACGATCGCATCGGCCAGGCTCATCGACCCGCGAAGCTCATTGAGCTTGTCGAGCACAACCTTGAGCTGCTCCGGCTCGTTGACCTGCCAGTCCTTCTGCGGCGCAAGTGCAATGCGCGCGCCGTTGGCGCCGCCGCGGTGATCGGACTTGCGATAGGTCGACGCCGACGCCCAGGCCGTCTTGACGAGCTGCGACACGGAGAGACCGCTCGCCAGCACCTTCTCCTTGAACGCGCTCGCCTCGGCATCCGATGGCGCGGTGCCCGCCGGCACCGGGTCCTGCCAGATCAGGTCCTCGGCCGGGATTTCCGGCCCGAGGTAGCGGATCTTAGGCCCCATGTCGCGGTGGGTCAGCTTGAACCAGGCGCGAGCAAAGGCGTCGTCCAGCGCCTTTTGGTCGTCCTTGAAGCGGAGTGAAATCTCGCGGAATTCCGGATCCATCTTCAACGCCATGTCCGCCGTGGTCATCATGGTCGGTACGCGCTTCGACGGGTCGCGGGCGTCAGGCGCCAGGTCCTCGGGATCGGGGTTGATCGGGGTCCACTGCTTGGCCCCGGCCGGGCTCTCCACCAGCTCATAGTCGTATTTGAACAGCAGGCGGAAATAGTCGCCGGTCCACTTGGTCGGGTTGTTTGACCAGCTGCCTTCGATTCCAGAGGTGGTGATGTGGCCCTTGGCGATCTCGTCCACGTCGGTCATCCAGCCGAAGCCCTGCCGATGGATTTCTTCTGAGCTCGGGTCCTTGCCGAAGCTTTCCGCGGGCTTGGCGCCATGCGCCTTGCCGAAGGCGTGCCCACCGGCGGTCAGCGCCACCGTTTCCTCGCTGTTCATCGCCATGCGCAGGAAGGTCGCCTTCATGTCGCGCGCCGACTGCAACGGGTCGGGGTTGCCGCCCGGCCCTTCCGGATTGACGTAGATAAGGCCCATCTGGATGGCGGCGAGCGGCCCTTCGAGCTCGGGCAGTTCCTCCGTGATGCGGGTCTGGGCGCCCTGGTTGACCCAGATCTCTTCAGCACCCCAGAAAGTGTCGCCCTCCGACTGATAGACGTCCTTACGGCCGCCGGCAAAACCGAGCACCGGGCCGCCCATGCTTTCGATTGCGACATTGCCGGCGAGGATGAACAGGTCGGCCCAGCTGATGTGCTTGCCGTACTTCTGCTTGATCGGCCACAGCAGCCGCCGGGCCTTGTCCAGGTTTCCGTTGTCCGGCCAGCTGTTGAGCGGCTCGAACCGCTGCTGGCCCGAATTCGCTCCGCCGCGCCCGTCCGTGACGCGATAGGTGCCGGCCGCGTGCCAGGCCATGCGGATCATGAACGGCCCGTAATGGCCGTAGTCCGCCGGCCACCACTCCTTGCTGTCGGTCATCAGCGCCGTAAGGTCGGCCTTCAGCGCCTGATAGTCGAGTTGGCCGAACGCTTCCGCATAATCGTAGTCGGGGCCCATCGGATCCGGCGACGTGCCATGCTGGTGAAGCATGTCGACGGGCAGCGCGTCGGGCCACCAATCCTTGTTCTGCCGCCCCAAGAGCGAGCGGACCTTGGTTTCGCGCATCGGGCAGCCGCCGCCGAGATCACCAGTCTTCGCGTCCATGATCATATCCTCCTGAATTCCAGATGGTCGCCCTACGGCAACTCGGCAACAGTCGGAAACGATTAAACTTGGTTGGTAGCAAGGACAAAATCGATGGATGGTGGCCTGGCTCAGTCCATGTGCTTGAGACCGGTCCGCAAATAATCCCATCCCGTGATCAACGTAAGGGTCGCAGCGGCCCACAGGCTCGCAAGGCCGACCCAATGCACCCACTCGGCCTGCGGTACCGCGCCGGCCAGGATCAATGCGCCGAGCGCCACCAACTGGAAGGTGGTCTTCCACTTGGCGAGGCTGCTGACAGGCATCGAGACCTTCAACGGCGCGAGGAATTCGCGAAGGCCCGACACGAAGATCTCTCGCAGCAGGATGGTCAGGGCCGGAAGGATGTGCAGCCCGTGGATCAGTGGCTCGCCACTCTCCTTGCGGGTGGACACCAGCATCATGATCACAGCGGCGACCATGATCTTGTCCGCGATCGGATCGAGGAACTGGCCCAACCGGCTGATCTGGCCTTGAGCCCGCGCCAGATAGCCATCGAAATAATCGGTAATCCCGACCAGGCAGTAGAGGATGAAGGTGATGAGGTAATCGACTGGCGTGGGCCGCCACAACAGGAACACCAGGATCGGGACCGCAAGGATTCGCGACAGCGTGAGAAGGTTGGGCAGCGACAGCATGGATCGTGTGCCCCTAGCGCACTCGAAGCCGGCTGTCAGTTAACGAGGGACCAGGCGATAAGGGTTTGGCCGGATCGGGAAAGCTGGCTATGCCCGCCGCCTCTGCCACCGGGAGAGCCCCGCCCCCTTGTTTCAGAATGTCACCCATCTGCTTCGATCGCGGCGCTTCCTGCCGCTATTCGTGACGCAGTTCCTCGGCGCCTTCAACGACAACCTGTTTCGCACCGCGATGGTGATGCTGGTGATCTACGGCATTTTCCGTTCCGCCGAACAGGAAGCGGCCTTCAGCGCGGTCGCGGGCGGCTTGTTCATCCTGCCCTTCTTCCTGCTGTCGGCGCTTGCCGGACAGCTGGCCGACGCGATCGACAAGACGCGCATCATTCGGGCGGTGAAAACGGCGGAGATCGGCATCATGGTCTTCGGGGCGGCCGGCCTGCTGCTACATAACATCCCCCTTCTGCTCACCGCGCTGGCCGCGATGGGCGTGCATTCGACTTTCTTCGGACCGATCAAATACGCGATCCTGCCGCAGCACCTGCGCGACGATGAGGTCCTGGGCGGGACCGGACTGGTGGAAGCGGGGACCTATATCGCGATCCTGGGCGGCACGATCCTGGGCGGTATCCTGGTGCTGCAAAATCCGGACGGCAGCTACCATGCCGAGTGGGCCGCCGCCGGCGTACTGATCGTGGCTGTTCTCGGGCGCATCTCCGGTCACTTCGTCCCCGCCGCGCCACCGGTCGATGAGCCGGATAACGACCCGGAGTTTCCCTCCCGCGGGCTGGACTGGCATATCCTTCGCGCCTCCGTCCGCCTGATCAAGGCCACCATGCATATCCCGCGGCTTTTCATGGCGATCATGGCGATCAGCTTCTTCTGGGCGATGGGCGCGGTTCTGGCCGCCCAGTTTCCGCCACTCGTCAAGAACGTGTTCTTCGGCAATCAAAGCGTCGCTACCCTGTTCCTGGCGATATTTTCGGTGGGAGTTGCGGTCGGATCGGTGGCGATCAACCGGCTGCTGAAAGGCGAAGTTTCCGCCCGCTATGCCCCGGCATCGGCCCTGGGCATGGGCTTTTTCGTCCTGCTGTTGTTCGTCCTGGCCCGCACCTGGCCCACCAGCGACCGGCTGCTCTCGCTTGGACAGTTCCTCGCCGATCCGAAGGCGCTGCTGGTCGTGGCCGTCCTGTTCGGGGTGGCGGTCGCAGGCGGAATGTTCGTCGTGCCGCTCTATGCCTTCCTAACCACCACCGTGCCCAAGTCCGAAACTGCCCGCACGGTCGCAGCGAACAACATTGTCAACTCGGGCGCGATGGTCGCGGCGACGCTGATCCTGACCGGCCTGGTCACGGTGGGGGTGTCGATCGCGGGAACCCTGCTGCTGGTGTCGGTGGGAAGCCTGGTTTCCGCTTGGCTGGGGTGGAAGCTGCACCTGGCGTGCGACCTGCCGTCCTCGGCGATCAGGCGATGAATAGGCTGACGCTCAAAAAACCCGCCGCATAGGTCAACAGGAACAGCTTCAGGTCCGCGGAAACGTCGCGCTCCCCGGCCGAGGCGGTGACGGCCTGTGGCCCGATGATCTTCGCCCGGATGGCATGAACCGGCATTCGCATGGCAAAAGTCCTAACAAGACGTTTACCATTCGCAACGCGGCTTTTGCGTCGCTTGCTCCCGCCGTCCCGCCGCGGGACAGGATGCAACCAATATCGCTGGACTTTCCCCGCGGGGCTGTTGGGCTGAGGTGAGCGGCGGCGACCCGGTGATTGCTGCCGCCAGCACCTCGCTGGCTGTTTTCGCGCACAGGTTTGAAGTTGTGGCCGCGGCCACGGGCTGGGTCCCCGTCCGTGCGGACGGCGGGACTCGAACCCGCACGCCCTGGGGCAGAAGATTTTAAGTCTCCAGCGTCTACCGGTTCCGCCACGTCCGCACGGCGTGCTTGTTGGGCGGAGGATGATCGAGGTCAAGGGCTGAGATTTGCAGGATGGACGCCTGCTTCAAGCCACTGAGAGCGTGAGTTCGGCTCGCGCTGGTCGGGGCCGGAGAGTCAGCCTTCCAGAACCCTGATGCGACTTACGCGTCGCTGGAGCCAGAACGCTCCGCGGACGCTATTCGGCAGTCACTTCGCCAAGGTTGAGCCGCTCACGCATTTCCTTGCCGGGCTTGAAGTACGGCACGCGCTTGGCCTCCACGTCGACACTGGCGCCCGTGCGCGGATTGCGGCCGACGCGGGCGTCCCGCTGGCGGGTGGAAAACGCGCCGAAGCCGCGCAGTTCGACGCGGCCGCCGGTGGCAAGCTGTTCGGTGATCGAATCAAACAGCGCGGAGACAAGATCCTCCACCTCGCGCTGCGTAAGGTCCGGAAAGTCGCCGCACAGCTTGTGCACCAGTTCCGATCGGATCATGCCTGCTCGTTCCCCGCTTAGCCTTACAGTCCAGACGCTTACCCCGACCCAAGCTGTCAGAAGATGAACGGGTGCGCAAGCAAGCGAGCTGTTCAAAAAAGTCAAAGGGCGCGACGATCCCGGCCGCCGCGCCCTTTGATGCCTTACTTCTTGGTGGCCGCATCCTTCAGCGCCGCGCCCAGGATGTCGCCGAGCGACGCACCCGAGTCGGAGCTTCCGTACTGCGCAACCGCCTGCTTTTCCTCGGCGATCTGCAGCGCCTTGATCGAGAAGGTCGGCTTCTTGGACCGGTCGAAGCCGGTGACGAGTGCGTCGAACTTCTGACCGACCTGGAAACGCTCCGGCCGCTGCTCGTCACGATCGCGGCCAAGATCGGTCCGCTTGATGAAGCCCGTCGCGCCATCGTCGCCGACTTGCACCTCAAGACCGCCGTCGCGAACTTCCAGAACGGTGACCGTCACGGTCTCGCCCTTGTTCGCGCCCGTGCCGGTGCCACCGCCGACGGCGACCCCGCCCCGCTCGAGCTGCTTGATGCCCAGGCTGATGCGCTCCTTCTCGACATCGACGTCCAGGACCTGCGCTTCGACGCGCTCGCCCTTGCGGTGCAGCTGAAGCGCATCCTCGCCCGACACGCCCCAAGCGATGTCCGACATGTGGACCATGCCGTCCACGTCGCCGTCGAGGCCGACGAACAGGCCGAATTCGGTGGCGTTCTTGACTTCGCCTTCGACGGTCGAACCGACCGGGTGCTTCTCCGCGAAGTCGGCCCAAGGGTTGGTCTGAGCCTGCTTGAGGCCCAGCGAAATCCGACGCTTCTCCTGATCGACCTCGAGGATCTTGACGTCGACTTCCTGGCTGGTGCTGACGATCTTGCCCGGGTGGACGTTCTTCTTGGTCCAGCTCATCTCCGACACGTGGACGAGGCCCTCGATGCCCGGCTCGAGCTCGACGAAGGCACCATATTCGGTGATGTTGGTAACCCGGCCGCGGAACGTGCCCTCGATCGGATACTTGGCCGATGCGCCTTCCCACGGATCGCTTTCCAGCTGCTTCATGCCAAGGCTGATGCGCTGCGTATCGCGATTGATGCGAATGATCTGCACCTTGACCGTGTCACCGATGTTTATGACCTCGCTCGGGTGGTTGACGCGCTTGTAGCTGATGTCCGTGACGTGCAGCAGGCCGTCGATGCCGCCCAGGTCCACGAACGCGCCATAGTCGGTGATATTCTTGACGACGCCGTCGATCACCTGACCCTCGGCCAGCGACTGAATAAGGCCGCTGCGCTGCTCGGCGCGGGTTTCTTCCAGGATGGCCCGGCGCGACACCACGATGTTCCCGCGGCGACGATCCATCTTCAGGATCTGGAACGGCTGCGGCAAGTCCATCAGCGGCGCGACATCGCGCACCGGACGGATATCGACCTGGCTGCCCGGCAGGAAGGCCACGGCACCGCCCAGGTCGACCGTGAATCCGCCCTTCACACGACCAAAGATCACGCCGTCGACACGGTTGCCGGCCTCGAATTCCTTTTCCAGCTTGTCCCAAGCTGCTTCGCGACGGGCGCGGTCACGGCTGAGCATCGCTTCGCCGTTCGCGTTCTCGACCCGGTCGACGTAAACCTCGACCTTGTCACCGACGTTGAGCTCCGCCTTCTGACCCGGCGCAGCGAACTCACGCAGCGGCACGCGGCCTTCGCTCTTCAGGCCGACGTCGATGACCGCGAGGTCGTTTTCGATCGCCGTAACCGTACCTTCGACGACGCGGCCTTCGAATGCCTCGTTCTCGCCGCCAAGTTGTTCGTTCAGGAGAGCCGCGAAATCATCGCGCGTTGGGAAAGCCGTAGTGGCCATGAGGATGTGATACTTTCAGTCTTTGTTTCGTTTGCCGCCAGCCGGACCACCATGGTCGGCTTGCCATCTGGCGGGCCTGGAAACCCGGTAAACGCCTGCCCGGCCCCATGCCGGCACAAGCGTCCCGTGAGCAGGAAGAGCGAGCAAACCTGCCGATGCGACAAACGCGTCAGGGGGCGTGGCCTCATGACGACCGACCTGACCTGCGCACGCAAAGGACGAGCTTGCCCGCGAGTCTGACTACTCGCAGGACGTGGCGCCCTTAGCCCAGAGTAGCTCGGGAGGCAATGAAGGCGGCACGCGCGGGAATCGAAAAGGCCACGGGGACATGCCCCGTGGCCTCTCGATCGTCAGGTCGGACCTGGGCGAACCCGGATCCATCCCGACAAAAGCGCTTAGCCGCGCTCCGGAGCCGGCGGCGGCGGCGGCGGCGGGGGCGGCGGCAGCGGGCAGCTGTCGGTCGCCAGGATCACCGAACCGTCCGGGCAGGTCTGCGTCGCCGGGGGCGGCGGAGCAACCGGAGCAGGCGGCGGCGGCGGCGGCGGCGGAGGAGCCGCTTCCGGAGCGCCGAAGTTGAAGATCAGGCTGGCCAGCAGCGAGTGGCTGCGGAACTTCTGCTCGAAGTTGCCGAACGCCGCGATCCCGGCGCCGTCGTCAAAGAACGGCGTGGTTTCGTCGAAGAAATCGAGCTTGCCGGTGCGGAAGTAGCGATACTTCAGGCCGAGATCGATGTTGTCGCTGACCGCAGTACGAACACCGGCGATGAGCTGGTAGGCCCAGGCGTTGTCCTTCTCGCCAGCGAACTTGACGCGAGCGCGACCGACGCCGCCACCGGCGTAGAAGCTGACGCCGTCTTCGTTGCCGAAGTCGACGAGGCCGTTGAGCATGCCGGACAGAACCTTGGCGCGGCCGTCGAGGTCGAAGTCTTCATCGGCGATCGGGCCGAGGTCGTCTTCGAGCTCGCCGCTGAACTCGAGGTTGTCGAGCTTGGCGCGCTTCTGGCTCAGTTCGCCTTCGAGGCGGAACATGCCGAAGTCGTAGCCGACGATCACGCCGAGATCGAGACCACGCTTGTAGTCGATGCCGATCGCGTCGTTGTAGTCGGTCGTGATGGTGCCATCACCGGTCGCGTCAACGATCGTGATGTCGACATCCTGGTCCTTCGGGAACAGGACGCCCGCTTCCAGACCGAGGTAAGCGGAACCGTCGCGCGCGGCGGCCGGGCTGGCCATTGCCGCGGCCGAAACGGCAGCCGCCAGGAGGAACTTCTTCATTACTATCCCCTTCTATTGTGGGTTGAGCAGGTGCAGCCCTAACCGACCCGCACCTTAAGAGTTGCAGAATTCTGCCGACATCCGGGGAAACAGCGGAGCACTGTTGCAGCGCAGCAACATTCCCTGTTAGCAACCTTTCGTTACCGCAATCGCCGAAATGCAGAAAAACTATTTGGCGCCAGTTCGATAGCTGCGGCAGCCATGTCAGGACCAATGAAAAGGCCGGCTCGAACACGAACCGGCCCTAACATGCAGCCTTAAATCCGAAAGCAGCCAGTTCGAGAAACTAGCCGAGCATTTCCTGCTCGAGCTTCTTGGCCATCTCTTCAATATTCTCGGGCGGCCAGCCCGGGATGTCCATGCCTAGGCGCAGACCCATGGACGCAAGCACTTCCTTGATCTCGTTGAGGCTCTTCCGGCCGAAGTTCGGCGTGCGCAGCATCTCGGCCTCGGTCTTCTGGACGAGGTCGCCGATGTAGATGATGTTGTCGTTCTTAAGGCAGTTGGCCGAACGGACCGACAGCTCCAGCTCGTCCACCTTCTTGAGCAGGTAACGATTAAGCTGGTTGGTGTCGGCGGTCGCTTCCGGCATGGACGAACCGGCGCTCGGCGCCGCGGCCTGGCCGATCATCGGCGAGGAGCTCCGGATCTGGCCGTCGTCGAAGCCGACGAACAGGGCCAGCTGATCCTGCAGGATGCGCGCGGCATAGCCGACCGCCTCTTCAGGGCTGACCGTACCGTCCGTCTCGACCGTCAGGGTCAGCTTGTCATAATCAAGCTCCTGCCCGACGCGGGTGTTCTCGACCTTGTAGGCGACCTGACGAACCGGGCTGTACAGCGCGTCCACAGGGATAAGGCCGATCGGCGCGTCGGCCGGGCGGTTCGCCGAAGCGGCGACATAGCCCTTACCAATATCGGCCGTCAGTTCCATGTTGAGCGTCGCACCCTGGTCGAGGTGGCAGATGACGAGTTCGGGGTTGGTGATTTCGATGTCGCCCGAGGTCTGGATCTGGCCGGCGGTGACTTCACCCGGGCCGGTGGCGGTGAGGTGCAGCCGCTTGGGCCCCTCGCCTTCCATCTTCAGCGCGACCTGCTTGATGTTGAGAACGATGTCGGTGACGTCCTCACGCACACCGGCAAGGCTCGAGAACTCGTGAAGCACGCCTTCGATCTTGATCGACGTGACAGCGGCGCCCTGAAGCGAGCTCAGGAGCACGCGGCGCAGCGAATTGCCCAGGGTCATGCCGAAGCCACGCTCCAGCGGCTCGGCCACGAACACGGCCTTGCGGCGAGCATCGCCGCCGACCTTGCGCTCCAGCGCGTTCGGCTTCTTCAATTCCTGCCAGTTCTTTGCGTTGACGGCCATTTTGCTTCCTTGGCAGCGGGGCGGCGACGTCTCGCCAGGCCCCTGTTATCGTTATCGTTTGCAAACCTTGCGGCCGAAGATCACTCCGGCCGTGAGGCTTAGACGCGGCGACGCTTGGACGGGCGGACGCCATTGTGCGGAATGGGGGTCACGTCGCGGATGGACGTGATCTGGAACCCGACCGCCTGCAACGCCCGAAGCGCGCTCTCGCGGCCCGAGCCCGGACCCTTCACTTCGACTTCCAGCGTGCGAACACCGTGGTCGGCGGCCTTGCGGCCCGCATCCTCGGCCGCGACCTGCGCGGCGTAGGGGGTCGACTTGCGGCTGCCCTTGAAGCCCATCATTCCGGCCGAGCTCCAGGCAATCGCATTGCCCTGCGCGTCGGTGATGGTGATCATGGTGTTGTTGAAGCTGGCGTTCACGTGGGCGACACCGGCCGTGATGTTCTTGCGCTCGCGGCGGCGAAGGCGCTGGGGTGCTTGAGCCATTGGTCTCTACATCCTGAAACTATGTTGCGTGCGGAGGCGAGCCTCCGTCGGAAAGAGGAAGGGTGAGGCACGTCACCACGCATGTAGCGTGGCGCCGAGCGCCCCAGCTTGGTTACTTCTTCTTGCCTGCGATCGGCTTGGCCTTGCCCTTGCGGGTGCGCGCATTGGTGTGCGTGCGCTGGCCGCGGACCGGCAGGCCCTTGCGGTGACGCAGGCCACGATAGCAGGCCAGGTCCATCAGCCGCTTGATGTTCATCGCGGTCTCGCGGCGAAGGTCACCCTCCACCGTGTGATCGGCGTCGATGGTTTCACGGATCTGCAGGACCTCCTGGTCCGACAGGTCCTGAACCCGGCGCTCGGAAGCGATGTTCAGCTTGGCGGCGATTTCCTTCGCCTTGGTCCGGCCGATGCCGTGGATGTAGGTCAGCGCGATTTCCACGCGCTTGTTGGTCGGGATGTTCACACCCGCAATACGTGCCATGTGTTCCTAGTTCTCCGTCTGCTCCACAGGGCACTCTCGAGTGCCCCATCTCGTCGCTGGGACCCGCCACCAACGGAAAAACGGCGGACGCAAGACATGCGCCGCCGGTCACCGGAGGAACGGGATGCGGCGCAGATATGTGTAGGAGAGCCTTGAGTCAACCGCTTTGCGGATGGATTGCACCTCCGCTACAGCCGAACGCAATGGAGCGGCTTTCCCTGTCGGACGGCATCCCCGATCGGTTCCGCGGGGCTATCGTCGCACTTGGCAATTTCGACGGTTTCCACCTCGGCCACCAGGCGGTGGTGGGGCGGGCGGTCGCGCGGGCGGCGCATGAGGGACGCCCGGCGATCGTCGCAACCTTCGACCCGCATCCGGTCCGCTTCTTTCGCCCGGATGTGCCACCGTTCCGCCTGACCACACTGGATCAGCGGCAGCGGTTGTTCGCCGGGGCGGGCGCGGACGCGATGCTGGTGTTTCGTTTCGACGCCTGGCTGGCCGGCACGAGCGCGGAGGATTTCGTGGCCAGGCTGCTGGCAGAGCAGATCGGCGCGGCCGGGGTGGTCACGGGCGAGGACTTCACCTTTGGCGCGAAACGCGGTGGCAATGTCGAGGTGTTGCGTGAACTTGGTGCGCGATACGGTGTCACGGCGGAGGCGGTGGCGCCAGTGGCGCTGAGCGAGGAACCGGTCAGTTCAAGCCGCATCCGCGACGCGCTCCAGTCCGCCGACCCGGGCACCGCCACCCGTCTTCTCTCTCGCCCCTTCGCCATCGCGGGCAAGGTGGAGCATGGCGACAAGCGTGGCCGAACGCTGGGCTACCCCACCGCCAACATGCGACTTGGCGACTACCTGCGGCCCACCTACGGCATCTACGCGGTTCGGGCCCGGCTGGACGACGGCACCGAGCATGCTGGGGTGGCGAGCCTCGGCATCCGCCCGACCTTCGATCCGCCGGCGGAACTGCTGGAGACCTACCTGTTCCACTATGGAGGCGATCTTTATGGCCGGACGCTGGATGTGTCGCTGCACGCCTACCTGCGGGGTGAAGAGAAGTTCGAGAGCATGGACACGCTGGTCGAGCAGATGAAGCAGGACGAGGCCGAGGCCCGGCGGCTGCTGCTGCCCTCGTCATCCCGGCCTTGAGCCGGGATCCGCCTTCCTTTTGCTTAGGAAGAAGAAGTCAGACCCCGGATCAAGTCCGGGGTGACGACGCATTTTGCATTATCGACAAGCCCCGCTAGAGCCGCGCGCAAATGTCAGACGCCGAACAAAAGCCAGACTACCGCTCCACCGTCTTCCTGCCGAAGACCGACTTTCCGATGAAGGCCGGCCTGCCGCAGAAGGAGCCGCAGATCCTCGCCAAGTGGCAGGAACAGGACCTCTACGCCCGCATCCGCGAGGCGCGCGCCGGGCGGGAAAAGTTCATTCTCCACGACGGCCCGCCTTACGCCAACGGCGACATGCACATCGGCCATGCGCTCAACCATATCCTGAAGGACATGGTGGTGCGCACCCAGACGCTGCTGGGGAAGGACGCGCCCTACGTGCCCGGCTGGGACTGCCACGGGCTGCCGATCGAGTGGAAGGTCGAGGAGCAGTACCGCAAGAAGAAGCGCAACAAGGACGAGGTCCCCCCGGCCGAGTTCCGTGCCGAGTGCCGCGCCTATGCCCAGCATTGGGTCGACGTGCAGCGTGAGCAGCTGAAGCGGCTCGGCATCGGCGGTGATTGGGACCAGCCATATCTGACGATGGACTTTCAGGCCGAGGCGACCATCGTCTCCGAGCTGATGAAGTTCGCGGAAAGTGGCCAGGTCTACCGTGGCGCCAAGCCGGTGATGTGGAGCCCGGTCGAAAAGACCGCGCTGGCCGAGGCCGAAATCGAATATGAGGACGTCACTTCGACCCAGATCGACGTGGCGTTCGAGATCGTCGAAAGCCCTATCCCTGAGCTGGTCGGCGCCCATGCAGTGGTGTGGACCACCACGCCGTGGACGATCCCCGTCAACCAGGCGATCGCTTATGGTGAAGAGGTCGAATATGAGTTGATCGAGTGGGGCGATCCAGCGCGGAAGTTCCTCGTCGCCAGTGCGCTTAAGCCTGCCCTGATCAGCCGCCTGAGCGACGAGTTGCTGCGGGACCAGGACGCACCATCGATCGACCTGCCGCTGGAGTGGCACGAAAATTTCCTCGCCGAGATGGATGCGATCGAGGCGGCCGACCCGTCCCCCGAACCGACCCGCTGGACGGGCTCGGACCTCGCCGGCACCATCGCCCGCCACCCGATGCACCACCTCGGCGGCTTCTTCGCTCGTCCGCGACCGCTGATCCCCGGTCACCACGTCACCACCGATGCCGGCACCGGCCTCGTCCACATGGCGCCCGACCATGGGGAGGAGGATTTCGAGGTCTGCAAGGCGCACGGCATCGACCCGGTGTTCGCGGTCGAGGGCGACGGCAAATATCGCGAGGATTGGGCGTGGCTCGGCGGCCAGGGTTCGGTCATCAACCAGAAATTCAATGCACCGGACGGCCCGATCTGCTTCGACCTCCGCGAAGCGGGCGCGCTGCTCTCCGCCGGCGATTTCCGCCATAGCTACCCGCACTCGTGGCGCTCCAAGGCCCGCGTTATCTACCGCTGCACCCCGCAATGGTTCATCGCGATGGATAAGGAACTCGCCCCTCTCCCAACAGGGGAGAGGGAGGGGCCCGCTGCGCAGCAGTGGGAGGGTGAGGGGTGTGACAGCTCACCCAAGCACACCCCTCACCCTTCCGCGGCTTCGCCACTCCCTCCCTCTCCCCGCGGGGGAGAGGGGCTAACTCTGCGCGAAACGGCCCTCAACGCCATCGCCGCCACCCGCTTCATTCCCGAAAAGGGCCGAAACCGGATCGGCTCCATGGTGCAGGACCGCCCCGACTGGGTCATTTCCCGCCAGCGCGCGTGGGGCGTGCCGATCACCCTGTTCGTTGAGCGCAAGACCGGCAAATACCTGGTCGATGCAGAGGTCAACGCCCGCATTGTCGTCGCCATCCGCGAGAAGGGCGTCGACGCCTGGAGCGAAGAGGGCGCTGCTGCCCGCTTACTCGGAGAAGGCCGCAATCCCGACGATTTCGAGCAGGTCACCGACATTCTCGACGTCTGGTTCGACAGCGGCTGCACCCATGCCTTCGTATTGGAAAGCGGCCGCTGGCCCGAGCAGCGCTGGCCCGCCGACCTCTACCTCGAAGGCTCCGACCAGCACCGCGGCTGGTTCCAGAGTTCGCTGATGGAAAGCTGCGGCACCCGCGGCCGAGCGCCGTACGAGGCGGTCCTGACCCACGGCTTCACCATGGACTCCAAGGGCATGAAAATGTCCAAGAGCCTGGGCAACACCATCAACCCGCTCGACCTGATGCGCGACAATGGCGCGGACATCCTGCGGCTGTGGGCGCTGTCGGTGGACTTCACCGAGGACCACCGCATCGGCAAGGAGATCCTGGCCGGGGTCGCGGACAGCTATCGCAAGCTCCGCAACACCTTCCGCTACCTGCTCGGCGCGCTCGACGGGTTTGGCGAAGACGAGCGGGTCGCCGACGTGTCCGAGATGCCGGAGCTGGAGCGCTACATGCTCCACCTGCTCGCCACCTTGGACGCAGAACTGAAGCGCGCCACCGCCGAGTTCGACTTCAATGCCTACACGCGCGCATTGACGGACTTCTGCAACAACGACCTGTCAGCCTTCTTCTTCGATATCCGCAAGGACTCGCTCTACTGCGACGCGACCGAGGACGCGAAGCGCCGCGCTTATCGCACCGTGCTCGACACGTTGTTCCATGCCTTGGTCCGCTACGCCGCCCCCGTGCTGGTGTTCACCGCCGAGGAAGTCTGGGGCACGCGCTATCCGGACGGTGGGTCGGTGCATCTGCTGGAGTGGCCGCAGGTCGGCGAGTGGGCCGACCCGGCACTGGCGGAGCAATGGACCGCCCACCGGATCCTGCGCGAGCAGGTCACCGGCGAGATCGAGCCGCTGCGCCGCAATAAGACGATCGGCTCCAGCCTGGAAGCCCGCGTCGCACTCGGGGTCGCCGATGCCCAGGACCGCCCAGCCCTGTCGTCGGATGAGCTTGCCGAGCTGTTCATCGTCTCGGAAGTGCTGGTGGACACGACCAGCGTCACGGAAGGACCGGCAGTCATCGTGCACCGCACCAATTACCAGAAATGCGACCGCTGCTGGCGCCACTTGCCGGAGGTGACCCCGGACGTCGGCCTCTGCGCTCGCTGCGAGGAGGTGGTCGCGTGAGCCATTTTCCCCGCACCGGCCTGCTCGTCGCACTGGTCATCTTCATCGCCGACCAGCTGACCAAGTGGCTGGTGGCCGGGCCGCTCGGCCTGACGGAGCTTGGACAGCAGCTGCACCTCCTGCCCTTCTTCGACCTGACGCGCGTCCACAATCACGGCATTTCGCTCGGCCTGCTCACGGCCGCCAACGACACGCATCGCTGGCTGCTGGTCGCCTTCACGGCCGGCATCGCGGCGGTCGTCAGCTACTGGCTGTGGAAAGAGCCCAAGCGCGGCGACCAGATCGCGCTTGGCATGGTGCTGGGCGGAGCGTTGGGAAATATCGTCGATCGAGCTCGGTTCGGCTATGTCCTGGACTTTGCCGACCTGCACATCGGTGACTTCCGACCCTTTTTGGTCTTCAATGTCGCCGACGCAGCGATTAGCATCGGCGTGGTGATCCTGTTATTGCGGGCGTTCCTGATTAAAGACGCCCGCCCTGAGGAGAAAGTGAACAATGCGTAGCTCCACTGCCCTGCTGACCGGGCTTGTCGCCGTCAGCCTTACGGGCTGCAGCTCCATCTTCGGCGGGGGCGAGGCAAGCCGGCTGGACGAGTTCGCCGTGGCCCGCAACGCGCCGCTGGTGATCCCGCCGGATTATTCCCTCACTCCGCCCGCGCCGGGCACTGCCAGCCTGTCCGCCTCCGATGCGCAGCAGCAGGCGATCCAGGCCCTGTTCGGCGGTCCGGCCCCGCGCTCGGCCGGTGAGACCAGCCTGCTTGAAAAGGCCGGTTCCGACCGTGCCGCACTCGGCATCCGCAGCCTGGCGGGTGATGCCGGCACGCAGGTGGTCGACAAGGGCGAGACCACGCGGACGATCATCAATGCACCGGAAGGCGACACGCAGGTCGCGTCGGTTTCGACGCCCTGATGAACGGAGGAGACGGGGCGATCATGGACGATAATCTTTCCGCACGGTTGGTTGAGGTCGAAGCCATGCTTGACCGATCGCGCCGCCGCTTCGAGGAAGGCGCCAAGCTGGTCGAGGAAGCCCACCGGGCGATCGCCGAGATGCAGCAGCAATTGATCGGGGCTCCATCGACCCACGGCCGCGACGATGGCGACGAGGTCGCCTCGCGAATGCTCCAGTCGCTCCGCGCCAGTGGCGGCGAAATGCCGGCGACCCTGTGTGGTGGCCGACTGGCGGTCGACCAGGTCCAGCGGCTGATCCGGATCGACGGGCATCCCATTGCCATTACCGAGATGGAATATCGCGTGCTGGAGCTGCTGGCATTCGCCCGCAACAACGTCGTCACGCGCACGATGCTGCTGAAGCATCTCTATCGCCGAGCCGACGACCAGCCGCAGCCCAAGATCATCGACGTGTTCATCTCCAAACTGCGCAAGAAGCTTCGCATGGCCTCCGGCGGTGCGGAGTTCATCGAGACGATCCCGCAACGCGGCTGGATCCTGCGCGACCTGGAAACCGCTCCCGCCGCCGCCTGAATGCGCGATTGGGGGATCGCATGAACCGCCTCGTCCCGCTGCGGGACGGGTGCAGCGCGCGATCTTCACATTTTGTTAGCCATTGCCCACCACACCCAAGGGCATGGCGCAACCGCTTCCAAGCCCCTTAACGCCGGACGGCTCCTTCGCTCCGGCCGTCGATGACACCGCTCACGCGGTCGCCCATCTCGCGAGTCTGCGGCAGGCCTTGCGCACGGCGGACATGATGGCCGGCAAGACGAGCGAGCAATTGGCCCAGCCGATCGCCCTTCAGGAGGCCTGGATCGACCTTCCACCAGCGACCCGTCGCTGTTTCGAAGCCCGTGCCAACCGGGCCGCCCGCTCCGCCGGACGCGGTTTCGAGGTGATCTTCGCAGGACCGGTCAACCCGGCCGCCACCGAGGTGCTGTCCGAGCGACTGCGGGCCGACCTTGCCCGGATCGAACAATTGTTCGCGGGCCGCTAGGCCGCCGGACCAAGTTCCTTGGGCGTGGCCGGGTCGCTGCCCCACTCGCTCCAGCTACCGTCATAAAGTCGGACCGCGTCGTTCCCTAGCAGGTGCGCGGCAAAGATCAGGCTGTTGGCCGTGACCCCCGACCCGCAGGTGGCGACGAAGGGCCTGGATGGATCAACACCGGCCTGCTCGAACGCGGCGCGAAGCTCGTCGCGCGACTTGAAAGTGCCATCTTCGCGGTAGAGCGCGGAGTAAGGCAGGTTCCGCGCGCCTGGGATATGGCCGGCTGCAACCCCCGGCCGCGGATCCTTGTCGCTTCCCTCGAAGCGCGCCTGGCTCCGTGCGTCCACCAGCGGCGCGCCCAGCCCCGCCAGCACCGCGGCCTTGTTCACCACCCGCCCCGCGTCCGCAACGGCTTCGAAAAATGCATGGTTCGCCGGCGGATATCCGCGCTCGACCGGACGGCCTTCGGCCAGCCACTTGCCCAGCCCGCCGTCGAGGATCGCGACATGAAGTGGTCCGAAAAGGCGGAGCATGAACCAGGCGCGGGCGGACGTCTTGAGCGCACTGTCGTCGTAGATGACGATCCGGTCGTCCTCGGACACGCCGAGGTCGCGCATGGCGGAAGAAAACTGCTGCGCGGACGGCAGCATGTGAGGGGACGCTGCGTCATGGTCGCTCAACGCGTCGATGTCGAAGAAGCGGGCGCCGGGAATGTGGCGCTCCTCATATTCGGCACGCGCATCGCGATTGTCCGCGGGCATATGCCAGCTGGCATCGAGGACGGTCAGGCCCGGACTGCCCAGCTGGCCCGCCAGCCATTCCGTCGTCACCAGATCGTCCATCATCCTCTCCCGCGATAGCTGGCCACACCCTGGTCCGGGACCCACAACCCCTCGGGCGGAGCGCCGGACTGCCAGAACACGTCGATCGGGATGCCGCCCCGGGGGTACCAATATCCGCCAATGCGCAGCCAGCGCGGCGTCATCTCCGCGAACAGCCGCTGACCGATGCCGACCGTGACATCCTCGTGAAAGCCGCAATGATTGCGAAACGCGCCGAGGAACAGTTTCAGGCTTTTGCTCTCGACGATCGTCTCGCCCGGCGCATAGTCGATCACCAGGTGCGCAAAGTCCGGCTGACCGGTGACGGGACACAAGGACGTGAACTCCGGCGCTGCGAACCGGACCAGATAAAGGCTTCCTGCCCGCGGATTCGGCACATAGTCGAGCTCCGCTTCCTCCGGGGACGCGGGAAGCCCGCTGGTCTGGCCCAGGTGCTTGGGGGTCATCGGACGTTGGCCTCACGCGGGGGGATCTCGGCGGGGTCGTGCGGGGCGGTTGCCGCCGCGTTACGCCGCGTCCAATTGTACAGATAGGCGATGGCGGCCGCGAACAGTAGCAGGCCGAGCGGGACGGCCAAGGGGAAGTCTTCGACCAGGGCCAGCGGCGTGTCGTCGTCGGTCGCCGCGACGATCCCGGCAAACGCCACGCCGAACAGGCTTTCACCCACGATCAGCCCGGTCGCCATCAGGACGCCGAGCCGCTCCTTGAATTCGAAGTTGCCCGACCGCGCGGCCCAGCGATTGTAGAGATGTCCGATCAGCGCGCCCAGCGGGATCAGCAGGGTCAGCGCCATCGGCAGGTAAATGCCCATGCCGACGGCCAGGGGCGGCATCGCGCCCCGCTTCGAACGCCGCAGCGCCTCGTCCACGACGATCACCGCAACGCCGATGAGTGCACCATAGCTGATGAGGTCCCAGCGCAATGATCCGCCTAGAACCCCTTGGGCGATCGCTGAGATCAGCGCGGCCTGGGGGGCAGCGAGCGCGTTCTCGCCGGCGCCCGGCGCACCCTGGAAACCAAAGGCGCTGTTGAGCAGGTCGAGGATGGGCGGGATCACCACCGAACCGAACAGCACGCCAAGCACCAAGGCCACCTGCTGCCGCCAGGGTGTTGCGCCGACCAGCTGTCCGGTCTTCAGATCCTGCAGATTGTCGTTCGAGATGGTCGCGACGCCGAACACGATGGCGGTCACGAACAGGGCGAATGCCACCAGGCTCTGCGCCGACGCCTCGTCCACCCGTCCGAACAGCGCCGCGAGGATCAGGGAGATGCCGAGCACCGCGAGGATGCCCACGCCGGAGATCGGGCTGTTCGATGCGCCGATCAGCCCGGCCATGTACCCGCATACGCTGGCGATGATCACTCCGACGATGAGGATATAGCCGATCGACAGCCCGATGGTGGCGCCGGGGTTGGCCGCGATCGGGCCGGTCTGGGCAAAGCCGTACAGCAGCAATCCGATCGGGATCATCGACAGCAGGATCGTGCCGGCGATCAGGCCGATCGGCAGATCCCGCTCGGTCAGTGCCAGGCTATCCTGTCCGCCGGCCTTGCGCGCCCGGCTGGCGGCTATCGCACCCGAAATGCCGCGGCCGATCGGGCCGAGGATCTTGAGCAGGGTCCAGATCGCCGCGACGCCGATGGTCCCCGCACCGATGAATCGAACCTGCTCACGGAAGACCCCACCGACGAAGGCGTCGAGCTCGGTCCCGGCCGGCGCCGGGGTCAGCCCGGTCAACCACGGGACCAGCACGGCCCAACTGATCAACAGGCCGACGAACATGGCGATGCCGACGGCCAGCCCGACCAGATGACCGACGCCGATCAGCGCCATCGACAGGCTCGTGGAAACCGTGGTGGCGCCTGCTCCAACCCGGAAGGTCGTCGCAGCCTCGGCCGCGACCAGCTTGAACTGGGCGAACAGCGCGAAGGCCGCGCTCGCCAGCGACGACAGGGTGATGGCGCGCAGACCCTTGCGGTTCTCCTCGGCCCCGCCGACGCCAGCGCCGACCTTGAGCACTTCGGCCGCCGCAACGCCTTCGGGATAGGGCAGGTCCGATCCCGTCACCAATGCCCGCCTGAGCGGCACCGAATACATCACGCCCAGCACGCCGCCGATGGCGATCACCGCGACGCTCAACCAATAGGGAAAACCGGTCCACCAGCCGACCATCACCAGGCCCGGCAACACGAAGATGATCGCGCTCAGCGTTCCCGCCGCGGAGGCGATCGTCTGGACGATGTTGTTTTCCTGGATCGTCGCATTCCGCAGTGCCCGGAGGACCGCCATCGAAATCACCGCCGCCGGAATAGACGTGGCGAAGGTGATGCCGATCTTGAGGCCCAGATAGACGTTTGCGGCCGTGAACAGCAGCGTCAGGATCGCGCCCAGAATGATGCCGCGGAAGGTGAGTTCCCTCAGCGGCATGGTCGCCGCGGCAGGAGACGCCGTCACTGTTGCCAAGCTCTTACTCCCAACCGCGCGCAAGGAAGCGCGTTGCAAAGGCGCAGTGAAGCGCAACGCCCCGCTGCAGCCACTCTTCGTGAATGGTCATCTTGGCATTGTGCAGCGGCGCCCGGCTGGCCGCCTCCTCGCCGGGCGGGGCAACGCCGATGAACGCCATCGCGCCCGGCACCTTCTGCAGGACATAGGCAAAGTCCTCGCCGCCCATGATCGGGTTGGGTATTTCCTGGTACGCCTCCGCCCCGAACAGGTCGCTGCTGACCTCCTCGACCAGCCGAACGGCGCGCGGATCGTTGCGGGTGGCGGGATAGCCCTCGTCGATCCGCGCCTCCGCTTCGCATTCGTGGGCGGCGGCGACATGTTGCATCACCCGCACAAAGGCGCGGCGTCCATCCTGGCGGGTGTCGTCGGACAGGGTGCGCAGCGTGCCGAGCACGTCCACCTCGTCGGGAATCACGTTGTGCGTGAAGCCGGCATTGATCCGCGTAATAGAGAGGACGGCCGGGTCGAAGAACCGGGTCCGGCGAGCGATCCAGCTTTGCAGCGCGCCGACCGCCTCACAGGCGACGGGGATCGGGTCCACCGCATCATATGGCATCGCGGCATGGCCGCCCTTGCCGCGGATCTTGGCGATCACCGTGTCCGTCGAGGCCAGCAGCGCGCCCGGCCGGCTGACGACCTGCCCGCCCGGCAACGTCGGCCAGATGTGCAGCGCGAAGGCGGCGTCGGGGACAGGGTCGTCCAACAGCCCGTCCGCCATCATGTGCCGAGCGCCATGATGCCCTTCCTCGCCCGGCTGGAACATGAAGACGACCGTGCCCTGCAGGCTCGACTGCTGGGCGCACAGGATCCGCGCCGCCGCCGCCAGCATCGCCGAATGGGTGTCGTGGCCGCAGGCATGCATCTGGCCGGCAGTCCGCGACGCGAAGTCCAGTCCGGTTTCCTCATGGATCGGAAGCGCGTCCATGTCGCCGCGCAGCAGCACGGTCCGCCCGGGTTGGCCGCCGCGCAAAATCGCGACGAAGCCACTGGTCGAGGTGGAGTCGCGGATCTCCAGCGGCAAACCGTCAAGCGCCGCTTTCAGCTTGGCCGTGGTCCGGGTGCAGTGCAGCCCCAGTTCGGGATCGGCGTGAATGGCGCGACGAAGCGCGATCATGTCGTCGAACTCGGCCGCAGCCGCGGCGGAGAAATCGGTGTTCAACAGGCTCATGCGGTGCGGATGCGCCGTCACGCGCCCGCAATCAAGTGTTCGTCATCCCGCACCTGTTCCGGCACCTTTGCCCCTCGGCAGCCGGGCGAGGCCTAACCCAGCCTGTGATGACGAAGCCTATTTCAACAATCCGCCAAGGATTCCGCGCAACAGGCGGTTGCCCAGGCTCCGTCCGACCGAGCTGGCCGCCGACCGGGTGGCACTTTGCACGGCCTTGTCGAACATGGTGGGTCTGGCCGCTTCACGCGCCCGGCGGGCTTCCTCGCGCTCGGCCTCGCGGCGCGTGCGCTCCTCAAGGCGTTCCTGCTCGCGCTGCAGGCGCTCCTCCTCGCGCCGCGCCGCCGCGTCGGCCCGAGCCTGTTCCTTTGCCAGCCGCGCATCCTCTTTGGCTTTCAGCGCTGCCTGCTTGTCAGCCTCCGTTTGCGCCTTCGCGGCGGCCGCGGCAGCGCTGGCCTCGGTCGCCTTCGCGCCAAGCACTTCCTCGGCACTGTCTCGGTCGAGCAGTTGGTCGTATTTGCTGCCGATCACGTCCGTGGTCAGCAGCACGGCGCGCTCGTTCTTCTCCAAGGGTCCAACGCGGCTGCCCGGCGGCTTGATCAATGTGCGCTGGACGGGGGACGGCGCGCCGTCCGGCTGCAGCAGTGATACCAGCGCTTCGCCCACTTTCAGCTGAGTGATCGCGCTCGCCACGTCGACCTCGGGGTTAGGGCGGAAGGTCTCCGCCGCGCTTTTGACCGCGGCCTGGTCGCGGGGAGTGAAGGCGCGCAGGGCATGCTGGACCCGGTTCCCGAGCTGTCCCGCGACCTTGTCGGGAATATCGATCGGGTTCTGGGTGATGAAATAAACGCCGACGCCCTTTGAGCGGATCAGCCGCACGACCTGCTCCACCTTTTCGAGCAGCGCGGGCGGCGCGTCCTCGAACAGCAGATGCGCCTCGTCGAAGAAGAAGCACAGCTTGGGCTTGGGCTGGTCGCCGACTTCGGGCAGCAGCTCGAACAGTTCGGAAAGCAGCCACAACAGGAAGGTCGCGTACAGGCGAGGGGAGGCCATCAATCGGTCGGCAGCCAGGATATTGACCACCCCGGCCCCGCTCTCGTCCAGCTTGAGGAAGTCTTCGAGCGCGAGTGCCGGTTCGCCGAAGAAGTTGCTCGCGCCCTGACTGCGGAGCTGCAGCAGCGAACGCTGGATCGCGCCGACGCTCGGTTTGGACACATTGCCGAACCGCAGCGTCAGCTCGTCCGCTCGCTCGCCCACGCTGATCAGCATCGCCTGCAGGTCGTCGAGGTCGAGCAGCAGCAACCCTTCCTCGTCGGCGACGTGAAAGGCGATGGTCAGCACGCCCTCCTGCACCTCGTTGAGGTTCATCAGGCGGGCCAGGAGCAAGGGCCCCATTTCGCTGACGGTCGTGCGGACGGGATGGCCCTGCTCCCCGAACAGGTCCCATAGCTGGACGGGACAAGCCGCATAGCGCCAGTCGCTGTCGCCGATGTCGGCCGCGCGGGCGGCGAAGGGCTCGTGGGTCTTTGCGGTCGGCGAGCCGGGCATGGCCAGCCCGGCCAGGTCGCCCTTCACGTCGGCGACGAAAGTCGGAACGCCCGCTGCGCTGAAGCCCTCGACCAGCCCCTGCAGGGTCACCGTCTTGCCGGTGCCGGTCGCGCCGGCGATCAGCCCGTGGCGGTTGGCCCGACTTAGCTCCAGCCGCTGCGGATTGGCACCACCGCCGGCCGCGCCGATGAAGATGCTGGTGATAGGCTGTGTCGCCAAGGCTCGCTCCCCCATATGATCAGGGAAGCGAGCCTAGCGGTTAGCGGGCCGCGATGTCGACCGCGAAGAAGGCTTCGGGTGCCTGCCCGCGCTTCACGAGCAGCAGGACCGAACGCCGGCCCGCGGTGCGAGCGGCGTTGACCCGCGCGGTGACGTCTGCGGCACTGGTCACGACCTGGCGGTCGACAGAAATGACCAGATCCCCACGACGAAGCCCCTTCTCGGCCGCATCGCTGTTGGGATCGACCCGGGCGATGATCACGCCGCGAGCATTGGTCGGCAGGTTGACCGCGCGCGCGATCTCCGGCGTCAACGGCTGCAGCGAAAGCCCGAGCGCCTGTGCCGGGGGCACGGGGCTCGACTGGTTCTCGTCGCTGTCGGGGAAGGCGTTGCCGCCCGATCCCACCTGCCGCGCCAGTTCTTCTTCGGTCGGGCGCTGCTGCACCTGCACCTGGGCCACGCGGCGGCGACCGTCGGCACCCACCACTTCGACCGGTACGCGCTGGCCGACCGGCGTGTTCGCGATGAGGAAGGAGACGGTGTTCTCTTCGGTCACCGCCCGCCCGTTGACCGAAAGGATCACATCGCCCTGGCGGATGCCGGCCCGATCGGCCGATGCGCCCGGAACAACCGAGCGAACCAGTTCGCCCCGGCCCTTCGGAATATTGAGCGATGCGGCGAGATCGTCGTCGTTGATCGGCTGAAGGCCGACACCAAGATAGCCCCGCTCCGGCCGCTGGCCGCGGCGCAGGCTGTCGATCACCGGCCGGGCCAGTTCCGCCGGGATGGCAAGGCCGATGCCGACGTTGGCGCCGGTCGGGCTGATCAACGCCGAATTGATGCCGATCACGTTGCCGGCCATGTCGAACATCGGGCCGCCGGAGTTGCCCATGTTGATGCTGGCATCGGTCTGGATGTAGCGATCATAGGCGCCTGCCCCGGTGATCCCGCGGTGAAGGGCCGAGATGATGCCGGCCGTGACCGAGCCGCCCAGGCCATAGGGGTTGCCGATCGCCACCACCCAGTCGCCGACCCGCGCGCGGGTGCTGTCACCCCAGTTCACGAACGGCAGGTTGCGGCCCTCGATCTTCAGCAGCGCAAGGTCGGAGGGCGGATCGCGACCGATGATCCGGGCCGGAAACTCCCGCCGATCCGGGAGGGTCACCGTCACTTGGTCCACCGTGCCGTTGCCGCCGGCGCCCTGGATCAGGTGATTGTTGGTGACGATATAACCGTCGGCCGAGATGATGAAGCCGGATCCCAGCGAACCCGTCTCACGCGTGCGCGGACCCTGGCTGCCGCCCTGCCCGCCTTCGGGCGTCGGCGCACCGAAGCGGCGGAAGAATTCTTCCAGCGGATCGCTCCCTTGCGCCCGGACCGGTACCCGCTGGCGGGTGGAGATATTGACCACGGCGGGTTGCAGCCGGGCCGCCAGATCGGCGAACGAACCCGGTGCTCCGGCACGGGGCGCCATTTGCGCGGGGGCATTCTGGGCAACCTGTGCGCCGACTGGCCCGGTAGCGACCGAAAAGGCCGTCCCTCCGATCAACAAGGCTGCCGCGACACCATAGGCATAGCGCACTGGGGAAAACTCCTTCGGCGACGTCATTGCATGTCCTTTAAACGAGTTGGCCGTGTTCAGCGGTGCTAGGTCAAGCGCCTGAATGCTGTTTGAATAACGAAACTATCTCCGCTGTGGTTCTGTGAACTCACGCAGGAATTCGTTCTGCGGGGAGAGAATCATGGTGGTCGGGTTCTGCGACCGGCCGCCGTTCTCACCGAGGAACGTCGCTTCATAGCTCTGCATGGCGCGGTAGAAATTATAGAATTCCGGATCCTTGCCGAAGCTTGCGGCATAGGTCTGCGCGGCTTCCGCGTCGGCATCCGCCCGGATGATCTGCGCGCGCTTGGCGCCTTCGGCCCGGATCGAACGCGCTTCCTGTTCACGCGCCGTGCGCATGCGCTGGAACGCGGACTCGAGCGGGCTGCCGTCGGGAAGGTCCGCGCGCTTGATGCGAACGTCGACGATTCGGACGCCATATTGCCGCGCGACCCGGTCCACACCCTGGCGGATGGCCTCCATGACACCCTCGCGCTCGGGACTGAGCAGGGACGCGAACTCGCGCTTGCCGAGCTCGTTGCGCAGAGCGGAGCCCAGGATGGGGCGAAGCTGGTCGGTCACCCGCTCTTCCGAACGCGCGGTGATGTACATTCGCAGCGGATCGACCACGCGGTACCGGGCGAAGGCATCGACCTGCAGGCGCAGCTGGTCGGTCGACAGCACCTGCTGCCGCTCCATGTCCACATCGCGCACGCGCTTGTCGATCCACACGGTGTTCTCGATGAACGGGATGCGCCAGTTCAGGCCTGCCTGGGTTCGCCCGAGAATCCGGTCGGGAGCGCTCAGCCGGACGATCAGCGCCTGCCGCGTTTCGGGAACGATGATCACGCTCGACAGCAGGGTTATCAGCGCGAACAGGATTACGAAGCCCCACAGGATGGGCCGGCGAAGGATCGCGTCGATCATCGGCCTGCCCCCTGCGGTTGAGCATTCGCAGCGGGAGGATCCTGGACGGCGGGCGCGGTGGTCCGCTGGCCCTGGTTCTGATTGAGCGGAAGATACGGAGTCACGCCCGGCGCTTCCACGATGGTCTTGTCCACGTTCTTCAGCACGCGCTCCATGGTTTCATAGTACATGCGACGACGAGTGACCTCGGGCGACAAGCGATATTGTTCGTAGATGCGGTCGAACGCGCCCGCCTCACCCTGTGCCTTCTGCCGCAGCTGAAGTGCGTAGGCATTGGCCGAGTTGATATAGCTTTGCGCCTCCTGCTGCGCGGCCGTCACGTCCTTGAAGGCTTCGTTGACCGCCGCCGGCGGATCCGCCTGGCGGATGGCGACGCCCCGGATGACCACGCCCGACTGATAGCTGTCGAGGACCCGCTGCATGGTTTCCTGGACCTGCGCCTCGATCTCGCCGCGACGCTGGCCGATCGCCTCGTCAAGCGTGACGGTGCTGAGGGCCGCCCGCATGGCGCTTTCGGCGACCTGCTGGATGGTTTCTTCCGGGTTCTGGAGCTCGAACAGATATTGCTCGGGATCACGAATGTTCCACCGGACCGAGTAGGCGATGTCGATGATGTTCTGGTCGCCCGTCAGCATCAGCGTCTCTTCGGCGGCCGAGCCGAGATCGATGTTGCGGATATTCTCGACGTCGATCTTCTGTACACGCTCGAGCGGCGCCGGAAGGGTTATGCCGATGCCGGGGCTGAGCGTTCGGCTGTAGCGGCCAAGCTGGGTCACCACGCCGCGCTCTTCGGGCGCGATGCGATGCACGGTGGTGAAGAGCAGCCACAGCGTCGCAAAGGCAATCAGGCCCCAGACGACCATCGACCGATTGGGACCGCGTCCGCGTCCCGCCGGGCCGCCGAACCGCTCGCGGCCGCGGCGCAGCAGTTCATCCAGGCTGGTGACATTCCCGGTTGCCGGGCCGGTTGGCCGCCGCGGCGCGCCATCGCCCCAGGGGCTGTTGCCGGCCTTGCGGGGCGGCTCGCTGCCACCCGTACCGCCACTACCGCCGCCCATCGGACCCCAGGGTCCCTTGCTGTCGGCCCACAATCCGCGGGCCCTGTGGGCCCACCCCGCAATCATGCTCATGGCGCAAGATATAGAAGCGGACCGGCAGATTAACAGTGGGGCCCCGGAACAATCGGCGCGATTGCGCGAAAGGGGCACCGCGCCTAGTCCGCACCGATGAACCTGGCGGACCTTCTTGCCCAAACCACCGATGCTTCGCGCGTCCGTTCCGCGCGCCTGGTGGATGGTGTCGCAACGGTGGTTGCCGATGCCACCGGTCTGTCGGCCGCGGATCGCAAGGCGCTGGAACATCGCCTTCAGACGGCGGCACTCTCGCTTCCGGAGGCTCGTGACGCCCGCATCGCATTGACCGCGGCCAAGTCCGCTGGTCCCCGGCTGATCGCGGTGGGCAGCGGCAAGGGCGGGGTCGGCAAATCCACCGTGTCGGTGAATCTGGCGGTTGCTCTCGCGCGCCTCGGCAAACGGGTCGGGATCATCGATGCCGACATCTATGGCCCCTCCCAGCCACGACTGTTGGGGACGAGCGAACGGCCCGAGGCCCGTGAGAAGCAGCTGATTCCGGTCGAGGCGCACGGCGTGAAGCTGCTGTCGGTCGGCCAACTCGTCAGTGAAGGCCACGCGCTCGCCTGGCGCGGGCCGATGGCTTCGGGCGCGCTGACCCAGCTGGTGGAAGGCGACTGGTCCGACCGCGATCTGCTGATCGTGGATCTGCCGCCCGGTACCGGGGACGTGCAACTGTCCCTTTTGCAGAAGTCGCGCCCGTCGGGCGCCGTGATCGTATCCACGCCCCAGGACCTCAGCCTGATCGACGCGACCCGGGCGGTGGACCTGTTCCGCAAGTTGTCCGTCCCGATCCTCGGCCTGATCGAAAATATGGCCGGCTACGATTGCCCGCATTGCGGCAAGCCCTCCGACCCGTTCGGGAGCGGCGGCGCGGAGGCGGAGGCGCAGCGGCTCGGCATCCCCTTCCTCGGCCGACTGCCGCTGTCCGCTACCCTGCGCGAAGCATCCGACGCGGGAACACCGCCGGCCGCCGGCACCGGCCCCGCTGCCGACGCCTTCCGCTTGCTTGCCGAGAAGCTGCTCGGGCAGTTGGATACCGCCGACGCCCCGACCGTTAAGCCCTGATGCTGACCCGCGACGACGAACTCGCCAAACTCCTCTCGACCAGCCGCACCATCGCCGTGATCGGCGCATCCGACCGCCCCGACCGGCCGAGCTATGGCGTCTCCAGGTTCATGGCCGATCGCGGCTGGCGCGTTCTTCCCGTCAATCCGCAGATCACCGGCG
Organism: Sphingomonas sp. SP1; assembly: GCF_058313395.1. NCBI lineage: Bacteria > Pseudomonadati > Pseudomonadota > Alphaproteobacteria > Sphingomonadales > Sphingomonadaceae > Sphingomonas > Sphingomonas sp. SP1. The sequence goes on along the minus strand of NZ_JBZFLC010000001.1, from coordinate 1,134,547 downwards.
AACACCTCCACGGCGAATACGTCTGGCACGACCTCGGGCAGATCGGCGTGCCAATCGACATCGTGAATATCTTCCGCCGGCCGCAGGCAGCCGGCGAAGCGGTCGATCAGGCGATCGCGGCCGGCGCCAAGGCCGTCTGGCTGCAGCTGGGCGTGATCAACGAAGACGCGGCCGCCCGTGCCGAAGCTGCCGGTCTGAAGGTCGTGATGAACCGCTGCATCAAGATCGATGCGGCACGGCTCGGGATCAGCCCGCCGCCACCGTCATCTCGTGAATAAGCACGGTCGGCGCATCGATCCCGCGCCGAAGCGCAAGGTCGCTTCCCGGCTCCAGGGTCGCGAACATGTCCTTGAGGTTCGACGCGACCGTGATCTCCGCGACGGGCCGGACGATCTCGCCCCCTTCGATCAGGAAGCCGGACGCGCCGCGCGAATAGTCGCCGGTCACGCCGTTCACGCCCTGGCCGATCAGCTCGGTAACCAGGATCGCTCGAGGGTAAGCTGCCAACAATTCTTGCCGGCTCCGTTTGCCGGGCAACAACGTGAGGTTGCTCGGCGCGGCCCCAGGGGCCCCGCTGACGCCCCGCGCCGCGTGGCCGGTGGGCGCAATCCCCAGCTGCCGGGCGGCGGCACTGTCGGCAAGCCAGGTGGTCAGCACACCGTCCGCCACGAGGTCGATCGCCCGCACCGGCAGGCCCTCGCCGTCGAACGGCCGCGACCGCAGGCCGCGCGGCCGATGGGGGTCGTCCCGGATCGTCACGCCGGCGGCAAATACCTGTTCGCCAAACCGTTCCAGAAGAAAGCTGGTCTTCCGTGCGATCGCCGCGCCGCTGATGGCACTGCTCAGGTGACCAAGCAGAGAGGTCGACACTCGCGAATCGAACAACACCGTATAGCGGCCCGGTTGCGGCTTAATGGGACCGACCCGTGCAACCGCCCGCTCCGCCGCCTCGCGACCGATCCCCTCCGGATCGTCGAGATCGGCGAAATGGCGGGCGCTATGATAGTCGTAGTCCCGCTGCATCGCCGGCCCGTCGCCCGCAACCACGCTGGCCGATATGCTGAACCCCGACGAGCGATACGACCCGGCAAAACCGCCCGAGGTCGCCAGCGCGACCGTGCTGCGCGAGGCAGAAGCGGAGCCCCCGTTGCTGTTGGTGACGCCTGAAACGGCGCGGGCCGCGTTCTCCGCCCGAAGGGCCATCGCGCGCAGCTCGGCCGGCTGGGGCTCATGGGGATCGAAAGTGTCGAGATCCGGAGCGCCATCGGTCAGCAGCAATTCTTTCGGCGCAAGCCCGGCGTACGGATCTTCCGGCGCCTCGCGCGCCATCGCCACGGCCCGCTCAACCAACCCCGCAAGCGCTTCGTCCGAAAAATCGGACGAGGCCACCGAAGCCGACCGCTGGCCGTCGAACACACGCAGCCCGATCTCCTGCCCTTCGGAACGGCTGACGTCCTCAAGTTCGCCCAACCGGACCGACACGCTGCTGGACATGTCGGCCACCAGCATGGCGTCCGCCGCGCTGGCTCCGCTCCTTTTGGCCAGCTCCACGAGTCCGGTGGCGATATCCTGTGCGTGATCGGGGGTCAGCATGGCGTGGCTGTAGCGCCTACTCGGCGGCGCTCAACCCCACGACCAGGCAGGCGAGAAAGACCAGCAGGCCGGTGGTGCGATTGGATCGGAACAACGCCAGCGCCTTGTCGCCGTCATCCGGATCGGCCTGCACTACCTGCCCGGCAAGGTGCAATGCCGCCGGCAGCAGCGCGAGCAGCGCCAGCCACTCCGGCCGCACCCGCCAAAGCGCGGCACCCCAACCGACCACCGCCAGCAGGTAGAAGACCGCGACGCCCAATGCCGCCCGTCGCCCCAGCGCCCGAGCGCTGGACTTTACGCCGACCAGCGCGTCGTCCTCCTTGTCCTGAATGGCGTACAGCGTGTCGTAGCCGACGACCCAGACGACGCTTCCCAGCCATAGCCACAGCGGCGCCCAATCGAACGAACCGGTCACCGCTGGCCAGCCGACCAGTCCGCCCCAGCTGAAGACCAGTCCCAACCACGCCTGCGGCCACCAGGTGATCCGCTTCATGAACGGATAGGCGGCGACGAGTGCAAGGCTGCCGAGAGCGATGATCTGCGCCAGCGGCTGAAGCTGGAGCAAGACGACCAGTCCAACCAGCGACAACGCCACCAGCAGGGCCCAGGCCCCCTGCACGCTCACCCGCCTGGCTGCCAGGGGCCGCAAGCGGGTTCGCTCTATCTGCGCATCGAGGTCGCGATCGACGATGTCGTTGTACACGCAACCGGCCGAGCGCATGGCAAAAGCGCCCAGGGCGAGCCACAGGAGCAGGCCCCAGCGCCCGCCGACTCCAGCGAGCGCCACGCTCCATGCGCAAGGCCAATACAACAGCCAGGTCCCGATCGGTCGATCGAGCCGCATCAACGAGGCGAACGGCCTTGTCCGCCGCGGCAGTACGCCGATCAGCCCGCGTCGTTCGCTGTCGGGTACCAGGTCGCTTACAGTCATGAGTATCGTTGCTTAGCGGAGGAAATCGGCAGTTTCGAGCAAGCGCCGCAGGCCGCAAGCGGTTTGCAGGGTTGTTAATTTAGGCGTAAACGGACCCCTGCTTCCAGCCCTCGGAGGCACTGCAAGATGAACCAGCTCACCGTTGTTGCGTGCTTGGCGTTCGACCATCGCGCTCCTGCCGAAGGTATGCAGGAGTTCAAGAATTGCATTCTCGGCTGCCCCTATGTGGACCGGGCGATGGAGGTTTGCGGCACGTTCGATCTGATCGTCCAGGGGCACTGCGAGGACATCGCCGAGTATACCGCCAAGATGGAGCTGTTGCGGGAACCTCTTTCGGCGTTCGTGTCGCGCATCGAAACCAGCTTCGTGGTTCGCACCATCGATCGCAGGGTCGAGGGCGGGGCCACGACCGCGTTGTGGCTCCCCTGCCAGAACGGCCGCAAACGGGTAGAAAGCCACCTTATCGACAAGGTCGTCGCCGAGGGCGATTACATGAAGGTCCACGTCGGTGAATGGCACTGCCTTGTCCACGCCACGATGGAGCGGCTCTATAAGCGACTGAAGGGGTGCGGTTTCGTGAAGCTGCACCGGTCCTGGCTGGTCCGCGTCGGGTTCATCGAACGGCTCGTCCACAACGATAACCGCTGGGTCGCACGGCTGCTCGATGGAACCCACGTCCCGGTCGCCAAAAGTCACGTGCAAGACGTGCTTCGGATCATTTCCGACGAGTCGTCGAAGGCTGAAGCCATTTCATCGTCCACCGAACAGCCAGCCGAGTTGCCAAGTGTTATTAACGAAAAGATAATGAACTCTCACTCCTGATCGTCGAAAAGGCACCAGCGGTTGCACTCGGAGCGATCGTGCAGGAGGACATCATGGACAGCCGGAAAATCGCATGCCTGATAGCTGCAGGCTTTCTCGGGTTCGGACTGGTCGGGGCGGCGACCCAGGCTGCAAGCGCGCCGAGCCCCGATGTCACGGTAAAGGGACAGACCATCGATCCCGAGCTTCAACGGGCCGTCTATTATGGTGACCTGAACCTTGCCCTTCGTCCCGCTCAGAAGACCTTGAAGCGGCGGATCTCCAACACCGCGTCCGATCTTTGCTGGGAACTGAATGGCATCAACGAGACAGACATGTGCACCGTGTTCGCGATCCGCAGCACGGATGATCAGGTCGCTGCCGCCATCCGTCGGGCGGAGCGCCAGATGGCCGGACTTCCGGTCGGACCTCAGGTTGCCATCTCGATGGTGATCGGCGCGCAATAGCGAGTTGATCCGACCGAAGCGAAGGAGCGGCGTCAAGCCGCTCTTTTGCTGCCCAATTGCTCGGTTGGCAGTCGCCAGCGGTGGGTAGGCAGCGTCGGCATCATCCGCGCCGCGGGCGGTGCAGTTCCTTGATCCACGGCAGGATGACTTGCCAGCTAAGTTCCCGTTCGAAGCAAACGCCCGCCAGATCGCCGCGCTTCCAGATGACTTCGCCAGGTGGAATGCCCAATCCCTCCAGGAACAGATTGATCGGCTCCCCGACCGGCGGGATCTCGCCACCCTCCACCTGCACACCGCCAGCGGAAATGTTGCGAATCACGGCGGGCAGGAACCGGTCGGCGACCTTGATCCACGCGCTGCAGCGCACTTCCACCCGTGGCATGGTGCGTCGATCGGCCGGCTGCGCCACCAATTCCCTGGTAATCAGCGCCATGACGTCGATCGGCCGGGTGAAGCGCAGCCCGACGTCCTGCTCGCCGCGCCAGGCAACCACCGCGTCCACTCGCTGACCGTTTCCAAGCTCGGCCGCGACTCCGGCCCCCAACGGCAGGTCCAGCGCCCCGCGCAAGGTCGCGCCCAGGGGCGAGATTTCCTGAACCTCCGTGTCCACGGCGATCCCGCCGATCATCAGCCGGACCGGATCGAGCGGCTGCTCGTCCCGCGGAGCCGACGCAGGCACGTCCAGCCAGGGCAACCTGGATGGCAAGACGAAGGTCGTGGCCGTGGCGGCGTTGGTCACCTAGCGTCCCTTTGCATGCGCTTGGGGCCACAGCCTTGCGCCTTGACCCTAAGAAAATGCTAACGGAAGGCGGTTTCCATGTTCCCCGCCACCGACTCCCCGCTGGCCGTTGCCCAGACCGTTCAACTGGCAGTCGCGCCCGTGTTCCTGCTGGCCGGGGTCGGGGCCTTCCTCAACGTGTGCGCATCCCGTCTTGCGCGGATCGTCGATCGGGCCCGCGGGCTCGAACCGAGGGTGCTCGCCAGCCGCGGCGATGAGCACGACCGGTTGATCCGCGAAATCCGCATCCTCGATCGCCGGATGGCGCTGGTCAGCCGGGCCATCTTCCTGTCGGTCCTGTCGGCTGTGCTGACGTGCCTGGTGGTCGTGCTGTTGTTCGCCGCCGGCCTGACGGGCGCCCATGTCGGGACGGCCATCGCGCTGCTGTTCATCGCGTCGATGATCAGCCTGGCGTTCGGTTTCACCATCTTTCTGTTCGAAACCCGCATGGGCGCGCGCGCGGTCCGAATCCGCCCCGCCATCCTTGAACATGAAGAAGACGAAGCCGTCGGCGACTAGTTCGCCAGCAGCGTTCTGACCGATGGTGGCGTCGGCACGCTGGCCCCCGGGGTGTTGTAGCGTTGCCAGCCGCCCGGCTTCCTCAACCCAGCCTCCATCGCATGGTCGCCCGGTTGCAGAACGAGATAAGCCGCCCCGCCGTCCCCGATCGTCACCAGCACGCCATCCTCTCGCGTCAGGTGGCTTCCCCGGCCCATCTGCAGCCGGAAATTGCCGACGTCGGGGCCGAGCAGGGCGTTCAAGTCGACAGTAATCGGACTTTGCTGCAGCAGCCCGCTTTCCGCTGGCCTGCGACCCACCAGCTGCGCCAGGGCCGACCAGTCCCCCGGCGCCTCGGTCATGGTGCCAAGGTCCGGCGGAACCGTGTTGGCGGCGATGGTGTCGTCACCGCCGCAGGCCGAAAGGGCGGCCGTCACGAGTAAGATGATCAATGGCTTCATGACAACCTAACGCGCGGTTCGCTCGACAGGAGCCAGCCGGCCCCGTAAGCGGCTGCCGAAAACCAACAGATATCCAACAGGAGCCGCCCCTTGATCACCGCCAGCAGCCTCCTCGACCGAGTCCTGGTCCTCGAAATGGTTCGAGTAACCGAAGCCGCCGCCATCGCTGCTTCCAAGCTGGTCGGCCGAGGCGATGAAAAGGCCGCGGATCACGCGGCAGTGGAAGCGATGCGCGCGGCCTTGAACGAGTTGCCGATGGACGGCACGGTGGTCATTGGCGAGGGCGAGCGCGACGAGGCTCCGATGCTCTTCATCGGCGAAAAGGTCGGATGCGCCCAAGGCAGCGGCCCGGCGATCGACATCGCGCTCGATCCGCTTGAAGGAACCACCATCACCGCAAAGGCCGGGCCGAACGCGCTGGCGGTACTGGCCATCGCCGAGAAAGGCTGCCTCCTGAACGCGCCCGACGTCTACATGGACAAGCTGGCGATCGGCCCGGGCTATCCGGACGGCACCATCGATCTGGCGAAGAGCCCGACGGAGAATATTCGCGCGATTGCCGCCGCCAAGGGCGTGGAACCCAGCGAGATCATCGCCTGCGTACTCGATCGTCCGCGCCACGCGTCCATCATTGCGGAACTTCGGGCGCTGGGCTGCGGAATCGTGCTGATCCCGGATGGCGATGTCGCCGGGGTGATCGCGGTGACCGATCCGGAAACCACCGTGGACGTTTACATGGGCCAGGGGGGAGCGCCGGAAGGCGTGCTCGCGGCTGCGGCGCTGCGGTGCGTGGGCGGGCAGATCCAGGGCCGGCTCGTGTTCCGCAACGATGACGAGCGGGCCCGCGCCGCCCGCTGGGGAATCGAGGATCTCGACCGCATCTACCGCCTTGAGGACATGGCCAAGGGTGATTGCATCTTCGCGGCGACCGGCGTCACCGACGGCTCGCTGCTTGAGGGCGTGAAGCGCCACAAGGGCTATCACACCACCGAAAGCATCGTCATGCGCGCCAGTTCCGGCACGGTGCGGCGGGTCTATGGCGAGCATAACCGCGGCCGCTGACCCTTGAAGCCCGGAGCGGTGACCGTATTATAAAGCTATGACAGCTGCCGTCGCAGAATTCGAAGAACTGACGTCGGGCACCGGCCTCGAACCCGTGGATCGCGGCTACATCAACGTGCTCCGCGGACGGACGCTGATGAGCTGGCTGCCGGTCGTGATCGGCGCGCTGGTGCTTGATGGTGTCGGACTCGACGGCACTCGGTGGCAGGGGGCGCTCAGTGTTGGCGTACCCCTGCTGGCGCTCATCACGGTGGTCACAGCGCCGCCGCGCATCTGGAAGCGGCTGGGCTACCGCCTCCACCCGGCCTTGCTGCAAGTCGTGCGCGGCTGGCTCTTTCATGCCGACACGGTCGTTCCCTTCGTTCGGGTCCAGCATATCGACGTGACTCGTGGCCCCCTCGACAAGCTGTTCGGCACGGCGACGCTGATCGTCCACACCGCCGGCACGCACAACAGCATCGTCACCCTGCCCGGTCTCGCGCCGGAGCGGGCGGGAGAAATCCGCGATCTTATCCGCGGCCACATCCGTTCGGACCTGGACTGATGGACGCGCCGGTGAGCGCGGACCTCGCCGCGCCCGAGCGGCTTCACCCGCTGATCCTGTTGACCGGGCTGGGCGGCACTCTGCGCGGCGTCGCCGGGGGCTATGCGGGCATCGGCTATCTGGCGGTGACCGGCCGGCTCGAAATCGCCCTGATGCTTGCCGGCTTCCTCTTCGTCGGCCTGCTGATCGGCCTGTTCCTCTACTGGCGGCGATTCGAATATCGTGTCGGCGCCCATGAGATCCGGATCGACAGCGGCATCATCAGCCGCACCCACCGCTCGATCCCGTTCGACCGCGTGCAGGATGTCGACCTGGAACAGGGCCCGATTGCCCGGCTGCTCGGCATCGCCAAGGTCAGGTTCGAGACGGGCGGCGCCAGCGCCGGTGGCAAAGAGGAAGGCGTGCTGCCGGCGATCGCCCTCCGCCGGGCCGAAGCGCTCCGCGACCATGTCCGCGCTCGCCGCGGAGTTCAGCCGCACCCGCACGCCGAAGCCGCGGAGGAACAACCAACAGTCTTCGCAATGGATCTTCGCCGCGTACTGCTGGCCGGATTGTTCAACTTCAGCCTGGCGATCTTCGCCGGACTGTTCGGCGCTACGCAGACGATGGGCGACCTGATCGGCTTCGATCCATTCGAGCGGCAATTCTGGGAACGACAGCTTAGCGGCAACCCGCTGGTCGAATATGCCGCACAGCACCGGGTGGCCGCGGTTTTGGCAGGGCTTGCGCTGCTGGTCGCGGCCGGCCTCGCCACGGGTCTGCTGCGCACGCTGCTGCGCGACTACGGGTTCCGGCTCGATCGCAGCGGCAATGGCCTTCGCCGCCGGCGCGGCTTGCTGACCAGAACGGACGTGACCGTTCCCATCCGCCGGGCGCAGGCAGCACTGATCCGGACCGGCCCGATCCGCGACGCGTTCGGATGGGTGGAATTGAAGTTGCAGAGCCTTGCGCAGGACGAGGGCGGCAAGGGCGACACGGTTGTTGCCCCGCTCGCCAGCCATGCGGAAAGCCAGCGCATTCTGGCCGAACTCGATTGGCAGACCGCTCAGCCGGAAGCTGGGTGGGAGCGCGTTTCGAAGGCTTACATCTGGTCATTGGCGCTTGGGCTTGCCCTGCCGTTCATGATCGTTGCTTCGGCGCTGGGGGTCCTCATTGCCTTTCCGATCTATCTGGCCCCGGGGGTTCAGGATCAGATCCTCGAACGGCTCGCACCTGCGCTGATCGCCCTCTCCATCCTGCTCGGCGCCATGCTGCTTGGCGTTGCCGCGCGCTGGCTGGCGTGGCACCGGACCGCGTTCACCTTTGCCGATGATGCACTGCATGTGCGGACCGGCTGGTGGCGGCGGCGAACAACGATCCTCCCGCTTCGAAACGTCCAGAGCGTCGATCTTACCGAGAATGTGGTGAGCCGGCGCTTCGGCATTGCCCAGCTGACAGTCGGGGTTGCCGTCGGCACCGGCTTCTCCGGCCATTCCATTCCCGCCCTGCCGCGAAAAAGGGCGAGTCAGGTTCGCGACGCTCTGCTATCCCGCTTCGCATGAGTTTTGCCTTGGGGGTGGAAAGGTCGCTGGGCGGACAGCCCTGGCGCTGGCGGCGGCCGCAGGACGGGGAACTGACGCCGGACGCGCTGGTGGACGAACTGCTGCTCGCCCGCGGAGTGGAGCGCGCCGATCTTGCGCGCCACCGCCAGCCCACCATTCGGGACTTCCTGCCCGACCCCTCCGTGTTCCGGGACATGGACAAGGCGGCGGCCCGGGTCGCCGATGGGATCGAACGGGGCGAGCAGATCGCGATCTTCGGCGATTACGACGTCGACGGCGCGACCAGTTCGGCGCTGTTGACCCTGCTGCTGCGCCGGCTCGGGATCGACCCGGTCACCTACATCCCCGATCGAATGACCGAGGGTTACGGCCCCAACGCCGCCGCCTTGCTCCAGCTCAAGGCCGGAGGGGCCGGACTCGTCATCACCGTCGACTGCGGCGCGCAGGCGTTCGACGCATTGCAGTCCGCGCATGATGCAGGGCTCGATGTGGTCGTCGTCGATCATCACCAGTGCGCCTCTGCCCTGCCCCTGTGTCACGCGTTGGTGAACCCGAACCGTCTGGACGAGGACCAGCTTGGCGCGGCGCACGGCCATGTCGCTGCGGTCGGAATGGCTTTCCTGCTGGGAGTGGCCCTAATTCGGGAGTTACGTCGCCGCGGGCATTTCGCGGCGCGGCCGGAGCCGAAGCTGCTCGATCTGCTCGACCTGGTGGCGCTTGGTACCGTGGCGGACGTCGCCAAGCTTCACAGCCTCAATCGCGCGTTCGTCGCGCAGGGCCTCAAGGTCATGGCCGGCGCGCAGAACATCGGCCTGGCCGCCCTGGCTGACGCCGCCCGGCTGACCAAGGCACCCAGCTGCCGCGACCTGGGCTTCGCACTCGGGCCGCGAATCAACGCGGGGGGACGGGTCGGCAAGTCGGACCTTGGCGTGCGCCTGCTGACCACCACCTGCGCGCAAGAGGCGCGTGATCTGGCAGCCGAGCTGGATCGTCTCAACGAGGAACGTCGGGCCATCGAACAACTCGTGCTGGACGAAGCCATGCTCCAGGCCGAGCAGCAGGGCGACGCGCCGGTAATTCTCGTGAGCGGCGCCGGCTGGCATCCCGGCGTGATCGGCATTGTCGCGGGCCGCATCAAGGAACGATTCGGCCGCCCGGCGATCGTCGTTGCGCTCGACGATGGGGGCACCGGCAAGGGTTCCGGCCGTTCGATCAGCAAGGTGGACCTGGGTGCCGCGGTTCTCGCAGCGAAGGATAGCGGACTGCTGGTGGCCGGCGGCGGACACGCGATGGCGGCCGGCCTGACCGTCGCTCCAGGCGGGGTCGAGCCACTGCGCGCTTATCTTCAGGATCGGATGGCGGCCGATGTCGAACAGGCTTTGGCCGGCCGTGCCCTGCTGATCGATTCCGTTTGCGCCCCGCGCGGCGTTTCGGCCGGCCTGTGCGAGGCGCTGGACGCGGGCGGCCCCTACGGCGCCGGCTGGCCAAGCCCGCGCATCGTTTCCGGCCGCGCACGTCTGCTCAAGGTCGGAATCGTCGGCAATGGCCACGTTCGCGGGCTCGCCTGCGGCGATGACGGGGCCTCATTCAAGTGGATCGCCTTCCGCTCCGCCGACACGCCGCTCGGCCAGGCCCTGCTTGCTACGCCCGGCGATCGCCACCTGTGGCTCGCCGGATCGATCAAGCGGGACGAGTGGAACGGTGGCGACAAGGCGGAAATGCACCTCGATGACGCCGCACTCGCTTGACCGCCACGGACCGCTCCCCTAAGCGCACCTCCGCCTGTTCATGGCCCCTTCGTCTAGCGGTTAGGACGCGGCCCTTTCACGGCTGAAACACGGGTTCGATTCCCGTAGGGGTCACCACCACCTTCCTGCGGTGGCGATTTGACGACAGAACACCGGCATTTGAAATGGTGGCCAATCGCCGCTTCAGCGGGCAAGGCAGCCCGATGCTAGCCAAGCCGCCTGCGACCCTTCTTTCCAGCGCAAGCCTGTTCCTCGATTTTGACGGAACGCTGGTCGAACTCGCCCCATCGCCGGATACGATCGCAGTCGATGGCGGGCTCACAAGCCTGCTGGACCGTCTCGGCGAATTGCTGGACGGCCGCCTGGCCATTCTCACTGGCCGTTCGGTCCGCGACGTGCGTTCCTACCTCCATCCGACCGGTCTTGCGGTCGGGGGCAGCCATGGGCTGGAGCATGCGGAGGCGGGCGAAGACCCGGCCGCCGTCGATCGCCCCGCGTCACTCGACGGCGTGATCGAACAGTTACGGCGATTGCAGGCCGCTCATCCCGGCGTACTGGTCGAGGAAAAGCCGCTTGGCGTTGCGCTTCACTTTCGGCAGGCCCCGCACGCCGAGGAGCTATGCCGGGCCGCGGCGATGGAGGCTGCGACGGCCACCGGCCTCGAGCTCCAGCCCGGAAAACTGGTGTTCGAACTCAAGCCTGCGGGAGCCGACAAGGGCCGGGCGCTTTATCGCTTCATGCAACAACCGCCCTTTGCCGGAACCCGCCCGATCTTCCTTGGGGACGACCTCACCGACGAGCACGGGTTCGCCGCTGCCCGCAGGCTTGGCGGTGCCGGCGTCCTGGTCGGCGATCAGCGGCCGACGGAGGCGCTTTATCGCCTGCCCGATGTGGACTCGGTCATGCGGTGGCTGAACGAAGCAGTCGAGGCGCTGGCATGAGCGATCTCAACCTCTGGCCGATCGGCAACTGCCAGGTCAGCGCGCTCATCGATCGAGCCGGCTCATTGGTCTGGGCTTGCGTTCCACGGATCGACGGCGATCCCGTCTTCTCCAGCCTGCTGGGCGGCGAGCAGCCCGAGCATGGCTTCTGGGCGATCGATCTCGACGACTGCGTGTTGGTGGAGCAATCCTACCTCCGCAACACGCCGATCCTGATGACTCGCAAAACGGACGCCAACGGCAGCGCCATCGAGATCATCGATTTCTGCCCGCGCTACCGCCGCGACGGACGAACCTATCGGCCGGCCGCGTTCGTTCGGCTGATACGGCCGCTCAACGGAAGTCCGCGCATCCGGGTCCGGCTCCGTCCGACCCGCGACTGGGGCCGGCCCGCGGACCTGCTTCCGGGCGGTTCCAATCACTTGCGGGTGGCCAACTCCGACATGAACATGCGCCTCACCACCAACGCCCCAGTCGGCCTGATGCGGGAGGAACGCATGTTCCGCCTGGAACAACCGCTGACCTTTTTCCTGGGACCGGACGAAAGCTTTAGCGGCGAGCTTCACCGGTCCGGACAGGACATGCTTGCCCGCACCACGTCGGAATGGCGCGAGTGGGTCCGGGGCCTGGCGACGCCGCTGGAATGGCAGGAAGCCGTGATCCGCTGCGCCATTACGCTCAAGCTTTGCCAGCATGAGGAAACCGGTGCGATCGTCGCGGCCCTAACGACTTCGGTGCCCGAACACGCGAATTCCGGCCGTAACTGGGACTATCGCTACTGCTGGGTGCGCGATGCTTATTATACCGTCCAGGCGCTGAACCGGCTCGGTGCGCTCGATGTGCTGGAGGGTTACCTTCAATATCTCCGCAACATCGTCGACTCCGCCCGGGGCGGACATATCCAGCCGCTGTACGGCGTCGCCGGCGAGGCCACTCTCGCCGAGCGCGAGGAGCCCGGGCTGCCGGGGTATCGCGGGATGGGTCCGGTTCGGGTCGGGAATCTTGCCTTCGAACAGGTTCAGCACGACGCCTACGGGCAGATTGTTCTGTCCAACGTGCAGGCCTTTTTCGACGAGCGTTTGTTCCGAAAATCCACCGTCGAGGATTTCCAGTCGCTCGAACAAGTCGGGGATCGGGCCTTCGCGCTTCACGATCAGCCCGACGCAGGGCTGTGGGAGTTGCGCGGCCGCAAGCATATCCACACCTACTCTGCTGCCATGTGCTGGGCCGCCTGCGACCGCCTGTCGCACGCCGCCATTGCCTTGGGCCTTCACGATCGGGCTGCCCATTGGGCGGATCGGGCGGAGGTCATCCGCCGGCGGATCGAGGGCGCAGCCTGGCGGGAGGACAGCAAGCGCATGTCGGCCACCTTCGAAGACGACAACCTCGATGCCAGCCTCATCCAGCTGCTCGACCTGCGCTTCCTCTCCCCCGACGATCCCCGCTTCGAAGGAACGCTGAAGGCGGTGGAGGATGGGTTGCGGCGCGGATCGCACATGCTCCGCTACGCGACGGAAGACGATTTCGGCCTGCCGGAAACTGCTTTCAACGTTTGCACCTTCTGGCTGATCGAAGCCCTGCACGCGACCGGGCGGGAGGAGGATGCCCGCGCGTTGTTCGACGAGATGCTAGCACGTCGGACCGACGCCGGCCTCCTGTCCGAAGACATCGACCCGCAATCCGGCGAATTGTGGGGCAACTATCCGCAGACCTACTCGCTGGTTGGAACGATCAATTGCGCCGTCCTACTCAGCAAACCCTGGAGTGCCATTCGATGAGCCGCCTGATCGTCATCTCCAACCGGGTCACCGTCGCGTCCGACGGATCGCAGGGCGGGCTTGCGGTCGCGCTGACGTCCGCCCTTCGCCAATCGGGCGGGCTGTGGTTCGGGTGGTCGGGCGAACAGACCGAAGAATTCAGCGGGCAGATCACATTTCGCCGCGAGGGCGGGGTCACGACGGCAACGGTGGATTTGGAGGAACAGGACGTCGACGAATATTACAACGGCTACGCCAACCGGACGCTTTGGCCGCTGTTTCACTATCGGATCGACTTGGCGGAATATGAGCGCGACTTCGCCGGTGGCTATCAGCGGACCAACCAGCGCTTCGCGGATACGGTCCTCCCGCTGATTGAGCCGGACGACGTTGTCTGGGTGCAGGATTATCACATGATCCCGCTGGGGCGCGAGCTGCGGGCCCGCGGGTGTCGCAACCGGATCGGCTTCTTCCTCCACATCCCGTGGCCCCCACGGCGCCTGCTCGCGACGCTGCCCGAGGCAAATGAGCTGGTCCGGTCGCTCGCCGCTTATGACGTGGTCGGCTTTCACACCGACGAATGGCTGCAGAGCTTCGTCGACTATGCCGTCGCGGAATGCGGTGCGACCTATGCGGACGAAGTGCTTCAGCTGGACGGCCAGGAGGTGCGCCTGCTGACCTGTCCGATCGGCATCGACGCCGCCGAGTTCAGCGAGCTTGCCAGTAGCGAAGAGGCCCGCGCCACCTGCGATCGGATGCGGGAAAGCTCCAACGGCCGGGCGCTGATCGTCGGCGTCGACCGGCTCGATTACTCCAAGGGACTGGAGGAGCGGTTCCAGGGCTACGAGCGCTTTCTGGTGGAAAACCCCGAGGAGCGGAAGGAAGTGTTCCTCCTGCAGATCGCGCCGCCGTCACGCGGGACGGTGGAAAGCTACCAGCGCATCCGCAACGAGCTGGAAGGACTTTCCGGCCGCATCAATGGGGCGCACGCCGATCTCGACTGGGTGCCGATCCGCTACGTCAACCAAGGCTACCCGCGCGACGTGCTGGCCGGCGTTTACCGCTCCGCGCGGATCGGGCTCGTCACCCCGCTGCGTGACGGGATGAATCTGGTCGCCAAGGAATTCGTCGCCGCGCAGGATCCCGAAAACCCCGGCGTGTTGATCCTTTCGCGTTTTGCCGGTGCGGCCTGTCAGCTGCCGGATGCCCTGTTGGTGAATCCCTACAGCGCGGAGGAACTGTCCGACGCGATTCGCACTGCGCTGGCCATGCCGCTGGGTGAGCGAAAGCGGCGTTGGCAGGCGATGTTCGATAACGTCCAGACCGAAGACGTGATGTGGTGGCTGAAGCGCTTCACGGACGCGCTGGTGCCGGCAGCAGTCCAGGCCTAGCCGGCCGCGCGGGCGCTCGCGGGGCGGTGGCGATGCGCGACTCCGGCGCGACGCAGCCGGTCCGGGTAAGGGGGTAGCGCCCCCAGCGTCGGCTTGCCGAACAGATACCCCTGGACATAGCGGACTCCGAACAGGCGAAGCACGGCCAGTTCTTCCTCCGTTTCCACGCCCTCCGCGATGACCTCGGTCCCCAGCCGCCGCATCAGCAGCACCAGGCTTTCCAATATTGCGCGCTTGCGGTTGTCGCGGTCGATGTCGCGGATCAAGTCCATGTCGACTTTGACCATGTCGGTGTGCACGGTCGACAACCGGGCAAGGCCTGCATGACCGGTGCCGAAATCGTCGATCGCGGTCGTGAAGCCAAGTTCCCGATAGGCGCTGACGATCGCCTGGATATGAGCCGCGTCGACCTTTTCGTTTTCGCTATATTCGAAGATCAGGCGATTGGCCGGAAAGCCAACCTCCCGCGCCGTATCGAGCGTGAGCTGGGCGCCCAGGCGGGGCGAGGTCACGGCGGAAGGCAGGAAGTTGATCGACAGCTTGGCCCCTGTCGCGACGATGCCGGCCGCGGCCGCGTCCCGGATCGCGGTCACCCGGCAAGACTGGTCGAAACTGCCGATCTGCTCGGCATCCACCTGTCCGAGCACGAACGCCGCGCCCTGCCCGTCGCCACCGCGGATCAGCGCCTCATAAGCAAACACCCGTTCACCCTGGAGGTCGATGATCGCCTGAAACGCGGCGCGGGTTGCAAGCTTGAAGCCATTGGTCATGAAGAGCTTTGTAAGACCCAAGCGTAAAGAAACCCGCACCACCGCCACCGAATGGGCGGCAGTCCGCATTTACTTTTTGCGCCGCCCGGTGAAGAGCGGCCACCATTCTGGAAAGAGAGCGCCGCGATGATTGAAGCCGAGTTCTGGGACTATGAGGAGCCGGGCGAGTGGGCCGACGCGGTCGCCGGCGACATTGGCTTCATCGTCGAAAGTGCCGTCGAAGCGCGCGACGCCGCACTGCTTGCGCTGCCCGGCGATGCTCCGGCTGCGGTGCTCGACAAGCTGTCGTCTGCCAAGCTGCCGTGGAAGAAGGTCGCCATCATCGCGACGGACGATCTGCCCGTCGCCGTGGACAACCCCAACAGCCGTGCGCGCGCTCTTGCCCAGCGCTTCCTGCCGCTCGGCGCGCGGGTCGTGCCCTTTGGAACTCCCAACGCCGATCTCGCGATGGCCGGCAACGCGGCCGATGCCCGCCTGCAGGACCTGCCCTGGCCGCCGGACCTTGCCTGGCTGACCGTCGGTTCAGCTGGCGAGGTTGCGGGTCTGGCCGACGGACCGGACCTGCAAAATGCGCTCGATGCCCCCAAGGCGAGGCGCGCCGTCGGCCTGGCGCCCGCTTCGGGCGAGCCGCGCGTGACCTTGACCCGCTCGGCGCTGCTTTCCGCCCGCGCCATCCTGATCACGGTCGAAGGCGAGGAACGCAAGGACCTCGTGGAGCGCGCGATCGCCGATGGGCAGAGCAGCAAATTGCCGGTCGGCCGACTGCTGGCGGAGGCCGAGCAGCCGATCGACATTCACTGGATCGCCTGAGGGCTACCTCAACCGCTCGGCGTGCCAGCCGATATGCTCGGCCATGAAGGTCGAGATGAAGTAATAGCTGTGATCGTAACCGCCATGGCGCCGCAGGGTCAGCGGCTGGCCGGCACTGGCGCAGGCCTCCTCGAGCAGCTCGGGCTTCAGCTCCCGCTCCAGGAATGGGTCGGCCTCGCCGATATCCACCAGGAGGTCCGGCAAGCGTCTGCCCTGCCCGATCAGCGCGACGGCATCGTGCTGCCGCCACTCCGCCCGGTCGTCACCCAGGTAGCGTGAGAACGCCTTCTCCCCCCACGGAACCTGCGCCGGCGCAACGATCGGCGCAAAGGCCGACACGCTGCGGAACGATCCTGGGGAGCGCAGGGCGACCGTCAGCGCGCCATGACCACCCATCGAATGTCCGCTGATTGCCCGCCGGCTCATGTCGAGCGGAAACTGCGCCGCGACGAGGTTCGGCAGCTCCTCGGTGACGTAGCTCCACATGCGGTAATGCCGTGACCATGGCTCCCGCGTGGCATCCACGTAGAAGCCCGCGCCCAGGCCGATGTCCCAGCCCTCTTCGTCGGCCACCCCCTCGCCCCGCGGGCTGGTGTCGGGAGCAAGGAACGCCACGCCATGCTCAGCGCAGGCGGCCCGATATTCGCCCTTGTCGGTCACGTTGGCGTGGGTGCAGGTCAGCCCCGACAGATAGGTCAGCAATGGCACCGGCTGCCGCTCCGCCTGTGGCGGCAGGAACAGCGAGAAGGTCATGGGCGTGCCGGTCGCCCCCGACTGATGGGTGCAGACCAGCTGCCGTCCACCATGGCTCAGCGCCTCGCTGACAATCTCCAACGTCATTGCGCCGGGCGATGGATGGCGCACAGCTTGTTACCGTCCGGGTCGCGGACGTAGCTCAGGTGCATGGCGCCGAGTGCGCCCTGGCGAAGGCCGGGCGGATCTTCGGCCGAGGTGCCCCCGTTCGCCACCGCCGCGTCGTGGAAGGCGCGGACCTGCTCGGGCGAATCGCACTTGAAGCCGATGGTGCCGCCATTGGCGGGGCTGGCCGGCTCGCCATTGATCGGCTCCGACACGCAAAAGGTGCCGCCGTTGTGCCGGTAGAATAGCCGAGCGTGCCCGCTGTCGGCCACGTTGCGAAGTGGCTCGCCGGAGAATCCCAGTGTTCCAAGCACCGCATCGTAGAAGCGGCGGGACCGATCGAGATCGCCGGACCCGACCATGATGTGATTGAACATGCGCCTGCCTCCTTCAGTAAACCACGACCGACCGGATGCTTTTGCCCTCGTGCATCAGGTCGAACCCCTTGTTGATCTCGTCGAGGCTGAGCACATGGGTGATCATCGGGTCGATCTCGATCTTCCCGTCCATGTACCAGTCGACGATCCTCGGAACATCCGTCCGCCCCCTCGCTCCGCCGAATGCGGTTCCGCGCCAGTTGCGGCCGGTGACGAGTTGGAATGGCCGCGTCGCGATCTCCTTCCCGGCCTCGGCAACACCGATGATGATGCTGGTCCCCCAGCCCCGGTGACAGCATTCCAGCGCGGTCCGCATGACCTCGGTATTGCCGGTGCAGTCGAAGCTGTAGTCAGCCCCGCCGTCTGTCAGCTCGACCACCTTGGCGACGATTTCCTCCCGGCTCATGCCCTTGGTATTGAGGAAGTCGGTCATGCCGAACTTGCGACCCCACTCTTCGCGGTCCGGATTGATGTCGATGCCGATGATCCGGTTGGCCCCGGCCAGCCGCGCGCCCTGGATGACGTTGAGCCCGATGCCGCCGAGTCCGAAGACCACCACATTCTCGCCGACCTGGACCTTGGCGGTGTTGACTACCGCCCCGACACCGGTCGTCACGCCGCAGCCGATGTAGCAGCTGGTCTTGAAGGGGGCGTCCTCGCGGATCTTCGCCACGGCGATCTCTGGCAGCACAGTGAAGTTCGAAAAGGTCGAACAGCCCATGTAGTGGAAGATCGGCTGGCCGCGGTAGCTGAAGCGGCTGGTGCCATCGGGCATGACGCCCTTGCCCTGCGTCGCGCGGATGGCAGTGCACAGGTTGGTCTTGCCGGACAGGCACGACTTACACTGGCGGCATTCGGGCGTGTACAGCGGGATCACATGATCGCCCGGCACGACGGACGTCACACCGGCCCCCACCTCACGGACGATGCCGGCCCCTTCGTGGCCCAGGATCGAGGGGAACAGCCCTTCGCTATCGAGCCCGTCGAGCGTGTATGCGTCCGTATGGCAAATGCCGGTGGCCATGATCTCGACCAGCACCTCGCCGGGGCGAGGTCCCTCCAGGTCGACCTCGACGATCTCCAGCGGGCGTTTGGCTTCAAAGGCGACGGCGGCTCTGGTCTTCATGAAGGCATCTCCTCGGCGCGCCTGTTGCCACGCGATGCGGGGTCGGCCAAGCTCTTCGTCGGGAGGAATGTCGGATGGGCTGGGCTGGCGGAAAGCATGCGCTGATTACCGGTGGAGGTACCGGCATCGGTGCGGCTGCCGCCCGAGCGCTTGCGCAGGAGGGCGCCAGGGTCAGCCTGATCGGTCGCCGGGCGGAGCATCTGGGTCAGGTCGCGGACGAAATCGGCGGTGTCGCCGTCACTTGCGACGTGACCGACCGGGACGCGACCGAACGTGCCTTCGCCGATGCGCGGGCGGCGAACGGGCCGTTCGACTTCGTGATCCTGAACGCCGGCATCGGTGACAGTGCGCCATTCGTCCGCACCCCGCGTGAGACATGGGACCGGATTATCGCCACCAACCTGACCGCCCTGTTCGACGGGGCGCAACTCGCCTTGCCCGATCTGCTGGAAGGCAATGGAAAGCGGCTGGTGATCGTGGCGTCCGTCGCCGGCCTGCGGGGCGCAGCCTATGCCGCCCCCTATGTCGCGTCGAAGCATGGCGCTGTCGGCCTGACCAAAAGCCTGGCGCTGGAATATGCCAGGACCGGTTTGACGGTGAACGCCGTGTGCCCGGCCTTTGTCGACACGCCGATGGTGGACGACAGCGCCGCCAGGATCGCCCGGGTCACCCGGCGCAGCGAGGCGGAGGCGCGGCAAAGCCTGGCAGCATTGAATGCCAATGGCCGATTGGTCAGCGCGGCCGAGGTCGCGCACGCGATCCTGTATCTGTGCCATCCCGACGCGGGCTCCGTCACGGGCGCCTGCCTGACGGTCGATGGAGGCACCACGGCATGAGCGTGGACCCGCAAACGCTGGAGCCGACCCACTTCCTCTGGTCGTTCGCCGATGGGGTAGCGACAATCACCCTCAACCGGTCGGAGCGGAAGAATCCGCTGACGTTCGAAAGCTATGCCGAACTCAGGGACCTGTTCCGGGAACTCGAGCATACCGGCGCGGTTCGGACGGTCGTACTGACTGGGGCCGGAGGCAATTTCTGCTCCGGCGGGGACGTGCACGAAATCATCGGCCCGCTGACCCGGATGGACGAAGGCGGGTTGCTGAAATTCACCCGAATGACGGGCGATCTGGTAAAGGCGATGCGCGCCTGTCCGCAACCCATCATTGCCGCGGTGGAAGGGGTCTGCGCCGGCGCGGGCGCGATCCTGGCGATGGCCAGCGACCTGCGGATCGCCTCGCCCGAGGCCAGGACCGCCTTCCTGTTCACCCGGGTCGGACTGTCGGGCGCCGATATGGGGGCATGCGCGATCCTGCCCCGGATCATCGGTCATGGCCGGGCAGCCGAGCTCCTGTTCACCGGTCGGACCATGGACGCCGAAGAAGGCTTGCGCTGGGGCTTCTGGAACCGCCTGTCCGACGATGTCGCCACAGAAGCGGCGAAGCTTGCCGAATCGCTCGCGCGCGGACCGACGCGGGCCCATGCCGTGACGAAACGGCAGCTGGATGCCGAGTGGGATATGTCCATCGACGAGGCGATCGACGCCGAGGCGGAGGCGCAGGCCGAGTGCATGCAGACAAAGGACTTCCATCGGGCCTATCAGGCCTTCGCCGCCAAGCGGACGCCTGAGTTTCGCGGTGATTGACGCTGCTGTCCTACAACCAATGGCTTGGGCTAGGCTCCTCTCGATGAGCCACTCGCAAGCACTGCGGATGCTTCCTTGTTCCTGCGCGGCGACGCTTGCAGGAATGGCATTTCCGAATGCACGTGGGCGTTACCTTTGTCACCTTACTGCGCCCGCCCGATGACCGAACACTGCTTCCCGGCCGCAGTTTCGTCGGCACCAAGCGGCCACCTGGACTGGCCCTTCTATGAGCCACACCATCGTGAAGTGTGGGGTTGGGCCGACGACTGGTGCGCCGCCAACCCGCACATCGACCACTTGGATGTGGATGCCAGCTGCCGCACCTTGGTCCACGCTCTGGGTGAAACGCCGCTGCTGCAGCTGGCCGATCCCTACAGCGTGCTCGGCTATTCGATCCGCTCCATCGCCATCGTTCGCGAGCGGCTGGCCTTTCACTCCGGCCTTGCCGACTTCGCCTTTGCCATGCAGGGGCTAGGCCTCGGTCCTGTTATCGATCGCGGCAGTGACGAGCAGAAGCTGGATTGGGGTTCCCGGGTCGCTCGCGGCGATGCTATTGCCGCCTTTGCCCTGACGGAGCCCGAGGCTGGCTCCGACGCAGCCAACCTCCGCATGGAGGCAAGACAAGTCGACGGCGAGTGGCTGTTGTCAGGCGAGAAGAGCTATATCTCCAACGGCACCATTGCCGACTTCTTCACCGTCTTCGCCCGCACCGGTGGCGCGGGTCACGGCGGCCTGTCCTGCTTTCTTGTCCCCTCCGCCACGCCGGGCCTCAGCGTTGCCGAGCGGATCGAGGTGATCGCCCCGCACCCGCTCGCCCGCCTGCGTTTCGATGAGGTTCGCCTGCCGCTGGACGCGCTGGTTGGCGCTCCTGGAGACGGCTTTGCCATCGCCATGCGCACGCTCAATCGCTTTCGGGTCAGTGTCGGTGCCGCAGCCCTCGGGCTCGCCCGCCGCGCGTTGGCCGAGGCCTTGGGGTTCAGCCGCTCCCGCCGCCTCGGCTCCGGTACGCTGGCCGACAATGCCGTGACTCAAGCGAACCTGGCGGAAATGGCAACGATGATCGACGCGTCCGCCCTGCTTATCGCTCGGGCCGCTTGGGAACAGGATACCGAGCGCTACGCCAGCCAGCGGCGCACCGCCGCAATGGCCAAGCTCCACGCGACCGAAGCGGCGCAGAAGGTGATCGACATGGCGGTCCAGCTGCACGGCGGCCTTGGAGTCACCAAGGGCGCCAAGGTGGAGGAACTTTATCGGGAAATCCGGGCGTTGCGCATCTACGAGGGAGCCTCCGAGGTGCAGCGCCAGATCATCGCCCGGGACCTGTTGAAGGAGCAGCGCTGATGAAGGCCCTACTGCCGCCCGGCTGGCCGCGGCCCAAGGGCTACAGCAACGGCATGGCGGCGCGGGGGCGCGTGATTTTCACGGCCGGCGTGGTCGGCTGGGACACGGACGAGCGCTTCGGCAGCGACGCGCTCGCGGGGCAATTCGCCCAGGCGCTGCAGAACGTCCTGACGATCCTCGCCTGCGACGGGGCGGGGCCGCAAAACATCGCCCGGCTGACCTGCTATGTAACGAGCATCGAGGAATATCGCGCATCGCTTGCGGACATCGGCGCCGCCTGGAAGACGATCATCGGCGCACATTATCCAGCGATGGCGCTGGTCGAGGTCGTGCGACTGGTGGAACCCGCCGCCAAGATCGAGATCGAGGCAACGGCGGTCGTGCCCGAATGAGTTACGATCGCTTCGTTCGGGACCGGCTGCCCCCGTCCGAGCTGCTGCCCGAGTTCCGCTTCGACTTGCAGGAATTGCACTATCCCGAGCGATTGAACGCCGCCGTCGAATTGCTGAACGGCGGCGCGCCGGACGCGCTCGCGGTCCTCAACGAGCACGGACGGTGGACCTACGGCGAACTCGACGATTTCTCCGGGCGAATCGCCCGCCTGCTGGTCGAGGAGCATGGCCTGCAGCCCGGCAATCGAGTGCTTCTGCGAGGGCCGAACGGCTACACGCTGTTCGCCGCCTGGCTCGGTGTGCTGAAGGCGGGGGGCGTGGTCGTCGCCACCATGCCGCTCCTCCGTCCAGGCGAGATTGCGACGGTGATCGACAAGGCGGAGATCAGCCACGCGATCTGCGACAGCCGCTTTATCGGCGATCTTCGCGAAGCCGTGTCGCAGACCCGCTTCGTCAAGACCATCGTCAAATATGATGGCGACTACGGCCGGGGGGAGCTGGAAACCCGGACCCGTGAACTTGCGCCCCTGCCCCCGCATGACACGGCCAGCGACGACCCCGCCCTGATCGCCTTCACCAGCGGCACTACGGGAGCGCCGAAAGGCTGCGTCCACTTCCACCGCGATGTACTCGCGCCTTGCGACAGCTTCGCCAGCCACCTGATCGGCCTGAAGCCGGGCGACATCGTGCTGACCTCGGCCCCGATTGCATTCACCTTCGGGCTTGGAGCGACTTTGCTGTTCCCGCTGCGCGCCGGTGCCGCGACGGCAACGCTGGAGCAGGCAAGCCCACCGGCCATGCTGGAAGCAATCGCCCGGCACGGAGTTACGCACCTGGCCACCGCGCCGACCGCCTACAAGGCGATGCTGGCCCATCCCGGACTCGATCGCGCGCTCAACAGCTTGCGGGCCTGCATCTCCGCCGGAGAGCATCTTCCCAAGGCGACCTTCGAGGCGTGGGAGCAACGGACCGGCATCCGCATCATCGACGGCATCGGTTCGACCGAGCTGATGCACATCTTCATCTCCGCCAGTGGCGACGACATCCGCCCCGGTGCGACCGGCCGCGCAGTGCCGGGCTACACGGCCACCCTGCTCGACGCGCAAGGCGACGAGATCGCCGGCGAAGGTCCCGGCCGCCTCGCGATCAAGGGGCCGACCGGTTGCCGATACCTCGCCGACGAACGTCAGCGCGACTATGTCTGCAACGGCTGGAACGTCACGGGCGACACCTATCGCCGCGATGAGGACGGCTATTTCTGGTACCTGGCTCGCAGCGACGACATGATCGTCAGCTCCGGCTACAACATCGGCGCGCCCGAGGTGGAGAGTGCGCTGCTGGCGCACCCGGCCGTCGCCGAATGCGCCGTCATCGGCGTTCCCTGCGCGGAACGGGGGCAGAAGGTGAAGGCCTTCGTCGTGCTGGCCGACTTCGCGGAGCCAAGCGCCGAGCTGACCGAAAAGCTGCAGGCATTCGTCAAGGACAGCATTGCCCCCTACAAATATCCGCGCCTCATCGAGTTCGTGACTGCCCTTCCCAGGACCGCCACCGGCAAGCTTAGGCGCAGCGAATTGCGCGGCCGCTGATCACTCGAATTCGACGATGACCTGATCCACGCTGAGGCTTTCCCCCGCGCCCACCGGGGTGGCTTTTACGGTGGCGCTCTTCTCCGCGCGCAGGATGTTCTCCATCTTCATCGCTTCGACCACCGCGACGGGCTGCCCCGCCTCGACATGATCGCCGACCTTGACGTCCAGCCGGGTCAGCAGGCCGGGCATGGGCGCGATGAGGAACTTGGAAAGGTCCGGCGGGACCTTCTCGATCATGTGCCGGGCAAGCTCCGCGACCAGTGGCGTCATGACCGTAACCCGATGCGTCGCACCGCGGGTCGTCATCTTCCATGAGCGGCCGGCCTTGGCCACGAGGACAGTGCGCTGACGCGGGCCGATCCGGGCGCGGACAAGACGCTGTCCCGGTTCATAGTCGGCATCGAGCACCTGCGGATCGGCGCCATCCACGACCACCCGGTCGAGCTCGAAATGGACCCTGTGCTCGGCGCCGCCATCCAGCCGCACGACATGATCGTCGGGAACGGAGACCGGTCCGCTGAGCTGTCCATCGATCAACGAGGCGCGCCGCTCCTGCACCGCGCCGATGAAAGCGGCAATGGCGGCAAGGTCGGCGCTCAGCATCTCGTCGGTCGGAGCGCCGGTGAAGCCGTCGGGATATTCCTCGGCGATGAAGCCGGTGGTGAGATTGCCTTCCCGGAAGCGCGGGTGCTGCATCAGGGCGGAGAGGAAATCGACGTTGTGGCCGATGCCCTGGATGTCGAACGCGTCCAGCGCCTCGATCTGCGCGTCGATCGCAGCTTCGCGGGTCGGGGCCCAGGTAACGAGCTTGGCAATCATCGGGTCGTAGAACATCGACACCTCGCCGCCTTCGAACACGCCGTCGTCGATGCGAACGATTGGAGTGTCATTGCCGTCATTCCCGCGAAGGCGGGAATCCATCTCCTGATCTTGCTGAAGAGTCGATGCCTTGGGAGTTGGACCCCCGCCTTCGCGGGGGTGACGGGTAGGAAGTGGGGGCTGATAGCGAACCAACCTCCCCGTGCTCGGCAGGAAACCGCGATAGGGGTCTTCCGCGTAGACGCGGTTCTCTACCGACCACCCGTTCAGCTTGATGTCGTCCTGGGTGAAGGCGAGCTTCTCGCCGGCGGCGACGCGGATCATCTGCTCGACGAGATCGAGGCCGGTCACTTCCTCGGTCACCGGATGCTCCACCTGCAGTCGGGTGTTCATCTCGAGGAAGTAAAAGCTCTTGCCTGTCGGATCCTTGCCCGAGACGATCAGCTCGACCGTGCCGGCGGAATAGTAGCCCACCGCCCGCGCCAGCGCGACCGCCTGCTCCCCCATCGCCTTGCGCATTTCGGGCGTGACGAAGGGCGACGGCGCTTCCTCGACCACCTTCTGGTGGCGGCGCTGGATCGAGCATTCGCGTTCGCCCAGGTAAAGGATGTTGCCGTGCTGGTCGCCCAGCACCTGGATCTCGATGTGGCGCGGGTCCTCGATGAACTTCTCGATGAACACGCGGTCGTCGCCAAAACTGGCGAGCCCCTCGCGCTTGGTCGCCTCGAAGCCTTCGCGCACGTCCTTTTCGCTGTACGCCAGCCGCATCCCTTTGCCGCCGCCGCCGGCCGAAGCCTTCATCATCACCGGATAGCCGATGTCGGTCGCGATCTTTACCGCATTGTCGGTGGTCGCGATGTCGCCGAGATAGCCGGGCACGACGTTGACCCCCGCGTCGCGAGCCAGCTTCTTGGACTCGATCTTGTCGCCCATCGCCGCGATTGCGTTCGGCGGCGGGCCGATGAAGGCGATGCCGGCGTCCTTCAATGCTTCGGCGAAGCTGGTCCGCTCCGACAGGAAGCCGTAGCCGGGATGCACCGCCTCCGCGCCGGTCGCCCTGCACGCGTCGATGATTAACTCGGCCTTGAGGTAGCTCTCGCTCGCCGGCGCCGGCCCGAGCCGGACGCTTTCGTCCGCCATACGTACATGCGGCGCGCGAGCGTCGGCGTCGGAATAGACCGCCACGGTCTTGATGCCCATGCGCTTCGCCGTGCGGATCACGCGGCAGGCGATTTCCCCGCGATTGGCGATCAGGATCTTGGAGAACATTCTTATTCTTTCCAAAGGATACGGCCGGTGCAGTAGGCGTAGCTCACCAACCCGAGCAAGATGACCACCAGCCCTACAAGAAACTGAGCACCGCCGTCCCACAGATCATGCTTGGCGATCAACGTGGTAGAGAACCAACCAGCGACAAACGTTACGAAGCTCCAAGCGATAAGAAGCAGAATCGCGGCGAAGAGTCGCGCTAAGCCAATCACTCAGCCGCCTCATCCATCGGCGGCTTGTTGTGTCCGAGTAGGCGCAGCACTTCGTCGGCGGCGTCGGCGAGGTTGGTGCCGGGGCCGAAGATCGCCTGCACGCCCGCGGCGCGGAGCATGGCGTAGTCTTGGGGTGGGATGACGCCGCCGGCGACGACCTTGATGTCGGCTCGGCCCATTTCCTTGAGGGCGTCGATCAGTTCGGGGATGAGCGTCTTGTGCCCGGCCGCGAGGCTGGAGGCGCCGACCACGTCGACCTCGCTCTCAACCGCCAGCTCGGCCGCCTCGCGCGGGGTCTGGAACAGGGGGCCAGCGACGATCTCGAAGCCGAGGTCACCGAATGCGCTCGACACCAGGTTCGCGCCGCGGTCGTGGCCGTCCTGGCCCATCTTGGCGACCAGCATGCGCGGCTTGCGGCCCAGGCGGGAGGCGACGGCGACCGTGCCCTGCTTGGCCTCTTCCCAACGGAGGTCGGAACGCTTGCCGTAGATGCCGGAAACCGGCTCGGGCTTGGTGGCGTAGCGGCCGAAGGCGCGTTCCAACGCGTCGGAGATCTCGCCCAGCGAGCAGCGCACCCGCGCCGCTTCCACGGCGAGCGCGAGCAGGTTTTCACTACTGCGCGCACCCTGTTCAAGCGCCTCGAGCGCCGCGCGGGCCTGCGCGTCATTACGGCTGGAGCGCATGGCTTCCAATCGTGCAATCTGTCCGGCGCGGACCTTGGCATTGTCGACTTCGAGGATGTCGAGCTCAGGCTCGTTCTCCAGCCGGTAGCGGTTGACGCCGACGATGACCGTTTCGCCGGTATCGACCTTGGCCTGGCGCTCGGCGGCGGCTTCCTCGATGCGACGCTTCGGCAGGCCCTCGGCGACCGCCTTGGTCATCCCGCCGTGCGCTTCGACTTCCTGGATAAGGGTCCAAGCCCGCTCCTCCAGTTCGCGCGTGAGCGCTTCGACATACCATGACCCGCCGAGCGGATCGGCGACGGCGGTGACGCCGCTTTCCTCCGCCAGGATCAGCTGCGTGTTGCGGGCGATGCGAGCGGAGAAGTCGGTCGGCAGCGCGATGGCTTCGTCGAAGCTGTTGGTGTGCAGCGACTGGGTGCCACCGAGCACCGCGGCCAGCGCCTCGATCGTCGTCCGCACGATGTTGTTGTAGGGATCCTGCTCGGTCAGCGACACGCCGCTGGTCTGGCAGTGGGTGCGCAGCAACTTGGACTTCTCCGACTTGGCGCCGAGATCGGTCATGATCCGCGCCCACAGCGTGCGCGCGGCGCGCATCTTGGCGACCTCCATGAAGAGGTTCATGCCGATGCCCCAGAAGAAGCTGAGGCGCGGTGCGAAGGCGTCGATGTCGAGCCCGCTCTTCACCGCGGCGCGGACATACTCCATGCCGTCGGCCAGCGTGTAGGCCATCTCCTGCACCGCCGTCGCTCCGGCCTCGTGCATGTGGTAGCCCGAGATGGAGATGCTGTTGAACTTCGGCATCTCACGGCTCGTGAAAGCGATGATGTCGCTGACGATCCGCATCGAGGGTTCGGGCGGATAGATGTAGGTGTTGCGGACCGCGAACTCTTTGAGGATGTCGTTCTGGATGGTGCCCGAGAGCGCGGCTCGCGGCACGCCCTGCTCCTCGCCCGCGACGATGTAGAAGGCCATGATCGGCAGCACCGCGCCGTTCATGGTCATGCTGACGCTCATCTCGCCGAGCGGGATGCCGTCGAACAGCAGCTTCATGTCCTCGACGCTATCGATCGCGACGCCGGCCTTGCCGACATCGCCGGTAACGCGCGGATGGTCGCTGTCGTAGCCGCGGTGGGTGGCGAGGTCGAAGGCGACCGACAAGCCCTTTTGCCCGGCGGCGAGGTTGCGGCGGTAGAAGGCGTTGGATTCCTCGGCGGTGGAGAAGCCCGCATATTGGCGAATGGTCCACGGTCGCCCGGCGTACATCGTCGCATAGGGGCCGCGGGTATAGGGCGCGACGCCGGGATAGCCGCTGTCGATGTGCGCGGCGTCCTGTGGGCCGTAGACGGTTTTGAGGGTGATCCCTTCGGGCGTGGTGCGGCGAAGGTCGGCGCCACGCGCTTCTTTCGTGGCCAGGCTATGCCAGGCTTCGTACTTGTCGTCGGACATGAAGACCCCTCTACTCCCCGGGGTCGGCGGGTCCAGTGCAAACGATGTTGTCGAGCCTAAAGCATTCCCATTCGCCGCATGCTGCAGCATTGCTTTCCGGCAAAGATCATATGGTCCAGCAGCGTCACGTCCAGCGCTTCGGCGGCGGTGGCAAGGCGCCGGGTCGCGCGCGTGTCCGCAGCGCTCGGCCGCGGATCGCCCCCGGGATGGTTATGAGCGATCACCAGGCCGGCGGTGCCGTGCCGGGCCGCGTCCGCAATGATGGAACGAAGCGGCAGATCCACCATGGCGCTCGTGCCCTCGTAACGGGCAAGGTGGATGCATCGCGCGCCCTCATCGACATGGGCGACGAGCAGCACCTCGTCGCCCCCTGTCGGGAGGCACTTTTCGAAGAATGCCTGGGAGGCTTCGGCTCCCGCCAGGATTGCAGCAGATTCGGCACGCTGAAGCATGGGGGGCGGGTGACCCAGACCCCGTCGGGCGACAACAATGATTGAGTCCGATGCGGCGGGACCCCGCCGTGCCCCCAAGCAAAACTATATCCGTTTCGGACCAAACTCCCGCTCTCGCGTCCGGAGAGCGGCCCGGCTAAGCTCCGTCTTATGCAGCAGTATCATGAGTTGATGGCGCGAATCCTCGAGGAAGGGGTGGCGCAGCAGGATCGAACCGGAACCGGCACCCTGTCGATCTTCGGCGCCCAGATGCGTTTCGGCCTGGCTGATGGGTTCCCGCTGGTCACGACCAAGAAATTGCACCTCCGGTCGATCATCGTCGAGCTGCTGTGGTTTCTGCGCGGCGACACGAACGTGCGCTGGCTTCAGGACCAGAGGGTGAGCATCTGGGACGAATGGGCCGACGAACACGGCGACCTTGGTCCGGTCTACGGCCAGCAATGGCGCCACTGGCGAACGGCGGATGGACGCGAGATCGACCAGATCAAGGGGCTGGTCGACCTGATTCGGCGTGATCCCGCATCCCGGCGGCAAATCGTGACCGCGTGGAACCCGGGAGAAATCGAACAGATGGCGCTGGCCCCGTGCCACTGCCTGTTCCAGACCCAGGTCGCGGCCGGACGGCTGCACCTGCAGCTGTATCAGCGCAGCGCCGACTTTTTCCTGGGAGTGCCCTTCAACATCGCGAGTTATGCGCTGCTCACCCACATGCTCGCGCGCGAATGCGGTCTCCAGCCGGGCAGCTTCGTATGGACCGGTGGCGACGTCCATCTCTATTCGAACCATCTTGAACAGGCACGGCTGCAGCTGTCACGCGAGCCCAGGCCCTTGCCTCAATTGAAGATCAAGGATCGCGGCCAGGACCTGTTCGGCTACGAGCTGGAAGACTTCGAGGTGGCCGGCTACGAGCCCCATCCCCACATTCCTGCGCCCGTGGCGATCTGATCGGCTCGCAGAAAAAAATATTCGTTATGGCACCGTCTCGTCTAAGCCGCGTTTGTTCAGCCGTTAGACAGGAGAACGAACCATGCTTCGCAAGGTAATGACTCTGGCCCTGATCGGCAGTTCGCTGGCGATCGCGGCCTGCAACACGGTGCGCGGTGCTGCGGAAGACGTGAACTCGGCGGCCAACGCAGTCGACAACCAGTTGTAATCTGGGCCATGGGTCATTTCGGTTTTGCAACGGAGATGACCAATGGTTCGTAGGATTGTGACGGTGGCATTGATTGGCAGTTCGATGGCGATTGCCGCATGCAACACCGTCCGCGGTGTTGGCGCGGATATCACCACCGCTGCCAATTGCACCGAGAACACCATCCAGGGTGGTCGCTGCTAAAAATCACCACCTAGCCAAGCGAAAAGCCCCGCCGGAGTTCGCTCCAGCGGGGCTTTTTTATCGCCAGTCGCTAACCCTCCCCCTCCAACACGGAGGGGGAGTTTATAGCATTAATCTTGCAGGTAATCCCCAGCGTCGGCGTCGGAGCCGTGACCGCTGGTCACGACATCCGCCAAGGGATCTTCGCCCGTCCCAGCGGTGTCGTCACGGGTCGAACGGGCAAGCTCCGCCGCCCGCAATTCCTCCGCGGAATCCGGCGCGACCAGCGCTTCGGCCAGCTTGCGCTGAGCGGCGCGCAGCGAAGCGTCGCGGCTCGACGCCGCCACCCGCAAACGGTTCATTCCGGCACCCGTACCGGCCGGGATCAGGCGACCGACGATCACATTCTCCTTGAGGCCGTTCAGCGTGTCGATCTTGCCCTGGACAGAGGCCTCCGTGAGGACGCGCGTCGTTTCCTGGAAAGACGCCGCCGAGATGAAGCTGCGGGTCTGCAGCGACGCCTTGGTGATGCCCAGCAACACCGGCTTGCCCGACGCGGGACGCTGCCCCTTGCCAAGCTTGCTGTTGATCTCGTCCATCTCCTCGCGGTCGACCTGCTCACCCTTCAACAGCGTGGTGTCGCCGTCGTCGGTGATCTCGACCTTTTGCAGCATCTGCCGGACGATGACTTCGATGTGCTTGTCGTTGATCTTCACGCCCTGCAGTCGATAGACCTCCTGAATCTCGGACACGAGATACTCGGCCAGTGCGACGACACCCAGCGCCTCCAGGATATCGTGGGGATCGGGCGAACCGCCGACGAGGTTGTCGCCGCGCTTCACATAATCGCCCTCCTGCACGTCGATGACGCGCGACTTGGGCACCAATTCCTCGTGCGGATCCGAGCCGTCGTCCGGAACGATCGCGATCTTCCGCTTGGCCTTATAGTCCTTGAGGAACTGCACCCGGCCGGAAACGCGGGCGATGATCGCCTTGTCCTTGGGCGTGCGGGCCTCGAACAACTCGGCAACGCGCGGCAGACCACCGGTGATGTCACGCGTACGCGCGGCTTCCCGCGGCATGCGCGCCAGCACCTCGCCGGCCTCGACCTGCTGGCCGTCCTCGATCGCGACGATCGCGCCGGCCGCAAGGCGGTAAACGCCAGCCTCCGCAGCGTCCTGGCCAAGCAAAGTCAGACGGGGACGCAAATCCTCCTTCTTCGACTTGGCCATGTCCTCGGTCACCACGCGCTGCGCGATGCCCGTGGACTCGTCGGTCTGCTCGGTCATGGTCCGATTCTCGATGAGGTCCTGGAACTTCACCGTGCCGGCCTTTTCGGTGATCACCGGGCTGAAGCTGGGATCCCACTCGGCAATGCGATCGCCCTTGCTGACGATATGCCCGCTCTCGCACAACAGATGCGCACCGTACGGGACGCGGTGCGTGGACAGCTCGCGCCCGTCCATGTCGAGGATCGCGATCTCGCCCGAGCGCGACAGCGAGATGTGCCGTCCGCGGGGATCGGTGATGGTCGGCATGTCACGCAGTTCGACGGTACCGTCGACCGGCGCTTCGAGGTTCGACTGCTCGTTGAGCTGGGCCGCGCCGCCGATGTGGAACGTCCGCATCGTCAGCTGAGTGCCCGGCTCACCGATCGACTGAGCCGCGATGACACCGACTGCCTCCCCGATGTTGACCGGCGTACCGCGGGCAAGATCACGCCCGTAGCACTTGCCGCACACGCCCTGACGGCTTGCGCAGACCAGCGGCGAGCGGATCTTGATCCCCTGCACGCCGGCAGCCTCGAGCTTGGCGACCATCGGCTCGTCGAGCAGCACGCCCTCGCCGACCAATGTCTCGCCGGTCTTGGCGTCCACCACGTCTTCCGCCGTGGTCCGGCCAAGCACGCGGTCGGAAAGCGACGCGATCACCGCGCCGCCCTGGACAATGGCGCGCATCTCCAGCGCCTGGTCGGTCCCGCAATCCTCTTCGATGATCACCGCGTCCTGCGACACGTCGACCAGCCGGCGCGTCAGGTACCCCGAGTTCGCCGTCTTCAATGCCGTGTCGGCCAGGCCCTTACGGGCGCCGTGGGTCGAGTTGAAGTATTCAAGGACGGTCAGACCCTCCTTGAAGTTCGAGATGATCGGCGTTTCGATGATCTCGCCCGACGGCTTGGCCATCAGGCCGCGCATGCCGGCGAGCTGCTTGATCTGCGCCTGGCTGCCACGGGCGCCCGAGTGCGCCATCATATAGATGGAATTCACCGGCTTCTCGCGCCCATCCTCGCCCTTCGGCGTGGCGGAGATTTCCTTCATCATCTCCTGCGCCACGCGGTCGCCGCAACGCGACCAGGCGTCGATCACCTTGTTGTACTTTTCCTGCTGGGTGATCAGGCCGTCCTGATACTGCTGCTCATAGTCCTTCACCAGCGCGCGGGTTTCCTCGACGAGGTCCTCCTTCGACGCCGGGATGACCATGTCGTCCTTGCCGAAGCTGATGCCGGCACGGAATGCGTGGCGGAAGCCGAGCGCCATGATGCCGTCGGCAAACAGGACGGTCTCCTTCTGGCCCGTGTGGCGATAGACTTCGTCGATCACGTCGCCGATGTCCTTCTTCGTCAGCAGCCGGTTGACGGTTTCGAACGGCACCTTGTGGCTCTTCGGAAGAGTTTCGCCGAGCAGCATTCGGCCAGGGGTGGTCTCGAAGCGCTTCATGTAGGTCTTGCCCGCTTCGTCGGTCTGCGGGACCCGGCTGATGATCTTCGAGTGCAGGGTCACGGCTCCGGCCGCGATCGCCTGGTGCACTTCCGCCATGTCGGCGAGCAGCATGCCCTGGCCGGGCTCACCCTCCTTCTCCATCGACAGGTAATAGAGACCAAGCACCATGTCCTGCGACGGAACGATGATCGGCTTGCCGTTGGCGGGGCTGAGAATGTTGTTGGTGGACATCATCAGCACGCGCGCTTCCAGCTGCGCCTCGAGGCTCAGCGGAACGTGCACGGCCATCTGGTCGCCGTCGAAGTCGGCGTTGAACGCAGCGCAGACCAGCGGGTGAAGCTGGATCGCCTTGCCCTCGATCAGCACCGGCTCGAACGCCTGGATGCCCAGACGGTGAAGCGTCGGCGCGCGGTTCAGAAGCACGGGATGCTCGCGGATCACCTCGTCGAGGATGTCCCAGACTTCCTTGCGCTCCTTTTCGACCCACTTCTTCGCCTGCTTCAGGGTCATGGAGAGACCCTTGGCATCGAGGCGCGAGTAGATGAACGGCTTGAAGAGCTCGAGCGCCATCTTCTTCGGCAGGCCGCACTGGTGAAGCTTGAGCTCCGGACCAGTGACGATGACCGACCGGCCCGAATAGTCGACGCGCTTGCCGAGCAGATTCTGGCGGAAGCGGCCCTGCTTGCCCTTGAGCATGTCGCTCAGCGACTTGAGCGGACGCTTGTTGGCGCCGGTAATCGTGCGGCCCCGGCGGCCGTTGTCGAACAGCGCATCAACGGCTTCCTGCAGCATGCGCTTTTCGTTGCGGACGATGATGTCCGGCGCGCGCAGCTCCATCAGCCGCTTCAGGCGATTGTTGCGGTTGATGACGCGACGATACAGATCGTTGAGATCCGACGTCGCGAAGCGACCGCCGTCCAGCGGCACGAGGGGGCGCAATTCGGGCGGGATGACCGGAACGACGTCCAGGATCATCCACTCCGGACGGTTACCGGATTCCAGGAAGCTCTCGACGACCTTGAGGCGCTTGATGATCTTCTTGGGCTTCAATTCGGACTTGGTGACCGCAAGCTCCTCGAGCAGAACCTTGCGCTCGCCCTCGAGATCGAGATCCATCAGCATGATCTTGACGGCTTCGGCGCCGATCCCGGCCGAGAAGGCGTCCTCGCCATACTCGTCCTGCGCGCTCAGCAGCTCGTCTTCGGTCAGCAACTGATACTTCTCAAGCGGGGTCAGACCCGGCTCGATCACCACATAGCTCTCGAAGTACAGGATGCGCTCGAGCTGCTTCAGCTGCATGTCGAGCAGAAGGCCGATGCGGCTCGGCAGCGACTTCAGGAACCAGATGTGGGCGACGGGCGCGGCCAGCTCGATGTGGCCCATGCGCTCACGGCGGACCTTCGACACGGTCACTTCCACGCCGCACTTTTCGCAGACGATGCCCTTGTACTTCATCCGCTTGTACTTGCCGCACAGGCATTCGTAGTCCTTAATCGGACCGAAGATGCGGGCGCAGAACAGGCCGTCACGCTCCGGCTTGAACGTGCGGTAGTTGATCGTCTCCGGCTTCTTGATCTCGCCAAAGGACCAGCTGCGGATCTTGTCCGGGCTCGCGATGCCGATCTTGATCTGGTCGAAGGTCTCCGGCTTGGCCACCGGGTTCGCGAAATTGGTCAGCTCGTTCATCTTTTCTCGTCCTCACTCCCCTCGCAACACCGGAGGGGCTGGGGTGAAATCTCTCGTCAGGCGTTGCCCCTCCCCACCGGTGGAGAGGGGCATCGGCTCGATTATTCGGCAGCCAGGGCGGGCGGCTCGTCGTCGAGGTTGTCGACGCTGTCGAGCTCCACGTTGAGGCCCAGCGACCGCATTTCCTTGACCAGCACGTTGAAGCTTTCCGGAATGCCGGCCTCGAACGTGTCGTCGCCCTTGACGATCGCCTCATAGACCTTGGTCCGGCCGATCACGTCGTCGGACTTCACCGTCAGCATTTCCTGCAACGTGTAGGCGGCGCCGTAGGCCTGGAGCGCCCAGACCTCCATTTCGCCGAAGCGCTGGCCCCCGAACTGCGCCTTACCGCCCAGCGGCTGCTGGGTGACGAGGCTGTACGGCCCGATCGAACGCGCGTGGATCTTGTCGTCGACCAGGTGGTGCAGCTTCAGCATGTAGATGTAGCCGACGGTCACCTTGCGATCGAACGGCTCGCCGGTGCGGCCATCGAACAGGGTGACCTGGCCCGACGCGTCGAGCCCGGCCTTTTCCAGCATGAACGCGACGTCCGGCTCACGTGCGCCGTCGAACACCGGCGTGCCCATCGGCAGGCCGCCGACGAGGTTCTGCGCCAACTCATGCACACCCGCGTCGTCACGCTCGTCGATCGCAGAGGCGTATTGCTCGCCATACATGTCCTTCAGCTTGGCGCGCATTGCCTGCGCATCCTTGCCGGCGAACTCGGCACCGCGATGATGCATGTCCTCCAGCATTTCCCCGATCTGCTTGCCAAGACCGCGAGCGGCCCAGCCAAGGTGCGTTTCGAAGATCTGCCCGACGTTCATGCGCGACGGCACGCCAAGCGGGTTCAGGACGATGTCGGCATGGGTCCCGTCCTCGAGGAACGGCATGTCCTCGATCGGCAGGATCCGCGAGATGACGCCCTTGTTGCCGTGACGGCCGGCCATCTTGTCGCCCGGCTGCAGCTTGCGCTTCACCGCCACGAACACCTTGACCATCTTGAGCACGCCCGGCGGCAGCTCGTCGCCGGCTTCCAGCTTCTGGACGCGGTCCTCGAACTTGCGCGTGATGACACCCGCAGCTTCGTCGTACTGTGCCTTCAGTGCCTCGATGTCGGCCTGGCGGCTGTCGTCCTTGACGGCGATCTTCCACCAGTCGTGCTTTTCCGCCGCTTCCAGCGTCTCGGCGTCGAGCGTCGCGCCCTTCTTGATGCCCTTGGGCACAGCGGTCGCCACCTGGCCGAGCAGCATTTCCTTAAGACGCGCGAAGGTCGCACGGTTGAGGATCGAACGCTCGGACTCGGCGTCGAGGCGCAGGCGGTCCTTTTCCTCCGTCTGGATGGCGCGGGTGCGATCGTCGATGTCGATGCCGTGGCGGTTGAAGACGCGCACGTCCACGATCGTGCCCGTGACGCCCGGCGGCAGGCGGAGCGAGGTATCACGCACGTCGCTGGCCTTTTCGCCGAAGATGGCGCGAAGGAGCTTTTCCTCCGGCGTCATCGGGCTTTCGCCCTTGGGCGTGATCTTGCCGACCAGAATGTCGCCCGGCTCGACCTCGGCGCCGATATAGACGATGCCCGCCTCGTCGAGGTTGCGCAGGGCTTCCTCGCCGACGTTCGGAATGTCCCGGGTGATGTCCTCCGGCCCAAGCTTGGTGTCGCGGGCCATGACCTCGAACTCCTCGATGTGAATCGAGGTGAACACGTCGTCCTTCACGATCCGCTCGGAGATCAGGATCGAGTCTTCGTAGTTGTAGCCATTCCACGGCATGAACGCGACGAGCACGTTGCGGCCGAGCGCCAGCTCACCGAACTGGGTCGAGGGACCGTCGGCGATGATCTCGCCCGCTTCCACCGTGTCGCCGACCTTCACCAGCGGACGCTGGTTGATGCACGTCGACTGGTTGGAGCGCTGGAACTTCATCAGAGTGTAGATGTCGACGCCCGACTCACCCGGACGAAGCTCGCTGGTCACGCGAATGACGATACGGGTTGCGTCGACCTGATCGACCACGCCGGCCCGGCGCGCGCCGATCGCCGCACCGGAATCGCGCGCGACCGTCTCTTCCATGCCGGTGCCGACCAGCGGAGCGTCCGCCTGGATCAGCGGAACGGCCTGACGCTGCATGTTCGAGCCCATCAGCGCGCGGTTCGCGTCGTCGTTCTCCAGGAACGGGATCAGCGAGGCCGCGACCGAAACGAGCTGCTTCGGGCTGACGTCCATCAGCGTGATCTGTTCGCGCGGAGCGATCAGGAAGTCGCCCGCCCGGCGCGAGGAGATGATCTCTTCGGCGAAGCTGCCGTCCTCGTTCAGCTCGGCGTTGGCCTGCGCAATGGTATGCTTGGCCTCTTCCATTGCCGACAGGTAGACGACCTCGTCGGTGACCTTGCCGTCGATCACCTTCCGATACGGGGTCTCGATGAAGCCGTACTTGTTGACCCGGCTGAAGCTGGCGAGCGAGTTGATAAGGCCGATGTTCGGGCCTTCCGGCGTTTCGATCGGGCAGATCCGGCCATAGTGGGTCGGGTGGACATCGCGGACTTCGAAGCCCGCACGCTCACGGGTCAGACCACCCGGCCCGAGCGCCGACACGCGGCGCTTGTGGGTCACTTCCGACAGCGGGTTGGTCTGGTCCATGAACTGCGACAGCTGCGAGGAGCCGAAGAACTCACGCACCGCAGCAACGGCCGGCTTGGCGTTGATGAGGTCGTTGGGCATGACGGTCGAGACGTCGACCGAGCTCATCCGCTCCTTCACCGCGCGCTCCATGCGGAGCAGGCCGACGCGATACTGGTTTTCCAGCAGCTCGCCGACCGAGCGGACCCGGCGGTTGGCGAGATTGTCGATGTCGTCGATATCGCCCTTGCCGTCCTTGAGGTTCACCAGCTCCTTGACGACAGCGAGGATGTCCTCGCGGCGGAGCGTCGTGACCGTGTCCTCGACGTCGAGGCCCAGGCGCATGTTGAGCTTGACCCGACCCACGGCCGACAGGTCGTAGCGCTCCGGGTCGAAGAACAGGCCGTAGAACAGCGCGTCCGCCGTCTCACGCGTCGGCGGCTCGCCGGGGCGCATGACGCGGTAGATGTCGGACAGGGCCTGGTCACCGTCCTCGGCCTTGTCGGCCTTGAGCGTGTTGCGGATCCAGGGACCGGTGTTGACGTAATCGATGTCGAGCAGCTCGAGTCGGTCAACGCCGGCCTTGTCGAGCTTTTCGAGGTTCTCGGCGGTGATCTCGTCACCGGCCTCGACGTAGATTTCGCCGGTCGACTCATTGATGAGGTCGAAAGCCGAGAAGCGGCCGAAGATTTCCTCGGTCGGGATGATGAGGTTCTGCAAGCCTTCCTTACCGGCCTGGTTGGCGCGGCGCGGAGTGATCTTTTCGTTGGCCTTGAACACCACTTCGCCGCTGTCGGCGTTGGCAATGTCGAACTGCGGCTTCTGCCCGCGCCACTGTTCGGCGACGTAGGGGATCTGCCAGCCGTTCGGTCCACGAACGTAGGCGACCGTATTGTAGAACTCGGCCAGGATGTCCTCGCTGGTCAGGCCCAGCGCGTGCAGCAGCGCGGTGACCGGCAGCTTGCGCTTGCGATCGATGCGGACGTTGACGATGTCCTTGGCGTCAAACTCGAAGTCCAGCCAGCTGCCGCGATACGGAATGACGCGGGCGGCGAACAGATACTTGCCCGACGCGTGGGTCTTGCCACGGTCATGGTCGAACAGCACACCCGGCGACCGGTGCATCTGCGACACGATCACGCGCTCGGTGCCGTTGATGATGAAGGTGCCGTTCCACGTCATGAGCGGCATGTCGCCCATGTACACGTCCTGCTCCTTGATATCGATGACCGACTTGGCTTCGGTATCCGGATCGATCTCGAACGAGGTCAGGCGCAGGGTGACGCGCATCGGCGCGGCATAGGTCAGCCCGCGCTGGCGGCACTCTTCGGTGTCGAACTTCGGGTCCTCGAGGACATAATGGTCGAAGTCGAGATGGGCGGTGCCGGCGAAATCCTGGATCGGGAACACCGAACGCAGGGTCTTTTCCAGGCCCGAGACATAACCGGTGGCGGGGTCGGAGCGGAGGAACTGCTCATACGACTCCCGCTGAACCTCGATAAGGTTCGGCATGTCGCTGATCTCGTGGATGTTGCCGAAGATCTTGCGGATGCGGCGCTGCTTGGTGAAGCGGCCCGAGGAGGTGTTGTTGGGAGCGTCGATCGCCTTGGTGGCCATGGTTCTTCCTGCGCTTCGGACGCACGGCATGGCCGCGAGCCCTGATCAAAGTCGGCGCGGTTCCTGGGAGTTCCTCACCATACGTGCAGGCCGATGCGCGTTTTCGGCCCGTGTCCCGGTGAGGACAGGAAAAGCCCCGGGCGCACGAAAGCGTGCGGCGGAGCCGTTATGTGTTGGATGAACTCCATATACGCCGCCCTGTAGGAATTGGAAGGGGGCGCGAGATCAATTTATCAGCGCGTGGTTTCGCGCTCCGACGGGCAATTTTGAGGGAAGGCGCGCTGAGTCGCCAATCCCTCCAATCTCCCATTCCCTCCCAGCCGCGGCGCAATTTTGCGGATAATCTCCGTTTAAGGTAAAGTTCGGCGGAGCTTACGGGGGTAACGCCATGCCATTTCGTCACGCCCACTGGTGGATTCTGGGCAGTTTCCCGCTTGCCGCCCTGGCGTTCTGGCCAAACTATCTGTCGGCTTTCGGTACCAGTCCCTGGTCCTACCACCTGCACGGCGCAACCGCGTCCCTGTGGCTGGTCCTGCTGGCATCACAAAGCTGGACCATTCACCACCAACATCGCGCCTTTCATCGCTCCGCTGGGCTCGTCAGTTTCGTCCTGTTTCCCTTGTTTCTTGCAGGCGGCGCCGCGATTTTCGTCGTGATGGCGCAACGCTTTGTGGAAGGCGCGTCGCCTTTTTATCAGCTTTACCCGCCTCGTCTTGCCTGGCTCGACTTCGTCGCGATCGGTGGGCTCGCCTGGTTCTACTTCCAGGCTCTGCGTTTTCGCCACAACGTCGGTCGCCACTCAAGCTGTCTGCTTGCCACTGCGATCTTCCTGTTGCCGCCCATGCTCGGCCGACTTGCGCCCCTGGCGATGGGCCTCGACCCGTCGATGCCGGATTTCTTCGAGCGGCTTCACGCGGGGTTTCATTGGGGCAACATCGCGACCGCCGCGATCGCTTTCCTGCTCGCCTGGCGAAGCGGCCGGAACGGGAAGCCGTTTGCGATCGCCGGGTTGCTGGTCCTGCTTTCCAGCGCCTTGTTCGAGGTTCCCGGAGGCACTCGTGCCTGGTGGTCGGTTTATCCGGTTTTCGCGAGCCTCCCCACTGCTGCCCTCGCTCTCGCCGCCGGACTGATGGGCGCGATAGTGGGCTGGGCGGGCTGGACCGCGGGCAAGCGAGCCGGCACGTCGCCCACCGGCACGCTCCCGGTATGAGGACCGAGAACGCTACGAGGGAACGCTAGGCCCCTTCCCTGTCTATTGTCCTAGCCGGTGCCGCGTCGGAGCCGTCAGTTCCAGCCTTGGCGTCGCTGTCGCCCTGCTCCGCGATATCGAGGGCGGGTGCCGTCTCGACCATGCCGTGGAGCGTGCCGCCGTGTAGCCCAAGTTCTTTCATCAATCCGTCGATCATCGGCACCTGCGCGCGGTAGGCCAAGGCAAGCGAAACCGGTCAAAGCGCTGGGTCAGCGTGGGTCGCGGTAATAGACCAGTTGGTGACTGGTCGCGAGAAGCTGGCCATTGGGGCTCCACAGCTCGGCCGACTGATCGTGAAAACCGCGATCGAAGATGCGGCTGTCGGCAACACCAAGCAATGGTTGGCATCCGAGCTCAGCAAGATCGTCTTGAGTGGCATGGAAGAATACGGTCAGCGTGACCGTCCCGAAGGGCAGCATCTGGCGCCTGAGATGGATGATGCGTCCGAAGAAGACGTCGCACAGCGCCGTGAGACTGATATGGTCAAGCGACCGGGGCGGATCGTCGGCGATCCACAGGACGGATCGAAGCCGACCAGGCTCCTGCCCCGTCTCCAGCGGACCGTGCCCAAAGCGCATGTCGTAGCGCTCGGTCCATCCGGGGCCGACCGGTGGGAATCGCTCCAGTTGTTCGCGGGGTTGCGCGTCCGGCGGCAGCGAGGCGAGATGCCCGAAGGTGTCCGGTCTGGTCGCTGTCAGGGCGGTCGCCGTGGTGACCACCTGACCGTCCTGGCTCATGATCATCGACCAATGCTGCGTCGATCCACCGGTCCGCACGGGCATCGCCTCGATCAGCATCTCGCCGCGCGCGACGGGTGCACAGAAATTGACGGTGAGTGCAACTGGCTGGCCTCGCCGCTCCGAATGATCGAGCACAGCCCGCATCATCAGCGCGGCAACGATGCCGCCGAACGGTCCCACCATATTCCAGTATGCATCATCTGACCGCGCGCGGAACAAGTTGACGCCGGCCGGCTCCAACCGGGTGGCAATATCGAACGGGTGAGGGTCGGCCATTGAGGGACCTCTGACTTGGCGCGGGTCCGGAGGGCAAGAAAAAAGGGCGGTCCCGAAGGACCGCCCTTTCCTATTGCAGTGTAGGAAACCGAGTGCTTACTTGAGCTCGACGGTGCCGCCGGCTTCCTCGATCTGCTTCTTGATCTTCTCGGCTTCGTCCTTGCCGATGCCCTCCTTGAGAGCCTTCGGAGCGCCTTCGACCAGCGCCT
Source organism: Sphingomonas sp. SP1 (assembly GCF_058313395.1). NCBI lineage: Bacteria > Pseudomonadati > Pseudomonadota > Alphaproteobacteria > Sphingomonadales > Sphingomonadaceae > Sphingomonas > Sphingomonas sp. SP1. The sequence goes on along the minus strand of NZ_JBZFLC010000001.1, from coordinate 1,093,779 downwards.
TGGCTTCGCCCAGACCCAGGCCGGTGATGGCTCGGACTTCCTTGATGACGTTAATCTTCTTGCCACCGTCGCCGGTGAGGATCACGTCGAACTCGGTCTTTTCCTCAGCGGCCGGAGCAGCGGCGCCACCGGCGGCCGGAGCGGCGGCAACGGCGGCAGCGGCCGAAACGCCCCACTTTTCTTCGAGGGCCTTGGCCAGCTCAGCGGCTTCGAGGACGGTGAGCGCCGACAGCTGGTCGACGATGTTGTTGATGTCAGCCATTTGAAAAACTCCAGATCAGAAAGAGAGAGATAATTTTGCGCGCTTAGGCAGCGTCTGCTGCGGCGTAAGCGCCGAAGACCCGTGCCAGCATCGCGCCCGGCTCGTTGATGGTCCGCGCGATCTTGGATGCCGGAGCCTGAATCAGGCCGATCATCTTCGCACGAAGCTCATCAAGGCTGGGCAGCTCGGCCAGCGCCTTGATCCCATCGACGTCGAGGACAGTGTCGCCCATCGCCCCACCCAGGATCTCGAACCGATCCGTGGTCTTGGCGAAATCGACCGCAACCTTGGCGGCTGCGACCGGGTCAGGCGAGGTGGCCAGCGCGGTTGGGCCCTTCAGCAGTTCGCCGAGGGGCTGGTAGCGCGTGCCGTCCAGCGCGATGAGAGCAAGCCGGTTCTTCGCAACCTTGAACTGCGCCCCGGCGTCGCGCATCCGCAGGCGGAGATCGGTCGACTGGGCGACCGACAGACCGAGATTACGGGTGATCACCACCACGCTGGTCTCGGAAAACACCTGCTTCAGCTCGGCAACCAGATCCGCTTTTTCATTGCGATCCATGCCAACTCCAATGTTTTCGGCCAAGGCACGAGCCAAGGCCGAGGTTCAACCGACTTCCCGAGGGAAGCACGAGTGTCCGTGGGGTTGGGAGTGTGCGCCATTGAACGCACATGGGCCTGCGAGAAACCGCAGGTCGTAAATCTCTCTTCCCCGTCTAGGCCGGAAATTAAGGGCAAGCCCACCAGCTGTCTCGGACGGAACGCCCGGCACGAAGCCGAGCGACGAGCGCGCCTATAGCCGAATGGCTGCGCCGATCAACCCCGGCCCTGCGGCAAGCGGTGCGGCGGGCCTGCCGGTTCATGCGTTCAGGGCCGGAAGTTCAAGCGACGAGGAGGATCTTATGTCTGGGTATCGCGGCGATGGATATGGCGAGCATGGGAACGTCGGCGACGAGAATTTCCGGTGGGGCGACGGGCAAGGCGGCGCCCCCGAGCGCGGCGCCGCCCGCGGGAATCTGATGGGCCGGGCCGAGGAGAAGGTGCGCAGCTTCGTGGAACGCGACGACGATTCCGGCCGCGGCCGCGACCGCGACCGGCCGTTGGCGGAGGATCCCCGCGCCGTGCGCGCGGCCGACGAGTGGCGGCAGCGGCACGGCCGCGAGGGTTACGAGGGCAGCTATGGCCTACATGACGAAAGCTATCGCCAGTATCGCGAGCGGCATCTGGAGGAACTCGACAACGACTATCGCGAATATTGCCGCGAGCACGGCCATGAGTTTTCGAGCGCGTTCGAAAACTGGCGAACCAGCCGGCGGGAGCCGGGCGCCCGGACCGGCGCGTCGGGACAGGGTGATCCCGTGATCGACGGGACCGGTGGAAGCCCGATCATTGAGCCCAGCGAATCATCGTCGATCGGCAGCCCGCCGTCGGTAACCTATGGTGCGGGTGATTCCAGCGGCGGCCTGATGGGGGACGAGAGCGGCGGCGCGATCAGCCTGGGCGATGCCACCGGTGCACAGTCGCCAACCGGGACGACGAGCAAGCGTACCCGGCGCTAAAGGACAACCGGCACTCGCGTCCTTGCCAAAGCTTGGAGCGAGTGCCGGTGAAGCTGGGCGGTCGCGGTTTAGAAGCTGACCGCCGCCCGGCCGTAGATGTAGCGGCCGTTGAAGCCGAACGGCGAGAAGATCGAATACGGGATGTAGATCTGGTTGGCCGGGTAGAAGGTCGCCGGTGAAGAGCCCGGACGCTGGCCGAACGGAGAACGGTCGGGATAGACGTCGAACAGATTGTTGGCGCCCAGCGCAAATTCCATCCGGCTGCCGCCCGGGTTGTAGCGAAGCTCCAGGTCCGTGATCCACTTGCGGCCGAGGAAGATGTCGTCGGGGCCGTAGGCGGTCAGGCTAAGCGGATCGTCGAGCGGCGCGGCGGCGCCCGGCGAGACCACCTTGCCGTAGCGGGTGGTGCGCGCGGTGAGGCCGAAGTGACCAAGATCGCCGTCCGCGCTGAGCACGATCTTGTCGCGCGGCTGGCCTTCGGTGAAGCGGAGGCCCTCGACCCGTCCGAACAGGACGATGCCCGGAATTTCGGCCAGCGGCCCGACCGCATCCAGCCGCTTGTCGATCTTGGTCTTGTTGTAGTTGTAGGCCGCGGTCAGCGTCCAGCGGCCGAGGTTTCCGGCGCGGAAATTATAGGCGGCGACCAGGTCGACACCCCGGGTGGTGGTGTCGAGGCCGTTGATGAAGAAGCGGGCCGCGGCGACCTGGGGGAAGCCACTGGCCGCCAGCAGCGCGGTAACTGCAGCCTGCACCGGCGCGGTGTTGCCAGTGCCGCCCGTGCCGAGCGTTTCGGTCAGCACGATCCGGTCGTCGATGCCGATCTGATAAAGGTCGGCCGTCAGCGTCAGACCGCGGAAGGGATTGGCGGTCGCGCCAAGGCTGAGGTTGATCGACTTTTCAGGCTTGAGGTCCTGCGCGCCGAGCGCCCGGGCCGCCGGCGCCTCCACCGCCAGTGTGGCGATGTCCACCGGCACGCCGTTGATGAAGTTGGTCGACGTGGTGGTGAAGAATTGCTGGTGCAGCGACGGCGCGCGGAAGCCGTTGGAAACCGAGCCGCGGATGGCATAGCCCTGGATGGGCTCCCACCGCGCGGCGAATTTGCCGTTCCAGGTCGAGCCGAAGTCGGAATAGCGTTCGAACCGGCCGGCCAGCGTGGTGGTGAGGCCGGCGACGATGTCGGTGTCGAGTTCGGCATAAGCCGACCAGCTGTGGCGGGCCTCGTTGGTGCGGCTGGCCTCCGGAATGCCAGGGAAGCCCTGCGCACCGACCGGCGCGGCCCGGCCGGGGAAGGCGCAAGTGCCAACCAGCGGATCGGCAACCGACGCGGTGAACACGCCTCCCTGCACGGTGCAGTCGGCCGCCGTGGTCGTGATGGTGGCACGGAAGAACGGGCCGATGGCGTAGGACTGGAACTCGCCGGGACGGATCTTGAAGCGTTCCCGGCGATGTTCGGCGCCGACCGCGACCGACAAGGGCTTGGCGAGGCCGATCGCAAATTCACGGCTGAAATCGGCGTTGATCAGCCACTGGCCATAGCGCAGTCCACCGGCATCGAAGTCGCGCTGGCTGTCGGGCCCGAAGGAGGTGTTGAGGGTGTCCTCCACCCGGTAATCGAATTTGTTGTGGCCCCGCCCAACGGAGAAGTCGGCATTCCAGCCGGCAATCTGGCCCCGGGCGCCGAACGTCAGCGCATAGTCCTTGAGGTCGGTGTTGATGAGCGGAAGGAAGCCGATGTCGGTCAGCGGAACGAAATTCAGCGAATTGGGCGCCTGTCCGGGGAGCAATACGCTGAAGTCACGGTTCTGGACGCTGCCACCCTGGCGCCAGTTGGCAGCGCTTTCCGCCTTGCGTTTGCCGTAGGAGCCAAAGGCATAGGCCTCCCAGTCGGGCGTGATATCCAAACCGGCATTGAGCAGCAGGTTGAGATCGCGCGACTGCGGGTCGCCGAACCGGAACTGGAGCCGGTCGAAGGTCACTTCCCGCGGGTCGAACGCGCCGCCCGGACGATTGAAGTTGGGCCGCAAATCATATCCGGCGCGATTGGTATCGTCGCGCTGGCGGAACTCCGCCGTCAGGTTGACGAAGCCGGATTGGGCGATGGGGAGGCCGAAGTTGATTCCGACCGTCGCCTGGGTGCCGTCGCTGATCCGCCGTTCGCCGTCCGTGCTGGCGAGCAGATAGCGATTATCGGCCGGGTCGAGCTGCGGCTGTCCACCGGGCGTCAGAACCAGTCCGGTGACCCGGTCCACGTCGTCGGGCTTGGTATAATATTGGCCATAGGTGAAGCTCGCCCGGCCCCCGCGCGATGCACTTTTCAGCTGGATGTTAATGACCCCGGCGATAGCGTCCGAGCCATATTGGGCGGCGGCGCCATCGCGCAGCACTTCGACCCGACTGATGGCGAGCCCGGGGATCAGGTTGAGGTCGACCGCGGCGCTACCCCGGCCGACGGTGCCGTTGATGTTGAGCAGCGCGGAGACATGGCGGCGCTTGCCGTTGATGAGCACGAGCGTCTGATCGGGACTCAAACCGCGCAGCGTTGCCGGGCGCAACGTATCCGAGCCGTCGGCGATCGAGGGCTGCGGGAAATTGAAGGACGGCACCAGCTGGTTGAGGATTTTGTTGGTTTCGGTCTGGCCGGTGTTGGCGATTGCTTCCGACCCGATCACGTCGATCGGTACCGGGCTGTCCGCCACCGTCCGATCGGAGCGGCGGGTGCCGGTGACGATCACCGTCTGTTCGGTCGGCGCCTCGGCCTGGGCCTGGGCTGCCGGCTCCTGAGCGACGGACTGGTTTTCCTGGGCGAGCGCCGGGCACGCGAGCGTCGCGGCACCGGCAAGAAGCACTAGCTTGGTGGTCTTCAGCATCGATCATCCCCCGTTGTCGCGGAGCACCGCCAACGAGCGAGAGGTTCAACCCAATAATGCCTTATGGCAAGGGGATTTAGGACGGTATCCGGCGAAAGCCATGATCGACCCCGGCCGCCCATGGTCGGTGCAGCACCATTGCCCGGAAAGGGCGCGAGATTGAAACAATCTTGCCGCCGAGCGTGACTTCGAACTCGCAAAACCTTCGGCCTTGGGTTCGCCACGATCAGGCCGTAAGGGGCCGGCCATGCTGACCATCAATGGAATCACGGTACGCCTCGGCGGGCGTACGATCATCGACCGCGCGTCCGCGACGATCCGGCCCAACAGCCGGGTCGGGCTGATCGGCCGCAACGGGGCGGGCAAGTCGACCCTGATGAAGGTCATGATCGGCCAGCTGGAACCCGACGAAGGCGAGATCGAGATGCCCAAGCGCACCCGCCTCGGCTACATCGCGCAGGAAGCGCCGAGCGGCACCGCAACGCCTTTCGACACCGTCCTTGCCGCCGACGTCGAGCGGGCGGCGCTGATGGAAGAGACGGAAACCTGCACCGACATGGATCGGTTGGGTGATGTCCATGAGCGATTGCTTGCGATCGACGCCTACAGCGCTCCGTCGCGGGCGGCGCGGATCCTGCTCGGCCTCGGCTTCGACGAGGAGATGCAGGGGCGACCGCTCGACAGTTATTCGGGCGGATGGAAGATGCGCGTCGCGCTTGCGGCGCTGTTGTTTTCCGAACCCGACATCCTGCTGCTTGACGAGCCGTCCAACCACCTGGACCTGGAAGCGACGCTGTGGCTGGAAAGCTTCCTCAAAAGCTATGCCGGGACGCTGGTGGTGATCAGCCACGAGCGCGACCTGTTGAATAATGTGGTGGACACGATCCTGCACCTCGATGGCGGCAAGATCGCGCTGTACGCGGGTGGCTACGACGACTTCGAGCGGCAGCGCGCCGAGCGGGCGGCCCAGCTGGCGGCGGCCAAGGCGTCGCAGGACGCGCAGCGGGCGCGCCTGCAGGACTATATTGCGAAGAACAGCGCGCGGGCATCGACCGCCAAGCAGGCCCAGTCGCGGGCCAAGATGTTGGCCAAGATGCAGCCGATCGCGGCGCTGGCCGAGGACCCGATGCTGAGCTTTGCCTTTCCCAGCCCGACGCAGCTGAAGCCGCCGCTGATCACGCTGGAGATGGCGGCGGTCGGCTATGCGGAGGCGCACCCGGTGTTGAGCAAGCTCAACCTGCGGATCGATCCGGACGACCGGATCGCGCTGCTCGGGCGCAACGGCAACGGCAAGACGACGCTGGCGCGGCTGCTGGCGGCGCAGCTGGCGCCGATGGAGGGCGGCATGAACGCCTCGGGCAAGATGCGGGTCGGCTATTTCACCCAGTATCAGGTGGAGGAACTGCACGGGTCGGAGACGCCGTTGCAGCATATGACCCGGGCGATGGAGGGCGCGACCCCGGGCGCGGTCCGCGCGCAGCTCGGGCGGTTCGGCTTTTCCGGCAACAAGGCGACGACGCAGACCGACAAGCTGTCCGGCGGCGAGCGGGCGCGGCTGGCGCTGGCGCTGATCACCCGCGATGCGCCGCACCTGCTGATCCTCGACGAACCGACCAACCATCTCGACGTCGACGCGCGCGAGGCGCTGGTGCAGGCGGTGAACGATTATGACGGCGCGGTCATCCTGATTAGCCACGACCGGCACATGGTCGAGCTGACCGCCGACCGGCTGGTGCTGGTCGAGAATTGCGCGGCGGTCGATTATCCGGGCAGCATCGACGATTACATCGACTTCGTGCTGGGGCGTAACCAGCCCAAGGCGCCCGCGAAGCCGAAGGCGGCCAAGCCCGATCGCAAGGCCGAGGCCAGGGCGCGCGAGGATGCGCGATCCTTGAAGCGCGCGGCGGCGGAAGCGGAAGCGGAGAGCGCGCGGCTGGCAGCGCAATGTTCCGACATCGACAAGGCGATGTTCGACCCGGCGGGAGCGGACCCGAAGCTTGCGTCCTTGCCGATGAGCGAACTGGTCCGGCGGCGGGCGGAAGTGGCCGCCGCGCTGGCGCTCGCGGAAGCCCGCTGGCTCGAGGCCAGCGAGCAAATGGAGCGCCAGGCCGCCTAGCGGCGCTGCGTCAGTGGGCGTGGGCTGGGGTGCTCCTGCGGCCGGCCGCGGGATCGTCGCTGTCTTCCCACCAATAGGGCTGGCGCTGTCGGTTGCCGGTCACCTGCTCGTTGAGGGTCGCCGCATCGTAGAGCCGCCCGCCGAGCATGACCTGGCGCACCTTGTCGGTGTTGCGGATGTTGGCGAGCGGATCGGCGTCGAGGATGACGAGGTCGGCAAGCTTGCCCGCCTCCAGAGTGCCGAGGTCGCGGTCCATGCCGAGCGTCCTGGCGGGCATGACGGTCGCCGCCTGGAGGGCCTGGAGCGGGGTCCAGCCGCCCTTGGCGAAGCTCCACATCTCCCAATGGGCGCCGATGCCGTCCTGCTGGCCGTGGGCACCGATGTTCACCTGGATGCCGCGATCGGCGAGCTTGCGCGCCTCGCGCGCGGCCCAGGTGTCGGCGTAATCCTCCTCGGGCGCGATTTCGCGGCGGGCGCTGCCGGCGGCGAGCGTTCCGGGCGGGACGTGCGCCTTCAATAGCGGGTGTTCCCACAGGTTCATGCGGGCGCGCCAATAGGGGTCGGCGCCGGGACCGCCATAGGCCACGACCAGGGTCGGCGTGTAGTTGACCTTCGTCTGCGACCACAGCTGCAGCACGTCGCCATAGAAGACGCTGCCCGGCACGTTGTGTTCGACCGTGGCGTTGCCGTCCTGGATGAGGCTCATGTCCATGTTGAACAAGGAGCCGCCCTCCGGCACCACCAGCATGTTTTCGGCCTGGGCGGCGGCGACGACCATCTGGCGCTGTTCGCGGCGGGGCTGGTTGTAGTTCTTGACGCTCATTGCCCCCTGCGCCTTCAGGCGGCGGACATGGGCCAGCGCGTCCTCGAACTTGCCGATCTCGGCGAAGGCGCCGGCGGCCCTGGCGCCGTAGATGATTTCCCCGGTGGAGAAGATGCGGGGCGCGAGGATGAGCCCGGCGCGCTGCATCTCGGCGGCGGCGAAAATCTCGGTAGCGCTGTTCGATGGGTCGTGAATGGTGGTGGTGCCGAGCGCGAGGTTGGCCATCGCCGACCAGTTCTGCTGAGGCGTGAAACCGCCCTCCCCCATCGGTCCGTGGGCATGGGCGTCGATGAAGCCGGGGACGATCGTCTTGCCGGTGACATCGACCGTCGGAACGCCGGCCGGGACGGCGAGCTCGCCGCGGCGGCCGACAGCCTCGATCCGGTCGCCGCGCACCAGGACCACGCCGTCTTCGACGATCCCGCCGTCGACGCCGCGCATGGTGATGACTCGGCCCCCGACCAGCGCGACGCGGCCGGTCGGCTTGGCGGCCGCGACCGTCCGCGACAGGCCGATGCCGCTGGTCGGAATCGTGTACGAGCCGCCGAAAATCGCGCCCGTGTCGGCGGTGAAGAGCGTCGGGCCGATGCTCCAGTGCACCCGCCGGCCACCGCCCGAGAAGTGCATGAAGTCGCCGCCCCCCTGGCTCAAGCGGACGGCGGGAAGCGCGCCTTTTTCCGTTGCCGCCGCCACGTCCTGCGCGCCGGGCAGGAGGGGCATGAGGAAGGCCTCGTAATTCTGCCGAAAAGCGACCGACTGACCGTCCGGCGCGACTTCGAAGTCGCTGGCGAGGTCACCGGAGGCATGGACCCGGCGAGCCTCACCCGACAGATCGGTGCTGATCAGCTGCAGCTTGTCGTCGGCTCGCAGGGTCATGAACAGGCGGTCGCTGGACGCCCCGAATTGCGGCGTCGCCGTGCCCCGCTCGACGAGCCGCGGCTTGCCGCCGCTGGCCGGGACCACATAGCTGCCGGAATCGCGGTTCCACTTGTCGGCAGTGAGCCCGCCCCCGGACCCGGCCTCGAAGGCGATCAGCCGACCGTCGGGGGAGAAGCTGGGCGCGGCGTAATGGCCGGGTTCGGTGGTGACGACGCGGGCCCTGCCCCCGCCGGCGCCCACCGTCATGATGCGGCCGAGCGTGCGATCGGTCCAGCTGACAAAGGCGATCGAGCGACCGTCGCGCGACCAGCTTGGCCAGCCTTCGAAGGCCCGATCGTCGCCCCGGGTGAGCCGCCGCGGCGCACCGCCGGCCGCGGGCTTCACCCATAGCTTGCCGAGGCTTTCGAAGACGATCCGGCTGCCGTCTGGCGAAGCCTTGGCCCAGCGCACCATGCGCGTTTCGAAACTGTCGGGCGCAACCGACACCTGCGGGTGGAGCGAGGTCGCGACGACCCGGTCGTCGGACACCTGGAAACCGATGTCCCGCGCAGCGCCGCCGTTCACCGGCACCCGGCGAATCTTGCCGCCGCTCCACAGCACGACCTCCCGGCTGTCGGCGGTCCAGTCCATGTTCGGATAGACGCCGGTGACGGCCCAGGTTTCCTGCATGTCCTGATCCGGCAGGTCGAGCAGCTTGCGTTCGTTGCCGCTGGCGAGATCGCGGACAAACAGCTTGGATTTGGCGCGTTCGCGGCGGACGAAGGCGAGGAACTTGCCATCGGGGGACGGGTTGGGGCGGACCGCGCCGCCATTGCCGCCCGTCACCCGGTGGGTTTCGCCCGTTTCCAGTTCGTAACGCTCGATCGCGAACAGCGCGCGGTTGCTGTCCTGCGCATATTGAAAGACGCCGCCGGGCGTGATGTTGCGCGTAAAGTAGATGTGCTTGCCGTCCGGCGCGAAGGTCGGTTCGCCAAGCTCCTTCTGGAATTTCTCGTCGACCCGCTTGACCAGCTGGACGCCGGTGCCGCCATCCACATGGTAGAGCCACACCTCACCGGTGCCGAGCGAGCGAGTGGTGGTGAAATGCTTCTTCGCGACGATGTAGCGGCCGTCCGGGCTCCAGCTCGGCTGGTTCAGGAGGCGGAAGTCTTCCTTGGTCAGCTGCTTCGCGTTCGAGCCGTCGGCATTCATCACCCAGATATTGTCGCCGCCGCCCCGGTCGGAAACAAACGCGATCCGGGTACCGTCGGGCGACCAGCGCGGCTGCTGTTCATAGGCCAGCCCGGCAGCGATCCGGGTCGGTGTCCCACCGACGATCGACATGACATAGATGTCGCCGAGCATGTCGAACGCGATCCGGCGTCCGTCGGGAGAGACGTCGACGTTCATCCACGTCCCCTCGTCCGTGGCGATCGGCACCCGGCGCAAGGTCAGGCCGCGCGGCGATTCCACGTTCCACTTCGGCGCCTCGGCGTTGGCGCCTTCCTCGCGCGGGGAGGTGGCCGGCGGCGCATGGGCGGACGCGGCATCGGCCGGGGAAACCGGCGGGGGCGGCACATCCTGCGCCAGAACCGGAGCCGCGCTGGCAAGAAGGACACAGGTGAACGCGAGTTTGAGGGTCATCGAAAGCCTTGTTCCCGGGGAAGAGGGCGGAGTGCGGGCGCAGCCGCCGGCATGGGCCGTGCTGGCAGGATGGCGAACCCCGGCGAAGCACGCAACCGGTTAAAGCAGACCCGCAAATGATCGCCGCCAGCCGGCCGAGTGCATGGTCGGTTCGCGCTTGGGCAAAAGGACGACCGCCCAGCTATTGCAGCAAGCGCTTCAGCCCTTCGGCCACGCATTGCCGCGGTTGATCGGCAACATGGGTTGCAACCCCCGTTTCGGCCGCGATGTGCTCCGACAACAGCGCGCTAAGCGCGCCGCCGCCGGTGAGCGTGATGCCGTCTTCCAAGATGTCCTCGGACAGTTCCGGCGGCGTTTGTCCAAGGGCGTCGCGAACGGCGCGGCCGATCAGTTCCACCTGCCTGATCCAGACCGGCCGAAATTCCTCGGCCGGGAGCGACAGGGTTCGCGGCAAACCCGAGGCCGTGTCCAAACCGCGCACCGGGACGAGCTCGTCCAGCCGGCCGGTCGCCAGCAGGGTCGAGAGCCGCAGCTTGAACTGCTCGGCCTCCTTTTCGCCGATCTGGAAACGATGATGGAACATCAGGTGGTCGGTCAGCGCCTGATCGAGCGCGTCGCCCCCGCCCCGGACCGACTTGCTGAGGCAGATCGAACCCAATGAGATCACCGCCACCTCGGTCGTGCCCGCACCGCAGTCGACGACCATGCGGCCGCGGGCTTCGTCGACATCGATCCCGAGGCCGATGGCGGCGAGCAAAGGTTCGGGAACCAGCCGGGGCGCCCCGAAGCCCGCGTCGAGGGCCGCCGTTTCGAGCGCCCGCCGTTCGCTGTGGGTTGCGTCCGCCGGGATGCCGATGGTCGGGCGGATCCGGCCAAAGCGGCGGCGAAGCGTAATGGTATCGCGTACGAAATGAAGCAGTTCGCGGGTCGCCCGCATGTCGCTGAGCACGCCGTTGCGGAGCGGGCGTACGATCTTCAGCGGCTTGGCGACGCGGCCGACATAGCTGCTGGCTTCCTGGCCGGCGGCCACGAACCGCGGCACGGCGTCAAAGCCCTGAAAACAGCAGACCGACGGCTGGTCGAAGACCACGCCGGTTCCGGCCGCGACCACGATCGTGTTGGCCGTGCCCAGGTCGATGCCGATGGCCGGCGCGGAGGCGATGTCTTTAGCGAACATGGACGGTCTCTAGCATGGACGGCGTGAACTCACATGGGGGAGATGCAAGGCGTCACCGACACCGTGCGTCAGCGCTGCCGGACGGCAAGGATGGTGAGCGAGCGCGGCCGGCCATCCGGATAAGGCCAGTCGATCCGGCCGCCCACCGGCATGCCGATCAATCCCGCCCCAACCGAGGTCATGACGGAAACGCGCCCTTCCTCGATATCGGCGGCAGCCGGCAGCACCAGTTGGACGGTCCGTTCCGCCCCCGTGGCATCGTCGCGGAACACGACCTCCGACCCGATCCGGACGACGTCGGCGGGAAGGTGTTCTGCGGGATGCACCTCGGCTCGCTCGATCTCGTCCATGATCGCCTGGGCAAGGTCCGGATTGCGACCCTGCATGGCGAGGGCGAGGCCCGCAATTACGTCGTAGTCGGCCTCGGAAAGATGGATGCGCGGCTGATCGGGTGCGCGGCCCTGGGCGTCGATTGTCATGATGCGTGATCCGATTCTGGCAGCTTGAAAGACTGGGACGATCCGTCGCTGACCCCAGGCTGAAGCTTTACCAAGCGCAACCTGGGGCTAGCAGCCCGCGAGGAGCTGTCCCGAGCGGTACAAGAACCGATGGAAGAAGGGCGCGTGGCTCACGTGCGAAAGGTCGGCCCCGGACAGGTCAATGTCAATGCACGCGTTCGCCGCCTGGTTGGCCGGCGCCGTGTTCGCCCGAGTCGAACAGCGGCCCGATAGTGGCCTCGCCCGCGCTTACGCAAGGTGACCGACCACCCGCCCTATCGACTTGGGTCAGGGCAAGTTTGTTCCTGTTTGGTTTGTTTTACCTTGACATTGTAACGCTGTTTCGGTAAACCGCCAAACGGTGGGAGCGAGCCGCGGATCTTCGGGTCCGCGGCTTTTTTGTTGGGGAGAGCAATGAGCGAAGACCTGGACATCAAGCGCACGAACGGGCGTGCACTACAGCGGCGCAAGGAGCGAAAGGACGCGTTCGGAAAAGCCAAGCAGAAGCTTTTCCTCGGGCACTTCGCGGGGACGTGCAACATCAAGAAATCATGCGAACTGGCGGGCGTGGACCGATCGACCGTCTACATGCGGCGCAACAGCGATCCCCAATTCAAGGCGGCCTGGGCGGCAGCGCAGGAGCAGGGCTATGCCACCCTGCGAGCCGAGCTGGTTCGGCGGAGCCTGGAGTTCCTGCAGGCAATCGTTCCGGATGAAAACGCGGAGGCGACCCTGGCCGGGATGGACGCCAAGCTGATCCTGAGCGTCCTGCAGCACAACGACAAGACGATCGGTCGCGAACCGGGTGACGTTTATCCGCAACGGTCGGACGTGGCCGGCGCTACCGAGCGGCTGGCGAAGCTGCTGAAGCGGATGAAGTTGGAAATGGAAGATGCGGCGCCGGCAGCCCGCCCGGCCCTGCCTGCGCCGGACGCAGGAAAATGACCGCCGCCGATCCGCGCGCGCTGCTGCGGCGCCTGGCGCGCGAGCCGGCGGAGCGGCAGATGCGCTTCTGGAAGGAAACCAGCCCGGCCGACAAGCGTGCGCTGGCCTGGGCATGGGCGGCCCACCTGCGCGACAACCAGCGGCCGCCGCTTGGCGACTGGCGGGTGTGGCTCGTGCTGGCCGGACGCGGCTTCGGCAAGACCCGGCTGGGAGCGGAATGGGTGCTGGAGGAGGCACGGCGCAATCCAGGGGCGCGGATCGCGCTGGTCGGAGCAAGCATCGAAGAAGTCGACCGGATCATGGTCGGCGGCGAAAGTGGGATCATCGCCTGCTCGCCGCCGGGAGAGGAACCGGAATGGCTCGTTTCCAAGGGCCTGCTTCGGTTCCGGTCGGGTGCGGAGGCGCAGGCTTACTCGGGCGCTCATGGGAATGGGCTGCGCGGGCCGCAGCACCATGTCGCCTGGTGCGACGAGCTAGGCAAATGGCGCGAGGCGGACGCGACCTGGGACAATCTGCTGATGGGGCTGCGGCTGGGCGATCACCAGCAGGTGGTGGTGACGACGACGCCGGGGCACGCCAAGCTGCTGAAGCGGATCAAGGGCCAGCCCGGCACGGTGGTGAGCAACGGCCGCACGCGTGACAATCTGGACCTGTCGGCCGGCTTCCGCGAGGCGATCGAGGCGGCCTATCGCGGCACCCGCCTGGGGAGGCAGGAGCTGGACGGCGTGGTGCTGGACGAGGCCGACGGCGCGCTGTGGACCCGCGAGCTGCTGGACCGCTGCCGAGTGGCTGGTGGCACGCTGGACCTGCGGCGGGTGGTGATCGGGGTCGACCCACCCGCGAGCGAGAAGGGCGACGCGTGCGGCATCCTGGTGTGCGGGATGACGGGCGACGGACGGGCCGCGGTGCTGGCCGACGCAAGCTGCCGGGGCGAGGGGCCGAGCGGCTGGGCCGGGCGGGTCGCGGCGGCCTTCGACCAGTGGCGGGCGGACCGGGTGGTGGCGGAGGCCAATAACGGCGGCAACATGGTTCGCAGCGTGCTGGAAACGGTCGCCCCCACGCTGCCCCTCACATTGGTCCACGCGACCCGAGGCAAGGGTGCGCGGGCCGAGCCGGTGGCGGCCCTATTCGAAAGCGGCAAGGCCTGCCTCGCCGGTTTCTTTCCCGAGCTGGAGGACGAGCTGACCGCACTGACGCCGGGCGGCTTCGTGGGCAGCGGATCGCCCGATCGGGCCGATGCCATGGTGTGGGCGATCACCAACCTGATGTTCGCAGGCGGCCATGCGCCGGCGCTGCGGCAGCCCTAGGCGGGGGCAAGCGGGGTTGCTACGCCCCGCGTCCATGAGCCTTGTCATCCGTCCGGTCGCCAGCAAGGCCGACCGCCGCCGCTTCGTCGATTTCCTGTGGGCGGTGTACCGGGACGATCCCCATTGGGTGCCACCCTTGAAGGACGAGGAGCTGGGGCTGATCGACCCGGCGAAGAATCCGTGGTGGCAACATGCCCGCGCGAAGCTGTGGCTGGCGGAGCGCGACGGCCAGGTGGTGGGCCGGATCAGCGCCCAGGTCGATCAGCTGGTGCTGGAGCATATGGGGGCGGGCACCGGCATGATGGGCATGCTGGAAGCGCTGGACGAGCAAGCGGCCGCAGCGTTGCTGTCGACGGCGGAGGAGTGGCTCCGCGCGCAGGGCATGACCCGCGTGCTTGGCCCGGTCAGCCTGTCGATCTGGGACCAGCCGGGGCTGCTGGTGGAAGGCTTCGACGAACCGCCGACGGCGATGATGGGGCATCACCGGGGCGAATATCGCGAATGGGTCGAAGCGGCTGGCTACGCCAAGGCCAAGGACCTTTACACCTATGAACTGGACATCCGGATCACCATGATTCCGATGATCCAGCGGCTGATCGATGCGGGCAAGCGCAGCAGCCGGATCCGCATTCGGCCGGTCGACAAGAGCCGCTTCGGGGAGGAGGCGGAGATCATCCTGGGGCTGCTGAACGATGCATGGTCGGACAATTGGGGCTTCGTCCCGTTGACCGAGGCCGAGATCGCCTACGCCGGCAAGAAGCTGAAGCCGATCATCTTCGAGGATCTGGTTTATGTGGCGGAGGTGGACGGCGAGCCGGCGGCGTTCATGATCACCATTCCCGACATCAACGAGCTGATCCGCGATCTTAACGGGCGACTGTTTCCGTTCGGCTGGGCCAGGCTGTTGTGGCGGCTGCGGAGGCCCCGGGTCAAACGGATGCGCGTGCCGCTGATGGGAGTGGCGAAACGGCTGCAGGGAACGCGGCTGTCGGCGCAGCTGGCATTCATGCTGATCGAGCAATCGCGGATCCATTCGGTCGAGCGCTATGGCGCGACGCATGGCGAGTTCGGATGGGTGCTCGACGACAACCAGGGGATGATGAGCATCGCCCAGTTGCCGGGCGCCGACATCAACAAGGTGTACCGGGTCTTCGAGAAGGCGCTTTAGCGACCTAGCGGGCGAAGCGAACGCCCGAGCGGTTGGCGAACGACCAGCGGATCTGGCCTGTCAGGTGGCCGATGCGGGCAAGTTCGATGGTGACCCGCTCCCCGATCGGAAAACTTCCGGTGACGCAGCAGCCTTCGAGCGACAGGTCGCTGACAACGCTGTCGAGCGTTTCGCCATCCTGTCGGATCAGCCGGGCATCGAGGCATACCGGATGACGGTTCTGCCGCTGCTGGCGTGCGCAAGACGGTGCCTGGTCCACGACGCAAGGCGTTAATCGCCGGGTCGTGAAGCCTGGGTTTCAAATGACGGTAAGCGGCGCGTTAGGCACGCGGCCATGGCCACCCTAACGGCGAGTAAATTCCCCGATTCCGCGCATGGCAACGGGCGTCCAGGTGCGGGGGCCCTCGTCGGTACGGAACGGCGCCAGCTTGTCACTGCCCCTGGCTGGCGGGCCGACCAGGAATGCGGCGGACGAGCGGCCATGCACACCGCCGGCCCGATAGCCGATGTTGAGCGCCAGGATCGGAACCACCGCCTGGCCGCCACCGACCGCATATTCGCGAAAGGCCGAGCGCGCCATCCGCACCGTCGGCTGCAGCGGAAGCTGGCCGAGGGGCGAGAGGACCTCGGCGGCGAAGGCGGTGCCGTCGGGCCGGGCGTAAAAGGCCGCCAATTCCTTTTCCTGATCGGGGCCGGCGTTCAGGACCAGCGCCTCGATCGCGATGTCGCGGGCCGGAACGCTGCCGCTGTTGGTGAGCGTCAGATCGAAGTGGATCTGCAATTCGTCATCCGTCAGCACCACGGCCCGGGTCGTGATTTCATTGTCGAGCCAGGCGCGCAGCCGGGTCGAAACGATCCCGCCGGACGGCGCAGGAGTCGGTGCCGGAGTTGGCTGGGGAACGGAAACCGGCGGGCTGGGCGCCGGCGCGGGCACTGCCCGGGGGGCCATAGCCGGGGCCGGGCGCGGCTGAGGCGTCGGCAGCGGCGGCAGGTCATCGGCCTGGGCTGCAACGCCGGCAAACGCGAGACGGCCGGGGTCGGCCTGTTGGGCGGAGCGGCGGCGATAAAGGAACCACAGCCCGGCCGCGACCGCCAGCAAGGCCAGTAGCCAGGGCAGGACTGCGGGAAGGCCGGTCGCGCCGTCGGTCGGAAGCGGGGCCGGGACGAAGGGCGTCGGTGCGGGCACTGCGACCGGCGGCGGCGCAGGTGTTGCCGACCCCGCGTCGAATCCCGGCGATGCCGCGGCGTCGGTGGCGGGCGGAAGGACGACGCTGGCCCCACCCGGAGACGCGACGGAGGTCGCGGGCGGGCTCGCGGGCCGCTGAGTGGTGGAAGGAGCCGGACGCTCGGCCGGTGCGGAGCGAGGCAGCGCCGCGGTTTCCGAGGCGGGGGTACGATCGGTGGATGGCGGGGTAGAGGGCTGGGCGGGCGCCTGTTCCGCCGGCTGTTCCCGGTTGCCGCCGAGCGAGAAGTCGCGCAGCTGTTCGGGGCCGACCGTGCCTTCACGCGGCGGCGGCGGCGGGGCTACGACATTGCTTTGCGCGCCCGCCGCGGAAGCGGAGGCCAGCAACAGGGTGGCAAGCAGCGGACGCGGGGCGCGGAGCACGAGAACGATCAGTTTCCTATTCCGATAGCCGGCAACCCGACGGGCGCCCCCGCGCCCGGGCCGGCCTTGCAAAGCGCGCGCCTCATGCCCGCTCCGCCGCGCCGGGGCAAGGGTGTTTGCGCCCTGACGAGCGTCCACCAGCACCAGCCCGGCGTTCGCCAGCGCCGCGATTCGGAGCGAAGCTTACCCTGCTACGCCTGCGGGATTTGGATCAGCGCCGCCGCATATTTGCACGCCTTGTCGGCGTAATGGGCGGCCGAAACGAGAAGCATCTGCCGTTCGGCTTCGGTTAGCGGCCGGATGGCGCGGGCCGGGCTGCCGACGATCAGGGTTCCGGGATCGAAGGTCTTGCCTTCCGTCACCAAGGCGCCAGCGCCGACGATGCAGCCGGCGGGTATGACCGCATGGTTGAGGATTCGCGCGCCCATGCCGATCAGGCTGCCCTGCCCCACCGTGCAGCCGTGGAGGATCGCCTGATGTCCGACCGTGACCCTAGCCCCGATCGTCAAGGGCGCGCCCGGGTCGGAATGGCCGATCGCGCCGTCCTGGAAGTTGCTTTCCTCGCCCAGCACAATCGGCGTGTTGTCGGCCCGGATGACCGCCCCGAACCAGACGCTGGCCCGGGCGCCGAGGCGAACGTCGCCGATGAGGTCGGCGGATGGAGCGGCCCAGGCCCCGTCGGCCAGGGTCGGGGCGGCATCGTCGATGGCGTAGAGCGGCATGCGCCAAGTCTAACGGGATGGCCGGACAGCGTCACCTGTCCCAAAACAGGATGGTTAACCGGTACCGGCTGCCGCGTCGTGGTCCGGCGGCATAACAGGGACACAGCCAGTCCGGAGTTTGCTTTGGCATGAACGACAACCACCGCCGCAGCGACCGCCGCCAAGGGACCGCAAAGGTCACCTTTCGCCGGCCTTCCGGCTTGTCCCATGCGACCCGTCTGCGCGACCTGTCCTGCCATGGGTGCAGGATCGATATCTTCGAACGACTGGAACCCGGACAGACGATCTGGGTCACCTTGCCTAGTCTTCGGATGCTGTTGGCCCGGGTCAGTTGGGCCGACGAATGGATGGCGGGGCTGGAATTCGACCGCCCGATGCATCCGTCGGTCTTCGATCATCTGGCAGCGAGACTCGTCGCCTAACAGCTTCGGCCAAAAGTTCGCTTCTTTTCTGTTCCTTTACGGGTTAGCCGCGCGGTGATGCTCGATATAACGACTCGGGACAGTGACGCGTTTCTGGAAAACGGGGGCGAGTGCGGGCGGCTGATCGCCGAGCGCGACTGGTCGGCCACGCTTGGTCCGATCGAACAATGGTGCCCCAGCCTTCGGACCGCCACCTCCATATTGCTCGCCTCCCCCGTGCCCATGGTGATGCTGTGGGGCGAGGACGGGGTCATGATCTACAACGACGCCTATTCGGTCTTTGCCGGCAGCCGCCACCCGGCCCTGTTGGGATCGAAGGTGCGCGAAGGCTGGCCGGAGGTCGCCGATTTCAACGATCATGTGATGAAGGTCGGGCTGGCCGGGGGAACCCTGCAGTTCCGCAACCAGGAACTGACGCTGCACCGCAATCAGGGCCAGCCCGAACGGGTTTGGATGAACCTGGATTATTCGCCGGTGCCGGGGGACGATGGGACGCCGGCCGGGGTGCTGGCGATCGTGATCGACACCACGCAGCAGGTGAGGGCCGAGCAGCGATTCAAGCTGCGGTTCGAACTGGACGAGCAGTTGCGGGCGGCCACCGGACCCGAGGATGTCGCCAGCATCGCTTCGCGCCTGGTGTCCGAACAGTTCGGCGGCATGGAAGCCGGTTACGCCGAACTGGTCGACGGCGGCGAGCGGATCTTGCCCATCGCGATCTGGAAGGCCGGCGCGGCTCAGCCGTTCGTCGGCAAGCCCTTGCCCGCGGACGATTTCGGAGCGCATTTCGCCGAGGTCAGGTTGGGCCGGGACGTGGTCGTCGACGACGCGGCAAGCGATGCGCGGACCAGCGCGTCGTTCGACCGGCTGACCGAGGTCAGCGCCGCGGCCTTCATGATCCTGCCGCTGGTGAAGCAAGGCGCGCCGATCGGATATTTCTTCGTAGTTTCGGAGCAGCCGCACAAGTGGAGCCGGGACGAGCGCGGATTGGTGCGCGAAGTCGCCGAGCGGGCCTGGGCGTCCATGCGCAGAAGCAAGGCCGAGCAAGCCCTGCGCGAAAGCGAGCAGCTGTCGCGCGAAACGTCGCTGCGGCTGGACGCCATCCTGAACAACACCACCATGGCGGTCTTCCTGATGGACGACCAGCAACATTGCGTGTTCGCCAATGCGGCAGCCGAGCGGCTGACGGGCTACAGCTTCGAGGAATTGTCGGCGCGGCCGCTGCACGACGTCATCCACAATAAATATCCGGACGGCCGGCCTTATCCCCTGCACGAATGCCCGATCGACCGCGCCCTGCCGGAGCGGGCGAACATGCAGGGCGAGGAATTGTTCGTTCACAAGGACGGGCATTTCTATCCGGTCGCCTTCACGGCGAGCCCGCTGCTGAACCAGGACGGGGTAGCGGTCGGGACGGTGATCGAAGTCCGCAGCATCGCCGAGGAAAAGGCGGGCCAGTTGGCGCTGCGGGAAAGCGAAGAGCGCTTCCGCAACATGGCGGACAATACGCCCGTGATGATGTGGGTCACCGATCCGACCGGCTATTGCACCTATCTCAACAAGCGCTGGTATCAGTTCACCGGCCAGGGCGACGGCGCTGGCGAGGGACTGGGCTGGATCCAGGCCGTCCACCCGGACGACCGGCCGATTGCCGAAAAGGCGTTCCTCGACGCGAATGGACGCGAGGAGGATTACACGGTCGAGTTCCGGTTGCGGCGGGCGGACGGAACCTATCGCTGGGCGCTGGATGCGGCCGCAGCCCGGTTCGACGATTCCGGAAAATTCCTCGGCTATGTCGGATCGGTCGTGGATATCGACGAACTGCGCGAAGCCGAACAGACGGTGCGCAACAGCGAGGCGATGCTGCGCGGGGTGCTGGAACAGATGCCGGTAGGCGTCGTCCTGGCCCGCGTGCCGGGCGGCGAGGTCATGTTTCAGAACGAGGCCGCCGAAGACATTTTGGGCGCCCGGATCCTGCCGGACAATGCGGCAAACTACGACCACTACGGCGGGATCCACGACGATGGTCAAGCACTGAGCGCGAGCGAATATCCGCTGGCGCGTACCGTGCTGACGGGCGAGACCGTGACCGCCTTCCCGATGCGGTATCGCAAGCCGGACGGGACCATCGTCTTCCTCGAGATCGATTCGGGGATGCTGGAAGACAGCCCGACCGGGTCCGACCTTGCCATCTGCGTGTTCAGCGACGTTACCGAGCGCAAGAAGGCGGAACAGCACCAGCGCC
Organism: Sphingomonas sp. SP1; assembly: GCF_058313395.1. Taxonomy (NCBI): domain Bacteria; kingdom Pseudomonadati; phylum Pseudomonadota; class Alphaproteobacteria; order Sphingomonadales; family Sphingomonadaceae; genus Sphingomonas; species Sphingomonas sp. SP1. The sequence goes on along the minus strand of NZ_JBZFLC010000001.1, from coordinate 1,073,567 downwards.
TGCTGATCGATGAACTGTCCCATCGGGCGAAGAACCTGCTGGCGATCATTCAGTCGGTCGCGCAGCAAAGCTTCAAGGGTGAACGCGAGCCGGCCGAAATGGTCCGGGCGTTCGAAGGGCGGCTGGGCGCGCTGGCGGCGGCGCATGGCGTGCTGACCCGTGAGAAGTGGGAAGCGGCGCCGATCAAGCGGATCATCTGCGACACCATCACCGCAGTGAAGGCGGACGACGACCGCCTGGTGCTGGTCGGGCCGGACCTGCTGGTCGCGCCCAAGACGGGGGTCAGCCTGGCGATGGCGATCCACGAGCTTGCCACCAACGCGACCAAATACGGCAGCTTCAGCGTCGACGGCGGCTCGGTGCACATCCACTGGCGGGTCGAGGACGCCCGGCTGAAGCTGGAGTGGCGCGAGCGAGGCGGTCCTCCGGTCTCGCCACCCACCCGGCGCGGCTTCGGCAGCCGGATGATCGAGCGGGGACTCGCGGCGGAATTGGGGGGTGAGGTCAGGATCGACTTCCAGCCCAATGGCCTGGTTTGCACGGTCGACGCACCCCTGCCGGAGATGGGGAAGTGAGCCTGGCGGGCAAGCGCATCCTGCTGGTGGAGGACGAAGCGGTGATCGCCTTTGCGGTCGAGGACATGCTCGACGAGCTGGGCTGCCAGGTGGTGGGTCCGGCCTTCCGCCTGGACGAGGCGGTGGAGCTGGCCGGCAGTGCGGCAATGGATGCGGCAATCCTGGACGTGAACCTCAACGACCAGCGCAGCTTTGCCGTGGCTGACGAACTGAACCGGCGCGGCGTGCCGTTCCTGTTCGCCACCGGCTATGCCGAGGGCGGCGTGCAGTGGGACGGACGCGAGGTCGAGGTGCTGCCCAAACCCTACAAGAAGGACGAGATCGCCGCGGCCCTGGCCCGGCTGCTGACCGCCTGACCCTTGGGAGGGGTTGCGGAGCGCGTGCCTGCTCGCTAATCGCGTTACATCGTTTTAACACGTTGTAACGGATATGATCGCACCGACCCGGGATTTCGAGCGGCTCACGGACGAGCTTTGCAACGCGCTGCTGGCGCCGAACGACGCGGCAGAGATGCGGCTGTTGCTGACCGACCTGCTGACTCCGGCCGAAGTCCGCACCCTGGCCGAGCGCTGGCACGTCGCGCGCCTGCTGGACGGAACGGACCTGTCCTATCGCGAGATCCACGACGCCACTGGGGTCAGCACCACCACCATCGTTCGGGTCGCGCGCTTCCTGAAACAGGAGCCGCATCAGGGGTACCGGCGGACCATCGACGCGCTGGAGACGACCCATGCTGATTGATGCGGAGCGGTTGCACATTGCGGTGCAGAAGTCGGGGCGGCTGTCCGACCTGTCGCGGAAGCTGTTGTCCGACGCCGGCCTGCGCATTGCCAACGGCAAGAATGCCCTGACGGCCCGGATCGAGAATTTTCCGGCCGACCTGATGTTCGTGCGCGACGATGACATTCCGACCTTCGTCGCGGATGGCGTATGCGAATATGGCATCGTCGGCGAGAATGTGCTGCGCGAGTTCACGCTGGGCGACGGCGCGGAACGGTGCGAGGTGCTGGCGCCACTGGGCTTTGGTCACTGCACGCTGAAGCTGGCGATCCCCGAGCGCGAGGAATGGCACGGCGCCGAGGCGCTGGCCGGCAAGCGCGTCGCGACGTCCTATCCCAGGATCGTGGGCGACTGGCTGCGGCAGCGGCAGGTCGATGCGCAGGTGGTGGAAATGAACGGCGCGGTGGAGCTTGCCCCGCGGCTGGGCATCGCGCCGATCATCTGCGACCTGGTCAGTACCGGGGCCACGCTGGAGGCGAATGGGCTGAAGGCGGTGGAGACCGTGCTGGACAGCGAAGCGGTGCTGATCCGCACGCGAAAGGCGGTCGCGCCGGTGAAGGCCGAACAGGGCGAGCGGCTGGTGAAGCGGGTCGGCGGCGTGCTGGCGACGCGGGACGCCAAGTACATCATGCTCAACGCGCCGAGCCAGGCCCTGCCGGCGATCACGCGATTGCTGCCGGGGGCGGAGGCGCCGACAATCCTGCCGCTGCATGGGCGGCCGGGACATTTCGCCGTGCACGCCGTGTGCCGCGAAAGCGTGTTCTGGGAAACGCTGCAGGAACTGAAGGGAGTCGGCGCATCGGCGATCCTGGTGCTGCCAATCGAGAAGATGCTGCCATGATGCGTCTGATATGGAGCGCGCTGTCAGCGGACGAGCGGCGGGCAGCGCTGGCCCGTCCCGAAGGGCGGGCGGCGGCCGGGTTGAAGGACCGGGTGCGGGCGATCGTCGAGGATGTGCGGGCCGGCGGCTGGGATGCGCTGGTCGCTACGGCGGAGCGGATCGACGGCAGCGCGCCGAAGCTGGTTGCGGTGGCGGCTGGCGCGGCCGAGGCGCGCGCCTCGCTGAGCGGCGAGCAACTGGCGGCGTTCGAGTTGGCGGTGGGCAACATCCGTCGCTTTCACGAGGCTTCGCGGCCGGCCGATTTCAGCGTCGAGACCATGCCGGGGCTGACGGTGCGCAAGCTGTGGCGGCCGATCGACCGGGTCGGGATCTATGTGCCGGGCGGCGCCACGCCGCTGTTCTCCACGCTGCTGATGCTGGCGTTGCCGGCACGGGCGGCAGGAGTAGATGAGCTGGTGGTGGTGACGCCGCCGCGGGCCAACGGCAGCCTCGATCCGGTGGTCGCCCTTGCGGCCGAAGCCTGTGGGATCGAGGCGGTGTGGACCGTGGGCGGCGCGCAGGCGATTGCGGCGCTGGCATTCGGCGCTGGCGAGATCGCCCGATGCGACAAGATCTGTGGGCCCGGCAATGCGTGGGTCGCCGAGGCCAAGACCCTGGTGTCAGGCATGGCTGGTGGGCCGGCGATCGACCTGCCGGCGGGCCCGTCGGAACTGCTGGTGATCGCCGATGACGGGGCCGAGCCGGAAGTGGTGGCGGCGGACCTTTTGAGCCAGGCGGAGCATGATGCGGCGGCGCAGGTGGTGCTGGCGACGAATAGCGAGGCGCTGATCGGCGCGGTCGAGCGCGAAGTCGAGCGGCAGCTTGCGGCCCTGCCGCGCCGCGAGATCGCGGAGCGGTCGCTGGATGCGGCCCGGCTGCTGCTGGTCGCGTCGCTGGAGGAAGCGGCGGAGGTGGCGAACGCCTATGCGGCGGAGCATTTGTCGCTGAACGTGGCGGAGCCCGATGCGCTGTTGCCGCTGATCCGCAACGCCGGGGCGGTGTTCGCCGGGCGAAACGCGGCCGAGACGTTTGGCGATTATTGCGCCGGGTCATCGCATGTCCTGCCGACCGATGGCGCGGCGCGGGCCTGGAGCGGTGTGTCGGTGGCGAGCTTCATGAAAGCCATGACCGTGCAGGAACTGACCGCTGACGCGGCCCGTGCGATCGCTCCGGCGGCGGCGGCGCTGGCGCGGCTGGAAGGGCTGGAAGCGCATGCGCGGGCAGCGGATACGCGATTGCAAACGGTGGCGGCATGAGCCTGGCGGAGAGGTTGGCGCGGCCGGAGGTGCTGGCGCTCGCGCCCTTCGATCTCGGCCCCCGGGCCGACGCGTTCGGGGCGGAAACGATCAAGCTGGACGCCAATGAGAACCCCTTCCCGCCGCTTGGGCCGGCAGGAGTGAACCGGTATCCCGAGCCGCAGCCTGGGGCCCTGCGGGCGTCGATGGCGGCGCTTTATGGGGTAGCGGCGGATCAATTCCTGGTCACGCGCGGCGGCGACGATGCGATCGACCTATTATGCCGGACCTTTCTTCGTCCCGGCGTGGATAGGGTGGCGGTGTGCCAGCCGACCTTTTCGGCCTATGCGCACTTCGCCAGATTGCAGGGCGCGAAGGTGATCGAGGCGCGGCTTGCGGCCGACTTCCGGTTCGACGCCGAAGCAGTGCTGGCGGCGGTCGCAAACCTGCCGGACGTCAAGCTGTTGTTCGTCTGTTCGCCGAACAATCCCACGGGGACGCCGGTCGACCCGTCCGAAGTGCTGCGGCTGTGCGATGCGCTGCCGGATACGCTGGTGGTGCTGGACGAGGCTTATCTGGAGTTCAGCGCCACGCCGACCTTGGGGGCCGAGGCGGTGCGACGCGAAAACCTCGTGGTGTTGAAGACCCTGTCCAAGGCATTCGGACTGGCAGGTGCGCGCATCGGCGGCTTGCTTGGGCCAGCACAAACCATCGCAACCATCGCTCGGGCTGCCCCGCCTTACCCGTTGCCGACCCTGTGCATCGATGCCGCCCTGGCGGCGCTGTCGCCGGCGCGGCGGGCGGTGCACGAGGAGCGGATCGAGCAGATCGTCGCCGAGCGACAGCGCCTGGCGCCGCTGCTGGCGACCTCGCCCATCGTGACGCGCATTCATGAGAGCGCGGGCAACTTCCTCTTCCTGGAAGTGGACGATGCCCCGGCGCTGGCGGAGCGGTTACAGCGGCTGGGCATCAAGGTGCGCTTTCGGGAGAATGCCGCCCCCGGTGGCGTGCGGCTGACCATCGGCATGCCCCCCGAGAACGAGGCTGCGCTGCGAGCGTTCGGAGTGCCGGCCCCTGCCCTTCCCCGTTCGCGGGCCGCCGCCGTTGCGCGGGACACCAAGGAAACGAAAATCGCGGTGGCGGTCGACCTCGACCGGGCCGAGCCGCGGCGGATCGACACCGGCCTGCCGTTCTTCGATCACATGCTGGATCAGGTCGCGGCGCACGGCGGCTTCAGCCTGGTGATGAGCTGCGAAGGCGACCACCAGATCGATGCGCACCATAGCGTGGAGGACTGCGCCATCGCGCTGGGCCAGGCGCTCGACAAGGCGCTGGGCGACCGGCGCGGCGTCGGGCGGTTCGGCTTCGCGCTGCCGATGGACGAGACGGAAGCACAGGTGCTGATCGACCTGTCCGGCCGGCCCTTCAGCCGGTTCGAGGGCGAGTTCACGGCCAGCCATGTCGGCGCTTACCCGACCGAGATGACGCCGCACGTCTTTCGCAGCCTGGCGGACAGCCTGCGGGCAGCGATCCATGTGACGGTGAAAGGCGAGAACGACCATCACAAGGTCGAGGCCTGCTTCAAGGCGTTCGGGCGGGCGTTGCGGCCGGCGCTTGCGATCGAAGGGCGCGGCGACTCGCTACCCAGCACCAAGGGGCTGTTGTGAGGCTGGCGCTGGTCGATCTGGGCTTCGGCAACCTCGGCTCTGTCGGCATGGCGTTCGAGCGGCTGGGCGTAACGCCGGAGCGGACGAGCGATGGCGCGGCGATTGCGGCGGCGGACAAGGTGGTGCTGCCAGGTGTCGGCCATGCGGGCTTTGCGATGCGGCAGATCGACGCGGCCGGCCTTAAGCCGGTGCTGCGCGGGCTGCGGCAGCCGCTGCTGGGCATCTGCCTTGGCATGCAGCTGTTGTTCGAAGCGAGCGATGAAGACGGTACCGAGTGCCTCGGCCTGCTGCCCGGACGCGCTCGCGCTCTGGAGGCGGCGCCGGGCCGGCCGGTGCCGCACATGGGCTGGAGCAGGCTTGAGGTCGAAGACGAGCGCATCGGGCTGACGTCCGGCGAGCATGTCTATTTCGCGCACAGCTTCGCCTGCGACGACGGTGCCGCGACCGTGGCCCGGACCCAATATGGGCGCAGCGTCCCGGCGGTCGTCCGGTCGGGCAATCGCACCGGGGCGCAGTTCCACCCCGAGCGATCGAGCGCGCCGGGGCGGCGGTTCCTGGAAAGCTGGCTCGCGGCATGATCATCTATCCCGCCATGGACCTGATGAGCGGCGCGGCCGTGCGCCTGAAGCAAGGCCGGTTCGACGAGCAGACCCGCTACCCGACCGATCCCGCCGACGCGCTGCGCGGATTTGCAGCGGCGGGCGCGGCCTGGGCGCATGTGGTCGACCTGGACGGCGCGCGAGCGGGCGAACCGGTGCAGCACCGGCTGATCGGGGAGCTGGCGCATGCGGCCGACATCAAGCTGCAGGTTGCCGGCGGCATTCGCACCGCCGGACATATCGCGCGACTGTTCGAACGCGGAGTCGCGCGGGCCGTGGTGGGCAGCCTGTGCGTGACCCGCCCCGAACTGGTGAACAGCTTCCTGGAAAGCTTCGGCCCCGATCGGATCACGCTGGCGCTGGATGTGCGGGTGGTGGACGACGAGCCCAGAGTGGCGACGCACGGCTGGCAGACCGATAGCTCGCTGTCCCTGTGGGAGGCGGCAGCGCGCTTTCCTTCGGCGCGGCATTTGCTGCTGACCGATATCGGTCGTGACGGGATGCTCGAAGGGCCGAACTTTGCGCTTTACGAGAAGGTGGCGCAGCGGCTGCCGGGCCTTGAGGTCCAGGCCTCGGGGGGCGTGACGTCGCTGGAGGACCTGACGCAGCTGAACACCGCGGGCGCGATCGTCGGCAAGGCGCTGTGGGAAGGCCGCATGCAATTGGAGGACGCCATTGCCTGCGGCTAGGATCATCCCCTGTCTGGACGTTGCCGGCGGGCGCGTGGTGAAGGGCGTGCGCTTCGCCGGCCACCGCGACGTCGGCGATATCGAGGAGCATACGGCCTTTTACGTCGAGCAGGGCGCGGACGAGCTGGTGTTCTACGACATCGGCGCAAGCCCGGAAGGGCGGACGGTCGACCTGTCGTGGGTCGAGCGGGTCGCGCGGCTGATCGACATTCCATTCAGCGTGGCCGGCGGCATCCGCTCCCGCGATCAGGCGGCGGCGGTGCTGGCGGCCGGCGCGGACAAGGTGTCGATCAACTCGCCGGCGCTGGAACGGCCCGCGCTGATCGAGGAGCTGGCGCGTGATTTCGGCAGCCAGTGCGTGGTGGTCGGGATCGACAGCCTGGCGACGGCAGACGGCTATCTGGTCAAGCAATATACCGGCTCACCGGACGCGACCCGCGATGCGGGCCGGCACACGCTCGAGTGGGCCCGGGAGGCGGCAGAGCACGGTGCGGGCGAGATCGTCTTGAATTGCATGGCCGAGGACGGCGTGCGGCGGGGCTACGACATTGCCCACACGCGCAGCGTGGCGGAGGCAGTTCCAGTGCCGGTGATCGCGTCCGGCGGAGCCGGTGCGCCCGGGCACTTCGCGGCGGCATTCGACGCCGGTGCGAGCGGCGCGCTGGCGGCGACGGTGTTTCACGACCGGCTGATCCCAATCCCCGAGCTGAAGGAGTACCTCGCATCATGCGGGATCGACGTTCGCCGCTGACGATCGAGGCGATCGATACGCTGGCCTGGGACAAGATGGAGGGGCTGCTGCCCGCGGTCGTGCAGGACGGGGCGAGCGGGCGGTTGCTGATGCTCGGCTACATGGACCGGACGGCGCTGAAGGCAACGCTGGAGAGCGAGTTCGCGACCTTCTGGAGCCGATCGAAGGACCGGCTGTGGCAGAAGGGCGAAACCAGCGGCAACCGGCTGGCGGTGCGGGCAGTGCACGAAGACTGTGACGGGGACGCGCTGCTGGTGCTGGCCGAGCCGCAGGGACCGACTTGCCACCAGGGAACGACGAGCTGCTTTGGCGGCGAGCCGGCCGGGCCGGGCTGGTTGGCCGACCTGTCGCGGATCGTGGCCGAGCGGGCCGGGGCGGACGGAGCGAGCAGTTATACGCGGCGGCTGCTGGATGAAGGTATTGGCCGGATCGCGCAGAAGGTCGGCGAGGAAGGGCTGGAAGTCGCGCTGGCGGCGGTCTCACGCGGGCGGGCCGACGTGGCGAGCGAGGCGGCGGACCTGCTTTACCATCTTGCCGTGCTGCTGGAGGCGACCGGTCTGGACTGGGGCGACGTGGTCGCGACCCTGCGCCAGCGCCATCGCGGCTAGTCTGCCGCGGGAGCGGTCAAGCGCAGTCCGAGCCACAAAGTGCGCGGTGTGGCGCGTTCGGTCAGACCATCGCTGGAGATCGCCGCGACCACACGCTTGTCGAGCAGATTCTCCGCCCGGAACTGAAGCTGCAGGTGGGGCGAGATCGGCAAGGTACCGGCCGCGTCCACCGTGAGTGCTCCGGGCAGACGCGTCTGGTTGAGATCGTCCTCCCATTGCTTGCCGACATAGCGGAACAGCAGCGACGTGCTGCGGCCGCGATCCTCCCAGCTGCCGCCGAGCGAACCCGTATGGCGCGGGGTCTGCGCCGGCTGAAAGCCGTCAAGATCGCCCGGGTCGTCGATGCGCGGATCGAGCAGGCTCGCGGCGGCGGTAAGGCTCCAGGCCCCGGATCGCCAGCTGCCGGTGGCCTCAACACCGCGCACCCGGATTGCCGAGAGGTTCTGCCGCTGGCGATAGGCGCCGCCAGCCGCGACGAAGCCGACGCCGGGAAAGAGGCCGGGTCCCTCGCCCAGGGTGACGTTGGCAATCGGGTCGCGCAGGCGATTGGCGAAGGCGGTCAGCGAAAGATTGGCCGAAGAGCCCTCCAAGCGCAGGCCCGCCTCCGCCCCGGCCAACCGCTCCGGCTTCAGCAGCGGGTTGGCCGCGGTCGCATCGGGACCCGCGCGAAAGGGGCGGAATAACTCGTTCAGCGTCGGCAGGCGCCAACCCGCATAGGCAGCCCCGCGCAGGCTGGCGCCCCGGCCGAGTTCCACCCCTGCGGCCGCCCGGCCGGTGGGTCGCCAGCCGGTGCGAACGGGAAACCGCTCGTCGGTCAGAAGTGCGCCGGTCAGCAGCGAGCGCTCGCGCCGGACGCCGTCCGCGATCCGCCAGCGATCCAACCGGACCGCGCCGCTCAGGCTCACCGGTCCGCTCGTCCAGCCAAGCTCGGCAAAGGCGCCGGCGGTTGCGCTGCGTCCGCCGGCGACCCGGTCGCGGGTCGGCTCGGCATCGACATAATTGGTGAGTTCCTCGGAGCGGCCGCGGGCGAAGCGGGCATCGGTGCCGACCCGAAGCTGCAGGCCGGGCCCGAGCGAGGGCCTCAACTCGGCGCTCCAGCCGATGGCGGTGCCGGGCACATGGTCCTGCAGGGACACCCGGCGAACCTGTGTCCGTCCGTCGTCGATCGCGGCGAAGCTGCTGCTGAAGCGGCGGGCCTGGGCATAGCCGAGCAAGGTCCACGGCAGCCGCCCCCGGTTCACCAGCCGGACCGATCCGTCCAGTCCGCGCGTGGTGTTGCCGGTGAAGGCCAGGCCCCGCTCCCGTCGGTCGACGAACCCGGCCAGGTTTGCTTGCAGCTCGGTGTCGGTGGCGAGCGGCACGAGCCAGCGCATCCGGGCGGCGGCGTTGCGGTAGGGCGACGGGCGGTCGGCGGGCCCGCGCTGATCCGCGATGATCGGGACGAAGCCGTCGCCGCGTGCCGCCTGGACACCGACCTGGAGACGGCCGCCGCCCACGGCGACGCCGCTGCGGAATCGTCCCTCGGCGGCCGTTCGGCTGCCGACTTCGAGTTCTGCCGCCGTTGCGGGATCTGCGGCGCTGGTCAGGAGCACCGCACCGGCCAGTGCCCCAGGCCCGTAGGACACGCTGCCACCACCCCGCACGACACGAACCTCGGCGAGGTCGAGGACAGAGAAAGCGGGCCAGTTGATCCAGCCGCCGAACGGGTCGCTCTGCGGCACGCCGTCCAGGACCACGAGAGCACGGCTGGCGGCGTTGCCGCCCAGCCCGCGAAGGGTGAGGCCCTGGCTGGTGGGATTGGCGCTGGCGGCATCCGAGCGGCGGAACAGCTGCACACCGGGCACCTGCTTCAGCAATTGATCAACCCGGCGGGTGGGCGATAGACGGATATCGCGCTCGTCCAACGTAACCACGTCGAGCAGGGCTTCGGGCGCAGGATCCGGCAGGGCGCGTCCGGTCACAACGACCTCCTGCACCGGCTGATCCGTCACGAGAATTGGCTGCGCATCCATCACCGGGCCATGCAAGGATGACTTGGAGATCGCAAGGCTCCACGGAAGCTGCGCATTTCGTCGGTCAGCCTTGCTCCGGCGGCGGCTAGCGGACAGGATTGCAGGAGCATATTTTCACGGGGGCCTCCAGCGCTTGAAAGCGAATACACTCGTTTTGTTCGGCGCCACCGGCGACCTTGCCGCACGCATGCTGCTGCCGTCCCTTTATGGTCTGGAAGCGGACGGGCTGTTGCCCGATCGTCTTCGCGTGATCGCGACCGCTCGAACCGAGCAGGACAACACGGCGTTTCACGACCATGTGCTGGTCGCCCTGAAGGCGCATGTGCCGGACGGTTTGCACGATCCGGACACCGCGGGCCGGTTTGTCCAGCGGTTCCATTACGTACCGCTCGATGCCCGTGATGCCCCAGGCTTTGCGCGGCTGGCGGAGGCGGTAGGCCCCGAACCTGGGGAGATCGCGATTTTTCTGTCGACGGCGCCCGAGCTGTTCAAGCCCACCATCGACAACCTTCAGAGCGCCGGACTGGCAGGTCCGAATGTCCGTCTCGCCCTCGAAAAGCCGCTTGGGTCCGACCTCGCCTCCAGCCGGGAGATCAATGACGCCGTCGCGGCGGCCTACCCGGAAGAGCATATCTTCCGGATCGATCATTACCTTGGCAAGGAAACGGTCCAGAACCTGCTTGCGCTTCGCTTCGCCAACATCTTGTTCGAACCCTTATGGAGCGCGCAGCATATCGATCATGTCCAGATCACGGTCGCCGAGACGATCGGGCTGGAGGGGCGCGGTCACTATTACGACGGCGCCGGCGCCTTGCGCGACATGGTTCAGAACCACATGCTGCAATTGCTCGCGCTGGTGGCGATGGAGCCGCCGGCCAGCTTCGATGCGGCGGCCATCCGCGATGAAAAGGTGAAGGTGCTTCGCTCGCTGCGGCCGATCACGGCGGAGCGGGTCCAGGAGTCCGTGGTGACCGGCCAATATGGCGAGGGCGCGGTGCTCGGTCAGCCGGTGCGGGGTTATCTCGATGAACTTGGCCACGCGTCCGGCACGGAAACCTTTGTCGCGGCGAAGGCGCACGTCGACAATTGGCGCTGGGCCGGGGTGCCCTTTTACCTGAGGACCGGAAAGCGGCTGCCCGAGCGCCGGACCGAGATCGTGATACAGTTCCGCTGCATCCCGCATTCGATGTTCGCGTCGCGCGGGGCCAGGACGTCCCCAAACCGCCTGCTGATCGCCATCCAGCCCGAGGAGAATATCCGCCTCGAGTTGATGGCCAAGATGCCGGGCCTCGATCGCAACGGTATCCGCTTGCGCGAAGTGCCGCTGGACATCCGGCTGCCTGACGCATTCGCCGACACGCGCCGGCGGATCGCTTACGAGCGCCTGCTTCTCGACCTGTTGGAAGGTGACCCCACCCTGTTCGTCCGCCGCGACGAGGTGGAGGCGCAATGGCAGTGGATCGATCAGCTTCGCGCAGCCGCCGCTGCGGCCGGGATGACGCCGCGGCGCTATGCGGCCGGCAACTGGGGTCCGTCGGCGGCGATCGCTTTGGCCGAACGCGACGGGGTCAGCTGGAATGACTGACGCGCAGTGGCACCGCCATGGCGATCGCGATGCGTTCGTCACCGCTGTCGCCGGGCAAGTGGCGGAGGTCATCGAACATTCGGTCGCCGCCCGCGACCAGTGTCTGCTTGCAGCGCCGGGAGGAAGCACGCCGCGGCCGATCTTCCAAGCGCTGGCGAGAGCGCCCTTGCCGTGGGACAAGGTGACGCTGGTGCCGACCGATGAGCGGCTGGTCGGGGAGGGCAGCGCGCTCAGGAATGACCGCCTGCTCCGCGAGAGTTTCGCACTCGCTGGCCCCAATATCCGTTCGCTCGTTCCAGCCGACCTTGAGGTCGCTGCGGCCGGCCTGGCAGCCCAAGTCGTCCTTCAGGAACTGCCCTGGCCGCCGGACCTTGTTTGGCTGGGCATGGGAGAGGACGGACATACGGCCTCCCTCTTCGCCGGCCCCGATCTCGAGGCGGCACTGAACGCTCCCGATGGCCAGCGGGCAATCGGGGTGCGGCCGGAACCCCTGCCGCCGGAAGCGCCCGTGTCTCGGGTGAGCCTGACGAAAGCGGCCATCCTTTCCGCCAGATCGTTGATGGTCACTATCACCGGCGAAAGGAAGCAGGCGTTGCTGGAACAGGCGTTGCGAGAGGGTGACAACTCCCGACTCCCGATTGGCCGGGTGCTGGCCGGCGCTGCACAACCGGTCAGCATCCACTGGTGCCGGACATGACCCTGGACCCCCGCATTGCCGCAGTGACCGAGCGGATCGTCGAGCGTTCGCGCCCCTTCCGCCGTCGCTACCTGGAGCTGATGGCCGCACAGGCCGAGCGCGGGATCAGCCGGCGCCGGATGAGCTGCGGCAACTTTGCGCATGGCTTTGCGGCGGCCGAGGACGACAAGGACCGTATTCGGGCCGATACCGCCCCCAACATCGGCATCGTTACCGCCTACAACGACATGCTGTCGGCCCATCAACCCTATGCGCGATACCCCGAGCAGATGAAGATCTACGCGCGCGAGGTCGGCGCCACGGCGCAGGTCGCGGGCGGCGTTCCGGCGATGTGCGATGGGGTCACGCAAGGCCAGGACGGGATGGACCTGTCGCTGTTCAGCCGCGACACCATTGCCCTGTCGACGGCGGTCGCCTTGAGCCATGGCATGTTCGAAGCGGTCGCGCTGCTGGGCATTTGCGACAAGATCGTGCCGGGGCTGCTGATCGGGGCGCTGCGTTTCGGCCACCTGCCGATGCTGCTGGTGCCCGGCGGGCCGATGCCGACCGGGCTGCCGAACAAGGAAAAGCAGCGGGTCCGGCAGCTCTATGCCGAGGGCAAGGTTGGACGCGACGAGCTGCTGGCCTCCGAAGCGGCGAGCTACCATTCGCCCGGCACCTGCACCTTCTACGGCACCGCCAACAGCAACCAGATGATGATGGAGTTGATGGGGCTGCACATCCCCAATGCCGCCTTTGTCCAGCCCAACACACCGTTGCGCCAGGCGCTGACCCGCGCCGCGGTGCGCCGGTTGGCCGAGCTGGCCGCAAGCAAGGCGAGGCCGCTGGCGCAGTGCGTGGACGAACGGAGCATCGTCAATGCGGTGGTCGGCCTGCTCGCCACCGGCGGGTCCACCAATCATGCGATCCACCTGCCGGCCATCGCCCGCGCCGCCGGCATCGTCCTCGACTGGGAAGACCTGGACGCACTGTCCGCCGCGGTGCCGCTGCTCGCGCGGGTCTATCCCAATGGGTCGGGCGACGTGAACGACTTCCATTATGCCGGCGGCATTGCCTTCGTCGCGCGGGAATTGCGGGCGGCCGGGCTGCTGCACGGCGACATTCTGACGGCCGGTGCGGACGCGTTCGAGAGCTATACGCAAGTTCCCGAACTGCGAGGCGATCGGCCCGTCTGGCGCGACGTGGGTGAAAGCCGCAACGACACCTTGCTGAGGCCAATCGCAAACCCGTTCATGCCTGATGGCGGCATGCGGCTGGTGCAGGGCAATCTCGGCCGCGCGACATTCAAGACCAGTGCGGTCGATCCGTCGCGGTGGACGGTCGAGGCCCCGGCGCGAATCTTCGCGGATCAGAACGCGGTACTGGCCGCATTCCAGGCCGGCGACCTGGACCGCGATGTGGTGGTGGTGGTTCGCTTCCAGGGCCCGCGCGCCAACGGCATGCCCGAACTGCATAAGCTCACCCCCACGCTGGGCGTTCTGCAGGATCGCGGCCACCGGGTTGCGCTGGTCACCGATGGACGCATGTCGGGGGCGAGCGGCAAGGTGCCCGCGGCGATCCATGTTTCGCCCGAAGCGCTCGGCGGTGGTCCGCTCAGCCGTTTGCGCGACGGGGACATCGTGCGGCTGTGTGCCGAACGAGGAGAGCTGTCGGCGGTCGGCATCGACCTCGCCGCGCGAGACCCCGCCGCTGCGCCGCCGCCGCCCGAGGGAACCGGCCGGGAATTGTTCGCCATGATGCGGCTGGAGTGCGACGATGCCGAGCGCGGCGCCTCGGCGATGCTTGCGCTGATGGAGCAGGAGCGCAGCGCATGAGGCGGATCGTGACGGCGGACATCGGCGGCACTCATGCCCGCTTCGCCTTTGCGCAGATCGCGGCGGGCCGAGTGGTCGAACTGTCGGAACCGGTCACGCTGAAAACGGCGGAACATGCCAGCTTCCAGACGGCCTGGGAGGAATTCGGCCGCCGCTCGGGGTCGCCGCTTCCGGACGAACTGGCGATATCGTTCGCTGGACCGGTGGGCGGCGAACTGCTGAAATTGACCAACAACCCGTGGGTCATCCGGCCGGCGCTGATGATGGACCAGCTTGGCGTCGCGCGGTTCACAATTGTCAACGATTTCGGCGCGGTCGCGCACGCGGTTGCGTCCCTGGACGGCAGCGCCTTCACCCATCTGTGCGGCCCAAGCCGCCCCCTGCCCGATGCGGGCATGGTGACGATCCTTGGTCCCGGCACCGGGCTTGGTGTCGCTGCCCTGCTCAGGCGCGATGGCCGAAGCGAGATCATCGAGACGGAGGGTGGCCATGTCGACTTCGCGCCGCTCGATGCGCTGGAAGACCGCATTCTTGTCGAGCTTCGCCGCAGCTTCCGACGGGTGTCCGTCGAGCGGCTGATCTCCGGCCGTGGCCTCGTCAACATCTACGAGGCGCTGGCGACAATCGAGAAGCGGCCGGCAGCGATCCATGACGAAAAAGAGCTGTGGGCGGCGGCGCTGGAGGGCCGCGACAGTCTGGCGGGGGCGGCACTGGACCGTTTCTGCCTGACGCTTGGTGCGGTGGCCGGTGACCTTGCACTGGCGCAGGGCGCAGCGGCGGTGGCGATTGGCGGGGGCCTTGGCCTGCGGCTGGCGGCGCACCTTCCCCGATCGGGCTTTCGCGACCGCTTCATTGCCAAGGGTCGGTTCGAGCGACGGCTCGACGAGATGCCGGTGAAGCTCATCACCTATCCCCAGCCCGGCCTGTTCGGCGCCGCAGCAGCTTTTGCAGGACAACACGGATGATCGCCATCGACGAGATGATGAGTGCGGCCCCCGTGATTCCGGTGCTGGTGCTGGACGGCAGTATCGATCCCGTCGCCTTGGCCGAGACGCTGGTCGGCGCGGGGTTGCCGGTACTCGAAGTCACCCTGCGCACTCCGCAAGCGCTTTCCGCCATTCGGGAGATGGCCAGGGTGCCGGGCGCGATCGTCGGAGCGGGAACGGTGCTGAACGAGGGCCAGCTCGATCAGGCGCTGGCGGCCGGAGCGCAATTCATCGTCGCCCCGGGCCTGACCGACGGCCTGACCCGGGCCGCGATCGCGCGCGGGGCCGCCTACCTGCCCGGGGTGGCGACGGCCGGAGACATCATGCGCGGTCTCGACCACGGGCTGACCCGGTTCAAATTCTTCCCTGCCGAGACGTCCGGCGGCCTGAAGGCGCTGAGCGCGCTTGCCGGGCCGTTCGGGGAGGTGACCTTTTGTCCTACCGGCGGGATCACGGCCGATTCAGCGCCGCAGTGGCTGGCCCATCCGGCGGTCCGCTGCGTCGGCGGCAGCTGGATCGTGCCGAGGGGCAGGCCCGACCTCCGGCAGATCGCGGATCTCGCCCGATCGGCGTCGAAGCTGCGGACTTGACCGCTTGGAGATCGACGCGGCGCTCAGGCCCAGCCTGATGGCCATCTGGCTATGAGGCGGAGCCGTCGGCGACCGTGACATCCTTGACGTTGTCGTCGCTGATCCGGTCGATCCGGAAGTTATAGGGGTCGACCCCGGCGAATGTCGGCTTGGCCTTGCTGCGCAGCACGATCTTCTGGACGCCGCCGCGCACCGGCTGCCGGCCAAGCGCCAGCACTTCCTTCCGCGAGAAGGCGCCCAGTCCCGGGCGGGCGGTGAACAGGCCGATCTCGATCGGTTCGGCCAGCGCCACCCTGGTCTCCACGCCCTTACCGTTGGCCGTGAACTTGTCGGCGGCAATGGTCAGCGTCGTTTCCCACTCGTCCTCGACCTTGCGCGTGACGGCATCGACGACCTTGAGATCGTACAGCGTGATCCGTTCGAACAGGTCGCCGATCAGCCGCTGCTGCTCGGGGGTGCGGGCTTCCCGACGGAGTTCGGCAATCAGGTCGACCGACCGGTGGTAGGGCGGACCCTTGAAGCGCTGGGCCGCGACAAAGCGTTGCAGCGCGCGGTTCACCGCCGCCTCGCCCAATTGTTCCTGCAGCAGGTACATCACCACCGCGCCCTTGCGGTAATGGATGTAGCCTTGGCTCTCGACCCGGTTGAGCGGCAGCTCTTCGACCGCCTCCCCTTTGCGGCCGCCGAGGTAGGAATCGAGTTCATATTTCAGGAAACGGCGGATCTGGTCCGGACCGTACAGCTTCTTCATCACCATCAGCGCGCTGTACTGCGCCAGCGTTTCGCTGCTCAGCGTGCCGCCCTGCATGTCGGACCCGACCGCCTGGTGGCCCCAATATTGATGCCCGATCTCATGCGCGATCACGTAGGTGGTGAAGTCGATCTTTTCCGGATCGTTGGTGTTCGCGTTGAACCCGATCGATTCCGAATAGGGCATCGTCCCGGCAAAGGCCTGCGCAAAGCTTTCGTAGCCCGGAAACTCGATGATGCGGGCATGGTTGAATTGATAAGGTCCGAAGTTCTGCCGGTAGTAGTCGAGCGACAAGGCCATGGCGCGCAGCATCTTGGGCACGTTCCAGTCGTGGCCGGGATGATAGAGCACCTCCAGCTCGACGCCGTTATGGTTGCGCCGCGCCACGTCGTAATCCGCCGATTGGACCGAAAAGAAGTTCAGGATCGGCGCCGGGCTGACGAAGCGCGCGGTCCGCCGGCCGTTGGCGGTCGTGTCGGATACGCGATTGCCGGGGGCGACGGGCATCTGGCCGGCATCGGTGGTGAGGCGGATGTCCGACATTACCCAGTCGGCATTGCCGATGTCGTTCCAGCGGGTGGCGGACATGTCTTCCAGCTTGGCCGGGCGCAATTCGGCCGGAAGGCCCTGGCGCCGGCGCTTGGTCCGGTCGCTCAACAGGCCCTGGCGGTTCATGCCGATGATCGGAGCGAAGCTGGCGTTGTTGATGAAGGTGCCGTTTTCCAGCACATCCGTCGCCGGGGCTCCGGCGCGAAACCCGCGCCGCCAC
This sequence comes from Sphingomonas sp. SP1, assembly GCF_058313395.1. Taxonomy (NCBI): domain Bacteria; kingdom Pseudomonadati; phylum Pseudomonadota; class Alphaproteobacteria; order Sphingomonadales; family Sphingomonadaceae; genus Sphingomonas; species Sphingomonas sp. SP1. The sequence goes on along the minus strand of NZ_JBZFLC010000001.1, from coordinate 1,056,579 downwards.
ACTTCCGAGCGGAAAGCGAGATCGGCGGTCTGCCCCGGCATCAACGGCTGGTCGAAGCGGTAGATGCGATATTTGAACCGGTCGTCGTTGCCGACCAACCGCGCGCCCGTCAGTTCCAGCCGTGAATAAACGGTATCGTCGCTGCCCTGCCGGATATGCACGTCGCGGATCGGGACGTCCCACTTGTTGACGAGGCGATAGCTGCCGGCCGTCACCATCCGCCGTTCTGCCGGATAAAGCTGCACGTCCAGCTTCACAGCTGTGACGTTCGGCTGCGGCAGCCGCTCATAACGCAGGTATTTCTTCTCGAAGTCGGCGAGGTCCCGTTCGGCCATGTCTTCGGTGACGTAGCGATTGTGGACCTTGATGTTCTGATAGGCGTAGGCACCCGTCCCCGCCATCGCGACCGCCGCAGTGCCGGCGATGGCCCACGGCAGCCGGTTGCCGGGACGGCCCAACCGCCGGAGCCGGGTGCGAACCCCCAGATCCGTGCCGCGCGGCCACAGCAGATGCGCCACGACCGCGAGAATTACCGCACACATCAGCCAGTAGAATTGCAGGGTCGCCGCACCCTTCCAGAAGCTGCCTGCGCCGACGAAATCGCTCAGCGGCACCGATGGTGATGCGGCGTAGATATAGAGCGGGTTGGAATAGCCCATGTTCGACAGGAAGATTGTGCCCACGAACCAGACGAAAATAATCCCCCAACCGACATATTTGTTGGGGCTGAGGACCTGCACGACCACCGCGAGAATGGCGATCAGCAGGCCGTCGATCGCGGCGGGAATGATGAACCACGCGAAATATTCGGGGATGCCCAGCCGGGGTGCGCCGGCAGTCAGCTGATAGACGAGGCCGGTCAGCATTGCGACGATGTTAAGCGTGACCAGCACCAGCAGGATCGCAAGGATCTTGGGCACCGTCATGACCCAGGCCGGCACCGGAGTGGAATCGATGAGTTCGTTGAGCTTTCGATCCCGCTCCCGCCAGACCAGTTCGCCACCGTAGAAAACGGCGATCATCAGGATCACCGCCGAGAAATTGTTGCGGGCCGTGCTGATGGTATCGGCCAGCGTCGGGTAATCGGACGTGCCGTACATGCTGCTGCCCAGCCACAGGCCGAAGCACGTGTTGATGATCGCGAACAGCGCCAGCACGCTCAGGCCGGGGCTGGTCAGCACCTGCCGCATCTCGATCCGCAGCCGGGTGGTGAACTGGGTCAGACGTGACGGGGTCCGGTCGCGCGCCACCACGGTGTCTCCGCCGAGGGTCGGCGCCGCCGCCGCCGCAGTCGCCTCGCGAGCCTCGCGCCGGGCAAGCTTGCGGAGCTTGCGTTTCGACGGCGCCCGCTCGGTCATCGAGAAACGCCAGAGCGTTATGCCCAGGAACAGGAGGCCGAGCACGATCGCCCACGCCCGGTTGAAGGCAATGGTCCCCGCGAAATCGACCAGCCGACCGTTCATTTCGGCCTGGGTCCAGTAGCGCGTCGCTTCGCGGAGCGCGCCGTTGCCCAGCGGTTCCCACTGGGCGAAGGCCTCACGATATTCGATCTTCTGACCGGCGACGCTGATGGTGATGAGATATCCCATAACCAGCAGGACCGCGCCGATATAGCTCGCCATCATCGACCTCAGCGTGGTCGCGAGCGCGAACAGCACCGCACTGGTCAGGAAGATGTTGGGAATGGCGAACAGCAGGAACGGCCAGGCGTAGTAGCCGAACCGCTGCGGCCCGATCGTTTCCGGATCGACCCATGGCATGGCGGCGCCGATCGCCAGCCCGAGCGGGACCGCGAGGAACCCTGCCCAGGCGATGGTCACCCCGCCGAGGAAGCGGCCAATGACGATCTGCGCACGCGTCACCCGCGTCGCGCGGATGATGGGGGCAAAGCCGCTGGTCTCGTCGCGAACGATGGCGTTGGCCACGAACGCGGTGATCACGAAAAGGTAAAGGATCGTGAAGCTGGAATGCGCGATGGCGATGGCGAACGGCGCATTCTCATGCACGGCCCCCGGGGTGCCGATACTGACGTTTTCGCTGGCGGTAAGGCCGAAGCCCAGAAGGAAGAAGATCGCGACCGAGACCCAGAACACCGGGTTCTTCAGCTGGTAGCCGATCTCGAAGCGGGCGATGCCGAGCAGCATCTTCATCGCTCAGGCCGCCCGGCGAACGGTGGACAGGGTCGAGAAATAAACGTCTTCCAGCCCGCCCTCGACCGGGTCGAACCCCGCGATCGGCGTATCGGACAGGACATGGATGATGGTTTGCCCGGCGAACAGGCGGGTCGAGATCACTTCATGATCGGCCTGGTACTGTTCCAGCTCGGCATGGCTGATCGCCTTGCGCCACACCTTGCCCCGGGTCGAAGCGATCAGGTCCGCCGGCCGGCCTTCCAGCTGCAGGCGGCCATTGGCCAGCACGGCCATCCGCGGACAAAGGTCTGCGACGTCGTCGACGATGTGGGTCGACAGGATCACCACCACATTGTCGCCGATCGCGGCCAGCAGGTTAAGGAAGCGGTTGCGCTCTTCCGGGTCCAGCCCCGCGGTCGGCTCGTCGACGATGATCAATTCCGGGTTGCCGATCAGCGCCTGGGCAATCCCGAACCGTTGGCGCATGCCCCCAGAGAAACCGGCGATCGACTTGTCGCGCACCGCCCACAGGTTGGTCTGATTGAGCAGCGTTTCGACCACCGCCTTGCGCTCGGACTTGGCGGTGACGCCTTTCAGCACCGCCATCTGATCCAGCATCGCGTAGGCGGAGACGCGCGGATACACGCCGAAATCCTGCGGGAGGTAGCCAAGCGTCCGCCGCAGCCGATCCGGCTCCGCCAGGACGTCGATGTCGCCGAACCGGATCGACCCGGCCGTTGGCGCCTGCAGCGTCGCGACGGTCCGCATCAGCGTCGACTTGCCCGCGCCATTCGGTCCAAGGAGCCCGAACATGCCGCGCGGAAGGGACAGGTTCACATCGTCCAACGCCACCGTGCCATTGGCGTAGGTGTGCGAAAGGTTGGCGATCTCAAGCATTTACTGGCCCCCCGGCCGCCTGCCCCGATGCCGGCCGCCCACCTTCATTGGCTAGCGATGAGGGTCGGGCCGGGCAATCGGCCCTTCGACAAGCCGACGAACTGCGGTTTCGGTTACCTGGAGGAAATGGCTCCTGCTCAGGAAGCCGTGGTGCCCAGGAGAGGACTCGAACCTCCACGCCCTTGCGAGCGCCAGCACCTGAAGCTGGTGCGTCTACCAATTCCGCCACCTGGGCACAGGAGCTTGTTGTTTCGCTGGTAGGCGGCGGCGCTTAGAAGGGGGTGGGGCAAGCTGTCAACGCCTCGGGCCATCAAAATATCACTGGCCTTCCGTTCGCCTTGTCCACTCCCCTGCCGGGCGCTAGGGCAACGCCCCATGATCGACCCTGCGATTGACTGGCGAACCCGCATCATCACGGTGCTTGGCGGCGGCGGCTTTATCGGCCGGTATGTTTGCGAGCAGCTGCTGAAGACGGGTGTCCGGCTGCGGGTTGCACAGCGCAACCCGCGGCAGGCCTATTTCCTTCAGCCCCTCGCCGCTGTCGGGCAGCTCGATGTCATGAGCGTCGACATGACCCGGGCGGAGACTTTGGATCGCGCGGTCGACGGCGCATGGGGCGTCATCAACCTGGTCGGAGTGTTCAGCGGCAACCTGCAGGCGATCCATGTCGATGCGCCGGGTCATGCCGCCCGGCGTGCCCGCGAGGCGGGGGCGGCAAGCTTCGTCCACATCTCCGCCATCAATGCCGATCCGAGCAGCCCGTCGGCGTATGGTTCGACCAAGGGCAAGGGCGAAGCGGCGGTGCTGGCGGGCTTCGATACCGCGACGATCATCCGGCCAAGCCTGGTGTTCGGCCAGGAGGATCAGCTCACCAATCGCTTCGCGGGAATGGCGCGGATGCCCTTCCTGCCGGTGCTTGCAGCCGGCCGGAAGTTCCAGCCGGTCTATGTCCGCGACCTGGCGCAGGCGATCGCGCAGGCGGCGCTCGATCCGGAAGATCATGGCGGTCGCACGTACGAGATCGGTGGCCCTGAGGTCATGACCATGCATCAGCTGAACGCCGCCATCGCAGCGGCCGCGGGGCAGAAGCCGGAAATCATCGACCTTCCGGACTTCGTGGGCGAAGCGATGAGCCGGCTGGGCTTTCTGCCGGGCGCGCCGATGACCCGGGATCAGTGGCTGATGCTGGCCAAGGACAATGTGGTGCACGACGGCATGCCGGGACTGGAAGCGTTCGGAATCGCGCCGACCCCGCTGGCGGCGGTCGCGCCCGACTGGCTGGGCCGGTTCCACAAGGGCGGGCGGTTTCAGGGCAAGCACCGCGCCAGCCAATCGAGCGCAGGCTAAGTCCACAGCGTGCCGATCCTCTGGCTGGTCATCATCCTCGGCGTCGTCGAGGGTCTTACCGAATATCTGCCGGTCAGCTCCACCGGCCACCTCATCCTCGCGACCGAGTTGCTCGGCTTTCGCGCCGAGGATTGGGAAGCCTTCAACGTCGCCATCCAGCCCGGCGCGATCCTGGCGATCATCGTGCTGTATTGGCGCACGTTCTTCGACGTCTTTGTCGGCCTGTTTCGCCGCGACCCCGATGCCTGGCGGTTCACCCGTAACCTGATGGTTGCCTGCGTGCCGGCGATCGTGCTGGCGCTGATCATCGGCGACTATATCGAGGCGCTGCTGGCGAACGCGCTGGTGGTGGCCTGGGCGCTGATCATCGGCGGGGTCGCGATCCTAGTGATCGAACGCAAGGTTAAGCCGCAGGAATGCGGGGGCGTGCACAAGCTGACGCTGCGTCAGTCGGCGGGGGTCGGGCTGGTCCAGTGCCTGGCGATGATCCCCGGCGTGTCGCGGTCGGGCGCCACCATCCTTGGCGCCATGAGCCTTGGCGTCGACCGCAAGACCGCCGCCGAGTTCAGTTTCTTTCTCGCCATGCCAACGTTGAGCGGGGCAACCGTTTATTATCTCGCCAAGAACCACGACCGGGTGCCGGCCGAGATGTACGGCAATATTCTGATTGGATCGGCGGTGTCGTTCGTCGTGGCGTTGATCGTGGTAAAATTGTTCGTCGGCTTCGTAACGCGGTACGGGTTCGGCCCGTTCGCCTGGTACCGCATCATCGCAGGCGCGGCGGCACTCGTCTGGCTGACACTGCGCTGAACGGACGTTCAGGCAAGCACAAGGCTTCGGGTGTAGATTGGCCCTGGTAATTCGATTCGGGAACCGACCATGCGCCTAATGATCCTCCCCTTGCTGCTGCTCGCAACGCCGGCCGCTGCCCAGACCGCGGTGCCGCAGCACTTGCCGCCCGAGGTGGCGAGCGGTCAGGTCGTCGACCGGCTGCAACCGATGCTTCGGGCGATGAGCCGCGCCTTTCTCAACCTGCCGGTGGGCGAGCTGGAAGCGGCGGTCGAAGGCCGGCCGGTCACCCAACGGGACCGCACCAAGACGCTGAAGGACGCGACCGGCATGGACGAGCGCGAGCTGGACCAAAGCATCGCTGCCAGCACCGGCACGCTGAAGGCCGGCACCCAGGCGATGGCCCGGTCCTGGCCGGTGATCAGCCGGGCGTTGCGTGAGGCCGGGGAGGAGATGGAGAAAGCCATCGCCAACGCGCCTTCGCCCGTTTATCCGAAGCGATAGCTGTCTTCGTCGTCGCGAGGGTGCGCGGACCAATGGGACCTCACGCCGCTGGGTTGCCGCGTCGCTGCGGTCCCCGCGATGACGCACGAGTATAGACGCCACTCCACAGCGCGCTAAAGCTTCCGCCCCATGTGGCAGCTACTTCAATTTCCCCTGTGCCCCTTTTCCCGCAAGGTTCGTCTGGTGATGGCGGAGAAGGGCGTGGCGGTGGAGCTGCTGCGCGAGCATCCATGGGAGCGGCGGGACGAGTTCGTCGATCTGAACCCGGCGGGCGAAACGCCGGTGCTGGTCGAGCCGGACCAGGGCATCACCCTGATCGGATCTCAGCCGATCGCCGAATTCTTCGAAGAAACGATCGACCGGATGCCGCTGATCAATGGCAATGCCGTGATGCGGGCGGAAATCCGTCGGCTGGTGGAATGGTTCGACCAGAAGCTGTTCCGCGAAGTGGTCGAACCGCTGATGGTCGAGCGGATGAGGAAGCGGCTGGTCAGCCACGAAAGCCCCGACACCCGCATCCTGCGCGACGCCATGCGGGTTGCCAACAACCATCTGGATTATGTCGATTATCTGCTGGACCATCGCCGCTGGATCGCGGGTGCCTCGCTCAGCCTGGCCGATTTCGCCGCCGCCGCGCATCTGTCGGTGATCGACTATCTCGGCGCCGTCGACTGGCGCGGGCACAAGCAGACCAAGGACTGGTATTCGGTAATGAAGTCGCGCCCGTCGTTCCGTCCGCTATTGGGCGAGCGAATGGACGTCATCGTTCCGCCGACCCATTACGACAAGGTCGATTTCTAGCGCGATTAGGCGTCCTGCCGCCGCCGTGGTAATGCCGACCCATCGCGCGGATGATCTTGTCGGTAGGCTGCGCGGCTGAGAGACCTTTTGCGCTCCCGCTACCAATAGCCGGAGCTGCCCCATGACTTTCATCTTCTCGAACGACAGCACTACGAGCGCCGCCGCATGAGCCGCGTTCTCAACCTGAAGATCGACGAGGCCACCGCCATCGCCCACTGCCAGGCCGCCAAGGTCGGTATCTCGGCATTGGAGAACCTGCCCGAAGGCGGCGTTCGCCTGGTCGCGCAAAGCGTCGACGGGGCTGAGCGCTTGCGCAAGAAGCTGAAGAGCCACTTGCTTGCCGGCGAAGTCCGCCGTGCGCGTTACCGGCCGCTTCGCTCCTATTCCTAGGGGCGAACGTTCCTAAGGCCACCCATCGCGCCTGGACCGCTGGCAGCAACGACGGGGAAACGCCGGTGGCTTGGCGGCCGATCAGCCGTTTAGCGGAACTGCGGCGACCAGATAGTTCAGCCGCAAATCCTCGCTGAGGTGCAGTCCGCGCGCTGGCGAGACGGCGATACCCTCCATATCGCAGACCTTCAGCCCCGCGTCCGCCAGGAGCGCCGTCATGCGGTCGGGCGGAATGAAGCTGTCATAATCGTGAGTGCCCTTGGGAATGCGTCCCAAGCCTTCGGCCAGGGTGATGGTCAGCAGCTTCGACCACGCCGTGCGGTTGGGCGTGCTCAGGATCAACAGTCCGCCGGGAGCGAGGCGGAGCGCTAACGAGCGCAGAAAGGCCGACGGCGAGGCGACGTGCTCGATCACTTCCATCGCCGTCACGAGATCGAATTGGCCCTCCAGCTCCTCCACCCCGCAGGCCCGATAGGTGATGGACAGGCCCTGCCTCTGCGCATGTTCGCGGGCGGCAGCGATCAGTTCAGGGGCCGCGTCGACCCCCGTGACCTGCGCACCCAGTCGGGCGAGCGGTTCGCACAACAGGCCCGCGCCGCAGCCGACGTCCAGCGCGGTCCTGCCGGCCAATGGGCGGAGCGAGCGCTCGTCCGACTGCCAGTGCTGGTCGACCTTGTCGCGGATGTAGGCGAGGCGCACGGGATTCAACTTGTGCAGCATGGCCGAGGCGCCGTCGGGATCCCACCAGTCGCCCGCCATGGCGCCGAAGTGCTCGGCCTCGCGGGCCACGATGCTGGTGGGCGCCTGGGACAGGCCCTCGCTCGTACTTGTTTCAGCCATGCCTCACCCCTAACAGGGCGCGGCTTTCAACCCAAGGAACTCTCGCGCCCACCATGCCCCGCATCGTGATGAAATTCGGCGGCACCTCCATGGCGGGGATCGAGCGCATCCTGAACGTCGCGGCGCTGGTTCGGCGCGAGGCGCAGGCGGGCAATCAGGTGCTGGTGGTCGTCAGCGCCATGGCCGGCGAGACCGACCGGCTGGTGCAGCTGTGCCGCGAGGCGGCCGCGCTCCATGACCCGCGCGAATATGACGTGGTAGTGGCGAGTGGCGAGCAGGTCACCGCCGGGCTGCTGGCGATGACCCTGCAGAACATGGGACTGGAGGCGCGCAGCTTCATGGGCTGGCAGCTGCTGAAAGCCAGCGGCACGCACGGCAACGCGCGGGTCGAAGCGGTCGAAAGCGGCGCGCTGGACGAGGCGCTGAAGGCCGGCACCGTGTGCGTCATCCCCGGCTTTCAGGGCGTCAGCGAGGATGGGCGCATCGCGACGCTCGGCCGCGGCGGATCGGACACCAGCGCGGTGGCGATCGCGGCCGGGGTCAAGGCCGACCGCTGCGACATCTACACGGACGTGGACGGCGTCTATACCACCGACCCGCGGATCGTGCCGCGGGCACGCAAGCTGGATCAGATCACGTTCGAAGAGATGCTGGAATTGGCCGGTGTCGGCGCCAAGGTGCTGCAGGTGCGCAGCGTCGGGCTGGCGATGCGCGAAAAGCTGCCCCTGCGTGTATTGTCAGCGTTCGAGGACGCGCCCGGCACCGAAATCGTAGAGGAACTCGACCCCGCCATGGAACGCCACGCCATCGCCGGCATCGCCGCCGACCGCAATGAAGCGCGCATCACGCTGACCGGGATCGCCGACAAGCCGGGCACGGTCGCAGCCGTGATCAAGCCGCTTGCCGAGGCGGGGATCAGCGTCGACATGATCGTGCATGCCGCAACCCCGAATGCAGGAGCGAGCGATCTGACCTTCACCGTGCCCCGGGCGAGCCTTGGGCAAGCGGTGGCTGCGATCGAGAACTGGAAGGGCGACATCGGCTACCAAGCGCTGTTGACCGACGACCAGGTGGCCAAGGTGAGCATTGTCGGCGTCGGCATCCGTTCAAACCCGGAACTGGCGGCGCGCATGTTCGATACGCTCGCCGAGCGGCGCATCAATCTGCTGGCGGTCACCGCGAGCGAGATCAAGGTCAGCGCGCTGGTTGCGCTGGACGAACTGGAACTGGCCGTGCGGGTGCTGCACACCGCCTTCGGCCTGGACAAGGAACAGGTTTCTTGAGCGAACAACGACTGGCCGAGCTGTGGAAGCGCGGCACGGATTTCCTCGGCACCGAGCACGCCATCATGGGCGGAGCGATGAGTTGGGTGTCGGAGCGCAACCTGGTGTCGGCGATCAGCAATGCGGGCGGGTTCGGTGTGATCGCATGCGGGGCGATGACGCCCGATCTGCTCGATACGGAAATCGCGGAAACCAAGGCGCGGACGGACAAGCCGTTCGGCGTCAACCTCATCACCCTGCATCCGATGCTGTCCGATCTGATCGACGTGACCGCGAAGCATGGCGTCGGCCATGTGGTGCTGGCGGGCGGGCTCCCGCCGGGCGGAGCGATCGAGAAGATCAAGGGCACCGGCGCCAAGTTGATAGCCTTTGCCCCGGCACTCTCGCTCGCCAAGAAGCTGATGCGCTCGGGCGCGGACGCGATCGTGATCGAAGGCATGGAGGCCGGTGGTCACATCGGGCCGGTTTCGACCAGCGTCCTGGCGCAGGAGATCCTGCCGCACATCTGCAACGATATTCCGGTGTTCGTCGCCGGCGGCATCGGCCGGGGCGAGGCAATCGCGGCCTATCTGGAGATGGGCGCGGCCGGCGTGCAACTCGGCACGCGGTTCGTCTGCGCGACCGAGAGCATCGCCCATCCCAACTTCAAGAAAGCCTTCATCCGCGCCTCGGCCCGCGACGCGGTACCGAGCGTGCAGCTTGACCCTCGCCTGCCCGTAATCCCGGTGCGAGCGCTCAAGAACAAGGAAACCGAGCGGTTCGCCGCCAAGCAGCGCGAGATCGCCGATCAGCTGGACGGCAAGGCGCTGGAGATGGCCGAAGCGCAGCTGCAGATCGAGCATTACTGGGCGGGAGCGCTGCGCCGCGCGGTCATCGACGGCGATGTGGAAACGGGCAGCGTCATGGCCGGCCAATCGGTCGGCATGGTGAAACAGGAAGAGCCTACGACCGCGATTATCGCCGAGTTGGTGGAGGAAGCCGCCACCGCACTCGCCCGTCGCGGCTGAAAGCGTCACAAAAGGGCAACGCTTCCACGCGGAGTGCGGAGGTGGCCGAATGGCTCCCTTGCAAGTCGTCATGGGGCGTGGAACGTCGGCGTCATCGCAATTTATACCTCGGGGGAGGGATTCATGTTTAAATTCAATGCGGCCCGCGCCGCCCTGCTCGCTTCCGCACTGTTGGCCACTCCGGCCGCGGCGCGCGACACGTTCAATCAGACCGTCTTTTTTGGCGACAGCCTGACCGATGCGGGCTTCTTCCGGCCGTTGCTGCCGGTCAGCGTGCAGCCGTTCACCGGCCAGTTCACCACCAATCCGGGCGATGTCTGGGCCCAGGTTCTGGCCGATTTCTACGGTACCAATTCCGATCCTAACGGCAACGGCCAGACCGGCGACAATTACGCGGCCGGCGGGGCCCGCGTGGGCGTGGACACGGTGGGCGCGCTTGGTCCCATTCCGTCGCTCGCGACCCAGGTGAACACTTATCTCGCCAGCAACGGCGGCGATGCCAATCCCAACGCGCTTTACACCGTATGGGGCGGCGCGAACGACCTGTTCACCGTTACGAATGCCGGCGCCAATCCGGCCGTCGTGGTGCCGTCGGCCATCGCCGCGCAGGTCGGGATCGTGCAGACCCTGACCGATGCGGGCGCCAAATATATCCTGGTGCCGACCGTTCCGGACTTCGGCGTCACTCCGGCGTTCCGCGCGCAAGGGCCGCTGGCGCAGGCGCAGGGCACCGCCCTCGTGACCAGCTACAATAATGGCTTGTTCGCGGCCCTTGGGGCGGCCGGCCTGCGGGTCATCCCGCTCAACACCTTCAGCCTTATTCAGGAGGTGGTCGCAGACCCCCGGGCCTATGGCATCGTCAACGTCACCGGCACGGCCTGCAACCCGCAGATCACCGCCAATTCGCTGACCTGCAACCCCACCAGCTACGCGACGCCCAATGCGCCGAACGAATATCTCTTCGCCGACGGCGTCCACCCGACGACCGCAGCGCATCGGGTCGTCGCGCAATATGCGATCTCCGTAATCGAGGCGCCGCGCCTGATTTCGCAGCTGTCGCATAATTCCGCGATCACCGGCCGCAGTCGCGCCGACCGGGTCGCCCAGCATTTCGCCGGCGGCGAGGGCCAGGGCCTGCGCTGGTGGGCAAGCGGCCGTTACGACGTGCAGGGCGATGACCGGACGGAGAACAAGGGCCCGGGTCTGTTGCTCGGCCTCGACTGGGCGAGCGGCGATCTGGCGCTCGGCGCATTCGGCGGATGGGGCCGGACCAAGTTCGACCTGTCGGCCCAGGGTGGCGACGCGCGGCAGACCGACAAGACGCTGGGTGTGTTCGCGGGTTATTCCGGCTCGACCTTCTGGGCGAACGGCCAGGCCAGCTACAGCTGGCTCGACGCCGACGTCGATCGCGAGGTCCGTCTTGGAACGGCAACGCGTGTCCACAGCGGCTCGCCCGACGGCCGCAACGTGACGCTCGCCGCGCAGGCGGGCGCCAACTTTGCGTTCGGGGCCCTCACCGCGGGTCCGGTGGTCGGGCTGACTTCCCAGAAGGTGCGGATCGACGGCTATTCGGAATCGAACGGCGATCTTTCCACTGCCATCCGCTTCGGCAAGCAGAAGTATAATTCCCTGCTCGGCAGCGCCGGCCTTCACGCAAGCTATGCGGTGAACGAGGTGACCAGCCCCTACATCCGTGCAACCTACGACCGGGAATTCAACAAGGTCCGGCGCGACCCGACGGCCGAGCTGCAGACGATCGACACCCTGCCCTATGCCGTCCCCGGCATCGACTGGGACCGCAGCTATGGCACGGTGACAGCCGGGTTGCGGACGACCTTTGCCGGGATCGACGCCAACGTCGGTGCCAGCACCACGGTCGGTCGCGATGGCGGCCAGGATATCTCGGGTTTCCTGACGGTCGGTCAGCGCTTCTAAATCGGCACAACGAACTGAAAAAGGCCGCCCAACCGGTTGGGCGGCCTTTTTTGCGTGCGTCGAACAAGAATGGCGACCACGCGTTCTGCGGGTCGTGCCACGCTATTACCTTCATCTGTTCAACCATTTCGGTTTCGTCCACGACGAAGAGGGACATGATTATCCGGACATCGATTCGGCGCGCGAAGCGGCGGTGGTGAGTGTGCGGTCGATCCTGTCGGAGGAAGTGCTGAAGGGGCGGCTGGACCTGAACGGCCGGATCGAGATTGCCGACGGCGGGCGAGCCACCTGCGCCACCGTCCCGTTTGCCGAGGCCCTATCCCTCCACCTGCCTGGCTGCGAGGCATGATCGATGCGCATCTGAAGCGCCTTCGGGCCCGCGACGACATCAGCCCAGACGAGGAGGCTGCGATCCGCTCGCTGGTCAGCGAAGTGCGCGACCTTCCGGCCGATCATGTCGCTGTACAGCGTGGGGTGACGCTGGAGTTCAGCACGCTCCTGCTCAAGGGCCTGATGGTCCGCTACAAGGACCTGCCGACCGGAGCGCGTCAGGTTACCGAAATTCATGTGGCCGGCGACTTTGCCGACCTTCACAGTTTCACCTTGAAGAATCTGGATCACGACGTGGCGACGATCACCCGCTGCCAGATCGCGATCGTGCCGCACGAACGGCTTATCCGGCTGACCGAACAACATCCCCATCTCACCCGGCTTTACTGGTTCCAGACCAATCTCGACGCGTCGATCCACCGCGAATGGGAAGTGTCGCTGGGACAGCGCAGCGCGCTGGAGCGAATGGCGCATCTGTTCTGCGAAATGGAGGTGCGGCTGGGCATCGTCGGGCTTGCCAACGGTGGCGTGTTCGACCTGCAGCTGACCCAGGAGGAGCTGGGGCACTGCCTCGGCATCACCTCCGTGCACGTGAATCGGACGTTACAGCTGCTGCGTGACCAGGATGCCGTCGAGTTTCGCAGTGGCCGGGTCTTCATTCGCGACCGCGAGAAGCTCCGCAGCATCGCCGGCTTTTCGCCCGACTATTTGTATATCGATAAGCGCCGGCTCTGATCAGGAACGATCTCGTGTCTTCGAAGTCACAGCCTCGGCTGGAATAAATCGTTAATTGCTTGCTGCTGGACGGACTTTAACGAGCTGTTACGACTTGCCCGCCCATCGGGCCGTGCCGAATAGTTCAAGTGTTTCAGGGGGATTTTCATAATGTCGAAGGCTTTCATCGCCTGCGCGCTGTTGTGCGCGCCGGCCGCCGCTGCCGCGCAGGTCCTTGCGCCAGTTTCCGCACCGCCGATCGCCGCGCCTGCCACCAGCAACGCCGTCCTGCGGACCGGCACGGAAGTGCCACTTAAGTTGATGGAAGAGCTGACCACCAAGGGCAAGATGCTGCGCGTTGGCCAGCGGTTCCGGATGGAGGTTGCCTCGCCGGTTATGGTTCAGGGCGTCACGGTCATTCCGGTCGGCAGCCCGGCGGTGGGCGAGATCATCTCGGTCCGCAACAAGGGCATGTGGGGCAAGTCCGGCCACCTGGGCGCCCGCGTCCTTTACGTGACCGTCAACGGCCGCCAGATTCGCCTCAGCGGCGCGTTCGACGACAAGGGCGTGGCCGGTGGCATCGGCGCGGTTGCGGTCTCTGCGATCGTCTTCGCCCCGGCCGGCTTCTTCATGACGGGGACCAGCGCCCGCGTGCCTATGGGTGCGGCGGTAAAGGGTTTCGTCGACGAAGACGTCCAGCTGTCGATCGCGTCGGCGGCGCCCGGTCCGATGACGGTCAGCGCGGCGGCGCCGGTCGCCCAGTAACGGCCTGAAGACGGGGCCGGTCGTTCTTGCCGCCAGCCCCGCTTCTACCGCTCGCTTGGCGCTTGGGCAGGTTCCTGTTAGCCCGTTCGCATGCCCACCGCCGCCGCCAGTTCCGCTCGTGAGATCCTGACCGGGCTTCACGACGTGATGGCCAAGCGGGCGACGGCGCAAGCCAAGCTCGATCATGTGGTGGACCTCATCGCCGAGGCGATGAAGAGCGAGGTCTGTTCCATCTACCTGTTGCGCGACAACAGCCTCGAGCTGTTCGCCACCCACGGCCTGCGCAAGGAAGCGGTGCACGTGACCAAGCTGGCGCTCGGCCAGGGGCTGGTGGGCTCGATCGCGGCGGAGGGCCGAATCCTCAACCTCGCGGAGGCTTCCTCCCATCCGGCCTTCGCCTATCGGCCGGAAACGGGCGAAGAGAGTTTCCACAGCTTCGCCGGCGTTCCCATCGTTCGCCGCGAAGCCGCCATCGGCGTGCTCGCCGTCCAGCACGCCGAGGCTCGTCGCTATGACGAGGTCGAGATCGAGGCGCTGCAGACGGTGGCGATGGTGTTGTCCGAACTGATCGCCGGGGCCCGGCTGGTCGATGGATCGGACCGCGGGCGCAGCCGGGAAGGCATGGTCCGCCTGGCCGGCCTGAAGCTGGTCGCCGGAATGGCCCGTGGCAGTGCGGTGTTTCACCAGCCCCGCGTCCTGGTCGAGCACACGGTCGCCGAGGACACCGAGTTGGAGCGGGCGCGGGTCTATTCCGCGTTCCGCAAGATGCGCGAGCAGATCGAGCATATGACGCGGGAGGCCGAATTCGGCACTGCCGGCGAGCATCAGGAGATCCTCGAGACCTACAAGATGTTCGCCTACGACGAGGGCTGGTCGCGGCGGATCAACGAGGCGATCGACAGTGGTCTCACCGCCGAGGCCGCGATCGAGCGGGTCCAGCAGCGCACCCGCGCCCGGATGCAGGAGATCGACGATCCGCTGCTGAAGGAGCGGATGCACGACCTGGAGGATCTGTCGAACCGCCTTCTCCGGATCGTCTCCGGGCGGCTGGGTACGGCCGCGCAAACGGGGCTCAATCGCGACACGGTGCTGATCGCGCGCAACATGGGGCCCGCCGAACTGCTGGAATATGATCGCCGCCGGCTGCGCGCGGTGGTGCTGGAAGAAGGCTCGCTGACCAGTCACATGGTGATCGTCGCCCGCGCCATCGGCGTCCCGGTGATCGGCCGGGTGCCCGATATCCGGCACATCGCGAACGAAGGCGACATGGTGCTGGTCGATGGCGACCAGGGCAGCATTGTCGTCCGCCCGACCGGCCAGACCGCGACGGGCTTCGACAACCGCATGGCGATGAGCCAGCGGCGGCGGGCGGAATATGCCGCCATTCGTGCCGAGCCGCCGATCACCCGCGATGGCCGTCGCTGCACCCTGATGGTGAATGCGGGATTGGCGGAAGATGCTTCGTTGCTCGAACAGACCGGGGCCGACGGCATTGGCCTGTTCCGGACGGAATTCCAGTTCCTCGTATCGGCGACCCTGCCCGGCCGGGACAGCCAGATGCGCCTTTACCGCTCCGTGCTCGACGCGGCTGGCGACCGACCGGTGGTATTTCGCACGGTCGACATCGGCGGCGACAAGGCGCTGCCCTATCTGATCGATGAAAAGGACGAATCCGAAAACCCGGCAATGGGCTGGCGCGCGCTGCGCCTGTCGCTGTCCCGCACCGCACTGATGAAGGCGCAGGCACGGGCCTTGATCGAAGCCGCCGACCGACGGGTGCTCAGGGTCATGTTCCCGATGGTCTCCGAGCCATGGGAATATGAAGCGGCCCGGACCTTGTTCGAGGAACAGATCGCCTGGGCGCGCGCCAACAAGCGACCCGCGCCCGAGCGGGTCGAGTTCGGCGCCATGCTGGAGGTGCCGAGCCTCGCCGAAGTGCTCGACCTGATCCTGCCGCGGGTCGACTTCCTGTCGATCGGCACCAACGACCTGACTCAATTCCTGTTCGCCGCCGATCGCGCCGACCCGCGGCTGGCCGAGCGATATGACTGGCTTAGCCCGGCAATCCTGCGCTTTCTGCGGCGAGTCACACGGCAAGCAACCGAAGCGGGGGTCCCGGTCCGGGTCTGCGGGGAGATGGGCGGCCGTCCGCTGGAGGCGCTGGCGCTGATCGGCATCGGCATCGACAATTTCTCGATCACCCCGGCCGCCGTCGGCGCAGTCAAGGCCATGATCCGATCGCTCGATGCGTCCGCGGCGCGGGCCAAGCTGGAGACCCTGCTCGCCCGGCCACCCCGCGACATGCGCAAGACGCTGACCGACTGGGCGAAACGACAGGGCGTGGCGCTGGGCTAACGAAGCGAAGCGCAAGCGTTGACAGCGCTGGCCGCCTCCACAACAAGGCGCGGAGCGAGTGCGTCACCGGGCGGGGAACGGCATGGCCGAAGAAACGGAATTCGAAGGACCGGCAAGGCAAACGGTAGGCGAGCGCCTGAAGGCCGCGCGCGAGGCCGAAAAGATTAGCCTTGAGGACATCGCGGCCCGGACCCGCATTCCGACCCGGCATCTGCAAAGCCTGGAGGCGAGCGACTGGTCGAAGCTTCCAGCGATCACCTACACGGTCGGCTTCGCCAAATCCTACGCCGGCGCGGTCGGGCTGGACCGGACGGAAATCGGCGAGGCGTTGCGCGCCGAAATGGCCGGGCTGCCGGGGCGCGCGACCTCTTCGCCCGAGGTGTTCGAGCCCGTCGATCCCGCGCGGGTCATGCCCAAATGGCTGGTGCTGGTGGCAGTGCTCGCGGTGCTGGCCGTCGCCGCTTTCTTCCTGTTCATGCGCCAGCGCGACCTGCAGGGCGAAGAAACGCCGGTAGTCGCCGAGGGCCCAGCCGACACCGCCGTAGCGCCTGCAGCGGGGGCGCCTGCCTCGGCTCCGGCTGCCACGCCGACTGGTCCGGTGGTGATCACCGCCAACGAGCCGACCTGGCTTCAGGTGTCCGAGCGGGCCGGAGGGCCGTCGCTGTTCCAGGGCGAACTGGCGGCCGGGCAGAGCTATGAGGTGCCGGCCACCGCGACCGCGCCGGTGCTTCGGACGGGCCGTCCGGAAGCCATCCGTATTTCGGTCGGAACCGCGGACGCGCCGCCGGTCGGGCCTGCCGCCACCACCGTGCGCGACGTCAGCCTGCTGCCCGCCGACCTGATGCGTGGCGGCGGCGCAACGGCGCTTCCGCAACCGGCCCCGCCACGTCCCTGATTCATCGGCGCGCAAGGCAGTCTATGAGCAGCCTTCCGGACCGGTTCGACCTTTCAAGAGACAGATAGATCATGCGCCTCCTGCTTTCCTCCGCCGTTCTTTCCCTTCTCCTCGCCGCTGCCCCGGCCGCGGCGCAGCGCCAGCTGAGCCCCGAGCAGCGGGTCGATCGGCTGGAACGGCAGGTGCGTCAGCTGCAGGGACGGGTCTTTCCGGGTGGCCAGCCCGCCAGCACGGCGGGCGTGTCGGACGATCCCGCTGCCAGTCAGGTGGTGGTGACGGCCCTGTCCAACCGGCTCGACAACATCGAACGGCAGCTGGCCGAGATCACCCGCCTGTCGGAGGAGAACGGCAACCGGCTGGCGACCATGGAGGCTGAGCTGGCGCGCGTTCGCGCCGACAGCGACGGGCGCCTCCGCGCACTGGAGCGTGGCGCTCCCGCAGCCGCCACGACACCGGCTCCGGCGGCCGGCGGCGGGACTGGCAGCGCGGCTGCGGAACCCGCGCGTTCGGCCACGGCGCTGCCGGCGGCGACCGGCAACTTCGCCGCGGACGGCGAGGCGGCGTACGATGTCGGCTACCAGCTATGGACCCAGAAGCGTTACGATCAGGCCGTTTCAGCGCTGCGGGCGATGGCCTCGGCATTTCCCGGCCACCGCCGGGTCAGCTGGGCCAACAATCTTGCCGGACGGGCGATGCTCGACAAGGGCGAGCACCGGGCGGCGGCCGAAGCCCTGCTTGCCAACTATCGCGGAAATCCGCGCGGCGAACGTGCGCCCGACAGCCTCTATTACCTCGGCCAGGCACTGGTCGCGCTGAAGCAGTCGACCCAGGCGTGCAAGGCCTATGCGGAGCTGGAAGAGGTTTACGGCGCCAACCTGCGCGCCGACCTCAAGAACCTGCTGCCGGCCGCCAAAAGCAAGGCGGGCTGCCGCTAGCCGGATCAACTTCCCGGTTGCGGGAAGGGTCGGAAAGACGCAAGCGGGCGTAAATCCCCAGCTGGTTCAATCCGTCTCATGACGATCCCGCCCGACGACCTGTCTCGTTTCTGCGCCGATCTCGACCGGCTGGTCTCGCCGGGCGATCAAATCGGCGTTGCCGTGTCCGGCGGCCCTGACAGCCTGGCGCTCCTGCTCCTTGCGGCGGCCGCTCGCCCAGACCAGGTTGTGGCAGCGACGATCGATCACCGCCTCCGGCCCGAAAGCGCGGCAGAAGCGGCGGGCGTTTCACGGATCTGCGACCGGTTGGGCGTGCCTCACGCAATTCTGCCAGTCACCGTGGCACCGGGCGCAAGTGTGCAGGCCCGGGCGCGCCAAGCGCGGTACGAAGCACTGGCGACCTGGTCGGCCAAGCGCGGCATCGTCGCCCTTTTGACCGCTCATCACTTGGACGATCAGGCCGAAACGCTGCTGATGCGGTTGGCTCGCGGCGCGGGCGTTGGCGGCCTTGCCGGCGTTCGCGAAAGCCGGGAACTGGCGCCGGGGACTCGCTTGGTCCGCCCGCTCTTGCGCTGGCGCAAGCAGGAACTGGTGACTTTGGTGGAGCGTGCAGGGCTGGAGGCGGTGGACGACCCGGCCAACCGCGACCTGCGCCACGACCGGACCAAGGCGCGCGCTGCGCTTCGCCAACTGCCCGTCCTCGATCCCGAGGCGCTGGCGGCCAGCGCAAGCTGGCTTGGCGAAGTCGACGTGGCCTTACGCTGGACGGTCCAGCAACTCGCCGCCGAGCGGATGGAAGCCAAGGACGGGACGGTGACCATGGCAGCAGGCGATCTTCCGCCCGAGTTGCAACGGCGGCTGCTTATTGCGGCGATGAAGCAATTGGGCGCTCCGCCGCCGCGCGGCGCCGACCTGCAGCGCGCGGTGGCGAAACTGTCGGCAGGGGGCCGCTGCACCCTTGGCGGACTTGTGTTGAGCGGCGGCGATTGCTGGACCCTGCGGCGGGAGATCAGGGGAGCGCGCCGGTCCCAAGGGGCGCCAGCGGGTCGCGCCCGCCGGACATGAAACTGCGTACGCGGACGGCGAACCCATCATAGACGGCCCGGGCGGCTTCGGCGATGGAACGCGGCCGGTCGGACCCGCCCCGGGCGAAGAAGGCCACCGCGACCCGGCGCCCGTCCGGCATCGTGATATAGCCGACGTCGCTGGTGTAATTGTTCAGCGTCCCAGTCTTGTTCTGTACCTGCGCACCATAGGGCATCAGGCCGCGAATGCGGTTCTTGCCGGTGATGCAGCGCCCCATGGTGGTCAACAGATACTGGCGGCTGGGCGACTTCAGGACGTTGCCGCGATCGAGCGTGCGAAGCAGTGCGACCATCGCTTCGGGCGTGCTGGAATCGCGGATGTCCCACAGGTCCCGCTTGTCGGCCAGAAGGCGCGCAATGGTGCGGTCTACGCGAATGCCGTGCATTCCGTTGAAGTTCAGCCACGTCTGCACGCTGCGCGGGCCGCCCAGGTCCCGGATCAACAGGTCGGTGGCGTAATTGTCGCTGCGGATCATCATCGCCTGGATCAGCTGATCGGCGGTGCGGCTGCCGATCCGATCCCGCAACGAGCGCCGGCCATGATCGACTTGCGCAAGGTAAGCGGCCGCGACGGCGATCTTGACC
This sequence comes from Sphingomonas sp. SP1, assembly GCF_058313395.1. Classification (NCBI taxonomy): domain Bacteria; kingdom Pseudomonadati; phylum Pseudomonadota; class Alphaproteobacteria; order Sphingomonadales; family Sphingomonadaceae; genus Sphingomonas; species Sphingomonas sp. SP1. The sequence goes on along the minus strand of NZ_JBZFLC010000001.1, from coordinate 1,036,990 downwards.
GTGCTGGCCATGGGATAGGGCTGATTGCCGTTGATGCTGACGGTTTCACCTGTCGTGAGGTCAAGCGCCGCAAGGCCGATGTCGCCGCTCCGCCCCGCCAGCAACCAGGACAGCCGCTGCTCCAATGGCTTCAATTCCGGCGACGAAGCCGCGAACGCTGGCTGAGCCGCAAACGCAAACATCCAGCAGACGAAGGCAAAAAGGCGCATCGCCACTCCTCGTGAAACAATCCGGTTGGTTAGCGGTATCATCGTTAACAAAACCCTATTGTTCCAGCTCGTCCCATCGCGGAACGGACTCGTCTCGTCGATTGCCACCGCTTCGGACATATCTGTACACCTTCCTTAACGACGGCTGCACCATCCGGTAGTCATGCGAGAACTGGCGTCATGATCACGGTCGAGACGATCGTCGGCGACGGTGAGACGCGCGCCCCGCGAACCAACCTGTTTCTTGCAGCAACCATGTCGTCGGCCGGCGAAGGCCAGCAGCCGGTCAAGATCCGCAACCTGTCCCCGAGCGGCGCGATGGTTCAGGCGGCCGTCCTCCCCGTCCGGGGAGCCACCGTCCGCTTGTCGCGCGGCCGGTTGCAGGTGGGCGGAACCGTGGTGTGGACCGACGGAGCGCGCTGCGGGGTGGCGTTCGACGGCGGCGTCTCGGTGCGCGACTGGATGGCCAACCCTGCCCCGGGCGCGGGGTCCGCGCGGCGGGCTGCGGAACCCCTGTCGGTGCCGTTTCACCTGCAGCTTGCGGCCCGTCTGCTCGAGCAGTTGGGGGAGGCGCTTTGTGCCGACGCCGACATGCTGATGCGGCATGGCACAGATCTCCAGAAGCTGGATATCGCCGTCCAGATGCTGAACGCCAGCGCCGGCGCGCTGCAGAACCGGGCCGACCAGCAGCAGCGCCTCGGCGATCTTCGGACCAGCGCCGAGGAAGCGCTGCGCCCGATGCACGGGTAGGCAAGCCGGGCCCCGCAGCATTCGGTTGTTATTCACCGGTCCGGTCCTACATTGCAGGTCGACCATTCTCAGCGGACTCGGGAACAGATGAACGACAAGGAAAAGAAGCCCGGCAACCCCTGGACCAAGAGCCTGCTCATTTGGGCAGCGGTCCTGTTCGGGCTGGTGTTGTTTGCGCAGATGATCGACGGCGGCAGCCGCGCGGCGCAGGGCGATCCGATCGCTTATTCCGATTTCGTGCGCCAGGTCGACGAAGGCAACGTTCGCTCGGTCACCACCGCCGCCGGAACCACTGGCATGCAGGTGATCACCGGCAAGCTCGCCAACGGACAGAATTTTCGTACCACCGCCCCGGCCGATGCGCAGGTCACCGACCGGCTGATCGGCAAGGGCGTGACGGTGCAGGCGAAAGAAGCCGAGCAGTCGAGCTTCTGGCTGATCCTGTTGTACCAGTCGCTGCCGTTCATTTTGATCCTAGGCGTCAGCTTCTTCATCATGCGTCAGATGCAGAAGAATGCCGGCGGTGGCGCCATGGGCTTTGGCAAGAGCCGGGCCCGGATGCTGACCCAGAAGGAAGGCCGCGTGACCTTTGCCGATGTGGCCGGCATTGATGAAGCGCGCGAAGAGCTGCAGGAAATCGTCGAGTATCTGAAGGATCCGGGCAAGTTTGCGCGCCTTGGCGGCAAGATTCCGAAGGGCGCGCTACTGGTCGGGTCGCCCGGAACCGGCAAGACGCTGCTGGCCCGCGCCATCGCGGGTGAGGCGGGCGTGCCCTTCTTCACCATCTCCGGCTCCGACTTCGTCGAGATGTTCGTCGGCGTCGGCGCGAGCCGCGTGCGCGACATGTTCGAGCAGGCCAAGAAGTCCGCGCCCTGCATCGTCTTCATCGATGAGATCGATGCGGTCGGCCGTCACCGCGGCGCGGGCCTCGGCAATGGCAACGACGAGCGCGAGCAGACTCTGAACCAGCTGCTGGTCGAAATGGACGGCTTCGAGGCGAACGAGGGCATCATCATCATCGCCGCGACCAACCGTCCGGACGTGCTGGACCCGGCCCTGCTGCGCCCCGGCCGGTTCGACCGCCAGGTGGTCGTGCCGCGCCCCGACATCGAGGGCCGCGAGCAGATCCTTGGGGTGCACATGAAAAAGGTGCCGCTGGCGCCCGATGTGGATGCGCGCACCATCGCCCGCGGCACGCCGGGCTTCTCGGGCGCTGACCTTGCTAATCTCGTCAACGAAGCGGCGTTGCTGGCCGCCCGCAAGGGCAAGCGGCTGGTCGCCATGCAGGAGTTCGAGGAAGCCAAGGACAAGGTCATGATGGGGACCGAGCGCAAGTCCATGGTCATGACCGAGGATGAGAAGAAGATGACCGCCTACCATGAGGCCGGCCACGCCGTGGTCGCGCTACACGAGGCGGCGTCTGATCCGATCCACAAGGCCACGATCATTCCGCGCGGCCGCGCGCTCGGCATGGTGATGCGCCTGCCGGAACGCGACAATTACAGCTATCATCGGGACAAGATGTACGCGAACCTGGCCGTCGCCATGGGCGGGCGCGTCGCCGAGGAAGTCATTTTCGGCTACGACAAGGTCAGTTCGGGCGCATCATCCGATATCCAATATGCCACCAGCCTGGCCCGCGACATGGTCACCCGCTGGGGTATGTCGGATGCGCTCGGGCCGTTGCAATACGCCGACGCCGACGAGGAAGTGTTCCTGGGCTATTCCATGAACCGGCAGAAGCAGATGTCGAACGAGACCGCGCAGCTGATCGACAAGGAAATTCGGCGCATCGTCGACACTGGCTACGACCGCGCCAAGCAGGTGCTAACCGAGCATAGCGAAGAGCTAGAAACGCTGGCCAAAGCATTGCTTGAGTATGAGACGCTCAGTGGCGACGAAATCCGGATCGTCCTGGACGGCGGTTCCATCGATCGCGGCTCGAGCAGCGCACGGCCGGCCATTCCGACCGCGGGATCGTCCGTTCCGAAAAGCCGCAAGCCCGCGGGAGGTCTGGGCGGGGCGGCTCCGGCGGGCGCCTGAGCGCGCGCTTTGTTCACTTCGCGTTCAAACAGATAAGCCCTTCTTCGCGTCACCGCGGAGAAGGGCTCATCTCTTTGCACCGACTGTTCTTGCTTCCGTTGCTGCTGATCGCCTCGCCGACCCTGGCGGCCGGGTCCGGGACTGCGCAGCACTTTCTCGATCGCGCGAATCGATTGGTCGCCAAGGGCCCGCTCGCGCTGTTCGACGCCGACTATAAGCGCCTCCGGGCCGAAGCGGTTCGGGCCGGCGATTCGATCCGGCTCGACCGCGAGGCCGCCGAGCGCGCCCGCCGCCCGATCCTCTATTGCTCGCCCAAGCCGCGCGCGGAGCTGGGCAATATGGAGTTCATCCGCGGGCTGGAGGCAATTCCCTCCGCCCAGCGCCAGCGCATGAGCCTCAAAGACGCCATGCTGCTGGTGCTTCAACGCAAATATCCCTGCCGGCGCTGACCGGCATCACCTCCGGAGGACCGATGCGCCCATCCCTGTTGCTTGCCGTCTTCGCATTGCTGGTGCCGTCGGCCGCCGCCGCCCAATCCATGAACGCGGAAGTCTTTCACAAGCGAGCCACCGCCTTGGTGAAGAAGGGGCCGATGGCGCTGTTCAGCCGTGGCGAGATCAAGGCCCTGATGACGGAAGGCCAGGCTGCGGGCCAGCGCGCGAGGGACATCCGGCTCGCAACCCTGAAGGCCGGTGGCAAGCCCCGCTCCTGCCCGCCCGAAGGCAAGCAGAGCATGAGCAGCGACGAATTCATGAAGCGGTTGTCCGCCATTCCCCAGGCGGAACGGGCCCGCATTGACATGACCGAGGCGATGATCCGGATCTCGGCCCAGAAATTCCCCTGCCGGGCCTGACCTTTCAGGTCAGAGCACCGACCGCCGTGACGATCCCCATCCACAGCAGCAGGATGGTTGCCGCAGCGAACAGCAGCAGGATCGTACGGACCAGCGCCCCTGTCCTGTTCAGTCGGTAAGCGCCCTTCAGCTGGCGATAGATATGCCACGGCGGGATCAGCGCCAGCCAGGGGATGTAGCCGCCGGCACCGATGGCCGACATCAAGCCGCCGAGGATGACCAGCAGCATCATGAAGGCGAGCGAGTAGGTCACGAAGACGGTGTGATCGAACATCTTGCGCCGCCGTAGCGGAAACAGCAGCCGCAAGGCCGGAACCGACAGCGGAATAAGCAGCCAACTGTAGGTCGACGCGGCTTCCTGAACCTTGGTCATTGCCTGCTGCGGATCGGCGGCTGCCTTGGTCACCGCACGTCGCACCCACTCGGGGCTTCCGTTCAGTCCCTGAATGGGCGCGTCGGAGCTTCCGGATCGAAGCTTTTCCAGATCGGCAATGTCCGACTTCGCTCGCTCTATCCGCAGTTCCACCTGCGCAATGCCCGCATCCCCGGCCCGCAGCCGTGCTCGCTCCGCCTGCAACTTCTGCAGGTTTGCCTGCTCTTCGCGCACGGCTTCGGCGTAGAAATTCTGTGGATCGCTGATCGTCGGCATGGTGCCGGTGACGCCAAGCACCGCGAACATCAGGAAGACGGTGAAGAGGTAGAGGCCGACCGGCGAGATGTAGCGGACCCGCTCGCCCTCGACGTAGCGACGGGTGAGGTCGCCCGGACACCAGGCGAGCATCGGCAGCGTCCGCCAGAATTTGCCGTCGAAATTGAACAGGCTTGCGATCAGATCGCTGCCGAAGGCGCCAAGCGAACGGTGCACCTCCGCCTTCTGGCCGCAATTGGAGCAATACGCTCCGCTCAGCGGGGCGCAGCAGTTGAGGCACCAGCGCGGACGGCCCGCTTCGGCAATCGGCTCCGCTGCGTTCATTCCTTCCTTCCCCCGCAACAGATTGGCAGAGCTGCCGCCGCCCTGCTAGCCCCCGTCTGTGCGGCGCATCGGCCTACTTGGGGGAAGCTTCAATCCCGCCCATCGCGGGCACCGGCGGATGAGCCTGGCTGCGCTCGACGCTCTGGCACTGGACGAGGTGTGGTGGTTGGTGAGTCCCGGCAACCCGTTGAAGCCCGCCGCCGGCATGGCGCCATTCGCGGCGCGCATGGCCTCCGCCGCCGGCATGGCTCGCCGGGCGCCCATCCGGGTCAGCGATTTAGAAGCGAGGGTCGGCACCCGCTTCACGGTCGACACCCTGCGCCTGCTGCTCGCCCGCCATCCCCGCGACCGGTTCGTGTGGCTGATGGGTGCAGACACTGTGGCGCAATTTCATCAGTGGAAGGATTGGCGGGGTTTGGCGAAAAAGGTCCCGATTGCCGTGCTTTCCCGTCCGGGGTATGAGGATGACGCCCGCGCGGCTCGCGCGATGGGCTGGCTCCGGCGCTTCGTCCGCCCTCGGAGCCAGGCACGGCAATGGACGCGTTGGAGTGCACCGGCGATTATCTTCCTGAGGCTTCCGCCCGACCGGACCTCCGCCACCGCCCTCCGCGCGCTCGACCCCGATTGGCATCTTCGTTTCGCCGGCAACACGACGCCCGGTTCACGCGTTGACGCCGCAACCAGCAACAGGAGAAAACTTGGCCGACGACACCACTAAGACGGCCCCGTCCGTCGAAGAACTGCACCGCACCGTCCTCCAGTCACTGGATGACGATCAGGCGGTGGAAGTCGTCTCCATCCCGCTGGCCGGCAAGTCCAGCATTGCCGATCATATGGTGATCGCTTCCGGGCGCTCGACCCGTCAGGTCGCCAGCATGGCCACCAAGCTCGCGGAAAAGCTGAAGCGCGAATATGGCAAGATCGCGCGCATCGAAGGCCTGCCGACCGCCGACTGGGTGCTGATCGATGCCGATGACGTGATCGTGCACCTGTTCCGGCCCGAAGTCCGTACCTTCTACAATCTGGAACGGATGTGGGCATTCGGCGACGACGAAAAAAAGCCGGCCAGCGCGTCGGCCTGATTGCCGCAAGTGACAGCGTGGCCGAGGGTCCGCAGCCAGCTATTGGCCGTTGCGCAATGACGCGGATCTGAGTTCTTGCTCCTTCACATCATTGCCCGGGGGAAGATCGGCCGCTCGCCGGAGGCGGAATTGGTCGATCGCTACCTGAAGCGCGTCGGCTGGCCGACGAAGCTGACCGAACTGCCCGACCGCGGTGGCGCCGCCCCGGCTCCTGCCAACAATCCGGTTGTCGTTGCTCTGGATGAACGCGGCGAGGCTTTGTCCTCCACTGCCTTTGCCCGCAAGCTGGAGGGGTGGCGGGATAGCGGACGACGCGAAGTGCGCTTCCTGATCGGTGCAGCCGACGGGCACGGCGAGGAACAGCGCCGGTCCGCCGACCTCCTGCTGAGCTTCGGTCCCGCGACCTGGCCGCACCTGCTGGTCCGGGCCATGTTGGCCGAGCAGCTGTTTCGGGCCACGTCGATCCTTGCCAACCATCCCTATCATCGCGAAGGCTAGCGTTCGATGCGCCGCCTTTTCCTCCTTGCCGCCGCACCCCTGCTCATCTCTGCCGCCGACCCCGTTGCCGTGGCGCGTGCGGAGGCCGCGGCGGCCGAACGCGAGGTGCGCCGCCTTGAGGCGGTCGCGGCCGAAGCGCGAAGCGAGGCGGAGCGTTTGGCGGCCCAGCAGGCCGCTGCGGGCGCCGCGATCCTGGCCGCCGAGGCATCATTGAGCGCGGCGGAAGAACAATCGCGCCGCCTTTCTCGCCAAGTCGAACGCTACCGGCAGCGCCTGGCCGAAGGACAACGCCCTGCCGCCCTGCTGTTGGCCGGGGTGGCGCAAATGGGTCGCCGGCCGCCGCTGCTCGCGCTTGCCGACGGTGCCAGCCCGCGCGAATTCGTGATCGCCCGGGCCCTCGTCGACTCCAGCATCCCCGCCATCGAAAAACGGACGAGGGTCCTCCGCGCCCAGGCCGAACAGGGCGAACAGCTGGCAGCAGCCGCCGCCGCCGCCCGCGGCGAGCTTCTCGACCGGGGCGAAGAACTGCGGTCCAGGCAGTCACGGCTCGCCTGGCTGGAAGCACAGGCGAACGCTCGTTCGATTGCTCTGGGCGGTGAGGCCCTGGCTGCCGGCGATGTTGCGCTCAGCCGGGCCGTGCAGGTTGGCGGCGCATCGTCCCTTGCGGCCCGGGAGGCAAGCGCCCGACGGCTCGCGGCGCAGCTCGCCACCTTGTCCCCAGCGCCAGCGCGCCCGGCACCCGCGGAAGGCAATCCGGTGCCGCCGGGCCTTGTCTGGCAGATGCCGGTCACCGGCGCCGTTCTCAGCGGGTTTCACGAAGTCTCGGCCAGCGGCGTCCGTTCGCGCGGCCTGACGGTGCAGGCGCCGCGCGGAGCTCCGGTGATAGCCCCTGCCCCGGGCCGTATCGTTTTCGCCGGTCCGTTCCGCCGCCATGGCGGGGTGCTGATCATCGATCATGGCGAAGGCTGGATGACCCTATTGACGGAGGTCCGCAGCAACCTCGCCGTCGGCAATCGGGTCGCCCGGGGCGATGTCATCGGGCGGACGCTGGGCCCGCCGACGGTGGAGTTGACCCGAAACGGGAGGCCGCAGGACGCCGCTCTCATCGCCCGTTCATCTGCCGCCCTGTCAAATGGCGGTCGCAACAGTTAAATGGGGCAGCAGACCCCCACAGGATTCGCGCACATGATCCGCAAGCTCCTTCCTCCTCTAGCCCTCGTCGGGGCCCTCGCGCTGGTGCCGGTGACCACGGCCTCCGTCGCAGCGGCGGATGTCGACACCTACAAGGAACTCGAGACCTTCATGGGCGTGTTCGAGCGCGTGCGCGCCAACTATGTCGACCAGGTCGATGATCACACGCTGATCAAGGGCGCCATCGACGGCATGCTGGCGGCGCTCGATCCGCACAGCGGCTATATGGAAGGCGCCGACTTCCAGCAGCTCAAGACGACCACCGATGGCAATTACGGTGGCCTTGGCCTGTCGGTCTCGATGGAAGACGGCACGGTCAAGATCATCACTCCGACCGAGGATACCCCGGCCTATCGCGCCGGCCTGAAGGCAGGCGATTACATCACCCATATCAATGGCGAGCTGCTCTACGGGCTCGACCTCGACGAAGCGGTGGAAAAGATGCGCGGCGCGCCGGGCAGCGGGATCAAGCTCAGCATCGTCCGGCCGGGCCGCGACAAGCCGTTCGACGTTTCCCTGGTCCGCGAGCGAATCGTGCTCCGCCCGGTCAAGTGGGAGATCAAGGACGGTGTCGGCATCGTCAATATCAACAGCTTTTCCGGCAATGTCGGTCAGCAGACCGAAGCCGCGCTGACCGCGATCGACAAGGCGCTGGGCGGCAAGGCGGTCGGCTATGTGGTCGATCTTCGTTCTAATCCGGGCGGATTGCTCGACCAGGCGATCCAGGTGTCCGACGCTTTCCTTGAGCGCGGCGAGATCGTGTCCGAGCGCGGTCGCGCCAAGGACGATATCGAGCGCTTCTATGCCAAGCCCGGCGATCTGACCGGCGGCCGGCCGGTGGTCGTGCTGGTCGACGCGGGCTCTGCATCAGCCGCAGAGATCGTCGCCGGCGCGCTTCAGGACCAGCGCCGTGCGGTGGTGATGGGCGAGAAAAGCTTCGGCAAGGGCTCCGTCCAAAGCGTGATCCAGCTCGGCCAGGATAGCGCGCTGCGCCTTACCACCGCCCGCTACTACACGCCGTCGGGCCGTTCGGTGCAGGCCGGCGGGATCGATCCGGACATCTATGTCCCGCAACTCAGCGATCCCGACTACAAGGACCGCAAGGTGGTCCGTGAAGCGGATCTTCGCCGCCACTTGCTCAGCCAGACCAAGGTGGACGACGAGCTGCTGCAGCGCGACGATTCGCCCGATCCGCGTTTCACCGCCACGGCTGCAGAGCTGGAGAAGAAGGGCATCAAGGACTTCCAGCTCGACTACGCCATCAAGACGCTGAAGCGGCTGGCGCCGGCGACGCCGAAGACGGCGGGCGGCGGCGGACCGGCCAAGACCCGTTAGTCCAATGAACGCTCCGACCGGCAGGCTGGACAACGGCGCCGACGTGCGCGGATCGGTCGGGCTGGCCCAGTGGCTCAGCATCCTGGTGCCCGCGGGCCTGCTCGGCGGAGCGCTGGGCTCGCAATATCTGGGCGGCCTGAACCCCTGCGAGATGTGCTACTGGCAACGCTGGCCGCACTGGGCAGCCTTGGCGCTTGGTGGCTTGTCCTTTTTCGTGCCGAACCTGCGCCGTCCGCTGGTTCTGCTGGCAGCGCTGGCCATCGCCATCTCCGGCGCGATCGGGGTGTTCCACGCAGGCGTCGAATGGGGTTGGTGGGAGGGTCTCACCAGCTGCACGGCGACCGGTGCCCAGTCGCTCGAGAATATCCTGTCCGCACCGATCGTCCGCTGCGACCAGGTCCAGTTTCAATTCCTCGGCCTCAGCATGGCCGGCTGGAACGCCACCATTTCCATTCTTGCCGCGGGAGCGATCGCATGGCTGACCTTGCGCCAACGCTGAGCAATTCCCTGCCCGAACGACCGCGCTGGCGGCCTGGAGATCGGCGGCCGGACCGTGCGTCCATGCTGCGGGTCGACCAGGCCGGCGAATATGGCGCGACCCGCATCTATGCCGGGCAGCTGGCCGTCATGCGCAGGTCCTCGCCGGCCGCACACCTGGTGACGCACATGGCGTCGCAGGAAGACCGTCACCTGGCCCGCTTCAACCAGATGATGGCGGAGCGCCGGGTCCGACCGACGCTGTTGCAGCCGCTTTGGCACGCCGGCGGCTTTGCCCTTGGCGCAGTCACGGCGTTGATCTCCGAAAGCGCCGCCATGGCCTGTACGGACGCCGTGGAGACAGAAATCGATAAGCATTATGCCGAGCAGCTCGAGCAGCTTGGCAATGACGATCCGGAGCTGTCGGCCGACATTCTCCAGTTCCAGGCCGAAGAGCTGGAACATCGCGACACGGCGCGGGAGGCGGGCGCGATGGACGCTCCGGCATACCCGGTGCTGACTGCGGCCATCCGCGGCATTTGCAAGGTCGCGATCGGCCTGTCCAAGAAGATATGAGGCAACGCCTGGGCGGTGTCGGCCGTTGTGAGCATCGAAAGGAAGCCAAGATGTTTCGAGTTCTGACTGCCGCCGGACTGTTCGGCAGCGCCGCGTTGGTCGCGCTGTCCCCTGCGACCGCCCAGCAAGCCACCGGAACGGACGACAGCATTTCCGAGATCATCGTCTACGGCAACGACCCCTGCCCGCGCTCGACCGACGATGATGTCGTGGTTTGCGCGCGCAAGCCGGAAAGCGAGCGCTACCGCATTCCCGAACGGCTCCGCCAGGGCGGCGCGCTCCAGAGCCGCCAGGCCTGGGCTGCCCGCGCGCGCAGCTTCGAGATAAACACCCGCCGAGGCGTGAACAGCTGCGACGCTGTGGGCCCGTCGGGTCAGAGCGGCTGTCTGCAGCGGATCATCGATGAGGCGCGGGCGGAGCAGCAGGAAGCCGTTGCCGGGAACACCCCGCCCGAGCAATGAGCTGCACGGAATTCGCCGCCTAGGATCGCGCCTTTTCTGCCGCGATCCAGGCGGTGATCTGCGCGTCGAGCGCATCCATCGGCACAGAACCCTGGCCCAGCACCGCGTCATGGAAACGGCGCAAATCGAACTTCGCCCCCAATTCGCGCTCGGCGCGTGAGCGGAGTTCGCGGATCTTCAACTCGCCGATCTTATAGGCCAGCGCCTGCCCGGGATTGGAGATGTAACGGTTCACCTCGGCATCGATGTTGGCTTCGGTAAGCGTGCCGTTGTCGCGGAAATACTGGACCGCCTGTTCCTTGCTCCAGCCCTTGGAATGGATCCCGGTGTCAACCACCAGCCGAATGGCCCGCCACATCTCGTAGCCAAGGCGGCCCATATCCTTTTGCGGAGTATCGTAGATGCCCATCTCGATCCCCAGCCGCTCCGAATAAAAGCCCCAGCCCTCGACGAAAGCGGTGAAGAAGGCGAGACTGCGGCGCCACTGCGGAATGGTCAGCTCCTGTTGCAGGGCGATCTGCTGGTGGTGGCCGGGCACCGCTTCATGCACGGTGAGCGCCGGTATCTCCCACAAGGGCCGCTGATCGAGCTTGGTCGTGTTGACGAGGTAAAAACCCGCAAGCCCGGTTTCCGGTGAGCCAGGCTGATAGCGGGCCGTCGTATCGCCCGGCGCGGTTGCCAGGTTCATCGGCCTGATGCCGTAGGGCAGGCGCGCCATCCGGCCGATGACGGATGGCATCTTGCCGTCGATGACCTTGGCTTGAAGTGCGGTCGCCTCCAGCAATTCCGTATCCGACTTCACGTACCACTTCGGGTTGGTCCGCATGTCCGCGATCATCGCTGCACGGCTAGCAAAGCCTGCTTTGGCCGCGACCTGATCCATCTCGCCCCGGATCCGCGCAACCTCGCCAAGGCCGAGCTGGTGGATCCGGTCTGGCGTCATGTCTGTCGTGGTGAAAGATCGCACCAGTGCCGCGTAATATTCGCGTCCCTGCGGAAGCGCCGACACGCCAACGGTCTGGCGACATTTGGCTTTCAGTTCACGCTCATAAAGAGCACCGAACTCGCGATAGGCGGGATTGATGCGCCCGCTGATGAGGTCACGCGCCTGCCCCTGGAAGGCGGTCCAGTCGGCCGCGGCGATGCTGGCTGGCTTCGACGCCGCAAAGGGCAGGTAGAAGCGTGATTTGGTGGCGTCGTCGGCGATCTGGCCGCTGATTGTCTCGCCGAAGCGGGTCATGGTGACACACGGCTGGACGAAGCCCTCACGCGCGGCCTTGCGGCTGATCTCTCCATAGGCCCGCATCCGGTCCGGAATCTGAGCCAGCCGAGCCAGATAATTGGCGTAATCCGCGCGGGTGCGGAAGGCGAGATTCTCCGCCAGTCCGGCAAGGTTGTCATGATAGCTGCCGAGAATCGAGTACAGCATCTGACGCTGGCCGAAGCGGTTGAATTCAACCTGCTCGCTCAGCAGTGTCCGGAGAATCGCTGCGTTGGTCCGCTCGTCCCCGTTGAATCCATTCTGCGGAATGGCATTCAAGCGCCGCAGAAAGCCGGCCGCAACGGCCGCCTGACGGTCGAACTCGGCGAGGCTCAATGGTGACAGCTGGCGATCATAGTCTCCAACACCCACCGAGCTTGCCAGCGTCGGGTTGGAGCGGAGCGCTTCGGCCCAGATCTCTTCCTGCAATGTGCTGAAATCTTCGGATGGGCCGGCTGCGACGGGCGCCGCCAACGACAGTGCCGTTGCCGCAAGTGCGAACGAAATGAAGCGCATCGTTATTGTCCCCCCTGGTCACGGCAGGAAGGCCCATCGGCGACGACCCGTCAAGCGAGCGTTGCTCCGGCTTGCCGTCATCCAACTACCGTTGCGCGCGCGGAACGGATGGACTGCCCCCTTCGTTGCCAGCGCCAACAGGAGGAACGACATTCATGAACGCCAGTGCGCGCCTGACGACCTTGACCCGCCTCGGCTTTGCAGCACGAGGCCTGCTTTACCTGACGATCGCCTACCTGATCGTGCAGACGGGACGCGCGGAGGATACCACCGGCGCGCTCGAAGCGCTGGCCAGCGGTGCGGGCAAGTGGTTGATGATACTGGTGACGCTTGGCCTTGCCGCTTACGGTTTGTGGCGGCTGTCGGACGCAGCGTTCAACATCGAAGGCCACGATCGCGACAAGAAGGGAACGGTTGAAAGGGTTGGCGCTGCCGCCAGTGGCCTCGTGCACTTGTTCTTGGCTTGGCAGGCCGTCCGCTTGATCGGAAGCGCCCGGGCCAGCAGCGGTTCGGGCGGTCAAAGCGGTGCCGAGGAAGGCGCGCAGACCGCCCTCTCCTTGCCCGGCGGCCAGCTGCTGCTCCTGATCGGCGGTCTGGTGCTGATCGGAGTCGGCCTCTACCAGTTTGTGAAGGCCTACAAGTTCAGCTTCTGCAAGCATCTGGACCGCAGCGTCGCGGACGAACCGTGGGTGCGCTGGACTGGCCGCGGGGGCTATGCCGCGCGCGGACTCGTCTTTCTGATCAGTGGTTTCTTCCTCGCCCAGGCCGGTATGCAGGAGCAGGCCAGCGAGGCGGGCGGAATGGCCGAGGCCCTCGCCTGGTTGACCAGGCCCTGGGATACGCTGGTGGCCATCGGATTGGCGTTGTTCGGCATCTTCAGCCTGATCGAGGCGCGGTATCGGATCATCCACGACGTCCCCGTCGATGGCATGGCCCAAAAGGCCCGATCCAAGCTTCCCATCTGACGGTAAGCGGCGGAAATACAAAGAAAAGCTTGCTCGTCCTAGCGATAGAACATATATCGAACAAATGGCGCAGCTCGACACTCGGGAAAAGTTGGCGATCCTTGCGGACGCCGCGAAATACGATGCGAGCTGCGCCTCATCCGGCACTACGAAACGTGACAGCCGGGGAGGCAAGGGCATCGGATCCTCGGAAGGCATGGGCATCTGCCATGCCTACGCGCCCGACGGCCGGTGCATCAGCCTGCTTAAGATCTTGCTGACCAACAGCTGCATCTTCGACTGCCATTATTGCATCAATCGCAAGAGTTCGAACGTTCGCCGCGCCCGGTTCACGGCGCAGGAGGTCGTCCACCTCACGCTCGCTTTCTACAAGCGCAACTATATCGAGGGTTTGTTCCTTTCCTCCGGCATTATCCGCTCGTCGAACTACACGATGGAGCAGCTGTTCGAGGTCGCGCGCTCGCTGCGTGAGGACCATGATTTTCGCGGCTACATTCACCTGAAGACGATCCCGGATGCCGATCCTGAACTTGTGCGGCAGGCGGGTCTTCATGCCGATCGCGTGTCCATCAACGTGGAGCTGCCGACCGAGCCGGGACTGCAGCGGCTCGCTCCGGAAAAAAGTGCCGGTCAGATCGAAGATGCGATGCGCGACATGAAGGGCGCGATCGAGGACACGCGCGATGCCAGGAAACGATTCAAGTCGGCGCCCAAATTCGCTCCAGCGGGCCAATCGACGCAGATGATCGTTGGCGCGGATTCGGCGACCGATACGGACATCGTGCGAAAGGCGTCGACACTCTATGATCGGTTCGCGCTTCGGCGGGTCTATTATTCGGCTTTCTCTCCAATTCCGGATGCCAGCGCGGTTCTGCCGTTGCAGCGACCGCCGCTCATGCGGGAGCATCGGCTTTACCAGTCGGATTGGCTGATGCGCTTCTACGGGTTCAAACCGGCCGAGGTGGCAGATGCGGCCGAGCCTTCCGGGATGCTTCCGCTCGACATCGACCCCAAGCTGGCCTGGGCGCTCAAATTTCGCGAACATTTTCCCGTCGACGTCAATCGCGCCAGCCGCGAACAGCTGCTGCGTGTTCCGGGGCTTGGGACTAAGGCGGTGGATCGGATCATCAAGTCGCGCCGGTTTCGGACCTTCACGCTGGACGACGTGGCCCGACTGACCGTCAGCGTCGCCAAGCTACGTCCGTTCATTGTGACCAGCGACTGGCGGCCGACACTGCTTACTGACCGCGCCGATCTCAGGAGCCTGGTCACGCGCAAGACCGAGCAGTTGGAGCTATTCGCCGCCTGACCCGTTCGGCTCGCGTAACAAAAAGGAGCGAACCATGGCCGGCGCCGACATCTTCGATCGTTTGAAGCAGGATCACGACCGTCACCGCGAGTTGCTCGACAAGCTCGGCAAAACGTCCGGCGATTGTGACGAACGGCGGGAGCTGTTCGAAACATTCAAGGTCGAGGTGACGGCCCATGCTGCCGCGGAAGAAGAGACGCTGTACGCCACAATGCTCGCTCGCGAGGAATTGCGGCACGATGCCGTTCACTCCGTCAGCGAGCACAAGGAAATCAGTGACCTCATCGAGGAACTTGAGGAAGCCGACATGAGCTCGTCCGGCTGGCTGGCCAAATTCAAAACCTTGGCCGAGCGCTACACGCATCACATCGATGAGGAAGAGGAGGAGATGTTTCCCGAAGCCTCTGACGGACTGAGCGATGAAAAAGTGGTCGAGCTGAAGGCCCTGTTCGACAAGCGCAAGCCGGCAGAAATCGAGCGGGCGAAAGTTGGCGCCGACGAAGGCGACGAGCGGGAGTGAAACTTGCCTGCTGACGGTTCGCGATCCGGCCCGCGCCGGGTGGTGCTGGGTTCGCAGGACGACTTCGAGGGCTGGCGCGATGCTGCGCGCAATCTGGCCGAAGCAGGAGTCGCACCGGCCGACGTCGTCTGGTCGGTCGAAGGCGGCGACGCGGAACTGTTCGGCGGCGACGCCCCACCACCTGCCACCGCGCCCAGCTTTGCCGTTCCCCGCCAGTTCGTCGACCTCGCCAAGGCGGCGATCTGCCATTCCGATCCGGAGCGCTTCGCCCTACTCTACGCTTTGCTGTGCAAGTTGCGCGGCAACCGGCGGGCGATGGAGGACCGCGCCGACCCCTTGGTCGACCGGCTGGAGGGCCTCGCCAAGGAAGTGCGCCGTGACGCGCACAAGATGCATGCCTTCGTCCGGTTTCGGGAAGTAGCGGACGACGAAGGCGAGCGCTTCGTCGCCTTCTTCGAACCGGATCATCATATCGTCCGGCGCGAAGCCGGATTCTTTCAGCGTCGCTTCACCAACATGCGCTGGTCGATCTTGACGCCGGAACTGTCGATCCATTGGGATGGCGAAAAGCTGACGGAGGGTCCGGGTGCGACCCGCGCCGAGGCGTCGGATGGCGATCCCCTCGAGGAGACGTGGAAGACCTATTACGCCAGCATCTTCAACCCGGCACGGCTCAAGAAGAAAGCCATGTTGAAGGAGATGCCAAAGAAATACTGGCGCAACATGCCGGAAACCTCGCTCGTTGCGCCGCTAATGGCGGGTGCTCGCGCACGGGAGCTGGAAATGATCGAACGATCGGCGGTGAAGGATGGCAGGGCTGAGGCAGTCGCGGCCGAACGCCAGCTGCAACCCGGCGGCAATCTGCGCGCAAGCTGGGAAGCGCTGCTGGCCGAAGCACGAGCCTGCACCCGCTGCCACCTGTACGAATGCGCGACCCAGACGGTCTTCGGCGAAGGCCCGCTCGATGCCCGAATCCTATTTGTCGGCGAACAGCCGGGCGACCAGGAGGACCTGGCCGGGCGCCCGTTCGTGGGGCCGGCCGGCCAGCTGTTCGACGAATCTTTGCAACAGGCCGGGATCGACCGGGCACAGACCTACGTCACGAATGCGGTCAAACACTTCAAGTTCGAACAGCGCGGCAAGCGGCGCATCCATTCCAAGCCCGACGCCGGCGAAATCGAGGCCTGCCGCTGGTGGCAGGAACAGGAGCGCGCGCTGATCCGGCCGCCGCTGACCGTCGCGCTTGGGGCCACGGCGGCGCGCTCGCTCATCGGCAAGACGGTGACGATCAGCCGCGCGCGGGAGGCCCCGCTGACCCTCGCCGATGGCAGCGAATGCTGGGTGACGGTGCACCCAAGCTTCCTCCTGCGCATACCGGAAGAGGATCGCCGGGCGAACGAACGGGCGCGCTTCGTCGAGGACCTGAAGCGCATCCGGGCGAGGAGCGAGGAGCTCGCCTAAAAATCCGCCCGCAACGTGACCCGTGCCGATCGCGGCGCCCCCGGGGCGATGTTGTTGTTGTTATGCGCGGTCGGAAAATAGTCCTTGTCGAACAGGTTTTCGACATTGACCTGCGCCTCGATCCCAGGGGCCAGCTTGTAATAGGCCGCGGCGTCGACGCGGGTGTAGCCGGGCAGCGCCACCAAATTATCGACCGCCGCAAAGCTCTTCGAGCGCGAGAGAATGCCAAGCCCGAGTGCGAACGGCTTGCTGAACTGATACTTGGTCCATAGCGACGCGCTGTGCCTGGGCACCAGCGGCACCTTGGAGCCCGCCAGCGCCGCAGTCGTATCGCGGCGGATCTCCGACTTCTGCAGGGCATAGCCGGCCGACACCTGCCAATGATCGCTGATGCTCCGTTCCAGCCCCAACTCCAGTCCTCGGGTCCGGGTCGCGCCGGTCAGGACGATGCGATCCTCCGAATCGCGCGCCTGAGTATTCTTGCGGTCCAGCTGGTATAGGGCGGCGGTCGCCAGCAGGCCGTCCAGCGGCTCCCACTTCGCGCCAAGCTCGACATTGTCGAACCGCTCCGGCTTCAGTGCCTCCGTCGTGACGGAAAGACCGCTGAACTGTTCGCCGGACTGCGGCAAATAGGAGCGCGAATAGCTGGTGTAGACCGACAGGTTGTCGGCGGGCTTCAACACCACGCCCACCCGCGGCGACACGAGATTGTCCGTCCTCTTTCGCGTCGGGACGCCCTCACGCAGATCGTCGACCTTCAGGGTGAAGCGATCGAAGCGGAGGCCGGCGACGATTTCCAGATAATCGGTCGGGCGTACTTGCCCCTGCACATAACCGGCGGCAATCGACGCCCGGGTCCGATTGTCAGCATCGGATGCGCTGCGCGCATAAGTGACCTCGAAATCCTCGGTCGGATCATCCAGTGACACGCGATTGCGGCCACCGGCAAAGCTACCGCTCAGGCGTTGGTTGCGGCTCCGCTGCCGACCAAGCTCCGCACCCACCAGCCAGGTCTGGTCCATTCCCATGAGATCCCCGGTCCAGACGAGATCGGTCTGGCTGATGAGGTTCCGGCGGTCGTTGCGGCTGTTGTAGGCGCCCAGCACCACCTCGTCCGCCACCGGATCGAGCCGGGTCGGGTAGATGTTCTGGTAGAATTTGTCATAGTCGGCGAGCAGCGTACGGTTCCGCAGGGTCAAGCCTTCGGCCAGCCCATGTTCGACGGCAATGCCGGCGATCTTGACGTCCGCGTCCGCATAGCTGTCGTCCGGGTCGCCAAAGAAGACCCGATCGAAGCCGGTGAGCGGGCGATCGATCGTCGCAGCATTGTCGTCGTTGTTCGACGGAATGCCGCGATCCGTGGTGCGCCGGTCATGGAAATATTCGTATGACAAATCGATGCGGGTATTCGGTCCGGCAAGGATGCCGAGCGTCGGATTGATCCCGTAGCGTTCCAGATCAACATGTCGCCGGAAGCTGTCGCCGTCCTCGTACATCGTGTTGACCCGCAGGCCCACCGCACCACCCAGGGCGAGATCGACGTCCGCCGTCCCCCGCGACCCACCGAAGCTGTCGTGGCTGGCAATGATCTGCTGGGCATCGCCCAGGCTGGCGCGCTTGGTCACGCGGTTGATGATGCCGCCACCGCCGCCACGACCGAAGATCATTGCGTTGGGCCCCTTCAGCACCTCGACCCGATCGAGATTGTAGAAGTCGCGGAAATATTGCGCGTCATCGCGGAGGCCGTCGACGAAGAAGTCGGCGGTGGTGTTGTTGCCGCGCAGGGTCAGCTGATCGCGATTGGCCTCGCCGGTGCCCGGCGTCGCGCCAGGCACGAACAGCAACAGGTCGCCGATCGAGCGAAGGGACTGGTCCTCGATCTGCGCTTCGGAGACGACCGACATCGCCTGCGGGATGTTACGAACCAGCGTGTTGGTCCGCGTCGCCGTGCTGGTCGACTTGATGCCATATTCTTCGCGCTGGCCAGTCACCGTTACCGTCGGCTGCTCCTCAGCCACGGCCGCCTCCCCAACCGCGCCGGCCTCGGGCGCATTCGCAGCGACGGCGGTCGCTGCAAGGGTGAAGGAGGACGCCGCGCCGAGCAGCGCGTGAACAACGGTACGCAATGGCTTTCCCCTAGTGAACGACTGACTCGTTTCGTTTCGGTGGAGGCCGATTAGCGCTAATGCGAGTTATTCGCAACAACCCCAGGCCAATGAAGCGAGAAAGCTCATCAATCTGGCCGGCTTAATCGGTTTCGTCGTTCGACCCGTAGCGGCAATCCGTTCCGTGGACGCATCGTCACCATGCCCGCCACTTCGACCCGCCGACCGGAGACTGCGAAGCGCCAGTCGCGTAACCAATGTGCCAGAATGCTCAATGCTTCCACGGTGGCGAAGTGCGCGCCGACGCAGATGCGTGGCCCGGCCCCGAACGGCAGATAGGCATAGCGGTCCGGTTTGGGTCGCTCTGGTGCGAATCGCCGGGCGTCGAAGTGGTCGGGATTGTCCCACAGTCGCCGACTGCGATGGATCAGCCAGGGCCATACGGATACAATGTCGCCGGGCTCGATCTGCTCACCATTGGGCAGCGTGTCGGCAGCGATCGCCTGCCGGTCGAAGCGGGGGGCGGGCGGATACAGGCGCAACGATTCCTGCAGAACCGCGTGAAGTCCGGGCAAGGATGCGCTGACCGGGATATCGAAAAAGTTTGCCGAAGCGAGCGCCATGGCGGCTTCGGCGGCCAGTTCGTCCTGCAGCTCGGGCTGCTCCGACAACAAGTAGAGCGTCCAGGCGAGCGCATTGGACGTGGTCTCGTGGCCCGCGAGGTAGAAGGTCGCCGCATTGTCGACGGCCAGCGTCCGCGCCTCGCCCGGCGCAAAACGGTCCTGCAGCGCAGCGATCATGCCGCCAAGGAAATCGTCGTTCGGGCCGGCGCCCGCGATTCGCTCATCGACCAGCCGTGAAAGGGTCTCACGAAGATAGCGCTGTCCCCGCGCGCCCGCCCGCGCTGTCGGACTGAGTGGAACCATCGGCAGACCGAGGAGGGCCTGAAGACGCGGTTCGGATATCCCATCGAGCGCTGCCTTGATCTGCCGCAACGCCTCGTCACTCACCAGTCGCGGATCGGCGCTGAACAGGCTTTCAGCGATGATCAGCATCGTCGCGCGGGTTGCGTCCACCGCGACGTCCCGGACCTGTCCGTCCCGCCACTCCGCCGTGGCCCGCGCGGCCGTCTCGCCGAATACCGGCCGGATCCGCTCAACGGCAGTTGGGGAAAAGCTTGCCGCCACGATCTTGCGCTGCTCGCGCCACATCTCGCCGTCGGCGGTCAGCAGGCCGCGTCCGATGACCGGCCCGAGGAGCACCTTCACCACTGACGGCTTCTCGTAATTGGCGGAGTTAATCTTGACGACATGCTCGACGAGGCTGGGATCGAGCAGCACGTGCACCCGGAATTTTAGCACCTTGCGCCGGTAATAAGGCAGTTCGAACATCCGCTCTGACCATCCGGCAACACTGGTCCTGGCTCGCTCACCGAAGAAGCCGCGCCAGGTTGCGACCGGACCGGCCGGACGCGGAGGGTGCGTTGGGACGAACGAATTCATTCGGCGGCCAGCAATGTTTCGGCCCCACCCAGATCAACGGACACCAGGCGACTGACGCCCTTTTCGACCATCGTGACGCCATAGAGCCGATGCATCCGGCTCATAGTCACGGCATTGTGGGTGACGATCAGGTAGCGCGTATCGGTTTCGCTCGTCATCCGCGCCAGCAGGTCGCAGAAGCGCTCCACATTGGCATCGTCCAAGGGCGCATCGACCTCGTCCAGCACGCAGATTGGGGCGGGGTTGGTCAGAAACAGGGCAAAGATCAACGCAACGGCGGTCAGCGCCTGCTCGCCCCCCGACAGCAGGGTCAGGGCGGTCAATCGCTTCCCCGGAGGCTGGGCCATGATTTCGAGTCCGGCCTCGAGCGGATCGTCGCTTTCAACCAGTTCCAAATGCGCCTGACCACCATCGAACAGGGTCGTGAACAGGCTGCGGAAGTGGCGGTCGACTTGCTCATAGGCCTCAAGCAGCCGGACACGACCCTCGCGGTTCAGGCTGCCGATCGAACCACGCAAACGATTGATCGCCTCCTGCAGCTCATCGCGCTCGGCCGCGCCATGCAGCCGCGACTGGTCGAGTTCCGCCAGCTCCTGTTCGGCGACCAGATTTACCGGCCCCAGTCGTTCGCGCTCCCCCGTCAAACGTTCGAGCGTCGCGCTTTCCTCCGCCGGATCGCCGGGGTCATTCGGGTCGAAGCCAAGCCTGCCCGGCAGCAGTGGCGGTGGACATTCGAACTTTTCTCCGCAGACCCGGCCATATTCGATCCGCCGGGCAACCTGCGCTTCCGCCCGGGCATCCGCGCCGGCCCGGCGCTCACGAGCGCCGGCCAGTGCCTCGTTGGCCTGCGCCACGGCTGCGGCAAGTTCACCAGCGGCTGCGCCCGCTTCGCGCTCCGCCGCCAGCGTCGCAGCCACCCGCCCTTCGCTGTCGCCAAGCTCGGCCTCCAGTTGGGCGATCTCCCGGGTCAGCCGTCCCGGCTCGCCGCTTAGCGCATCCTTCTCGCCGGCCAGCGTGGCAGCGCGTTCAGCCGCATCGTCGATCCGCCTGACCGCCGCTTCGCCCCGCTCGCGCCAAGCTTGCTGCTCTCGACCGGCGACCACCAGTCGCTCGCGATCGGCGGCAGCGGTCCGAGCCAAGGTGGCCGCTTCGGCCCGCAGATCGGCGACGACCTGGCCGCGCCGGCCCGCATCGGTGCGCGCGGCCCCGATCTCGTTTTCAAGCAATTCGGCGTCGGGCAGCACCGACAGCGCCCGCTCGGCTTGCGCCAAGGCTTCGCGCGCCGCAAGCCGCACCGGCTCCATCTCCGCCGACTGTTGGGCCAGCATCGCCCGCTGGCTGGCAAGCCGTTCCAGCGCCGAGGCCGCAATATCCTCCGCGCGCGCCGCTTCGCGCCCGTCGCGTTCGGCGGCTGCAATCGCCTGCCTCGCCGCATCGGCCGCAGCCCGGGCGTCCGCCATCGTAGCGGCGATCGACCGGCGACCTTCCTCGGCTTGCATCACTTTCGCCCGCAACGGCGGCAACTGGCCCTCGATCTCGGCCAGCCGATTCTGCCGAACCAATCGCTCCGCCGCCGCCGCGCCCGCGCCGATGGACACAAAGCCGTCCCAGCGCCGCATCCTGCCGTCGGCGGTGACGACCCGCTGCCCAACGGCAAGCGCCTGTCCGTGGTCCTCTCCGACCCCGATCTGCCGCAAGCGCCGCAGCAATTCGGCCGGCGCCGCCACATGGTCGGCCAATGGCACCAGCCCATCGGGTAACACCGGATCATCGACCTCGACGTCGCTTCCGCCCCAGAAGCGCGCTCCGACACCGCCGACCGGCGCGTCGAGTTCGTCGCCGAGCGCTGCCGCCAGGGCATGCTCATACCCCGGTGCGGCACGAACGCTCGCCAGGGCCGCGCCACTGCCGTGGCTGACTGCCTTCGCCAGCGCGCGTTGCTCTGCCTCGGCGGCTGCCAGCGCCGCGCGGGCGGCGGCGACCGCGCTTTCCGCGTCGTCGCGGTGTTCAGCAGCAGTGGACCGGGCCGCTTCGGCAACGCTTAGCCGATGTTCCGCCTCCGCTTGCGCGGCGCCCGCCTGCGCCCGTCGCTGGAACGCCTCGGCTTTCGCACGCTCCTCGGCGGTGCCATTCCCGAACCGGGCCGCCTGAGCGCGCAGCCGCTCCGCCTCGCCTTCGATCCGGGACTGGTGGGACCGTGCCGCGTTCAGCGCAGCCTGAGCGACGCTTTGTTCGGCCTTCATCGCGGCCTGCCGCGACAAGAAGCCTGCGAGTGCTGCTTCGGCTTCCCGCGCGGACGCTTCGGCCTCGGTCAGGGCCTTTCCGATCCGCGCGCTTTCCTCGTCTCCGCTGGCCAGGCGATCGTTGATGGCGCTTCGCTCGGCCTCGAGCGCGGCAACGGCCTGCTCGGCATCTTCGCGCAGCGACCGCTCGCGCATGCGCTCCGCCTCAAGCTGGCCGGAGAGACGTTCCAGCTCCGTCAGGCGTCGCTGTGCCGAATCGAGTTTCGCTCTCGCCGTCGCCAGACGATGGGCAAGGGCCTGTCCCGCTTCCCGCGCCGCGCTGGCCTCCGAGCGGCGGCTCGCCACCTCAACGGCAGCCCGATGCTGCGCTTCGGAAGCCTCCGTCAGCCGGGACCCTAGCGCGGCCACCTCCGCCTGCGCAGCCCTGGCATCTTCCGCTGCAGCCTGCGCCAATCGGTCCGCATCGGCCCAACGGCTGTAGATCAGCCGGCCCTCGGCAAGGCGGATGCGATCCGTCAGCCCGCGATAACGTTCCGCCACCCGCGCCTGCCGTTTCAGCGCCGCCGCCCGTGCTTCCTGATCGGAGAGAAGCTCGTCCAGTCGCTGGAGGTTGGCTTCGGTTGCGCGAAGCTTTTGCTCCGCATCCTTGCGCCGCGCGTGAAGACCGGCGATCCCGGCCGCCTCTTCTAGCATCTGCCGGCGCTCGACCGGCTTGGCCGCGATAACCGCACCGATCCGCCCCTGGCTGACCAGCGCGGGCGAGTGAGCGCCGGTCGCCGCATCCGCGAACAACAGGGAGACGTCCTTGGCGCGAACGTCGCGCCCATCGATTCGATAGGCCGATCCGGCTCCCCGTTCGATTCGCCGGGTGACCTCGCTTTCCCGTGCCTCCGCTCCCGGCCCTTCGACCAGCAGCGACACCTCGGCAAAATCCCGCGCAGGGCGGCTGGCCGTGCCCGCGAAGATGACATCTTCCATGCCCCCGCCACGCAGCGACTTGGGGCTGCCCTCGCCCATCACCCAGCGAATGGCTTCCAGCAGGTTCGACTTGCCGCAGCCGTTGGGCCCGACAATTCCGGTCAGGCCCGGCTCGACGCGCAGCTCGGCCGGTTCGACGAAGCTTTTGAAGCCGCTGAGTTTCAGCCGGCGAAAGCGCAATCCGTCTACCCCCCGGCCCGGCGGTTACCCGCCGAGCGCTTCCCTGATCTGCGGCTCCAGCGTTTCCCAGGCCGCCGCATTCTCGGCCAGCTTGCCGTTGATCAGAAAGGCCGGCGTGCCGGGAATATTGTAGGTCGAAGCTGCGTCGCTGTTCATCTGAACCAGCTTTTCGATCTCACCCTGGTTCGACAAGCATTGCGAGGTCCGTCCCGATGGCAGCCCGCGCTGCGCTGCCCAGCTCTGCAAACCGGCAAATTCGGCGAAGCGGGTGAACTGCTGTCCGGGCGGCAGCGCCTGGGCGGCCTGCACCTGCGCCTGCGGCACGGCCTGGAACCGCTCGAAGATCGCCGTCTGGTCGGCGAACATCCCGTCGGTCAGCGTGAAATACTGCGGAGTCGGTCCGGCACAGCGGGCGATGAGCGACATGGTGATGTCCAACGGGTCGCGCACGAAGTTGCGCAGTTCGAACGCGACCTGACCCGTCTTAACGTACTTCTCCATCAGCTGCGGAGCGCCTTTTTCGGAAAACTCGGCGCAGTGCGGACAGGTCATGGAGCTGAATTCGACCAGCTTTACCGCTGCATTGGGGTTACCGACCATGATCCCGCCTTCGTGGGTTTGGGTCACGGTCTTCGTCCAGTCGCCGCCGTTCGGGGCGGGCACCGGCGTTCCGACCGGGCCCGACGTGTTGGTTGCGGCCGTCTGATTTCCATCGCTGCCGCCTCCGCAGGCGGACAGGAGCGCGGCGACGGCAAGCAGTGCGAACTTCTTCATCAAGACACCTTTGGCAGGTTGAACGTTGGGATGACGGGGGCGGGATCAACCCGCGGCGCGCCAGCGGAGGCGGCAAGCCGCCCGGCAAGCGATTCAAGAACAGTGCGAAGTTCCGGGTCCGCAATCTCGCGCAGCCCCTCGCCAAGCTCGGCCGGAACGGGCGCGGGCTGCGGCCGAACCGGACGGGAGGCAGCCTTGGGTATCGCGCCTTGGCGGAAGGACAGTCGCGCCACGGCCTCATAACCAAAGAAGCGATTGACCCGTTCGATGATCGTCGGCCCCAGGTGTTGCATCAGCGGGGCATGGGCGCCCTCGACCACCAGGGTCAGCGTTCCGCCGGCCTTCCTGCCCGCCGGAAAGCGGATCGATTCGGGGGCGGACACCCGGGCATAGCGTGGCCCGACGATCTCGGCCCAGCGGCTGACCACTGCACCCTGCACGAAGCCGAACCGCTTGAATGCCATTCCGCCGATCGCGCCGACCATCTCGCCCGCGGCACGTGCGCGGTTCTGCCGCAGAGCCTCCCCCAGATCCTTTCGCTTCGTCATTTCCGCCGAACATGCCATAGCGCGGCCATGCATGCCAGCGCGGCGGAGCGACTTCTCCACCATTATTCTGTCCAGGCCCGGGACCTCCCCTGGCGCGCACCGCCAGGAGCGCCGCGGATGGCGCCGTACGAGGTGTGGCTGTCCGAAGTCATGCTCCAACAGACCACGGTGGCGGCGGTTATGCCGCGCTTTCGCCGCTTCATCGAACGCTGGCCGACGATCGAGGCGTTGGCCGCTGCGCCAGAAGCGGAGGTCCTCGGCGAATGGGCGGGCCTTGGCTACTACGCCCGCGCCCGAAATCTCATCGCTTGCGCCCGCATGATGGCGGAGCAGGGTGGCTTTCCCGAGGACGAAGCGGCGTTACGCAAGTTGCCCGGCCTTGGCGACTATACAGCGGCGGCAGTGGCCGCGATCGCCTTCGGGAAGGATGCCGTACCGGTCGACACCAATGTCGAGCGGGTAGTGGCGCGGGTCTTCGGGCTCGGAAACAAGCCGGATGTGCGCGCGGCCGCCAAGGGCTGGTGGCCGCAGGGGCGTGCCGGCGACTTCGCTCAGGCCCTGATGGACCTGGGCGCAACGGTTTGCCGGCCTAAGTCGCCGCTATGCACCGAATGCCCTGTGATGGGCGACTGCACCGCAGCAAGGCTTGGAACTCCCGAAGCCTTTCCGACCAGGCCGGCGAAAAAAGTTCGGCCCCATCGGTTCGGAATCGCCTGGTGGCACCGCCAGGCCGATGCCGTCTGGCTGACCCGCCGCGCGCCCAAGGGGTTGCTGGGTGGCATGGCCGCCCTGCCCGGGCCCGAATGGAGCGATGCGCGGCCGGAGCTCGAGCCACTGGTGATCGCCCGCCACGGCTTCACCCACTTCAGCCTTGATCTGCTGGTGGTGCCCGGCCCCGGCAAGCCAACGGGCGAAGGCTGGTGGCAGCCGCTGGACGGCCTGGCCGAGGCGGGCCTGCCTACCCTGTACCGAAGAGCGGTCGAGGCCGCCCTCCTCGCCGAACGGGAGCCGCGCCTTGCCGCCTGAGCCGTTCTTCAGCGGCAGCGGCCTGGATCGCGCCGATCTGCTGCGTGCCCAGCCGGAGCGCCTGCATCGGCTCGCAACCGGTCCCGCCGCGCGTGAACTGCGTTGGGACGGGGGCCTGCCCGCCCTCGATCCCGACGGCCGGCTGCAGTGGCAGGACGTGACCACGGCCGAGCTATTCCTCGGTTTTGCGGCAAGCCATCCCTGCTTTTCGGCTTTGTCGCCCGACAGCCACGATTACCGCGCACAGTTCGCCGCGCTTGCCCTGCTGCACCCTGATGACGCGCCGCTCTTTGCCGCCGCACTTAGTCTCGCCAATTGGCATCGCCGCCATCGCTTCTGCTCCAATTGCGGTCAGCCGTCCGAGATCGTTCGCGGCGGCTGGTCGCGTCGCTGCCCGGCCTGCGAGGGCGAACATTACCCGCGCGTCGACCCGGTCGTCATCATGCTTGCCGAGCACGACGGCCGCGTTTTGCTGGGCCGCCAGCCGCAGTATCCACCCGGACGCTATTCCGCACTCGCCGGCTTCGTCGAGGTCGGCGAGACGCTTGAGGCCGCGGTCGAGCGCGAGTTCGGTGAGGAGGCCGGCATTGCCGTTGCCGAAATTCGCTACATCTGCAGCCAGCCGTGGCCTTTCCCGTCGTCGCTGATGATCGCCTGCACCGCCCGGGCACTCGACGACCGCCTGACCATCGACCGGACGGAACTGGACGATGCACGATGGTTTTCCCGCGACGAGGTCCGCGATTCGCTCGCGGGCTTGACCGATGCGGCCTTCCTTCCGCCACCGCCGTTTGCCGTTGCGCGCACCCTGATCGAACACTGGCTGGACGCTTGAAGAAGCGTTGCGCGCCCCTTAAAGGACCGCCAGCTTTTCGTCTCTTTTCTCCGGAACCCAACACCCATGGAAGATCGCAACAACACTGTCGCCGGCTGGGTCCTGTTCGCGGGTATCGTCGCGCTGGGCGGGTCGCTGGTCGCGGGCGAGGTGTTCAAGCCCCACCGGCCGGAGAAGATGGGTTATCCGATCGAAGGCGTAGAGGTCGAGGGCGAGGGCGGCGAGGCCGAGCAGCCGATCGAATTCTATCTCGCCAGCGCCGACGCCGCCAAGGGCGCGGAAGTGTTCAAGAAATGCCAGGCCTGCCACACGGTCGACCAGGGCGGCGCAAACGGCCTTGGCCCGAACCTGTGGGCCACCATGGGCAAGCCGCATGGCCATGTGCCGGGCTTCGCTTATTCGGACGCCCTCAAGAGCGTTCCGGGCGTGTGGGACTGGAAGAGCATGAGCGAATGGCTCGCCAATCCGAAGAAATATGCACCGGGCACCAAGATGACATTCGCGGGGCTCAGCAACCCTGAGGATCGTGCCAACGTCATCGCGTTTCTCAACAGCAAGAGCCCTTCGCCGCTGCCGCTTCCGGCTGCTCCGGCGGCCGGCGCCGCTCCGGGCGCGGACGGCGACAAGGCCGCCGCCGAAGCCGATGACGCCAATGCGCAGAAGGCGGAGAACGAGCCCGTTCTCAATGAGCAGAAAGCTGCTACGGGCGGTGCCGCGAACATCGGCGGCGAGGGTGCTTCCAACCTGACCGGTCCCAACCCGACCCAGCCGAGCCGTCCTCAGAATTAAGCACTCGGCGCCCCTCCCCGCCGCTGCGGCGATGGGCTAGGCTGGGGCGCATGAACATCCTTCTGACAGGCGCCAGCCGAGGCATCGGCAAGGCTGCCTTCGATGCGCTCACCGCCGCCGGCCATCGCGTCGCCGGTCATTCGACCAGAGGCGGTGACGGTCTCCTCGCCGGCGACCTTGCGGATGCCGCGACTCCGCGCGCCTTGTGGGACAAAGCCGTCGCTGCGCTCGGCGGGCGGATCGACGTGCTGGTGAATAACGCGGGCGTCTACGAAGCGATCAGCGACGATGCCTCCGATGAGGAGTGGCACCGGGCCTGGGCACGGGCCATGACAGTGAACCTGCAGGCATCGAGCGACCTCACCCGCCTGGCTGTTCAACATTTCCGGCAGCATGGCGGCGGCCGGATCGTCAACGTTGCCAGCCGGGCCGGCTATCGTGGGGATTCGCCCCAGCATTGGCATTATGCGGCGTCGAAGGCGGCGATGATTGCCGTCACCAAGACAGTTGCGCGTGGCTACGCCGGCGACAACATCCTCGCCTTTGCGGTCTGCCCCGGCTTCACGGTCACGGAAATGACTGCAGAGTATCTCGCCAGCCGCGGCGGCGAGAAAATTCTTGCCGACATCCCGCTCGGGCGCGTCGCATCGGCGGCGGAGGTCGCTGAAATCATCCGTTGGCTTGCCACCGAGGCGCCCGCCGCGTCCACCGGAACGATCGTGGACATCAACGGAGCAAGCTATGTCCGTTAGCGCGATCGCCCTGGCCCTCCTGCAGCAGGTCGTCATCCCACTCGGAAATCCGCCCCAGATCGAGCGCCCTCGCGCGCCGATCGAACAGTCGGGCCCCGCATGGGAAGCGGCCTGCGGAGACTCCGACGATTGGGATCGCCGCGCGCCGCCTGTCCGAATCCACGGCAACACCTATCTGATCGGAACCTGCGGTATCGCCGCCATCCTCGTTGCCGGCAGCGACGGCCATATCCTGATCGACGGCGGTACGGAGCGGGGCGCTGAGGTGATTGCCGACAACATCCGGTCGCTCGGCTTCAAGCTGACCGACATCCGCTATCTGCTTTTCAGCCACGAACATTTCGATCACGTCGGCGGCACTGCCCGACTTCAGCAGTTGACCGGCGCATCGCTGATTTCCTCTGAACGTGCGCGCCGGGTCATGGACACCGGCCTCGACGATCCGCAAGATCCGCAGGCGGGCATGCACAAGCCGTTTCGCGCTGCGACCGTCAACCAGGTGATCGCCGACGGCGGGCAGTTGCGCCTGGGCAATCTGATGCTCGCCGCGATCGCAACACCCGGTCACACGCCAGGCGCGATGAGCTGGCGGTGGGAAAGCTGCGACGGCGGGGTTTGCCGGACGATGGTCTATGCCGACAGCCTGTCGCCAATCAGCCGCGATGATTACCGCTTCTCCGCGCACCCCGAATATCTCGCGGCCTTTCGCGCCTCCATTGCCAAGATCGCAGAAGGACGCTGCGAAATCCTCATGACTCCGCATCCGTCCGCCAGCGCGATGAAGGAGCGGATGACCGGCAAGCAGCCGCTGTTCGATCCCTCCGGATGCCGCAACTATGCCGCGGCCAAGACGCGGCAACTCGACGAACGGTTGGCGAAGGAACAGGCTGGGGCGTCCAAATGAGCTTCCGTGTTACCCTCCCCTGTACCCGCGCCCAAGCTGAGAACCTGGCCGACGCGGAGCTATTGTTCCCGGAACTCGAGTCTCCTCCGGTTCTCGTCGCCGATGAACCCGATCCGGCCAAGCCCGACGATTGGCTGATCCACGCCTATCTGGAGGAGGAGCCGACCGGCGAGCTGCTGGCCGTCCTTTGCGGCATCACCAGCGGGCCACCCCGGATCGAGCGGTTGGACGAAGAGAATTGGGTGGCGAAGAGCCAGTCCGGGCTGGAGCCGATCCGGGCCGGCCGCTTCTTCGTTCATACGCCGACGCATGCCCCCGACCCCACAGCGATCAATTTCGAAATCGACGCCGGGCTCGCCTTCGGCACCGGCCAGCACGCCACGACCGCCGGCTGCCTCGAGGCGCTCGACCGGCTGAAACGTGCCGGCAAGTGCTTCGCCAACATCGCCGACATCGGTACCGGCACCGGCCTGCTGGCCTTCGCCGCCCGGAAGCTCTGGCCGACGGCTCACGCCATAGCGACCGACATCGATCCCGTGGCCGTCGACGTTTCTCGCGAGAACGCACTGATCAACTCGGTCCCGATCGGCCATGGCGCTGGGGAACTGCTGCTGGCAATAGCGGATGGGATGGAGCACCCGCTGCTGACGGCACGGGCGCCGTTCGACCTGCTCATCGCCAACATCCTTGCCGGCCCGCTGATCGAACTTGCCCCTGCCTTCGTGGCAGCCCTGCGTCCCAGCGCAACACTGGTTCTCGCCGGCCTGCTCCACACTCAGGCCCAGCAAGTGGTCGCGGCTTATCGCGCCCTTGGCTGCGCTGTCAGCGAAGAAGGCACGGGCGAGTGGCGGGTCCTGGTGCTGGAAGGGCCCGCTTAAAGCGGGGCAAGACGGCTCGTCAGCCGCTCAAGCTGCGGCCGCGCATCGCTTCATGCCTGCGGGGTGCAACGCAAAGAGTTGCACGGTCAAGCCACCGAGACGATCTGCGCCCATTCCTCCTCATTGACGACCCGGATCCCAAGCTCCTCGGCCTTCTTCAGCTTTGACCCGGCGCCCGGTCCCGCCACTACCAAGTCGGTCTTGGCGCTGACCGATCCGGACGCTCGCGCGCCGAGCCGCTCGGCCTGTGCCTTGGCTTCGTCCCGGCTTAGCGTCTGCAACGATCCGGTGAAGACGATCGTCTTGCCTGTCCATTCCGTCTGCCGCGCCGAACTGACGTAGGTCGCGGGCCGGGCAAGGCCGAGCAGCTCCGCAAGCTCTTCGCGATTGTGCGGTTCGTGGAAGAAATCGTGCACGGCCTCGGCGACCACCGGACCCACGCCTTCGACGCTCGACAGCTCTGCAATCCCGTTTTCGCCCGCAGCGGCACCCTGCAGCGCTTCGATGGTGCCGAAGCACTTCAGCAGGTCCTTGGCCGTGACGATCCCGACGTGACGGATGCCAAGGCCAAACAGCAGCCGCGCCGGATCGAAACCCTTGCGCGCTTCGATGGCCGCAAGGAGATTGTCGACGCTCTTTTCCTTCCAGCCCTCCCGAGCGAGAAGGTCACCGCGATGTTCGGCCAGCTTGAAGATATCGGCGGGTCCGGTGAGCCAGCCAAGCGTGGCAAATTCCTCGATGCTCTTTTCGCCTAAGCCATCGATGTCCATCGCGCCGCGACTGACGAAATGCTTCAACCGCTCGATCCGCTGCGCCGGGCAGATCAGGCCACCCGTGCAGCGAACATCGACCTCGCCCTCCTCGGCCACGGCTTCGGACCCGCACTGGGGGCAGTGATCCGGAAAGACGTAAGGGTCGCGAGGCTCGTCGCGGGTCAGGTTCTCGACCACTTGCGGGATGACGTCGCCCGCCCGCTGGATGCGCACCCGGTCGCCTTCGCGAAGACCGAGCCTCGCGATTTCATCGCGGTTGTGAAGGGTGACGTTGGCGACGATCACGCCGCCGACGCCGACCGGTGTGAGCCGCCCGACCGGGGTCAGCTTGCCAGTTCGCCCGACCTGGATCTCGATCCGCTCCAGCGTCGTTTCTGCGCGCTCGGCGGGAAACTTGTGGGCCAGACCCCAGCGGGGAGCCCGCGCGACGAAACCAAGCCGCTCCTGCCAGTCCAACCGGTCGACCTTGTACACGACACCGTCGATGTCGAACGGCAGGTCGGCCCGGACGTGCTCGATCGCCGCATAATGGGCCAGCGCCTCATCCACCGTTTCGCAGCGGCGGAACAGGTCGGACACCGGAAAGCCAAGCTCGCGCAGCCGCTCCACCGCCGCGCTTTGCGTTGGCCTGAGCGGCTCCGACAACTCGCCCCAGCCGTGGGCCAGGAAGCGCAGCGGCCGCGCCTGGGTAATTGCCGCATCCTTTTGCCGAAGCGACCCGGCCGCTGCGTTGCGGGGGTTGGCGAACAGCTTGCCGCCCGCTTCCGACTGTCGCTGGTTCAGCGCAGCGAAGTCCCCCTTGGACATGTACACCTCGCCGCGCACCTCCAGCACCTTCGGCGCTCCGGCAAGCTGCTGCGGAATGTCGGAAATCGTGCGGACGTTGGGCGTGACGTCCTCGCCGATGCTGCCGTCGCCTCGCGTTGCCGCCAGAACCAACCGCCCGTTTTCATAGCGCAACGAACAGCTCAGTCCGTCGATCTTGGGCTCGGCGGTCAGCACGACCGCTTCGGCATCAGCCAGCGACAGAAAGCGCCGCACTCGCGCAACGAAGTCGGTGACTTCCTCTCCCGAAAACGCGTTCTCAAGGCTGAGCATCGGCCGGGCATGCGCGACCTTGGCGAGCGCGGAAGTTGGTGCCGCACCCACCACCGCCGAGGGCGAATCTTCCCGGATCAGATGGGGGAAGCGTGCCTCCAACTCGGCATTCTCCTTGACCAGCGCGTCATAGTCCGCGTCGCTGATCTCCGGAGCGTCCTGGTCATGGTAAAGCCGGTTGTGGCGCGCGATCTCCCGCGCCAGCCGCATCAGCCGGTTGGCGGCTTCGGCCTCTGTCATGTCATGCTCTCGAGAAGTGCAGCAATCTTGTTGACGCTGTTCATGTTGCGAGCCGTGCCGTGCTTCACCGCCGCCAGTTTTAGCTTGGACGATCCGATGCCTCCGCCATAGGAAACGTAGATGGCGCGCGGGCCCAGTGCCAGCCGCTCACCGTTCAGATCACGCGCTTCCGTCAGCATGGCCGCGGTCGGCTCCGCGTCCATTACGTGCGCCATGACCCGGCTTGGCTTGTCGTCATTGAATGGGTTGCACACCGCCAATTCGCGCATCTCGTCGGCGGAGCGCACAAATACGGCCATGGGCTTATCGAAGAATTTTTCGATCTCGGCAGCAACGAGCGCTGTGACCTCAGCTTCGCCAGCCTTGCTTTCAAACAACAGGTTACCGCTGTTAATAAAAGTGCGAACCGCGGCGAACCCGCAGCGTTCGCCCATTTTCACAAGTTCGGACATCGGCAGCTTGCCGGTGCCTGAGACATTCACCGCCCGCAGCAGCGCCACATAGGCAGTCACCCGAACAATTCGTCCAGGAACAGTACCAGACTGGCCCAACTGCGGCGCGCGGCGGCCTTGTCGTAGGCAACACCATCGACCCCCAGCTGATGCGCCTGCGGATTGGTGAAGCCGTGACCGACATGACCGTAGGCGTAGATCTGCCAGTCGGCCCCGCCCGCGGTCAGTTCCTTGCCCAGCGCGACCACTGCTTGCGGAGGAACCATCGGGTCGTCCCAGCCATGATAGGCCGCCACCTTGGCCTTGATCGGCCGCGGATCCAGCCCGGGCGGATCGAACAGGCCATGGAAGCTAGCAACGCCCGCGACCTCCGCTCCCGCGCGCGCCAGGTCGAGGACGCACAGGCCACCGAAACAATAGCCGATCGCGGCGATGCGCCGGGCATCCACACCATTCTGCCCTTGCGCCTGTTCCAGCACCGCCAACATGCGGTCGCGCAGCGCCGAACGGTCGCCCTTCAGCCTTCCCATCTCCTCGAACATCGTGTCCCGCGCTGCGCCGCGCAGATGCTTGCCGAAAAGGTCGGCGATGAAAGCATGGCATCCCAGCCCGTTCAGCCGCCGCGCGAAGCCGCGTTCGAGTTCGCTAATTCCCATGACGGTCGGGACGATGATGACCGTTCCACGCACATCGCCCGACGCCGGCATGAAGACATGCTCCAGCGCCTCGCCCTGAAACTCCTGTGCTACTGCCTGTTCGCTCATGCCGCCTCCAACAAACGTGCCGCCTGGGCCCGCGCCTCCTCTGTCACCGCCGCCCCGGAGAGCATTCGTGCGATCTCCTCCCGCCGCTCGTCGCGGGACAGCAGCCGAACGGTGGTGCGGGTGCCCTCAGGCCCGTGGTTCTTCTCGATCCGATAATGATGCGCGGCCCGGGCCGCCACCTGCGGCGAATGGGTGATCACCAGCAGTTGCGAACGCTGCGCCAGCCGGCTCAACCGTTCCCCGATCGCGCTAGCCACCGCCCCGCCCACTCCCCGGTCGATCTCGTCGAAGATCATCGTCGAAGCTCCGCCCGCTTCGGCAAGCGCAACCTTGAGTGCCAGAATGAAGCGCGACAGCTCGCCTCCGGACGCGATGCGCGTCAGGGCCCCGAAAGGCGCCCCCGGATTGGTGGAAACCGTGAATTCGATGCGGTCGGTACCCGTCGGCCCCGGCGGCGCGTCGGACAGGCTGGTCCGAAAGGAGGCCGCCTCCAGCTTCAGCGGTGCCAGCTCGGCGGCGACGGCGGAATCGAGTCGCGCGGCAGTGGTCCGGCGCAAGTCGGTCAACGCAGCCGAAAGCTCCCGATAGCGCGTCTCTGCTGCAGCCAGCTCCCGCTCCAGCTCTGCGATCCGCTCGCCGCCCGCCTCGATCAGCGTCAGCCGCTCTGCCATCTGCTCCCCGAACGCCGCCAGTTCGTCCGGCTCGACCCGATGCTTGCGGGCCAGCGCACGAATGTCGAACAAGCGGCTTTCGACCGCCTCCAGGCGCTGGGGATCGAACGCCAGCGCATCCGCCGCGCGGTTGATGCGATCTTCCGCCTCGGCCGTTTCGATCACCGCCCGGTCGAGTGAGGCCAGCGCTTCTGCCAATAGTGGATGATGAACCGCACCCCGCTCGATCCGCCGTGCCGCGGCCCTGAGCTGGGCCAGGGCTCCGTCCGAACCACCGAGCAGTTCATCCAGCCCCTGCAGCGCCTCGCCGGCCTTTTCGCCCGCCTGCATGGCGGCGCGTTGCTCGGCGAGAGTCGTCTCCTCGCCGCGTTCCGGCGCGAGCTTGGCGATCTCTTCCACGGCGAAGGTCAGATAGTCGCGATCCCGTTCGGCCAGCTCAGCGGCTGCTCGTGCCTCCGCCAGCGCTTCGGACAGTCGCGCGACGCTATTCCAGGCCGCCGTGACGGCCGACACCTCGATCCGACCGAAGGCGTCCAGCAGCTGCCGATGGCCTTTGGGATTGAGCAGCCCGCGATCGTCATGCTGGCCGTGGATTTCTATCAGGGTGCCGCCCACTTCGCGCAACGTTCCGGCCGAAGCGGCAACTCCGCCGATGAAGCCCCGGCTTCCCCCGTCTGCCCTGAGTTGTCGGCGAAGCAGGAGAGGCTCGCCCGCTTCAGCTTCGATTCCCGCCTGGGCCAGCAGGTCCATCGCCGAATGATCCGGCGGCAGGTCGAATGCCGCCGTCACCGACGCCGCGTCTTGCCCATTTCGTACGAGGCCGCTGTCGGCTCGCGCGCCAAGGGCCAGCCCAAGCGCGTCCAGCAGGATCGATTTACCCGCGCCGGTCTCACCGGTGAGGACGCCGAGACCCGGGCCGAACTCCAGCTCAAGCCAGTCGATCAGCACAACGTCACGGATCGCCAGGCTCAATAGCATGGCGTTGGCTTACGCGATGATTTGCCGGGCGTTAAGCCGCTTCTGAGCAGCTCAGCTCTGGGTCGCGGCCGCCTGCTGCTGCGGCCCGTGCCGCTGGATCAGCTCATAGGCGCGCTGGTACCAGTCCGTACCCGGATAATTGCGCCCTAATACGGCTGCGGTCTTCTGCGCTTCCGCCGGAATGCCGAGCGCCAAATAGCTTTCGGTCAAGCGCATCAATGCCTCGGGCGTGTGACTGGTCGTCTGGTACTTGTCGATGACGTTGCGGAACCGGGTCACCGACGCGAGCCAGTTGCTCGACCGCTGGTAAAAGCGCCCGACTTCCATTTCCTTGCCGGCGAGATGGTCGTTGATCAGATCGAGCTTCAGGCGGGCGTCGACCGCGTACCGGCTTTCCGGATAACGGCGGATCAATTCATTGAACGCATCCTGTGCCTGCTGGGTTGTCTTCTGATCGCGGGTCACGTCCGCGATCTGATTGTAATAGCTCATCGCGATCAGGTAGTTCGCGTAGGGCGCATCCTTGTTGCCCGGATGGATCGTCAGGAAGCGCTGGGCCGAGCTGACCGTGTCCGGATATTTCTTCGCCATGTAATAGCTGAAGGCGCTCATCAGCTGCGCCCGCCGCGCCCATACGGAATAGGGATGCTGGCGCTCGACTTCGTCGAACAGCTTGGCCGCCTCCTCGTACCGCTGGTTGTCGAGGCGCTCCTTGGCGAGGCCGTAGAGCGTGTTGACGTCGCTTGCGACATAGCTGGTGTCAGTCTTGACACCGTTGCGGGCGCAACCGGCGGCCGGGATGATGATGACGCAGGCGAGGAGCGCCGCCGCGGTACGGGAAAGCTTCATGGGGTGCCTTCTAGCGCTGCCCTTGGGCAAGGGAAAGCGCACTCATCGCAAGAGGGAGATGAACCGCCGCTGGCCGTCAGACGACTGCTCCGTCCGGGCGCGGCTTCGCGATCGTCGCGGTTTCCTCGTCCGTCCGGACAAAGCTGTCCGGCTTGACGCCCAGCCAGACCAGGACCGGCGCGGAGATATAGATCGACGAATAGGTGCCGATCACCGTGCCGAGGAAAATGGCGAAGGTCAGCCCGAAAATCACCTGAGGTCCAAAGATCAGCAGCATGGCGAGCGCCAGCAGGATCGATCCCGAGGTGACGATCGTGCGCGACAGCGTCTCGTTCAGCGACAGGTTCAACAGCGGCACCATCGCCATCTTGCGATATTTGCGCAAATTCTCGCGAATGCGGTCGTAGATCACGACCGTGTCGTTCAGCGAATAGCCGATCACAGCCAGGAAAGACGCCACGATATTGAGGTCGACCTGCCATTGTGTAAGCGCGAAGAAGCCGAGGATCATCGACACGTCGTGAAACAGGGTGGCCAGCGCGCCAACGCCAAACTGCCATTCGAACCGGAACCAGATGTAGAGTGCAATGCCGAGCATGGCGAGCGCGATCGCCAGCGCGCCGTCCTGCGCCAGTTCCTCCGAAACCTTCCCCGACACCGTTTCGACGGAATCGACCCGGCTGCTAGGATATTGCTGGGCCAGCATCTGCCGGACCCGAGTGGCGGCGGCGTTGGCGGCGGCATCTCCGCCTTCCGGACGCGGCAGACGGATCTGGTAGCTGGTCGGCCCACCGAACTCCTGGATGCTGGCATCGCCGAGTTCGAGGCTGTTCACGCGAGACCGGAGTTGCTCGACGTCGACCGGCTGGGTGAAGGTCGTGCGAACCATCTGCCCGCCGACGAAGTCCACGCCCAGACTGAGGCCGCGGACGCCCACCAGCGTTAGGCTGGCGATGGTGGCCAGGATCGACAGAATGAGCGCGATATTGCGCACGCCCATGAAGTCGATGTTGGTGTTGTCGGGGACGAGCTTGAGCAGCTTCATGGCTTTGGCAACGCCTTAGATATGGAGTTCACGCGGCCGCTTCCGCTTGACCCACAGGGCAACCAGCATGCGGGTGAAGTTGACGGCGGTGAAGACGGAGGTGACGATGCCGATGAACAGCACCACGGCAAAGCCGCGGATCGGGCCGGACCCAAAGTAGAACATCAAGGCCGCGGCAATGGTGTTGGTGATGTTCGCATCGAAGATGGCGGTGCTCGCCTCCTTGTAGCCGGTTTCCAGCGCATCCAGGATCTTGCGCCCCCGTTTCAATTCCTCACGAATGCGCTCGTTGATCAGCACGTTGGCATCAACGGCTGCACCGATAGTCAGCACGAAACCGGCGATTCCCGGTAGGGTCAGCGTCGCGTTGAAGATCGCCATGATGCCCAGGATCATCAGGGCGTTCACGATCAGCGCGATGTTGGCGTAAACGCCGAAGCGGCCATAGGTCACCAGCATGAAGACCATCACTGCGAGGATGGAAATCACGGAGGCGATCGCGCCCTTTTCGATCGAATCCTTGCCGAGATCCGGACCCACCGTCCGCTCCTCGATCACGTCGAGCTTCACCGGCAGCTTTCCCGAGGCAAGGCTGATGGCCAGCGCGTTGGCGCTTTCCACCGTGAAGTTGCCGCTGATTTGCGCCTGGCCGCCGAGGATCGGCTCGTTGATGTTCGGCGCGGACAGCACCTTGTCGTCGAGGATGATGGCGAACGGCTTGCCGACATTCTCCTGGGTCACCCGCCCGAACCGGCGAGCGCCGGCCGAGTTGAACGTGATGGAGACGACGGGCGCACCCGATTGCGATTCGAAGGTCTGCTTGGCGTCGACCAACTGCTCGCCCGACACCATCACCCGGCGCTGCACGGCGATGAAGCCGGTCCCGTCGGCCAGCGGAAGCACCTGGCTGCCCGCCGGCGCTCGTCCCTGTGCGACGAGCGCCGGGTCGGCGGTCTGGTCGACCAGCTTGAATTCCAGCCGCGCGGTCTGCCCGATCAGCTGCTTGAGGGACTCGGGATCGTCGACCCCCGGCACCTGCACGAGGATGCGGCGCTCGCCCTGA
The DNA here is from genome assembly GCF_058313395.1 of Sphingomonas sp. SP1. NCBI lineage: Bacteria > Pseudomonadati > Pseudomonadota > Alphaproteobacteria > Sphingomonadales > Sphingomonadaceae > Sphingomonas > Sphingomonas sp. SP1. The sequence continues at coordinate 999,063 of NZ_JBZFLC010000001.1, read as the reverse complement.
TTGATGACGGTGACTTCGCGGGTACCGCCCGGATCGATGCGGCGGCGGACCACGTCGCGGGCCACGGTCATCGCATCGCGCAGGCTGGCCTGAATGCCCGCCTGGGTCGGCGTCATGACGACCCGGTTCCCGTCCTGGGCGGTGACGTCCCAAGTTCGGGTCCCGGTCAGGCCGACCGGTTGCGTCAGGGTCCGCATCCGCTCCACCGCGGCATCGAGTTGGGCCGGGTCGCGAACGATGAAGCTTACCCGACCGTCGCTGGTGGACGTGTCGCCGATCTGGATCCGCGGATCGCGACGCAGTTCGGTCTGGATGTTTTCTTCCATGGCGGTGAGCCGCTGGCGCTGCGCATCCGCAAGATCCGCTTCCAGCAACAGGTGGCTGCCGCCCGCCAGATCGAGACCCAGGCTGATCCGCGCTTTCGGAAGAAACGATGGATATCGTTCCATCGCCGATGCCGGCAGCAGGCTGGGGATCGCGAACAGGATGCCGAGAAGGATCGTCAGGCTGATCGCCCACACCTTCCAGCGCGGAAAATCCAGCATCAGTCGTTGGCCGGCTTCGCTTGCGGATTGATCACGGACGTGATGGTCGACTTGACGATCCGCACCTTCACGCCCTGCGCGATCTCGACCTCGGCTTCATTGTCGTCGACGATGCGGGTGACCTTGCCGCGGATTCCGCCGCCGGTGACGATCTCGTCGCCCTTCTTGACCGCGGCGATGGTCGCCTGGTGCTGCTTCATGCGCCGCTGCTGCGGGCGGATCATCAGCAGGTAGAAGATCAGGAAGATCAGGACCCACGGCAGGATTCCCACCAGGAATCCGGCGGTGCCGCCCGGCGGACCGGCGGCAGTCGAAGCGGCGGCAGAGGTCAGGAGAAATGCGCTGGACATGGAGCGATGCTGACTTTCGGGTCCTTAGCCAAGATGGTCGGGGCGACTGGATTCGAACCAGCGACCCCCACACCCCCAGTGTGATGCGCTACCAGGCTGCGCTACGCCCCGACCGATGGCACCCGGCGAAGAGTCCGCCGGGCGATAGGCGGCGCATCTAGTTGCCGTGGCCCAGCAAAGCAAGCATTGGCGGACGGGATGAAGCGGCGGCGGCAACGGCGGGGATGGGGAAGGACGCTGCTGCTGGCAGTCCTGGGCTTGCCCCTGCTATATCTCATCGCCTCCCTGGTGGGGTCACTGCTGCCGGTTAATCGGAACTGGGAAGAGCCGGAGCACGGGACCATCATCTATCTTCGCTCAAACGGCATCCATGTCGACATCGTCATGCCGGCCGTTGCCCAGGGGCTGGATTGGCGGCCCTATTTTCCGCGTTCCGCATTCCGGTCTGCGCCCGCTAGCCCGCGCTGGTTTGCCTTTGGTGCCGGCGAGCGGCGCGTCTATCTCGATACCCCGACCTGGTGGGACCTGACTCCGCGTACTTTATGGTCAGCGCTGACGGGCGGCGAACGCGTGGTCCATGTCGAGCGGACGACCGAACCCGGCATTGAACTTCGCCCAATCCGCTTGCGCCCGGCCGAATATCGCCGTTTGTGGGCCTCCATCCGCTCGGAACTCACTCTCGACGGCGCCGGCAAGCCCATCAAAATCGACCACCCCGGCTATTTCGGCGACGACAGCTTCTTCGCAGGCCGCGGCAAGGCCAGCGCGCTGACGACCTGCAACAACTGGGTAGCCGACCGGCTGCGGACCGCTGGCGTCAGGACCAGTTTGTGGAGCCCATTCGCCCAAGGATTGATGTGGCGCTACCGCCAATCGCGACCAGCCTCGCGCTGACGCAAGGTTGTGCGGCCTACTCTCCAGGATAGCGGTCGAACCGCGGCAACTCGCCCAGTTTCTCCATCCACCCAATCCGCTCGGCCAGCTGAATCTCACCCTGCAGCGGAAATGCATCGGGATTGTCGAGCGTCGCCGACTGAATGTCGATCTGATCCGGGAAGATGACCTCATTGGTGTAAAACAGACCCGTCCCGCATTTGGGACAGAAGTGCCGCTCGGCATGTTCCGAACTGCGATAGCGAGCCGGCTCACCCATGATGGTGACCGCATCCTTCGCGAACAGGGACCAGCCAACGGCCGGAGCCCCACTCGCCTTGCGGCAATCCGTGCAATGGCAGAGCGCATGATGGACCGGCTGAGCGCCATCCTTCACCTCATACCGGATCGCACCGCAATGGCAGCCGCCTTGCTCGCCCATGCCAATCTCCCTTGCCGCCGAGCGAGTCGCTCGCCACCAGAAGTGTGGAGCAAAGGTTAGAACATTACAAGAACGGCTGCTAAAGAACGTAGCGGCTGAGATCGGCATTGCGCGCGATCGAGCTCAGCTGCTGCTCGACGAACGCGGCGTCCACGCGCAACGTCTCGCCCTGCCGATCCTCCGCCTCGAAACTGATTGTTTCCAGCAGCTTCTCCAGCACGGTCTGCAAGCGCCGCGCGCCGATGTTTTCGACCGACTGGTTCACCTCCGCCGCGATCCGGGCGAGCGCGCGAATGCCGTCGGGAGCGAACTCCACGCCGACATTTTCCGTCGCCAGCAATGCCCGATACTGCTCGGTCAGGCTCGCCCGAGTGTCCGTCAGGATGGCAACGAAATCATCCTCGCTCAGCGCCGTCAGCTCGACCCGGATCGGCAGGCGGCCCTGCAACTCTGGCAGCAGATCCGCCGGCTTGGCGACATGGAACGCCCCGGAGGCGATGAACAGGATATGGTCGGTCTTGATCGGCCCATATTTTGTGGCGACGGTGGTGCCTTCGATCAGGGGCAGCAGGTCGCGCTGCACGCCCTCGCGGCTGACCGAACCGCCGCGTACGTCGGACACCGCGATCTTGTCGATCTCGTCCAGGAACACGATCCCGTTCGCTTCCGCATCGGCCAGCGCAGCCCGGTTCACATCGTCCTGGTCGAGCCGCTTGTCCGCCTCCTCCTCGACCAGCTTGGCAAAGGCGGCCGGGACTTTCAGCTTGCGCCGCTTCTTCGGCGGGCCGCCCATCGCCTTGCTCATCATTTCGCTGAGGTTGATCATGCCGATCCCGCCGCCGCCCGGCAGGTCGAACGGCATGGCCGGAGCTTCCGCCACCTCGATCTCGACCTCGGCGCCATCCAGGCTGCCGTCGGTGAAACGCTGGCGAAAAGACGCACGCGTGGCTTCGCTCGACCCCTTGCCAGTCAGCGCATCGAGCAGCCGGTCCATCGCCGCGTCCTCCGCCGCCTCGCGAACACGCTCGCGCCGGCGCTCCTTTTCCAGTCGCACCGCTTCCTCGACCAGGTCGCGAGCGATCTGCTCGACGTCGCGGCCAACGTAGCCGACCTCCGTGAACTTGGTTGCTTCGACCTTGACGAACGGCGCATCGGCCAGCTTGGCCAGCCGGCGGCTGATTTCCGTCTTGCCGCAGCCCGTCGGCCCGATCATCAGGATGTTCTTGGGCGTCACCTCTTCGCGCAACTCGGGCGAGAGGCGCTGCCGCCGCCACCGGTTGCGCAGCGCCACTGCCACCGCGCGCTTGGCGTCGGACTGGCCGATGATGTGTTCGTCCAGGGCCTTCACGATGGCCTTGGGAGTCAGATTATCGTTCATGTTTTCCTAGACTGTCTCGACCGTCAGCCGATCGTTGGTGAAGACACACACCTCGGCCGCGATCTGCATGGCGCGGCGCGCGAGTTTTTCAGGATCGCTCTCATAATCGGCGAGGGCCTTGGCCGCCGACAGCGCGTAATTGCCGCCCGAACCGATCGCCGCGATCCCGCCCTCGGGCTCCAGCACATCGCCATTGCCGGTCAGGATCAGCAGCACCTCGGCATCGGCGACGATCATCATCGCTTCCAGGTTGCGGAGGTATTTGTCGGTCCGCCAATCCTTCGCCAGTTCGACCGCCGCGCGCAGCAACTGGCCGTGGTGGGTTTCCAGTTTCTTCTCCAGCCGCTCGAACAGGGTGAAGGCATCCGCGGTCGCGCCGGCAAAGCCGCCGATCACCTTGCCATCCTTGCCCAGACGACGCACCTTTCTGGCGTTTGGCTTCATCACGGTGTTGCCCATCGACACCTGCCCGTCACCGGCGATCACCGTACGGCCGTCCTTCTTGACGCCCAGGATGGTTGTCCCGTGCCAGCTTTCCATATCGCTCCCGCTCACTTGGTTGAGCGGGAAGTGGGAAGCGTGGTTGCCGAGCGCAAGAAAGCGGCGGCATCGGCCAGCACCGGCAGGCGAGTGCGGAACGGTCGAGACAGGCTGACCACCGGGTCGGCATGATTGGCGCCAGGATAGATTTTCAGGGTCACCGGAGCGCCGACCGACGCCAGCCGCTCGGCGAGGTGACGGCTGTTCTTGGCGTATACCAGCCGGTCGGTGCTCCCATGCATCAACAGCATCGGCGGCGCGTCCGGTCGCACCCAGCTGACCGGCTGGGTTTCGGCAGGATTGGGCCAGAACCCGAATGTCGCCCGACCTCGATATTCCCGGAAGGGAAAGAAGTCGTAAGGGCCGCTGAGCAGCGCCGCGGCCTTGATCGCGTTGCGGGGCAGTTGCACCCCGGACAGCCAGCGCGTGTCGAGTGCCAGCATGGCGGCGATATAAGCACCGGCGGAGTGGCCGGACACGGTGATGCTTGCCGGATCGCCACCATAGCTCGCGATGTTCCGCCAGACCCAACGCAGCGCCATCGCCCCATCCCACATGAAGCCGGGATAGCGGGTCAGGGGAGCGAGGCGGTAGTCGGGAACCACGGCGACAAAGCCTTCGGTGGCGAAGGCGGCACCGGCAAAGCCGTAATCGGTGCGCGATCCCGCATGCCATCCACCGCCATAGAAGAATACGACGACCGGCAGGCGCTCGCCGGCCTTACGCCGCCCGGCCGGCACCCAGATGTCGAGTTGGTGCCGTCCGTGCGGGCCATAGGCAATGCCATCGGCAGCCTTTCGCGCGCGCCCTCGGCCGGGATATAGCCGGTCGACCGCATTGAGCAGCGCTACCGGGCTCCATCCACGGCGATCGACGAACTCGGCCACAGCGGTGGGGACGCTGCGCCAGCGGGAGCGCTGCGCCCGCGCTGCCATCAGGCCGGCACCGCGCCCTTGTGCGATCGATGCCGGCGCAGGTGCGGACGGCGGCGCCATTGGCGGCGGATCGGATCGAACAGACTGCGCCGGGTCATGCCCTCGAACATGGCATCGGGGCTTTTGGGATCAAGCAGTTCGGTGTCGGAAATGAAGGCGGTCGCGCCCGTCGGTTTCTCGATCGGCAGTAGGGCCAAACTCTTGCCCGGACCGCGCAACGCCTCGATCGTCGCCAGCAGCGATCCGGTCTCGGCGAAGCGCTGCGCCACCTTCGCTTCCTCGCAGCCGAGGTGCTCGGCCATCAGACGGGTGCGCAACCCCGCGATGCCGTCGCGGTCCTGCTGGCCTTGGGCCTGAAACGCGAGATCGCATTCGCTGTCCAGGCCGAGGCTTCGATTGTTGAGATTGGACGATCCCACGCGCAGCACCTCGTCGTCCACGATCATGATCTTGGCATGGACGTAGATATCCTGCCCATTCTTCGTTTTGGGCGTGAAGATGCGAAAGCGATTGTCCGGGTCGGAGCGGCCGATGATCTGCGCCAACCGGCAACGCGTCGCATCCATGGCCATCTGCTCCAGCCACCCTTCGGCCTTCAACGGCCCGACCAGTACGATCTCGGGAGGGTCGGGTTGCTCGAGCCGCTTGATGATCGCCGCGGCGATGTGGGGCGCGGTGAAATACTGGTTCTCGATATAAATGAACCGCTTCGCCGAAGCGATCATGTCCTCGAACAGAGTTTGCACTTCCTGCACCCGCGGCCAGTCGCGATAGGCCGCAGTGTTCCGGGCGATCGCCAGGTCGACGGAGCGGAATTGCGGCTCCAACCCGTCGGGCCAGACCGGCTCGGCATCCGTGATCTGCGGCAGTTCCTCTTCGGTGGCCCGCATCCAGCGATCGCGGGCCACGGCACCGATCGCTGCCGCCGCCGCGCCGTCCACCGCCATGGTCGCGTCGTGCCACGGGCCATAAGGCTTGCCGTTGGGCCTCCGCCGTCCAGGTTCGTCATCCCGATGGGCTGGCTTGTCCCAGCGGTCCCCGGTCATGTCGATTCCGCCGCAGATGGCGAAGCTGTCGTCGATCACCACGATCTTCTGATGGTGGCTGCAGCCGGTCGGATGGGCGTGATCGAAGCGGAAGCGGATGCTGTGCTGCGCCGCCAGCCGGGCGTACCAGGCCACCGCCTTTCCGCGCACCAGCCACTTCAATGCGCCGACGTCCCATTTGAGGATCAGGATCGGGACGTCCGGCTTTTTCTCGCTGAGGTCGAACAGGAAGTCGCCCAGCGTTTCATCCTGGTTCGCTTCCTCGGTCCGATCCAGCTTGATCCGCGGATCGAAATCCCAGCCGATGATCAGGATCCGCTTGGTGGCCTGCAGCATCGCCTGACGGATCACGCGGTAATAATCGCAGGCGTCGACGATCACCGCCGCATTGTCGGCCTGTTCGACTCGCCAGCAGTTTCGACCCGGTTCGAACAGCGCCATTTCCTCTCCTTGCCCGTGCACGGCAAAAGACGAAAGAGCGCTGTTCGTTCCGTGAGCGCAACACTCCTCGTGAAACTAGCGCTCGACGCCTTTGACCTTCCCCCAGGTCCGCGCCGCGGTATAGCCGAGGTAGCCGGTCCCGAAGAGGGCGTAGAGCTCTTCGGGGATGCCGCGAAGGTAGGCGGTCATCCCTTCCGCGATCCCCTTCGCCATGGCCGGACTGGCGGCCGAGATCAGCCCCATCGGGATCGCCCACAGGATCAGCGCGTACATCATGTACAGAAAGCTCGGCCGCGCCCGGCTGGTCCAGGGGTCGGTGCTGTTCGCCTCGGCGATGATTGCCTGCATCTGCTGGGCAATGGCGGCCGCCTCCTGGTCGCCCTGCAACTTGATCAATTCCAGCTTTGCCCGATCCCGTGCCTGTGGGTCTGGGATGATCTTGTCGATCAGCTTGGCGAGCGGACCGACGACGGCTTCCAATAATGCCATGTTTCAAAACTCCCGTTGGTTTGCTCAGCCGATGTTTTTGCCAATCCGGTTCGCCAGCCAGCCGTAGAGAAAGGCTTCGTTAGCCGGCCGTTTCTCTGCCAGGCGAAGATAACGCTCGCCCTGCAAAGCTTCGAGCGCACGAAGCAGCACCCGCTCACCAGGTTCCTCCCCACGCAGCGCAAAGAAGCGATCCAGCGCCTGCAGGGTTAACGGACCGACCCGCCCATCTGGTACCAAATCGGCGTAATCAAGCCCGTTTCGATTCAGCGCGGTCAAAGCCCGCTGAAGGAAGGTCGCCGCGACGCCCGGACCCATGTTCGCGCCCGTGTCGAACAATTCGGCGCCGATCTTCTCCGAGCGCTGGGCGACCTGATGGAAGCGTGGCCGCAGCCAATACAGCCGAGTGTAGATTGCAACGGCATCCTCGCGCGGCAGGTCGGCCATCGCCCCGCTATAGCCATGCGCCCTGGCAACCGCTTCGGTAATTCCCCAGCAGGTCGGGCCGCCCCGATCGGCGGGGTGATTCACATAACCGCCTTCCCGCTCGATTAACTCATCAATCAAATCTTCAACGCACACACCGTTCGTCATCCGTCCGCATCCCACTCTCACTCACTCCGAGCGAGGTGCACTAACCGTATAGGTTGGTTGTAGGACAGTGTTTTGTGCGTTATATGATCCGGTGATCGTGATCGCCCTACCCGTCGCCACCGAGAGCGCGGTACAGGGTCACCCCGTTGCGCGCCTGCAGCAACCGTACGGCCACCAAATTACGTTCTGCCGAGTAGGCCGAGCGCTGGGCATCCAGCGTATTGAGAAATGGATCGATCCCCTCGCGATAACGGGCAGTGACCAGCCGCAAAGTCTCGCTCGCGGCCTGCGTTCCGCGTCGGGTAGCCGCGACCCGGTCGGTCAGCGTACTCTTGTCGGCCAGTGCGTCCGCCACCTCGCGGAAGCCCGTCTGGATCGCGCGCTCATAGGTTGCCACTGCCGCCTGCCGCTCGGCCCGGCGCACGTCCACCGTTGCTCGCGCCGACCCACCGCTGAAAATCGAATAGCTCAGCCCGGGGCCCGCCGACCAATTGAATGAGCCGGCGCTGAACAGCCCGCTCAGCGTTTCGCTGGCGAAGCCTAGCAGTCCAGTCAGCGAGATGCGCGGGAACAGCGCGGCGCGGGCCGCCCCCACCTCCGCGTTGGCGGCGCGCAGCTCATACTCCGCCTGGATGATGTCGGGCCGCCGCAGCAGGATCCGCGAATCGAGCCCGGCGGGCAGCGAGGCGATCGTCGGCGCGGCCTCGTCCATCGATTGCGGCAAAAGGCTCCGATCGACCGGTGCGCCAACCAGCAGCTGCAGCAAATTGGCATCCTGGGCCAGCAGGGCTCGTTGTTCGGCCAGGTCGGCCCGCGCGGTTTCCAGCACCTGCTGCGCCTGCAACAGGTCCGTCCGCGGTGCGATACCGCCGCGCAGTCGCGCTTCGGTCAGCACCCGGCTTCGTTCCGCGCTGCGCACCGTATTTTCGGCGATGGCGAGCAGGCTCGCATCGGCAGCATGGCGGAGCCACGCGTCGGCGATGTCCCCGATCAACGCGACCCGCGTGGCCCGGGCTGCCGCGCCGGTGGCCAGCAGTCGCTCCTGCTGCGCCCGGGTCAAAGAGGCGAGCCGGCCGAACAGATCGATCTCGAACGAAGGGAGAATGCTGATCGACGGGCTGAACTGTACGCCAGTCGTCTCGCCGGTCGCGGGATCGCGGCGTGGGTTGGCCTCGATGCTCGCACTGGAATCCACCTGCGGCAGCTGCGCACCGCGGGTCACCCGAACCTGCGCGCGAGCGGCCGCGATGTTGGCGGCCGCAATCCGCAAATCGCGGTTGTTGACTAGCGCCTGGGCGATCAGCGTCTGCAATCGAATGTCGCGGAACACGTCGCGATGGGTGAAGTTCGGCAGCGCCGGCGCCTCGGTCAGATAGGGGTCACCAGCCGGCCAGCCGGGCGGCACCGGCGCGGTCGGCCGCTCGTAGCGCGGATCCATCGACACGCATCCGGTTAGCGCCAGCGCGCTTGCCGCGATCGTCAGCTTTCTCATGCGGTGGCCTCGGCTGGCGGGGCGGAGCGGCTGCGCCAGCGCTCGCGAATGATCTTTAGGCCGTCACGCGCGCCGCGGCGAACGAGAACGAAGAACAGCGGGATGTAGAAAATGGCCAAGATGGTGGCGGTCAGCATGCCGCCGATCACGGCCGTTCCGATTGCGATCCGGCTGTTGGCTCCAGCGCCCGTGGACAGGGCCAGCGGCAGTACGCCGAAGATGAACGCGAAGCTGGTCATCAGGATCGGGCGGAGCCGGATGCGGGCCGCTTCCATCGCGCTATCGAACACGCTCTTGCCCGCCCGCTCCGCCTGCTCGGCGAATTCGATCATCAGGATGGCGTTCTTGGCGGCAAGGCCCATGGTGGTGAGCAGGCCGATCTGGAGATAAACGTCATTCTCCAGTCCGCGCAGGGCGACCGCAAAGACAGCGCCGACCAAGCCCAGCGGGATGACCAGCAGCACTGCGACCGGGATAGTCCAGCTTTCGTAGAGCGCAGCCAGACACAGGAACACGACCAGCAGCGACAGGCCATAGAGCAAAGGCGCCTGACCCGACGACAGCCGCTCCTGAAAAGAGGCGCCGGACCAGGCGACGCTGGTCCCGGGGATCCGATTGGCAAGCTCCTCCATCCGCATCATCGCTTCGCCCGAGCTGACCCCCGGCGCGGCTTGGCCCTGAATCTCGAACGCGGGCACGCCCTGGAAACGCGAGAGGCTGCTCGGGCCGGTGCTCCAGCCGGTTTGGGCGAAGGCGGAAAAGGGCGACATCTGTCCGTCCGCCCCCCGCACATACCATTGCGACAGGTCGGACGGATCGGACCGATAGGGCGCATCGCCCTGGACATAGACCCGCTTGACCCGGCCGTTGTCGATGAAGTCGTTGACGTAGCGCCCACCCCAGGCCGTCGCGAGAGTGTTGTTGACGTCGCCTTGATTGAGGCCAAGCGCGGTCAGGCGCTGCTGGTCGACATCGACGTCCAGGCTGGGGACGTCTGGCAAGTCGCTCGCGCGGACCGACGCCAGCAGCGGGTCGTTGGTCGCCTCGGCCACCAGCCGGTCGCGCGCCGCCTGGAACTGCTCGCGGCTCATTCCGCTGCGGTTCTGCAGCTGCATGTTGAACCCGCTCGACTGGCCAAGGCCGCGGATTGCGCCGGGCACGGAGGCGAACACCTGCGCGTCACGAAAACCGCGGAAAGCGCCGGACGCGCGTTCCACGATGGCGTCGGCGGTATTCTCCGGTCCCGGCCGTTCGTCCCACGGCGCAAGATTGATGAAGCCTTGGCCGGTGTTCTGGCCACTCGCACCGCCGCCGCCGCCGCCGCCCGCCACGGTGAACACGGTGGCGAGGTTCTTGGACTCATACTTGTTGAGATAGGACTCGATCTGCCGTTGCACTTCCAGCGTGCGCTGTTGCGTGGCGCCCGCCGGCAGACGGAACTGGATGCTGGCCGCGCCCTGGTCTTCCGTCGGCAGGAAGCTGGTCGGCAGCCGCTGGAACAGCACAATCAGGATCGCGCAGGTGATCCCGTAGATCGCCAGGAACAGCCACTTGCGGTTGATCACCGTCGCGACCGCGCCAGTGTAGCGCTCGATGCCCCGATTGAAGCTGCGGTTGAACCAGTCCTGCGCTCGATAGACCCGCTGCCGCCACGGCCCGGCCCCATCTCGCTCCGCCACCTCCTCTTCGGCGGATTTGCGCGCCTTGAGCAGTGTCGCCGTCAGTGCAGGACTAAGGATCAGCGCCACCAGCACTGACAACACCATGCACGAGATGATGGTCAGCGAGAATTGCTGGTATATGACCCCCGTCGACCCCCCAAAGAACGCCATGGGCAGGAACACGGCCGACAGCACCACCGCAATCGCCACCAATGCGACCTGAATTTCCTTCATCGAGATGATGGTGGCTTCGCGCGGCGTCATGCCGGGGTTTTCTTCCATCAGCCGCTCGACGTTCTCGACCACCACGATTGCGTCGTCGACCAGCAGGCCGATGGCTAGCACCAGCCCGAACAGGGTCAGCGTATTGATGGTGAAGCCCGCCAGATAGAAGATTGCAAAGGTGCCGAGCAGCACCACCGGCACCGCGATCGCCGGCACGAGCGTGGCGCGCCAGCTTTGCAGGAAGACGAACATAACGATCACCACCAGCACGACCGCTTCCAGCAGCGTCTTCACCACTTCCTCGACGGACAGCTTGATGAAGTTGGTGGTGTCGTTGGCGTAGGCGACCTTCAGGCCTTCGGGAAAGTTGGCCGACAATTGCTCGACCCGGGCCTTGATGAGTTCGGCCGTCGCCAGGGCGTCGGCACCCGGGGCCAGCGAGATTGCCATGCCGGCGCCCGGATGGCCGTTCAGGCGGCTGATCGCATTGTAGCTTTCCGCGCCAAGCTCGACCCGGGCGACATCGCGGATGCGAACGGCCGCACCACTCGGCTCGGTCTTCAGGATGATGTTCTCAAACTGCTCGGGGGTCTGCAGCCGCGACTGGGCGGTGACCGTGGCGTTCAATAGCTGGTCGCGGCCCTGCGGCAGACTGCCCACCTCGCCGGCCGCGACTTCGGTATTCTGATTCTGGATGGCAGTGATCACGTCGCCCGGCATCAGCGCGACGGACGCCAGCCGGGCCGGATCGAGCCAGATGCGCATCGCCCGCTGCGATCCGAACACGTTGACGTCGCCGACGCCCTGCACGCGGGACAGCGGGTCCTGAATGTTGGAGGTGAGATAATCCGACACGTCGATATTCGACCGGCGATCGGTCTCGTCATAGACCCCGACGATCAGCAGAAAGTCGGGGTTCGACTTGGTCACCCGGACGCCCTGCTGCTGGACCTGTTGCGGCAGGCGCGAAACCGCTTGCTGGATCTGGTTCTGGACCTGGACCTGCGCGGTGTCGGGATCGGTGCCCTTTTCGAACACGGCCGAGATGCTGACCGACCCGCGCGAGCTGGAGGTCGACGAGAAATACAGCAGGCCGTCGATGCCGGTCAGTTGCTGTTCCAGGATCTGCGTGACGCTGTTCTCGACGGTTTCCGCCGATGCGCCGGGGTAAGTCGCGCGGACATTGACCTGCGGCGGCGCGACATCCGGATATTGCTCGATCGGCAACTGGGTGATCGCCCCGATGCCCGCCAGCATGGTGATGATTGCCAGCACCCAGGCGAAGATCGGACGGTTGATGAAGAGTTGGGACACGGGTTAGCGGCCGCGTCCCTGACCGTTGCCACCGCCCCCGGCGGCGGCGGACGGGCGCGGAGCGATCCGCTGCGGCGTGTTGGCCGGTACGGCGCGGACCGCGGCGCCCTCACGCAGATTGGCCAGTCCCTGGGTGATGACCCGGTCGCCGGGCCGGAGCCCGCCGGTGACGACCCAGTTGGTATCCACCGTGCGGTCGGCGACGACCTCGCGTCGCTGCGCCCGGTTGCCGCCGACCACGAAGACATAGGCCTGACCGCCGATGTCGCGCTGCAAAGCGGTTTGCGGGACCAGGATGGCATTCGGCGTCACCGCCTGGATGAAGCGCGCCTGCACGAACGATCCGGGCAGCAACGTTCCCTGCGGATTGGGAAAGCGGGCCCGCAAGGTCACGGTGCCGGTGCTTTCGTTGACGACGATCTCCGAAAATTGGACGTCACCGGTGTAGCCATATTCGCTGCCATCTCCCAGCAGCAGGCGCACCTGCGTGCTGCCCGGCTCAACGCCCCCAGTCGCCAGCGCCCGGCGCAGCGTCGTGAGGTCGGCCGCCGATTGCTGTATATCGACATAAACCGGATCGGTCCGCTGGATCACCGCCAACGGTTCGGTCTGGTTGGAGCTGACCAACGCGCCCTGGGTGAACAGCGACCTGCCGATCCGTCCGCTAATCGGGGCGCGGATCGTGGCGAAGCGCAGGTTGATCCGAGCCGTTTCCAGCACCGCATTGTTCTGGCTGACGGCCGCCCGCGCCTGGCGGGCCTGCGCCGCAGCGTCGGTATATTCCTGCTGGCTTACCGCTTCGATCTCGGCCAGCGGGCGGTAACGGTTGGCCCGCGCCTGCGCCGCTTCGGCTGCAGCCCTGGCACTCGCGACGTTGGCGCTCGCCTCGTTGACCGCCGCCCGATAAAGGCTGGCATCGATCTGGTAGAGTGGCTGGCCCTGCCGCACGACACTGCCTTCGGTGAAAAGCCGGCGCTGGATCAGTCCAGTCACCTGCGGACGGACTTCGGACGTTTCCAAGGCGACCACGCGACCGCCCAGCTGGTTGACGACCGGCACGGAGCTCGCCTGCACTACGACGAAGCCGACTTGGGTCGGACCACGGGGACCACCCTGAGCCGCCGATTCTTCCGCCCCTGTGCACCCGTTAAGCGTCGCAAGCGCGGCGACTGCCCCAACAAAAGCAAGTCGACGCGGTACAATTCGAAAGGTGTCGAGGGACTGAAGCAGCGCTGATGGCATTCGGGCGTTCTCAATCTTCCAGACTTCAGCCGAATAGCTGAACGACCGGTTCGGCAGATGGCTCCGAACCAAACTTCAGCGCCAAACACCCAATTGACCGGCTCTGGAACTGCGACGGGTCGGGAGCCGGGCAGATGACCATTCGTCGGGAAGTCGACAAGGCAGCACTAAGGCTACCCACCGCACTACAAGAACGAATTGTCCTCCCGGTCACACGGACCGTAACAGCGCCGTTCCGGGTTTACCCGTGAAGCGGGACCTGCAACAGCGGCGAACCGTTCCCTGGCGGGGACTGCAAGGAGACCGTCACATCGACCAGCTCACTTCCGACCCCGACCTGATCGCGGCCCGCAACGCGCTGGTCGAAAGCGACGCGCGCTTCAACACCCTGGCCGACGCGTTGCCGCACATGGTCTGGTCGACCCTGCCCGACGGCTTTCACGATTATTACAACGCGCGCTGGTATGAATTTACCGGCGTGCCCGCGGGCTCGACGGACGGCGACGAATGGAACGGCATGTTCCACCCCGACGATCAGCCGCGCGCATGGGAACGCTGGCAGCACAGCCTCAAGACCGGCGAGCCCTATGAGATTGAATATCGTCTGCGCCATCGCAGCGGGGAATATCGCTGGACGCTCGGGCGAGCCCTTCCCGTCCGTTCCGAGGATGGCCGCATCATCCGCTGGATCGGGACCTGCACCGACATTCACGACGCCAAGGAGCAGGCCGCCCTCAACGAGATTCTCAGTCGGGAACTCAGCCACCGCATCAAGAACATTTTCGCGGTGATCAGCGGTCTCATCGCTATGTCCGCCCGCGACGATCCCGGTCAGAAAGCTTTCGCCGCCCGGCTTCAGCAACGCGTCGCCGCGCTCGGCCGGGCGCACGAGTTCGTCCGTCCGCACAGCGAACATTCCGCCCCTGCTGCGCCGACCGACTCATTACACGGCATCTTGCGCGAAATCCTCGCTCCCTACCCGGCGCTCGATGACGGGCGCATCGGGCTGCATGGCGAGGACGTGCGCGTCGACGACCGCGGCGCCACGCCGCTTGCCCTCCTGGTGCATGAGCTTGCCACCAACGCGATGAAATACGGCGCCTTGTCCCGCCCAGACGGAACGGTGCGGATCGAGACCATCGTCGATGCGGAAAACCTTACCCTGCGCTGGCAGGAACGTGGCGGCCCGCCCATCGCGGGCGCACCCGACCGGCAAGGCTTCGGGACCCGCTTGAGCGAACTTAGCGTCGTTCAACAGCTTGGCGGCACCATCAGCCGCGATTGGGGAGCCGAAGGGTTGTCAGTCGAGGTTATCGTCCGCCGGCAGCACCTGATCCGCTGATCAGCCGAATAGCCGGAGGCAAGGGGGCGCCTCGACCGCGCGACCGCGCCGCGTGCCGAGCGCATATTCCACCGCCTCCTTCACGATCCGCTCGTCGGTCGGCTTGGTGATCACTCCGATGGTGCCCGCGATGCCTTCGCCAAGCAGCCCAGGATTGGCGGTGACAAACAGCACCGTCACTCCCTTGGCGCCCAGTTGCGCGCCGATCTCCGGCCCCGTGCACCCGTCGCGCAGGTTAAGGTCGACCAACGCTAGGTCCAGCGGCTCGTCGAAGTAACGCCGCGCGGTCGCCAGATCGGGCACAATCCCGACTGGCTCATAACCCAGCTCATGCAGCGTCGCCTCCAGATTGATGGCGACGAGCATCTCGTCCTCGACGATCAAAATCCGAGCAGACATAACCCTTCCTGAAGCAAAGTTTTGTCGTCCAACGGACAAAGCGCGTTTTTGTTCAAAACCAAAGGCTGGTGCGGCCTTAGAAACCGGTACACACAAACCGCTGTCCTCCAGCTAGCCTCTTTGGTTAGCTCCTGTCATCACGTCAAACTGATGGACGGCATTCATGGGAGATGCGGGGTGTGGCGCGTTGCAGCCGTAGGCCCCTGCGACATCGCCGCCCCCACCCCGGGCCGCTGCCGAGTAAGCCGATGATCAGGCCGACCTTATCCGTGGTTCGGCCCCGCCGACCTCCCTTAGCCCTCATCCCCCATCCGTAGCGCAGCAATAAACGCCTCTTGCGGGATGCTGACGCTGCCATACTCCCGCATCTTGGCCTTGCCCTTCTTCTGCTTGTCCAGCAGCTTACGCTTGCGGGTCGCGTCGCCGCCGTAGCACTTGGCTGTCACGTCCTTGCGCATGGCGCTGATGGTCTCACGGGCGATGACCTTGCCACCGATCGCGGCCTGGATCGGGATCTTGAACAGGTGGCGGGGGATCAATTCCTTCAGCCGCTCGACCATGCCGCGGCCACGCAGTTCGGCAGTACCGCGGTGGACGATCATGGACAATGCGTCGACCGGCTCCTCGTTGACCAGGATGCTCATCTTGACGAGGTCGCCCTCGCGGTGGCCGATCTGGTGATAGTCGAAGCTGGCATAGCCCTTCGACATGCTTTTGAGCCGATCGTAGAAGTCGAATACCACTTCGTTCAGCGGCAGCTCGTACGTCACCTGCGCCCGCCCGCCGACATAGGTCAGGTTCTTCTGGATGCCGCGGCGGTCCTGGCACAGCTTCAGGATGGGTCCGAGATATTCGTCCGGAGCGTAAATGGTCGCCTCGATCCACGGCTCCTCGATGCTCTCGATCCGGTTAGGGTCGGGCATGTCGGCCGGGTTGTGCAGCTCGATCGTCTGCGCCGGCTCGTTCTTGGAATGGCTCAGGACCATTTTGTACACCACGCTCGGCGCGGTGGTGATGAGGTCAAGGTCGTATTCGCGGGTCAGTCGCTCCTGGATGATCTCCAGGTGGAGAAGGCCCAGGAAGCCGCAGCGGAAGCCGAAGCCAAGCGCCGCGCTGGTCTCCATCTCGAAGCTGAATGACGCATCGTTGAGCCGCAGCTTATACAGGCTGTCGCGCAGCTTCTCGAACTCGGCCGCGTCGGTCGGGAACAGGCCACAGAACACCACCGGCTGCACTTCCTTGAAGCCCGGCAGCGCTTCCGCGGCAGGCCGCTTGGCGTCGGTCACCGTGTCGCCCACGCGGGCCTCGCTGATCTCCTTGATCTGCGCGGTGATGAAGCCGACCTCGCCAGCGCCGAGCTCATTCAATTGCTCGATCTTCGGGCGAAAACAGCCGACGCGGTCCACCAGATGCGTGGTGCCGGCCTGCATGAACTTGATCTGCTGGCCCTTGCGCAGAGTGCCGTCCATCACCCGCACCAGGATGACGACGCCAAGGTACGGATCGTACCAGCTGTCGACCAGCATGGCCTTGAGCGGCGCGTCAGGATCGCCCTTGGGCGGCGGAATCTTGGCGACGATCGCTTCCAGCACGTCGTCGATGCCGATCCCGCTTTTGGCGCTGGCCAGCACCGCGTCGGACGCGTCGAGGCCGATCACTTCCTCGATCTCCGCCCGCACCCGCTCAGGCTCCGCGGCGGGCAGGTCGATCTTGTTGATGACCGGCACAATCTCATGGTCATGCTCGATCGATTGGTAGACGTTGGCCAGCGTCTGGGCCTCGACGCCCTGCGCTGCGTCGACGACCAGCAGCGCCCCCTCGCACGCGGCCAGGCTGCGGCTGACTTCATAGGCGAAGTCGACGTGGCCCGGCGTGTCCATCAGGTTGAGCTCATAGCCCTTCCATTCGAGGCGTACCGTCTGCGCCTTGATGGTGATCCCGCGCTCCTGCTCGATCTCCATGTTGTCCAGCATCTGCCCGCGGGTCATCTCGCGCTCGGTTAGTCCCCCGGTCCGCTGGATCAGCCGGTCGGCCAGCGTCGACTTGCCGTGGTCAATATGGGCGATGATCGAAAAGTTGCGGATCTTGGAAAGCGGGGTCATGTCGCCGCGCCGCTAGCAGGTCGCTCGCCCCCTGTCAGCCGCCCCAGACGATGTGCACGAACAACCCGCGGTCGCCGTGCCCTCCGCCCAATAAGCATCCGCACCCTGACCGGCGCAATCCGCTGGAGCGGAGCGCCGGTCGAAGGGACTCTGCCATTCGTCGAAAGCCATTGCGCGTTCACCCGCGACCCCTACCATCGGCGATGCGTAGATTTTTCCGTTGGAGCTCAACCCCATGACGACCCTGCCCCGTCTTGCTTTCCTGTTGGCGAGCGCATCGCTTGCCGGCGTGACGCTACCGCCTGCCGCCGTGGCCCAGTCCAGCGCTGCGTCGTCGCAGCCGGTGCCCGTGCCCGCGCTCGTGCGCCAGGTCGCGATTCCCAACTCCTCCTTCAAGCTTGCGAACGGCCTCACCGTCGTCGTTCACGAAGATCGCAAGGCTCCGATCGTCGCAGTCAGCGTCTGGTACAACGTCGGATCCAAGGACGAGCCGCAGGGCAAGACGGGCTTCGCGCACCTTTTCGAGCATCTGATGTTCAACGGTTCGGAAAACCTTTCGGGCGACTTCTTCACTTACCTGCAGCAGATCGGTGCGACCGACTACAACGGGACGACCAGCTTCGACCGCACCAACTATTTCCAGACCGTGCCGCGGGGCGCGCTGGAAAAGGCGTTGTTCATGGAGTCGGATCGCATGGGCTATCTGCTCGGTGCGGTGACGCAGGAGAAGCTGGATAACCAGCGTGGCGTCGTACAGAACGAAAAGCGACAGGGCGACAATCGTCCGGGCGGCCTGGTGTTCTACGAAGTGCTGAAAGGCCTGTTCCCGGAAGGCCATCCCTATCGGCACAGCACCATCGGCTCCATGGCCGATCTGGACGCTGCCAGCCTCACCACCGTGCAGGATTGGTTCCGCGACAATTACGGCCCGAACAACGCGGTGCTGGTGCTTGCCGGCGACATCAACGCGGCCGAAGCGAGGCCCCTGGTTGAGAAGTATTTCGGCGCGATCAAGCGCGGCCCGGTGAACACCCCTGCGCAGGCGGCCGTTCCCGCCGCGACCGCGCGCGATACCATCGTCATGAAGGACCGCGTCGCAGCCACCAGCGTATCGCGGTACTGGGCGGTGCCGGGCATGCTCGACAAGCAGTCGGCGGCGCTCGACCTCGGCGGCAGCGTGCTTGGCGGTCTTGCCTCATCCCGCCTCGACAATGCGCTGGTACGCGATGAGAAGTTGGCCGTTAGCGTCACCGCCGGCAATCAGGCGTTTCAGCGGGTCGGCATTTTCCAGGTCAGCGCGACCGTCAAGCCGGGCGTAGATGTCGCCGTGGTGGAACGCCGCCTGGATGAGATCATGGCCGACTTCATCGCCCGGGGCCCCACCGCCGCCGAGCTCAAGCGCGCCGCCACCAGCGAGGTCGCGGGTCGTATCAAGGGGCTGGAGCAGGTCGGCGGCTTTGGCGGCAAGGCCGTCGCGCTCGCCGAGGGCCAGGTGTACGCGGGCGATCCTAACTTCTACCGCCGCAACCTGCGCGAACTGGCGGCCGTTTCCCCGGCCGACGTGCGGACTGCCTTTGGCCGTTATCTGTCCCGGCCGCCGCTTAAGCTTCGCTTGGAGCCGGGCGAGCGCCCGCCGTACGAGGAGGCCAAGGGGGCGCCGAAAGTCGCTGCGGCCGCCAGCGCTCCGCCAGCGTCGACCAAGCGTGAAATACCTTCGGTTGGTCAGTTGGCCGCGCTCGATTTTCCGGACGTCCAGCGCGCCCAGCTTTCGAATGGTGTCCGCGTGACTTATGCTCAACGCACGGCCGTTCCGGTTACGCAGATGGCCATGCTGTTCAACGCCGGGACCTCGTCGGACGCGCCCAATGCTCGCGGCCTGCAGAGCATGATGATGAACCTTCTTCCCGAAGGCGCCGGCTCGCTGACCTCGCAGCAGATTGCCGAGCGGTCGGAAGAGCTTGGTGCCAGCTTGACCACCAATAGCGGCATCGATCGCAGCACGGTGTTCCTGTCGGCGCTTTCGGCCAACCTGTCGCCTTCGCTGGACCTGCTTGAAACGGTTGTGGAGCAGCCGACCTTCGCCCCGGCGGAAGTTGAGCGGGTCCGCGCCCAGATCCTGACCGGAATCGCACAGCAGCAGAAGGATCCGAACGGGATCGCCCAGCGTGCCCTGCCGGCATTGCTGTACGGCGAGAACCACCCCTATGGCGGCGTCAGCGACCCCAAGGCGATCGCCGCGCTTTCGCGCGCCGACCTGATCTCCGCGCAGCAACGCTGGCTCAGGCCCGACAACATGGAGGTGTTCGTCGTCTCCAATCTGCCGCTCTCGCAGGTCGTGCCGCAGCTTGAGCGTCGTTTCGGCAATTGGCAGGCCCCGGCCGTGCCAAAGGGCGTAAAGAGCTTCACCGCCCCACCGGCCCGTCCGACGGCGCCACGGATCGTTCTGATCGACCGCCCGGGCTCACCGCAGTCGGTGATCGTCGGCGCGCAGATCACACCGGTGAACCCGCGCAGTGACATCGTGCCGGTCACGGCCGCGAGCGAGGTGCTGGGCGGCAACTTCCTGTCGCGCATCAACATGGACCTGCGCGAAACCAAGGGCTGGTCCTACGGCGTTCGCTCGAACTTCGCCTTGACGCAGAACACCGCGCCGTACGTCATCAGCGCGCCGGTTCAGGCCGATCGTACCGGCGAGTCGATCACAGCACTGAACCAGAACATCACGGACATTCTGGGCAACAAGGGCGTGACGAACGAGGAACTGACCCGATTGGTCAGCAACAACGTCGATGCGCTGCCCGGGCAGTTTGAAACCAGCTCGGCGGTGCTCTCCGCGCTTATCAACAACAGCCTTTACGGACGGCCTGACAATTATCAGGAAACCCTTGCCGGCAAGTACCGGTCGCTGACCGCCACCGGCCTCGACGCGGCGCTTAAAGGTGCGGTCGATCCGAACGGTTTCGTCTGGATCGTGGTCGGCGAAGCCAGCAAGGTCCGGCCGCAGCTGGATAAGCTCGGCTATCCGATCGAGGTCGCACAACCTCGGTAAATAACGCGCGCAAGCGGCAGGTTCGACATCGAGCCTGCCGCTTGAATAAGATCGGACAAGCACGAAGCAGCTCTCAGCGCACCTCCGCGGCGCTCCAGAATGGAGACGGGCGTCAGTAGACGGACTTGACCGTACCGCACGCAATGACATCATGAGGTTACGGCAGCCGGGTTGCTGAATCCGTGATACCGTCATGGCTCAGGAAACGGGTCGGCGAGGGGTCAAGGCTGATGAAGCTCCGCAGCCATATGCTTTCTGTTGCAGAGCGGGTTGCCGGCCATTTTTCCGATCGGGCCTACCTGGGCCTTCGGTATCGACGAAAATACGGCGCCTGGCCAAGGATCCGAAATCCGCGCAGCTTCAGCGAACATCTGCTCCGCTACAAGCTGACGTCGCGCAGCGACCCGCGGCTGCCGCGCTTAACGGACAAGGTTGCGGTCAAGGATCATGTCGCACGCTTGATCGGCCCGGAGCATGTCATCCCCACCCTGTGGAACGGGCCCCAGTTGCCACCTCGTAATGAATGTCTCTGGCCCAAACCCTACGTCCTCAAATCAAGCCATGGCTGCGATCAGACGATCCTGGTGCGTTCAACGGATGAAGAGAACTGGGATGACATCGAAAGGCGTGTCTCCATATGGCTGGCATCGCAGTACGAGATCGGCCGGCAGAACCGCGAGTGGCATTACGCCCGGATATCGCCCGGCCTGCTGGTCGAGCCGATGATCGGCGACGGGATTGCCCCGCCGTCCGATTATAAGTTCTTCGTGTTCTGCGGCAGGGTCGAACTCGTATGGCGTGACGATGGTCGGACGACCGACCACCGCCGGGTGATCTACGACCGTGAATGGGTGGCCCAACCGTTCGATTTCAACAAGCCGCGCGGTGAGGTCTGCCCCGCCCCGCCGTCCAGTTTCCCGTTCATGATCGAGTTGGCCGAACGCCTCTCGCAGGACTTGGAGTTCGTGCGCGTCGATCTCTATGAGGTCGACGGTCACGTCTATGTCGGGGAACTGACCTTTTTCCCTGCTGCCGGAAACGGGCAATTTCGTCCGCGCGACGCCGACCTCTACGTCGGCGGCCTGTGGTCACAAGCCCTCGAGCGCAAAAAGGCGGTCAAGCTCGCTCCCTAAGGCGGGTGACGTGCCCCATCTTCCGGCCCGGCCTGGGCTCGCCCTTGCCATACAGATGCAGCGACGCGCCTGGCTCGGCCACCAACTCCGCCCAGCGATCGACATCGGCACCGATCAGATTGTCCATCCGGGCGCCAGCCGCGCGCAAGTTTGTGGCGCCGAGCGGCAGGCCACAGATCGCACGGATGTGCTGATGAAACTGCGAACTCGCCGCACCCTCGATCGTCCAGTGACCGCTGTTGTGCACCCGGGGCGCGATTTCGTTGACGAGCGGCCCGTCGGAACAGGCGAAAAACTCGACCGTCATCACTCCGATATGATCAAGCCGGTCTGCAATGCCTTTGGCCATGCGCCTCGCCGCGTCGGCATGGCGCAGTATCTGTTCGCTCGCCGGCACGGTTGATCGGCGCAGGATACCGCTCTCGTGGCGATTTTCCGGCAAGTCGAAAAACGCGATCTCCCCACCGGCCGCGCGACCGAGGATGATGGAGAATTCAGCGTCGAAGGCGACACCCTGCTCGGCGACCGCAGGCTGCTCGCCGATGTCGCTCCACGCCGCGGAAGCGCCGTCCTCCGAGCGGATCCAGGCCTGCCCCTTGCCGTCGTAGCCGTAGCGCCGGGTCTTCAGGACCACTGGGCAGCCAAGCTCCCGGACGGCCGTCTGCACGTCGTCCAAGCTATTGACGGCCCGCCATGGCGCGACCTCGGCGCCGCTGTTTTCGATGAATGTCTTTTCCTCCGCCCGGTCCTGCGCGACCGCAAGCGAGCGGCATCCCGGTCGAAGCTTGTTCGTGATGGTCGCCAGTGGTTCGACGGGCAGGTTCTCGAACTCGTAGGTGACAACGTCACAGCGCGCCGCAAAGCTTTCCAGCGCCTCCCGGTCGTCGAAGGCGGCACGGGTGAACTGCGCCGACACGTCCGCCGCACAGGGTGCGTCGTGCGGATCGAAGATGTGGCAGCGGTACCCCAGCTCTGCCGCCGCCATGCTGAGCATCCGGCCAAGCTGGCCGCCGCCGATGATGCCGATCGTGCTGCCGGGCGGTATCACTCGGGTCGCTCGGCAACGCTTTCGGTCTGCCGGGCGCGCCAATCCTCGAGCCGGCCCGCCAGTGCCTCGTCGCCGAGAGCCAGGATGGATGCCGCCAGAAGTCCCGCATTGATCGCGCCCGGCTTCCCGATGGCGAGCGTTCCGACCGGTACGCCTCCGGGCATCTGGACGATCGAAAGCAGGCTATCCATGCCCTGCAGGGCCTTGCTCTCGACCGGCACGCCCAGCACCGGCAAGCTGGTCATGCTGGCGGCCATGCCCGGCAGGTGGGCAGCGCCCCCGGCGCCGGCGATGATCACCTGGATGCCGCGGTCCCTGGCGCCGCGCGCGTAATCGTACAGCCGTTCGGGCGTGCGGTGGGCGGATACCACCCGGCTTTCGTGGGTTATGCCAAGCGCGGACAGCGTATCGGCCGCATGGCGCATCGTGTCCCAGTCGGACGAGCTGCCCATGATGATCCCAACCGCAACGCCGCTCATCTCTGTTTCCACGCTCCCGGACTGGATGACGCTTTAGGAAGCTAGTGGCCGGGGCGCAACGGGATCAGAATCCACATGGGCAGCGATTGCGGTTATGAAGAACCCGACTTGTTGCTTGGGGCGACCATGGAAAACCAGCCTGACTGCTGTGACAAAAGCGAGTTGGTCGAAGAGGTTGGACGTCTGCGGGCCGAGATTGCCCGCTTGCAGAATCGGATCGAGGATCTCGATCGCCTCGCGCATTACGACAGCCTGGTGCCCCTGCTCAACCGGCGTGGTTTCATGCGGCAGCTGGAAAAACTGATCGACCGCACCGACCGCTACGGCGATGGCGGCGCGATGCTGTTTGTCGACGTGGACGGACTGAAGCTCTTGAACGACAGCTTCGGGCACCATGCCGGCGACGCCGCGCTGGTGCACGTGTCCCAGCTGCTGCGCGGAGGAGTCCGGCAGAGCGATTGCGTTGCCCGCTTCGGTGGCGACGAGTTCGCGATATTGCTGGAACGGGTCAACATCGATGAGGCAAGCGAGACCGCCGCCCGCCTGGCCGACCTGATCGCGGGCAGCGAATTCCGGCACGACGGCCGCCTCATTCCACTGTCGGCCGCGATCGGCATCGCCGTCATCGAGAAGGGCGATCGGTTGGACGCGGTGGTCAACCGTGCCGACCGTGCAATGTATGAGGAGAAAGCGGCCGCCTAGCTGTCTGGCCGCGCGCTCAGCGTTCGCTCAGATAGTAACGGTCGCGAACCGACAGATCGTCGCCAAGCTCGTAGACGATCGGCTGCCCGGTCGGAATTTCCAGTCCGACGATGTCGGCATCGGAAATGCCCGACAGATGCTTTTCGAGCGCGCGGAGGGAATTGCCGTGGGCCGAAATCATGACTCGCTTGCCCGCCTTGAGCGCCGGCGCGATCTCCGTCTCGTAATAGGGCAGCACCCGCGCGATCGTGTCCTTCAGGCTTTCACTCGATGGAACGGCCACCCCGGCATAGCGCCGCTCATGCTGTAACGAGGCATAAGGGCTGTCGTCATCCAGTGGCGGCGGGGGAATGTCGAAGCTGCGGCGCCAGATCTTGACCTGTTCGGCGCCGACCTTGTCGATCATCTCCTGCTTGTTGAGGCCCGTCAGTCCCCCATAGTGCCGCTCGTTCAGGCGCCAGTCCTTGGTCACGGGCAACCATAAAGACCCCAGCGCATGCAGCACCAAGTGCAACGTGCGGATGGCGCGGGTCTGAAGCGAGGTGAAGCAGCAATCGAACTCCATGCCTTTGGCCTTGAGCAGTTCGCCGGCTGCCCGGGCCTCCTCGATACCCTTTTCCGACAGGTCCACATCCCACCAGCCGGTGAAACGGTTCTCCAAGTTCCATTGCGACTGGCCGTGGCGAAGCAGGACAAGGGTCGGCATAAGCTCAGGCCTTTTTCAGGTCGGGCAGGATGGCGTGCAGCGCATCCAGGCAATGGTGGGCGAGATATTTGGACCGTTCCGGGCTCCAGCCATGCTGCGGATCGGGGAGGTCGAAATTGTCCTTGAATGGCATTTCCAATGTCATCGACAGGCAGCCGAAGCGTTCGGCCAACTGGGTGGTGGACATGCTCATGTTGGCCTGACCGGGCGCCGCGATCTCATAGCCCTGCGTGGTCTGGAAATCGGGGCACAGGCGCTCGAGCGTGTCGCCGAAAAGGCCGAACAGACGCGTCTGCCGCTCGGTGATCGAAGGGATGCCTTCAAAGCCGGCGAGGAAATTCGCCGGGATCGCCTCGTCGCCGTGGATGTCCATCGCGAAAGCGGGCGGCGCGGCGTCCATCGCCGCCAGTACACATTTCACCTCCGGGCTCTTCTCGGCGCTCGGCGCATGCCATTCGCGGTTGAGATTGGTGCCGACAGCGTTGGTCCGAAGATGCCCGCGCCTGGATCCGTCCGGATTCATGTTCGGCACCAGATGGAAGGTGCATTCGGCCCGAAGGACGCGAGCGACGGGGTCGTCGCGGTCGGCCAGCTTCTCGAGCGCGCCTTCCATCCACCATTCCGCCATGCTCTCGCCCGGATGCTGGCGGGCGTAAATCCATGCGGTCAGCGGCCCGTCGCCGATCGTCAGGCAATCGATGTCCTGCCCGTCCAGGCTCTGCCCGAGCGAGCGGTAGGTGACCCCGTCCAGCATGGCGAAGGTGCTGATGAGATCGTGATGCCGCTCCATCGAATAAGGCGCAAAATAGGCCAGCCAGCAGACATCGCTGTCCGGCGTGAAGCGGATGGTCAGCACGCCATCGGCGTAGCTCGTCTCCGGGACGCATACCCAGTCTTCCCGGTCGTAGGACAAGCGCGCCTTGTAGTCCGGCCAACCGTTCGGATAGGCGCTGCCCGCGCAGTTGAGGATGCGCAGCTCCACCGGCTGGTCCAGCCCGCCCATCAGCTTGAAATGGAACCACTGGTAGAAGTCGGAGTGCGCGTCGTTGACGATCTCCAGGTCGAATCTGTTGCCGTCCGTTCGAACGACCCGGATGTTGCCGCTGTCGAACGCGCTCGAGATGGTGATCGCCATAGGTCTCGCTTCAAGAAATTGGTGGTTGAGCCGCAAACGCAGCGGCTCTTAAGGCCGGCACCCTTGCCTCGCCAGTCGGAAAACGTCTAGCGGCGCCCTGGGCGGGTGGTTTCAGGGAGCAATATCAAGGCTTATGGCGTCCTCTTCCGTTCGTCCAACCGTCCTGGTCACCGGCGGCGCCGGTTATATCGGTAGCCACGCCGTCCTTGCGCTGAACGACGCCGGCTGGCCGGTCGTCGTCATCGACGATCTTTCCAACGGCCGCCGCGAGGCCGTGCCGGAAGACGTGGCATTTCTTCAGGCCGATATCGGCGATTCCGCTGCCGTCGCACCGTTCATGCGGGAACATGGGGTCGACGCGATCATGCACTTCGCCGGGTCGATCGTCGTCCCCGAGAGCGTCGTCAATCCGCTGGAATATTATCGCAACAACACGGTTGCGACCCATAGCCTCATCGCCGCGGCGGTGGCCGGTGGCATCAGGCACATCCTGTTCTCATCGACCGCCGCGACCTACGGCCAGCCCGACCGCGTCCCGATCGACGAAGAAACGCCGACGGTTCCGATCAATCCTTATGGGTCGTCCAAGCTGATGACCGAAACGATGTTGAAGGACTGCTCGGCCGCCTACGGCTTCAACTATGGCGCCCTGCGCTATTTCAACGTCGCCGGCGCCGATCCTGCGGGCCGTTCGGGCCAGGCCGGCAAGGGGGCGACCCACCTGCTCAAGGTCGCTTGCGAGGCGGCAATCGGCAAGCGCAGCCACGTCGATGTCTTCGGCACCGACTACCCGACCCCCGACGGCACCTGCATTCGCGACTACATCCACGTTTCCGACCTCGCCGCCGCCCACGTCGCGGCGTTGGAGAAACTGATTGCGGAGCCAGACGAGAACCTGACGCTGAACTGCGGTTACGGGCGCGGCTTCTCCGTCCTCGAAATGCTGGATGCGCTCGACCGGGTGAACGGCACGCCGGTGCCGCGCCGCATGGGCGAACGCCGCGCCGGCGATCCTCCGCAACTGGTCGCGTCGAACCGCCGCCTGGTCGAACGGCTCGGGTGGGCCCCGAAGCATGATGCCATCGAACACATCATCGGCACCGCGCTCGCCTGGGAAAAGCGGCTGGCCGAGCAGGAGTAAGCCGATCCTTCGACGCATTCTGGTCGCGCCACTGGCGGCACTCGGGCTCCTTGGGGCCGCACCGCCCGTTGCCCTGCCTGCCGACGGCGCCGCGGCACGCATCCGAGCGGACGTGTCGTTCCTTGCCGACGACCTGCTCGAGGGCCGTGCCGCCGGCACTCGGGGCCATGAGCTCGCAGCCCGTTACGTCGCCGCCCAATTCCAGCAGATCGGCCTGGCGCCCGCCGGGGAAGCCGGCACCTATTTCCAGCG
Source organism: Sphingomonas sp. SP1 (assembly GCF_058313395.1). Classification (NCBI taxonomy): domain Bacteria; kingdom Pseudomonadati; phylum Pseudomonadota; class Alphaproteobacteria; order Sphingomonadales; family Sphingomonadaceae; genus Sphingomonas; species Sphingomonas sp. SP1. The sequence continues at coordinate 972,011 of NZ_JBZFLC010000001.1, read as the reverse complement.
GGTGCCACTGCGCCGGGCGGCGCATGATGGTACCCCGAGCGTTTCACTGATGGCAGGCGGCCGCCAGATGACGCTGGCGTGGGGCAAGGACGTCGCTGTCCGGCCAAGCCTGACAGAGCGCGAACGGACCATTCGCTCGGGACTGGTCTTCGCCGGGTACGGCATTGCCGATCCGGTGCTCGGCATGGACGACTTTCGCGGCCTCGACGTGCGCGGCCGGACGGTGGTCGTGTTTGCCGGTACGCCGACTGGAATGGACGGCGAGGTCGCCGCACATCTCGGCTCGCAGAAACCGCGCATGGCCGCCGCCGCAGGCGCGGTCGGCATCATCGAGATCGGGCGCACCGGGGGCTCGCCGCGCCTTGGGCAATATGCCCGCGGCAAGGCAGTGGACTGGGTCGACGCGGCAGGCAACGCCGGCAGTGATCCGAAAGGCCTGCGTTTCCGCATGGCGGTGTCGGACGAGGTCGCCGCGCGTCTCTTCCAGGGCGCGCCGCAGTCGCTTGCCGCAGTTCGCGCCGCCTATAACCGGTCCGGCGTTCGACCCGTCGGCTTTCCGCTTGCCTCAAGCGTGACGGTCAGTGCGCGAACCAGCTGGGAAGACTTCACCAGCCCGGCGGTGCTCGGCCGCCTGTCCGGCTCCGATCCCAGGCTAGCCGCGGAACATGTGGTGCTGATGGGCCATCTCGATCATCTTGGCATGAAGGAAAATGCCCGGCCGGGCGAAGACCGGATCTACAACGGTGCGCTCGACAATGCGGCGGGAGTGGCCACCATGCTCGAGGCGGCCCGGGCCTTTGCCCGATCGGCCAGCCGGCCGCGAAGGTCGGTCCTGTTCATCGCGCACACCGCCGAGGAACTCGGCCTGCTCGGCGCAGACTATTGGGCCTCGCATCCGACCGTCCCGATCGATCAGGTGGTCGCAGCCGTCGACCTAGACATGCCCGTTCCGCTCTATCGCTTTACCGACGTCGTTGCGTTCGGCGCGCCGCACAGCACGGTCGCGCGGACAGTGGCGGCCGCTGGCGCGACAATGGGCATCGGCGTTTCGCCCGATCCCATGCCGGAGCAGAATATCTTTGTCCGCTCCGACCATTATCCGCTCGCGCGACGCGGCATCCCGGCGATCCTGCTGTTCACCGGATACGGCGGCGGCGGAAAGCCGGTGTGGGACCGGTTTTTCGCGACCAGCTATCACGATGTCGACGACGATCTTGCCCAGCCGATCCTGTGGGATCAGCTTGCCCGCTATTCCGACCTCAACACGCGCATCTCGCGCCGCCTTGCCGACGATCCGGCCCGCCCGCGCTGGTACAAAGGGAGCTATTTCGGTGCGGCGTTCGCGCCCGGCCAACCAAAGGCCAGCCGCTAGGCGCCGACCGTCTGCTGCTCGCCCTTCACCCAGGACAGCGCCTCGTCACGCTGCTCGGGCAGGAATACGCGGTAGGAAACGAAGGGCAGCATGGCACTCTCCAGCCGGGTCCAGAAGCGGATCCACGCCTGGTCGGCAACGACTGCAACCCGGCCGAATCGGTTGAGCTTGCCGATGAGGGGCATGGCCCGGGCCGTGTAGGAAGGAAGGCCGCCGACCTCGATGCTGTGGATGCTGTGCGTTTCCACGAACACGTGCACCTTGCGCTCGCCGGCCATCATGGGATCGAGACGGTCCATGATCGCATCCATGTCGGCCGCGGTCAGCCGGTCCGAAACCTTGAGGGCGATGACATCGTCGGGGGCGTCGATGAATTGCAGCATTGCGTGGCTCCTTTCCTGCTCCGCAACTTGACTCGCCTCCCTCTCTACCATAGGGGCGCGCCGAAGCCTTCGGGCGTCATCCAACAACTTGTAGTTCGAACGGGCAGTCACCGGTCATGAAGATTCGCAACTCTCTCAAGTCCCTCAAGGACCGCCACCGGGACTGCCGGGTGATCCGCCGTCGCGGTCGCACCTACGTCATCAACAAGACGAACCGCCGGTTCAAGGCGCGGCAGGGCTAAGCGTCCCCGGGGCGGTGTTGCCCCGGCACGCCGCCGCCGACGCCTCCGTTTACCGCTATTCTTAAACGCCTCGCCGTCATTGGCGGTTCATCTTTGTTCGCCTATAGGTGCTTCCGACAAGGAGCGCATGCGATGAAGACGTTGTTCAGGGCCATTCTGCCGGCCGCCGCCGTGGCGCTTGCCGTCGGCGGGGGTGCGTCCGTGGCGCACGCTCAAAGCCAGCAGACCCCCAAGGGGTTCAGCTACGAGATCAAGGATGGCAAGCGCGTGCCCCGTCCTGGCAACCGGATCGTCAATCCGGACGGTAGCTGGCGCGAGGAAACGCGGCAGGGCAATTGCGTCACCATCAAGGAAAAGACTGCCCAGGGCGAATATAAGGAAAGCCGGCGCTGCGATTAAGTCGCCGCGAGTGAAACAAGAAAGGCCGCGCCGAAAGGTAGCGGCCTTTTCTTTGAGGCGAGCGGGGTCGCGAGGCCTTTCACCAATTGCGGATTGTGATCTCCATGTCGCCGAGCGACCAGCCGGGACCCCGATTGATCGCGATCAGGAGCACGAACAGGGCGACGGCGAAAGCGACGACGCCGATCCCGACCATCCATGCTTCCCGCTCACGCAGCTCCGCCCTGGTCATGACCCGAGGCGGCGGCGGGGGCGGGTCCCGGCGGATGCGCGAGATGCGCACGCCGCGACCTTTCGACAGGTCGACGGTCTGCTTGCGAGTGGGCAACGGTGCGGCCATTCCGGTAAGATAGTCCCCAAGCGGTTAGGATCGGGTTAGCGCCGCGCACCTGCCCCAAAGTCCATGATCCGCGATCGCCCGTTGCTCGTTGTTGGCCGGGAAGGAGAAGACACCATGTCCGACACCAAGGGTCACGGAAGCCACGCCGCGAAGCGCGCCAACGCCACCGCCGCCAAGGAAGGTAAATCGAACCCCCGGCAAAGCAGCAAGGCGCAGTCCATCCTCGGCAAGAAGGGGGCCGCCGCCAAGAAGAAGGGCTAAACGCGCGCTGGACGGCTTCAGGCGGCGAAGCGGCTGACGAACTCGCTGGTGGCCGAGCGGAAGTCGCCGATCTGCTCGGAAAAACGGCTGAAGCCCTGCTCCACCTGATCGATGTCTTTGGCGACGCCCTCCGTGTCCGAACGGATCGCGGCGATCGTGCTGCTCATCGAATCGGCGGCCAACGCGGTTTCGTCCACGGCGGCCGTGATCATGGTCACGGTCTGTGCCTGCAATTCCATCGCCTGACGGATCCGGTCCGCGCTGGTCTGGACCTCCTCGACCGTCGACTGGATGGAGCCATTGGCGTCCACCGTCTGCCGGGTGGCCTGCTGAATTGCGGTGATCTTGGCAGTGATGTCGTCGGTGGCCCGGGCGGTCTGGCTGGCAAGGCTTTTCACCTCCTGCGCGACCACGGCGAAGCCACGGCCGGCATCGCCCGCTCGGGCCGCCTCGATGGTGGCGTTGAGAGCCAGCAGATTCGTCTGCCCAGCAATGTCGCGGATCAGGCCGAGGATCGACTCGATCGCCTCGACATGGCCGGAGAGCATCTGGCTGACCTTGACCGCCTGACTGGCCTGATCGCCCGCCTTCGTCGCCACCCCCGCCGCGATCTCGACCTCGGACCGAGCGTCCTCGATGGCGCGGATTAGGCCGGCGGCAGTCTGGGCCGCCTCCCGCATCGCGACCGCGGACTGCTCGGCGGCGGCGGCGACTTCGCTGGTCTTGCCCAGCATGCCGCGCGCCGAAGCCGAGGTGGTCCCCGCCTGATTGCGCAGCTGATCGTTCTCCGCGACGCATTTGGTGACGACACTCATCACCTTGCGGTTGAACTCGGCCGCCTGTTCGGCCTGCCGGGTATCGACGGTCGCCCGGGTGATGGAAATGGCATGATGCACGAAGACGTCGATCTCCAGCGCTTCGACTTCCGACAAGGTGCGGCAGGCGGCAGCGATATCGTCCTCGTCGGTAATAGTCGCCCTGATGGCGGCATAGGCCGCTTCCGTTTCCGCGTTCAGCCCGGACAGCAGGGTCGACAGGCTGAGATCGGCGGCCAGCGCCTTTTCGACGAAGCCGCGGGCCGTCGCGACCCACGCGCCGTCGTTGAGGCGGAGGAACTTGTCACGAAGGTACGGCACGATCTTCTTGGCCAGCGCTTCGACCTGGTCGTCGCCGATCTGGTCCTTGAGATCTTCCGAGCGGCGATAGCGGCGCCAGAATTCGCGCGCGATTTCCATCTCCGCCGCGTCGATCCGGCCCCACAAGGCGGCCGCCCGCTCCGACAATCTGCCGCCGCCGTCATAAAAGCGCAGCCCCCGCGCGAGGTCGTAATCGTGCGCCTTGCCTTGCCGTGCCGCCATGGAAGTCTTCACCCGTACTGATTTGATCCCTGGGCGACCTTCTGCCCCGCAATGGTTAAGGGCGGGTTAGAGCGGCACGGTCCTTCTGCTGCCTTGCCCTGACGCGCACCGGGCCTTAAGCGGCTGACCATCTTCCGTTTGACCGAACAGGCAAGGCATTCATGGCCCGAAACACTGCCCGGCCGCTGTCCCCGCACCTCACCATCTGGCGCTGGGGCCCGCACATGCTGGTTTCCATTCTCCACCGCGCCACCGGCATGGCGCTGACCATCGCCGGCCTCGCGCTGCTGACCTGGTGGCTGCTGGCGTTGTCCGGATCCGCGTCCGGCTACTCCGACTTTTCGGCGGCCGCGTCGCACCCGCTGGGCCTGTTCGTCCTGATCGGCCTCACCTGGGCCTTCTTCCAGCATACGCTGTCGGGCGTCCGGCACCTGATCATGGACGTCGGGGCCGGGTTCGAGCTCAAGACCAACAAGTCGATGGCGGTCGCAACGATCGTCGGCTCGCTGCTGCTGACGGCGGCGCTGTGGGGCTACCTTCTGCTGGGGCGCGGCGCATGACCGGCCCGAAGGACATGGGCCGGCACGACCGGATGAATGTCGCGGAAGGCAAGACCGCGCTCGGGCGCGTCCGCGGCCTTGGCTCGGCCAAGCATGGCGGCGACCACTGGATCCGCGAGCGGGTAAGCTCGGCCGCGCTGCTGCTGCTTGGCGTGTGGTTCATCGTCTCGCTGCTGCTGCTGCCCGATCTTGGCCAGGCAACCGTGGCCGAATGGCTGCGTACGCCGCTCGGCTTCGTCCCGATGGCGCTGTTCGTCTACCTTGCGTTCGAGCACAGCCTTGAAGGCGTGAAGGTCATCATCGACGATTATCAGGGTGACGAGGGCGGCCGCATGATGTGGCACATTGTCAGCCTCTTCCTACATGTAGGCGCAGGGGCGCTGGCGCTGTTCGCGCTGGCCCGGATCGCCTTCGGAGCTGCTTCCTAAATGAGCTATCAGATCATCGATCACGTCTATGACGTCGTTGTCGTGGGCGCCGGCGGCGCTGGCCTGCGCGCCACCATGGGCGCGGCTGAAAAGGGGCTGAAGACCGCCTGCGTGACCAAGGTCTTCCCGACCCGCAGCCACACCGTCGCCGCCCAGGGCGGCATCGCGGCGAGCCTCGGCAACATGGGTCCGGACCACTGGACCTGGCACATGTACGATACGGTGAAGGGTTCCGACTGGCTGGGCGACCAGGACGCGATCGAATATCTGTGCCGCGAGGCCCCGGCCGCCGTGTACGAGCTGGAGCATTACGGACTGCCGTTCAGCCGCACGGACGACGGGCGCATCTACCAGCGCGCGTTCGGCGGAATGACCCAGAATATGGGCGAAGGCCCGGCCGCGCAGCGCACCTGCGCCGCGGCCGACCGCACCGGCCATGCGATGCTTCATGCGCTCTACCAGCAGAGCCTGAAGTATGACGCCGATTTCTTCGTGGAATATTTCGCGCTCGACCTCATCATGGTCGACGGCGAATGCCGCGGCCTGATCGCCCTGTGCCTCGATGACGGTTCGATTCACCGCTTCCGGGCCCAGGCAGTCGTGCTGGCGACCGGCGGCTACGGGCGCTGCTATTTCTCGGCGACCTCCGCCCACACCTGCACCGGTGACGGCAACGCCATGGTGCTTCGCGCCGGCCTGCCGCTGCAGGACATGGAATTCGTGCAGTTCCACCCGACCGGCATCTACGGCGCGGGCGTACTGATCACGGAGGGCGCGCGCGGCGAGGGCGGCTACCTCACCAATTCCGAAGGCGAGCGCTTCATGGAGCGCTATGCTCCGTCGGCCAAGGACCTGGCCTCGCGCGACGTCGTGTCCCGCTCGATGGCGATGGAAATCCGCGAAGGGCGCGGCGTCGGCAAGGAGAAGGATCACATCTTCCTTCACCTGGATCATATCGATCCCAAGATCCTGGCAGAGCGCCTTCCGGGCATTACCGAGACCGCCAAGATCTTCGCCGGTGTCGACCTGACCCGCGAGCCGATTCCGGTTACCCCGACGGTCCACTACAATATGGGCGGCATCCCCACGAACTATCACGGCGAAGTCGTCACCCTGCGCGACGGCGATCCGGACGCCGTCGTGCCCGGCCTGTTCGCGGTCGGCGAGGCAGCCTGCGTGTCGGTGCACGGCGCCAATCGCCTGGGCTCGAACAGCCTGATCGACCTGGTCGTGTTCGGCCGCGCCGCCGGCCATCGGCTTAACGAAGTCGTCAAGGGCGGCACTGCCCAGAAGCTGCTGCCGAACGACTCGGCCGACCTGGCCCTTGCCCGCCTCGACAAGTTCCGCCACGCCAATGGCGGCACGCCGACCGCCAAAATCCGCAACGAGATGCAAAAGACGATGCAGGCCGATTGCGCCGTGTTCCGCACCGAGCGGACCCTGGCCGAAGGCGTCGGCAAGATCGACGCGATCTACGCCGGTCTGCAGGACATCAAGACGACCGACCGCAGCCTCATCTGGAACACCGATCTGGTCGAGACGCTTGAGCTCGACAACATGCTCGGGCAGGCCGTGGTCACCATGCACTGTGCCGCGAACCGAAAGGAAAGCCGCGGCGCGCACATGCACGAGGACTTCCCCGATCGGGACGACGCCAACTGGATGAAGCACACCGCGGCCTGGTTCAAAGGCTGGGGCGGGCAAGGTGGCCAGGTGGCGATCGACTACCGCCCGGTGCACCAGTACACGCTCACCGAAGAGATTGCGTACATCAAGCCCAAGGCCCGGGTGTACTGACCTTCGTGCCCATCTGGGCCGCCTTGAGCCCAGCGGTGCTGCTGGCGATCTACATGACGCTGACGCGCGGATGGCGGATCACGACCTCCACCTTGGCTTCGGCCGCGCTGGCGACGGCCGCACTTGCCGTCGCTGATACATTTGGCGTGGTCAGTACGAACGGCGGGACGATCGCAAACATTTTCTTTCTCGCGATCATCGTCGCGGCACTGGGGGCCGGTATCGGAACCCTGCTGCGAGATCGGTTCAACCGTTCGACTTGACGGCGAACCGTGCATTTCTGTAGATGAACTGAATTATCCCGTCAGGAGTGTGTGCGTGGATCAGCCGAGCCCGACCGCCAAACTGCTTCGCGCAATCGGGATCGCGGCGCTGCTTTCCATCGGTATCTTCGTTACCTGGCTGCTGGTGTACGACCGCCAGTCGCAGTCGCAGGAGGCCCGGCAGAGCATCGCGCAAGGCTGGGGCGGGCCGCAGGTCGTCGGCGGGCCGGAGCTCTCCATTCCGTTCAAGGTGACCACGCCGCAGCAGACCGATCCGGCCGGTCGGGTGATTACGCCGGCCGGAACCACGGAGAAGCGGCTGGTCGTCGCACCCGCCGGCGTCGATCTTTCCACCCGCATTGCCCCCGAGCGGCGCGCCCGGTCGATCTACGAAGTGGTCGTCTATCGCGCCGCCACGCAGGGCCGCGCGACCTTTTCGGTGCCGGCCGACCTGTCCCGGCTTGGCGTTCCGGATGGCGCGCTTGAGTGGAACCGCGCCGAGGTTCGCTTCGGCGTCAGCGATCCGCGCGGCCTGTCCGCCAATCCGGTCGTCCGGGTGAACGGCCGGCAGCTTGCGCTCGGGCCCGGCGGGGGCACCAGCACGGTCGCCACCGGCTTCTACGCGCCGCTCGACCTGTCCGGCGCGACCGCCGGCCGCTTCTCCGTCGACTTTTCCTACATGCTGCGGGGCAATGGGTCCTTCACCCTTGCACCGCGAGCAGGCGATACCGCCTGGACCGTCCGCTCGCCCTGGGTCAATCCCAGCTTCAACGGCGGCTTCCTGCCGGAGCAGCGCTCCGTCACGAAGGATGGTTTCGAGGCGACCTATCGCATCGGCAACCTCGCGCTGGGCCGCTCGCTGCTATTCGTGGAAGGCACCGAGGCCCCGCCGCCGCCGCAGTCCCCCGGAGTCGAAGTCGCTCCGCCGGTGCGGATTCCCGGCGTCGCGGACGGTCAGATGGCGATGGCCGGCATCGACCTGATGGAGCCGGTCAATCTTTACAGTCAGGTCGACCGGGCAACCAAATACGGTTTCCTCTTCATCGGCTTCACCTTCCTTGCCTACCTGCTGTTCGACATCATCGGCGGAGTTCGCGTGTCGCCGATCGAATACCTGCTCGCCGGGGCCGCGCTGGTGCTGTTCTTCTTTCTGCTGCTGGCCTTTGCCGAAGTGATCGGCTTCACGCCCGCCTACCTCCTCGCCAGCGCCGCCATCGCCGGCCTCAATACCGCGTATTCCGCTGCCGTGCTGAAGAGCTGGCGGCGCGGCGCGGTGATCGGGGGCATCCTGCTGGCGCTGTTCGCCATGCTCTACATCCTCCTGAGCCTCGAAGCGTTCAGCCTGCTGATCGGATCGCTGCTGCTGTTCGCCGCGCTGGCCGGGACGATGTACGTGACCCGCAGGCTCGACTGGACCGGACAGCGGCGAATGGAAGCGGAGGCGCTTTGACCTCGCGGTGAAAGCCGCCTACCCGCGCCACCGACATGACCGATCCCATTCCTCCCAAGCGTATCTTCCCCGACGCCAAGGTCGACGCCGAGGCCGCGGAGCATATTCCGTCCTCACCGCAGACCGAAAGCCCGGCGTATAAGCTCGCCTTCCAGGACACGGACTTCCTGCTGCGGCAGGATCTGCGTCCGGTGCGCTTCCAGCTGGAGCTGCTGAAGCCCGAGCTGCTGCTCGACGAACAGCAGATCGGCTCGACCTTCGTGTTCTACGGCTCGGCCCGGGTGCCGGAGCCGGCCAAGGCGGACGCGGTGATCGCCGCTGCGCGCACCGGCAGGCAGCGCCTGATCGCCGAGCGACTGAAGGCCAAGTCGCACTATTATGAGGTAGCGCGTGAGCTTGCCCGGCTGGCCAGCACCACCGAGCGGGACGACGAAGGCAAGCGCCACTTCGTGGTCTGCTCAGGCGGCGGGCCAAGCTTCATGGAGGCCGCCAACCGCGGGGCCGAGGATGTCGGGGCGGAGAGCATCGGGCTCAATATCGTGCTTCCGCACGAACAGCTGCCGAACCCGCACGTCACGCCGTCGCTCAGTTTCCAGTTCCATTATTTCGCATTACGCAAGATGCACTTCCTGCTGCGCGCCCGCGCGGTGGCGGTGTTCCCGGGCGGATTCGGGACGTTCGACGAGATGTTCGAGCTTCTGACCCTGATCCAGACCGGCAAGGTTCGCCCGCTCCCGATCCTCCTTTATGGCCGGGAGTTCTGGAACCGAGTGGTGAACTTCGAGGCGCTGGTCGAAGAAGGCGTCATTTCGGAGGGCGATCTCGACCTCATCACCTGGTGCGAAACCGCCGAGGAAGGCTGGGCGGCCGTCGTCGACCATTACGACGAAAGCACGCCCGCCAGGGCAGCCGCCCGAGGCTGAAACCCCGGCGGCGCCCTCTTATCAGGCCGCCGATGCGATCTGGGTCGATCCGAACATCTGCGGCATGGCCTGAGCGTCGAAACCATAGGGATCGCCGCGGAAGACGACGCCGGTCGGGCTTGGCGCCACGGTCATGTAGGTCATGTAAATCGGCACCGGCCGCGGCAGCGGGATGACCTGCTCAGGCTGGTCGGACGGCTGCACGCCGCGCGGGAAGACCCACGACGCGAAGCGACGGTAATCCTCCAGCCGGACGCAGCCGTTGCTGATCCAGCGGTTGGTCAAGTTGAATTTTTCCTTGATCGGCGTGTCGTGCAGATAGATGCCGAAGTCGTTCGGCATCTCGAACTTCATCTCGCCCATCGAATTCCACGGACCGGGCTTTTGCCGGACGAGCATGGTCGGCTCCTTGCGGCCAGAGGCCACCGCCTTCCAGTTGATCGTCTTCGGATCGACCCGCTGCGGGTTCGGGCCCCAGTCGGACAGCACTTCGTAATGGAATTGCTGGAAATAGCCGGTGCCCATCTCGCCGACCTTCTTGGCGGTCAGGCTGCGGACCAGTTCGGGAGGCACGTGCCAGTAAGGGTTCGCCTTGGCGTTGCGCATCAGCACGGCCATCATCGGCGTCTTGGTCTCCGGCGCGCCGACGATGACCTTCATCCCATCGACCAGGCGGTCCCGGTCGAACAGATAGGTCTGGGCCGACCCGCTATCGACCACCACATAGCGATTGAAGGTGCCGGTGGTCGGAAGCCGCCACGCGCGCTCCATGTTGATCGCGATACGGCGTTCGTAATGTCCCGCGCCACGGTTCAGCGAGGCAATGGTCGCGCGCCCGGCGATCCCATCTGGATTTCCAAGGCCATGGACCTGCTGATAAGCGGACACCGCCTGCGCCAGCCGTTCATCGTAGCCGCCGGCCGCCGGCAGCCCGAGCCGCTGGCGGAGCGCCGCGACGCGCCGCCCGGTCGAGCCGCGCTTCAGCGCCGCGCCGGCAGGAATCTTGACCTGCGGCAGTCGGCCATAGGTTGCGCGATACTGCTGCAGCCCGCGCGCCAGGTCGAGGAACATGGGGTTGGGCTGATTGCGCCGCGACGCCGCCGGATTAAAGATCCGCGAAAGCCAGTTCTGCGGTCGCTGCTTCTTGCGGGCAACCGTGCTCATCTGCGGATCGACGTAGACGAAATCGATGCCCTGCTTGATCGACCGCGGCACCGCAACCGGTTCGTCGCCGCGCGGGCCGACTTGAGCAGCCGCCGGAGCCGATATCGCGAGCGCCACCGCGCTGAAGGCAAAAACCATGTTCTTCATAGGCTTAGCGCCGCATACGAGCAGCGCACTCCCTTGTTGTCCGTTACCAAACGCCCTGCCGAACCAAGCGTTGCGCTGACCTGAACGCGCTTCTTCTACCGCATGGCGCGCTTGTTCATGCGCATCTGCTTCTGCTTGCCGAAACGGGTCTTGCGGGTACCGGGCTTCCCTTCGGTCGAATGCCCCACCCGCGGCGCGGCGCGCTGGTGGTCAGGAATGCCGAGCTCGTCTTCCTCCAGCCGCCGGATCTCGTCGCGCAGCCGGCCCGCTTCCTCGAACTCCAGGTCCGCCGCAGCCTTGCGCATCCGGCTTTCCAGGTCGCTGATGTAGGCCCGCAGATTGTGGCCGACGAGGTGGGGCCGCTCGTCGTCGCCGGTGTCCACCACCACCCCGTCGCGGGTCGAGACATGGGCGATGATGTCGCTGATCTGGCGCTTGATCGTCTCGGGGGTGATGCCATGCAGGCGGTTGTATTCCTCCTGCTTTTCGCGCCGCCGGTTGGTTTCGTTAAGCGCCCGCTCCATCGATCCGGTGATGCTGTCGGCATAGAGGATCACGCGCCCGTCGACATTGCGGGCGGCCCGGCCGATGGTCTGGATGAGCGACGTCTCGGAGCGGAGGAAGCCCTCCTTGTCGGCGTCCAGGATCGCCACCAGCCCGCACTCGGGAATGTCGAGCCCTTCGCGCAGCAGGTTGATGCCGACCAGCACGTCGTAGACGCCGAGCCGCAGGTCGCGGATCAGCTCGATGCGCTCCAGCGTCTCCACGTCCGAGTGCATGTACCGGACCTTGAGCCCCGCCTCGTGGAGATATTCGGTCAGGTCCTCGGCCATGCGCTTGGTCAGCGTCGTCACCAGCGTGCGGTAGCCGACGCGCGCCGTCTTCTTCGCCTCGTTCACCAGATCGTCGACCTGATCCTCGACCGGCTTGATCTCGACCGGCGGATCGATGAGGCCGGTGGGGCGGATCACCTGTTCCGAGAAGACGCCGCCGGTCTCATTCATCTCCCACGGACCCGGGGTTGCGGAGACGAACACCGACTGCGGGCGCATCGCCTCCCACTCGTTGAAGCGCAACGGCCGGTTGTCGATGCAGCTCGGCAGGCGGAAGCCATATTCCGCCAGTATGATCTTCCGCCGATGATCGCCCCGCGCCATGGCGCCGATCTGCGGCACGGTCTGGTGGCTTTCGTCCACGAACAGCAGCGCGTTGTCGGGCAGATATTCGAACAAGGTCGGCGGCGGCTCGCCCGGCAGTCGGCCGGTGAGGAAGCGGGAATAATTCTCGATGCCGGCGCATGAGCCGGTCGCGGCGATCATCTCCAGGTCGAAGTTGGTCCGCTGCTCCAGCCGCTGCGCCTCGAGATAGCGGCCTTCCGCGTTCATCTCTTTCAGCCGCTCTTCAAGCTCGTGCCGGATCGCGCCCATCGCCTGCTTCAGCGTCGGGCCAGGGGTCACATAGTGGGAGTTGGCGTAGACCTTGACGCTGGCGAGGCTGGCGACCTTCTTGCCGGTCAAGGGATCGAACTCGACGATGTCCTCGATCTCGTCGCCGAAGAAGCTCACCCGCCAGGCGGTGTCCTCATAGTGCGAGGGAAAGATTTCCAGATTGTCGCCGCGCACCCGGAAATTGCCGCGGGCAAAGGCCTGGTCGTTGCGCTTGTACTGGAGCGCGACCAGCTTGCGGATGATCTCGCGCTGGTCGGCGCTCTCGCCCTTCTTCATCGAGAAGACCATGGCGGAGTAAGTCTCGACCGAGCCGATGCCGTAAAGGCAGGAGACGGAGGCGACGATGATCACGTCATCCCGCTCCAGCAGCGAACGGGTGGCCGAGTGGCGCATCCGGTCGATACCCTCGTTCACCGAGCTTTCCTTCTCGATGTAGGTGTCGGTCCGTGGGACGTAGGCTTCGGGCTGATAATAGTCGTAATAGCTGACGAAGAACTCGACCGCGTTGTCGGGAAAGAAGCTCTTGAACTCGCCATAGAGCTGCGCGGCGAGGATCTTGTTGGGCGCGAGGATCAGCGCGGGGCGCTGCGTTTCATGAATAATCTGCGCCATGGTGAAGGTTTTGCCGGAGCCGGTGACGCCCAGCAGCACCTGGCTCTTCTCGCCCTCGTCGCGGATGCCGCTGACCAATTCGCGGATCGCGGTCGGCTGGTCGCCGGCGGGCTGGTAGTCCGACTTGAGAACGAATCTGCGCCCGCCTTCCGCCTTTTCGGGGCGGGCGGGACGATGCGGCGTGAAGGATTCGCCGGTGTCCGGCTCGGCGAGGGAAGTGCGGATCTGGATGGCCATTGCGGGCGAATATGGGGTCGGAGGGCGCGGGGGGCAATTCGCGCCATGTCCTACGAAGTTTCCGAACTTTCCATGGTGAGGGTGTTTTGCTTTTCGCTGCGTCTGGGGTGAAGGCTTCAGGCTGGAGGATCGACGATAGCAAAGAGCCCGCGGCGGACCGCGCGGGAGGGTGAAGCAGCCGAAATCCTATTGTTCAAGGATCATCGTCACCCCGGCCTTGAGCCGGGGTCCGCCTTCACCTCTGGCCGATTGGTAACGGCGGAAAACCAAGGTCTTCGGCAAGATCGCGCCAAGTCGGATTCACGGCATTGACCAGCTCATACTTCCATTCCCGCAGCCAGCGCTTGACCTGCTTCTCCCGCCGGATCGCAGTGTCCATCTCTTCATGGCGCTCGAACCAGACGAGGCGTTTGATGCCATACTCTGCCGTGTAGCCGCCCAGTGCTTCGGTCCGGTGCTGATGGATGCGCTTAATCAGATCGGACGTCACGCCGGTGTAGAAGGTGCCGTGCGATGATCGGGCAAGCAGGTAGACGCAAAGTTCTTTCATGCGAGTGCAGGTGTGAAGGTGAAGGCAGACCCCGGGTCAAGCCCGGGGTGACGGGAGCGTGGTCGACCTGATTACCGCCACCGCGAGGGCGAGACCCCTCCGTCAGCGCTGACGCGCTGCCACCTCCCACAAGGGGGAGGAGCTAGGAGACGCTCGCTCCGTTCGTCAGATGTCAGTTCTAGGTGGAAAGCGGACATTCGTTCATCGCCTAGCTTGACCTTCCTCGCTCTGGCATCACCCGCGTTCAAACGGGGGTAAAGCATGACGCAACGATACGGATTATGGGGCGGCTTGGCGCTGTTTGCGCTGCTCCTCATCCTCCCCCCGCCCGCGTCCATGCCGATCCTCGCCTGGCGAACAACGGCGTTGGTCGCGTTGATGGCGGTTTGGTGGATGACGCAGGCGCTGCCGCTCACCGCCACCGCGCTGCTCCCCTTTCTCCTGCTCCCCGCCTTCGGGGTGATGAGCGCGACGGACGCCGCCGCCACTTACTACAGCCCGATCCTGTTCCTGGTGCTGGGCGGGGCGATCATTGCGCTGGCGATTGAGCGGACGGGGCTGCATCGCAGGCTCGCGCTGGCGATCGTAAAGCGGGGCGGGTCGACCCCGGCGGCGACGCTGTTCGCGTTCATGATCGCGACCGCAATCATCTCCATGATCGTCAGCAACACGGCGACGACGCTGATCATGATGCCGATCGCGCTGGCGGTGCTCCATGCCGCGCGGGTCGAGCCGGGGGAGACCGGCGGCTTCGCGGGGGCGCTGGCGATGGGGATCGCCTTTGCCGCCAGCATCGGCGGGCTGGCAACGTTGGTCGGATCACCCACAAACGCCATCGCCGCCGGGATCATCGAGCGCTCAACGGGCCTGCGGATCGATTTCCTCACCTGGGCGAGCTACGGCGTGCCGCTGGTCCTCATCGCCATTCCGCTGTGCTGGCTGATCCTGATGCGGGTCCAGCGGGTGCAATCGACCGACTTCGATCCCGCCGTCGCCATGCGCGCCATCGGTGAGGCGGGTCCGTGGAGCAGCGCGGAGAAGCGCCTCGTTCCCGTCATTGCTGCGGTGGTCGCGGCCTGGACCCTGCTGCCGCTGATCAATGACCTGTTGCCCCGGGACGTGCTGGTCGACGGCACGGTGGCGGTGCTCGGCGCGCTGCTGCTGTTCGTGCTTCCCGACGGCAGTGGGCGGCCGATCCTGACCTGGGCCGAAGCCAATCGCGCGCCGTGGGACGTGATCATGCTGTTCGGCGGCGGCCTCGCGCTGGCGGCCGGGATTGGCGAGAGCGGGCTCGCCGAATGGCTGGGCGTGGCGCTGCGTCCGCTCCAGTCGGTGCACCCGCTGGTGGTCGCATTGGTGCTGACCGGCCTCGTCATCCTGATCACCGAGTTCGCCAGCAACGTCGCCGCGGCCTCAGGCATCATTCCGGTGGTCGCCGGCATCATTGCCGCGACGGGGATCGACCCGATCCTGCTCGCCCTTCCCGCCGCCTGGGCCGCGAGCTGGGGCTTCATGCTGCCGAGCGGCACCGGGCCGAACGCGATCGCCTGGGCCACCGGGCACATCGCCCTGCCGCGAATGCTCAAGGCCGGGCTGTTGCTCGATGTGGCCGGCGTGCCGCTGATGGTCGGGACGGTGTGGCTGCTGGAGCCGCTGATCGGCTAGCCGGCGCGGCGCTTGCCGAGCCAAGCCTGCATCTGCGTGATCTCCTGCTGCTGTTCCTCGATCATCTTGGCGGCCAGCGCCTTGAGCTCGGGGTCGCGGCCGCGGACCAGTTGCTGCCGCGCCATGTCGATCGCGCCCTGGTGATGGGCGATCATCATGTTGGCGAAATCAACGTCCTGGTCGCCGGTCATCGGCGTAGACGAATGCTGCATCCCCGCGCCCGCATTGGCTTGCTCGGGGGGGGCCGGGACGTTGCTGCCGCAGGCGGCGAGGGACAGGGCAAGGGCGGCGAGTGGAAGCAGGCGCATGAATGATCTCCTTTGCGCGTCCGAACGCGGCAGGCGCGGGTGTGGCTCCCGGCGGCGTTAGCGGCTAGAGCGCCGGCCATGACAAACGAGTCCGAACTTTCCGGCGCGCCTTCGAAGCGCAGCCCCAAGCCGTCGCCGACCACCATCGGCAACCACAAGCTCAACGCTTCCACCCTGATGATGGGCTATGGCTTCGACCCGGTGCTGAGCGAGGGTTCGCTGAAGCCGCCGATCTTCCTCACCTCCACCTTCGTGTTCGAAAGCGCGGCCGACGGGAAACGTTTCTTCGAAGGCATCACCGGCAAGCGGCCGGGCGGCGCGGAGGGACTCGTCTATTCGCGCTTCAACGGGCCGAACCAGGAGATTCTCGAGGACCGGCTGGCCCTGTGGGAGGATGCGGAGGACGCGCTGGCCTTTTCCAGCGGCATGTCGGCCATCCACACGCTGCTGATGACTTATGTCCAGCCGGGCGACGTGGTGGTCCATTCGGGCCCGCTCTATGCCGCGACCGAGACGCTGATCGCCAAGATCCTCGGCAAGTTCGGGGTGAGCTGGATGGACTTCCCGAGCGGTGCGACCCGCGAGGAGATCGACGCGGTGATCGCCGCCGCCAAGGCCAAGGGCCGGGTGGCGATGATCTACCTCGAAAGCCCGGCCAACCCGACCAACCAGCTGGTCGACGTGGAGGCGGTGCGCGCCGCCCGCGACGCGGCCTTCGGCGAGGACGAGCGTCCGCCGATCGCGATCGACAACACGTTCCTGGGTCCGCTGTGGGCCAAGCCGTTGGCGCAGGGCGCGGACGTGTCGGTCTATAGCCTCACCAAATACGCCGGCGGTCACAGCGACCTCGTCGCCGGCGGCCTGACCGGCTCCAAGAAGGTGCTCGCACCCGTGCGGATGATGCGCAACACCATCGGCACCATCTGCGACCCGAACACGGCGTGGATGCTGCTCCGTTCGCTGGAAACGCTGGAGCTGCGCATGACCCGCGCGGGCGAGAATGCCGCCAAGGTGTGCGAATATCTGCGCGGGCACGAGAAGGTGGAGAGCGTCGGCTACCTCGGCTTCCTGGAGGAAGGCTCGCGCCAGGCCGACATCTACAGGCGGCATTGCACGGGGGCTGGGTCGACCTTCTCGCTTTATCTGAAGGGCGGGGAGCGGGAGGCGTTCGCGTTCCTCGACGCGCTCAAGATCACCCACCTTGCGGTCAGCCTTGGCGGGACGGAGAGCCTCGCCAGCGCACCGGCCGCCATGACGCATCTCAGCGTGCCGGACGAGCGCAAGCAGGCGCTCGGGATCACCGACAATCTGGTGCGCATCTCAATCGGCGTGGAGCACCCGGACGACCTGATCGCCGATTACGAGAACGCGCTGCGGGCGGTTTAGAATTCGTCATTGCGGGCGAAGCGAAGTAATCCAGGTTCCCGCCGCTGGATTGCTTCGTCGCTGCACTCCTCGCAATGACGTGATTTGGCCTAGCCCCAGTCCTCGATCCGCCAGCCGCGCGTCGTCGCGAGTTGGCGGAGCCGGGCGTGCGGGTTGACCGCCACCGGCTCATCGCTCCACTCAAATACCGGCGCGTCGCTGGCGTGATCGGAATAGAAGCGGACATGGCCGTGCTTTCCGGTCAGCCCTGACCGCTCGACCCAGTCGGCGACCATCCGCATTTTCGCCGGGCCGTAGCAATTCTCGCCGTCGATCTTTGCGCGCACCCGCTCATCGAGGCCGAGGACCGAGCCGGTCCCGATCGTGTCGTCAAAGCCCAGCCGCTCGGCGATGGCCGCCGCGTAGAGGCGATAGCTGGCGGTGGCCATGATCACCCGCCGCCCCTCCGCCTTGTCCCGCGCGATGGCGTCCCGCGCGCCGGGGCGGATGTTGGTCGCGACCTGCCACTCGGCGAAGCTCTGCACCAGCGGCTGCAGTTCGCGCGGGTGGATCCAGTGGCCGATCAGCAGGTGATGGTTGATCTCTTTCAGCTTCGCCCGGTCGATCAGCTTCAGCAGATAGGCCAGCATCGAGCCGACCACGAGCGGCAGGAAGACGAGGCGCCACGGTGCTCGGCGAAGCGCGCAGTGCAGCAAAAACGGCGTGTAGGTCGCGCGCCGGGTCACCGTGCGGTCCATGTCGTAGATGGCAAGATCCATCAGGCGCGCCCGTCGAGGATCGCGTTGACCAGCGTGTAATCCGCGGCCTTGTCGACATCGATGGCGGCGAGCGGATCGCTCATCACCACACCCTTGATGCGGATGCCAAGGCTTCGGCTGAGGCCTCTCGCCGTGCCATGGAGGTCGCGCACCCGCAGTACCGCGCCGAGGAACAGCGGCACGCCCATCTGCAGCAGCACGCGCCAGCCCTTCTTGCGATCCTGCTCGATCGCGCGCCAGCGTTCGATCCCGATCGCCGCGCGGGGATTGGTGAGCGCGAACAGGTTGGCGCCGCTGTAGCGCTCTCGCCCGAAGCGAAGCCAGGTCCGCTGCGCCTCGGGAAAGCGGTTCATCATGTTGCTACGGGCGACGAAGCCGACTGCCACGTCGCAATCCTCGGCGCCGGCCAGAAACTCCGCCACCATTGCCGGGGTGAGCAGCGCATGGTCGGCGGTGGTGACCAGCAGCGGGTAGCGCGTCGCCGGATCGGCGCAGATCGCCAGCAGGGTCGCGGCGATCGTCGCCTGAGACCGTTCCGCCTTCACGCGATCGTCGATGGGCAGCACGCCATCCAGCCGCGCCGGCTCCTGCCCGAGCACGCGGATGCACTCAATCTGCGGCTCCGCGAGCAGCGAACGGATCGGGCGCAGCACCATCGGCTCGCCCTTGATCGGAAGCAGCGGCTTATAGTCGCAGCCCAACGACCGGGTGAGCGGGTCGCCGCCGGGCCGCGAACCGGCAAGCAGCAGTGCGGTCCACGTCACGGGCGTCAATCGAGCCAGCTGACGATCTTGCCGCCGCGGTCGGCCACCGCCTCCGCCTGCGCCAGCCGTACCGCATGGAATATGAGGCTTACAACCGACCACAGCGCGACCAGCTGGATGCCGATATCCGGCCGCCCCGCGAGCAGCGAGGCAAACAGGATGATCATGTTCGGATTGCGACGCGCCGTCACCAGCCGGAACTTGCTGTCGACCGGCCGCCAGACATGGATGTGCATTCCGAAGCGATGCTTGAACCACCCTTCGATCCCGCGACCGAGGACGTAGGCGCCGACGATCACCGCGACGACTGCGCCCTTGTACACCTCCTCCAGCTGGTGCCCGGCGGTGCCCAGCCCGTGCACCCACGCCCACCACCAGAAAGGAGGGTGGAGGAGGTCGGTGCCATGGTCGAACACGTCCCCCCATTTCGACGATTGGCCGGTGCAGCGGGCAAGCTTTCCATCGACCGTGTCGAGCACCATGAAGACGAAGCCGGCGGCAAAGCCGGTCCAGTAGCTGCCGATCCAGAACAGCCAGAATGCGGCCACGCAGAAGGCGAAGCCGATCAGCGTTACCATGTTGGGCGTCATGCCGGCCATCGCCGCCCAGCGGGTCAGCCAGAAGGCGGGCCGCCGCCACAGGTAGAGCGTCAGCACGTCGGTCACGCCCTTGTACGCGGCGTCGTAGAAGGCGCGTTCCACCGCCAGGCTGTTGCCCACGCTGAGCGGCATCACGAACGGCCGTTCACGCTTGCGCAGCTCGAAATAGCTGAGCTCGGCGGTGTCGGCATCGAGCATTTCCAGCCCGGCCGGCGTCAGGTCAGGCCCGAGCATCGCCGCGATCATCGCGTCGGCCTCGCCGGCCGGCACATTCGCAAGCACCGGCCGGCCGTCCTTTGCCAGCACCGTTCCCGGCCGCCGGGCGAGCTCCTTCAGCCAGGCGGGATCCCAGGCGAACTGGAGATTGCCGAGCAACAGGTCGCCGCCGCCGTCGGACGCGCCCGCGGCGATCGGCAGACCCGCATTTGCCGCCAGCCGTTCGGCACGGACCCGCGCGGGTTGCCCGAACAGGCAGGCGTTCGTCTCGCCGATGGCAAGAAAACGGGGCTTGGACGAAGGGGAAGTGCCGCTCAACATGTGTCGAGGTGCCTACTTGCCCAAGCGGGGCAAGAAAAGGGCAGCTTCTCTCCAGCGCCTTGTCTGTGCCATTCTTTTCGCGCAATCAGTCTCCTGAATGGCTGCAACCGAAGCTTCCTCCGACCCGAAGGACACCAATCTTTTCGCGCCGGCCGGCGCGATGACGATCGGTCGCGCCGGTTCCATGTCGCGCGAACTGGACGACATGCCCGATCCGCTGACCATCGACCTCAGCCGGATCGAGCGAATGGATACGGTCGGAGCCTGGCTGGTCCATCGCGCCGTACGCGACCGCGGGGCGCAGGTCACCGGCATCCACGAGGAATGGCAGGATCTGCTCGATCAGGTCGCCGAAGCCGACCATCCGGCCCGGGTCATTCCCGAAAAGGAAGGCGGCGTGGTCGCCGAGCTGGGCGCGGCGACGATTGACTCAGGGAGGACGCTGGTCGGCCTGCTGGGCTTTTTCGGCGCGACGCTGATCGGCTTTCTCAACCTGTTCAAACAGCCCAAGCGCTTCCGCTTCAATGCCGTGGTGCAGCGCTTCGATGTGGTCGGTGTTCGCGCGTTGGGCATCATCGGCCTGATGAGCTTCCTGATCGGCATCGTCATCGGCCAGCAGGGCGCGGTTCAGCTGCAGCAGTTCGGTGCCGAGGTCTACACGGTGAATCTCGTTGGCCGGATCACGGTCCGTGAGCTTGGCCCGCTGATGACGGCGATCATGGTCGCCGGTCGGTCGGGCAGCGCGTTCGCGGCGCAGATCGGGACCATGAAGATCACGGAAGAGGTCGACGCGATGCGCACCATCGGCGTGTCACCGATCGAAGCGCTGGTGATCCCCCGGATGATCGCCTGCGTGCTGATGATGCCGCTGCTCGCCTTCTGGGCGATGATCGCGTCGCTGATCGGGGGCGGCCTGTTCTGCTGGGTGAGCCTTGGCATTCCGCCGCTGACCTATATCCAGCTGCTGGGCGACGTGGTGCCGGCGACCGACCTGTGGGTCGGACTGATCAAGGCGCCGGTGTTCGGTTTCATCATCGCACTCGCTGGCTGCTTCCAAGGCATGCTGGTGGCCAACGATGCCGAGCAGGTCGGCCTCAAGACCACGGCCGCCGTGGTCCAGTCGATCTTCCTGGTGATCGTGCTCGACGCCGTGTTTGCCGTCTTCTTCAGCTCGGTCGGCTGGATTTGACGGCCTCGTCGTCCGTTCCGGTGCTGCCCGAGGGCGAGACCCCGATCATCAAGGTGCGCGGGCTGCGCAACGCGTTTGGCGACTCCGTGGTCCACGACAACCTCGACCTCGACGTCCGCCGGGGCGAGATCATCGGCGTGGTTGGCGGATCGGGTACCGGCAAGTCGGTGCTGATGCGCTCCATCATCGGGCTGCAGACGCCGGAAGCGGGCGAAGTCGAGGTGCTGGGCGAAAACATGATCGGCCGGTCGGAGGACGAGGCCAAGAACATCCGCCGGCGCTGGGGCATCCTTTTCCAGAATGGTGCGCTGTTCTCCACCTTGACCGTGGCCGAGAATGTGGAGGTACCGATCCGGGAATATTTCCCGTTCATCAAGCCGCCGCTGCTGGACGAGATCGCGGGCTACAAGATCGCCATGTCGGGCCTGCCCCCGGATGCCGGCGCAAAATACCCGTCCGAATTGTCCGGCGGCATGCGCAAGCGCGCGGGGCTTGCGCGGGCGCTGGCGCTGGATCCGGAACTGCTGTTCCTCGACGAGCCGACGGCGGGATTGGACCCGATCGGTGCTCAAGCGTTTGACCAGCTGATCCTCAACCTGCGCGAGAACCTCAACCTGACTGTCTTCCTCATCACTCACGACCTCGACAGCCTTTACGCCATCTGCGACCGGGTGGCCGTGCTGGCCGACCGGCGAGTGATCGCGGTGGACACGATTGATCGCTTGCTCCAGTTGGATCATCCTTGGATTCAAGAATATTTTAACGGGCCGCGCGGACGCGCTGCCGCGGCAGCGTAGCGGGGACGCGAAGAAGGGCCATGGAAACTCGTTCCAACCAAGTGCTGGTGGGCAGCGTCGTGCTGGCGCTGCTGATCGGCTTGCTGCTGTTCGCGGTCTGGATCGCCGGCCTCAATACCGAGCAGCGGCGCTGCTTCGACATCTATTTCAGCCAAGGCGTCGGCGGCCTCAACCGCGGTTCGAATGTCAGCTTCTCCGGCGTTCCGGTGGGCCAGATCACCCGCATCTCGCTGCTGCCCGACCGGCCCGAATTCGTGTGGGTTCGAATCGAGGTGAGCGAGGACACCCCGGTGCTGCAGGGCACGACCGCGCAGATCAAGGGAGTCGGCTTCACCGGCGTGTCCGAGATCCAGCTGGACGGTGCGGTCAAGGGTGCGCGACCATTGACGCAGCCGGGTCCGCAGGGGTGTCCGGTGGTGCCGTCCTCCTCCGGCGGCTTGGGCGCGCTACTCAACTCCGCGCCGGAACTGCTCGACCGCATCCAGCGGCTGACCGAGCGCCTGACCGAGTTGCTGAGCGATCGCAATCAGAACGCGATTTCCGACATTCTCGAGAACGTCGACACGACCACGCGGGTGCTCGCAGAGCGGGCGCCGGAACTGGCCGACACGGTGGCCGATGCCCGGATCGCCGCCCGCAATGCCAGCGAGGCGGCGGCCAATGTCGCGCGGCTGGCGAACAGCACCGACCGGCTGGTGAACGAGCAGGGCCGCCCCGCGGCGGAGGACCTGCGCAAATCGATCGCTTCCATCCAGCAGACCACCGCCAACATCGACGCCCTGGTCGCGGACGCCCGCCCCGGCGTGCAGAACCTGACCAAATCCACTCTGCCCGAAGTCAATCGCCTAGTCCGCGACCTGCGCGACCTGACCGAAAGCCTGGACGGTGTCAGCCAGCGACTGGAACAGGGCGGCGTGACCGGCGTGCTCGGCCCGCCCAAACTGCCGGACCACAAGCCTGGAAAGACTAATTGATGCGCGCCTTTCGCCTCGCTCTCCCACTCGCCGCCGCGCTTGCCCTGTCCGCCTGCTTCGGCGGTGGCAAGACGCCGGCCACGCTGCTCACCCTGACGCCCCAGGCCGCGCCGGTGCAGATCGCCCGCTCGGCCTCTGCCGGCGAAGCGGTCACGATCGAAGCGCCCGGCATCAGCAAGGAGATCCGGCAGGTGCGGGTTCCCGTGCTGGAGGCGCCCGGCCGCGTCACCTATGTCGAGGACCTGCAATATGTCGACACGCCCGACCGGCTGTTCCAGCAGCTACTGACTGAGACGGTGAAGCGCACCACCAGCCGGGTGGTGCTGGATCCCAGGCAGTCCTCGCTCGACCCGGCCCTGCGCGTCACCGGCACGCTGGAGCGCTTCGGCTATGACGCCGCCACCGGTCAGGTGATCGTGATCTTCGACGCCAGCCTGTCCACCGGCGGAGGCGCGCGAGTGGAAACGCGTCGGTTCGAGGCGACCGCACCGGCCGACGGAACCGCCGCGACGGTCGGCCCGGCGATCAACCAGGCCGCCAACGCCGTTGCGTTGCAGGCAGCCCAGTGGATCGGCGGCTGAGGGTGTCAACCTAGCGACTTGCTCGCCTGCTCGAACACGTCCTTGCTGAGACCAGGGGTCGCCACGATCCGTTCCAGCGCCGCGCGCATCAGGCCGGCCCGGCCCGGCTCCAGCTTGCGCCAGCGGCCGAGCGGGGGGACGAAGCGGGCGGCGGTTTGCGGATTGAGCTTGTCCGCCTCCAGGATCATTCCGGCGAGGAAGTCGTAGCCGCGGCCATCCTCGCGGTGGAACGCGAATGGCGACGCCGTAAACGCACCGACCAATGCCCGCAGCCGATTGGGGTTGGCGAGCGTAAAGTCCGGATGACGGGCGAGCCGTTCGACCGTATCGATCGCATCGTAACGGTTGGTCGACGCCTGCACTCCGAACCATTTGTCGATCACCAGCTGATCGTGGCGGTAGCGGTCGTAGAATGTCGCCAGGGCGGCCTCCGCGGGTGGGCCGCCCAGCATCGCGAGCACGGCCAGGGCCGATTGCCGCTCGGTCATGGTCCGGGCACCCTCGAACTGCTCCTTTGCCAGCTGAGTGGCCTGTGCGGGCTCACCGGCCGCCAGATAGCCCAGCGTCGCTGCCCGCAGCCGCCGCAGGCCCTTGTCGGCGCCCGACCGGCTCTCCGGGTCGGCGGCGGAAGCAGCGCGATAATGCTCGACGAGTTCGGAGCCGAGCGCCTGCCCGACCGCCGCGCGCAGGCCGTCACGCACCTTATGCACCTGGGCCGGATCCGACGTTTCCAGCCGTTCCGCCAGCAGGGTCTCGCTCGGCAGGATGATCGCATCTGCCTTGAACGCCGGATCGAGCGCATTCGACTGCAGCGTCGAGCGGATGGCCGCGATCACCGGCTCGGCGTCGACATGGTCGCCCCCGATCCCGCGCAACAGCTCGCGCAGCATCAGCTCCTGCACCGCCTCGTAGCGGGCGAAGCTGTCGGTGTCGGCCACCGCCAGCGCCTCGAGCTCGCCGGGCCGGCGCTCCGCCTCGACGATCACCGGCGCGGAGAAATGGCGGTTGATCGAAAGAAAGGCAGGTTCGCTTGCGGGCAGGTCGATGGTCTGCTCCGCCTCATGCAGCAGCACGGTCTGCTCGGGCATCGCCTCCGCCAGACTGTCCCGCCCGATCAACGCGACCTTCAACGGGATGAGCATCGGCTGCTTTTCCGCCTGTCCCGGCGTAGATGGCAGGATCTGCCGCAAATGGAGGCGAGTCGCCTGACCGACCTGCTCCAGCCGCGCCTGCACACGCGGCGTTCCGGCCTGCGAATACCATAGGCGGAACTGCGCCAGGTCGATCCCGCTGGCGTCCTCCATCGCCTTGACGAAATCCTCGCAGGTCACCGCCTGCCCGTCGTGCCGCGCGAAATAGAGGTCCGTCCCCGCGCGATATTGATCGGGCCCAAGGATGGTGCGCAGCATGCGGATCACCTCGGCGCCCTTGTTATAAACGGTCGCGGTGTAGAAGTTGGCGATCTCCATGTAGCTGTCCGGCCGGATCGGGTGGGCGAGCGGCCCTGCATCCTCCGGGAACTGAGCGGCCCTGAGCGTCCGGACCTGGTCGATCCGCTCCACCGCTTCCGACCCCATGGCGGCCGAAAATTGCTGGTCGCGAAAGACGGTCAGCCCTTCCTTCAATGACAGCTGGAACCAGTCGCGGCAGGTGACCCGATTGCCCGACCAGTTGTGGAAATATTCGTGCGCGACCACCGCCGCGATCGCGTCGAAGTCCGCATCGCTGGCGGTATCGGTATCGGCCAGGATGTAGCGCGAGTTGAAGATGTTGAGCCCCTTGTTCTCCATCGCGCCGAAGTTGAAATCGGCGACGGCGACGATGTTGAACCGGTCGAGGTCGTACTCGCGGCCATAGGCCTGTTCGTCCCAGGCCATCGACGTCTTCAGTGCCCACATCGCATGTTCGGTCTTGGGAAGGTCGGCCTCGCGAACCCAGATCCCAAGCTCGACCTCGCGCCCGCTCGCCGTGATGAAGCGGTCGCGATTGACCGCCAGGTCGCCGGCGACCAGCGCGAACAGGTAGCAGGGCTTGGGGAACGGGTCTTCCCACACCGCCCAATGGGTGCCCCCCTCGCCCTCGCCGCTGTCGACCGGATTGCCGTTCGCCAGCAGCACGGGGTAGCGCCTCTTGTCGGCGCTCATCCGAACCCGGTAGCGGCTGAGGACGTCGGGACGATCCGGAAAGAAGGTGATGCGGCGGAAACCTTCGGCTTCGCACTGGGTGCAGAGCAGGCCGCCAGAGGCGTAGAGCCCCATCAGCTGCGTATTCCGGTCAGGGGCGATCACAACCTCGGTCTCGATGACCGCCGAAGCGCCCTCGATCGCAACGACCAGCGTGCCGCCTTCCATCCGGTGTTCGACCGGCACGCCGTCGACCCGAACGGCGATCAGCTCCAGTTCCTCGCCGTCGAGCCTAAGCGGCCGGTCGTGCTCGCCGTTGCGGTCGACCTGCAAGCGCGCACGCACCACCGTGCGCGCCGGGTCCAGATCGAACTCCAGCTCCAGCGAAGGGACCAGCCAGTCCGGCGCCCGGTAGTCCTCCCGGCGAACGATTGGCGGAGTGGCGGGGGCAGTGGCTGGGCGGGCGTCTAGCATGGGATGGGATTTAGGCAGCCGGCACGAAAGTCGCTAGCCCGACCGCGGCGGACCGGTTAGCCTCCGTGGCGGGGGAGAAATCAGCTCATGAGCAGCTTTGCGCTTGCCGCCACGGCAGCCTTCGACGTCGACGCGGCAACGCAGGCCTATCTGAACATGGTCCAAGGCGCAGCGCGCGAACGATCCAATGCCTATTTCGAGGGCGGCTATTGGCTGCTGTTGTGGAGCACTGTGTTGAATGTGCTCGTGAACTGGGCGCTGCTCCACTTCGGTTGGTCGGCGCGCTGGAGTGCCTGGGCGGGACGAGTGACCCGGCGGGAATGGCTAAGGCCCGCGCTCTACGCGCTGCCCTACATTCTCGCGACCACGCTGATCATGGCGCCATGGTCGATCTACACCGGCTTCTTTCGCGAACGCTCTTACGGCCTCATGAACCTTTCGCTCGGCGGCTGGCTTGGCGAACAGGGTATCGGCTTTGCCCTTTCGCTGGTCGTGATGCCGCTGGTCCTGATGGCGCTATTCGCGGTGGTCCGGCGGGCACCGCGCAGCTGGTGGCTTTGGGGCACGGGGGTCGCGGTCGCCCTGCTCACCTTCGCGGCTCTCATCAGTCCGGTCTTCATTTCCCCGCTGTTCAACACCTATCAGCCCATGGCCGAGGGACCGCTGCGCGATGAAATCCTGGCCATGGCCAAGGCGAACAACATCCCGGCGGACAATGTTTACGTCTTCGACGCGTCCAAGCAGACCGATCGAATCTCGGCAAACGTCAGCGGCCTCGGCCCGACCGTCCGCATTTCGCTGAACGACAATCTGCTCAACCGAACCTCGCCCGAAGAGGTCAAGGCGGTGATGGGGCACGAGATGGGCCATTATGTCCTTGATCATGTCCTGAAGCGCATCCTCAGCGTCGGGCTGGTGCTGCTCACGCTGTTCTTCGTCCTGTGGTGGGTAACGCCGAGGCTGCTGCGCCGCCACTCGGACCGATGGAAGGTGGCCGGGCCGGCCGATCCCGCGGCGCTGCCGGCCTATGCGATCGTGGCCGGCATCGTCATGATGCTGATGACCCCAATCCTAAATTCGATCACGCGCGTCAGCGAGATCGAGGCGGACAGCTTCGGACGCGATGCCGCGCGGGAGCCGGACGGCTTCGCGCGGGTCGCCATGCGCCTGTCCGAATATCGCAAGCTGGAACCGGGCAGGCTGGAGGAAATTGTCTTCTTCACCCACCCGTCGGGCTACAACCGGGTCCGGGCATCGATGGAGTGGAAGGCTCGCCACCTCAATGAACTGCCGCCGGCCGAGCGCGCCATCCAGCGCCCGCCGCCGCTACCGCCGAAATCCTAGTCGGCGACCGGCGGCGGCGCGGGCGACCGGCGGCTCATCACCGCCAGCACCATCCCGCCGATCGCCAGCGATGCGCCGGCCGCCGAAAGAATCGTCCATTGATAGCGTTCGAACAGCGTCGACAGCGCCATGGCGACGATCGGCACCAGCGCGCTTGAATAGGCCGCCTTGCCGGGTCCGATCTTGCGCACGACCGGAAAGTAGAGGCTGAAGCACAGGGCGGAGGCAAAGACGGCGAGATAGATGAGACCCAGCCAGTAGGTCAGTCGCCATTCAATCACCGGTGGCCCGGCGATGGCCAGTGCCAGCGCTCCGTCAACCGTCGCGCCGGCCAGCATCGCCCAGGCGAGCATGGTCAGCACGGGAATGTGGCGCGCCCGTTCCGTCGCCTGCAGCACGTTGCTTAAGGACGCCCCGAGCACGCCCAGCAGGGTCCAGCTGATCCCCGCCACCACTGCCGCGGCGTCTGCCTGGTCGCGCCGAAGCTCCTGCCAGAACAATAGGCCGATACCGGCGATGGCGACGGCGGAGCAGGCCATGAACCTGCCGCCCGGCTTCTGCCCGAGCAGCGCCCATGCGAGCAGGCTGTTGGGGATCAGCAGCAGCGCGAATACCGTCGCGACCAGCCCGGAGGTGATATAATGCTCGGCGACATAGACCGCGTTGAAATTGATGCAGAACTGGAACACGCCGATTGCGGCGACGAACAGCCAGTCGGACCGGGCGAGCCTCAGCGGTGACTTCTTCCACCTGGCGATGGCGAACATGGCGGCGGCGGCGATGATGAAGCGGTAGGTCACCGACCATTGCGGCGGTACCGCCCCAAGCTGATCGCGGATAACGATCCAGGTCGACCCCCAGATCAGGGTGAAGATGATGAAGGGGAGAGCCACTCCCCTCGCGCGCTCGCTCACAAGGCGCGGATGGCGGCGGCCAGCCGATCGACCGCGGCAAGGTCCTGGTCCCAGCTGGTCACCAGCCGGGCCTCGCCCACCCCCCAGTCGTAAAAGTCATAGCCCTGGGCCCGCAGGTCAGCCGCTTCGTCGGCCGTTAGCCGAAGGAAGATCTCGTTTGCCTGCACCGGGTAGACCAGCCGCTCGCCCGCCGCGGCAGCCAACCGTTGCGCGGCATCGTTGGCGATGCGGGCGTTGGTCAGCCAGATCTCCTCGTCCAGCATGGCCAGCAATTGAGAGGCCAGATAGCGGCCCTTGCTGAGCAGGTGCCCGGCCCGCTTGCGCCGCCGGATCACGCTGTCGACAAGCTCGGGCTTGAACAGGATCAACGCTTCGCTCGACAGCCCGCCGTTCTTGACGAAGCCAAAGCTCAGCGCGTCCACCCCCGCCCTCCACGTCAGCTCGGCAGGTGAGGCCCCGGTCGACACCACCGCATTTGCGAAGCGCGCGCCATCGAGATGGAAGCCGAGGCCGTGCGTATGCGCAAACTCGCCTAGCGCCGCCGTTTCCTCCGGCGTGTAGACGAGGCCATATTCCGAAGCGTTGGTAATCGACAGGGCGTGCGGCTGGGTCTGGTGCACGTCGGCGCGGATGCGTCCACGCGCTTCCGCCACAGCGTCGACCGTCAGCTTGGCGCCCGGCCCATCGACCAGCAGCAGCTTGGCCCCGCCCGAAAAGAACTCGGGTGCGCCGGCCTCGTCGACATTGATGTGCGCCTCGCGGTGGCACAGCACACCGCCATAGGGCGGGACCATCGCCGCCAGCGCAAGGCAGTTGGCCGCGGTGCCCGTCGTCACCCACAGGGCCGTGACATCGGTTTCGAACAGGTCGGAAAAGGCGGCGTCGAGCTTCTGGCTCCAGGCGTCGCCGTCGTAAGCGGTGTCGAGCCGGTTGGCCGCGATCATCGCCTCAAGGACGGCGGGGTGCGCGGCGGCGGCGTTATCGGAGAAGAAGCGCATGGTTCCCACTACCTCCCGCTGGTCTGAAGACCAGCGATCTTTTGCGGCGACCTGCCACTGGCGGGTCGCTCTTCGCAAAAGATGGTGCTGCCGGTGAGGATTGAACTCACGACCTCAGCCTTACCAAGGATGCGCTCTACCACTGAGCTACGGCAGCACTGTCCGGGGGACGGGCGGGCCTATGGCCGCGCGGCCTCCGCTATGTCAAGGCAAGAGAATGAGCGACAAGGATAAAGCCGAACGGCTGGCCGCGCAGCTGCGGGAAAATCTGCGCAAGCGGAAGGACCAGGCGCGCACCAAAGAGCGGCATAAGTTGACGGAAGATACCGCTCGCCCTGAGCGGAGCAACGAAGGAGCGTAGGCGAAGGGCGTTCTCTCGTGCTTGCGCCCTTCGACTACGCTGCGCTTCGCTCAGGACGAGCGATCACAGCGCAGCGCACGCCTTCTCCAGCCACGCTCGTTCCTCACCGTCCAAGGTCGGCCCGATCTTTTCCACCACCTGCCGGTGATAATCGTTGAGCCACTGAACCTCGGCCAAGCTCAGCATCTCGCGGACGATCAGCCGCCGCTCGATCGGGGCGAAGGTCAGCGTCTCGAAGCCGAGCATCTCCTTTTCCGCCCCATCGATCTCGACCGGCACCACCAGCACCAGATTCTCGATCCGGATACCGTATTCGCCCGTCTTGTAATAACCCGGCTCGTTCGAAAGGATCATGCCCGCGGCCAGCGGCTCGTCGCCGCCGGCATAGGCACCGCCGACCGGCGCGATGCGCTGCGGCCCTTCGTGCACCGACAGGAAGCTGCCGACTCCGTGTCCGGTGCCGTGCGCGTAATCCAGCCCCGCCTCCCACAGCGGCCGCCGGGCAAAGCTGTCCAGCTGCCCGCCCCGGGTGCCCTTGGGGAAGACGGCGGTGGCGATGGCGATATGGCCCTGCAGCACGCGCGTGAAGCGGTCGCGCATCTCGGCCGTCGGCTCGCCGATCGCCAGCGTACGGGTGATGTCCGTCGTGCCGTCGACATACTGTCCGCCCGAATCGATCAGGTACAGCGAGCCCTGCTCCAACTTGCGGTTGGTCTTTTCGGTGGAGCGATAGTGGACGATGGCGCCATTCGGCCCAGCGCCGGAGATGCTGTCGAAGCTGAGGTCGCGCAGTTCCGGGTTTTCCCGCCGCAATGCCTCCAGCTTGTTCGAAGCGGTGAGCTCGTCCAGCTCGCCCGCTGGCGCCTCCGACTCGACCCACTTGAGAAAGCGCGCGATCGCCGCCCCGTCGCGCACCTGCGCCGACCGATGCCCCGCCAGCTCCGCGTCATT
The DNA here is from genome assembly GCF_058313395.1 of Sphingomonas sp. SP1. Lineage (NCBI taxonomy): Bacteria > Pseudomonadati > Pseudomonadota > Alphaproteobacteria > Sphingomonadales > Sphingomonadaceae > Sphingomonas > Sphingomonas sp. SP1. Next base: position 941,354 of record NZ_JBZFLC010000001.1, on the reverse strand, counting down.
CTTGATCGCCCGCGGCAGCACCGTCGGGTCGCGGACCGCGACCACGTTCGCTCCCGCGCCTTCCAGCGCCTCGAAGATCGCCGCGACCGACCGCTCCGGATCGACCGCCACCGTCTTGCCACCCAAGCCACCGAGCGCGTCCTCGAACGCCGACCGCTCATGCAGCCGGACCCCGTTGCCGAGGTGCTGCATCAGGTCCGGCGTCACCTTTTCACCCGCCACGAACAGGTCGGAGGTACCGTCCGCATGGACCAGCGCATAGGCCAGCGCGACCGGGGTGTGGCTGACGTCCGTGCCGCGCACGTTGAAGGTCCAGGCGATCGAATCCAGCGCCGCCAGCACCGCCGCGTCCGCCTTCTGCTCGCCCAGCCAGTCGGCAATGGTCTGCCGCTTGTCAGCGGAAGACCGCCCGGCCAACCGCTCGGGATGCACGGCCAGCGCGGCCTTTGACGCCTCGGGCCGATCCGCCCACACCCGGTCGATCGGATTATCCCTGACCGGCACCAGGCTCGCGCCCTTCGCGCCAAGCGCCTTGCCCGCCTGCTCCACCCAATCCTTGCGGTGCAGCCACGGGTCGTAGCCGATCCGCGCCCCTTCCGGCGCATGTTCCTTCAGCCAGCCGGCAATGCTCGTCTCCGGCACCGACTGATACTGCCACTGCTCGCCGTCGACCTGTTGACGCACCTGCAAAGTGTAGCGCCCGTCGGTGAAGATCGCCGCTTCCGCCGGCAGCACAACTGCGCTGCCTGCCGATCCTTCGAACCCCGTCAGCCAGGCCAGCCGCTGCGCATAGGAGCCGACATATTCGCTCATATGCTCGTCGGTCAGCGGCACGACAAAGCCGTCGAGGCCATCGGACTTGAGCTGGACACGGAGGGCGGAGAGGCGGTCGGCGTAAGTGGACATGGGCCGCCCTCTACCGCGCTTTTGCGCTGGACGCAGCAGCCTCTTGTCGGTGATGAGGTTGGCAACCCATCTGTGGAGAGACCATGCGCCTGTTCCCCCTCGCCGCGGCGTTGATCGCGGCCAGCCCACTCCCCGCTTCAGCCCAGAAAGTCCCCATGAACCGAGCCGCCGAACTCCCCGCCCCGCCCAAGGCCGAGCAGCGCCCTTACGCTTACGAACGGCACGGGATTCGCATCGAGGACCCTTATGCCTGGCTGCGCGACAAGGATTATCCCAAGGTCGATGACGCGGATGTGCTCGCCTACCTCAAGGCGGAAAACGCCTATTTCGATGCGTGGAAGGCGCCGCGTCAGCAGCTGATCGACACGCTGTTCGAAGAGATGAAGGGTCGGCAAAAGGAGGATGATTCCTCCGTTCCGGTCAAGGATGGCGACTATCTCTATTGGTGGGCGTTCCAGCCGGGCGCGCAATATCGGCAGTGGTATCGCAAGCCGGTGAAGGATGGCGCGCTCGCACCCGCTCGTCCTGAGCGAAGCGCAGCGAAGTCGAAGGGCGTTTCTCCCGACCAACGCCCTTCGACTTCAGCTCCTACGGAGCTTCCGCTCAGGACGAGCGAGGGAGAACTCATCTTCGATGAGGTGAAGGAAGCGGCGGGCAAGGAGTATTTTCGCCTTGGCGCAATGGAGGTCAGCCCGGATGGCCGCCTCGCCGCCGTGCTGATCGACGACAACGGCTCCGAGCGGTTCAAGCTGAAGATCCGCGACCTCCTCACTGGCAAGGACCTGGAGACGGTCACCGAAGTCGGCATCGGCTCGCCGGTGTGGACCAGCGACAGCAAGGGCGTGGTGTTCACGGAGGTGAACGATAACTGGCGCAGCTACCGCGCCCGCTACCACCGGGTCGGCGCGCCGCTGGGCGAGACCCGCACCCTATACGAAGAAACGCTGGACAAGGGCTTTTCGGTCGGTGTCGGCCAAAGCCAGGACAAGAGCCTGATCTTCATCGCCACTGGCGACAACACCACCAGCGAGGTGCGCTTCGTTTCCGCGTCCGATCCGACCAGGCCGCTGACGCTCATCAGCCCGCGAAGCAAGGACCGGCAGTATGAAGCCGACGCGGCGCACGGCCGCTTATGGATCCTCACCAACGACAAGCACGTCAATTTCCGCGTGGTGTCGGCCGATCCGAAGACCCCGGGCAGATGGACCGAGGTCGTCCCCGGCTCCGACCGCACCTACCTGCGCGGCCTGACCAGCTTCCGCGATCACCTGGCGCTGACCACCCGGGTCGACGGTCTCGATCAGCTGATCCTGCGCGATTACCGGTCGGGTGCGGAAAAGCGCATCCCCTTCGCCGAAGCGAGCTACAACGCCGGCTTTGGAAGCAATCCGGAATATGCGCCCACCGCCTACCGCCTGAGCTACAGCTCGATGGTCACGCCGGGCACGGTCTACGACTATGATCCAAAGACGGACAAGCTCACCACCTTGAAGGTGCAGGAGATCCCGTCGGGCTACGACGCTTCGCAATACGCAACCGAACGGCTGATGCTGCCGACCCGCGACGGCAAGCGCGTTCCGGTCTCGGTCGTTTACAAGAAGGGCTTCAAGAAGGACGGCAGCCAGCCGCTGTTCCTCTATGCCTATGGCGCCTACGGCTATGCCATTCCGCCCAGCTTCTCCGCCTCGCGCCTCAGCCTGCTCGACCGCGGCTATGCTTATGCCATCGCCCACATCCGCGGCGGCGACGACCTTGGCTACCAGTGGTTCCTCGACGGCAAGCTGACCAAGCGGACCAACACCTTCAACGACTTCGTCGATGCGGCGAAGGGTTTGGTCGCGGCGAAGTTCACCTCTCCCGGCAAGATCGCCGCCCAGGGCGGCTCGGCCGGCGGCGAGCTGATGGGCGCGGTGGTGAACTCGGACCCCGACCTGTTCGGCGCCGTGGTCGCCGACGTGCCCTTCGTCGATGTTCTCAACACCATGCTCGACGACACGCTGCCGCTCACGCCGGGCGAGTGGCCGGAGTGGGGTAACCCGATCACCGACAAGGCCGCATTCGACTATATCCGCAGCTATTCGCCCTACGATCAGGTCAAGGCCCACGCCTACCCGCCGCTGCTGATCACCGGCGGCCTCAATGACCCGCGCGTCACCTATTGGGAGCCGGCGAAATGGGCCGCCAAGCTGCGCGACACCAAGACCGATACCAACACCCTGCTCTTGAAGATCAACATGGGCGCGGGTCACGGCGGAAAGTCGGGCCGGTGGGACAGTCTGAAGGAACAGGCGGAAGCCTATGCCTTCGTGCTGACGGAAAACGGCGGGGCGGAGTAGCCGAGCGTCATTGCGAGCGTAGCGAAGCAATCCATTCGCTCTTGCGGCGAGAACTGGATTGCTTCGTCGCTCCGCTCCTCGCAATGACGAGGTGACATGACCAACCCCGTCTTCACCCTCCAGCTCACAGCCCTGCCCGAGCACATCGACGAGCTCGGCCACGTCAACAATGCGGTGTGGGTCCAATGGATTCAGCAGGTCGCGCTGGCGCACTGGTACAGCCTTGCCGACCCGCGCCACGCCGAAGACTATTTCTGGGTGATCGTCCGCCACGAGATCGACTATCTCCGCCCGGCCTTCGAAGGCGACGTGGTCACCGGTCGAACCTGGGTCGGCGAAGCGCCCAAGGGCGCCAAGTTCGACCGGCTGATGGAGTTCACCGGCCCGGACGGGAAGGTGCTGGTCAAGGCGCGCACCACCTGGGCGATCATCGACAAGGCGGCCGGTCGCCCGATCCGCGTGCCGGCGCAGGTGGTCGCGCCATTCCTTTCTCCCGTCACTCCCGCGTAGGCGGGAGTCCATTTCGCAAGCTCGGAAACGGCGAGGCGGTCGGGAGATGGATCCCCATTTTCGCGGGGATGACGGCGGAGCTAGCGAGGATTATCGTGACTTGGTGACCCGTCCCATCCTCCATGACTATTTCCGCTCATCGGCCAGCTACCGCGTTCGCATCGCGCTCAACCTGAAAGGCGTCGAGTACGACCGCCATCCCGTCAGCCTGGTGGACGGCGCACAGAAATCGCCCGAGTATCGCGCGCTCAATCCGCAGGGCTTCGTGCCGATGCTGGAGATCGACGGCCTGAAGCTGACCCAGAGCCTCGCCATTTTAGACTATCTCGACGCCAAGCACCCCGATCCGCCGTTCGTGCCGAAGAAGCCGGGCGACCGGGCACATGTGCTGGCGCTCGCGCTGACGATCGCTTGCGACATCCACCCGCTCAACAACCTCCGGGTGCTGAAATATCTCAAGAGCGAGTTCGGGCAGGAGCAGGACGCCGTGGACCGCTGGTACCGGCACTGGGTCGCCGAAGGTCTCGCCGCGCTCGAGGCGCTGGCCGCGCCACGCGCCGGCCGGTTCCTGTTCGGCGACCAGGTCGGCATGGCGGACATTTGCCTGGTTCCGCAGCTGTACAATGCGCGCCGCTTCGACGTGCCGCTGAAGCCTTACCCCACGCTGGTCCGCGCCGACGAAGCCGCCAGCGCCCTCCCCGCCTTCATCGCCGCCCACCCCGACAATCAGGAGCAGCCATCATGAACCGCGTCGACGCCATCAACGCCGGAATGACCGGAGCGACCGCCCTTGCCGAAGTCGACATTCCCAGCATGGCCGGCAAGGTCAGCGAGGAAGAGTGGAAGCTCCGCATCGATCTCGCCGCCGCCTACCGGCTGGTCGCGCATTACGGTTGGGACGACCTCATCTTCACCCACATGAGCGTAAGGGTGCCCGGCCCCGAGCATCATTTCCTCCTCAACCCCTACAATCTGATGTTCGAGGAGGTGACCGCTTCCTCTTTCATCAAGGTCGACATCCACGGCAATGCGGTCGAACCGACGCCGTTCATCACCAACCCGGCGGGCTTCACAATCCATTCTGCGGTTCACATGGCCCGCGAGGACGCACATGCGGTCATCCATCTCCATACGCCTCACGGTCAGGCCGTCGCGGCGCACGAAGAGGGGCTGCTTCCCCTCACGCAGACGGCGATGCTGGTCGGCGGCGACCTGGCCTTCCACGACTATGAGGGCGTCGCCACCGATCATGACGAGCGCGAGCGGATCGTCGCCGACCTCGGCACCAAGAGCGCGATGCTTCTCCGCAATCACGGCACGCTGACTGTCGGCGAGACCGTCGGCGAGGCGTTCATCCGCATGTATTTCCTGGAACGCGCCTGCGAAGCGCAGATCTACGCCCTGTCCGCCGGCGACCGGATCAACAACCCGCCCCAAGGCACCCCGGAAGTCGCTGCCCAGCAAGGCGCCATGGGCCTGAAGGTTGCCGCGAAACTGCTTGCGTGGCCCGCGCTGCTCAGAAAGGCGTACCGGCTGGACCCGGGGTTCGCGACTTAGCTTTTTCCGGCAACCGAATTGGCAAGAGAGCGGGCGTTCTCCCGAAGCTTCTCGATTTGCTTCGCCATAAGGTCGCGGACATTGCATGCGGTTTTCCAAGTCAGCGCATGCGTCCGCAATGTGGGATCGTTGGGGCTGCGATGAGCCATCGCCAGCAGCCATTGTTCGTCACGCCCGCGCCATACAGTCAAAACACCATGCGTTAAATGCGCGCGCCACTCGACCCAAGATGCCAACTCTGCCAGCGTGCCGGAAATCGCTTGGCCTTTGGCAGCGAAGGGACCTTTGCTGCCCGTCACATCCCGCAAGTGCGCAAACGCCGGACCAACCAGTTGACCAACTTTAACCTTGTCACCGTGCTTGGGGTCGCGGTGGAGATCTCGAAGCAAATCCTCGACGATGACCTCCAGTTCAGCAAAGTGTTGGATGCACTCTCCGCGCCAGCGGTCGGCATTTGCAGACATGCCCTTGAAGGCGTTTGCGTCGTTGAGAGCAGAGTTAGCGGCAACAGGCTGAGCATGCGCGTTCATGCCCCGGCTTTAAGCATCGAAAAGCTAAGGTTGCGTTTAGGCAACGCTGCGGCTTCGCCCGCGCAACCATCTCCCGGATGGTCGCACTCAAGCATCGATAAAGTGGTCGGGGAGAGAGGATTCGAACCTCCGGCCCCTGCCTCCCGAAGACAGTGCTCTACCAGGCTGAGCTACTCCCCGACCGGAACCCGCTGTTTAGCGGGAGCCAAGGCGAGGCGTCCTTTAGCAGGCAATCGCCGGAGCGCAACCATGTCCTGAGCCTGACGATGGGCGATTCAGTGTCCACCGGCGCGGAGCATCTGGTCGACCCGGACCAGCTTTTCCCGCGGTGCGCCGGCCCGGGCGGCGGCCACCTCGGCGGCTTCGATCTTCTGCCAGTCGGCAAAGGGCACGGGATCGCAGCCTCGGCTGGCCAGCAAACGGTCGAGGCCGTCGGGCCCGTCCCGGCCCGACCCTTCGCTGCCGGGCGGCATGGCGGCCGCGATCTGTTCAGCGACCTCCTGTCCGTCCGGCCGGTTCGTACCGATGGTTCCGGTCGGCCCGCGCCGCGCCCAGCCGACGGCGTAGAGCCGCTCCCCAATGAGTCCGCCCCGGTTGGAAAAGCGGCCGAGCCGATCGTCGTAGGGGACGCCCGGGATCGGCGGCGATGCATAACCGATGCAGGTCACCACCAGATTGGCATCGACGCTGTATCTTTCGCCCGTTCCCTCGGCGGTCCCGTCGGGCAGCAGCCGGGTCCGTTCCACCAGCACCCGCTCCGCTCGCCCGTCACCTTCGATCGCCAGCGGCTTGGCGAAGAAGTCGAAGACGATCCGCTTGGGCTTGGCGGCGTCCGGGCCCGCCGCCGCGAACTCGCGCAGCAGGCCGATCGACTTGCGCTGGCCGGGCTCGAACGCTTCGTCGGTGGCAGGCGGTGGGAAGTCACCCGCGTCGACCACCGGGGTCGCCACCTCCAGATGGCCGAGCTCGCCCAGCTCTTTTGGTGTCATCGCGATCTGCTGCGGCCCGCGCCGGCCGAGAATGGTGATGGTGGAAACCGATGAATGCGCCAGCGCCTCGAAGGCATGGCCGACGATGTCCGATCCCGCGAACTCGGTCGGTGTCTTGGACAGGATCCGCGCCACGTCCAGCGCAACATTCCCGTTGCCGATCACTGCCGCGCTGGCGCCGTCGAGCGGCGGGTGGAGATCGGCGAAGTCGGGATGGCCATTGTACCAGCCGACAAAGGCCGCCGACCCGACCACACCCGGCAGGTCGTCACCGGGAATGCCGAGGCGCCGGTCGTTGGGAGCCCCCGTGGCAAGCACCACCGCGTCGTAATAATGGCGCAGCTCCTCGACCGAGACGTCGGCGCCAAGGTGGACGTTGCCGAGGAACCGCACCCCGGGTGACAGCGCCACCTTCTCGTAGCGCTTGGCCACGGCCTTGATCGACTGGTGGTCGGGCGCCACTCCGAACCGGATCAGGCCGTACGGCACCGGCAGGCGGTCGAGAATATCGATGCTGGCTTGCTGCCCATAGGCCTTGGCCAGCGCCTCGGCCGTGTAGAAGCCGGCCGGCCCCGATCCGATCACCGCGAAATGGTGCATGCCCGTTGCTCCCTCTTTGCGCGGAAGCCTAACGCCCCATCGCGCCGGGGCAAGCCGGTCAGCCCTTGCTGCGATCCTCTAGCAGCAGATCGCTGCACTTGCTTTTGAGCGCGGCCTCGATCGGGCGGGCCAGCATCGCCAGCATGCCGGGCAGCTCGATGCGGCAGCGGACGTGTTTCTCCTCTACGTCGATCCGCGCATCGACAGTCTGGCCAAGCGCACCGACCTGCAGGTCGAGCCGCGAACCGACCCAGTTGCTGGTCACCTGCGCCCCGCCGGGAATGTAACCCTGCAGCTTGTGAATGTTGGCGGCGATGCGGCGCTGAGCCTCCTCGCGGCCAAGCTGATGCGGCAAGTCGACCTGTATGGGTTGGTTCATGCCATCGGACGTGCGCTGTCCGCAGTGTCTTTTCAAGCCGCGGCGCGTTATACTGTTTCCATGAGCCAGCTTCTCGCGCTTTTAGCCGTGGCGGCGGCCAGCGGTTCCGCGGCCGGCAGCCCGGGCTATCATTCGCCCGCCTGGAACCCGGCGGCGGGCTATGTCACGCTCGGCCAGGACGAAGCCGGCTATCGCGCATGGATGACCCGTTCGCCGGTGCGGGCGGCGCAGGTGTCGGCCTTCCACAATTATCTCGACCAGGCAGGCGTCGCCTATGTGGTCCCCACCTGGCAGCTGCTGCGCACGGCCAGCCAATGGCAGCGCTGCGGGTCCGAGCCGTTCACCGTCCCGCCGCTCGACGAGTGGGCGAACGTCGTGAATACCCTGCGCTACGTCCGCGACTACGTGATCCCCGCCGTCGGTCGGGTGGAGGCGGTTTCCGCCTACCGCAATCCCGTGCTCAACCGCTGCGCGGGCGGCGCTGCGAAGAGCGTTCACCAGCACCTGTCGGCGATCGACATGGTGCCGTTGACCCCGATCAGCCGCGACGAGATGATGCGCCGGCTGTGCCCTGCCCATGCGAACGAAGGTCCGCGCTACTCGGTGGGCCTCGGGTTCTACACAAAGCACCGGTTCCATGTGGACACCTGGAAGTTCCGGACCTGGGGTCAACGGGACAGCGGCAGCGTCGCCTGTCCGCAGTCGTACGAGATGGCGCAGCGTGCCAGGCGCAGCACTGCGCCGGTCGCAGCTGCGGCAACATCGGTCGCCAGCCTTCCGGCCGGGCCGAAGATCATCTCCGCGCCGCCCGCCGATGCGGTCGATCCGCTTGCGCCATTGAAATAAGCCGTGACCTCTTGTGTTGCTGAAACGCAACACTAGCTTGGGTTCCGAGAAGAGGGGACACGAGCTTTCATGGACTTCGAGAAACTGACCGATCGCGCCAAGGGCTTTCTGCAGGCGGCGCAAACCATCGCGGTGCGCGAACACCACCAGCGGATCGCGCCGGCCCACCTGCTCAAGGCGCTGCTGGACGACGAACAAGGGATGGCGGCTGGCCTGATCAATGCGGCGGGCGGGGACGGCAAGGCAGCCCAGCGCGAAGCCGATGCCTTGATGGGCAAGATCCCGGCGGTGACCGGATCGGGAGCGACCAGCGCGCCTGGCCTGGATGGTGATACGATGCGGATCCTCGACCAGGCCGGCGAGATCGCGAAAAAGGCGGGCGACAGCTACGTCACGGTGGAGCGGATCCTGCTTGCCATGGCGCTCGCCAAGGGGACCGACGTCGGGAAAGCGCTGGCAAACGCCGGGGTCACGCCGCAAAACCTCAATGCCGCGATCGACAAGTTGCGCGGCGGACGCACCGCCGACACGCAGGGCGCGGAAGACCGGTACGATGCGCTGAAGAAATTTGCGCGTGATCTCACCGATGCAGCCCGGCAGGGCAAGCTCGACCCGGTTATCGGCCGCGACGAGGAAATCCGCCGCACCATTCAGGTGCTCGCCCGCCGGACCAAGAACAACCCGGTGCTGATCGGTGAGCCGGGCGTCGGCAAGACCGCCATCGCCGAAGGCCTCGCGATCCGCATCGCCAACGGCGACGTGCCGGATGGCCTCAAGGACCGCCGCCTCTTGTCGCTCGACATGGGTTCGCTGATTGCCGGTGCGAAATACCGGGGTGAGTTCGAAGAGCGCCTCAAGGGCGTGCTCGACGAGGTGAAGGGTGCCGCGGGCGAGATCATCCTGTTCATCGACGAGATGCACACGCTGGTCGGCGCGGGAAAGAGCGAGGGCGCGATGGACGCGTCCAACCTGCTGAAGCCGGCCCTGGCCCGTGGGGAGCTTCACTGCATCGGCGCGACGACGCTCGATGAATATCGCAAGCATGTCGAAAAAGACGCTGCGCTCGAGCGGCGCTTCCAGCCGGTGTTCATCGGCGAGCCGACGGTCGAAGACACGATTTCGATCCTGCGCGGCCTTAAGGAGAAGTACGAGCTGCACCATGGCATCACGATCACCGATCCGGCGATCGTTGCCGCGGCGATGCTCAGCAATCGCTACATCTCCGACCGCTTCCTGCCCGACAAGGCGATCGACCTCATGGACGAAGCTGCCTCGCGCCTGCGGATGGAGGTGGAATCGAAGCCGGAGGAGATCGAGAATCTCGATCGCCGGATCATGCAGCTCAAGATCGAACGGGAGGCGCTCAAAAGGGAAAAGGACGAGGCATCGCGCGACCGCCTGCAAGCCTTGGAGGCCGAACTCGCCAATCTAGAGCAGCAGTCCGCCGAACTCACCAGCCGCTGGCAGGGCGAGAAAGAGAAGATTGCCGCCTCGTCCAAGGTGCAGGAGCAGCTCGACGCCGCCCGCATCGAGCTGGAGCAGGCGCAGCGGTCGGGCGACCTCGCCAAGGCGGGCGAACTGCAATACGGCCGAATTCCAAGCCTCGAAAAGCAGCTGGAGGAAGCCCGCTCGGCCACTCAGCACGCGATGCTGCGCGAGGAAGTGACGGATCAGGACATCGCCTCTGTCGTCAGCCGGTGGACCGGAATCCCGGTCGATCGCATGTTGGAAGGCGAGCGGGAAAAGCTGCTGCAGATGGAGCAGGCGATCGGCAAGCGCGTGATCGGCCAGGAGGAAGCGGTACGTGCCGTTTCCACCGCCGTTCGCAGGGCCCGCGCCGGCCTGCAAGATCCCAACCGGCCACTCGGATCATTCCTGTTCCTGGGACCAACCGGCGTCGGCAAGACCGAGCTCACCAAGGCACTGGCCGAGTTTCTGTTCGATGATGCGACCGCGATGGTCCGCATCGACATGAGCGAATTCATGGAAAAGCACGCGGTCGCCCGGCTGATCGGGGCTCCGCCGGGCTATGTCGGCTATGAGGAAGGCGGCGTACTGACCGAAGCTGTGCGGCGCCGGCCCTATCAGGTCGTGCTATTCGACGAAGTCGAGAAGGCGCACGGCGATGTTTTCAACGTACTGCTGCAGGTGCTCGACGACGGTCGCCTGACCGATGGCCAGGGTCGCACGGTGGATTTCACCAATACGTTGATCATCCTGACCTCGAACCTCGGCTCGCAATATCTGGCTCAGCTGGGGGAAAACGAGCCGGCCGAGAAGGTGGAGGGGCAAGTGATGGAGGTGGTGCGCAGCCATTTCCGGCCGGAGTTCCTCAACCGGCTGGACGAGATCATCCTGTTCCACCGGCTGTCGGCCAGCCATATGGCGCCGATTGTCGACATTCAGGTGGCGCGCCTTGGCAAGCTGCTGGTGGACCGCAAGATCACGTTAGAGCTGACCGAAGCCGCGCGCGCATGGCTTGGGCGCGTCGGATATGATCCCGTTTATGGCGCCAGGCCCTTGAAGCGAGCGGTGCAAAAGTATCTGCAGGACCCGCTGGCCGACCTGATCCTCCGCGGCGATGTCCGTGACGGGCAGACCGTACGGGTCGACGAAGGCGACGGCGGATTGAAGATGGAACCGGTCTAAGCCGATCTGGCCGGCAACGTCTGATCGGCCCAGCGTAGCGCCCGGTCGATCCGGACCCCGTGAGCCGACAGCAACGCATTGTCTTCGGCGAAGCGGCGGTCGGCGGAATAGGTGGCCCCACGCTGCTTCGCGTTGCGGCCACGGTGCAACGCGGCTGCTTCGTCCAACATTGATCCGGTAAGATCTAGGTCGAGGACCCGCGCCGTCTTCACCACGGCTTCGCCGAGATCGTCGCGAATTTCGTCGAAGCTGACGATGTCATAAGCTTGCACGCTCAGCGCGCTGGTTGCGGCGGCGAACAGTTGCTCCTGCATCCAGTGGACCGCGAGCACCATGCGCGCCGCGCGATCGAGCGGGTCGTTCGTTTCAGCGGCCGAAGCCCGCCATACGGGCGGGGCACCGGCCACAACGGCAGAGAGGTGCTGGCCGAGGCTAAGAACGAATGCCAAACGATCGCGACCGCCCCTCAACGCGGCAATGAGCGCATCGCGCGGTGTCGTTGTGATGAAGAGCGCGCGCAGGCCTGCACGGCGGGCCAGTGCCGGAAGCAAGGAATTTGCCCAGTTCGACGGCTTGATGACGTTCTGTTCGCCTTTGACGAATGGCCGCCGCAGCAGGTGCAGAGCAAGGTCGAGGCAGTTATCGGCCGGCGCTCCGCCACGCGCTGCATCGCTCAGATCGACCAGAATGTTCGGCTCCCGTGCAACAAAGACACTGCCCGGGCGATCAATGATCGTGGCAAGGAGGGTCGAACCGCAAAAGCCCATATGAAAGATCAAACGGTCGGGCTGAGGGCTGTTATCCAACTTCGCGGCCAGCGCTTGTTCAAGCGGCACGCAGATCGGTGCGGCTACCGAGAAGTCGCTCCGCCCATCGATAAAGGGCTCACAAGTCAGCCGGTCGCGCGTCGTGGGTCGCAGTTCCAGCGTCCCTTCGGCGACGTTGATCCGGTGCGGGAAGCAGCACGGATCGTTCAATAGCGAGGCCAAATCCATCAAGGTTGTTGGCCAGCACGCAGCCACCCCGTGACCGAGTAGCGCCGGTATGGACTGGCACGGCTGACCTCCGACACGCTGTGCATCACCGGGACGCGGAAGATGTTGAGAGTATTGAAGCTTGGCGTCAGCCCGCGTGACACATGACCGTCGGGTCCATGAAACAGCAAGAGCCCGCCCCACTCGATCCGCCAAGTGGGGGTCAGGTTCAGCACATAGGCGGCGCGCCGTTGCTTGCCTTCGATCTCATCGTCATGACCGGTCAGAAAGTCGCCGGGCGCAAAGGCCGTGGCCTGGGCATCGGCGTAACCAATGTCTTCAGCGCCGGTTACTCGCCGGAGCATCTCCAGACCCGGACCGTTCGACATGGCGCTTGCAAGCTTCGCCAGCAGGTCGTCCGACGAAGCGCGCTCCGCCGCCGGGTCGGGAACTCGGATGCTTTCATAGCGATACTGGAATCCGGTTCGCGCCTGCGCGTACACCGCTGCGTCCAGCGCTTGCGCCTGCGCCGGCTCCATCGCCGCCCGGGTCAGGCGATCAAGCTCGACGAAGCCGCTGCTGGTCGTCAACACCTGCTTCCAGTCCGAGCGGCCGCGCAACAACTGGTGAAGCGCAGTCGCGTCCGCTTGATCGAGGAAGTCGGGGACCTGCACATAGCCGTTGCGCGCGAACGCCTCCGCAAGCTGTTCGACGTCGTCGCGCGCCGCCAATCGAACCATGGTCACCTCCGTAGCGGCGCCTTGTAATGGCCTTGGCATCTGTGGAAAGGCTTTGCGCGCATGATCCGCTTGTTCGATCTCAACCCGACGCTCGACCGCAACCGGCTTGCTGAAGATTTCGCCCAAAATCAGCGACTGCAGATCGGCGATCTCCTGACCCCGGAATCGGCCCGCAATCTCCATCAGGTATTGGCGACCCAAACCCCGTGGGGCCTCGCCTATCGAGCCGGCGTCGACGCCCCCGAGAATATTCGGCGTGAGCGCCTGCCACAGATGGGCCGCGACGAACTGACGTCTCGGCAAAAGCGCTTGCACGACGCGCTCGCGGGCGACGACTATGGTTTTCTCTACTCCCAATACCCCATTCTCAATGCCTACAAGGAAGGTTGGGCGCCGGGCGGTCCGCACGATGCGATCATGGAGCTCATCAATGACGAGCCCTTCCTGCAATTGATTCGGGACGTCACTGGAATCCCACAGCTGGTGAAGGCCGATGCGCAGGCGACGCTTTATGGGCCCGGCCAGTTCCTGGCGATGCACGACGACAGCCATGTCGCAGAGGGTTGGCAGGTGGCCTATGTTCTCAATCTGTGTGCGATCGATTGGCGTCCGGACTGGGGCGGCTATCTGAATTTCTACGATGAGGCCGGCGACGTGATCGAAGGCTTTCGGCCGCGCTTCAATGCGCTGAACATCTTTCGAGTACCTCAACCGCATAACGTTGCGTACGTCCCGCCGTTCGCCCCCGTGGCGCGTTATGCGATCACGGGCTGGTTTCGCGATCGATGAACGGGAGCGTTGCCAGCACTGAGGTCCACCGCCTCTTCGCACAGGCGGAAGAGGCGTTCGCAAATCGGCGTGACGGTGATGCGGCGACCCTTCTCGGTCAGGTGCTCGAGCTGAACCCTGCCCATATCGCTGCGGTCCACCTCAGCGCGCTGGTAGCCAAGCGACAGCGGCAGTTCGATCGGAGCGGCCGGTTGTTCGAAGAGGCGCTGCGACTGGCACCTGTGGATCCATCCATCCTGACCAACGCGGGCAATCTCCTGGCTGAGACGGGACAGGCCGATGGGGCGATGCAGATGTATGCGCTGGCAGTCACGGCCGATCCGCGCTTCGTCGCGGCTCGGCTGGCCCGCGCATCCCTCCTGCAGCGACTCGGCCAATACGAAGAGGCGTTGGCGGAACTCCGCACGTCCGAAGATCTCCAGCTCGGCTTGCCGCAGATCAGGAGCATGCGGGGCGGGGTCCTGTTGGCGATGGGCCGTTTTGCGGATGCGCGTCAGGCTTATTCGGAGGCGCTCACGACGGAGCCGAGCCGCTTGCCGGCGTTGGTAGGCGCGGCAACTGCAGCGATGCAGCTGGGCGAGGACGACGCACCCGACCTGCTTCGCCGCGCGCTGAAGATCCGACCGGGGGACCCGCAGCTGACGTTGCAACTGGCTGAAGCGTTGGAGGCGGGGGGGCATGAAGATGCCACCCTTGCACTGGAAGCGGCGGTTCAGCGCAATCCTGACTGGCTGCAAGGGCAATTGACGCTGGCGCGCATGCGTTGGGAGGCCGGCGAGGGCAGTCGCTTCGTCCGCAGCATCGAGCAACGGCTGGAACAAGAGCCACGCAGCACGTCGATGTGGGAAGCGTTGGCCATGGCCCTTGCCACGGCGGATCGGCATGGCGAAGCGGCGGCGGCGGCGCGGGACGGGCAGAACGCGGTGGGCGGGCATCCGGGATTGCTGATGATCGAGGCCATCGAATCGTCCGAGGCCGGAGATATCGAGGCTGCCGATCGCGCTTTCGCGCACGTGCCCGCGGAGATGCCAGGGATCAAGCTCGCAGAAGCGCGTCATCGGTTGCGCACCCGGCAACTCGATTTGGCCCAGGTACTGCTCGATGCTGCATTCGCCGAGAACCGGTGGGACATTACCGCTTGGGCCCTGCAGGGGATATTGTGGCGTTTCGCCGGTGATCCGCGCAATGAGTGGCTGCACGAGCAGCCCGGGCTGGTCGCAGCGCACGACCTGCCCCTTGATTCCCAGGCGATCGAAGCGATTGCCGACCGATTGCGCTCGCTCCATCGGACCAGAGCGCATCCCCTCGGTCAGTCCCTGCGCGGTGGCACACAAACCCGCGGTCGCCTGTTCGAGCGACGTGAAGCGGAAATCCGGCAACTTCGCGAAGCGGTCGAGGCGACCCTGGCGAAGCACTGGGCGGACCTGCCGCGAGCCGACCCGGAACACCCGTTGTTGCGCCACCGCCAAGGTCAGCCGAGGCTGGATGGAAGCTGGTCCGTTCGGCTGACCGGTGGCGGCTTTCATGTCGCGCACATCCATCCGCACGGTGTCATCTCATCCGCCTGCTACTTCGTAATTCCGGACGCCGGAACGAGCGGAGAAGGCTGTCTGGAGGTTGGGGGAGCCCCGCCGGAACTCGGGCTGGACCTGAAAGCATTGCGATCATTTGCACCCGCCCCCGGGCGAATGGTGCTGTTTCCGAGCACCATGTACCATGGCACTCGTCCGTTTCACGAGGGCGAGCGTCTGACGGCCGCATTCGACGTGGTCATGGCCTGACTTGGACAAGCAGGCGGCCTGGAATGCATATTGGAGCGGACCGGCGGCGCGTGCCGGTGGGGGCTGCGTTCCCGGTCGGGCGGCACCGCTTGAGACTCTGCAGCAAAGGCTGTGGAGCGAGGTTGCGCACTCCTTGCGCAAAGGCGCTGCTGTGCTGGATCTCGCCACAGGTGACGGGGCGGTCTTGCGGCGCATGCGGCAGGTTCGGCCGGACTTGAAACTGACAGGGGTGGATGCCGCTGCAAACCTGCCAAAGGTGGCAGGCCTGTCGATCCGACCGGCTGTTCGCGTAGAAGCCTTGCCGTTTCGGGGCGACACATTCGACCTGATTACCAGCCAGTTCGGGATCGAATATGGCGACGTTGATAGCGCGGCGAGAGAGGCTGCACGAGTTTTGCGCGGCGGGGGACGCTTCGGCTTCCTTGTCCATCATTCGGACGGCGCGATCGTCCGTCACAATCGAGCGCGCCTGGCGGCGCTGCAATGGGCAACCGATGACAGCGGGGCGCTTGGAATGGCGCGCAACGTGGCGCGAGGTCGGACCATGGCGCCGTTGCCGACGCCCCCCGCCTTTGCGGAGACCGTTCGGGAGGCCATGCACCGCTTTCCCGGGCAGTCCGCGGCATTCGAGTTCACCGAAGCCGTGAGACGGTGCCTGGAGGGAGGGGCGCAGGCTTCTCCACAGAAAACCCTGCGAGCGCTTGAAGAGCTTGATCAGATGGCCACCGGAGAAAAGCTGCGGCTGGCGGCTTTGCTGGACGCCGCACTCGACGAGGCCGGCGCTGTGACGTTGGCGGAGACACTGGAACGGGCAGGCCTCGCGGTAGGAGTGCGCGCACCGGTGGGCGACGACGGCGGACAGCCGCTCGCCTGGTGGATCGCCGGCGAAAAGGACGGCTCCCCAGCACGCCGCTGATCGGAGCGATCCGAAGATCTAATAGACGACCATCGCGCTGGGAGCGGGCGTGCCCATTCGGCGGACAATCTGCGCCGGCTCCATTGCACAACGGTAACTACAAATAGAAAGGGCGGCGGACCGAGATCCACCGCCCTTCCTGTCCGTGGGTTACCCGAAGCTTAGAACTTCAGGGCAGCGCTCACGAAGAAGTCCCGACCAAGAACGTCATAAACGCCCGGGAAGGTGTTGGCCTGTTCCTGGTTGTCGCCGATGACCTTCGGCTTCTTGTTGAACAGGTTGTTGATGCCCAAGTTCAGCGTCACGTTGTCGGTCGCAGCGACCGAGAAGGCGAGGTCGAACAGGTTGTAGGCCGGCAGGCGCTCGACGATGTAGTCGACCTCATCGTCGTCGTCCTTGACGGCGTTCAGGTGCCGCCAGCGGATGGTGCTGGTCAGCGGACCGTCGATCCACGACAGACGGCTCGACCACTTCCACTTCGGCGTCGGAGTACCGCAGAGGTTGCCGAACTTGCCGGCGCACTTGATCTGCGTTTCCGGAACACCCTCGATGACCTCGGTCGTGCTCTCCTTGGTCCAGCTTCCCAGGAAGAAGAAGCTGAGACGCGAGTTGTTGCCAAGCAGGCCGAAGTTCAGCGGCTGGGTGTAGTCGACCGACCAGTCGACGCCCTTCGAAATCAGGCGACCCAAGTTCTGGTTGAGCGCCGTGACGACGAATTCACCAGCACCCGAAAGGCTGCCCGACGGATCGCGGTTGATCAGCTGGCAGATCGGGTTGCTCGCGTCCTGAACCGTGTTGTAGCACAGGTCGAGAACACCGCCGACGCCACCGCCGGCC
This sequence comes from Sphingomonas sp. SP1, assembly GCF_058313395.1. NCBI lineage: Bacteria > Pseudomonadati > Pseudomonadota > Alphaproteobacteria > Sphingomonadales > Sphingomonadaceae > Sphingomonas > Sphingomonas sp. SP1. The sequence goes on along the minus strand of NZ_JBZFLC010000001.1, from coordinate 924,015 downwards.
GGCGAGATCACGTTCCGAACCTCGATGTCGTAATAGTCGACGGTCAGGTTCAGGCGCGGGATGAAGCTCGGGCGGATGATGGCACCGATAGTGTAGGTATCACCCACTTCTTCCTCGAGCAGTGCGTTACCGCCGAACAGGCCTTCGATCTGGCTGTTCGGCTGCAGCGCTGGGCTGCCCACGGAGCCGGCCGGAACGCCCGTAGCGATACAGGTGTCACGGATCGGACCAGCGGGGATTGCCGCCGGGGTTGCGCACGGATCGGTCGCCGCCGGGAAGCCGACGGACTGACCGCCGAACAGCTCGGCAACGTTCGGCGCGCGCACTGCGCGCTGATACTGGCCACGGAACGTGATGTCCCGGATCGGAGCAAGCTCCGCACCCAGAGCGTAGGTCCATACGCCGCCCACCGCGGGAAGCGAGTAGTCGGAGTAACGGACGGCGCCGTTCAGCTCGAAGCGGTTGATGAAGTTGTCCTGGATGAGCGGCACGCGCAACTCACCGAAGATTTCCTTCACATTGTAACCGCCCTTGGTGGGGTCGCCGGCGTTGAAGCCGACCACGTCACCCGAGGACAGTGCGGTATCCGGAAGGAACTCCGCCGAAACCTTGCGCCACTCCGCGCCGACCGCGAAGCCAACCGCGTCCGTCGCCCAAGGCGACTGGAACAGGTTGCCCGAGACGCTGCCCGACGCGACCTGAAGAACCGAGGTGTCCTGGTTCTGCGAGTTGATCGCAACGGCGTCGATGCACTCGGCGCTCAGCTGATCCTGCCCGAAGATGTTGCAGGTGCCGTTCTGAACGTTCGCGGTGAACGCCGAGCGGCTGACGTTGCCGATCTGGACCTGCGAATTCTTCGTCCGCGAATACAGATAGTAGGCGTCGTAGTTCAGGTTGTCGGTGATCGCACCCTTGACCCCGCCGACCACGCGGAAAGCGTTGCGGTCGTCGGTGTTCACCCGGTTGGCGATCTGCGTGAAGCGATAGTTGGCGGTCAGGCGAACGATGTCCGGACCGGTAACCGTCGCGAACGGCAGGGCCACCCCGGCAGCGGTCGCCGCAGCGTTGGCTGCCAGCTGGTTGGCCGCGACTTCACGCAGTTCGGTGCAAGTCGCCGCGCTGATGTAGCTGGTCGGCGTATCGCAGAACGCGTCGTTGCCGAGGTTCAGCGTCACACCCTGGGTGATCGGAGTCGCCGCCAACTGGTTCACGACCTGGTTGTTGACGAACGCGACCTCGGCATAGGCGTTGACGCCTTCCGTGACCTCGTACTCGCCGTAACCGCCGAGGGTCCAACGCTTCTGCGGAACCATCAGGTAGTTGGCCGGCGCGTAGTTGTACGCGAAGTTGCCGTCGAGGTAGTTCTGCGCCGTGCCAGGGGTGGTGAAGATACCGCCCAGCAGATTTGCGTCGAATACCGTGTTCTCGCCGACACCGATGCAGCCCGCGTTGCGTGGGGGCTGGCCTTCGCCGCCGCAGCTCGCGCCCGCACCGATGGCAAGCTGACCCGGGGTCGTGAAGCGACCCTGCGGAACGTTGGCCGAACCGCCCTGGATCAGGCCGTCGTCACCGTCGATCAGAGCGAAACGCGAAAACTTGCGCGCATCCTGGAAGATGTCGCCGCGGTTGTAGTACTCACCGTAAACGGCGACGTTACCCTTGCCATCGGCGAACTGGGTTCCGATCGCGCCGTAGACGTTCCAGCGAGCGCCATCGCCCTTCTGGGTGATGGAATACTGGCCACCGGCAATCATGCCGTTGATGTCGCGGCGCAAACGGAAGTTGGTGACACCCGCCAGGGCGTCCGAACCGTAAACGGCCGACGCACCACCGGTCACCACGTCCACGCTCTCGATCAGGAACGACGGAACGGTGTTCAGATCGGTGATCTGGTTGGTATCATAGAAGATGTACCGGCGGCCGTTGACCAGCACCAGGTTCCGCTGCGCGCCGAGGCCACGCAGGTTCAGCGTCGCGACGCCGCCACCCGGGTTGTTCGAGAAGGCGCTGAAGCCCGGAACCACCTGCGGCAGGGTGTTGATGACCTGCTCGACGTTGACGGAGCCCGACAGCGCGAATTCTTCGTCCTGCACCACGGCCAGCGGGCTGGTGGAGGTCAGGTCGCGGCGCGCGATGCGCGAACCGGTGACGACGACTTCCGTCGTTTCTTCCCCGGTTGCACCTGGGTCGGCCTGACCCGCGTTCGGATCGGCTTGCGCTTCAACAGCGTTTTCCGGCTGCTCGTCCTGCGCTTGCGCGAACGCAGGCGAGGCAAGGCTGGTAGCGCCGATGAGAAGCGTCGACGCCAACAGGCGCTGACGATAAGTCATCTTCATCGAAATTCCCCTCAAATAACCACAAAATTCAGTCTTGGCCGACCCTGCAGGCTCACGCCGGCCCCCGCAAAAAACGGCGTTCACCGTTCTTCAACACGGTCGTCTAAGCCAGCGCCTCTCGGCTAGGCAATGAGTGGAGGCGGTCGGCAGGCAACTCTGCGTCACGTTGTAGCAAAAAGGTCACAGACGTTTCGGGCCTGTCAGGTATCGTTCCGTCATCGGTCATGAGGCTGCTTGCCTGCCTGCCCGGCACGCCATAGGCTTAGCTTGAAAAGGGGATGGGCCAGATGAAAATCGTTGCCGCAGCGTTGGTTGGGCTGATGTGGAGCGGCGTTGCCGCTGGCCAGGCCAAGGCGCCGCTACCGCCGCCCGCCGCGCTTGCCCGAGTGCTCGATTGCCGCACGCTGACGGATTCGGCCCAACGCCTTGCCTGCTTCGATCGGGAGGTGGCGGCGATGGGTCAGGCGCAGGCCAGCGGCGAATTACTGACAATGGATCGTCAGCAGGCGCAAAGGACTCGGCGATCGCTGTTTGGGCTCGCGCTGCCGAACCTGGGCGTCTTCGGGGACAATGACCCGGCAGCTCCAATCCAGCCGCTGGAAACCACCGTCACGCTTGCCCGTCAGGATGGATCGGGGCGCTGGATCTTCGACTTGGCCGAGGGCGGTCGCTGGCAGCAGCTCGATACCCGCGAACTGATTGTGGAGCCACGTAACGGAACGAAGATCCGCATCCGGCGCGCGGCAATGGGATCTTATCTTGCCAATGTGAACGGCGAGACGGCGATCCGGGTCCAGCGAGTCAAATAGGTCAGCCGACCCGCCGGACGACCTCCCGCTCGGCCTCGGTCAGGAGCGGATTCCATGTATCGATGATCAGAATGGCGCGCGGCTGGTCGCTGTTGTTCCATGCCTCGTGCTCGATCGTGTCGTCGAACGCCCAAGCCTCCCCTTCGCGCCACTCCCGGGTCTCGCCGCCGACCCGGAAACCGCAGCCGGGCGGCACCACCAGCGGCAGGTGCACGGTGGTGCGAGCGTTGGTGGAGCCAGTGTGTGCCGGGATCACCGTGTGCGGCTGCAGCACCGAGAACATGGCGGTCGGGCCCTTGCCAGGGATATCCAGCATCGGCAGCGACGCGATGATATCGGCGGTACGGGGGCAGCGGCGGCAATGCTCCTCGTGGCGCCGTCCATTTTCCCACAGGAACCAGGCACTCCATCGAGGCGAATGATTGAGCTCGCGCCACTGGTTGAGTGGCTCGCCCGGCTTGAATTGGACATAAGGCCGAAACTCCGGATCGTCCTCGGCCCACAACGACAGGAGCTCGGCCCGGATGACGTCGGTTTGACGTTCCAGTTCCGAAAACCAGGGGAACAGGTCGCGGGGAAAATATTCGAAGGCGGGCAGGAACGGGAAATGCCCGGCGGTCGGCTGATTGAGGTAGATCCGCCGACGACCGGCGCGATGGGCGGCGAAGGCCGCGGCCCGGCCAAGGTCCGCTTCCGGAGCGCTTGCCGCAACGGCCGCCAGAGCCGCCTCGTAGCGCTGCCACTGACTTTCCCCATGCTCGTCCACGAACCGGCGAGCGGCCTGGATCTGCTGCGCCAACGCCGGCGGAAACTGCTGAGCGGGATCGAGCCCCTGCAGCAGCAAGCGATACAGTTCGGCGGATTCTGCTTCCTTGCCCAGCAGCCGCAGCACTTCCCCCTTGGCGAGGATGGCCGGCAAAAAATATTCGTCCCGGGCGAGCGCCTGCTCAATCGAAGCAAGTTCGCCCTCCGCATCACCGGCCGCGCGCTGCGCCTTTGCCAGATTGAACCAGGCGAAGGGCGGATCCGGATCGACCGTGACGGCCTGCCGCAAACTGGCAATCGCAGCCTCGCGGTCGCCTCGGTCAAGCTGAATCAGGCCGAGGAGATTCCATGCCGGTCCGGCCGTACGGTCGGCGTCGACCGCCCGCCGCGCGAGAGCCTCCGCCTCCTCCAACCGGCCGGCCTGACGCGCCTGGCTGGCCTGCGCCAGAAGGGTGCGGGCCTGCTCAGGCGGTGTCAACGAGATGAGGCCCGCTGTTCCGCCCGCGCGCTGGCCGCCGCGTCGATGTACGGTTCCTGCCGCGCCACGCTCCAATAGCGCAGCTGGTCGAGCGGGATGGCGACCCCCGTCACTGCGCAGCGGACATGATCGCCCTCGCTGAGCAAGCGGAAGGTGCCGGCGAGATAGTGGATGCGGGCCTCACGGCCGCTACCCTGCATCAGCATGGGTCTTGAGTGTCCTCGTTGTCGAACAAGCCAGGTTGCGGGGCGACATAGGCGGCGCGGGGCTTGCGCTCAACCCGCCGGGGTTCCGGTCGGCCTGTGGCGACGATCGCCTCGATCTCGCCGTCCGCGAATCGCAGCCGAAGGTCGCCCGCCGCGCGCGCGTCGGTGGCGTGAACAAGCGTTCGCCCGGACCGGTCGGTGACCCGGACGAAACCACGCGACAGGGGCCGTTCGGGATGCACCAGCATCGCCATCTTCCACGCCGCGGCAAGCTTATCGGATAGGCGCTCGACCTTGTGCACGAGCAGGTCGGGGCGCAGGCGCGGGACGACATAGTTCATCGCCGCTTCGGCTTTATGCGTACGCGCCAGCAACGCCCGGGGGAGACGATCGCCCACCTCGTCGAAACGCTGCTGCCGTGGTGCCAGCAGGGCGACCGGCTCCGGCAAACGGCACGTGGTCAGCGCCAGCCGTTCCCGGGCGAGCTCCGCCCGGCGGCCGAGGCAGCGGCGCTTGCGGGCGGAAAGATCATCGAGTTGGGCAAGGAGTTCGGCCCTCACCGGCACCGCCAGTTCGGCGGCGGCAGTTGGCGTCGGCGCGCGCAGGTCGGCGGTATGGTCGATCAGCGTGGTGTCCGTTTCGTGCCCAACCGCGCTGATCAGCGGGATCGGGCAGTCGGCGGCAGCCCGCACCACTTCCTCCTCGTTGAACGGCCACAGGTCTTCGATCGAGCCCCCGCCGCGCGCGACGATCAGCAGGTCTGGCCTTGGCTCGATCGTCGGAAAGTTCCGGATCGCGGCTGCAATGCGCGCGGACGCCCCCTCGCCCTGGACGGCGACGGGCCAAACCATCACGTGCGTGGGGCAACGGTCTTCCAGCCGGTGCAGGATGTCGCGGATCACCGCCCCGGTCGGGCTGGTCACCACGCCGATGACCCGTGGCAGGAACGGCAATCGGCGCTTTCGGGCTGGATCGAACAGCCCCTCGGCGGCGAGCGCCCGACGACGCTTGTCGAGCAGGGCCATCAGCGCGCCCTCGCCAGCCAGTTCCATCCGCTCGACAACGATCTGATATTTGGACCGACCGGGATAGGTCGTCATCTTGCCGGTGGCGATCACTTCTGCGCCGTCCTCGGGACGGAAGGCCAGCGCGCCTGCGCCGGAGCGCCAGATGACCGCATCGATACAGGCGCCATCGTCCTTCAGGGTGAAATAGCAATGGCCCGACGCGTGGCGCTTGAAGCCGCTGATCTCCCCGCGCACCCGAACCCGTCCGAAACCATCTTCCACCGCGCGCTTCACCGCGCTCGCGAGTTCGCTGACGGTGAATGGCGGCGCGTTGTCGCCGGGGGATTGCTGGGCTAGGAGACCGGGCGTGTCGGGCGGCGAGATGATCAATATCCTGCTTTTGGGTTCGGGCGGCCGCGAAGATGCGCTGGCCTGGCGGCTGAGGCAATCGCCAAGCTGCGGTCAGCTGATCGCAGCGCCTGGCAATCCGGGGATTGCCCGCTGGGCCGAATGCGTCGCACTCGATCCCGCGAACGGCGCCAAGGTGGTGGCCTTTGCCCGACAGCACAATATCGGCCTGGTGGTGATTGGGCCGGAAGCGCCCCTGGTCGCCGGCGTCGCCGACGCCTGCCGGGCGGCGAATATTCCGGTGTTCGGGCCCGATGCGGCGGCGGCCACGCTTGAGGGAAGCAAGGGCTTCACCAAGGACCTTTGCGCGCGGGAGGGCATTCCGACCGCCGCCTATGTCCGGGTCGATACCGCGGCCGCTGCGATGGCGGCGCTGCACCGCTTCTCCCTGCCAGTAGTCATCAAGGCCGACGGTCTGGCGGCAGGCAAGGGCGTCACCATTGCCATGACGCGGGCCGAAGCCGAGCAGGCGATTGCTGCGGCCGGCGACGGCCCCATGGTTATCGAGGACTTCCTGGAAGGGGAGGAAGCCAGCCTGTTCGCCCTCGTCGACGGCGACATTGCGGTTCCGCTGGCCTCGGCCCAGGACCACAAGCGGGTTGGCGAAGGCGATACCGGCCCCAATACCGGCGGCATGGGGGCCTATAGCCCGGCAAGGGTGCTGACGCCCGAACTGGAAGAGCGGGCGATGGCGGAGATCGTGCGTCCGACCGCGCGGGCCATGGTTGCCGCCGGGACTCCGTTCAGCGGCGTCCTTTATGCCGGGCTGATGCTGACGGCCGACGGGCCCAAGCTGATTGAATACAACGTCCGCTTCGGCGATCCCGAGTGCGAGGCGATCATGCCGCGGATTAAGGGCGACTTTGCCGCGATGCTTTATGCCGTCGCAACCGGGCGCCTGTCGGAACAACAGCCGCTCCTCCTATCCGACGAGATCGGCATGACCGTCGTGGTCGCGGCACACGGGTATCCTGGTACGCCGCGCAAGGGCGGTCTCATCGACGGCATCGAAGCCGCCGAGCGGGTGCCCGGCGTCACGGTATTCCAGGCCGGGACCGCCCGGCACGGATCGGGCGCGCTGCTTGCTTCCGGAGGGCGCGTGCTGGCGATCACCGCGCTTGGGCGGACCCTCGCCGAGGCCCGGGCGCGAGCCTATCGGGGCGTTGACGCGATCGACTTTGCCGACGGCTTCCATCGCCGCGACATCGGCTGGCGCGAACTGGGGCGCGAAGAGGCATGAACAACGGCAGGATCCTGCTGATCGGAGCGATCGCGACGTTGCTGGTGGCGGAGCTTTACCACGGCCCGCTGGGCGGAGCGGAAACGCTTCGGGATCGCATCGAACGCTCGGCCCGTGCCGAGCTGGACCGCAACGAGATGGTCCAGGTTCAGGCTCGCCTGGCTGAAAAGCCGCTTAGCCGCACTTTGGTCCTCTCCGGCCCAGCCGACGACTTTCAACGCCGGGCGCTCGTGGAAATCATGGGCGAGCTGCCGGGCGTCGACCGGGTAAGATGGGACGCGGCATCACTCGCTGCGGACGGAGCGCGCCCATGATCCCGTTGTTCGTTGAAGCCGCGTTGCTGGGGCTGGGCGGATATTTCGCCGGGGTCGGCGCCGCGTGGCTCGCTTACCTGCACCTGCGTTATCAATCGAGAGGATGGAAATGAGCGAACTCTGGTCGGCTTACTGGCCGGTCGTCCTGATCGCGGTCATCATCGGCCTGGTCACCGGCGTTTTGATCTTGCGGCCGAAGCAAAAAGTGACTTTGAGCAAGGAAACCGCGCCGATCCGGCCGCATATGACGAGTGCCGACCAATCGGCGAAGGCGGTCGCCGGCCCTCGCCATGACCCGCCGGTCCCGGCCAATCGGGATGACCATGAGGGCAATGGCCTGGTGGACGAAGCGGCTGCGGCCACCAGCGACGTGGTGGGGCAGATCATCGGTGCGCCGGTCCACTCGAACCTGCCCGGAAGCCACGGGGTCGCGGACGACCTGCAGCGGATGAAAGGCGTTGGTCCCAAGCTGGCCGGCCTGCTTAACAGCCGCGGCATATTCTCCTTCGAACAGATCGCTGCGCTGACCCCCGACGAGGTCCAGCGGCTGGATACCGAACTCGGCGCCTTCAAGGGCCGACTGGCGCGCGACCGGATCGTCGAGCAGGCCGGCTATCTCGCCCGCGGCGACCAGGCCGGCTATGAAAGCGCCTTCGGCAAGCTCTGACCGCTTATAGCGCGGCTTCCTTGTCCTCCTCGCGACGGCGCTTCGGCGCGCAGGTCGCGAGGAGCTTGTCGATCTTGCGGCCGTCCATGTCGACGACCTCGAACTTCCAGCGGTCGTAGGAAAAGGTTTCGCCGGTCTCCGGCAGCCGCTTCAGCACGGACAGGGCGAAGCCCGCGACCGTGGAAAAGTCGCGGTCGTCGGGCATGTTGAGCCCAAGCTGATCTTCCAGCACGTCCGCGCTCGCGGCACCGGATACCAGCCAGCTGCCGTCTTCCCGCTCCACCAGCGGCGGATCGTCGTCCTCGACATCATGACGGAATGCGCCTGCCAGCGCCGCCAGGATCGAGCCCGGCGTCACGATCCCGTCCAGGTGGCCATATTCGTCGTGCACCAGCGCCAGCGGCACTTCGGCCGTGCGCAACACGTTGAGCGCGTCCATCGCATCCATCATGTCGGGAATGATTGGCGCCTTGCGGGCCAGAGCCCGCAGGTCGAGGGGGCGCCCCTCCATCAGTGCATCCAGCATGTCGCGGGTCTGCACCACGCCGACGATAGCCTCGACACTCCCTTCCGCGACGGGAAGGCGGCTGTGCGGCGTTTCCGCCAACGCTTCACGGATCTCCTGCGGAGTTGATGAGACGTCGATCCAGTCGACCTCCATCCGCGGCGTCATCACCTCGCGCACCGGCCGATCGGCCAGCCGAACGATCCCGGAAATGATCGCCCGCTCGCTTTCCTCCAGAACGCCAGAGGTGTGCGCCTCCGCGACCACCAGATGCAGCTCTTCGGCGGTGACCTGATTCTCCGTCTCGCGCTTCAGCCCGAGCATCCGAAAGATGGCGGCGCTGGTACGATCGAGCAGCCAGACCAGTGGTCCGGCTGCCTTGGACAGCCACAGCATCGGCCGGGCGACCAGCGCGGCGATCGGCTCGGGCGAGCGAAGCGCGAACTGCTTGGGGACGAGCTCGCCGACGATCAGCGAGGCAAAGGTGGTAAGGGCGATCACCAGGCCGAACCCGATGCTCTGCGCCGTTTCTGGCGCGATGCCGAACTGTTGCAGCCGCTGTGCGACCGGAGCACCCAAGGACGCTCCGGAATAGGCGCCGGCCAGGATCGAGATCAGGGTGATGCCGATCTGTACGGTGGACAGGAACCGGCCGGGGTCGGCCGCGACCTTGAGCGCGGTTGCAGCGCCCCCGCTGCCGGCCTTGGCCATGGCCTTCAATCGGGCCTCGCGCGCGGAAACGATGGCGAGCTCGCTCATCGCGAACACGCCGTTCAGCACGATCAGTGCAAGGATCAGGACCAGGTCGAACCAGGGAAACGGGAGCAAGTCGTCGCTCATCAAGGAAACAGCTATTAGCCTTCACTACCAGGGAATGCCAAGCACGGGTTCGTGCCGGGCACAGAAACAATGATCCACGCCGCCGTTTCCGCCCCTAACCGCGCCGGGCCGCGAAGAACCGTTTCAATTGCGCGGCTGCCTCCTCCTCGCCGATCCCGCCAAGCACATCCGGCTGGTGGTGGCAGGTGGGCTGGCCGAAAATGCGTGGCCCGTTCACGACCCCACCGCCCTTCGGATCCTCCGCCGCGAAGCGCAGCGCTCCGATCCGCGCAAGGGCGATGGCGGCGGCACACATTGCGCACGGCTCCAGGCTGACCCAAAGCGTGCACCCGTCCAGTCTCGGCGAGGCAAGCGCTTTCGCGGCCTGCCGAATCGCGACGATTTCCGCGTGCGCGGTGGGATCGAGATTGCCGCGCATGGCGTTGCGCGCTTCGGCGATGATCTCGCTTCCGCGCGTGACGACGGCGCCGACCGGCACCTCTCCGGCCGCAGCCGCTTCGCCGGCGAGATCGAGGGACCGGCGCATCGGGAAGGGCAGCGGAAATACCACCTTTCCCCGCTAGCCCAGCCGTGCGGGCAAGTCAGCCTTACTGCTGCGTTGCGTTCGTATCGGAAACGCCGGCTTGCGGCGCGGTCGGTTGAGCCTGCTGTGGTTGCGGCTGAGGCTGAGGCTGACCCGACTGCTCACCGCCACCTGCCGGACGCACTTCAAGCCGGGGAACCTTCACCGTCGCCTCGCCCGAACCGATCGCGACTTGCCCAGTCTCGACCTCCAGCTTGGGCGCCTGCCCGGGCTGGACCCTCAGTTTCCCGTCCTCGACCGCGACAGCGGGGGCCTGCGCCGGTTCGGCAGTGTTCAGGTTGATGAAGCCCGTTGCAATCGCGCCAATGGCTACGACCACCAGCAAAATCAGGACTAGCAGGATACCGCGCATAAGGTCGTCGCTCCTTGACGTAAGATCGTTTCGGAGGGTGAACGCTCGGCTATCGAAGCGGTTGCGCGGTTGACGCGGGCAGGACGAGCGGTTATCCGGCCGGCCTTTCCAGGCGCCTCTGCGGCGCCCGCTTTACATTGGGATAGCAAATCATGTCGCGCGTTTGCGAGCTGACCGGCAAGGGCCGGCAGGTGGGCAACAATGTTTCCCACGCCAACAACAAGACCAAGCGGACTTTTCTGCCCAACCTGCAGAACGTCACGCTCATCAGCGATTCGCTTGGCAAGAGCGTCAAGCTGCGCGTGTCCACCCACGGGCTTCGTTCGGTGGAGCACAATGGCGGTCTCGACAATTGGCTGACGAAGACCAGCGAGGACAAGCTGGGTCCGACGGCGCGCAAGCTTAAGCGCGAACTGGCCAAGAAGGCGCAAGCGGCGGCCTGAGCCCCGTGCGCCGGAGGCGAGGCTTCGCTCCGGCTTTGGCGTTTCCTGGATTATTCGACGCCGGACGGGCCTGCCCGATCCGGCGTTCGACCTTTGGCCTGAATGTCCAGCATCAGGAGCAGGGTCCGGCGCCAGCCGTCATTGTCGGTGACTGCCCAGACCCGGACATCGCCGTTTGCCGTTTCCTCCGCCGCAAGCCCTTCCACATTGTCGAGCGCTCCAAGCGGCAAAGCTCCGATTTGTCGCACCCGGTAGTTGCCACCGCTGGTCCGCTCCAGCCACCCAAGGCGATTGGTGATTCCGTTAACGCCAATCGCCCGCTGCGCCACGAGTAGCCTGCCGTCCGGCAAGCGCACGGCCTCGCTGATCGCGCCCTGCGCCCCTTCCAGACGAACCGCGCTTCCATCCGCCGTCTGAATCACCGAGCCGCCCTGCTCGGGAAGCAGCAAGGGCTGCCCCGTATCGTCCAGCAAAAGCGCCTCCACGCCCTTGTTGACGCTCCACTGACGGTCTCGGAGCGACAACATCTCCCAGCCACGGCGAAATTCGCGATCGTAGAACCAAAGGCTATGCTGGAACTCAAAAGCGATCCACCAGCCGTTCCGGCGTTCGTCCCAGGCCAACGCTTCACTGTCCCGGTAACGTTTGAAGGTTGGCCAGCCCGGGCCCGACGGCAGGTCGCGCAGGCGTGCGACCCGACGTCGCATTGCCGGTAAGGGAAGCTCGACCGTCACCCCCGAATCGGTCACTGCCAGCAAACCTGTTGGCGTCACCGCGAGACCGGACAGCCCCGCCAGCCGCGGATCGTCCGAACTGACGCGCCATGCTCCGCCGATTCGAATGCCGTCTCCGACCGTGGCGCGACGGGCCAGTTCGAGCCTTTCGTAGCGGACCTCCGCCACTCGCGTCGGTTGCGGACGGCGATCCGGCCCCTCGTAGCGAGTATCACTGCGCAGGGTCAAAAAAGCGAACAACATCAATAACATGACAGCTGCAAACCTGAATATTGGCTGCAAGCGCCGTTCAGGCAGGTTCAACCGGGGGTCGACCATAAGCCCTTGAGCGGAAGGGATTTCTCCCCTGTCTTCCTGAACCGCGACATTTCCCTCGCGTCGCGTATCGAGGGCGGGCCCGGTGCCGGTTGCGTATCCGCGCCGGGCCCTTCCATCCTCCTTCAGCGCTTTTCGAACAGCATCGCCAGCTGCTCCACCAGCGCGCCGCCGAGCTGCTCGGCATCCATAATCGTCACCGCCCGTTCGTAATACCGTGTCACGTCGTGACCGATGCCGATCGCCGCGAGCTCCACCGGGGAGCGGCTCTCAATCCAGCCGATCACCTGCCGCAAATGCTTTTCGAGGTAGGCGCCCCCGTTGGCGCTGGCGGTCGAATCGTCGACCGGCGCCCCGTCCGAGATCACCATCAGCAAACGCCGCTCTTCCGGTCGCGCGATCAGCCGATTGTGCGCCCACAACAGCGCTTCGCCGTCGATATTTTCCTTCAGCAATCCTTCCCGCATCATCAGGCCGAGATTGCGGCGGGCGTGGCGATAAGGCTCGTCGGCCCGCTTGTAGACAATATGGCGGAGGTCGTTCAGCCGACCCGGATTGGGCGGCCGGCCTTCGCTCAACCATGCTTCGCGGCTTTGCCCGCCCTTCCATGCGCGGGTGGTGAAGCCGAGGATCTCGGTCGCCACTCCGCAGCGTTCCAAAGTCCGGGCAAGAATGTCCGCGCTGATTGCCGCGATGCTGATGGGCCGCCCGCGCATGGACCCTGAATTGTCGATCAGGAGGCTGACCACAGTATCCTTGAAGTCGGTCTCCCGTTCGACCTTGTAGCTGAGCGAATGACCCGGCGAGACCACCACCCGTGCCAGCCGCGCAGCGTCGAGCAGTCCTTCTTCCTGGTCGAAATCCCAGCTGCGAGCCTGTTGTGCCATCAAGCGCCGCTGCAGCCGGTTGGCGAGGCGGGTGACGACCGAGGACAACGCCCCCATCTGCCCGTCGAGATAGGCCCGCAGGCGGTTGAGCTCCTCCTCGTCGCACAGGTCGCCGGCCTCGACGACCTCGTCGAACCGCTGCGTAAAGGCCTTGTAGTCGCCACTGAGCTCGGGTTCGGTCGGTCGGCGGTTGGGGCGCGGGGTGGAGCTTTCGTCACCCTCCTCGCCGGGGGTCATTTCCTCGTCGTCGAAGTCCTCCGCCTGGGCGTCGTCATCGTCTTCATCGCTGCCGTCCTGCTCGGCGCGCATCTCCGTCTCGCCCGACGACGGCGACTGGTCCTGATCCTGGTCGTCGCTGTCGTTGTCGCCGGAATCCTCGCCCTCTTCGTCCTCGCCACCTTCGTCCGGCTCTTCCTCGCTGGGATCGGCCGCAGCGGTAAGATCGAGATCCTCGAGCAGTTTTCGGGCGAGCGCCGCGAATGCGGTCTGGTCGTCCAGTGCAAGCGCCAGCGCATCGAGATCGCCGCCCGCCTTCTCTTCGATCCACGGGCGCACGAGCTGAAGGCCAGCTTCCGCGCCCTTGGGTGGTGCCGCCCCGGTTAGCCGTTCGCGGGCGAGCAGGCTGAGGGCGGTTGCCAGCGGCACCTCTTCCGAATTGCGCGCCCGCCCGATCGCATCCGATCGAACCCGCGCCTCCGTCAGCTCGGATAGATTGGCACGGACACCTGGCATAGTCCGCGCGCCCAACGCCTCCACTCTTGCTGTTTCGAGCGCATCGAACACTGCACGGGCGTCGGCCTCGGCCGGCGCTCCCGCGCCATGCAGCCGCGCATCGTGATATCGCAAGCGAAGGGCAACGGCGTCTGCCGCGCCTCTGGCCTCGGCGACCAGGCGAGGCGCAAGGCCTGGCCCCGGCGAGGCCACTCGCGCCAGCTTGCCACCGCTCGCTCCGCTGTCGGACGCGAATGCAACCTCGACCTCCGGATCGCGCGCAATTGCCCGGGCAGTGCCGGCCAGCACCTGCCGGAATCGGTCGAGCGGGGTCGTCTCGGCCATCAGGCTTGCCTTACCTGTGCGGGCGCAGCAGCATCGCGGCGGGCATCGGGGAGGGTGACATGAAGTCGATGACTGTAAAGATGCGGATGACCGACGCCGAGTATCGCGCCAACCTTGCCGGACTGAATACTTTTTTCGGAGCTGTGCTCGGTTTCGTCATTTCGGGCATTGAAAACCTGGAGCCGCTGCGGTTCGGCTTGATGCTCGTGCTGCTGGCAGGTGCGGTCGTATCGATCCTTTACATTTCCGCTAGCAAGCACCGAATCACCTACTCGATCTACACGCTTGCCATCGTGCTGGCGTTGCCGTTCGTGGCGGAACCGTGGCTGCCGGACGGAACCACCCTCCCGGGCAAAATCCAGCCGACCCTCCTTGTATGGACGCTGTTCGCGATCTTCGTCGAATTCGCTCCGCGGCATCGGGATGGGGAAACGGCGCATTCCGACGAGGGCTAGGCTTTCGCCGCGATGCTTTCCGGCAGGTCGGCGGCGAAGACCCGCTGGTACATCTCGGCAATGAGCGGCCGCTCGCTTTCATCGCACTTGTTGAGGAAAGACACGCGGAAGGCGAAGCCGACGTCGCCGAAGATCAAGGCGTTCTGCGCCCAGCTGATCACCGTGCGCGGGCTCATCACCGTCGAAATGTCGCCGTTGATGAATGCTTGCCGGGACAGTTCGGCGACCTTGACCATCTTGTCGACCGTCGCGCGCCCGTCCGGCTTGTCATATTCGCCCGACTTGGCGAGCACGATCTGCGCTTCGACCGCGGCCGGCAGGTAATTCAGGGTGGTGACGATGTTCCACCGGTCCATCTGCCCCTGATTGAGCGCCTGCGTTCCGTGATAAAGACCGGTGGTATCGCCGAGGCCGATGGTATTGGTGGTGGCGAACAGCCGGAAGAAAGGATTGGGCCGGATCACCCGGTTCTGGTCGAGCAGCGTGAGCTTGCCTTCAACCTCCAGCACGCGCTGGATGACGAACATCACGTCCGGCCGGCCCGCGTCATATTCGTCGAATACCAGTGCGACCGGGTGCTGCAGCGCCCATGGCAGCAGCCCCTCGCGGAATTCCGTTACCTGCTGGCCATTGCGAAGCACGATGGCATCGCGCCCAACGAGGTCGATGCGGCTGATATGCGCATCGAGGTTGATGCGGATGCACGGCCATTTCAGCCGCGCCGCGACCTGTTCGATGTGGGTCGATTTGCCGGTACCGTGATAACCCTGGACCATAACGCGTCGGTTCTTGGCGAAGCCGGCGCAGATGGCGAGGGTGGTATCCGGGTCGAACACATAGGCGGGGTCCAGGTCCGGGACCCGCTCGTCCGCTTCGCTGAACGCCGGCACTTCCATGTCGCTGTCGATGCCGAACGCGTCGCGCACCTTCAGCATCTTGTCCGGCGCGCTCATCAGCGTCTCGCCGGTCGGGGTTTGTGCTTCGTTGGAGATGTCGGCCATGAACGCGCCTTAGCTGGCCGCCGCGGGTGCCTCAACTGGCCTTCGGGGGCAGGGTGAAGAGCGACAGGAAACGCCTGGCGAGCTTCACGTCTCCCTCAATCTGCAAAAGTTCCAGCGGAGCGCCGCCATAGACCACAGCCGCGACGCTGGTTGGCTCACCGCTGACCAACGCTTGCCCCTCCTCCACCAGCCCGCGCCGCACCTCGATCGCGCCGTCCATGACCTCGGCGAGATACACCATCTCACCGAAGCGAAACGCCACCTTGCCCGCGAAGCCCTCGGCCCGCTCCGGATTGAGCATGGCGGTGAAGCTCAACATGATCGACACACCCGACAGCGGCAGAGTCGGGTCGTGCGCCGGCGAGCGCGCGGCCCAGCGCCCGAGTTCGCGGATCAGGACAGCGGTCTCCAACCCCCACTCGGTCGCCTCGTAGACCTGGACCGACGCGGGCGGCGGCAGCCTGCGTCGGCGCACGAGGCCGCGGGCTTCCAGGTCGCCCAGTCGCTGCGTCAGGATATTCGCGCTGATTGCCGGCAAGTCCGAGCGCAGGTCCGAAAAGCGCCGCGGGCCAAGCAGCAGTTCCCGCAGCACAAGCAAGGCCCAGCGTTCGCCGATCAACTCCAGCGCATGGGCTGTCCCGCAGGCGTCGTCGTACCCCCGCCTCGGCTCGCTTCGCCGCTCTTTAGTTAGCTTTTCTGACTTCACGGTTGCAATGTATAACCTAGCGCGGCATGGTTCAAGGACTATCGAGTCGCATCAGGAGTTTTCGGGCATGCCCCAGATGATTTTCATCAACCTGCCAGTCACGGACCTTGATCGGTCGATCCGCTTTTACGAGGCGGTGGGCGGCAGGAAGGAACCAAAGTTCTCCAATGACGCGGCCGCGATGATCATGCTGAGCGACGTCATCCACGTCATGCTGCTGACCCACGATTTCTACCGGACTTTCACTGCCAAGCCGATCGCCAATGCTCACCAATCGAGCCAAGTCCTGCTTTGCCTGTCCGCCGACCGACGCGAGGACGTGGATGCGCTGGTTGAGCAGGCAAGCGGCGCCGGCGGGCGCGCCGATCCCGGGCCCAGGCAGGAAATGGGCGATCTGATGTACGGCCGCAGCTTCGAGGATCCCGACGGCCATCATTGGGAAGTCATGTGGATGGATCAGAATGCGGCCGAGCAGGGTGCGGGCGCGCTGCAGGACGCCTGACCGAACCGAAGCAGGGAGAAACGACCATGACCTACATTGAAGGTTTCGTTGCTGCGGTACCGACCGCCAACAAGGACAGCTATCTGGAGCACGCGCGCGGCTTTGCGCCGATCATCCGCGAGTTCGGTGCCAGCCGGATGGCCGAAACCTGGGGCGACGATGTGCCCGACGGGAAGCTCACGGACTTTCGCAAGGCCGTGCAGGCCAAGGAGGACGAGACGGTGGTCTTCTCGTGGTTCGAATATCCCGACCGCGCGGCCCGTGATGCGGCCAACAGCAAGATGATGAGCGACCCGCGCATGGCGCAGATGGGCGCCGACATGCCGTTCGACGGCAAGCGCATGATCATGGGCGGCTTCGAGACCATCGTGGACGAACGTGGCTCGGGCACACCAGGCTACACGGACGGCTATGTGATGCCGGTTCCCACGGACAAGAAGGACGCATACCGCGCGCTGGCGCAGGACATGGCCGGCAAGTTCCGGGACTGGGGTGCGGTCCGCGTGGTTGAAGCGTGGAGCGACGACGTGCCCACCGGCAAGGTCACCGATTTCCAGCGCGCCGTGCAGGCGCAGGAGGGCGAGGCAATCGTCTATTCCTATGTCGAATGGCCCGACAAGCAGACCCGCGACGCCGGCTGGGCCAAGATGATGGAGCAGGAGCCGGGAGAAAGCCTCGAAATGCCGTTCGACGGCAAGCGCATGTTCTGGGGCGGCTTTCGCCCGATCCTCGACACCGCGGCGGAGTGAGCGACATGGCCGAACAGGGCGGCGCTTTCATCTGGTACGAACTGCTGACCACCGATCCCACGGGCGCAAAGCGCTTTTACGATTCGGTGGTCGGCTGGACGGTCGCGGAGGAGCCGGTCGCACCGGGCCTCGAATACCGGATGATCGGGCGCTCGGACGGCGGCAACGCGGGTGGGGTCATGACGCTGAACGAAGAGATGCGTGCGAATGGGGCGCAGCCGATCTGGCTCGGCTACATTCATGTATCGGATGTCGATCGGGCGGTCGGCGCAGTGGAGCGCGACGGCGGCAAGGTCATGATGCCCGCATGGGATCAACCGGGCGTCGGCCGGCTCGCAATGGTTACCGACCCGAGCGGCGCCGCCTTCTACCTGATGGATCCGCTGCCTCCCGAAGGCCGGGAGGACGCGGTCAGCGACGTCTTTTCCGTCGACCGGCCCCAGCACATCCGCTGGAACGAATTGTGGAGCGACGACCCCGCCGGCGCCATCGACTTCTACACCCGCCACTTCGGCTGGGTGCAGGAAGGCGACATGGATATGGGGGAGATGGGGAAGTACCAGTTCCTCCATCATGGCGGCGTGTCGATTGGGGCCGTGATGAAGACGATGCCAGACATGCGCAGGTCGATGTGGAACTTCTACATCGGCGTCGATGACATCGACCGGGCGACCGACGCGATCCGCGCGGGCGGCGGGCAGGTGTTCCAGGAACCGATCGAGATTCCGGGCGGGGAATATTCGGTTAACGCCACCGACCCCCAGGGCGCAATGTTCGGGCTGGTCGGCCCGCGCCGGCAGTAAGGAGTGCAAAAATGGCGGACAAGCTCATCACTTGCCTGTGGTTCGATCACGGGCAGGCCCGCGAAGCTGCGGAATTCTACGCGCGCACCTTTCCCGACAGCCACGTCGGCAAGGCGATGACTGCGCCGGGTGACTATCCCGACGGTCACCAGGGCGACGAGCTCACGGTCGAATTCACCGTGCTTGGCCGAGCGTTCGTCGGCTTGAACGGAGGCCCCGCGTTCAAGCCCAACGAGGCGGTAAGCTTCATGGTCGTTACCGACGATCAGGAGGAAACCGACCGCTACTGGAACGCCATCACGCAGAATGGCGGACAGGAAAGCGACTGCGGCTGGTGCAAGGACAAATGGGGCGTCTCCTGGCAGATCACCCCGCGCGTCTTGCTGGACGGCAATAGCGATCCCGACCCGTCCACCGCACGGCGCGTGTTCGAAGCAATGATGACCATGAAGAAGATCGACGTCGCGACGATCGAGGCGGCACGGCGAGGGGCACTGGCGAATGCGTGAGATCCGGGGCAGCGCGTTCGTGTCGCTGGACGGGGTGATGCAGGCGCCCGGTGGTCCGACCGAGGACCCGACCGGCGGTTTCCGCCACGGCGGCTGGCTCCCGCAGTTCTTCGACGACGAGGTCGGGCAGGCGATCGACGCTTTTTTTGCAGGCGAGTACGACTTGCTGCTCGGCCGCCGGACCTATGACATCTTTGCCGCTTACTGGCCCTATGTCGGCGGCGAAGCATCCGGCATCGGCGAGGTCTTCGACAAGACCGGCAAGGACGACGGCGAGGCGGCGGCGATGGACATGGGCCGGGCCTTTACGGAGGCCAGCAAATATGTCCTGACCCGCGGCTCGCCCGACCTTGGCTGGTCCAATAGTCATCGCCTCGGCAGCATGGACGAATTGCGGCGGGTGAAGGAGGGTTCGGGACCGAAGCTGCTGATCCAGGGCAGCAGTACCATCTACCCGGCGCTGCTTGCCGAAGGGCTGCTCGACCGCCTGACCGTCATGATCTTTCCGGTGGTTCTGGGGAGCGGCAAACGCCTGTTCGGCGAAGGCACTTCCGCCGAAAAGCTGCACTTGGTCGACCACAAGGTGACGCCGTCCGGCGCGGTGATCGCCACCTACGAACCCGCCGGCAGGGTCGAACATGGCTGGGCCGGCCCCCAATCGAGCAGCCAGCGCGAACAGGTGCGTCAGGCGGCAATCGCGGAAGGCCGCTGGTAATGCTGCAACTCCACGGCCACCCCTTCTCGTCCTACTGCTGGAAGGCGCTCATCCCGCTCTATGCGAACGACACCCCGTTCGAATTCGTGCCGATGGCCCCCGACCGCCCGTTGAGCGAGCAGTTCCCCGGCAAGGTCCACCCAGGCGGGCATATCCCGGTTCTGGTGGACGGCGCCAGGGTGGTGATCGAAGCGACCAGCATCGTCGAACATCTGGCGGTGCACCACCCCGGCCCCGCACCCCTCATCCCGGCCGATCCGGCCGAGGCGGCGGTCACGCGAATGATCGACCGCGTGTTCGACAATTATGTGATGGGCGGCATGCAGCGCGTGGTCGCCGCTCATTTCAAGGATCGCGACAGGCCGGAACTCGGCCTTCGGGAGCAGCCTATCGAAGCGGAAATCGCAGGCGGCAAGGCCAAGTTGCTGCGCGCCTACCGCTGGCTTGAGCAATGGCTGTCGAGCAACGCGCTTCCGCCGCATGTGTCGCTCGTCACCTGCGCCGCCGCGCCCTCGCTATTCTATGCCGATTGGATCGAGCGCATCCCCGCCGATTGTCCCCGGGTCGCAAGGCTCCGCGCCGAGTTGCTTGCGCTTCCGCCGGTCAGCCGCTGCGTCGAGGACGCCCGGCCCTATCGTCCCTTCTTTCCCCTGGGCGCGCCGGACCGCGATTGACGGGTCAAAGATACAATGTAACATCGACGGGTCTTTGAGGAGCCCGTCATGCGTTATCTTGCCTTGCTCGCCACCCTGCCGCTGCTCGCAGCCTGCCAGCCCGCGCCCAACCCCGATCCGCGCGGGGTGGAAAAGGGCGAAACGCTGCTCACCATCTCCGCGACGGGCCGCGCCGAAGCCCGTCCCGACGAGGCGCGCCTGCGGATGGGGGTGGTCAGTGTCGGTCCGAACGCCGGAGAGGCCAGCCGGCTCAACCGCGAAAAGATGGAGCGGGTTACCGCCGCGCTTGCCCGGCTGGGCGTCCGGCCGGATGATCTTCAGACCCAGAACCTGTCGCTGGAACGGATCGACTATGGTCGCGAGCGCGGCCAGTTCCGCGCCTCCAATGTGATCGAGGCGCGCCTTACCGACATGAACCGGGTGGGCGAGGCGGTGACGGCCGTGACGGAGGCGGGCGCCAATCTGCTCGGTGGACCGGACCTGCGCGTTGCCGACCGGGAAACCGCCAATCGGTCCGCCTACGCCAACGCCTTCAAGGCCGCGCGCTCACGGGCGGAAGCCTACGCCGACGCTGCCGGGCTCAAGATCGTTCGCGTGGTGAACATCGTGGACGGCGGCGAATATGGCGTCCCCTCTCCTCCGCCGGTCGTTCGCACCGAATCATTCGCCGTCTCCGACGCCGCGGTCCCCGTGGCCCCACCCCCTCCGCCCGGCGCGCCGTTCAACCCGGGCATCAACCGCACCGAAGTCCGCGTCCGCGTCGACTTCGCCCTAGAGCCAGGCTGATCGGACGCGATCGGGTCAGGCGAAGGCCGGCGCTTTCCGCAAGGTCGCCCAGGCCTCCAGCACCTGGCCAAGCTTGCTCTCGTGCCGCCGATCGCCGCCGTTCCGGTCGGGATGATATCGCCGAACCAGCTCTGAATAACGCTGGCGCACCGCATGAAGATCGGTGTCGTCGCCGAGCCCCAGGACATGAAGCGCCCCCAGCTCCGTTCCTGAGAAACGCGCCGGCTTTGCCGGAGTGCGGGCGCGTGGCCCGAAGCGTCCGCCGATCGCCTCCAGCGGATCGCGAAAATCACTCCACGCCGGCGCCGGATCCACCCCGCCATGCGCAAACGCCCGGGTTGCCCGGTCCCAGCCGGCCACGGGCGATTGCGCCCGTTCGATTTCGTCCGGACTCATCCCGCTGAAGAAATTGTAGCGCGCATTATGCTCGCGCACATGCTCAAGGCACAGCCATTGCCATTCGCCCGGCCCGTCGAAGGTCGGCGCGGTCAGCGGCGCCTTGAACTCGCCGGGCGCAGCGCATCCCGGCACCGCGCAATGCGCCGCCGCCCCTTCTACCCGGCCGTGAAACTTCGGTTGTCGCGACGCCACTGGTGCCTTCCGTCGGTAAGCCGGCCTATATAGGCTCCATGGACGCCCCTTCCACCGGTCCCGTCGCGCGGGAAATCACGAATCGCCTCACCCAGGCGCTCGCACCGACGAAGCTGCAGCTTCGCGACGACAGCGAACAGCATCGCGGCCATGGTGGCTACAACCCGGCCGGCGAGTCGCACTTCAGCCTGCTGATCGAGAGCGCGCGCTTCGCCGGCCAGAGCCGCGTTGCCCGCCAGCGCATGGTCTACCAGGCCTTGGGCGACCTCATGGACGAACGCGTTCACGCCCTCTCCATCACTGCGAAGGCGCCCGGAGAATGAACAACGAAGCTTACGACAGGAATGGGCCAATCCTGATGAGCCTGGCCCCGGTCAGCCACGACCTCGGCGGGTTCAAGGTCCATCGTACCTTGCCGCACAAGCTGCGAACCATGGTCGGGCCGTTCATCTTCTTCGACCAGATGGGTCCCGCGCGGCTGGGCGTGGACGAAGGCATCGACGTGCGCCCGCACCCGCACATCAATCTCGCCACCGTCACCTACCTGTTCGAAGGTGCGATCAATCATCGCGACAGCCTCGGCACCCTTCAACGGATCGAGCCCGGCGCGGTCAACCTGATGACCGCCGGCCGCGGCATTTCGCACTCGGAGCGCTCACCCGCCGACCAGCGCAGCGTCGGCCCGGTGCTCGACGGCATTCAAACCTGGATTGCCCTGCCGCAATCCTCCGAAGAGCAGGATCCCGCGTTCGAACATGTCGCCGCCGACCACCTTCCGCTGATCGAAGGTGACGGCATCCGCCTCAATCTCATCATGGGCGAGGCCTATGGCGTTCGTTCGCCGGTGACGCAGCATTCGCCCAGCCTTTACGCCGCCATCGACCTCGCGCCCGGCGCTTCGCTGGAGCTGGAGCGCGAAGCCGACGAGCGCGCCATCTATCTGCTCGACGGCGACGCCCGCGTGGATGGCCACCAACTCCAGCAGATGCACCTTGTCCTGCTTGCGCCCGGCCACAAGCCCCTCCTCCGCTCCGAGCGCGGCGCCCGGCTCATACTCTGCGGCGGCGCACCGATGGATGGCGAACGCCACGTCTGGTGGAATTTCGTCTCTTCCAGTCGAGAGCGCATCAACGAAGCCAAGCGCGCGTGGAAAGCCGGCGAATTTGCGCTTCCACCCGACGATCACGACGAGTGGATCCCGATCCCCGAGGTACCCAAAACGGTAAGCTACCCGTGAGGCGGGCGGCCGTCGCCGTCGGTACCGCCCTGCTCACCAGCTGTGCGACGCTGCCGGCTCAGAAACTCGGCTGGTACTGCACCGCCGACGCCACTGCCGGACCCATTCGCGCGCGGGCCTTTCGCTTGCTGGACTTCGAGGGCCGGCTGCGCACGGGCCGTGCGGAATGGTACTATAATCCGGGCAATGAGCTGGTCGACGCCCAAGCCGAGTGGCAGCTTGGCCAACCCATCCTCGACTATCGGGAAGCAAGGGTCACGATCCGCCATCATGTTCTTCCGCCCGCGGACCTTGGCCAGCTGGTCGTCTACACCGATGTCGGGACGTTGCGCGCGCCCTTTGCGAAAGCAACCGTGCGCTCGCTCGAGCTTCGCGGCGAGCAGCTCATGGCCCTGCGCGACAAGGACACGTCCTTCGGGGTTCATACCTACAATCCGCGCGGGCAACTGATGGGCGGATCCGGCATCGAGTGGACAATATTCGATCAAAGTTTGGCGCTCGCCCGCCGGCTGGACGCGCAAACATCGGCCAAGGCGTCGGACTATCGTCGGCAATGTCAGCGCGAAGAGAGGATAATCGTCACATGACCGAATTCCGCCGCATCGCACTTTCCACCGGCGTGACCCTCAACGTCGGCTTCGATGGGCCGGAGGATGGTCCTGCCGTGATTTTCCTGCACGGCTTTCCGGAATCGCATCGCACCTGGCGAAAGCTGGTGCCGCTGCTGTCGGATCGCCTGCGGATGATCATGCCGGATCAGCGCGGCTTCGGCGCTTCCGATGCACCGCGGGGCGTCGACGAATACACCACCGACAAGATACTCGCCGACCTGTTTGCGCTGGTCGACCGGCTTGGCCTCGACCGGTTCGCGCTGGTCGGCCATGATTGGGGCGGAGCGGTCGCCTGGGCGGCGGCGCTGCGCGGCGATCCGCGCCTCAGCCGTCTGGCGATCATCAACGCCCCGCACCCGGTAATATTTCAGCAAAGCCTGATCGAGGATGCCGACCAGCGCGCCGCCAGCCAGTACATCACTGCCTTTCGCACATCTGGCTTCGAACAGGCGGTCGAAGCGATGGGCTGGGACAGCTTCTTCGACAAAAGCTTCGGCGGGCACGTCGACCTCGCCTCCATCTCAGCGGAAGAAAAAACCGAGTATCTCGCCGAATGGACACAGCCCGGCGTCTTCACCGCCATGCTCAACTGGTATCGCGCCGCCCCGATCGTCGTGCCGCCGGAGGGCGTCACGGTGCCGCTTCCCGATTTCCTCCTTCGCGCTTTTCCCAAGGTGACGGTGCCGACGCTGGTGGTCTGGGGCATGAAGGACAAGGCGCTGCTGCCGATCCAGCTCGACGGCCTGGATGCGCTGGTCGCGGATCTGCGCATCGAGCGCATCGCCGACGCCGGTCACTTCGTCCCGTGGGAGTGGCCCGATGCGGTGGCGGCGGCGCTCGGGCCTTTCCTTGCCGCGGCGGAACAGGCATAGGCCCCCGCCTCATGTCCGCACCGACCCGCTCCCGCTCGCGCTCCGCCGCGCGCCTCGCCGCCGTTCAGGCGCTCTACCAGCTCGAGATGGAGGGCACCCCGGTGCCGCAGCTGCTGCATGAGTTTCATCAGCACCGGATCGGCATGGCTGTCGATGGGGCCGAACTGGCGGACGCGGAGATCGATTTCTTCGACGATCTGGTGAAAGGCGTCGAGGCCCGGCGGCTCGAGATCGATCGCCTTGTCACAGCCGAACTCGCCCAGGGCTGGAAGCTTGAGCGGCTCGATCGGTCGATGCGCGCCATCCTGCGCGCCGGCACCTATGAGTTGCTGGCCCGGGCCGATGTTCCGGTCGGGACCGTGATCAGCGAATATCTCGACGTCGCGCACGCCTTCTTCGACAAGAAGGAAGTTTCGTTCGTGAACGGTCTTCTCGATGCCATCGCCAAGGGCGTGCGGGGCCAGTGATCCGTCATCCCCGCGAAGGCGGGGATCCATCTCTCGAAGCTCCGGCGCGCTCAGTCGCAAGGAGATGGACTCCCGCCTCCGCGGGAGTGACGATGAACCGATGACCACCGAACACTCCATCCTCCAGCGACTGCGAACCATCGCGACCAGCCCGGCGGCGCGCGGCCTGCTCGACGACGCGGCCGTGTTGGACGGGCTGGTGCTGACCCACGATACCATCGCCGAGGGCGTGCATTTCCTCCCCGACGATCCGCCTGCCTCGGTCGGGTGGAAGCTGGTGGCGGTCAACCTGTCCGACCTGGCGGCCAAGGGGGCCCGCCCGGCCGGCGCGCTGCTGTCTTTGACGCTTCACGAAGACGGCTGGACGGACGCGTTCCTGTCGGGCGTCGCCGCCGCCTGCGAAAGCTACGGCCTGCCGCTGCTGGGCGGCGACACGATTGCGCTTCCACCAGGCGCTCCCAAGGTCCTTGGGCTCACCGCCATTGGCCATGCCGGCAACCATGTGCCGAGCCGGAGCGGCGGCCGGCCGGGCGATCGGCTGTGGCTTGCCGGAACGCTCGGCGACAGCGCCGCCGGGCTTGCCCTCCTGCAGGAGGATGCCAAGGCGGACGGCCCGCTGGTGGACATTTATCGCCGCCCGGTTCCGCTGCTTGCCGCCGGTCAGGCACTGGCACAGTTTGCGACCGCGGCCATGGACATCAGCGACGGCCTGCTGCTGGACCTGTCCCGACTGAGCGCGGCCAGCGGCTGCGGCGCGACCATCGATCTTGACGCGCTGCCCCTCTCCCGCGCCTTCATCGCCGAGCGCGGACAGAACCGTGCGGCCCGCATTTTCGCCGCGACCGGAGGCGATGATTACGCCCTGCTGCTCGCCATGCCTGCCGACTGGGCCCCGGTAACCGCTTTTTTACCTTACCGATCGACACTGTCTGCGATCGGCACGCTGACCGAAGGTTCGGGCATCATTCTGACCGACGCCGCCGGCAACGTGCCCTTGCCGGAGCACTTGGGTCATGAACACCGCACTTCCTAGCTGGCGTCACACAGCAGTTGCACTTGCCGGGCTGCTGTCGGGCGCGCTGACGGCGTTTCTGCTGGCCTAGACAGGCCGGATTTCCCGCTTACAACCTCCCCCGGTTCTTCGTGCGGCGTCCTGCCGCGAGCGCAAATAGGGGGTGCTCCACGACATGACGGTGACCTTGATTGCGATCGGCTGCGGGCTGATCGCCGTACTTTACGGACTATTGACCAGCCGCCAGGTGCTTGCCGCACCGGCCGGCAACCAGCGCATGATCGATATTGCCGGGGCCATTCAGGAAGGCGCCCGCGCTTACCTTGCCCGCCAATATACCACCATCGCCATCGTCGGCGTGGTCGTGGCCGTGCTGGTCGGCCTGTTCCTGGGCCTGACCGCCGCGATCGGATTTGTGGTCGGCGCCGTCCTGTCCGGCGCGGCCGGCTTCATCGGCATGAACATCTCGGTGAAGGCCAACGTCCGCACGGCCGAAGCGGCGCGCACCTCGCTGCAGGGCGGTCTCACCGTGGCCTTCCGCTCCGGGGCCATCACCGGGATGCTGGTCGCCGGCCTGGCACTGCTTGCCATCGCCGGCTTCTTTTACGTGCTGGTCGGAGTCCAGGGTAATGCGCCCAACGACCGGATCGTAATTGATGCCCTGGTGGCGCTTGCGTTCGGCGCGTCGCTCATCTCGATCTTTGCGCGTCTGGGCGGCGGCATCTTCACCAAGGCCGCCGACGTCGGCGCCGACCTGGTCGGCAAGGTCGAGGCCGGAATTCCGGAAGACGATCCCCGCAACCCGGCGGTGATCGCCGATAACGTCGGCGACAACGTCGGTGACTGCGCCGGCATGGCAGCCGACCTGTTCGAAACCTATGTCGTCACGGTCGGTGCGACCATGGTCCTCACCGCGCTGCTGATCGGCACTGGCGCCGACAATATCATGGCGCTGATGAGCCTGCCGCTGATCGTCGGCGGCGTCTGCATCCTGACGTCCATCATCGGCACCTATTTCGTGCGGCTCGGCAAGGGCCAGTCGATCATGGGCGCACTTTACAAGGGCTTCTGGACGACGGCCCTGCTGTCGATCCCTGCCCTTTTCATCGTCACCACCTTCACCCTGGGTGACCTCAATCAGGTGATCGGCGGCGCGGAAGCGGCAGGTACCGATCTCGACCTCGGGTCGGCCGTTGCCGAGCAGACCGGCGGCTTCACCGGCTGGGATCTCTACTTTTGCATGCTGATCGGCCTGGCCGTCACCGGCCTGCTGGTGTGGATCACCGAATATTACACCGGCACCAACTACCGCCCGGTCCGCTCCATCGCCAAGGCGTCGGAGACCGGCCACGGCACCAACGTCATCCAGGGCCTGGCGATCAGCCTGGAATCGACTGCCATGCCGACGATCGTGATCTGCGTCGCGATCATCGCTTCCTACCTGCTCGCCGGCCTGATCGGCATCGCCTTCGCCGCGACGGCAATGCTCGCGCTGGCCGGCATGGTCGTGGCTCTCGACGCCTATGGCCCGGTCACCGACAATGCCGGCGGCATCGCCGAGATGGCCAACATGGAGGATGAGGTCCGCCACCGCACCGACGCGCTCGACGCGGTCGGCAACACCACCAAGGCGGTGACCAAGGGCTATGCCATCGGCTCAGCCGCGCTGGCCAGCCTCGTCCTGTTCGGCGCCTACACCACCGACCTGCAGGAGTTCGCGGGTGCGCTCGGCATCAGCGAGGCCGGCGTCGATTTCTCGCTCAGCAACCCGTATGTAGTGGTCGGCCTGCTCCTCGGGGCGCTCCTGCCTTACCTGTTCGGCGCAATGGGCATGACCGCCGTCGGCCGCGCGGCCGGCGATGTCGTTATCGACGTCCGCGACCAGTTCGCCAACAACAAGGGCATCATGGACGGTACCAGCCGCCCCAACTACGCCCGCACCGTCGACCTCGTCACCCGCGCAGCGATCAAGGAAATGATCGTGCCCTCGCTCCTGCCGGTGCTGGCCCCGATCGTCGTTTACTTCGTGATCGCTGCCGTGGCCGGGCGTGAACAGGGCTTCGCGGCCCTGGGCGCACTGCTCCTCGGCGTAATCGTCTCGGGCCTGTTCGTCGCGATCTCGATGACCTCGGGCGGCGGCGCCTGGGACAACGCCAAGAAGTACATCGAAGACGGCAACTATGGCGGCAAGGGTTCCGAAGCCCACAAGGCGGCGGTGACCGGCGATACCGTCGGCGATCCCTACAAGGACACCGCCGGCCCGGCCGTCAACCCGATGATCAAGATCACCAACATCGTGGCTCTGCTGCTCCTTGCAGCATTGGCTGGTCACGGCGCGGTGTAAGCGGCCCGCGCCAAGCAAGCGAAACGCCCCGCCCGGTCCTGCCGCGGCGGGGCTTTTCTTTGTTATGTCATTGATTAAGCTACGCGTGCCGAAGACTGGGGGACGTCATGTTGCGTGCGCGGGTTTCAATGCTTTTCGTATCGGCCGCGATTGCGGCGGCAGCGGGATCGGCGTCGGGCTGGGCGCAGACCGCGACCCGGCCGACGGTCGCCCAGGCACAGCCGTATCCCTTGTCCGTCTTTGCGCAGTTCCCGGCCCTCGATCGGCCCCGAATCAATACGGACGGAACGGCCATCGCGGCGAAAGTGCGCCAGGGGGACGAACAGGTTCTCGCGCTGATTCCGCTCGATCGTCCGAACGCCCGGCCCGTACTCATCGCGCGGGACGGCGAATTCAACGCCCGCGATGAGATGCGCGCAGCCAATTGGCTCTGGATCGACCCGGACAATCTTTTGATCACGGTGGTGGCGCGAACCGATCTCGATGGCCAGAATGTCGATTCAAGCCGATTGATCGCTTGGAACCGGAAGACCGGAAAGCGCACGCTTCTCGGCTGGGAAGGCACCTTCGTTCAAGGCAGCGATCTGCTGTGGCACTCTCGGGAGGGAAGGCCCCGAATCCTGCTAGGGCGCCTGGCCGCTGGACGGGGCTTCGAGCGTCTGGGAAATCAGGAGGTGGTGGAGGTCGACGTCACCAGTGGCAGGCACGAGGTCGTGCTTAAGCCGGCAAGAGGCGTCGCTAACTGGTATGCCGACGGCGCGGGCAACATCAGGCTCGGGCTGAGTTCGGACGCCGACACCGGCAAGATCACCGCCTTGTATCGCTCGAGCGGAAGCGGGCCTTTCAGGACCATCATCCGCCAGAAGCAGGAACGCTACTCCACGGTTCCGATCCCCCTCATCTTCCTGCCGAATGAGAAGGCGATGGTCCTTAGCCGGCATGAGGGGTTCAGCGCCGTTTACGAACTCGATCTCGCTACGATGGAGTATGGGCGCAAGGTCTTTGGAGTACCCGGTTACGATGTCGATGATGTCGACGCCAACGAAGCCCGCAACGCCCTTGAACGGGTGTCGGTAATCAAGGACCGCATGGAGCATCATTGGTTCGATGGCCGTCTGAAGGATATTCAGATGGTGCTCGACGAGACGTTCGGTGCCGGCAAGGCTTACATCGCATCCACGGATCGGCCGCGGCAGAATATCGTCGTTCGGGTCGGAGGACCGGACCAGGCCGGCGCTTTCTACCTCTTCAACACGGAAACCGGGTCGACCCGGCAGATCGCCTGGATCAACAACACGCTGAAAGACGCACGGCTCAACCCTGTGCGAACGGTTCGCTACAGGGCGCGCGACGGCAAGGAGATTTCGGCCGTGCTGACGCTGCCAAGGCTGAAGCCGGCAAAGGCGCTGCCGCTGATCGTGCTGCCGCACGGCGGGCCGTGGGCGCGCGACGATGAAAGCTGGGACATGTGGGCGCAGCCCTTGGCCGAACTGGGCTATGCCGTGATCCAGCCCAACTATCGCGGCTCCAGCGGTTACGGCAAAGCGTGGGAAGCGATGTCCGACGGCAATTGGGGCAACGCCATGTCGGACGATCTCGATGACAGCATCACTTACCTGGCTTCCCAGGGAATCGCCGATGCCAAGCGAGTCTGCATCTTCGGCTGGTCCTATGGGGGCTATGCGGCGGCCCGTGCCGCGCAGCGCAACCCTGACCTTTACCGCTGTGCTATCGCTGGCGCGGGCGTTTACGACCTTCCCAAGATGACGGCCTACGACCGCAACTATCTGGGGAACTACGGGTCAAAGTATATCGGCTCGGCCGCCAGCAAGCTCAGCGACGTATCGCCGGCGCGGCTCGCCGCGACGAAATGGGCCCCAATCCTGATCGTTCACGGCGCCAAGGACCAGCGGGTACCGGTCGCGCAGGCTCGGTTCCTGGTCGAACGTCTCAAGGCCGCTGGCAAGGTCGAGGGCCGCGACTTCGTCTACATCGAGCAGCCGCGCAACACCCATAACCTCCCGTTCGAGGCAGATCGGCTTCAACTGCTGGGGGAAGCGCGAAAGTTCCTTGCGAAGCACAATCCCGCTTGAGGCGAAGCGGACAGGAGGCCTACTGGGTCGGTCTCCCTTTGCCTTTAAGCTGGCACGCGTCTAAGAGGCGCGCGTTTTCGCACGTACAATTGAAAAGGTTTGCATGGCCAAGGAAGAACTTCTCGAGATGCGCGGGCGCGTAGTGGAGCTGCTGCCCAATGCCATGTTCCGCGTCGAGCTCGAGAACGGCCATGAGATCCTCGGCCACACGGCCGGCAAGATGCGCAAGAACCGCATCCGCGTCCTGACGGGTGACGAGGTGCTGGTCGAACTGACCCCGTACGACCTCACCAAGGGGCGGATCACCTACCGCTTCATGCCCGGCCGCGGAGGCCCTCCCGGCTACAACGGCTAAGCCGTTCCCGTGCGGCTGATCCTCGCCTCGGCAAGTCCGCGGCGGCTTGACCTGCTTGCCCGCATCGGCGTCGTGCCCGACGAGGTCCTGCCGGCCGACATCGACGAGAGCGTGCCGGCCGGTGAGCTGCCCCGCGTTCACGCGCATCGCCTGGCCGGGGAAAAGGCCTTGGCGGTCGCCGCGAGCCACCCGGACGCGCTGGTCCTTGCCGCCGACACGGTGGTTGCCGTCGGGCGCCGAATCCTGCCCAAGGTCGAGGACGAGCCGACCCTGCGCCGCTGCATGGCCCTTCTGTCAGGCCGCCGTCATCGGGTGCTGACCGGCGTCGCGCTTGCCGCGCCGGGGCAGAAGCTGCGCAGCCGAGTGGTGGAAACGACCATCGCCATGAAGCGGCTTTCGACCGAGGAAGTCGATTTCTACGCTGGCCATGGCGAGTGGCGCGGAAAGGCGGGCGGATATGCGCTGCAAGGCTATGGCGAGGTTTATGTCCGCCACATCGCCGGCAGCTATTCCAATGTCGTCGGCCTGCCGCTCGCCGAGACTCGCCAGTTGCTGAAGAGCGCGGGCTTTCCCCTTGCCTGAGTGGGTGATCGAGCGCGGCATCGGGGAGACCCGCGCCGCCTTGATCGACCAGGACCGGATCATCGAGGCGCGGATCGTCCCCGACGGCACGCTGGCGGCTGGCAGCATCGTCGAGGCGCGGCTGAAGAATGTCGGCATCAACGGCCGAAACGCCATTGCCGCCGCTCCCGACGGGACCGAGCTGCTCCTCCCGGGACGCCCCCCCGGTGTCGCGGAGGGATCAAGCCTGATGGTGGAGATCACCCGCGAAGCGATTCCCGGCATCGAGCCCTGGAAGCGTCCTCTCGCCCGTCCCAGCGACAGCCGGGTGCCAGCGCTCGCCGGCGCGCCAGGCCGACCGGCGCGGGCGGGAGAGCTGGACGCAGCGGGCTGGCCCGACCTGATGGAGGAGGCCGCGACCGGTCTGGTCGGCTTTCCCGGCGGCACGCTGACGATTCACCTCACGCCGGCAATGACCCTGATCGACGTGGACGGGACGCTGGAACCCCACGCGCTCGCGACGGCCGGCGCCGCTGCTGCGGGAACGGCGATCCGCCGGCTGGGGATCGGCGGCTCGATCGGCATCGACTTGCCCACCACTCCCGGTAAAGCGGCACGCGCCGCCGCCGCCGCTGCACTGGATCGAGCCCTGGCCGATACAGCCTTCGAGCGGACGGCGGTGAACGGCTTCGGCTTCCTGCAGCTGATCCGCCCGCGCCGCCACGCGTCTTTGCCGGAGATCATGGCCGGCGACCCTGCCGCTGCGGAGGCCCGTGCCCTTTTACGCCGCGCGAGTGCTCATATCGGCTCGGCGCGCCTGGCCGCCGCGCCGGCCGTAGTCGCCGTGCTGAAGCAGCGTCCCGCCTGGCTCGACGCCCTGGCGAGGCAGGTCGGCGGCAACGTCACCTTGCGCGAAGACCCGTCCCTTGCCATTTCCGCGGGCCATGCCGAACCCGTCTAAGCCCCGGAAAGGCTGCCCGTTATGCGGCAAGCCCAGCGCACCCGACTTCACCCCCTTCTGCAGTGCGGGTTGCAAGGATCGCGACCTGCTGCAGTGGCTTGGTGACGGTTATCGCATTCCCGGCCCGCCTGCCGATCCCGGGCTGGACAGCCTTGGAGACGACGGTTAGGGGAGCGCTTCCCGCCGCGGCCTGCCGGTCGCCTGTGCGTGGGCCCAGGTAGCTCAGTTGGTAGAGCATGCGACTGAAAATCGCAGTGTCGGCGGTTCGATCCCGTCCCTGGGCACCATTCTAAACAAGTTCGCAGAGACTAGGCACCTGGGAACGGGAGTTTCCGGCCGAACTTGCGTCCAAATTCACGTCTCTGAACCTGGCGATCTCATGAAGACTGCGCCTCTTGCCGCCGACTATCTCCGATGCTGTCGAGGGGAGCACCGGGCAATCAGAGGAAATATGGCCGTTTCAGACAAAAATGCGGTGTTCTGAGCGGAAACGCGGTGTGAGGCTGGAGACGCGGAAACTCGGCTCGAAAGACCCTTAATAGAAAGCGAACCGGCAGCGCCAAGTCTTAGATCGGGCGTTCTGTCATCGAGTTCTTGCGTCTGGAAAGACCCACTTGCCGGCGTTCAGACGTGCTTTGCTCAATGCTCGTAAGCCGCCGTTTGTTCTTGTGCGCCCTAGGTCCATGGGGCGGTTCCTGCCGGTTGGCTGCCGTGAGCCGAACAGCTGAAGCAGACGCTTCTTCGCAGCGGAGCGACGCAGGCCTGATCCAGGCGCCGCATGGGGAGCGCGAACCTCTTCAAGGCAATGGCGCCGGGCGGCTCAACGCTAGACGCCACGAGTACCACTGCACTTCAGGCAACCGGCTTCCACCGCGATGGCTGTATCGAGCGACTTGCCGTTCAGGAACGACAGGTTGGCCGACATGGCCCGTTTAGGGCAGCCAGCGAACAACAGCTCGCGCAGCAGCGCGGACGCGAGCAGCAGGCCCGCCCCCATTGAGACGAAGCTGGCGGAGAACGCGCCGCCATGATCCAGCGCTGCGGCTCGGAACCGACTCTCTCCGGCGCTGCCGCACTGCGGAGCATCTAGATGGTCGAGAACCTCCCCCAGATGTTCCGGTGCGACCTTGCCGGCGAGGAACAGCGCGCGCTCCTTGCGGTCAAGACTTCGAACCTGCTGTTCTAAGATGCGCACTCGCTCCCCATCGCGGGCTGGCGGGTTGTGGCAGGCCAGGCAGGCTGTCCCGGCCCGCACGTCGTAAGTCATGGCCTTCGCCGAGAGCCCCTCGGTGCTGCCGCCGAACACCAGCCGCGGCGCTAGCCCTTGGATGTCATGGCGCGAGTTCCCCTTGTCGACGCAGCTGACGACGATATCGTAGCGGCCCTGTTCCTCAGCCTCCCGCAAATCTCGGCCGAGACGCGGATGAACGTCTCCGACATAGGATGCTAGGCTCTGCGGAAAGGCATGCACGGTCCAGCGGGTACCGGCCGTGAAACGCGTTACGGCCTCTACCTTGGGTCGGCACCCTACAGCATCCTGCTCGCCGGCCAGAAAGCAGCGGTTCAGGTTGGTCTGGTCGTGCCGGTCGTCGTCAATCACGACTACGGCACCCGTGAGGCCAGTCTGAGCCAGACAATAGACCAGAGCCTGCCCTACCGCTCCCGCCCCTACGAGGTAGAAGGGAGGCAGAGACTGCCCGCTGAGGCGCGGACCGTCCTCCAATTCATCCCAGCCGGCGGCCCACCCCCCACTCCACAGCGAATATCCGAGTCCGTCGAGCAGGCGGCCGCGCCGCGAGATGCCCCTCCCGCGCTTGAAGACCTCTCCGGCCAAAAGCGCGGCAGCCATGAGCGGGCCTAGGGGGTTCGGATCGTCCGAGGTGAGGAAGGAAGGTGCTTTTTCGCTGGCGCCAACCCAGGCACGCCAGCCTGCCGCCATGCCGACGAGCACCGGGCAGGTCGCCAGATGCGTCTGCGGAGCGCCAAGGTGGATCTCCAGATCGACGGCGCTAAAGCCGTCACCCCGCTCAACTCCGACTTCGCCACTCACGGCCCAGCGCGCCAGCGCGATGGCGGCCGCGATCAGCGTACTCACTCCTGCGTCCGGGACCCTGGTGCGGAGAGGCACCTCGTCGGCGACGATCTCAATCGAGTCCACGAGGTCGGTCAGGCGACAAAGGTTGTTGATCAGGCCGATCAGCATAACCTGCCCAGCGACCGCGCGCGCGCTCTCATGGTCGATGCGGATGCGCAGCCGGAGCCTGCCGCTTGAGGACGGCGCCAGCAGGCCCTCGACAGGCCGGAGATGCCGATCGGAAATGCGCATCACGGACGAAGGTCTCGCACGAGCACGGCGGCCTCCTTCGTCGCGACCACCCGCCGCGCAGCAACGGCCGGTGCCAGTAGGTGCCAGTAGCCGTCCTGCCATTCGTGCACGCCTACCTGCTGCGGCCAAGGCGCGGACCACACGGCGTAGTTCGGGAAGACGAGAGACAGCGAGCGCGTGCTGCTCGCCATCCAATCGTCGAAGGGCGAGTGCTCCACATAGGGGCCCGGGTGGCTGTGGATCTGGGCGAGCGGCTTTAGTCCCACAGCGGCGACGAGATCGACCATCTGACTCATCGCAGCTGAGGGCACACGGTAGGTGCGCGGCAACATCACCTGCTGCGGCGCGATCACCGCCGCGACCGTGCCGCCGCCGGTTGCATCCCGTGTGCCATACCAGAAGGCCCCAGCCTCACGCCGGCCGCCCGCGCGGAGCAGTTCGATGGTTGCGACGATCACGTTGACGGGCACGCGCAGGACCGCCGCCGACGGCATGTACGGCCTGGAAGCCGGCTGGCGACGGCCGTCATCCTCATCCAGCATGGGGTGTCCTCCCGGAGTAGTTTTCCTGAAATGCGCGGCCGATCGCGTTCAGCGTGACCAGGAACGTGTCAGTCTCCCGCCACAGGAACCGCTCGTCACCGCCGTGCAGCACGTCATAATACTCGTAGGTCGCGGAGCAGCAGACCAGTTGGAGGTGCCGCCCATCCGATGACCGGTAGCTGGGGTGAACATTGCAGTAGCCGGCGGTTAGCTGCGGCAGATGATGCTGATCCTCGCCCAGCACGTAGTTCCGGGTCTGGGGATTGACGAACTGTGCCGATGGCGGCCAGCCGCGCCCAGTCCGGAAGTGCAGTCGGAGCAGATATTGCTCCAGGTTCTCACCCAAGATGCCGACCATCGGCACGAACAGCGTGTTGGCACCGGAACTCGACCATCCCAGCTGATCAATTCCGCTTGCACCCAGCCCGGTGAGCACGCGCGGCAGCGTCTCCGCCAGCGCGCGGGCTCCCGCGGCAAGGTCCAGGCCAGGGCGCTCTTGGAAGTTCGCCACGTCAGGCGCCGCCGGTCTCGGCCACGATTTCGAAGTGCAGCGTCTTGGTCAGACCGCTGGCAAGGGCCTGCTCGAGCGTTAGCTGTAGATGCGGCATGAGGTCGGCACTCTTCTTCTTGGGCCCGCCGCCCTCGACCGCCTGCAACGTGTCGCGCTCCTGCTTCGGGATGGTCAGCTTGGCGTAGGCGAGATCCCACATCGCCTGCAGCGTGCCGTGCATGGCGAAGCCGAAGTCCACGTCTTCGACCTCGCCCACGTGCAGCACATGCACGACCTTCTCCTTCTGGTCCTTGCCTTCCTTCGCCATGAGTCGCCTCCAATATAGTTCCACGTCGTGTGACGCTCTTTTATATGGCTGACCGACTGCCGACTCGCAAGGTCTAAGTTCCACTAGATGGAACTATTACGCTTGCCACAGCGAGAAAGCTATGCGAGGGTGAGATGAAGCTGATGGGGACAGGGAAGCTACACGCGCTCGCGGCAGATGGGGTTGGCGTGGTCGCCAGCGCTGCGTTATCGCTGCGTGCGGAACTCGCATTGGCGGACTGGGAGGACCCTTCGGACGCGTCCGAAGCCTTTCCGACCGCGCGGGTTGAGCAACATCGGCTCACCATCTCGCTGCCGGCGGACCACTGCGTCGTCGTCGCGATCAACTACGCCGCGTCGGTCGCGCTCATCGAGTTCGCGGGACACAAAGATTCCCACCGGCCCTCACGTACCGGCAAGACAAGGAAGCAGCCGTGACCCTTAAGCCAATTCGCTCGGAAGAAGACCATGAGCGTGCGGTGACCGAGGCTGCCGCGCTCATGGCGCGAAGCGACCAGAAATCAATTGACCGCCTCGAGGTCCTGCAGGCGCTTGTTGAGCAATGGGAGCGCAGGCGGTTCATCTTCTCGGCGGCGACCCCGAGCGAAGCGATAAAGTTTCGAATGGAGCAGGGCGGCCTCAAGCCACGGGACCTCATACCCTATCTTGGCTCTAAGTCCCGCGTCTCAGAGGTCCTGGCCGGTGAGCGCCAACCAACAGTCGACCAGATCAGGGCCCTGAGCAAGCACCTGGGCATACCCGTGGAGTCGCTGATCGGGAGTGCCAAGCATGAGGCAGCGCGCAGGCCGTCAAAGGCCTCGACCTCCGCTATAGAGAAGCTCCGCACGCTGGGAGTGATGAAACCTCTTGAGCAGATCGATGCCTTCCTGGACCGCGTTCAACGCGGAGCGCCTGCGCTAGCGATGCTCCGTAAGAGCAGGACGGATCGCACAAACGCGAAAACGGATCTCGGGGCTCTCGAGGCGTGGTGCGCCGCGGTTCTCCTCAAAGCCGAGGAGAGGACGCTCCCATCGGGCAAGCGCGAAAAGAAGGACCTCAAGTTCGCCCGTCGCATCGCGCAGCTCAGCGCCCGCGCGGACGGGCCGGCCCGAGTGGCGGACGAACTCGCCAAGGCAGGGATAATCCTCGTCTTATTAGACCACCTCCCCGGGACCTTCTTGGACGGTGCGGCGATATGCCGCGGCGACGGGGCACCCGTGATAGCTTTGACGCTTCGCCACGACCGCCTGGACAACTTCTGGTTCACGCTCCTTCACGAACTCGCCCACGTAATACTGCATCTCGGCGACGGTACCTCGATCATCGTCGACGACCTCGACGTGAACAGCTCGATGGGCATCGAGGCCGAGGCGGACGAGTTTGCGCGCGACGCACTCATACCGGCCAAAATCTGGGCCAAGTGCGACACTCCGGACCTCTCTACGGAGGACTTGCTCGAAAGTGCGGAAGAAGCAGGAGTGCATCCCGCTATCGTGGCAGGCAGGTGGCGATGGCAGCATGGAGATTACCGGCGCTTTTCGCGGCTACTTGGCAGGGGAGAGGTGCGAGAGATTCTCGGCTGATTTTGCCATTCGCCTCGACGCAGCCGAACGTCAGAGAAGTGCTAAGCAGCTCGGTGCTTCGCGCCGGCAGACGTCTGCTATCCACCGCTAAGGCCGGAAAGCAGCCGTTCTGCTTTCCACCAGTCGAAGACAGCCACGAGTTCCCGGCTGAATGTTCTAACCTAATTGTAAGGGGAATGCCCTCTGAGGGATTGACCTGCCGATTTCCGACATTTGTTCAACCGGCGGCCGCATCACCGCGCGCGACCCTGACGTGAGTGCGAGGTCGCCTCAGCTTGAAACTCACTCGCGAGGCGCTCGCGCAGACCACGAACGAGTAGAAGGGGTGAGGCGATCGCCGAGTCTCTCCATCACACCTCAATTCGACCCAAAATTCTGCAGCCGCTAGGCAGAAATCTCCGCAAGACGGGCTAGGAATGCTGCTTTCGCGGTTACCGGATCGAGGCTGCTAACGACAATGTCGGCGGGTACGATGTTGTTGTTTTCAGCCCAGTCTGCGCAGCCGGTCGACATAATTTGCAACTGCTCCGCGGCGAGCACCTGGAGATCGATGGGCTTGATCGCGACCTTGTAGTCCGGCTTGAAGCCGAACCGGGTCGCAATCGCTTCTTCGACACGGGCTTCGATGGCCTTAAAGTCTGGGAGCATCTGCTTAAGCGGACGGGTAATGTCCCCGATGAATGCCTCGGCGGCGTCGTGCAGCAGCCCCTCGAGTGCATATTCTTGCGGCACCAACCGGCTTACAATGATCGAGTGCTCCGCAACGCTGTAGAACGAGCGGCACTGTCCGGCATAGCGGCAGGTCTGCGACAACCCATGTGCGATATCATCTATCGTAAAGTCGCTTGCCCAGGGGTCAAGGAAGTCGAAGGTGGCGCCGCTGGAAAGCATTATTGTCGGGCCCTTTTCGACCCTCACGCCAACGATGTGCCGCAACATGTTCATGATGCGCTCCCCCCTCACAGCACGTTTATTGATTGCTGCGGGAGAATTCGAGCTAATTTTTGGATCATGACGGTGAGCCTCTTTGGATCAACGCTCGACTTGTAATTTCGATTCATTGCGACAATCCTTTTCCGGCTCGGGCCACCTCAATTTTGTCGGTGAATCATGGATTTTTTGATTGTCCTGTCTGGCCCAGTGGCCGTCGGGAAAACGTCGTTCGTTGAGGCGCTGGCTGGCCTTGGAGGCGCGCGCCGGATCTCCACGAGTGCCTACCTTATTGCGCAAGGAGCCGAGAACGAACGGGAGGCGCTGCAGAAAGCTGGTGCGGCGCTCGACAAGGCGGACGGGGGCAAGTGGGTTGTGAAGGCGCTGAACTCGCAATTGGAGGAAGGCGACACGCTGATTGTCCTCGACGCGGCCCGCATTCCGGGTCAGGTCGACGCTCTTCGTGCGGCATTCGGGGACAAGATGGCACACATCCATCTTCACGCGAACGACGACATTCTCTCCCGCCGCTATCTTTCCCGGAGTTCCGACCGGCGGGAGTTCTCGACCTACGGCCAGGTCAAAGCGCATCCGACCGAGGCTGCCGTGCCGGAGCTCGAGAATCACGCCGATCTAGTTCTCGATACGGACTACATCGACCCGGACAATCTTGCCGCCACCGCTCTCGCCCTGATTGGCCGGCCGGTTCCGAAGGGCGAGGGTATCGTCGACGTTATCGTCGGTGGCCAATACGGTAGCGAGGGCAAAGGCAATATCTGCGCGCACATCGCCAAGGACTACAACGCCCTCATGCGGATCGGCGGTCCGAACGCGGGCCATATGGTGTTCGATCCCTACTACAAGTTCGTTCAGCTTCCGTCAGGCACGGGCAATAACGACGAAGCGCTGATCCTTATTGGTGCCGGATCGACGCTCAACCTTGCCCAGGTCCTGATGGAGGTCCGGGACAAGAAGTTGACCAAGGAGCGCCTGACGATCGACGGCCAAGCGATGGTTATCGACGATCAGGACATGCGTGACGAGGATAGCCTTGAGGGGATTGGCTCGACCCGTCAGGGGGTCGGGGTCGCGTCGGCACGCAAGATTCTCAATCGCTCTCAGCAGATCTACGGACCCAAGGTCAGGCTGGCCCGCGACGTAGACCAGCTGAAGGAATTCGTTGGCGACGTCCGCGCCGTCCTCGACTGTCTCTTTCGTGAGGGGAAGAAGGTGCTCCTGGAAGGGACGCAGGGCACGCTGCTAAGTATTCACCACGGCTTCTATCCGCACGTGACGTCCCGCGAGACGTCGGTGGCGGGCTGCCTTGCCGATGCCGGCATCGCGCCTGGCCGCGTCCGCAAGGTTATCATGGTCGTCCGCACTTATCCGATTCGGGTCGGCCACGGCAAAAAGGATGAGCATGGGAAGGTCGGCCACAGCGGCTGGATGGGCCGGGAAATCGAGTTTGAGGTCGTCGCCGAGCGATCGGGCCTTCCGCTCGACCAGATCCTGAATACCGAGAAGGGATCGGTGTCGAAGAAGCCGCGGCGCGTTGCCGAGTTCGACTGGGGCCAGATCGCGCGGGCGGCTGCTTTGAACGGGGCGACCGAGATTGCGGTAACTTTTGCCGATTACCTCGGCGCCGAGAACGCCGAGGCAGCGACGATGGACGAGCTGAATGAGGCCGCGAAGGCGTTCATCAGCCAGCTCGAGGCGGTCACTGGCGCCAAGGTCACGCTTGTGTCGAAGGCGTTCTCCATCGACGGCGTGCTTGAGGACGTCAAGTGAGAGAAGAAACGCTAATCGCGCAATACCCCCGCCTTTTTCACATGGCGCACGATGGCGCCTGGCCAGCACTCGAGGCGCACGGCCTTATGAGCGTAGAGGCGCTGGTTGATCAATACGGTGTCGAGGAGCCGCTCCGCAC
Source organism: Sphingomonas sp. SP1 (assembly GCF_058313395.1). Classification (NCBI taxonomy): domain Bacteria; kingdom Pseudomonadati; phylum Pseudomonadota; class Alphaproteobacteria; order Sphingomonadales; family Sphingomonadaceae; genus Sphingomonas; species Sphingomonas sp. SP1. The sequence continues at coordinate 883,941 of NZ_JBZFLC010000001.1, read as the reverse complement.
CCAGCTTTTGGCGAGGCATCGCCCCGAGAGCGTGCCCATTGAAGCCGATGGTCTTCCTGGCGCCGTAGTGCGCGACCAGAAGCCAATGTCGAATAGCGCTTTGGAAAAATGCCTCCCGGCGGGCATCACGCCCGAACAGTGGTACGAGCACCTCAATTCGTATTCGTTTTTTTGGCTGCACCCTAATCGGGTCTGGCGGCTGGTGAATGGGGACGCGTACCGAGGCAGCCATCAAACCGTCCTGACGATCGACACGAAGAGCTTGATCGAGAAGTACCGCCACACAATTCGGCTAAGCCCGATCAATAGCGGCAGTACGATATTCAAACCCCAGCCACGGTCGTTTGATACCTTCATGACGATCCAAGACTTCCCGTTCGAGGCAAGAAAAAAAGGCCGTCCGCTCGAAAACGTCGTGTCGGAACTGGTGGTGAAGCATTCCGTACCCGATCTAAAGGACCATGTGCTGGCCGTACATCGGGTGAAATCCGGAAAGCCGATCCAGAGGATTTGGGCGTCGCCTAAAGCGAGTGCCGGCGATCACCCCTAAGCGGCTGCGACGCTTACCCGTGCCGGCGCACCTTTTCGCCGGACAAGGTCAGCAAAGTGGCTAGTCGCGCCAACCTCGCCACGCAATATCACGCCGTCGCCCTCTGGCAGTGCATCAAGAAAATCGCGCAGTGCTTGAAGGCCGCGGTTCACGTCGAAGTCAGCCCAAGCTTCCGGTTCGCCGGGCACAAGAACATCGCCGAGAGTTTCGGTCGCGCCGATATGGCACTGGACGAGCCACGCTCGGGCACCGTCGTGAACCCACTCCAGGCGCACCGTGCCAAACAGGCGTGAGATGCGGGAGTGAAGGGTTCTTACGTCTTCTAGAACATCGGCAGGAAGGTTTTCGGGCCTAGCGGTACCCAGCATGAAGGCGTCACCCTCGCCTTTGAGACCCTCTACAACGAGCTTACCGGTCTGATCGACGATCGCCGCTCCGCTGAAGCGTGCGTTGATAGCGTCTTGGCAGAGGACTGAAGCAAGAATCGTTCCTCCGGGATCCTCGTTGGCCAAGAGCTTGAATGGATCGAGCCACCCTTTGTGCGTCGTGTATAGCCCCGGCTGCGGTTCGAACGGCGACGTTCGGATCCAGCGCTCCGCCGAGCCAGTAGGCTGCCCAAAGCTGAATGGCGCAATTCTTCGTGGAATGACGACAGTCCTTGGAACCGGGGCGCTCATCTGATCTGCGATCAGGAGACCAAACGCCTTATCACCGATCATTCTGCTGAAGCGATTGGGCCAACGGACGGCTGGCGTCGCCGGTTGCGGCACGTCCTTTTCGTGCTCCCAGATCAATGTGTGGGTGGTTCGCCAGCCGCGAGGCCTGGGATGTATCGAGAACTCTGTCCGCTCTCCTTCAGCGCACTGTAGGTCAGGGCGGAACCCGTAAACCTTCGTCAGCAGTTCGATTCCGGTGTTAAACGGCATCGAGGCGACGCCGGGCTTTTCAACGCATCTTGGGGTGTCATCGGGTGAGAACTCGATAATCGTTCCTTGAACGACGCCGGAGACTCCGCCGTCATTGATGTCCACGGTCTCATTCGCGATCGTCGAGAGACCCTCCGCAGTGAGACGTTCCAGATGGCTGATAGCGGTGTTGAGATCGTCGAGTCCGTAAATGAATTCCCTGCTGCGCGGGTCACCGGGCATATAGCTGCGGATATTGATCTGTCCCTCGGGACTACACGCCAGCAGGTCCTTCAGAGCTTCACGATAGCTGAGGTAAATTTGATTAGGATCTCGATTCGCGATCCGAGCGAAGCTCTGCACAGGGCCGGACGTTCCAGGCCGAAACGAGATGAACTGGGCGACGTTTCCGCGGAGCGCCAAGCGATTGAGAATCTCGTCTTTGAAATGCTGCATCGTTCTCCTTTTCCATTCTTCGTCTCAATCGCAAGCCGCGCAGGCAGATATGGGCGCTAGGTCGGCGCATTTTCCTGCATGAACGATCGTCGGCTATTCGCCGGCGGTTACCCGAAGGCAGCCGGTCCGCTTTCCGCCATCAGCAGACATAAAGGCGCCGCTGAACGGACGTCTGCTTAGGGCGGAAGGCGCGTCATCGGCACAGGCAGACGCTGCAACATCGTTTGCTGCGCCGACCACGAAATCGGCATGTTTCGAATGCGCGCCAGCGTCTGGCGAGTAAGTCTTGGCGTTTGGCGCCCGTGGAGGATGTTAGAGACGATCCCTGGAGACAGAAAACCCAATTTGACCAGGACGGTGAAGTAGTCGGGGTGCATGCCATGGGCTTGAGCAACTTCGGTCAAGGGGCGGCCGCCTGAGCCTTCGAAAGCCCTTCGCGCTTCCCACGCCCGAACTATCAACTTGATCAGTCCTGGGTCTTGTTGCGCCATGGCTGGAGGGCCGGGGATGGTGAGCCTGACCTCCCTCGTGCGCCTAAAAAGCTCACACAGTACTACCAAGCGACGCTTAGCCGGAGAACCACTCACGCCCGTTAACCCCAGGCCGCTTTGAATAAACTCTATGCTGATTGATTGCCTGCCGACCGCTACACTCGAGACCAGCTTACACAACGTCCTTCGCGCTTCTGCTCGGTCATTGCCTGCCAGGATCGCCGCTACACGCTCCGCGTTGCGAAAGACGTTCTCCGTCTGAGAGGCTGCTAAAGCGTGATCAAGCAGCTCTAAGATGGCGGCCTTATCGAGCAGTAGTTGCTGAAGGCGATCGATCACGATCCGCTCAAGATCTCCTGCCGGCACTCGGATCGCCATCGTGTCGTCAGACGAACGATCCTGCCGAGACACGTAGTAGTGATAACGCTTGTTGTGCTTGACACTGAAGTTCGGTGTCATCTTCCGGCCCTGATCATCCCAGACGAGCCCAATAAGCAACGGATCTTCGCCGTTCACGGTCGCTTTGGCAGGGCAAGGCGCGTTCGAATTGAGGCGTTCCTGGACCCGATCGAACAAGTGCTGCGGAAGGATGCCATCGTGCCTTCCATCGTAGGTCTCACCGCCGTGCGCTACGCGGCCGATGTATAGGCAGTTTCGCAGCAATACGTACAACGCCCCGCGGGTGAATGGCTTGCCGCCGGTCACGTTGCCGGCCCGGCTGGTGCGCAGTTTAGAAATCATGCCCCGGCGGCGTAGCTCGGTCTCGAGCAAGAGCACCGAACCGAGTTCCAGGTACCGCTCAAAGATCTCTCGAACCGAGGCTGCTTCAGGCTCATTCACGATCAGGCTGCGATCGCTGACGTCGTACCCTAAGGGACAAACGCCTCCCATCCACATGCCTTTCTTCTTCGATGCAGCGATTTTGTCGCGAACACGCTCCGCCCCCACCTCTCGTTCGAACTGCGCGAATGACAGCAGCACGTTGAGCGTGAGGCGACCCATGCTGGTGGTCGTGTTGAAGGACTGTGTGACCGAGACGAAGCTAGCTCCTGCCACATCAAGAACATCTACGATTCTGGCGAAGTCTGACAGTGCACGTGTCAGTCGGTCGATCTTGTAGATAACGATCACGTCGACTTTGCGCGCCGCAACGTCCGCAAGCAGTCGCTTTAGGGCCGGGCGCTCCAGGCTGCCGCCCGAGAAACCACCGTCATCGTATCTCTCAGAAGAGCATTCCCATCCTTCGTGACGCTGACTGGCGACATAAGCCTCGCAAGCCTCTCTCTGAGCGTCCAAGCTATTGAACGCTTGATCGAGACCCTCATCAGTCGATTTGCGCGTGTACACCGCGCATCGGACAATCTTCGGATCTTCACACATTGACCGAGCTCGGCGCAGGCTTACTCACTGGCTGCCGAAGGCCGAAGAACCTCGGGCCTGACCAGCGCGTGCCTGTAATCTCCCGGGCGATCTCGCTTAGCGACGCAAAGCGCTGGTTACGAAAGAGGAAGCCCTCGTCTAGCGCGGTAACACGATGAGTTTCTCCTCCCCACTCTCGCAGAAGCGTGGTCCCCGATTTGACGACGGCATGCCGCTCGAGATCGAGCGAGCCTGACTTTCGAAGCTGCGCCGACAATTTCTGCAGCTTGCTTGTCAAAGCTGGAGGGAAGCGGCCAAACTCCTTTTCCTGGAGCTTCCACACGATCGTACGCACGAGTAGGTCGCGGGCCAAGCCCTTAGGCATCTGCTTGTCGGGATGAGCTCGGTGCCATGCCTCGCGAAGGACCGGCAGGGGAAGCTTGGTAAGGCGGTCAATTTCCGCCGCGATCGTGATCTCGCCCATCGTGATGTCAGCTCCAGAATGTGAGGGAGTTTGCCTCCCCCACGAGCTGAAGCCGGTCGTCACCGGCGTGCGGGCGTCTTCGGGGGAAGCCTCAGTGAGCGTGTTGCTCGGTGTTGGACGCTTTGCGAGCGAATTCTGCAGCCTCACGGCTGAGGTGACGGGGCGATCTTTAAGCGTCGCCAATCTTACTTGCTCAACGCCACGAATTGGGCTCGAATTGATGAGGCATTCAGGGGAAACAAATTGGCGAGCGACGCAGAGCGTATTCGTAATCTTGCTTTGTCCGACTTCATCGAGCCGGCGCGTAGGAGGGGGGAAGCCTCAGTCACCATCACCGCGCGCGATGTCCACGATCGCCTTGGCTTAAGCGCTGCTCACGCCAATGTTTGCCAGGCCCTCGCCGGGCGCCGGCTGATGCAACTGGCCAGAGTCCCCGCCCCGAAAATGGCGGGGCCGATGGCAAGCAGCACAACGACCTTTACCTACGATCTAACGGTGGACGGCCCGACCCTTGCGATCGACCCGGGCCCCTACTGGCTCGTCGGTTCCTCATTCGGACGTAAGGACGACCAAACGGAGCGATTTCTCTCCGAAGGCATCTGGGAGGTCGATGGTCCGTCAGACTCTGATCAGTCGCATGTTCGGTCAATGAAGCCAGGAGAGAGGATCGCAATTAAGTCCACCTTCGTTCAGAGGCACGGCGTCCCCTTTGACAATCGTGGCCTAGGCGTGTCGGCGATGCGGATTAAGGCGCGGGGCGTCATCACCGCAAACCCCGGTACGGGTGCCCGGGTGGAGGTTGCCTGGGAGGCGGACCCACAACCGAGAGATTGGTACTTCTTCACCAATCGGCAGACGATTTGGCGGGTGGAGCCGGACACGAACTTCTCGGTCGCTTTGATCCAATTCGCGTTCGAAGATGTTCCGCAGAAGCTCGAGCTGTTCTTGGCGGACGACTATTGGTCCAAGATGTACGGGCAGGGTGAGGGCGTCCGCGGGCCCCGGTTTTGGATTGAGAAGACCTTAGTATCCGGCCGCCCCGATCGCCTCGAAGGTGAGCATGCCTTGGGCAAGGCGTTGTGGTCGCCCCAGAAATCCAAAGACGATCGCGACATCTACTCCGCGATGACGAAGGTGCGTGAAGGTGACGTCGTGTTCCACTTAACCGACAACCGGGCGATTACAGATGTGTCTGTCGTTGCCGGGCCGCTTGATGAGTCGTTCACAGGTGTGGAGGGCACTGAATGGGCCAATCAACCGGGCTATCGGATTCCTTTGCAGGAGCATGTCAGGCTTGAGCCGGCCCTACCGCGAGAGGAGTTCCTCGCGGCGGAGCCCTTTTCCTCGCAGCTCAAGGAGCTCGTCGAAGGGGGAGCAAAGGGAGTCTTCTTCAACAAGCGGCTTGAGCTCAACCAAGGCGCGTACCTGACCGAAGCGACGCCTACTCTCCTCGCGATTTTGAACGGTGCCTATCAGAGATACTCTGGCAAAGACCTGCCGTACGCTCCGAGCCTGGACGTGGGTCAGGCGACAACACCGATTGAGGCCTACTCGCTCGATGATGCGCTCAAGACGCTCTTTCTCGAGCGGGGCGTCGCTGAGGACATCCTTCTTCTGTGGAAAGCGAAGAAGAACGTAATTCTTCAAGGTCCACCAGGCGTTGGGAAATCGTACGCCGCACAGCGGCTGGCCTATGCCCTAATGGGCCTTCGAGATCGCGATCGATTACGGTTTGTCCAATTCCACCAGTCTTACTCGTACGAAGATTTCGTCGAAGGCTTTCGGCCGACCGAGACCGGCTTCGCGCTAAAATCTGGCAAGTTCGTCGAGTTCTGCCGCGAGGCAGAAGGAGATCCTGACCGCACCTATGTTTTCATCATCGATGAGATCAATCGCGGAAATCTCAGCAAGATCATGGGCGAGCTGATGGTTCTGATCGAACCAGACAAGCGCGATGCTGAGTGGGCCATGCCACTCGCATCCGGGCGAGCGCCGTTCTTCGTTCCTGACAATGTATATCTGCTGGGATTGATGAACACCGCGGACCGCTCGTTAGCGGTAGTGGACTATGCTCTGCGTCGTCGGTTTGCGTTTGTTGATCTCCAATCGAATCTCGCGTCGCCTAAATTTCGAGCACAGCTCATCGGGGCGGGTGTCTCCGACGCTCTAGTCACGAAGCTGATCGAGCGGATTAATCTTCTCAATGCTGAGATTGTGAGTGACGTCGCGAACTTGGGCCCGGGGTTTGCAATCGGTCATAGCTTCTTCTGCGCTGGCCCCGCCCCTGATGAGACTGAGACCGACTGGTACTCTCGAGTGATCCGCACCGAGATCGCGCCGTTGCTCCGGGAGTATTGGTTCGACGCTCCCACCAAAGCTGAGCAGTGGACCGAGCAACTTCTCGCGGCACACTGAGCCAGTCCGTCGTGATCCCGATCGAGAACATCTACTACCTGTTCTGTTACGCTTGGAATAGGTTTGAGGAGGCTCAGGCGATCCCGCTTGGCGCCTCCCCAAGCCCCGACCTGCCGAACCTACTAGGACGAGCGCTGCTTCATGGAACCAGGAGTTTGCTGCGCCGAGGTCTCGATCGCAACTACCAGGACCGGACAGAGGACCTTGCCACTGTGCGCGGCCGCATCGAGCTTGGCGACACGATGCAACTGCAAGCGAGAAGCATCCGTCGGCTGGTTTGTGAGTTCGACGAGCTCAGTCATGACTTGCTGCACAATCAGATCATCAAGGCGTCCTTGCGCCGCTTAGCGCGCGCGAAATCCATCGATAAAAGCCTTGCGAGGGAGCTCGTGCGAACGGCTGCGCGCATGCCAGATGTGACCGACATTTGGCTCGACCGCTCGGCCTTTGCTCGGGTCCAGCTTCACCGCAACAATGCCTATTACGACTTGCTCCTCAAAGTCGCTGAGCTCGCATTTGACTGCTTGCTCCCCGAAGCGGGCGGCGATGGCTTCGCTTTTCACGACATCCTGCGGCACGAAGTCAAAATGGCCCGGGTGTTCGAGGATTTCGTGCGCAATTTTTACCGCACTGAGCAGAGCTCGCTCCAAGTGCTGCCCCTTACGATTGCATGGGACGCAGTACCGCTATCAAGAACAGGGATCGGGCGTCTGCCTGCAATGATCGCAGACATCTATCTGAAGGGTGCCGAGCGGCGCCTGATCATCGACACCAAATACTATGCGAATGCCCTCCAGCGCAGCTTGCACGGCACCGAAAGCTTTCAGTCGGGCAACCTCTACCAGCTCTTCGCATACTTGAAGAATGTGGCCGCAGACCCGCTCTTTGCGAGCTGCGAGGGGATGCTGCTATATCCGATGAACGGCATTCGGCTCAAAGAAACGTTCCTTGTGCAGGGGCATCCCGTCACGCTTGCCACGATCGACCTGGCTCTCCCGTGGACCGAGATCGCCGAGAGCCTCCTATCGTTATTAAAACCGATGGAAGCTCAGGCTGCCTAGAGCTGTCCACCTCGGACCAGCAACGATGTCGCCGCTACATCAACAACGAGGCGAGATCGGCTCGCTGTACCGACAATGCGGGAAGTTAGAGCAGCCGAGGAAGCGACCGTGAGCACCTTCCCGCTCAATCAATGCTCCGTCGCACGTCGCGACCCCGCACCGGTTCAGAGTTAAGCGGGGCTGGTGTCGACCGCTCTGCTGCTGCCGTCTCTGCCTCCATTTGAATGCCCAAGGGGCCTCTGGGTTTTCAGTTGCCCAGAGACCTCGCCGGTGGCGTCGAGCATCCTCCTGAGCTGAGAAGTACTCTTCCTCGCGATCGAAAGAATATTGCTCAACAACCCAAGCCCACCCGTTCACAACCATCTCAAGTTCTATGTTTCGTGTGACCATTCGGGCGTTCCGCACCGTCCCTTGCCCGACCCTGCCGTTCACGAAGTAAGCCACATGCCCTTCGACCAATTCCTCGGTCACATAAGCCATGCAGAGCATGCGCTTATATTGATCCAGAGGAAGGTGGGGAGAAGACTCCTTAACGATGGGATCGACGCGCAGTTGTTTGCCTGCGATCAGATGGCACAACGCCTGCTGAGCATCCGGTCCGAAGGGCTGCCTCATTTCAGGAGCATCGATGAATGCGAAACGAAATGGGATGCGAGGCACCCATTTCTCATGCACTGGATGCCAGACATCAGCGGCAAAGCCATCGCCGTCGAACACCTTGGTCGGCCTGACCCACAAGAAATCGGTGTTTTCCGCCACCTCCGGTGTGTCCGGGGCGATGATGGGTTGCGGGTTGAGTGGCATTGTTCTTCAGCAGCGGTGATGATCGCAGCAGGGCTTACGGCAAGGGGTTTAAGATCAAGAAAGTGTCCGTAGATGGCCGTGAGGAGACCGTCGGCTTCGGAGCGGCGAACCACGAAACCGGACATTTCCGCCTCAGCCCTAAAGCAGCTAACTTTTCATCTTGAGCTCCGAGTTTCCGGCTGCCTCCGTAGACCGTAAGTTGTTGCAGCCTCACCGGAAACTTTTGTGGGCTCTTGCCGGGTGTGGGGTGAGATCGCTCAATATTTCCATCATCCCAATTGCCAACGGACTTTCACAGGAGGCATCGTTGGCCATCGAAAAGATCACACTTACGAGCATCAGGAACCTCCTGGTCTACGAATACGAGCCTGAGAAGGCTTTGGCCCTCCAGAAGTGACACCGGCACCTGGAGAGCCTGATGGACCCGGAGGAGGCTTGACCGGCGGCGAAACCCACGGCTGCCCACCCTCACTTACGGCTGCAGTAGAACCTCTGGACCCATCAAAGAGGGAGCGGTCTGCAGCCATTGCCGAGCTGACAATCTGATATATCCTGCATCCCCGGGGGGGCCGTGGTGAAAATTTTGCATACAAGCGATTGGCACCTTGGGCGCCAGTTCCAAGGTTTGCCTCTTTACGAGGATCACGAGGTCATCTTCGAGCAAGTCCTTGCTGCTCTGGTGGCGCACAAGCCGGACGTTCTGATCATCGCAGGCGACCTTTTTGATCGTGCTGCTCCACCAGCGTCAGCAGTGCGCCAGTTCAACCTGTTCATCGCCCGCGTCAGGTCGAGCTGCGAAGCGGCTATCGTGCTCATCGCCGGTAATCACGACTCCGGCGATCGAATTGGATCGATGGGTGTCTTCGCGGGAGGCGTCGAACGAGCGCTCGTCCGCGGGCCCCTCGACCCGGTCGAAAGACCGCTCATTGTGCATGACGATGCTGGACCCGTCGCGATTTCAGCCTTGCCCTTCGGCTATGAGTATGCCGCTCGGGAATGCTTCGGCCAGGAAGATATCGATTGCCCAGCCAAGGTGCTTGCAGCGCAGATAGCCGCGGCACGCGCCCAAGTCCCCGCCGGCGCCAGGTGGATCGTTGTCGCTCATGCTTTCGTCGAAGGCGCTCAAAACACCGAAAGCGAGCGACCGCTCGGGCGAACCGTCGGCGGCATTGAAACGATACCCTCAACGATCTTCGCCGACGCGAATTACGTGGCGCTGGGTCATCTGCATCGAGCCCAGGCGGCCGGCGCGGATCACATTCGTTACTCGGGTTCGCCCCTCGCTTTCGGCTTCGATGAGGCGGAGCAGCCGAAGTCGATGACACTCGTTGAACTTGATGCGAAGGGCGCGGTCTCCTGCGAGCTCATTCCGTTTCACCCGCGGCGCCGGGTTCGCCGGCTAAGAGGCCAATTTTCCGAGCTCATCGCCGCAGAGCCATCGGAGGATATCGTGCAGATCGTCCTCACCGATCCAGAACCTCTAATCGACCCGATGAAGCGGCTCCGCGAAGTTTATCCCAACGCGGTCCAGCTCACCTATGAGCGTGACACCCCGCAGGGTGACGTTGACGCTTCGTCCGAGGCGGCTTCTCTCGACACGCCTCATCAGCTGATTGCCAGGTTCCTCAGCGACGTTCGCGGCGAACCAATGGGTGAGAAGGAAGAGACGCTGGTCTCGACCGCGGTAAACTCCCTCGAGCTGACGGACACCGACGAATGAAGCCGCTGAAGCTCGTTATGCAGGCCTTCGGCCCCTACGCTGAGCGCGAGGAGGTCGACTTTCGCGATGCGGTCGCCTCCGGGCTGTTCGGCATCTACGGCCCGACTGGCGCTGGCAAGTCGTCGATCTTCAGTGCGATGACCTTTGCTCTGTTCGGCCAAGCCGCAAAGCCTGAACAGCCGATCTCCACGTTGCGATCCGACCACGCGCAGCGGGAAGTCCTGACAGAGGTCGAGTTCGCATTCGAGCTTGCCGGCAAGACCTACTACTTGAGACGTCGACCGGACCAGTTGCGTCCCAAAGAGCGCGGCGTTGGCGAGACTTCGGAAAAGCACTGCGCCTGGCTTTTCGACGCGACCGGGATTCCGCTCGAGGAGCTAAGCGCTTCGAACCCCGGCCGCATCTTAGCGGAGAAGAGAGTCACGGACGTCGATCGAGCCGTCCACGACCTCCTCGGATACGGGCAGGTTCAGTTCCGTCAGATCGTGCTGCTCCCGCAAGGACGGTTCGAGGCCTTCCTCGCCTCCAGCAGCAATGAGCGGCTCGCGATCCTGCGCGAGCTTTTTGACGTCTCCCTCTACCGGCAGCTGACGGAGAAATTCTCGGACGACGCCAAGGCGGCCGAACGCGAGGTCCAGGAAGGGCGCCAACTTTGCGCGGCCCGCCTAGGAGAGAAGGGCTTCGAGAGTTCAGATGCCCTTCGCGAAGGAATCGCGCGTGCGAAGGAAGATGCGAAAGCTGCACAGAAACTTGCTGCCGAAGCCGAGGCGGGCCGTGCCGCAGCTACGGAGGCCTATCTCAAAGCTCAAGGTATCGATGCTCGGTTCGTCGAGGCAGAGGTAGCGCAGGCAAACCTGCGAGCGCTGGAAGAGCAAGCTGCGGAAATCCAAAAAGCCCGCGAGAGACTCCTTCGGCTCAAGCTCGCCGAACAGCTATCGGATCTCGATCAGGAGCTCGGCGAGGCAAAGGCCGCGGTTGGACGAGCAGGGGCTGACGTCAAAGAGGCGGAGGGCAGCCTCGGGGACGCGAAAAATAAGGAGCAAGGTGCGAAAGCGGCGCTCGAGGTCGAGCTGGCGCGAGCTTCGGAGACAGTGGCGCGTCGCCGGGAACGTGACACAGTCGCTCGTCACGCCGCTCTCTTCGAACGCACCGCAAGCCTTCGCGAAGAAGCCGCAGCTGCAGCGGAGGCTCATCGGTCCGCTGAAACCGCGTTACGGACAGCTCGCGACGACCAAACTAGGCTGGAGACCAGGCGGCAGCAACTGGAGCGATCGCTCGCCTCCGCCCGAATCGCCCTGGTCGAACGGGTTCGCATCACCTCCAACCTGCAAACCGCAAGAACGGCGCTGTCAGCAGCCAAGGACCACGAGGCTCTGAGGCGGTCCGTCGACGAGGCCGCAACGGCAACCAACGGCGCTGAAAAGATCTGGGAAGCGGCACGTGATGCACGGCAGCAGGCCGAAGATAATTACCGGCTCCTCAGGTCCCGGCTCGTCGCAGCGCAGGCGCAACGCCTCGCCGCCAATCTAGTGGACGGAGAGCCGTGCCCGGTATGCGGCTCTTCCGATCATCCACGGCCGGCTGCAGGAGATCCCGCATCAGCAAACCTTGAGGTTGAATGCCAATCGGCGGAGGCGACCGTGACGTCTCGGCAGAAAGCCGAAAGCGAGGCGCATTCCAAGCTCGTGGAGGCACGAACGAGTCAGCGAGAACGGTCCGAAGCGCTTCAGAAACTGCCTGCTCCGGAAGCGAGCACCGCGGAGCTCTCGACTACCGTTTCTACGCTTGAAGGAAGCCTCCGCAACCTCGGTCCCGAGGCAGACGTTGCTCAACTCGACGAGCAGGTTCGCACTACACAAACTGCCCTGACTGCGGCCGGCACGACCGTCGATGCGGCCAGGGAGAAAGAACAGAAAGCCAGCAGAGCCGTTGCTCTCTCGGCGCAGGAACTGAAGCTCGCGCTTCAGGAAATTCCCGACCGGCTCCACTCGACGATAGCGCTCACCCGCGAGCAAGAACGGCTAGATTCAGAAATCGCGAACCGCGTTTCAGCATTAGAAGCCGCCCAAGAAGGCCATGCGACTTCTCAAGCCGCATCGGCCACCGCGAACGCCAACCTCGCTAACACTCAGAAGCGGCTCGCGGAGGAGCTGGCGCGAGCGCAGCGGCTCGCGGATCAGCTGGACACCAGGCTTTCGGAGCAAGGTTTGTCGGCCGAGGAGTATGGAGAGCTGAAGCGAGAGCTCAGCCAAATCGCGATTCTTTCAGACCGTTGCGACGAGCACGACCGAAACCTCAACTCGGCAAAAGGCCGGGTGGAGCAAGCCAAGGCCGCCATTGCCGCAGTAGAGCGCCCCGACCTGATTGTCCTCGAGCAAGCACAATTGGAGGCGGAGAGCGCCGCCAAGGCCGCCCGCGACGCGTCAGCAGAGGCGTCAGCAGGCTTAAAGACGCTTCAGACGCTGGCAGATGACCTCAAGAGCGAATTCGAGCGCCTCGAACTTATCGAGGCGAAAAGCGGTCCCTTGCGGGCGCTCGCGGCCGCCTTCAGGGGAGAGAACCAGGCACGAATACCGCTCGAAACCTACGCGATTGGGACGCTCTTCGATCACGTCCTCGCATCGGCGAACTTGCGCTTCGGACCCATGAGCGGCGGACGATATCGCCTGGAGCGCAACGTTGAGGCAGCAGGAGGGCGCGCAAAGCGCGGGCTCGACCTCCGCGTTCATGACGTGCATACCGGCCGCGCTCGGGAGATCTGCACACTCTCGGGCGGTGAGACCTTCATTGCGGCCCTATCGCTTGCCCTCGGTCTCTCGGACGTGGTCGAGACCAGCCATGGCAAGATCCGGCTCGATACGATCTTCATCGACGAAGGCTTTGGTAGCCTCGACGCCGAAGACGAGAGCGGGACACTCGACCAGGTCCTCCAGGTCCTTCAGAACATTGTGGGCCGGAACCGCGCCGTCGGCGTCATCTCACACGTGTCGCTCGTTCAGCAGGCGATCCCGAACGGCTTCACAATTCGCAAAGAGCTTTGTGGGAGCTCCGTCGAGAAACGGGCGGCGTAGCCTCGCTCGAGAGGGCATCCGGCACCGAGCTACGGGACGAGGATCCTCCAGCGATTGGAGCGCTTGTAGCGTTCGAGCTCCCCGCGCCGCGACATCGCATCTAGCCAACGTTCCAGCGGATACGTGCCGTTCGAGAAGCCCGTCAGGCGAATGAACCTGTCAAGAAACTCGGATTGTGCCAACTCTCCCGCGCCTGAGTGCGACCGCACGTACTCCGAGAATTCCTCGTAGCTGCTGATCGTCTCGACGGAGCGTTCAACCTCCTCTCGGACACGCCCTTCCAAAGCGAGATCGTTATTCAGAACAACACTGCTGAAGCTGGTCAGCGCCTCTCGATCCCCCGTCTCGGCAAGGGCGCGAGCTACCTGTCCGACGAGATACCAGTTGAAGTCGCCCGACCAGCGGTAGTCATCCAGGAAGAGCAAATTATCCTCTTCGTCCAGCTGATCATCGGTCGCCGACGCGATCCACTCCTCGCGATCACCGACCACCTCGATCCCGGCCTCCGCCGCTTCGGTTCGCAGCCACGCAATCGCATCGTGTCGCAGGCGAACGGCCTCAGTCAGCAACGCTATCGCCTTCGCTAGCGCCTGTGGGTCATCGAGGTCGTCGAGCGTGCTGGCTCGCTTGTTGAGCCGGTTAAGAGCTTTGACGGCCGTGTGATCTTCGAATTTCTGGGTGAGGCTCCAGATATCCACCTCGTCTGGTCCGTCCTCGTCGGGCGCGAAGTCCCCAGCATCATCTCGCCTGCCCACGGCCTTCCCCGAGAGCATCTGGCCAGCGGCCTGCTGAAAGAGCTTTCCAACCTCATCCTCGGAAAAGCCGGTCAGCAGCAGTATCTTGGCTGCAGAGCCGAGAACCTCTTCCGCCAAGGCTTCGCGGTTCACCCCTCCTACACTGATGCTGTAAGTCACCATAGAACCTCCCGGAGAGGCGTCGGGCCCCTTCGCGTGTAGCACTCCCACCTTCTGACCGCTTTATCCAGCCAACTCTGATCCAATCCAGGCCGCAGTCGCCTCCTCCGAGGCGCGTTGGATACGAGAGGCAGAACATAAGCGGCCGCGCCTGGCTGGAGGCGGCCCGCAGCGAGGAGGCGGAGCCCGTCCTTCGCCTGCTGCCGTCCGTGTCCTGAGTCGTAGCGGAACGACCGTCTTGAGCTCGCGCGAGCAACGCTGCCCCGTGTCTCTCAAACAGCGCCGGGAACTTTTGGACATGAGCGAACGGCAGCTTCTGGGATAGCTGGTCCGCGGTCTCAATGTCTTCCTCGGGCGCTAAGCTGTCGTCGTCGCTCCCCATGAACGAGCGTCCGTTATCCGCCCTCAAAACCCGAAAGCTGTCGTTCCGCTTCCCACCATGAGCGGGCGATCGGATAAGCAAGGCTGATTGACGGCAGCTGGCCGAACGCAGACGGTCTGCTTCCCTTCAGTTCTTGGCCAATCACGGACCTTGGGCGAAGGATCACCTGCCCGCCCAAACCAAAACTATCGAGTGCCCGCGCCCGAAGGAGTTCCCCTGGAAAACTTCAGCCATGTGAGATCGTGCCGCCACATCGTACGGAACAGCAGCCAAAAGCCTGTCACCGCCAACCATGCCATAGCTATGCCAACGGTCACTATGAGCGGGTGGTTGAAGCTGGTGCGCTTGGCATAGTCCATGTTGTGGAGCATCCAGAAGAAGTCCCACCAGCGCCAAGTGTCATTCCTGCGTTCCAGGACCGCGCCGGTAGTGCCTGACACATAGTAACTGCTGTGTCGGTCGTCGCGGAATGCGACCTGCCAAATCGGTAATTGGTGTTCTCGAACAGCTAGCGTCAATTCGGTGAGCGGCGTCACATGGGCAACGACTGCGCGATCCGGATGAGCAGCGGCAGCAATTAGCTGAGCCTCGCGCTTCCCTATCTGGACTGGCAAGCCGGTAGCAGCGTTGAACAGGCGGACACCCGCGCTTGGGGAAGTCACCAGTAGGTGCTGGCCCCAAGGCAGCGGCTGGAGCGACACCTTGGTTACAGACTGGCCAGCAAGCGCCTGCTGGACCCGTGGCCACGCGACTGGCGTGGCTCGCAGCCCCGGCGTGCTCTGTCCGCCTCGCTTGCCCCCGGCGACCTCCTCCATGTTGAGCAACGCCATGGCAGTGCCACTGATTGCCCACAGCAGGAATTGAACGCCGATGATCAGGCCAACCCATCTATGGATGCGACGGAGCCAGATCGACTTGATGGTCATGCTCGTGCCGCTCCCTTCTTCTTTTTTCTCGGGAAGGCATAGAGCAGAAGCCAGGCACCTGAGAGGGCGAGCAGGACGGTGCCCCAGGTGAAAACACGCAGCACCAGGTTGTTGACGTTCTCGCGCTCATCATAGTCCATGATGTGCAGCATCCAGACGAAGTCGAAGATACGCCAAAGCTCATGACGGCGTGAAACCAACTCGCCGGTCGTCGGCGAGAGGTAGAGCGTCGGCTTGTTCCAGTGCGCGAACTCCACGCGCCAGAGCGGCGGCTTCCGGCCCCTTATCTCGCCCGGAATGTCGGTGATCAGCCTCGCAGACGAGATTGGCTCGGGGCCGGTGTAGTATGAGCGGGCGAGCGCCCGGACCTGCTGCTCCATTGGATGGGCAACAGCCTCTCCGTTTCTAGCGTCGACAACTTGCTCACCAGCTTGACCGGTCAGGACATAGACCGGTCGGCTATCGATCCACGCCAAACGGACATTCTCGGCACCGGAGGACGAAGCCAGGGCGATCGGATCTCTCAGCGTTGCCGCATCTACGCCCGGTGGCTGCTGATGGCGCACGAAGTGATCGCCATGGATCGTGTCGATGTGGATCGAGGTCATGTAAAGGCCGCTGAGCGACCAAACGACCACTTGCAGGCCAAGGAAGAGGCCAAGCCACTTGTGAGTTTTTCGGGCAATCACATGGCTGCGCATCAGTTGATGATCGCTCCCCCAGCGAGTTTGGTGGCGGGCCGGCAGGCCACTGCCGGCCCATTTCTTCTGAGGATGACGGAAGGGATAAGCTCGCGCCAATCGAGACCCATCACCTTCTCATCCGATCAGCAGTGCCCTGCTGCGCGATGCTCCGGAGCGCAAGTCGATGCCGCAGGGGCAGGTTCGGCCTTTGCAGGAGGCGCGGCGCTTGCCTTCGGCTCGGCCGGACGGGCAGCTGTTGTGGCTTTCGGCTGAGCCTTCGGTTCGGCCTTAGCCGTATCTGCCGGTGCGGGTTCTGCCTTGGCCTGCGCAGCGGTCTTCGCTCCCGATTGCTGCATAGCGCTCTGCATCGGTTCGCCCCGCAGCATGGCTTCAACCATGGCGATTTCCTTCTGCTGATCCGCGCGAGTCTTCTGGATCTGGCTGCGAAGCGTGCCTGTCACTCCGTTCGCAAGAGCCACGTCCGACATCGCCACAGCACCCTTATGGTGCTCCAGCATCTTGCGCATGTAGGTCTGCGAGATATCCGCGCCCGAAGCCGCCATCATCTTCTGGTGCATGTCCATCATGGCAGGACGGTAGAGTTCGGCGCTGCGCTGGTCGGGCGCACCCTCCTGAACGAGTTTCTGGAGATCCTCGATCTCCTTACCCTGCTTGGCGATCGTCTCCCGCGCCATCTTTGCGACGTCGGCGGTGGGGTTTTGGTCCAGAACGATGCGGGACATGTCTACCGCGCCTTGATGGTGCACGATCATCTTCTTGAGCCAGTTTTGGCCGACGTCGCTGCCGACCGCAGCCATCATCTGCTCGTCCATGCGCATCTCGGCTTCCCCAAAGGGCCCGCTCATCTGCATGGAGTTGCCTGCTGCCATGTTGGCATCCATCGAAGTCTCGTTGGCGGCGACCTGATTATCCGCCGTCGATCCGCATGCGGCCAGCGCAGCAGTAGCCATCAGCAGAGCCGTGAATTTCGTTACCTTGTTCATGTTCGTTCTCCTTGAGAGCCGCCCCGCTCAAGTCTTGTATGTCTTGGCCGATCAGCCCTTCACTGATCGGTAGATGCGAGTTCGACCGTCTGCACCGAACGCAACCACGTTGAATGGTTCTTTCGTGCCATCCGGACTTTCCATGCCAGGTGACCCAGTAGGCATTCCTGCTACCGCGATCCCCTTGATGTCCTTCGGACGTTCGCGAAGTAGCCTGTCGACATCCTCAGCGGGAACGTGACCTTCGATAACGTAGCCGCCAACGAGGCTGGTGTGGCAGGAAGCTAGATCCGTTGGCACGCCATAGCGCTGCTTCACCGAAGCCATGTCTGGCCGATCCGTCACTCGCACATCGTACCCGGCTTGGCGGGCTCGCTCGGCCCAGAGCGAACAGCAGCCGCAGTTCGGGTCTCGGAAGACGGTGATGACTTCAGCCTTCGTCGGCGCAGTCGCTTGAACTTGAGTTGCTGCCGACTCACCCGTCGCTGCCTTGTTGATGACAGGTTCCGAAGTGCCGCAGCTCGCAAGCAAGGCACTCATCAGGGCGCACGATGCGGGGACCTTCCAGCGCCTCCTCGCTCCATCTTCAGCTTTCATGACGAACCTCCATCAGCCTACTTACATTCGCGCCATGATCTGCTTCATCTCGTCGATCTCACGCTGCTGAGCAGGAATGATCTCCCCGCATAGACGCTTGATCTCGGCGTCTTTGATCGTCGACTCGCGGCACATCAGGATCGCACCGGAGTGATGCGGGATCATCGAGCGCAGGAACTGCTTGTCGCCAACCAGCCATTGCTGACGCGTCGCCAGGAAGGATAGGACGAGGACAAGGGCAAAGATTGCGTGCAGCGCCATGTTCAGGCGCTTGTTCTTATACATGCCCCCCATCATGATCAGCATGAGCGAGCCCATCGGCGCCCACATCATCAAAGCCATGTAGAAGAAGTTCACGTTCTGGATGAACTCGCCAAGCGAGTTGATCATCGCGAACATGACAAAGTACATAATGGCCAAGCTGATCGCGAGATTCAGCGCGAGCAGCCAGTAGTGCCTTCGCATCATTGCGGGATCGTTCATCTCTCCGTTGTGGTGCTGTGACTGCTGCATGTCCTAACTCCTCACCAGTTCAAGTGTGCGATCCCATGGATTAGCGACCCGCCGAACCAGCCCTGGACGGCAATCGCGGCGGTCATGACTGAGAGCGAGAGGACCATCCCGGCACCCCGATCTTCCCACGGTCGACGCCAAGCCCAGAGTGCTAGCGCAAGTCCCCCGAGCCCGATCGCCGTTCCAAGCCAACGATGTGCAAGCAACAGGGGATCCGGATCGAGCAGCTCGAAGCCAGCGTTAAACCAGCCAAGAAGCGCCGCGAAGGGCGCAACGACTCCGCCGGCAACCACCAGGAACTGAACCGGGGCACCGAAAGCCGGTCGCCGCCTGCCCACCACTGCTGTGAACAGGGCCGCCGGAAAGAAGGCGATAGGAAAATGCACGATGATCGAATGAAAGGCGCCCAGCCATGTTCGCAGCCGTTCGAAGAAACTCATCTTCGAGCGGTCCGTGGGCGTCATCATCATCTCACCCATATTCTCATGCATCTCGCCGGGTGACATCTGAGCGGCAGAGGCTTCGGGCTGCTGCTGCTGCTGCCTCTGAGCGGAAGCGGCTTGCTGCTGCTGCAGTCGCTGCTGTGCAGCCAATTGCGCCTGCCGCTGCTGCTTGTGGCCCTCATGAGCAGCGGCCGAGGCCGAGAGCACCACTAACGCAGCCCAAAGCAGCACAAAGCCGATGACCAGCTGGCGCCAGACTGATCTGCCAGGTTGAGTGAGGGTCATTGCGTGCGTGGCTTTCGGCCCGAGTTGTGCATCATGACGATCTTCCATCGACCATCATCCTTGCGGAGGACGCTTGTCGCTACGCCGACGCGATCCACGGTTTCGCCGCCCTTGGTCTCGATGCGGTACTTGTAGGTCTCAACCGCGTGGGCTGCCGCTGGTCCAAGCAGGTGAACATCCACCTTGTAGTCCGAAAAGCGGAATGACCTGAGCTCACGCAACTCGGGACCGAGGTGATGCGCGAGGTAGTTGGCGTACGTACCCTCCACACCGCCGGTCTCGAAGATCGCAGAGTTCTTCATGAACAAGCGCTCGGTGTTGGACGCGTCAAGTTTCTCAATCGCAGCCTTGTACTGCGCAAGAACGGTCTTGATTGCCGCGACTTCAGCGCGCTGGGCTGCGGCCGGCAGCGCTCGACTGGGCTGAGCAACCGCTGGGGATGCAACGAGCAGTGCGACGCTGAGCAAAAATGCGTGCTTCATCTAGCCTCTCCTTAGAACCAGGTTCGTACGCCGATGAGCAGCTGGAGAGCGCCCGCCTTCTCGCCCTCGGCTCGCCTGTAACTGGCGGTTCTGCCGAAAGCGCGCTCGTACTGAACACCAATGTATGGAGCGAACTCACGCCTGATGTCGTATCGAAGGCGAGCACCGAACTCAGCCTTGGATAGCCCAGCGCCTACCCCGATTTCACGGCTATTCTGAGCGGCAAAGTCGAACTCAACCCTTGGCTGCAAGATGAGCCGCTGCGTTATGCGCTGATCGTAATAGCCACCAACGCGAGCGGAGAGCTCGCCCTTGTTCGACAGGAAGAGCGCGCCCTCAACGTCGAAGAAGCTGGGGGCAAGTCCCTCCAACTGCACGGTGGCGTACACGCGCGATGGGTTCGGCTCGAAGTCATAGCGAAGCCCGCCTTGCACATTCCAATATGGGTCTATTGCGTGGCTGTAGAGGGCCTGGACTTCGGCGCTCTCAATGCCCTCACCGAAGACGCCTTCACCTTCGGTCTTGAGCCAGAACCGGTTTATGTCGCCGCCGTACCAGGCTTCGCTTTCCCAGCCGTAGCCATCAGCGCCCTTCCCAGCTCGATATTCAGCGATGTTGTTCAAGACCTGGAAGAACTTCTGGTCGCCATGAAACTCTTCGAGGTGGTGACGCCCCATGTCCATGGCCGCTCGGCCGTAGAATGCGTCCGCTGCATTGGCGGTGGGTACAGGCGGCGGTGGCGCGTTTCCGGCCGGAAGGTTGGTGCCCTCGAGCGAAGCACTGGATTGACCCGAGCCTTGGTCCGGACTCGGCGTGCAGTGACCCATGGCTGCATGCTCGGGCGGACAGGCCGTCTGAGCTGGTGCAGACTGAGCCTTGGGGGCGGACACTGACTGAGCCTGGGACGCCGAGGGTGTGCAGTGACCCATCGCCGCATGATCGGGCGGACAAGCGGTCTGACCCGTTGCAGCTGCAGGAGCAGCTGGGGTCGTTCGAGCAGGCGCTGCCTGCACCGTTGTTGGAGCTGCGAGTGTGCAATGTCCCATCGCGGCATGTTCTGGCGCACAGGTCGCCTGCGGAGGCGTCGATCGAGCCCGCGCAGCTCCCGAAGCCTGTTGCTGCGGGGGCAGAGTCGGCTGAGGTTGGGGGGCCGGCGTACAATGGCCCATGGCTGCATGCTCGGGCGGACAGGCAGACTGTGCGGTTGAAGTCGACGCAGGCCTTGTTCCTGCCCCGGGCTGCTGTCTTTGCACGGGTCGAACGGGCGCGGGCGTGCAGTGGCCCATGGCGGCATGCTCCGGAAGGCAAGCAGACTGTGCTGACGTACTTGCGGCAGGCTGATTGCTGTGCCCTGCATGTTGCGCTGCTGCAGGTGCTGCCGGCACGACAGCCGCTGCGGCTCCAAGCAGAGCCAGCTTAAGAGGCGAGGTCATTTTGCATGTCTCCCTGCAAGGGGCGCACGGTGACGACCCGCATCATCCCGGCAGTCATGTGGTAGAGGTTGTGGCAGTGGAACGCCCAGTCGCCGGCCGCATCGGCGGTCACGTCGAACGTCATTTTGCCTCCTGGCGGCACGTTCACGGTGTGCTTGCGAGGGGCGTAAGCACCATGGCCAGTGACCAGTTCGAAGAAATGCCCATGCAAGTGGATCGGGTGGGGCATCATGGTGTCATTCACCAATGTGACACGCACCCGTTCGTTAAGCCGGAATGGAATGGGATCAGCGGGATCGCTGAGCTTCTTGCCATCAAAGCCCCACATGTAGCGTTCCATGTTACCGGTAAGGTGGATTTCCAACTGTCGGGTCGGTGCGCGGACATCGGGATTGCGCTGAAGGGCCACTAGATCACGATAGGTAAGCACCCTGTGATCCATGCCCTCGAGGCCCTGCGGTGGCTCGCCAGTTCGATCCATCGGCATCGGCGAGATCGACTGGACACCAGGGTTCTTGTCGACCTGAGGCGCGTTCTTGAAATCACGCATGCTCATGGATCCGTGATCCATACCCTGCATGGCGCCACCCTGCGCCGAAGAATGGTCCATGCCTGCCATCGAGCCAGCCGCAGCGGGTCCAGCAGCGCCATGACCCATGGCAGCGTGGTCCATGCCGGCCATAGAGCCTTGCCCCATGCTGCTCATCGTGGCTGCTACGGCCGCTCCGGCGGCAGCCTTGATCGTTCCGTGGTCGGTGGGCTCCTTCCAGCCCGTCAGCTTCCACAGATTGCGGGACGCGTTCTGCTCAGCCGAGGGATCGACACCTCGCCGAACGGCAACGTTCGGAATGTTTGGTCCGTCTGCGGCCATACCGCCATGGTTCATGCCGGCCATCTCGCCATGATCCATCCCCGCCATGCCGCTCATATCCATACCCATGTCTTTCATGGTGAGCAGGGGACGGGGGCGGAGTGGTGGAACGGGCGCGAACATCCCCTCGCGCGGCGCAAGCGTGGCTCGACCCATTCCAGACCGGTCGATGGCCTCGCTGACGAAGCTGTAGGCGCGGTCCCCGGGGGTGACGACGACGTCGAACGTTTCAGCGACGCCGATCTGGAACTCATCCACGGTAACGGGGCGGACATTCTGACCATCCGCTTGGACGACCGTCATCGGCAGGTCAGGGATGCGGACATTGAAGTTCGTCTGGGCCGACGCGTTGATGATGCGAAGCCGCACGCGTTCGCCGGCACGAAACAGGCCCGTCCAATTGTCGTAAGGTC
Source organism: Sphingomonas sp. SP1 (assembly GCF_058313395.1). Taxonomy (NCBI): domain Bacteria; kingdom Pseudomonadati; phylum Pseudomonadota; class Alphaproteobacteria; order Sphingomonadales; family Sphingomonadaceae; genus Sphingomonas; species Sphingomonas sp. SP1. The sequence goes on along the minus strand of NZ_JBZFLC010000001.1, from coordinate 861,679 downwards.
CGTGGCCATTGACCGTGAAATTGTAGGTCGATCCAGTGACGTCGGCGATGTCGGCGGGGTCCATCCGCATCTTGGCCCATTCACGCCGCTCCTTGGCAGGCATGTCGCGGCCGGCAAGCGCACCCGAGAGGGTCAGGCGCTGATGGTTGAAGTAGCCACCGCCCATCTGCTTGAGCTTCTTGTAGACCGTGGCGCCGCTCAGCGGCGTGTGATCGGAGAGGACGAGCACGTGCTCGCGGTCGTAAGCGACAGGATCAGGCCCGACCGGATCGATTATGATCGGGCCATAAAGGCCATCCTCCTCCTGGTAGGCCGAATGCGAATGGTACCAGTACGTCCCGTAGTGGGGGACCGCGAACTCGTAGGTGAAGGTCGAGCGAGGCATGATGCCTGGAAAGCTGACGCCTGGAACCCCGTCCATCTGGAAAGGCACGAGCAGCCCGTGCCAGTGGATCGAGCTCTCTTCATCAAGCGTGTTCTGCACCCGCAGGCGTACACGCTCACCTTCCTTGAGGCGGACGAGCGGAGCTGGCACGGTGCCGTTCACTCCGATGGCGCGGCTAACCTTGCCGTCCACCTTCACGGCGACTTGGCCGATCGTCAGAGCGATATCAGAGCCGCTAACGGTAGGTAGCGGCCGAGCGATCCCGCGAGACACGGTCTGTGCCCAGGCGGGCATAGCAGCAGCGAAGCCGACGCCGGCACCGCCAAGGGCGGCGGCGCGCAGAAACTGGCGCCGCTCGAGAGCGAGCTTATCAAACATGTAGGATCCTTGCGGAGTCATGGCGCGAAAGGGGGCCGGCGGCGGCCCTAAGGCGCACCGCCAGCTTCCTCAGAGCGGCTTAGTGCTGGTGACTGCCGGGTGCGGCAGTCTTGGACATGTCGTGGCCCGCGTGCGGATCGGTGCCAGCCTTCATGTCATGGCCCATCTTGGAATGGTCCATCTTGGAATGGTCCATGTCCTTGCAGCAGTCGGACTTCATGTCCTTGCAGCAGGGCTTGTCCATTTTCTCGCAGCAGGTGGCCTTGGGAGCAGGCGCAGGAGCAACCTGGGCCTGAGCAACCGCCGGAAGAGCAATTGACAGAGCGATTGCCGTCAGAATCTTGTTCATGTGAGTCTCCGTGAAATCGAGAATTTGTTCGATTTCACGCAGATCGTGGAGGAGGTGTAGCAAGCTCGCGCGGTGAGCCAATCAGGACGATTGATGGCGACGATGTGACGTCCGCATGGATAACCATGTGGTCCGCAGCGGGAGCTGTCGGTGTCACTGCAATACCCATGCACATCGATGCACAGCAGTTCTTGCCGGGCACCTTCTCGGGCTTGGAGCCCTCATCAGATGCCCCATCGCAATGCGCGGATGCACTCGTCTGCTGGTGGTGCGAAGATGTGGGAGCTGACTGCTGCTCCATTGCGTTCGCCGTCACCGGGGCCACAAGCACCGCCAGCGCCAGAAGCGCTTGCAGAAGCCCTCGAAGGCTCGTGATGTGACGTAGCAGGTGCATTATGTCGGCTAGTAGGCCCAATCCGTTCTAGACGCTTCCGTTCCCTGCTGGGCCGGGCTCTATCATGAGATGCCCATATAGGGTTTGACACTGTGTCAGGGTCAAGTGCCTTCTAGTTTACACTTTGCGGATTCAAGGCCCGCCAAGATGGGGCAATCAGGCCTATCATCACCGCTGCAGGCATCGGCAAGGCCCTGCAGAGTGGCCCGCATCTCCTCTAGTTGGCGGGCCTTACGGCCGAGTTCTTCTGCCCTGGCGAGAGCCAGTGTCTTAACATCGGCGCTGGAACGGGAACGGTCCTGCCAAAGCTGCAGAAGCTGCCGAATGTCCTCGATAGGAAAGCCGACGTCTCTCGCTCGTCCTATGAAGTGAAGCGTATGGAGATCGCGCTCGTCATAATCGCGATAGCCGGAGTCGCGCCTGGCTGCCTGAGGTATCAAGCCGATCTTCTCGTAGTGCCGGATCATCCGCTGGCTTACACCGCTTGCCGTAGAGATTTGCCCGATTTTCACGCGAACCGACGCTCCTCAACGCGAATCCGACCAAAGGGCCGACCAGCGAGTCTCCTCGTTTCAAGATTGTAGGACGGAATCTCCGCACTTGGACAGCAATCAAACTGGCACTGCCAAGGTGATCCTCTCAGCTGTCAAGAGCCGCTTTCCATCACGTGGCCGATTTTTCGCGAGGAGGCTCATCGAGAACCTCAGTCGCCAGGAAGACACAAATGAGGCAGCCACGGGCTAAGTCCAAAGTTCTTGGGGACTAGCCTCCAAAAGACTCATCGGTTAATCCCGATAAATGACAGCGGAAGAAGCTCTAGCCGCGCTGGCGGCGCTCTCGAACCCGACCCGGCTTGAGACTTTCCGGCTCCTCGTCCGACGGGAACCCACCGGGCTTACGACAGGCGAGATCGTGAGCCAGATTAGTATCACCCAAAGCACCTTATCCACACACCTTGCAGTGCTTGCGAAGGCCAAACTGGTGCGAGCCGAAAAGCAGGGCCGCAATCAGGTCCAGCATGCCGAGGTCGATACGCTCCGCGAGCTGATGCTCTTCCTGGCCAAGGATTGTTGCAGTGGAAGTCCGCAACTCTGTGACCCGCTGATCGCCGAACTCACCTGCCGCTGACGGAACCGCCCATGACCGACATCGTGATCTACCATAATCCTGCCTGCGGCACGTCGCGTAACGTGCTGGCAATGATCCGCAACTCCGGCGTCGAGCCCCACGTGGTCGAGTATCTGAAGACCCCACTGGCGCGGGCCTTGCTCGTCGAGTTGATCAAACGAGCCGCAATGAAACCACGCGACCTGCTGCGGGAGAAGGGCACCCCCTTTGCTGAACTTGGACTGCAGGACGCCAGTCTCTCTGACGAGGCGCTGATCGACGCTATGATCGAGCACCCGATACTCATCAATCGGCCTTTGGTGGTGACGCCCTTGGGAGTGAAGCTCTGCCGCCCATCCGAGGCGGTGCTCGATATCTTGCCCGATCCCCAAGGCGGCGCCTTCGCCAAGGAGGATGGCGAGCAGGTAGTCGACACCGCTGGCCAGAAGCTGAGCTGATGGAGCAGCTTTCCCGCCCTGAGCGGCTTGGATTCCTCGATCGCTGGCTCACGCTCTGGATCTTCGCCGCGATGGCTCTGGGCCTAGTGCTCGGCAGCGTCTTCCCGGGCCTGCCATCGGCGCTGAATGACCTGTCGATTGGGTCGACCAACGTGCCGATCGCGATCGGCCTCATTCTGATGATGTACCCGCCGCTGGCACGTGTCCGTTACGACGATCTACCGAAGGTGTTTGCAGACAAGCGCGTGCTTGCCCTGTCGCTGGTCCAGAATTGGCTGATCGGCCCGGCCCTCATGTTCGTGCTCGCCGTTATCTTCCTGCGAGACAGCCCTGAATACATGACGGGCGTCATCCTGATCGGCCTCGCGCGATGTATCGCCATGGTGCTGGTCTGGAACCAGCTTGCGCGGGGCGACAACCAATATGTCGCAGGCCTGGTGGCCTTCAATTCCATCTTCCAGATCGTCTTCTTCAGCGCTTACGCTTGGCTGTTCCTCAGCTTCCTTCCACCGCTCTTCGGTCTTGGGGGCAGCGTGATCGACGTGAGCTTCTGGACGATCGCCCAGGCGGTGCTGATCTACCTTGGGCTGCCCTTCTTGGCCGGCTTCCTGACGCGTCGGCTACTCGTCGCGAAACGGGGGGCGGATTGGTACGAGGCCGTGTTCCTGCCGCGGATTGGCCCGATCACGTTGGCTGCGCTGCTCTTCACCATTGTCGCCATGTTCACGCTGAAGGGCGGTGACGTGGTGCGCTTGCCGATAGACGCCATCCGGATCGCTATTCCGCTCACCATCTACTTCGTGGTGCAGTTCCTGATCAGCTTCTTCATGGGCAAGCTGATCGACGCAGACTACCCCCGAACCACGGCAATCGCCTTCACCGCCTCTGGCAACAACTTTGAGCTGGCAATCGCGGTCGCCATTGCTGCTTTTGGCTTGGCATCCCCAGTCGCATTCGCAGCAGTCATCGGGCCTCTTGTCGAGGTGCCCGTCCTTATCCTGCTCGTTCACGTGGCCCTGCGGCTTGGACGCCGGTGGTTCCCATCGACCGCGCCTGCCTAAGGACATCGGATGCCGCTTCGAACTCTTGCCGATGCCGACTATCTGCCCGCGCTCGAATGGGCCTACATCTTCAACCGACTCGCGAACGGCTTAGGCTCAAACGACCCGCCGCCGCGCATCCTCTTGCTCTACGGGTCGCTGCGAGAGCGGTCCTACTCGCGCCTTTGCGTTGAAGAGGCGGCGCGCCTGCTACAGTTCTTTGGCTGCGAAACGCAAATCTTTGATCCTTCAACGTTGCCGCTGCCCGATCAGGTCGTCAGCGACGACCATCCAGCCGTTCATGAGCTTCGCGAGCTGTCGCTCTGGTCCGAGGGACAAGTCTGGTGCAGTCCCGAGCGCCACGGCCAGATCACCGGTGTGATGAAGGCACAGATTGACCACCTTCCGCTGGCCATGGGCGGGATGCGCCCGACCCAAGGTAGAACGCTGGCTGTCATGCAGGTGTCGGCCGGGTCGCAGTCGTTTAACAGTGTCAACACCCTACGCATCTTGGGCAGGTGGATGCGCATGTTCACCATCCCGAACCAGTCGTCGGTCGCTAAGGCCTTCAACGAATTTGATGAGCGTGGCCGGATGAAGCCCTCGAGCTACTATGAGCGGATCGTCGACGTGATGGAGGAGCTGGTTCGCTTCACCGTGCTAATGCGCCCGCATACAGCCTCGCTCGTGGACCGCTACTCCGAACGCAAAGCGGCCGATTTGCCGGTCGATAGAGGGAAAGACTTGTCGAGCATTGCTCTTGGTGGCCGCTAAGGAGATCCACTTGGCTATTGTTTGCGGTCCTAGAACAATCCCGCCGGTGTTTGGTTTGGGTGGAAGGCGGACGTTGCTCGCAGCTTCCCTAAAAGCTAATCGGTCGCAATGCCTTCCTCTGACAAAGCGGTCGCCACCCTTGCTGCGTTGACGAGCACAGGCGGCGTCACGGCCGCAGCCGCGTGCTGCATACTTCCGTTGGTGCTTGCAGGTGTGGGCGTTGGAGCGTCCACATTGGCGCCGCTGGTCCCACTACACTGGCCGATCACCGCCGTAGCCCTCCTCTGTTTGGCAGGGGGGTGGGGCCTCTATGTTCGGCGCCGGAGAGAGTGCGCTCGGCGCTCAGAATGCTCACCACCGGCCCGAAGCACACTAGTCTTACTAACTGTGGCCTCAGTTCTTGTGCTCACATCGGCCGCATGGCCTTTACTTGAGCAGCCTCTCATGCGGGCTCTTGGCGGATGATTGTTCCAACCTCCACGCTCACCTGCCCACAGTGCGATGGCAACTCCACTGACGTGATGCCAACGAACGCATGCCAGTTCTTCTATGATTGCAAGCATTGCGCAGCCATCCTGAGGCCCTTGCCGGGGGACTGCTGCGTTTACTGTTCATTCGGTGACATACCCTGTCCTCCGATCCAAGAAGCTGAGCAGAATGGTGGAGAGGGCTGCTGCTCGCCACGCTAGCAGCACTTCAGGGCTAAGTTGATTCTGCGGTTAGTTCTGGATGAGTCGAATGAGGGTGCCATCAGGGTCGATGAGCGCTGCTATAGTTAAGCCGCTTTCCTCGACCTTAGGCGGCTGCATGCGCGGGTGGCCCCAACCCCGCTCCTCAACATCTGCCGCCAAGCATTCAGAGTAGAAGCCAGCTAGGTCATCTAGTCGGAGGCAACAGCTAAACCAGCTTTCCAGTGGATTGAGATCCGGATGGGGGAAAAACTCCAATGAAAGGCCGTCACGCCTCAGGATCATCCACCCGTCGTCTTTCCACGCCTGCTCAAAGCCGAGCTTTGCGTAAAAGGCAGATGTAATCTCAAAATTACGGGAAGGCAGGTTGGGAGTTACGTGATCCATAGGGCGACTCTAGCTGATTCCTGCCGATTGTCCGCAACCGCTCGAGAGCGTACTTGAGCTTAGCTGAACGAACTTCCGCTGAGACCAGCATCCATGCACAACAGCCACTACTTTGAAGCGCTTCTCACAGCTGCACACTCCGGAGCCGCAAGGCGTTGCCGATCACCGATACAGAAGAGAGGCTCATGGCTAAGGCGGCGATCATAGGAGAGAGTAGGATACCGAAGACGGGATACAACACGCCGGCCGCGATGGGCACCCCAAGCGCATTGTAGCCGAAGGCAAACATGAGGTTCTGGCGAATGTTGGCTGTCACCGCTCGGCTGAGCCGCCGCGCGCGCACAAGGCCGGTCAGATCACCCCTCACCAGAGTTACGCCCGCACTCTCAACCGCAACATCTGCGCCCGTTCCCATCGCGATTCCGATATCGGCTCGGGCAAGAGCAGGAGCATCGTTGACCCCGTCTCCGGCCATGGCGACCACTCGGCCCTGCTCCTTCAGTCGCTCGATCGCTGCATCTTTGTCGGCAGGCAGCACGTCGGCGACTACCTCGTCGATCCCGAGCCTCCGAGCGACTGCTTCAGCCGTACGGCGATTGTCGCCGGTCAGCATGATGATGCGCAGGCCCTCTCTATGAAGACCGGCGATGGCCGCCTCGGTGGTTTGCTTGACCGGATCGGCGACTGCGATGAGCCCTGCGGCTTGCCCATCTACCGCGACAAACATCACGGTCGCGCCTTCATCCCGGTGCTTGCCGGCAGAGGCCTCTAGCTCCTGGGCATTTGCGCCTTCCGCCAGCATCAGCGCGCCATTGCCGATTGCTGTCCTGCGGTTCTCGATCTTCCCGACCAGTCCCTTGCCGCTGATCGACTGGAAGTCGGTCACCGACGATGGGAACAAGCCACGCTCCTCAGCGCCCCTGACGATTGCGTGAGCAAGCGGGTGAGCACTGGAAGCCTCTAACGAAGCCGCAATTCGCAGCAGCTCCTCCGGGGACAAGGTCGTGGAAGGCTCAACTGCCACCAGACCTGGCTTACCTTCGGTAAGCGTGCCGGTCTTGTCGACGACCAGGGTATCAACGCTGGCAAAACGCTCCAGAGCTTCGGCATTCTTGATGAGCACGCCTGATTGCGCGCCCTTCCCGACGCCAACCATGATCGACATGGGCGTGGCCAGTCCCAGAGCGCATGGACATGCAATGATGAGGACGCTGACCGCAGCAACTAGCGCGAAGGCAAGACGGGGCTCCGGCGCGGCGAAGGACCAGATTGCGAACGCAATCACTGCAACGGCAATCACGGCTGGTACGAACCACGCTGAGACTTGATCGACCTTACGCTGAATCGGCGCCTGGCTGCGCTGCGCCTCAGCAACCATCTGCACGATGCGTGAGAGCATGGTCTCTGATCCGACCCGGTCGGCGCGCATGACGAAGCTGCCGTCGCCGTTGATTGAACCGCCAGTGACCGCAGATCCGGTCTCCTTGGCAATCGGAAGCGGCTCTCCGGTCAACATCGACTCGTCCACAGAAGACGCGCCTTCAAGTACTTCCCCGTCGACAGGGATTGCTTCGCCAGGCTTGACCCTGAGCTGGTCGCCACTCCTGACCATATCGAGCGGAACATCGCGTTCCTTACCAGCATGGATCAGGTGCGCAGTCTTAGGCGCAAGGTCGAGCAAGGCTCGGATCGCTGAGCCGGTCTGCTCACGGGCGCGTAGCTCCAGAACCTGGCCGAGCAGCACCAAGGTCACGATCACCGCCGCCGCCTCGAAGTAAAGGCCGACGCCGCCATCGTGGGTGCGGAAGGCGGGTGGGAAGAGTTGCGGGGCTACGGCTCCCACGATTGAATAGGCCCAGGCGATGCCGGTTCCAATCGCGATCAGGGTGAACATATTGAGGTGGAGGGTCTTGAGACTCTGCCAGCCGCGTACGAAGAACGGCCAGCCACCCCACAGCACAACCGGGGTTGCCATGACGAGTTCGACCCAGTCCAGCGTGCGACCGCCAATAAACTCGATTGTCGTTGGCCAGAAGTGCCGAAGCATGACGAGGACAAACAACGGCGCGGACAAGGCGGCCGACACGACGAAGCGCCGGCGCATATCGAGATACTCTTCCGACGGCGCGTTGTTTGGATCGAAGGCCTTCGGCTCCAGGGCCATGCCGCAGATAGGGCAGGTGCCAGGTCCGATCTGCACGATTTCTGGGTGCATCGGGCAGGTGTATTCGACGTCGGCCGGAGCCGAGTCCGGGGTTGCTTGTGCCGGATCGAGATAAAGCTCCGGCCTGAGCTCGAAGCGCTCCCGGCACTTTGCTGAGCAGAAATAATATTTCTTGCCGCCGTGCTCAGCTTGGTGCGGGGTGGTCGCCGGATCGACCGTCATGCCGCAAACGGGATCAATGACCTTCTCTGCTGGCGCATGCTCGTGAGAGGCTTTGGATCTATGATTGTGGCCGCAGGCAGAGCCGGGTGCGTGAGAATCTTTTTGCATAGCCGACACCAGATGCACCCTGACATCATGTTAGAGTCAAGAGTGGTTTATCTGGAACGAACGACGCGCGTTGGTGGGCTCGCAATGTCGGCTTGTGGCACGGCCAGTTGTCTGCTCGAACGACCGAGATGGGCGCTTTTCGGATGTTCGACCCACCTCAAATGTCGGGCGAACAGCCCAGATGATCGTTCGTGCCGTCTCCGTGCGCAGACGAGCCTGGTTAGCTCTCGTAGGCAGACCACCAGGCGGGCCAGCGAACTTTGTTAGGCATACGAGCAGCGGCGAGGACAATCCTTTGCTCATCCACTGCAAGCTGCCGATCCCCAAGGCGCGCTAGGGCTTCTTCGATCACCCAAGTCTCAAGCGCAAGCCGAGCACTGGGCCTGTATCCATCCAGTAACGTCGCAATGCCGAGTTGTTGGATCGTTTCGCGGAGATCACCAGGTTCTGGATAGACCGAGTACACGACTACCCGAGATTGCTGCGGGGGCGAGTGCAGAGCATCAAGCTCGAAAGCTTGAAGTGCAGCTCGCGTCATCATGCTGTCACCTGCTAGCCCCTTCGCAGTCAGCTGGAGTAGAAATGCTTCATCAGCGCGCACGCGTCGTTCCACTCCGCCTTCGCGCAGCGTTACCATTTGACCCAGGATAGCATCGTAAGGGTCTTTCTCTCGCTTCCCACGCGGCCTTCCCCGAGGATTGCCGCTTGTTCCCGGCCTGAACCTGGAGCCGATTGGCGGACAGCCCCAACCAACCTTTCCATTTTGATCGTCACTCATGATCGGGACCTTGCGGCCAGGCGACGGAGTCCGGATCGCGAGTTTGCGACTTAAGCGCGCGAATGTCTTTGTTGCTAAGCTGACGGCCTTTGCCCCGAGCTAGGCCGCGTGCGACAGCCCAAGGCTCTAGCACTAGCTGCGGTCCGCCGTGCGACTGAGACATCCCGGGCACCTCGGCGGCAATACCCAGAGCAAGCATGGCCCGGTCGACGCTTTGAGGTCTGTCCTGTTTGACGAGGAACGTCACGAGAGTGCGTCGCGCGGGCTCGTTGCCCTTCTCATGCGCCTGGATCCGCTTGAGTATCTCACGGATGGCCATTCGCTTGCCTGCAAGTGCCTGCTGGAGCGTTTTGTAGAGAAGCGCCTCCGCGAGGGTCAGCTCGCGTTCGATCCCGTCCATCTGAACTTTGATCTTGCGACCCCGAAGCTGGGCGAACGGCGAATCCGACCCGGTCTGACAACGGCCCTGAGGCTTGCCCTTCCGAGGGCCCGCCCTCCCGGACTTCGAGCGAGCCGATGCTTTAGGATGGGAGATCTCATGCATCGGAGCCGCCTTCGACTGTCCGACGCGGAGTTCCGCCGGTCATGGCGGTCCAGCGATCGAGAGCCACGTCTACGTAGGCCGGATCAATGTCGAGACCCCGAAATCTCCGCCCCGTACGCTCACTGGCTATGAGGGTAGTGCCCGAACCTAAAAAGGTATCAAGCACGAGGTCGCCACGCTGTGTGACATCCTGGATTGCGTCAGCGACCAATGCGGTGGGCTTTACGGTCGGGTGCAGCTTCAGGTCGCCACGCTTGGCGCCCTGGAACGAGTTAACGGAAGCATAGTCCCATACGTTCGTGCGGTTGCGACCGTGCCGCCCAAGCTCAACTGCGTTCGTGTGGGGCGCCGTGCCGACGCGGTAGACAGACACGAGCTCGTGCTTTGACCGGTAAAGGGACCCCATTCCGGCGTTGGACTTGTTCCAAACACATAGGTTCAGCTGATCGCCGTAGAGCTCGTCCCCTACGGCCGTCAGATCCCCCATGTGCCGCCAGTCCATGCAAACGAAGTGGACGGCGCCATCGCGGGAACTTGCAACGCAGTTACCCACGGTTGCCATGAGGAATGAGCGAAATTCCGAGGTGCTCATTTCCCCGGACGCCATGGCGAATTCCCGGTGTTTCGTTTTGACGTTGGCATGACCCTGTATGGCGACGTTGTACGGAGGGTCGAGGAAGCAGCAGTCAACTTTGCCCCAACCACCAATAACTTCCCGAACAAAGGCGGCGTCACGTGCGTCGCCACATCCAATCCGATGGTCTCCCAACTCCCATATATCTCCGAGGCTAGCCCGCGGCTCGGCCCTTACCTCCGGGATGGCATCGTCGTCCGGGTCAGCCACCGGGTTTAGCAGGACATCGATTTCGCCGCTTGAGAAGCCGGTTGCTTCAAGATCAATCTCGATACCACCTGACACCAGCTCGCCGAGCTCAAGCCGCAGCAGGTCAACATCCCAGCCAGAGTTGAGAGCAATCTTGTTATCAGCCAACCGCAGTGCCCGGGCCTGGTCCGGAGTGAGGTCTCGAAGCTCAATCACTGGGACGCTGGTTAAGCCAAGTTCGCGAGCAGCAATTAGCCGCCCGTGACCAGCAATGATTACGCCAGCATTGTCGACAAGAATGGGATTGGTAAATCCGTTAGCTTTGATGGAGGCCCTAAGTTGCGCAATCTGTTTACGTGGGTGTAACCTAGCATTGTTGACATAAGGAATGATGTCATCTAAAGCTTTGTGGGTAAGCCGGATAGACATTAAGCAAAGTCCTTAAGTAAGTACGTATGTGCGGTAGGCGCACAACTTGTACCATCCTACGGACTCCTCGAACTATTGGCAATGTTGGCTGTGCGCTATTTCCGGTCGTGCGGCAGGTCTTCGTCGCTACGTGAGCGCCGGGCATTGTCGATGCGCGGTCTGTTACGACCCCGATCAGCATCTGTTATTTGGGTTTTTAGGGTCTGTTCCGAAGATGGATGCAGGCGCGCCGCCGTGAGCTTCGGCTGGACGAAATCCCTAGATTTTCGGAGTCCGTCAGGCGCGAGACTGATCGCGACCGGCCTTCTGATGAGGCCCGTTCGTCAGATTTTCCCTGTTATGGGGCGGAGACCGGTTCGCTCAGGACTGCGTCCCGCACCATCGCTATGGAAGCCGCGAATCCGCTCAGGAGCAAATGGGGGATGATCCGGCCGACGCGATCCTGAGCACCGCGCCGCGCAGTTCCGCAAGGCACGATCTTGCGGCAGAAAACGCCCGAGATCAGCCTGCAGTCACCAAATCATCGATGTATTGTTGCAGGCCGACCGTTCCCCGGATGGGCCGGTCTGGCGTCTCATATGCTTCGTCGGCCGTGATTTCGGTCATTCGGGCATAGGACCGCGCTGCCGTCTCGGAGAAGCCGAGCTTCCGGTACGCTGCTTCCCACTGATCGCGGGGCGTTACCAGCGGCTTGACCGGCCGGCCAAGTGCCCGCGCAAAGGCGTCCGCTACGTTCCGTGGAGAATAGCGCGCTGGACCCTCGACGTAGTGGATCGCCTCCGTGCCTGGGGGCTCCAACAGCAGCCTTGCCGCCACTGCTCCCAAATCTGAAGGCGCGACCATCGGAAGTTCGAAATCGGCAGGATACATTGTCGGCAGCACGCCGTCCGCGCGAGCCGGCGCGACCATCGCGTCCCAGTTGCTCATGTAGTAAGCTGCCCGAATGATGCTGTGGGGGATGGCAAGCGCCCGCAGCCCTTCTTCCATCTCGAACAAGGTATTCAGGTCCCCGAGATAATCTCCCGGTTGGGCGCCATATGTTGATTGGGCGACGATCGTTTCCAGTTTCGACCCTTGGATCGCTTCAAGCAAAAGCCGGACAGTGGCTTTCTCGGTAGCGTCGGTGTCCGTATTCGGCGCCGCGGGCGGATTGAGAAGGAACAATCGGGTTCCAGCCGACAAGGCTCGGCGCATCGCTTCGACGTCGCGGACGTCGGCAACCGCGATCTCCGCACCCAGCCGGGCCAGCCTCTCCGCGTTCGCCGGATCGCGGGTTACGGCAGTGACGGGATGCCCGTCACGTAGCAAAGCCTTGGCGGTGGCCGATCCGACATGACCGGTTGCGCCGACAATCACGAACATTCTTGCCTCCTTCGCTAAGGCGATACGGCGAACATTGACTTGGGTTCAGGCGAAAACCTCTGCTCCCTGCTGCGCACCCTCGTCCACGTCCGCCTCGTGTTCCGCCGCAACGCCCTGCTCCAGCGCCCTCTCCTCAGCCGCCAGCTCCTCGGCGTCTGCCGCGGTGATTCCGAACCTTGCCGCCACATCGGGCGCGAAGCGGAGCAGGTCGGGACGGAGCTTGATGATCGACACGTCCTTGGACTTGCCCTCCATCATCACGTCAAATTCCAGCCCGTCGGCCATGCGCATGAAGGTCGCGAACTCGAACGGGTTGGTGAAGTCGCTGTGCCCCGTCCAGATCGGCGGTAGCAGCACGGTCTTGACCCGCGCAGTCGCCTTGACCGGCGCCTTGGTCAGTTCCTTCGAATTGGCTCGCCGCCCAGCCTTGGCCGCCGCCCGCTGCTTGGGCGTGATCGCTCGCTTCACCTCGCGCATCTCCGTCCGCGGCGAGGAGAAATGGATCTTGGGCCGCGCGCTGTCGCCCCAGGTCGCGAGGAACTTCTCCAGCGTATCGCGCATGTCCAGGCGTTCGGGATTGAGGCACCAGAAATGCTGATAATCGAACACGCAGCGCACGCCCGTCCGCTCCTGGATCCACAAGACATCGGCGGCGGAAAAGCGGATGTCGTCATTCTCCAGCACCAGCCTGCGCTTCACATGCTCCGGGCACTGGTTGTATCCGTCGATCCACCGCGCCCGCGACGCCTCCCGATCATCATAGACCCCACCGACATGCGTCACGAGCACCGCCTCGGGGCCGCAGCCCATCCGATCGAGCATTTCAGCCTGGCTCGACAAGTCCCAGATCGACTTGCGGGTCAGCTCCGGGTCGGGACTGTTCAGAAGCACGAATTGCGACGGGTGGAAGCTCAGGCGGATATCGAGCTCGCGCGCCTTCCTGCCGAATGCCGCCAGCTCCGCATCGCTCTCCGCCACCATGTTGTGGAATTGCGGCATGTCGGGGTGCGTCGCATAGGGCGCGATGTCCGAGCTTAGCCGGTACATGTCTATGTCGACCCTGGCGCAATAATCCAGGACCTGGTCGAGATGCTCCAGGCTGCATTTGAGATGCGGGTTCTTCTGCCAGCGGCGGGTATCGTTCGATTTGAGGCCGGGCACTCCCAGCACCTTGACCGGAAAGCCCAGCCTCAAGGGGCGGGTGGGCGTCGAACTCATGCGATCTGCTCCTCAGGGAAACCGAGCTCGGCAACGAAGCGATTCCATTCGGGAATGCGCAATGCGCCGCCGCTCGCGGCACGGTGCCCGCTGCCATATTCGCTGCCAGCGCCGTCGGGGCGCCGCTGCGCAAAGAAGTCGATCAGGTCATGTCCCGCCGCCGTTCGTGCCGCGAAGTGGACCCAGCCCGGGCGATAGTCCCGGTTGGCCGCGATCACGACCTTGTCCTTCAACCGCCCGCGCCACGCTTGCGCGATCAAGGGATGGATCTGGCACTGCGAGGCCAGCGGGATCAGCGCAATTTCGCCCCGCACCTTGGGGGCTACCCGGCGCGCAACCTCCATCTCCGCCTTGACCTCCTCTTTGGCGGTCAGCAGCTGCGTGGTTTCCGGATGCTCCCCCGACAGCAATTCCTTGGGGGAGCTGCACTTGAGCAGCAATTTGAGCGCGGGCGTGGCATCGGCGCTGGCCGTGCGGCGCGGCGCGTTAATCAGCGATACGGCATTGCGAAGCGCGGTTTTGCCATAGCGCTTTTGCGCCTCGGCCAGTTCGGCGAAACCCTTGTTCTCGGCCATGTCGCCGATCAGTCCGACCGCCGCCAGCCACAGCAACTCGGCGGGCGCTTCCATCGCCCAGAACGCCAGCAGTGCGGAGGTCGGCTCCGGATCCCAGCCGTTCCCGCTGATCACCATCGCCTCGCCCGGCGTTCCGGTGGGCACATGGTGGTCGATGAGCATGGTCGGCGTGCCCGGCAGGATGTCTCCTTCCCGCACCCCCAGGTCAGTCGCGATGATCGCCGCTGGCGCACGTGCGCTCAGCTCGGCGCGCACGTCGCGGTCCCACGGGTTCTCGCCCTTGCCCATCAAACGGACATCCGCCTCGCCCAGCGCGCGCTTGAGGATCGCCACCGCGGCCAGTCCGTCCGCATCGAAATGGCCGAGGATGAGCGGCGGGCCTCCGTTGCGCTCCCGCCAGTAGGCGAAGGTTGCGCCGATCTGCCGGGGGTCCGCTTCCATGAGGGGTGAACGTCACGACCGGCAGCTTGTGCCGCGCTGGTCCAAAGCCCATCTCTCCCCAACCCCCCGAACAACAGGAGACCCGTCGGATGATCACCCGCACCGCCACCGCCCGCTACGAAGGCACCGGCAAGACCGGCAAGGGCTGGATCTCGACCCAGTCCGGGGTTCTCAAGGACCAGCGCTACGGCTTCAACACCCGCTTCGAAAATGAGCCCGGCACCAATCCCGAAGAGCTGATCGCTGCCGCCCATGCCGGCTGCTTCACCATGGCGCTGAGCTTCGCGCTCGCCAAAGCGGGCGTCGAGGACGGCACGCTGGAGACCGAGGCCCGGGTCAAGCTCGATCAGGACGGCGCGGGCTTCAAGGTCACTCGCTCCGATCTCCGGCTTCGCGCCACCGTACCGGGCATCGAGGAATCCCGCCTGCGCGAACTCGCCGAGGAAGCCAAGACGAACTGCCCGATCTCCAAGCTGCTCAATGCGGAGATGAATCTCGAGGTGGAAATCGGCGCCGACGCCTCCACCTGACACCGGCGGGGCCGGCTTGCGCGCGACGGGGTAGCTGTGCGAGGCGGTCGCATGGCCGCCGAAAACAGCAACAGCTCCGAACGCAACGCCGGCCTGCTGCTGATGGCAGCGGCCGCGGTGGCCCTGGTGATTGCGAATTCGCCGCTTGCCCCCGCCTACCACGACAGCCTCAACAGCTATGTCGGTCCGCTGACCATCCATTACTGGATCGCGGACGCCTTGATGGCGATCTTCTTCCTGCTGGTCGGGTTGGAGGTGAAGCGCGAATGGTATGACGGCCAACTCGCCACCCCCGAGGCCCGCCGCTTGCCGATGATCGCCGCCGCGGCCGGGATGGCGGTGCCGGCATTGGTCTACAAGATCGTCACCGGATTCGACCCGGCGCTGAGCAGCGGTTGGGCCATCCCTGCCGCGACCGACATCGCCTTCGCCCTTGGTGTCCTGGCGCTGCTTGGACCGCGCGTTCCGGCATCGATCAAGGTGTTGCTGGTTACGATCGCCATCATCGACGACATCGGCGCGGTTCTCATCATCGCGCTATTCTACACCGCCGACCTGAATGTCGCAGCGCTCGCAGCATCGGGCGTGATCGTCAGCGCAATGGCGGCGATGAACATGTTCGGAATTCGCAAACTCTGGCCCTATCTGCTCGCGGCCGTCGGCTTGTGGGTTGCCGTCTTTCAGTCCGGCATCCATGCGACCATCGCCGGCGTCCTCGCCGCGCTCACCATTCCGCTCGGGCGGGGCGAAGCGGTCTCTCCGCTCAAGGTCCTCGAACACAAGATCCATCCCTGGGTGATGTTCGGGATCGTGCCCTTGTTCGGTTTCGCCAGCGCCGGGGTCACCTTTCCCGGCGCGGACGCGATCCTCGACCCGCTGCCGGTCGGCATCGCGCTCGGACTGTTCGCCGGCAAGCAGATCGGCGTGTTCGGCTCGATCTGGCTGGCCGACCGCACCGGCGTCGCGCTCAAGCCGGCAGTGCTTTCCTGGTCCCACATCTACGGCGCTGCTCTCCTGTGCGGTATCGGCTTTACCATGAGCTTGTTCATCGGCGCGCTCGCCTTCAGCGATCCATTACTGGTCGACGAGGCGAAGATCGGCACGCTGGTCGGCTCGCTCGCGTCGGGCCTGCTTGGCTACATCGTCCTGGTGTGGAACAAGCCGATACCAAGCTCGCCCCGTGACACGGACGAGGCGGAAGAAATCTTCGGCGAGGATGCCGATCGGGACCCGACCGTATGCAACGACGAATATTCGCGCTGATCCTTCCCCTGCTGCTTGCCGCCTGCGCCACGTTCGGCGCCTCGACCGATAGCCTCGACGCCGCTGCTCGGGATTATGTCCGGCTCCAACTCGCCATCGGTGAGAAGGAAGACGGCTACATCGACGCCTACTACGGCCCCGACCGGCTGAAACAGGAAGGCCAGGCGCTCGCCGCCCGCAGTTCGCTTCCGCAGCTCCGTTCCGCGGTTGCCGCGCTTGCCGCTCGCGTCGCCGCGCTGCAGGCGTCCGAGCCGCGGCGCGCCGCATTTCTTCAGGCGCAGCTCACCGCGGCGGATACCCGGTTGCGGATGCTGTCCGGCGAAAAGCTCCGCTTCGAGGATGAAGCCGTGGGCCTGTTCGGCGTGCGTCCGGAACTGAAGCCGCTCTCCGACTACGATCCGGTGCTGGCTCGCATCGACCGCCTCCTGCCGGGCGAGGGCGCGCTATGGCAGCGCGTCAATGCTTTCTCCGACCGCTTTGTCGTCCCGCGCGCGCGGCTGGACACCGTGTTCCAGACCGCAATTGCCGAGTGCAAGGCCCGGACGGCGCGCCATATCGGCCTGCCGCCGGGCGAGCGCTTCAACATGAGCTTCGTGACCGGCAAGAGCTGGTCGGGCTACAACTATTATCTTGGCGACTACCAAAGCCGCATCGAAATCAACACGGACTTGCCCATCAGGATATCCAGAGCGGTCGATCTCGGCTGTCATGAGGGGTATCCGGGGCACCACGTCCTGAATGCGCTGCTCGAACAGCGCTTGGTGCGCGAGCGTGGCTGGCTCGAGTTCAGCGTGTATCCCCTCTACTCTCCCCAATCGCTGATTGCCGAAGGCTCGGCCAACTACGGCATCGACCTCGCCTTTCCCGGCGCCGAGAAGCTCGCCTACGAAACCCGCGTTCTTTATCCGCTCGCCGGTCTGCCGACCGCGGATGCGGCCCGATTCGATGCGCTGACCACCGCTACCCGCGACCTCGGCGGCGCCCGCTTCACCATCGCCCGCGAGTTTCTGGAAGGACGGCTGAGCGAAGAGGAGGCGGTGCGTCTCACCCAGAAATACCAGCTGATGAACGAGGCTCGCGCCCGGCAATCGATCGCCTTTACCAAGCAGTATCGCAGCTACGTCATCAACTATGGGCTTGGTCGCGACATGGTGCAGGCATGGGTCGAGGCCGCGGGTCCCGACCAGGCCGAGCGCTGGAGGCGGATGGAGCAACTGCTGAGCGAGCCCTCGCTGCCAAGCGATCGTCTCGTCCGTTAATGCGCTGCTTCTGGGACGAGCGGCAGCGCGCCCACGCGCCCGCTTCCGAATTCTTCAACGGCGCGCTTCATCCCGCCGCAGAGCATGCCGGCCGGGTGGACGCGGTGCTCGCCGCAATTGGGCCGACCGAAGCGCCGCGCGATTGGGGATTCGAGCCTCTGCAACGCGTGCACAGCGCGGAATACCTGCACTTTCTGGAGCATGCCTTCACCGACTGGCGTGCTGCCGGGCGCCAGGGCGATGCCTTTCCCTACAGCTTTCCCGTGGTGGGGCGGCGGCCCCTGGACCTCGACCGGATCGACGCGCGGCTCGGTCAATACAGCTATGACACCGCCACGCCCATCGGCGAGCATAGCTGGCAAGCCGCCTATTGGGGTGCGCAGTCCGCCCTGAGCGCCCTCGATGCCGCGCGGCAGGATGGCAGCGCCTTCGCCTTTTGCCGCCCACCCGGACATCATGCCGGGCGCGACTATCTGGGTGGCTACAGCTACCTCAACAATGCCGCCATCGCAGCCGAGCAGGCGCTTGCCACAGGCGCTTCGCGGGTCGCCATCCTCGACGTCGACTATCACCACGGCAATGGCACGCAGGATATCTTTACCGGCCGGGACGACGTCTTGTTCGCCTCCCTCCACGCCGATCCCCGCACCGACTACCCATTCTTCTGGGGCCATGCCGACGAGAGCGGCGGCAACGTCATGAACCTGCCGCTGCCGCGCGGCACCGAGTTCGCCGCTTATGACGAGGCGCTTTCCCGAGCACTGGCATGGCTGGCAGCAGGCGCCCCGGAGCTTCTGATCGTCAGTTTCGGCGCAGACACCTATGCCGCCGATCCGATCAGCCACTTCGCCATTCAGACCGGCGACTACACCGCGATGGGCAAGCGCATCGCCGGATCAGCTTTGCCGACGTTGATCGTCATGGAAGGCGGCTACGCTGTGGACGCGCTTGGCGCCAACGTTGCCGCGTTCTTGAGCGGTTTCTAAGGAACGGCTTCAGCCGACCCTAGGCCAGAGCTGCTACAGCTTCTCCGTCAGCTCGGGCACGATCTTGAAGAGGTCGCCGACCAGGCCGACGTCCGCGACCTGGAAGATCGGGGCTTCCTCGTCCTTGTTGATCGCGACGATAACCTTGCTGTCCTTCATACCCGCCAGGTGCTGGATCGCGCCCGAAATGCCGATGGCGATGTACAGCTCCGGGGCGACGATCTTGCCGGTTTGGCCGACCTGATAGTCGTTGGGCGCATAGCCCGCGTCGACCGCCGCGCGGCTGGCGCCGACAGCGGCGCCCAGCTTGTCGGCCAGCGGGTCGATCAGCTGGTGGAAAGTATCGCTCGACCCCAGCGCACGGCCACCGGAAACGATGATCTTGGCGCTCGTCAGCTCGGGGCGCTCGCTTTCGCTTGCTTCCATCGAGACGAAGGACGAGCGATCGTTCGACGCGCCAGCGTCGACCTGCTCGACCGAAGCCGAGCCGCCGCCGCGCTCCGCCTTGTCGAACGCGGTGCCGCGCACAGTGATAACCTTCTTGGCGTCTTTGGAACGCACGGTCGCGATGGCGTTGCCGGCGTAGATCGGGCGCTGGAACGTGTCCGGCCCCTCGACCGCGATGATGTCGCTGACCTGCATCACGTCCAGCAGTGCCGCCACGCGCGGCGCGATATTGCGCCCGGTCGTGGTCGAGCTTGCAAGCAACACGTCATAGCCTTCCATCAGGCGGGCGACGAGCGGCGCGACCGCCTCGGCCAGCTCATGATCGAGCGCGGCATCGGAGGCGACCAGCACCTTCGACACACCCGCGATGCTCGTAGCATCATCGGCCGCCGCGGGTGCACCGCTGTCCGTCAGCAACAGGTCGACGTCGCCGCCCAGTTTCGCCGCCGCACCAAGGGTTGCGAGCGTCGAATCCTTGACCTTGCCGCCGGCGTGCTCACCCAGAACCAGAATCTTCATGCCACCGCTCCCAGCGACTTCAGTTTTTCGACCAGCTCGTCCACGCTGCCGACCTTGACGCCGGCCGAACGCTTGGACGGCTCGACCACCTTCAGCGTCTCCAGCCGCGGCGCGGTATCGACGCCATAGTCGGCCGGAGCCTTGGTGGTCAGCGGTTTCGACTTGGCCTTCATGATGTTGGGCAGCGAGGCATAGCGCGGTTCATTGAGGCGCAGGTCGGTGGTGACGATCGCCGGCAGTTTGAGCGCCACCGTCTCCAACCCGCCATCAACTTCGCGGGTGACGTTGGCGCTGTCGCCATTGACCTCGACCTTGGAGGCGAAGGTCCCCTGCCCCCAGCCGAGGAGCGCGCCAAGCATCTGGCCAACCTGGCTCGAGTCATCGTCGATCGCCTGCTTGCCGAGCAGGAACAGCCCGGGCTGCTCCTGCTCGGCGATCTTGGCGAGGATCTTGGCCACGGCCAGCGGCTCGACCTCGTCGTCCGTCTGCACCAGGATTGCGCGATCGGCGCCCATCGCCAGCGACGTGCGCAACGTTTCCTGCGCCTTGGCCGGTCCGATGGAGACGACCACGATCTCGGTCGCGGCACCCTTTTCCTTGAGGCGGATGGCCTCCTCGACGGCGATCTCGTCGAAGGGATTCATGCTCATCTTGACGTTGGCGAGATCGACGCCCGTGCCGTCCATCTTCACCCGCGGCTTAACGTTGTAATCGATCACTCGCTTGACGGCGACCAGGACCTTCATTCCGCTTTCCCTCTTCTTCGTCGTGCCGGACCTGATCCGGCATCCGCCTGCCCTTCTTCTAACGCTATCGGAAGAAAGACGGATCCCGGCCCAAGGCCGGGGTGACGGATGAAAACCTTCAGGCCGCCTTCTTGACCTCGGCGACGATCTTCGCGGCCGCGTCGCCCAAATCGTTGGCGGCAACGATCGGCAGCCCGCTTCCGGCAAGGATGTCCTTGCCCTGCTGTACGTTGGTGCCTTCCAAGCGCACGACCAGCGGCACCTTCAGATCCACCTCGCGGGCCGCGGCAACGATGCCGTCGGCGATGATGTCGCACTTCATGATGCCGCCGAAGATGTTGACGAGAATGCCCTTCACGGCCGGATCGGCGAGGATGATCTTGAACGCCGCCGTCACCTTTTCCTTGGACGCGCCGCCGCCGACGTCGAGGAAGTTGGCCGGCTCCGCGCCGTTCAGCTTGATGATGTCCATCGTCGCCATGGCCAGGCCCGCGCCGTTCACCATGCAGCCGATGTCGCCATCCAGCTTGATGTAGGCGAGGTCGTATTTGGACGCCTCGATCTCCTGCGGATCCTCTTCGGTCAGGTCACGCAGCTCGGCCAGGTCCTTGTGGCGGAACATGGCGTTGGAATCGAAGCCGACCTTGGCGTCGAGCACCATCAACTGGTTGTCATCGGTGATCGCCAGCGGATTGATCTCGATCTGCGAGGCGTCCGTACCCTGGAAGGCGGCGTAAAGCCCGGCAAGAACCTTGGCCGCCTGCTTGGCGAGGTCGCCCGTCAGCCCCAGCGCCGCCGCCACCGCGCGACCGTGGTGCGGCATCAGTCCGGTGGCCGGGTCGATGGTGATGGTATGGATCTTTTCCGGGGTATCGTGGGCGACATCCTCGATGTTCATGCCGCCTTCGGTCGAGGCGACCACCGCGATCCGGCCGGTCTCACGATCGACCAGCAGCGCGAGGTAGAATTCCTTGGCAATGTCAACGCCGTCCGTGATGTAGAGCCGCTGCACTTCCTTGCCGGCATCGCCCGTCTGCACGGTCACCAGCGTCTTGCCCAGCATCTCCTCGGCATGCGCGCGCACTTCCTCGATCGACTTGGCGAGCCGCACGCCACCCTTGGCATCGGGTCCAAGCTCCTTGAACTTGCCCTTGCCCCGGCCACCGGCGTGAATCTGCGCCTTGACCACCCACAGCGGCCCGGGGAGCTGTTCGGCGGCCTTCACCGCCTCCTCGACGCTCATCGCGGCATGGCCGGCGGGCACCGGGACGCCATATTTCGCAAGCAGTTCCTTGGCCTGGTATTCGTGGATGTTCATGGTTGGGGCGCGCTCGATCTGATGGGATGAAGTCGAGCGCGCCTAGAGCACAACAGGGGCCGGAATCCAAGCCGCCCTAATGGCCGGGATGGTGGGAATGGTCCTCGGCGGTCGCGGCCGGGCCGTGCTCGGTAATGGCCGCGATCCGCCGCTGCTGCTCGGGCGTGAGCAGGCGTTTCCACTGCGCGTCGAACATTGCCCAGCCATGCTCGGCCATGGTGTTGACCTCACTCTTGTTCATCGTGCGGAGCCCTTCGCGGACATGAGCTGCGGCGGCCCGGCAGGCGGCGTGAAGCTGCGCCTTCACCTTGCCGGAGGCGTTCGCGATCCAGATGCCGCCGTCAATGCTCTCCGCGCAGCCCTTGTCGGCCGCGAGGTTGAGCCCGCGCGCCGCTGCCTCGCTGGCGCCGTCGGCAAAGCTGAGCGGCAGGTTCAGCTTGGCATATGGTACCGCGCGATTATGGTGGGCGAACGGTCCGTCGGGGTTGCGGATCGAGCCAACCCAGACGTGCGCCATCGCCATCCGCCCCCGTTGACCCCAATGCTGGTTCATCCAGCCGGTCGCGATCCACCGCAGCACCGGACGCTCCCTGGTCGCGGCGTCGACCGCGGTGCGGAAGTCGTGGACGTGCCACTGGTCGACCGTGCCCGCAAAGCCCTCCGGCAGCGGCTCGCCGGGTGCCAGGCGCACGTTGAAGCTGACACCGGTCAGCACGCGCCGACCACCGATCCAAGTGTACATGAGGTTCGACGGTCGGCGAAAGTCGAGCGGCTGGCCGCCCTGATAGTCGATCCCGCCCTTATCAAGAGGCAGGGACCAATGCTCGCCCATCAGCGGCGAATCGCCGCCGAATTTCGTCCAGCCCTCGCGATTGGCGACGTTGAAGTCGGCATAGCGGGCGACGGCCTGCTCGACCACGCGGAGCTGGGCCTGGGCGGCGGGCGGCATAGGTGCAGCGCTCACGGTGGCTGCGGCCAGCAAGCTGTACATGGCCACCCCGGTGAAGCCGTTCCCCTGAACACGCGCTGACGTTAAGGAACAGTCCGTGAACGGCACGAGTCCTCTGCGGAAGATCATCCACGTCGACATGGATGCATTTTTCGCCAGCGTTGAGCAGCGCGACAACCCCGAGCTGAAGGGAAGGCCTGTCGCGGTCGGTGGCGGGCATCGTGGGGTGGTCGCGGCCGCAAGCTATGAAGCGCGCGTATTCGGGGTCCGCTCGGCAATGCCCTCGGTCACCGCGCGCCGGCGCTGCCCCGACCTCATCTTCGTGAAGCCGCGGTTCGAGGCCTATCGCGAAGTGAGCCAACAAATCCGTGCGATCTTCGCCGACTATACCGACCTCATCGAGCCGCTGAGCCTGGACGAGGCCTATCTCGACGTGACGGAGGACCGGCACGGACTGGGATCCGCGCGCGCGATCGCCGAAGAAATCCGCCGCCGGATTCGGGAAGAAACCCAGCTTACCGCCTCGGCCGGTGTGTCCTACTGCAAGTTCGTCGCCAAGCTCGCCTCCGACCAGAACAAGCCGGACGGGCTGTGTGTCATCCCGCCCGCCAAGGCCGCACCCTATATCGCCACCCTGCCGGTCGGCCGGTTCCACGGCATCGGCCCCAAGACCGCCGAGCGCCTGGCCGCCATGGGCATCCATACGGGCGCCGACCTGCAGGAGCTCTCGCTGGTCGAGCTGGAGGGACGCTTCGGCAGTTCGGGCCAATGGTATTGGCGCATCTGCCGCGGGATCGACGAGCGTCCGGTCCGCTCGTCGCGACAGGCCAAGTCGGTCAGTGCCGAGCGAACCTTCAACGACGACCTCCGTTCACCCGAGGCCCTGCACGCCGAGCTGGAGCGGGTGGCCGGGCTAGCCTGGGTCCGGATCGCCCGTCACGAGGCGGCCGGTCGCACGGTGACGCTCAAGGTGAAGTTCGCCGACTTCCAGCTGATCACTCGCTCGCGCAGCTTTACGGTGCCGGTCGCCGACCAGGAACGGTTCCTGCTGGCGGGCCGCGAATTGCTCGACGCTTTGCTGCCAGTTCCCAAGGGCGTGCGGTTGCTCGGCCTCGGCATCCACAACTTAATCGTGGTTAATCACGGAGTTCCGGTTCAGCTGGGACTGGAGATTTGAATCGGTTTGTGTTAAACACTGGCGCTTATCAGATCACCGAGCACCTGCCGGCGGTCGCTAACACTCAGGATCGTTTCACAGAGGAAGAGCCACGGCCATCGGTCGACTTGGGGGGACCGTTTGCACGCGGCACTTCTTCCTCACACGCAAGGAAGGTCAAGGAATGGCAGCTAAGGCGCTTAGCTTCGACGTTGGCGATTATGTAGTCTACCCCAAGCATGGTGTTGGCCGCGTCGTTGAACTGCAAAGCACGGAGATCGCGGGCACCAGCCTGGACCTGTACGTGCTTCGTTTCGAAAAGGAGCGCATGACGCTCCGCGTGCCCGTCAACAAGGCCGAGGGCGTCGGCATGCGCAAGCTGTCGAGCGACAAGACCATGACGGCCGCGCTCGAAACGCTCAAGGGCAAGCCCAAGGTGAAGCGCACCATGTGGTCGCGCCGCGCCCAGGAATATGAGGCGAAGATCAATTCCGGCGACCTGTCGTCGATCGCCGAGGTGACCCGCGACCTGTTCCGCCCGGACGATGCGCCCGAGCAGAGCTATTCGGAGCGGCAGATTTTCGAGGCGGCCTCGTCGCGTCTGGCGCGTGAGCTTGGCGCCATGGAGCAGACCGACGAAAAGGCCGCGCTGGCGAAGATTCTCGACATTCTCAACAAGGCCTGGCCGATCCACAACAAGGCCAAGGAAACTGCCGACGGCGAGTAAACCGGTCGGCCGTTTGTGGTCTTCGAACAAAGGGCGCTGTCCAGCCGGGCGGCGCCCTTTTTCGTTGCTGCGAACGTCGGGACCGCTTCGACGAACGGGGGCGCCGATGCTTGTCGCTCGCCTTGCCCTGCTGTATTGCCTGCATAACACAGAGGGAGGTTCTCGATGCGCCCACGTAAATTTGCTGCCGCCGGCATCATCGCCGCCGCCGGCACGCTTGCCGCCTGCAATGCCACCAAATCGGAAGAGCCTGGCCGCGCCATCAGCCGCTCCTATCCGGTCGGCGCGTTCGACAAGATCGAGGTTGCGGGCCCCTATGAAGTGAGCGTCACCACGGGCGGACAGCCCAGCGTGCAGGCGCAAGGCGGCGAGAACATCCTCGCGCGCACGGTCGTGGAGATCAAGGACGGGACGCTGGTCATCCGACCGGAGAAGCGCAACGGCATGAACTGGGGTTGGTCGGGGCGGAACGCGACGGCGCGGTTCGCCGTCAGCGTACCGGCGCTGTCCGCGGCCACCATCGCGGGATCGGGCGACATCTCCGTCGACCGGGTGACGGGCCAGCGCTTCCAGGGCGAGATCGCAGGCTCGGGGGGCCTTAAGCTGCCCGACGTGCAGGTTGGCGAACTGGGGCTTGAGATCGCCGGCTCCGGCAATGTCGAAGGCCGCGGCCGCGCCACCCGGGCAAACTACACCATCGCCGGCAGCGGCAACATCCTTGCCGGCGGCATCGCCGCCGAGCGGCTTGATGCGGAGATCGCCGGCTCGGGCAATATCGAGGCCAATGCCCGCGCCAGCGCCAATGTCGATATCGCGGGGGTCGGCAATGTCACCGTGACCGGGGGCGCGCCCTGCAAGGTCAGCAAGGCCGGCATCGGCAACGTCGATTGCTCTTGACCGGCTGTTAACCATGGGGCGGCGATAGGGGTGGCATGATCCGCGCCGCCCTTCTCGCCACCGCCCTGTTCGCAACTGCCGCTCCGGCCGCCGCCGCCCAGCGCAGCTACACCGTCACCAGCTTCGACCGGATCCGCGTCGAAGGCCCGTATTCGGTGCGTCTCGCAACCGGGGTCTCACCGTTTGCCCGAGCCACCGGCAGCAGCGCTGCGCTCGAAGCATTGAGCGTGGTGGTCGAAGGCCGCACCCTCACCATCCGCCGCAATCCCTCCGCATGGGGCGGCTATCCAGGCCAGGCGCAGCAGCCGGTCGAGCTTACGGTCGGCACCCATGATCTCGCCACCGCGATCCTCAACGGCGCCGGCACGCTAAGCATCGACAAGGCGCGCGGCCTGTCCTTCGAATTGTCCGTGCAGGGCGCCGGGCGCGCAGACATCAGCGACGTTGCGGTCGATCGGTTGGTCGTCGCCCTTTCGGGCACCGTCACCTCCAGGGTCGCCGGCAAGGCCCTCAAGATGACCGCCATCGTCCGCGGCGCTTCCAGCCTCGATGCCTCGGCCCTGCAAGCGCGCGACGGCTTGCTCAGCGCCGAAGGCCCCGCCCAGCTTTCCGCCACCCTTCGCGATACTGTGCGCGTCGACGCCACCGGCGTCGCCCAGGTCACGGTCGCCGGCAAACCCGCCTGCACGGTGAAGCTGCTTGGATCCGCCAGCGTCAGCGGCTGCGAGCGGACCCGCTAGACCAGCGCCAGCGCCGTCAGTCGGCCGTAGAGTCGCGGCGGCAGCGTCCCGATCCCGCTCTCGTCGCCGTCTCCTGGCAACGGCGCGTCCTCTTCGGTAAGATAGCGCCAGCCCTGGTGCCCGCGCTTGGGCTGCGGGGCGAAACCCTGCAGCGCCCCGGCGCACACGATATCGATGCGGCCGTCGGGCCGGTCCTCGAACCGCAGGATGGTTTGGCAGGCGACCATCCGATGCTTGACGATCCAGTAGAGCGAACCCCCGACCAGCTCCTCCATTCGCTTGGGCCGCATGCGCGTCACCACCCGGATCTCGCCGTCCGCGACCCGACCCGCAATCCGCTTCTCCAGCGCCTCGATGGTCCGGCAACCAACCGCGACCTTGGTCATGTGAAGCTTCGGCATCGCCGCTGCGTTAGCCGGACAGCGCTTGGCGGATCAATGACTTACCCGGTCAGCCCAACGGCCGTGGCGAGCCCCAGGAAAATAAGGAAGCCCATCGAATCCGTGACCATCGTGACGAAGATGCTGCTTGCCACCGCCGGATCGGCGCGCAGCCGTTCCAGCGTCAGCGGGACCAGCACCCCGGCAAAGCCGGCGATCAGGATGTTGAACAGCATCGCCGCCGCGATCACGCCGCCCAGCTGCGGGCTTTGCAGGATCAGCGTCACCGCAACCCCGACGATGGCCGCGATCGTAAGGCCGTTCATCAACGCCACCCGCATCTCGCGCCCGACTGCCCGCCAGCGGTTGGACCCTGTCAACTGGTTGGTCGCCAGCGCGCGCACGGTCACCGCAAGGGTCTGCGTGCCCGCATTGCCACCCACCCCGGCCACGATCGGCATGAGAGCGGCCAGAATTGCCAGCCGCTCGATGGAACCCTCGAAGGCACGAATGACGGTGGACGCCAGCAGGGCGGTAAGCAGATTCGCCATCAACCAGCGCACGCGCGCCTTGTAGGTTTCGCGCACCGGCTCGTTGATGTCGCCATCGCCCGCGCCAGACAGCAGCAGCACGTCCTCGCTGGCCTCTTCCTGGATGATGTGGACCACATCGTCGACGGTGATCATTCCGACCAGCCGCCCATTGCCGTCCACCACTGCGGCGGACACCAGCGCATATTTCTGGAAGCGCAGCGCAACGTCTTCCTGGTCCATGTCGACCGGGATCAGCGTCTGCTCATGGATCATGATGTCGCTGACCTGCACGCGCCGCGGGCTGCGCAGGATCGTGGAAAGCTTGCACGTGCCGACGGGGTGGTGCGCGGCATTGACCACGAACACTTCCCAGAAGTCGTTGGCGAGTTCGTCCTCGGAGCGGAGGTAGTCGATCACCTGCCCCACCGACCAATGCTCCGGCACCGCGATCAGCTCGCGCTGCATCAGCCGGCCGGCGGTCTCCTCGCCATAGGTCAGCGCTTCCTCGATCGCCGCCCGGTCGTCGGGCTCCATGGCGCGAAGGACGGCCCGTTGCTCGTCCTCCTCCAGGTCTTCGATGATCGCGACGGCGTCGTCCGTGTCGAGCTCGCCGGCGATCTCGGCCACCCGCTCGGGCGCCATCTCGTCGATCAGCGTCTCGCGGACGTGCTCGTTCATTTCGGCGATGACGTCCGCGTCGACCAGCTCGGCCAGCGCCGCCACCAGCCCTTCGCGCTCGTCGGCGCGCGCCAGCTCGATCAGGTCGGCGACGTCGGCCGGGTGGAGCGGAGCCACCATCGCCTTCGCGGTCTGGAAGTCGCCCGCCTCCACCGCATCCAGCACGTCGTCGACGAAGGCCGGGCGCAGCCGATCCTCCTCGTCCATCACCTTGCTGTCGGGCTCGGCCTGGTGCGGCGGCGCAGTCGCCAGCTCTGCTTCCGGCGCAGGGGTGACGGTGGCGATTTCCTCGCGCTCGCTCATGTGCCTCCCCTCGCTGTATGGCGTGTCGCACTCCTATGTCCGCATGCCAACTGGCGCAAGCACGCGTGGACGCCTACATGGCCGCGATCCAATCAAGACGGAGAATTTCCATGGCCGACACGCCGCAGACCCTGACCCTTACCCTGTCCACCGGCGGCGACGTCGTGATCCGCCTGCGGCCCGACCTCGCGCCTGGCCATGTCGAGCGGATCGCCGACCTTGCACGCAGCGGCTTTTACGACGGCGTGGTCTTCCACCGGGTGATCCCGGGCTTCATGGCCCAGGGCGGCGACCCGACGGGCACGGGCATGAGCGGATCGGACAAGCCCGACCTCAAGGCCGAGTTCAACAGCGAGCCGCACGTTCGCGGCACCTGCTCGATGGCCCGCACCAATCAGCCCAATTCGGCCAACAGCCAGTTCTTCATCTGCTTCGACGACGCCCGCTTCCTCGACAAGCAGTACACCGTGTGGGGCCAGGTCGAGAGCGGCATGGAGCATGTCGACGCGCTGCCGGTCGGTGAGCCGCCGCGGGAGCCCGGCAAGATCGAGAAGGCGACGGTCGCCTGACCGTTCGCCCTTGCGAGGAGCGAAGCGACGCGGCAATCCAGCGGGGGGCGGAGCCGGGTTGCCTCGCTTAGCCCGCAATGACGGAGCTTGACCGATGACCCAGCCTGTCGCCCTCATCACCGGTGCGTCTGCCGGGCTTGGCATCGACTTCGCCCGGCAATTGTCGGCCACGGGTGCCCGGCTGGTGCTGGTCGCCCGTCGCAAGGACCGGCTGGAGAGCCTCGCCGCCGAACTGGGCAATGCCCGCGCGCTCGCCATCGACCTGGCCGAGCCGGGCGCCACCGCAAGGCTGATGGCCGACCTCCAGGATCACGACGAGCATGTCGACCTGCTGGTCAACAACGCCGGCTTTGGTTTGGTCGGCAAATTCGCCGAGCTGGACGGGCCGAAGCAGCGGCAGATGGTCGATTTGAATTGCGGCCTCCTGACCGAGCTTGCCCGCGCGGTGTTGCCTGCCATGATCGAGCGCAATCGCGGCGGCATCCTCAACGTCGCGTCCACCGCCGCTTTCCAGCCTGGTCCCTACTCGGCGGTCTATTATGCCACCAAGTCCTATGTGTTGAGCTTCACCGAGGCACTGCACGAGGAAGTGCAGGGTACGGACGTCCGGGTGACGGCGCTGTGCCCCGGCCCGACACGCACCGAATTCTTCGAAGCTGCGGGCTATCGGGGCGGCAGCGCGCTCGAAAAGTTCGCCATGGCCAGCGCGCCCGTGGTCGCCGCCGGTCTGGCCGGTCTCGAGCGGGGTGACGCGGTAGTCATCCCCGGCGCGATGAACAAGGTCGGTGCGCAGGGCCATCGATTCCTGCCCCGCGCGGTGCTGCGCAAGTTTGCCAAGCTGCTGAAGTAGGCCCGCGCGATGCCGTGCTGTCCTACTCGTTCGGACCGCGCTATGGCCCCGCCAATGGCCAGCCGCTCGCGCCATACTTTCACCATCCGCGTGTCTTCATGGCGCTCCTCCAGGGGGCGAAAACATGGGGGACGTAGTGTCCATGTTGTCCAAGTTGAAACGGCCCGGGCATCGGAATCACCCCTTTTTTCATTTCGGCCCCGTCCCACATTGAACCCGCGCCGCCCGGCCTGTGTTGGGTTTGGCAGAGGAGTTTTGAATGGCTGATGTCGATACCCAGGTTCGCAAGCTTCAGGTCGCGAACCTGCCCCCGGCCGATAGCGGCCGCGGGATAGCCCGCCTGCCGCGCAAGCTGATGGACCAGCTGGGACTGTCGGACGGCGACGTGGTCGAGATTATCGGCAAGCGTTCCACCCCCGCCCGCGCCGTCCGCCCCTATGGCGACGATGAAGGACTCGACATCATCCGGCTGGATGGTCTGCAACGGGCCAATGCCGGGGTCGGCTCCGGCGATTTCGTGGAGGTCCGCAAGACCGCCAGCAAGCCGGCTACCCGCGTCGTCTTTGCCCCTGCCCAGAACAATATCCGTCTTGCCGGCTCGACCGAGGCGCTGAAGCGCAGCTTTGCCGAACGGCCCCTGACCGCCGGCGACACGGTCGCGACCACCGGTCACCAGCGGGTCAATGCCGACATGCCTGAACAGGTGCGGGCGATGCTCAATGCGCCCGCCTTCGCACTGCAGGAAATTCGCCTTGCCGTGGTTTCGACCACCCCGCGCGGCATCGTCCATATCGACGATGGCACCCAGGTCGAGCTGCTGCCCGAATTCACCGAGCAGCATGGCGAGCGGCGCGCGGACGTCACCTACGACGACCTGGGCGGCATGACCGCCACCATCGACGCGCTGCGGGAGATGGTCGAGCTGCCGTTGCGCCATCCCGAACTGTTCCAGCGGCTCGGTGTCGATCCCCCCAAGGGCGTGCTTCTTCACGGCCCGCCCGGCACCGGCAAGACCCGTCTGGCGCGCGCGGTCGCCAACGAAAGCGACGCGCAATTCTTCCACATCGCCGGTCCCGAGATCATGGGCTCGGCGTACGGCGAATCGGAAAAGAAGCTTCGCGAGCTGTTCGAAGAGGCAAGCCAGGCTGCCCCCTCGATCATCTTCATCGACGAGATCGACTCCATCGCGCCCAAGCGCGGTCAGGTGACGGGCGAAGCGGAAAAGCGTCTGGTCGCGCAGCTGCTGACCCTGATGGACGGGCTGGAGCCGAGGCAGAACCTGGTGGTGATCGCCGCCACCAACCGGCCCGAGGCGATTGACGAGGCGTTGCGCCGTCCGGGCCGCTTCGACCGCGAAATCGTGGTCGGCGTGCCCGACGAGAACGGCCGGCGCGAAATCCTCGGCATCCACACGCGCGGAATGCCGCTCGACGGCGGGGTCGACCTCGACGATCTTGCGCGCCGCACCTACGGCTTCGTCGGCGCCGATCTGGCCGCCTTGACCCGCGAGGCCGCGCTGGAGGCGGTCCGTCGGATCATGCCCGAAATCAATCTGTCGGACGGCAGCATCCCGACCGAGGTGCTCGACAAGCTGTCGGTCGTCGGCTCGGACTTCGATAATGCGCTGAAGCGTGTCCAGCCCTCCGCCATGCGCGAGGTGATGGTTCAAGTGCCGAACATTACCTGGGAGGACGTCGGCGGCCTGGATGCTGCCGCGGCCAAGCTCAAGGAGGGTGTCGAACTCCCCCTGAAACATCCTGAGGCGTTTCGCCGCCTCGGGATCCGCCCGGCCAAGGGTTTCCTGCTCTACGGCCCGCCCGGCACCGGCAAAACGCTGCTGGCCAAGGCCTGTGCGCGCGAAAGCCAGGCCAATTTCATCGCCACCAAGTCGTCCGACCTGCTCAGCAAATGGTATGGCGAAAGCGAACAGCAGATCGCCCGCCTGTTCGCCCGCGCCCGCCAGGTCGCGCCGACGGTGATCTTCATCGACGAACTCGACAGCCTGGTCCCCGCCCGCGGTGGTGGCATGGGTGAGCCGCAGGTGACCGAGCGGGTGGTGAACACCATCCTTTCGGAGATGGACGGACTTGAGGAACTGCAGGGCGTGGTGCTGATCGGCGCCACGAACCGGCCCAACCTGATCGACCCGGCCCTGCTTCGTCCCGGCCGCTTCGACGAGCTGGTCTATGTCGGCGTCCCCGACACGGCCGGCCGCCGCCGCATCCTGGCGATCCACGCCAAGGAAATGCCGCTCGCCAATGATGTGGACCTGGAATCCCTGGCTCGCCGGACCGAGCGGTTCACCGGCGCCGACCTCGAGGACCTCACCCGCCGGGCCGGGCTCAACGCTCTGCGGCGCGGCCTCGACGAGGGCACGGTCACCATGGCCGATTTCGAGGCCGCGCTCAGTGAGACCCGAGCGTCGGTCACGGAGCAGATGCTGGAGGAATATGCCCGCATCCAGGACACGCTGAAATCGGATGCGGTGCGGCCGGACCGCGGCGGCGGGATCGGCTTCGTCTCACCCGGCATGCTTCGCCCCAGGCCGGACGGAAAGCAGCCTTAGCGCAGGCGCCGGACCGCCCAGGGCAGCGACGCCAGCAACCCAAGCGCCGCCACCCCGAACGGCAGATGCGGGTCGATGGCATAAAGCAGCATGCCGACACTTGGCGCGGCGATGTAGCTGATCCCGTTGGCCGAGGTGATCACCCCGGCGACGGCGCCCTGCTCGGCCAGCGGCACCGACAGGCTCGCCCCGGCGGTGAATCCGGGCCGGGTGAAGCCGAAGCCCAGGCTGGAGATGCCGAAGCCGAGGACTAGGCCGTAAAGATCGTCCGCCACCATGGTGACGGCGAGGCCGGCCACCGCGATCGCGCTCCCCCACAGGATCAGCGATCGAGGGCTGAGGTTCAGCTTGGGGATCAGCCCCCACTGCGCCGCCAGCGTCGCCGCCGCGCCCGCCATCATGACGATCGCGATCGGCCCCTCGGACCCGTTGGGCTCGAGCCGCAGCGTGTCGATCACGAAGAATCCGATCGAGGTCAGCCCGGCAGCCTGCGCATGACCCGCGATCACGCCCGACATGATCCACGGCCTGATCCGCTCGTCGCGCCAGCTTAGCCGCTTCATCCGCTGGGGCGCCATCGCCGCTTTCACGCTGGCGCCGGTGATCATGGACGCGAGGCTCGGATAGCTCATCGCCGCGCCGCGTCCCTTGCCCGGTCCGCCCACATCTTCCGGCAGCCACAGCAGTATGGCCAGGAATACTCCAAGCCCGATGATCGCGAAGGCGAACAACGGCCCGGGCAGCCCTACGAGTGGAAGCACGAACAGGGGGGCCAACGCCGGACCGACGATGGTCCCCAATCCAAAGGATGACGACAGCGCTGACAAGGCCGAAGTGCGCGCCGCCCGCCGCGTCTTGCTCGCCAGATAGGCCTGGGTCGCGCTTGGCGTCGCACAGCCGAGCGACCCGTAAATCGCCCGGAACAGCGCAAACAGGCCGAACGTCGCCGCCCCGGCGATCCAGCCGTTCAGCCCGGCGACCAGCACCAGCCCGCACAGGGTCATCGACACGATGAACCCGCCTAGGCCGAGCAACGTCAGTGCCTTGCGTCCATGATGGTCGCTCTTCTCCGCCCAGAACGGCGCCAGCCACACCCACAGCACGGCGCTCCAGGTATAGGCCACCGCAACCCAGAAATCGGCGATTCCGATGGCGCGCCCAATCGCCGGCATGACCGATTGCAGCGCGGTGTTGCCTGCGGCCGCGACCAGCATCGCGCTGAACAGCAGCAGGAAATGCGGCGTGGTCAGCGCCGACCCGGCAACTTTCCGGCGGGGAGAGACATCGGCCATGCCCGTGGCCTGTAGCGTGCCCTAGGAACTTGCCAAGGCGGCACGCATTTGCTTGGAAACGCGTTCTTCCCGCCCTATCGGAGCCCTCATGCAAGCCACGTCAGCCCGCGCGCTTAAGGAACAGCGCCGCCTTCAGCGCCGCCAGGCAAGACGCGGCCGCCCGAATCCGCAGCTGCAGTTTCTCCGCGGCTTCCTGAAGCACCCGGTGATGGTCGGCTCCGTGATTCCGTCGTCCTCCAAGCTCATCAACAAGATGCTTGCGCCGGTTGATTGGGCGAACGCGAAGGTGTTCGTGGAATATGGCCCAGGGGTCGGCACCTTCACTCGCCCGATCCTGGAACGGCTCGCCCCGGACGCGACGCTGGTGACGATCGACACCAACGAAGATTTCACCACCTATCTGCGCGAATCGATCGACGACCAGCGCCTGCTGGCAGTGACCGGTTCCGCGGCGGACGTTGAAAAAATCCTCGCAGATCGCGGCTTTTCGCACGCCGATTACGTGCTGTCAGGCCTGCCCTTCTCGACCCTGCCGCCAGGCGTGGGCGACGCAATCGGCGCGGCGACGTCCCGCGTCATCCGGCCCGGCGGCGCTTTCCTGGTCTACCAGTTCAGCCCCAAGGTGCGCGACTTCATCGCCCCGGTGTTCGAACGCATCGAGCGCGGTTTCGAGTGGATCAACGTTCCGCCGGCCACGCTGTTCTGGGCTTACCGCGAGCCCAAGTAATCTACCTCTCCGTGCCAAAATTGAGCCGGCGGGTGACGTTGTAATCCATAGTGGTCACCAACCAATGGCTCACCGTCCACTTGGCCCGGCGGAGCCAGCCGGCCCGCTGCTTGTGCAATTCCGGCGTGATCGCAACGCTGTCCGCCAATTCCCCGTCGAAATAGGCCCGACACTGCTCGGCAAAAGACGGATCGTCGATCCGCACCATCACCTCCAGATTGAGATGCAGGCTGCGGAAGTCGAAGTTGCTGGAGCCGATGTGCACGACGTCGTCCACGATCACGAGCTTGGAATGGAGCTTGGCCGCATCGTATTCGTACATTTCGACACCGTTTCGCAGCAGTTTCGAATAGGTGTGACGGGCCGCGGCGATAGTGGCGTTGTTGTCTGATCTGGCCGCGGTGATGATCCGGACCCGCCCGCTGCGACCGGCTCGCGCCAGCCGCCGCATCATTGCGAACGGCGGGGAAAAGTAAGCACTGATCAAATCCAGTCGGCTGCTGTTGACGATCTCCCGGGCAATCTGGACCGGCCACGGGTTGCGCCGGCGCATTGGACCGGAAAACCACCATTGAAGAGCGCCCTTGCGCTGGGAATGGCGCTGGATGATCCGCCTGAGACTGCGAATCCGCCCGCCTTTCTGCGCGCTCCAACGCCAGATCGCGTCGAAGTAGCGGCCGGCCGCCCGTACCGCCGCCCCGTCGAGCAGCAGCCACAGGTCGCGCCAATGTTCGGGTCCGTGATCGCTGACATAATGCGTATCGATATTGGCGCCGCCGGTGATCGCCCTGTGGTCGTCCACCACCAGCAACTTCTGGTGATTGCGCAACAGATATCGACGCCCCAGGCTAGGGTGGAACAGGATGAACCTGCCACCGGCCTCCGCCACTGGCGCAAGGAACGCGGCGGTGATCGAGGAGCCGAACCCATCGAGGAGGAGGCGCACCTCGACCCCCCGCCCCGCCGCGCGAAGCAACGCGTCGCGCACGGTTTCACCAGTTGCATCCGCATTGAACATGTAAAACAACAGCTTGATGCTGTGCTGGGCCTCATCGATGAGGCGTAGCAGGACGTCGAGTCGTTCCCGCCCGCCTTGCAGCAATTCAAGATGCGTTCCTGCCACCGTTGCGGTGATCCGCGACGTTGCCGAGGGCATGGGGTCGGCTTCGGCCATGCCTCGACTTGGAGCGGCGAAAGACACGTGGCAAGGGTTGATGTGAGAACACGCCGACGCGACCAGCCAAGCCAGTTTTCTTGACTTGGTGCCAGCCTCTCCCTAGGTGCGATGCTCTCCGTTTCCAAAGATTTGCGAAAAAGGCAGGCCGTCCATGGCACGCGTCACCGTCGAAGATTGCGTCGACAAGATTCCCAACCGCTTCGACCTGGTGCTGCTTGCGGCCCAGCGGGCCCGGCAGATTTCCGGCGGCGCGGACCTGACGATCGACCGCGATCGCGACAAGAACCCGGTGGTCGCGCTGCGCGAAATCGCGGAAGAAACCGTCCGCCCGGCCCACCTTAACGAGGCGGTCATCAGCAGCCTCCAGCGCGTTCGCATCGACGAAGAGGACGAAACGGACGAGCTGGCGAGCCTGAGCGAATCGGCCGAGGCTCTGCGCCTCACTGCTGCTGCCCCGCCGCGTCCGACGCCAAGCGGCGGCGACTACGAGTAAGCGCTGGCGCCGCCCTTAGGCGGCGTCGCTCGTAGCCAGACCAAGCTGTTCGCTTCGTCCGGCGTCGCCCTGGCTGCCGTCGATCCACATCAGCTCATGCAGTTTGAGCTCGCGCCCATCATGGGCGTGGATTGCGATCTTTCGGATGGGCTTGCCGTCCCGGACGTCGGCCGCGACCAGATCGTTGCTGCCGTGACCCCATTCCAGGCCCCACTGGCGTAACGCCAACACGACGGGCAGCAGCGCTTCGCCCTTGGGCGTCAATGAATAGATGACCTTGCGCCGGTCGCACGGGTCGGCCGATCGCTGCAGCACGCCCCCGGCCACCATCTTGGCCAACCGGTCCGACAGAATATTGCGGGCAATGCCGAGGCACGCCTGAAACTGCTCAAAATGCTGCAGCCCGTTGAGCGCGCCGCGAACGATGAGGAAAGCCCATTTTTCGCCGACCAGTTCGATCGCACTTGGCAACGGGCAACGGCGGGCAGCCGCCTTGAAGGCATCGATGTGCTGGATATTGCGAGCCAAGCACGCGCTCCTTTCCATTCGGCCCACGGAAAGAAGCACATCCGCAGCCGATTGAACAGATACGGATGTGTAACATGGATCAGCCGGGCGCGCGACGCGTCACTTATTCGCACTTGCAACATGTGTCCCGCACAGCCCACATAGCGGCAGTGCTGCGCCAATATGAGCTGGTCGAGCGGGTACGCTCCTACGACCCCGACGCTGACGAGGGGCTGATCAATCGCGCCTATGTCTTCTCGATGAAGGCGCATGGTTCACAGACGCGGGCGTCGGGCGACCCTTATTTCAGCCATCCGATCGAGGTGGCTGGCATCCTCACCGACCTGAAGCTGGACGACGAGACCATCGTCACGGGCATCCTTCACGACACGATCGAGGATACGGTGGCGACCGCGGACGAGGTCGAGCGACTGTTCGGGGCCAACGTCGCCCGGCTGGTCGATGGCGTTACCAAGCTGTCGAAGATCGAGGCGCAGTCGGAAAACGAGCGTGCGGCGGAAAATTTGCGCAAGTTCCTCCTCGCGCTATCCGACGATATCCGGGTCCTACTTGTGAAGCTGGCCGACCGGCTGCACAACATGCGGACGCTTCACCACATCCAGAACGAGGACAAGCGCCGCCGAATCGCGCGCGAGACCATGGATATCTATGCCCCGCTCGCCGAGCGGATCGGCATGTACGAAATCATGAACGAGATGCAGACGCTGGCTTTTCGGCAACTCGAGCCGGATGCCTACGCATCGATCACCCGGCGGCTGGCCCAGTTGCATGCCGAAGGCGGCGATATCGTCAGCCGTATCGGCCTCGGCCTCCAGCTTCACTTGGCCGACAATGGCCTGGAAGCGGAGGTCACCGGCCGGGAGAAGCACCCGTACAGCATTTGGAAGAAGATGGCCGAACGGCACATCAGCTTCGAGCAACTGTCAGATGTGATGGCGTTCCGGGTCATCGTCGGCAATGTCGAGGACTGCTATCGCGCGCTGGGCCTGATCCACCAGCGCTGGCCGATGGTCCCAGGGCGGTTCAAGGACTTTCTCTCCACGCCCAAGCGCAACGGGTATCGCAGCCTGCATACCTCCGTCATTCATGACTCCAAGATGCGGATCGAGGTCCAGATCCGCACCCGCGAGATGCATGAGCGGGCGGAGCGCGGCCTGGCGGCGCACTGGGCCTACAAGGAGGGCAAGCCGGTCGCGGACATCAAGGTGCCGTGGATCGACGATCTGGTCGAAATCCTTGACCATGCCGACAGCCCCGAAGAGCTGCTCGAACACACGCGGATGGCGATGTACCAGGATCGGATCTTCGCCTTCACTCCCAAGGGCGAGCTGATCCAGTTGCCGAAAGGCGCAACGCCGGTCGACTTCGCCTACGCAGTGCACACCAGGCTTGGCGACCAGACGGTCGGCGCCAAGGTGAACGGGCGGGTCGTACCGTTGCGGACCCTGCTGGAGAACGGCGATCAGGTCGAAATCCTGACCTCCGATGCCCAGCATCCTCAGCCGTCATGGCTACGATTCGTTGCGACCGGCAAGGCCCGATCGGCGGTGCGTCGTTTCGTTCGACACAAGGAGCGTGACGAAACCATCGAGCTTGGCCGCAAGATCTATGACGAGATCGTCGCGCGCCTGCCCGTCCCCCTCGCCAAGGAAGCGCTGCCGCGGGCACTGAAGAAACTGAAGATCGAGGACGAGGACGCGCTGATGGTCGCGATCGCCCGCAAGCGATTAAGCGACGACATGCTGATGGAAGCGCTGGTGCCCGGCTCCACCGGCGGCGACGTCGCCCCGCGGCCGGCGGCGCAGCGTCAGGCGATTTCGATCAAGGGCCTGACCGCCGGCGTCGCCTTCCACCTCGCGCCCTGTTGCCACCCCGTGCCCGGGGACCGGATCGTGGGTCTGCGGCGTGAGGACGAGGAGATCGAGGTTCATGCGATCGGGTGCGAAAAACTAGCGAGCGGGATTGACGCCGACTGGCTCGACCTTGCCTGGGGCGATGGCTCGGACGGCGCCACGGCGCGGCTGTGCATCATCCTGCGCGACGTGGCCGGCGCGCTCGGGGTGATGGCCGGCATTCTGGGCGGCAAAGGCGCCAATATCATCAACCTGCAGCTCGTCCACCGCGACGGATCGTTCCACACCTTCCATGTCGATGTGGAAGTGCACGACCTGGCCCACCTCCACGCCATCGTCGCGGCGCTGCGGGCGGCGGATCAGATTTCGACTGCGGAGCGGATCTAGCCGGCGGGCCGGCCCCGCGCCCGCTCGGCACCGCCGGCGGCCAGCACCGCCAACGTCACGAGATCGGTCGCACTCGCCGTCATCGGCGCGATCTGGACCGGCAGCTTCATGCCGACCAGAAACGGTCCGAGCACATTCTCGCCACCCACCGCGCGGAGTAGCTTGGCCGACAGGCTGGCCGATTGGAGCCCCGGCATGATGAGAATGTTGGCCGGACCGGTCAGCCGGCTGAATGGGTAGAAACGACGCTGCATCTCATGATTCAGGGCAAGCTCGGGCGACATCTCGCCTTCATATTCGAAGTCCGTTTCCCGGCTGTCGAGGAGCGCGACCGCTTCGCGCAGAGCGCCGATGTAGGCGCCGGGAGGATTGCCGAATGTCGTGTAGCTGGTAAACGCGACCCGCGGCTCCTGGCCCATGCGGCGGGCGAAGGCGGCCGAGCGGGTCGCGATCGCGGCCAGCTCCTCGGCGGTCGGCCGTTCGGTGACCGCGGTATCCGCGATCAGCACCGTCTGGTTCTGGCCCACCACGATGTTGATGCCGAAGGGTGTCGCGCCATCATCGTCGATGACCGTCTGGACCTGCTTCAAAGACTGGCTGAATGGGCGGGTCGTGCCGGTAATCATCGCATCCGCCTCGCCCAGGGCGAGCATGGCGGCAGCGAAATAGTTGCGGTCCTGGTTCACCATCCGCTCGATCTCGCGGCGAAGGTAGCCTTTGCGCTGCAGCCGGGCATAGAGATGATCCACCGCCCGCCCGACCAGCGGCGAGTTGCGGCTGTTGAGCACCTCAAAGCCGGACGGGTCATCCACTCCCAGCTCCTTCAGCCGGTCGTGCACATCCTCGCGCCCGACCAGCACCGGAGTGCCGAGTCCCCCGTCCTTGAACGCGATCGCGGCGCGAAGGACATTGTGCTCTTCCCCTTCTGCGAAAAGGACCCGTTTCGGATTGGCCTTGGCCGCCTCATAGGCGAGACTCAGCACCGACACGGTGGGATTGAGCCGCGCGCGGAGCGACTGGCGATAGGCCGCCATGTTGTCGATCGGCTTTTGCGCCACGCCCGAGCGCATCGCCGCCTCGGCCACGGCCGCGGGCACGACCTCCATCAGCCGTGGATCGAACGGAGCGGGGATGATGTAGTCGGCCCCGAAACGCTGGCTCATCCCGCCATAGGCCGCCGCGACCTCTTCCGGCACCGCTTCGCGCGCCAGATTGGCGAGCGCCTGGGCGGCGGCGATCTTCATCTCGTCGTTGATCGCCCGCGCGCGAACATCGAGCGCGCCGCGGAAGATGAACGGGAATCCAAGGACGTTGTTGACCTGATTCGGGTAATCGGAACGGCCGGTCGCGACGATCGCATCCGGCCGCGCGGCCTTGGCCTCGGGCGGCGTGATCTCGGGATCCGGATTGGCCATGGCGAAGATGATCGGTTGGGCCGCCATGTCCAGAACCCATTCCGGCTTTAATGCCTTCGCCGCCGAAAGGCCGAGGAAGACGTCCGCACCGACGAGCGCATCGGCCAGCGTCCGCCGGTCGGTTTCCACCGCATGCGCGCTTTTCCATTGATCGAGATCGTCGCGGCCCTTGTGAATCACGCCCGCGCGGTCGCACATGATGACCTGGTCGCCGCGGACCCCCATCGCCTTGATCAGTTCGGTGCAGGCAATGGCGGCGGCACCGGCGCCGTTTACGACGACCTTGATGTCCTGAAGCTGCCGGCCGGTCAGCAGGCAGGCATTGATCAGACCGGCCGCGGTGATGATCGCGGTGCCGTGCTGGTCGTCATGGAACACCGGAATGTTCATTCGCTCACGCAGCGTCTGCTCGATCACAAAGCAGTCGGGCGCCGCGATGTCCTCAAGGTTGATGCCGCCGAAGCTCGGCTCCATCAGCGCAACCGCCTCGATGAATGCCTGGCAGTCCTCCGTCGCCAGCTCGATGTCGATCGAGTCCACATCGGCAAAGCGCTTGAACAGGACCGCCTTGCCTTCCATCACCGGCTTGGACGCAAGTGCGCCAAGGTTTCCGAGGCCAAGGATCGCCGTGCCGTTGGAGATCACGGCAACGAGGTTGCCCTTGGCCGTGTAGTCGTAGGCCGCGGCAGGGTCATCGGCGATGGCGCGCACCGGCACAGCGACTCCGGGGGAATAGGCGAGGCTGAGGTCCCGCTGCGTCGCCATTGGCTTGCTGGCGATGATCTCGATCTTGCCGGGCCGGCCGCGCGCGTGGAAGTGGAGGGCCTCGGCCTCGGAGAACTTGACGTTGCTTTCGGACATGCCCGAGCCCTTAACCCCCGTTTCGCAGCGCGACAAATCGCGGTAGGCCCCCACCATGGCCCGGGCCGACGTCCAGCAAGGTTCGGGGGCGACCCCGATGATGCAGCAATACCACCGCCTCAAGGCTGAGGCCGGTGACGCCCTGTTGTTCTATCGCATGGGCGACTTTTTCGAACTTTTTTTCGAAGATGCCCGGATCGCGGCCGGGTGCCTCGACATTGCGCTGACCGCGCGGGGGTCGGACGCCGGAGAGCCGGTGCCGATGTGCGGCGTGCCAGTGCATTCGGCGGAAAGCTATCTGGCTCGCCTGATCAAGGCCGGCCACCGCGTGGCCATTGCCGAGCAAACGGAAAGCCCGGCCGAGGCCCGCAAGGCGCGGGGGTCTAAGGCGCTGGTCGAGCGGGCGATCGTCCGCCTGGTCACTCCCGGAACGCTCACCGAAGACGCGTTACTCGACAGCGCGGCTCCCAACTGGTTGGCGTCGGTCGCGCGCATCGGCGACGATTGGGGCATTGCCGCCGCGGATATCTCGACCGGTCGGTTTGAGCTGATTGCCTGCGGTCCCGGCGACCTGCAGTCAGAACTTGCACGCCTGTCCCCGGCGGAAATCATTGCGGACGGTGAGCATCGCGGTGTCCGCTGCACGCCAGGCAAGGGCGGTTTCGATCCAGCCAGCGGTGAGCGTGCGCTGAAAAACCGGTTCGGCCTGGCCAGCATCGATGGTTTCGGAGAGCTTGGCCGGGCCGAGCTTGCGGCCGCCGGCGGACTACTGGCCTATCTGGACGCAACGCAGAAGCAGGCCACCGCCTTCCTCGGCGCTCCCCACCGGATCGAGCGGTTGCAGCATATGGCGATTGATTCGGCGACCCGCACCAGCCTGGAGATCTGCCGCACCAGCGACGGCCAGGTCGCCGGGTCGCTGTTGGGGGAAGTCGATCGCTGCGTCACGGCGGCGGGACGGCGTATGTTGGGAGGCGATCTGTCAACGCCCCTGCTGGGGCGGCGTGACATCGATGCGCGGCTGAACTTCGCCGCCTGGTTGCATCAGGACGCGCTTCGGCGTGGCCGGGTTCGCGAAGCGCTGCGGGCGATGCCGGACATCGGCCGGGCGCTCGGGCGGCTGGTTGCCGGGCGGGGCGGTCCCCGCGACCTCAGCTCGCTTCGCGGTGGGCTCGCCGCGGCGTCCGGCCTCCGGCAGCAGCTGGCCTCCGAACCCGACCGTCCGGAACTGCTCGAAAGCCTGCTGCCGGACCTTGTCGGGCACGAGGCGCTTGTCGCTCGCCTGACGGCAGCGCTGATCGAATCCCCCCCGCTGGATGCGGCCAAGGGCGGCTATATCGCCGACGGCTACGATCCCGAGCTCGACCGGCTTCGCGCTGTCTCGTCGGACGGCCGTCGTGCGATCGCCGCGCTCGAATCGGCCTATCGCGAAGCCACTGGCATCGGTTCGCTCAAGATCCGGCACAACGCCGTGCTGGGCTATCATGTGGAGGTTTCCGCCAGGCACGCGGACCGCTTGATGGCGGCAGATAGCGGTTTCACGCATCGCCAGACCCTGGCCGGAACCGTCCGCTTCAATTCGCCCGATCTTCATGCCGAAGCCAGCAGGGTCGTGGAGGCGGGTGCCCACGCGCTTGCGGCCGAGGCTGCCCATCTGGAGGAGCTGACCGCCCTCGCGGCGTCGGCGGCTCCGCAGATCATTCGGACCGGTGATGCGGTCGCCCGCATCGATGTGGCCGCAAGCCATGCCGAACGCGCCGCGGAAGGCGGATGGTGCCGACCGCAGTTGGCCGATCAGCCATGTCTCGAGATCGAAGGCGGGCGGCATCCGGTGGTGGAGACTGCCCTGGCCGCAGCCGGCGAGCGATTCATCGCCAATGACTGCTCATTGGGGCCCGCCGACAGGCTGTGGCTAATCACCGGGCCCAACATGGGCGGCAAGTCGACGTTCCTGCGGCAAGTGGCATTGATCGCACTCCTCGCGCAGGCCGGCAGCTTCGTCCCAGCGGGCCGGGCCCGGATCGGGATCGTCGATCGCCTGTTCAGCCGCGTCGGCGCGTCCGACAATCTGGCGCGCGGGCGCTCGACCTTCATGGTCGAGATGGTGGAGACTGCCGCGATCCTGGCCCAGGCAACGAAGCACAGCCTGGTCATCCTCGACGAGATCGGGCGCGGCACGTCGACCTATGACGGCCTCGCGATCGCCTGGGCAGTGGTCGAAGCGATGCACGACCGGGTCGGCGCCCGAACCCTGTTCGCCACCCATTACCATGAGCTGACCCGACTGTCGGACC
The DNA here is from genome assembly GCF_058313395.1 of Sphingomonas sp. SP1. NCBI lineage: Bacteria > Pseudomonadati > Pseudomonadota > Alphaproteobacteria > Sphingomonadales > Sphingomonadaceae > Sphingomonas > Sphingomonas sp. SP1. Next base: position 818,611 of record NZ_JBZFLC010000001.1, on the reverse strand, counting down.
GGCTGGACTGCCTATCGCTTCATCATGTGCGCGCCCGCGAATGGAAGGGCGACCTGGTCTTGATGCACGAAGTCTCCGCCGGGGCGGCCGATCGGAGCTACGGGATCGCGGTCGCGCGACTGGCGGGGCTGCCGCCGGCAGTCGTCGCGCGGGCCAAGGCGGTGCTCGCCAAGCTGGAGGCGGGGCGAGACGCGACGGGCGGTATCGCGGCCGGCCTCGATGACCTCCCCCTGTTCGCCGCTGCCCCGCCGCCGGAGCAGGTCGACGAAGTGCGAGAGGCGCTGGAGCAGGTGGATCCAGACGCGCTCAGCCCGCGGGAAGCGCTGGATGCGCTTTACCGGCTGAAGCGGCTAGCTGCCGAGCACGGTTGATGCTCCACGAACGCTTCGAAGCGGTCGGTGAGAAGCGCCGGATCATCGATCGTCGGACGCTTGGGGAGCAACTAGCCAGTGGCGCAGACGCATCGACCTTGCTGGGTGAGGCCCTGTCGGCAGGTCGCAGCGAAATCGCCCGGCGGATTGCCCGGGATCCGGCGAGCGGGCGCGTCCATGCCGCCGCGACCGCCTACCTGACCGATCAGCTGGTTCGGCTGGCCTTCGATCATTCGGCCGCAAGCCATCCAAACCCGAATCCGACGGCGGGCGAACGCATCGCTCTGGTGGCGCTGGGAGGCTACGGCCGGGGAGAAATGGCGCCGTTCAGCGACGTCGACCTTATGTTTCTGACCCCTCATCCGCGCGCACCCTGGTGCGAGCAGGTGGTGGAAGCGACCCTGTACCTGTTGTGGGATCTGAAGCTGAAGGTCGGGCAGGCCAGCCGAACGGTGCCTGAACTCTTGGCCTTGGCTCGCAGCGACATGACCGTGCGGACCGCAATGCTGGACGCCCGCTTTCTGTGGGGCGATCAACAGTTGTTCGAGGACGCCTGCGCTCGGTTCCGGCGCGAAATCGTGGTCGGCAGCGCGGCGGAATTTGTGTCGGCGAAATTGGGCGAACGCGATGAACGGCACGTCAGGATGGGGGACAGCCGCTACGTCGTGGAGCCCAACGTGAAGAGCGGCAAAGGGGGTCTTCGCGACCTCCATACGCTTTATTGGATCGGCAAATATGTGCATGGGGTTGCAAGCCCGGCCGAGCTGGTCGGTGCGGGCCTGCTTTCGGTGGCTGAATTCCGTCGCTTCGACCGGGCCGAACGCTTTTTCTGGTCGGTGCGCTGCCATCTTCACCTCGCGGCCGGCAGGGCCGAGGAACGCCTGAGCTTCGAGTTCCAGCGGCAGATTGCGGCCGCCATGAATTACGCCGACCGGCCGGGAAAGTCCGCGGTCGAACGGTTCATGCACTTCTATTTCCTCCAGGCTAAGACCGTCGGCGACCTCACCGGTCTTTTTCTGGCGCAGCTGGATGAGCAGTTGGGACAGAAGAATCGTCGCTTCGTTCTGCCGACCATCAAGCGCCGGCCACGCCGCCTGAACGGCTTTGTGCTCGACCGCGGCCGGCTGTCGGTCCCGTCAGCGGCTTTCCTGGCCGAGCAACCGACGCGTCTGCTGGAATTGTTCGCGCTCGCGGCGCGCGAGCAGATCGACATTCACCCCGAAGCGATGCGAGCGGCGGCGGCGAATGCCCGGCTGGTGGACAAGGTCCGCCACGATCCGCTGGCCAACGCGCTTTTCTTGAACGTCCTGACAGACCCGAACCGGCCGGATGTCGTGCTTCGCTGGATGAATGAAACCGGCGTGTTTGGCCGTTTCGTGCCCGACTTCGGACGCGTCGTCGCCCAGATGCAGTTCGACATGTACCACCACTACACGGTGGACGAGCACACCATTCGGGCGATCGGACTACTGGGGCGGATCGAACGTGGCGAACTGAGCGAAGACCATCCCCTTTCGACCGCGCTGTTCCGCCAGATCGGCTCCCGTCGAACCCTTTACGTTGCGGTGCTGCTGCACGACATCGCGAAGGGCCGGGGCGGCGATCATTCCGAACTTGGTTCGGACATTGCACGCCGTCTTTGCCCGCGCCTTGGGCTAACCGCCTCGGAAACAGACACGGTGGCCTGGCTGGTTCGTCATCACTTGCTGATGAGCTTCACCGCGTTCCGACGCGATCCGGCCGATCCGAAGACTATCGACGACTTCGTCGCTGCGGTCGCTAGTCCGGAGCGATTACGGCTTTTGCTGATCCTCACCGTGGTCGATATCCGTGCCGTCGGCCCCGGCACTTGGACGGACTGGAAGCGCCGGCTGCTGCGCACCCTTTTCGATCAGGCCGAAGAGCGGTTGCGCCTTGGCCACAAGCAACGTGGCCGGGCCGAAGTGGTTAGCGCCAAGCAGCAGCAGCTTGGGCGAGACCTTGGCTGGCCAACAGGCGCGCTGCGCGCTTACTTCCGGCGACTGCCTGACAGCTATTGGATTGCCGAGCCGCCCGAATGCCTATTCGCCAACGCCAAGCTGATCGCGGAGGCGGAGAGCCGGATCGGGGACTCCGCCCCAAAGGTGAGGATCGAAGGTCAGGAGGATGGCGCAACGCGGGTGACGGTATTTGCACCCGATCGGCCAGGCCTGTTTTATCGGATCGCGGCCGGGCTCGCGGCTGGCGGAGCGTCGGTGGTCAATGCTCGTATCCACACGACTCGCGACGGGCTGGCACTCGACAATCTGCTGGTTCAGAACGGTCAGGGGCTCGCCTATGCCGACAAGCGGCTTCGTACCCGGCTGACCCGAACCGTCGAAGCGGCCCTGGCCAGTCCTGAGCCCCCTCGACCACCCAAAGTTGCTGCGTCCCCGGAACTCGCGCCGTTCACGGTGGCTCCGGCCGTGACGATCACCGGGCGAGCGTCCCGGCGGACCACCGTGGTCGAGGTCAACGCCCCGGACCGGCCCGGTCTGCTGGCGACCCTCGCCGGGGCCATCCACCAACTGGGGCTCGTCATTCACTCGGCCCATATCGCGACCTATGGCGAGCGGGCGGTGGACGTCTTCTACTTGACGGACGCGGCCGGCCATAAGCTTGACGATGGGACGGCCGAACGCTTGCACCACGGCCTGCTTGCTGCAGTGGAACGCGGTCCACTCGCGAATTGAAGTCCGGTCAGCTTCAACGAAAAAGGGCCCCGCTGATCGCGGAGCCCCCTTCCTTATCGATCGCCCGGGCTTAGCCCCGCTCAGGCGCAGGCGGCGGCGGCGGAGGCGGCGGCGGTGCAACCGGGCAGCTGTCGGTCGCGAGGATCACCGACCCGTCCGCACAGGTCTGGGTTGGCGCCGGCGGCGGCGGCGGCGGGGGTGGCGGCGGAGCGGCCTCGGCCACGCGGACCGGCGGCGCCCACTTGCCACGCAGGGTAATGCCGAAGGTCCGCGGCTCGGCCAGGAACACACCGTACAACTGGGTCGAGCGGTTATAGAAGCCCTCGGTCAGTCCACGCTCGGTCCCGCGACGCGTTCCGCTACCCTGAAGAAGGGCATCGAAAGCAACCTGCTTATAGTCCGTGTCGAACAGGTTCTGCGCCCACAACTCCACTGACCAGCGGTCGTTGCGGTCGCGGAGGCCTAAGCGGGCGTTGAACACGGTGTAGCCGTTCTCCACCTTTTCGATGTCGAGATCGGAGCCAGTGTTGAACTGCGACTGGTGGCGGGCGTCGATGTAGACCAGACCCTTCAGATTGTCGCCGATCGGCGGGGTCCACGCCAGGCTGGAGGTGACGGTCCACAGCGAGCTGTTGGACAGGCGCCGGCCCGGCAGCTGGAACAGCGCCGTCGGAAGCGGCCGGCCGTCGGTGCCGACCAGATTGTCGCGATACTTGGTGTTCGAATAGGTCGCACCGAAGTTGAAGTTGACGTTCGGCAACGGCCGGCTGAACAACTCGAATTCCACGCCGCGCGAGCGAACGCCGGCGCGTGTGCCGCCGTCGCAGGCCCCGGTGCCCGGAGGGGTACCGTCGTTGTCGGTGTCGGCGCCGTTCAGGTCATCCTTGCAGCTGTTGATGTTCTCAACGAGGAAGTTGACCCCGTTGAAGGTGTTCAGCTGGAAGTCCTTGAAGAGTTGTTGGTAGACGGCGACGTTGATGTCGATGCCCCGGCCGTTGAACTTCGCGCCGAGCTCGACGGCGTCGTTGATTTCCGGCTTGAACTCGAGCTGGTCGGCGCTTGCCACCTCGGCGCAGCGCCCGAACGGATCGGCAGCGGCGCCGGTGTTGGCCGATGTGCAGATCGCGCCCGCGGCAAGCGTCGGGGGAAGGAACGGTGCCAGCGGCGCCGGCTGCGCGGTGAGGAAGATCGCGCGGCTGAGGGCCGAGCGGTCCAGGTTGAAGCCGCCCGCCTTGTAGCCGCGCGAATAGGAGGCGTAGGTCAGCAGGCTGTCCGTCGGCTTGTAGCTGAGCACCACGGTGCCCGACAGCTTGTTCTCCTTGCGCTTGCCGTCGAGATCCAGCGCGCCACCCGGGACGCTCGGGATGACGCAGGGCAGCGTCGACAGGCCGCCAAAGGGGTTCAGCGCGTTGGTGCTGCTGAAGCCGGTGCAGATGCTGTTGTTGTCGCGCAGCTCGGCATCCAGCTTCTTGCGCTCCATGGTGTAGCGCGCACCGACCGTCAGCTTCAGGCGGTCGGTGAACGAGAAGATGTTGTGGGTGAACAGGGCCAGGTTGTTGCTGGTCTGCTTGAAGTCGTCGATGAAGCCCGTGTCCTCGAAGCTGAGGAAATCCGGGACGAACGGACTGGCGAACGACAGCGCCGCGAAGCCGCTGTTGTTGGTCAGCGGGCCCGACGTGGCGAACGCGCCGAGGACCGGGGCGCTGGCACCGAACAGCGGCGCAAAGGCAGCAGCGCCCGTGGCGAAGCAATTCGGGTTGAGCGGATTGACGATCCCGCCCGCGGCTGCGGCGAATTGTGCCGCCAGCGCAGGGTTGGTCGCAGCCAAAGACGTCGCAAGATTGCCGGCCGTGCTGGCGAAGTTGAGGCCGATGAGGCAGTTCGCGAAGCGGGTGTAGTCGCGGCCGAATGCAAGCGTGTCGACGCTGCGCAGCTTTTCATTGGCGTAATAGCCGCCGACCAGCCAGTCGAGCTTCCCGCCGAGCCCCTCACCCTGAAGGCGAACTTCCTGGCTGAGCGTCTTGAAGCGGTTGAAAGCGATGTCGCCGTCGCGATAGACCAAATCCAGCAGGCCGTAATCGACGTCCGTCCCGCGCTTGTAGTCGTTGTAGCGGTAGGCGGTGACGCTGGTGAGTTCCGCGCCGCCGAAGTCGTAAACGGCCTCGGCCGACAGGCCCCAGTCCTTCACGTCGGAACGATAGTTGCGGCCCGGCGAAATGGTCACGTCCCGCTCGAACGGATCGTCCTGAACGGCGTCCGGGTTGAGCGTCAGCGCCTGGATGATCGCCTTGAAGGTGGACGGCGCGGCCTCGGACGAGCCCGGTCCGGTGTTCACATAATCGGTTGCCGGCAGGTACGGCGCGGCGCAGCATTCCTCGTTCCGGCGGGTATAATCGCCGATAATCCGTACCGAGAAATCGTCGGTCGGCCGGTACAAGAGCTGACCACGAAGCAGCCAGCGGTCGCGATCGTTCACGTCGCGGCCCGAGATGATGTCCTTGAGCAGGCCGTCCCGCTTGACCATGATACCGTCCACGCGGAACGCCAGCGCGTCGGTGATCGGACCAGTCACACCCAGCTCGAAACGCCGGAAGTCGTAGTTGCCGATGGTGACTTCGCCGTTCACCTCAGTGGTGAACTTCGGCCGCGCGGTGATGACGGAGATCAGGCCGGCGGACGCGTTGCGGCCGAACAGCGTGCCCTGCGGACCACGCAGCACTTCGACGCGCTCGACCTGGCCCAGTTCGGTCAGGCCGACGCTGGTGCGCGAACGGTACACGCCGTCGATGAACAGGGCGACGGAGCTTTCAAGGCCTGGGTTGTCGCCAACTGTGCCGATGCCGCGGATGCGGGCGGTGGAGGCGCCGGCCTCCGACTGGGTGGAGGAAACCAGCAGCGAGGGAGAGACCTGCTGCAGCTGGCGGATATCGCTGGCGCCGGTGTTGTCGAGCTGCCCGGCGGTGACCGCGCTGACAGCGAGCGGAACATCCGAGAGCGCCTCGTTACGGCGGGTCGCGGTGACGACAATGTCGCCGCTGTCCTGCACCTCCGTCGGGTTCGGCTCCTGCGCGGTCGTTGCCTGCGCGTCTACCGCTGCGCCTTCGGCGGTTGCGCCATCCGTGGGCTGGGCCGAGCCCTGATCGGTATCGGTCTGTTGCGCCCAAGCCGGCGTGGAAATGGCGAAAAGACCGGCCGAAAGCAGCCAAATGGACTTGCGCATGAGTACCCCTCCAGAATCCTGTTGGGGTTAGTGCTAGTGCAGCAACGCCTCTGACGGAAGCGACGGGGGCGGGTTGCTCAAAGCAATCCATCGCCCCTGTTACTCGGAAGCAACATGATGCGTTGCAGCAAAGTTAACAGCTTTTGCTGCAACGCAGCGCGTTATTTCGGGGCGAGCACCATCAGCATCTGGCGTCCTTCCATCCGTGGATGGGCCTCGACCTTGGCAATCTCACCGGTTTGCTCGGCGACGCGTTGCAGAACCGCCATACCGAGCTGGCCGTGCGCCATCTCGCGGCCCCGGAAGCGCATGGTGACCTTGACCTTGTCACCTTCCTCCAGGAACTCGACGACCTTCTTCATCTTCGTGTCGTAATCATGGTCGTCGATGTTGGGACGCATCTTGATCTCCTTGATCTCCTGCGTCTTTTGCTTCTTGCGCTGCTCGTTGGCCTTTTTCTGGGCTTCATATTTGAAGCGGCCGATGTCGAGGAACTTCGCGACGGGCGGATCGGCGTTGGGACTGATCTCGACCAGGTCGAGGCCCACGCTGACGGCCTGTTCGTAAGCTTCGCGCGTATACATCACGCCCAAATTCTCGCCGTTCTCGTCGATCACCCGGACCTTCTGGGACTGGATGAACTCATTGTAGCGAGGGCCGGTGAATTGCGGCGGCGCCTGCGGGCGGCGCGGATAGGGCGGTGGAATGAAGCAATCTCCTTAAGGCAATTGGGGTTCAGCGCCGCGAGCTAAGGCTTTCACGGCCCGAATGGAAGGGGGCAGCCCGCCAGGGCCGCAGAATTCAGCCACGATGTGGCGGTCCGGCGTCAGTTTGCAAGTCGGCGCCTCTCCCCGTCGCATCTGCCGCACACTACATTGCCGCCCATGCGTGTGGAGAGTTTGCCGGGATGTTGAGAGTGTTGGTTGCGATCGCAGGCTCGCTGGGCTTTGCGGCCCTGATCGCGGTCTACCATCGTGCCGGTCCAGCGATGAGCCGCCTGTGGCGCGCGATCCTGATCGGCCTGGCGTCGCTGCTGGCGCTGGTCGGGCTTGCGCTGGGCGTAGCAGGACTGGAATTCGACCAGATGTGGGCGGCAGTGGTCGGCCTGGGAGTGCTGCTGATTGCGGCGCGGATCGGCTGGTCGGCTCGGCGCCGCCAGGGGCGGGCGGGCGAGAGCCGCAGCGGCCTGCCCTCGACCGCTGACCTGCTCGACCCCCGCTGGCGCAGCTTCGAACGCCTGCTCGGCGCGGCGGACCAGCGGCGGGCACGGGCGGCGCGGGCGTCGATCCGCGGCTTCCTGGCCGAGCGGGACTCGCCCGGCCTGTCTGCATCGCACCAGTCGCTGCTGCTGTCGCTGGAACGGCGCGTGCCGGAGCTGCTGGACGCCTGTCACGATCGCTGCCGACGCGGCACGGCGGAGGAGCGGCGCCATTATCTGGATGGTACCCTCGACCGGCTGGAGCAGATCGGCCGTCAGGCGGAGCTGGCCCGTGAGGAGGTGCGCGGCGCCGACGACCAGCGGCTGGAAGTGCTTCACCGCTATTTCGACGGGGTGACGGACAGCCACCGCCGTCCGGAACTGCCCAAACCCTAGCGCTTGCCGCGCCAGCCCAGCGAGCGGCGGTTCAGCTCAGGAAGGTCGATCTTGCCGGCAAGGACCTGCTCGCCGAGATCGATGGCGGTGGCGAGCAACGGTTCCGGCGCGTGGCGATAGGCCGGCCGGGCCGCGATGCGCTCGTACCAGCAGCAGCCGCCGGCATTGTCGAGCAGGACCCGTTGAAAGCAATGGTCGTTGCGGATCGGCCAGCCGCGGATCACCGCGACCGCCGGCAGCGCCGTTCGCGTGAGGTGCAGCCAGCGGCGTTCCAGATCAGTCCGGTCGGGCAAGGTCCGGCGCAACGGCCTCGGCGGCGATCATCCGGACCGCTTCGTCCAGGCTCATGACGAGTTGCCGCTCCTCCGACCCGAGCCGCCGCAGCGCGACGGTGCCTTCCTCGGCTTCGCGCTTGCCGACGACCAACAGCAGCGGAACTTTGGCGAGGCTGTGCTCGCGGACCTTGTAGTTGATCTTCTCGTTACGAAGGTCGACGTCGGCACGGAGGCCGGCTGCCTTGAGCCGGGCCGCAACCTGCTGGGCATAGCCGTCCGCATCCGAGACGATGGTCGCGACCACGGCCTGCACGGGCGCCAGCCATAGCGGGAATTTGCCCGCGTAATGCTCGATCAGGATGCCGATGAAGCGCTCATACGAGCCGAAGATGGCGCGATGCAGCATCACCGGACGATGCCTTGCGCCGTCCTCGCCGATGTAGCCGGCATCGAGCCGATCGGGCAGCACGCGGTCGGATTGGATGGTGCCGACCTGCCACGTGCGGCCGATCGCGTCGGTCAGGTGCCATTCGAGCTTGGGCGCATAGAAAGCGCCCTCGCCCGGCAGCTCTTCCCACCCATATTCCGGCGTGGCGAGGCCGGCCGACACCACCGCATCGCGCAATTCATTCTCCGCCTTGTCCCAATCGGCGTCCGAGCCGAACCGCTTGTCGGGCCGGAGCGCGAGCTTGATCGAATAGGTGAAGCCGAAATCCTGGTAGATCCGGTCTGCGAGCGCACAGAAGGCACGGACCTCGTCCACGATCTGGTCCTCGCGGCAGAAGATGTGGGCGTCGTCCTGCGTGAACTGACGCACACGCATCAGCCCGTGCAGCGCGCCGTGCGGCTCGTTGCGGTGGCAGCAACCGTTCTCGTACAGGCGCAGCGGCAGGTCGCGATAGCTCTTGATGCCCTGGCGGAAGATCAGGACGTGCGCCGGGCAATTCATCGGCTTGAGTGCCATCCAGTCGGCTTCACCGCTGATAACGGGACCTTCGTCTTCGGTGTTCGGGACCTCGTCGGGAATGACGAACATGTTCTCGCGATACTTGCCCCAGTGCCCTGACTGTTCCCACTGGCGGGCGTCCATCACCTGCGGGGTCTTCACTTCCTGGTAGCCGGCCGCGTCGATCGCGCGGCGCATATAGGCCTCCAGCTGGCGCCAGATCAGGTAGCCGTTCGGATGCCAGAAGATGGAGCCGTGCGCTTCCTGCTGGAGGTGGAACAGGTCCATTTCCTGCCCAAGCTTGCGATGGTCGCGCTTGGCGGCCTCCTCCAGACGGGTCAGGTGCTCGGCGAGTTGTTTCTTGTTGAGCCAGGCCGTGCCGTAGATCCGGCTCAGCATCGGGTTCTTGGGATCGCCGCGCCAGTAAGCACCCGACACCCGCGTCAGCTTGAAGGCCTGCGGGTCGAGCTTGCCGGTGGAGGCCAGGTGCGGCCCGCGGCAAAGATCCATCCACTTCCCGTCGCCTTCACCGGATCGGTACATGGTGATCGGCTCGCCCTCGGGCAGTTCCATCACCCATTCGGCCTTGAAGGTCTCGCCAGTGCGGCGGAAGAAGTCGCGGACGTCCTCGCGTTTCCAGACTTCGCGGATCAGCGGCTCGTCGCGGGCAATGACGCGGCGCATCTCTTCCTCGATGGCGGGCAAGTCCTCGTCCGTGAACGGGCCGCGCTCGGCGGCCGGCGCAAAGTCGTAGTAGAAGCCGTCGTCCGTCGCCGGACCGAACGTGATCTGCGTGCCGGGAAACAGGTTCTGCACCGCCTCGGCAAGCACGTGGGCATAGTCGTGGCGGACCAGTTCCAGCGCATCCTTTTCATCGCGCAGGGTGATCAGCGCGAGTTCGGCGTCTTCCTCGAACGGGCGGGTGATGTCGCGCACTTCGCCGTTGATGCGCGCAGCAAGCGCGGCCTTGGCGAGGCCGGGTCCGATCGCGGCGGCGACGTCGGCGGGCGTCGAGCCTTCCGGCATTTCCCGCACAGAGCCGTCGGGGAGCGAGATTCGGAACATCTTGGACATGGGCCGCGCATTAGCGGGTGCGGCGCAGCATTTGCACCCCCTTCTGCCGGGTTTAGCGCTCGGCTGGCTGGCGGCTGAGGACCAGGGGCGCGGGGCAACCGTCGATGCGGCGGTCGACTGCGGCAAACATCATGGCGTCCGGCAGCCGGTCGAGGATCTCGGCCTGCGGAGTCTCTCCCTGCCTGCGGGCAAGAGACATGGGCGTTTCCGGGCAGGTTGCGGGCTGGGCCTGCGGGTTCACGACCGGCATGTCGGCGGCGAGACTGGACCGCGGATCAACCGGAGCGCCGAGGATCAGCGCGGCAATGGGAAGCAACAGCGCACGCATGACTCACCTCCTTACAGGGGAGTCATACCATGAACGGCCCTAGACGGTGAAGCTCTCGCCGCAGCCGCAGGCGCCCTTGGAGTTGGGATTGTCGAAGACGAAGCCCGCGGTGAAATCATCCTCGCGCCAGTCCATGACGGAGCCGATGAGGTACAGGATTGATCCGCCGTCGACGTAAAAGGTCCCGCCGGGGGTTTCGATCTTCTCGTCGAAGCGGTCCTCCGTGGTGACATAATCCACCGAGTAGGCGAGACCGGAGCAGCCGCGACGCGGGGTCGAGAGCTTGACGCCGATGGCGTCTTGCGGCGCGCGGCTCATCAGGTCGGCGATGCGCTGCTCGGCGGCAGGCGTCAGCGTGATCGCGGCTGGGCGGGTGCGGGTCTTGACGTCGGCCATCACAGCATTCCCAGTTCGAGGCGGGCTTCGTCGCTCATTTTCGACGGGTCCCATGGCGGATCCCAGACGAGCTTCACCTCCGCATCACGCACGCCGGGGACGGACAGGACGCGCAACTCCACCTCTCCCGGCATCGACTCGGCCACAGGGCAGTGTGGCGTCGTCAGGGTCATGGTGACCACCGCGTCGCCATCCTCATCGACCGCCACGTCGTAGATCAGGCCGAGCTCGTAGATGTCGACCGGGATCTCAGGATCGTAGATGGTTTTCAACGCCTCGACGATCGCCGCCTGCACGTCGCCGCCCGGGCCGTGCGCGGGCGTCTCGGCCGGCTTCTCGGCGAGGAAACCGGCGAGATAATCGCGCTTGCGTTCAAAGGTTTCGCCGGCGCTTTCCACCCGGACGCGCGGCGGCGGGGTCACCTCCGTGACTTCCTCAACCTCGATCTTGCGTTCTTCGCCCATCATCCGAATATCTTCTTCACACGCTTGAGGCCGCTCACCAGCGCATCGATGTCGCTGCTGTCCGAATGCGCGGCGAAGCTGGCGCGGCAGGTCGCCGGAACACCCAGCAGGTCCATCAACGGCTGGGCGCAATGGTGACCGGCCCGGATCGCCACGCCCGCATCGTCCAATATGGTGCCAACGTCGTGTGGATGAACCCCCTCGACGGTGAAGCTGACAATGCCGGCGCTTTCTTCCGGGCCGTAGAGGGTAACAAAGCCGAGCGCACGGAGCCGGTCGCGGCACTCGGCGACCAAGGCCGCTTCGTGGGCATGGAGGCGCTCGACGCCGATGCCTTCGACCCAGTCGATCGCGGCGGATAGGCCGATGCCGCCGACGATGTGGGGCGTCCCGGCCTCGAACCGCTGCGGCGGGGGCATGAAGGTGGTGCGCTCGAACGTCACGCGGTCGATCATCGCGCCGCCGCCCTGCCATGGCGGCATGGAGTTTAGCAGCGCCTTGCGGCTCCACAGGACGCCGATGCCGGTCGGGCCGTAGAGCTTGTGGCCGGAGTAGGCGTAGAAGTCGGCACCGATCTCGACCACATCGACCGCCAGGCGCGGGGTGGCCTGGCAGCCGTCCAGCAGAAGCAGCGCGCCCTTGCTGTGCGCGATCTCGGCGGCGCGCTGCGCATCGAGGATGGAGCCGAGCACGTTCGAGACGTGCGCGAAGGCGACGACGCGATGCTGGTCGGTGAGAACGCGTTCGGCAGCGTCGAGGTCGATGCGCCCGTCGGCTGTGAGCGGCACGACATCAATTTCGTAGCCGGCGAGCTGCCACGGCACGATGTTGCTGTGATGCTCCAGAGCGGAGAGGAGGACGCGGTTGCGGCCTTCCTTCGGCAGCGCGTGTGCCACCAGGTTGATCGCCTCAGTCGCGCCGCGGGTGAAGACCAGCTCCTCCGCCGCGCCGCCGATAAGGTTGCCAGCGCGGGCACGGGCTGCCTCGTAGGCGAGCGTCATGTCGGCCGATCGCTGGTAGATGCCGCGGTGCACGGAGGCGTAATCGCGGGCGTAGGCTTGGGTAATGGCGTCGATCACCGCCTGCGGCTTCTGCGCCGAGACGGCGGAATCGAGATAGTGCCAGTTGGCGATGGCGGGAAACTGGTCGCGGACGTTGAGGGCATCGGTCATCCCGGGTCTGACGCGGGATCCGCCTTCACTTGCGAAGGCAGGCAGACCCCGGCTCAAGGCCGGGGTGACGAGATCGGGCTTGTTCACCTCACGACCTTCCGCAGCGCCGCGCGGCTCGCCTCGATCAACGCCTCGCGCTGGCCCAAGTCCGGTACGTCGTCCCACAGCTGCAGTACGAAGCCTTCGAGCAGCAGCGCCTTGGCCTCGGCCGGTGGCAGGCCGCGCGAGAGGGCGTAGAACAGCTGATTGGGGTCGAGCTCGCCGACGGATGCACCGTGAGCGCACTTCACGTCGTCGGCGTAGATCTCCAGCTCCGGCTTGCAGTTCGCCGTCGCGCCGCGGTCGAGGAGCATGGCCTTGACCGACTGTTCGCCATCGACCTTCTGCGCATGGCGGGAAACCGCGACCTTGCCGAGGTAGCTGCCGGTCGCCTTGCCGGCGAGGACCGAGCGGACGTATTGGCGCGAGGTGCCGTTGGGCTCGACGTGGCGGACGGCGGTGACGATTTCCTGCGTCGCGCTATCCCCGCCGATGTTGGCCCCGTCGAAGGTGAAGTTGGCGCCGTCGCGGACTTCGACGTCCAGCTCATAGCGGCCGTATCGGCAAGCGGTGTTGAGGGCGAAGATCGATAGCTCCGCGCCGGGTTCGAGGATGATCTCGGCGCGGCGGACCTGCACGGGTTCGTCCGTCGGCAGCAGCACGTGCCACTGCTTCTCGCCAGCCGGAATGACCATCTGCCCGGGCGCTTCGAGGTCGCTCCAGACTCTCTTCAGTGCGTCCAGATCGGCGTAGCGCCAAGCCTCCTGGGCACGGGTGGGGAACGGCACGGTCATGCGACTTCCGCGTAGCCCTCGCGCTCGAGCTCGTGAGCGAGTTCGGGGCCGCCGCTGCGGGTGATGCGGCCGGCGGTGAGGACGTGCACGCGGTCGGGCTGCACATAGTCGAGCAGGCGCTGGTAGTGGGTGATCAGCAGCACGCCGCGATCCGGCGCGCGCATGATGCGGTTGATCCCCGCGCCGACGATGCGCAGCGCGTCGATGTCGAGGCCGCTGTCCGTCTCGTCCAGCACGGCGAAGCGCGGACGCATGATGCCCATCTGCACCATTTCCATCCGCTTCTTCTCGCCGCCGGAAAAGCCGACGTTGACCGGGCGCTTGAGCATCTCGACGTCCATCCCGAGCTCCGCGGCTTCGGCGCGGGCGAGGCGGATGAACTCCGCGCCGGACAGCTCCGCCTCGCCGCGGGCGCGGCGCTGGGCGTTGAGGCTCTCGCGGATGAATTGCATTCCGGACACGCCGGGGATTTCGACCGGGTACTGGAAGCCGAGGAACAGCCCGGCGGCGGCGCGCTCGTGGGGTTCGAGGGCGAGGAGGTCGAGGGTTTCCCCCTTGTCATTGCCGCCCCGTACCCCGTCATTCCCGCGAAGGCGGGAATCCATCTCCCGACCGTCGTTCAGGGCTGATGGTGCAGGAGATGGACCCCCGCCTTCGCGGGGGTGACAGGTTGGAGTGAAGGAGACGGAGCCCCCCGTCACCTCATACCCCGGCCGCCCGCCGAGCACATAAGCCAGCGTCGACTTGCCCGCCCCGTTCGGCCCCATGATCGCATGCACCTCGCCCGCCGGAACGGTGAGGGTGAGGCCGTTCAGGATCGGCTTGTCCGCGACGGTCGCGTGGAGGTTGGTGATTTGGAGCATGTTACTTCTCTTCAGCGACCATTCGCGCCACCACGTTGCTGGCCCAGCGGATTGTCGCGCTGTGAATCAGCTGTTCTTTCTCTGTGGCGCTCGGCACGGGATGGTCAGGGTGGTTCGTCGAGATGACGTCAGCGATTGCGTCACGAGCACCATCCCGTTCGTGCGAGCACTGCGTTTTGATCCGCTCAAGAATGACCTCGAGTGGCTGGTACTTCTTCTCGCCAGCGGCTTCATTGGCCTGCACAATAGGAGCGAGACACTTCTGATAGTCCAGCACAGCGACCTGCTGAGGTGTCCCCCCTGCGAGGACTTGGGCAGCCAAAACTAGCATCATCACCCCACGCTCCCCTCAAGGCTGATCCCCAACAGCTTCTGCGCTTCGACCGCGAATTCCATCGGCAGCTGCTTCAACACCTCGCGGGCGAAGCCGTTGACGATCAGCGCCACCGCAGCTTCCTGATCGAGGCCGCGGGCCATGGCGTAGAACAGCTGGTCCTCGCTGATCTTGGACATGGTCGCTTCATGCTCGATGGTCGCGGTCGGGTTCTTGACCTCGATGTAGGGCACGGTGTGCGCGCCGCACTGGTCACCCAGCAGCAGGCTGTCGCACTGGGTGAAATTGCGGACGTTCTCCGCGCCGGGGAGCACCTTCACCAGCCCGCGATAGGTGTTGTCGGAGCGTCCGGCGCTGATGCCCTTGGACACGATGGTCGAGCGAGTGTTGGCGCCGATATGCACCATCTTGGTGCCGGTGTCGGCCTGCTGCCGGTTGTTGGTCAGCGCGACGGAGTAGAACTCGCCGACGCTGCCTTCGCCCTTGAGGATGCAGCTAGGGTACTTCCAGGTGATCGCGCTGCCGGTTTCGACCTGGGTCCAGCTGACCTTGCTCCGCGCGCCGGCACACATCGCGCGCTTGGTGACGAAGTTGAAGATGCCGCCGCGCCCTTCCGCATCGCCCGGATACCAGTTCTGGACGGTGGAGTATTTCACCTCTGCATCCTCGTGGGCGAAGATCTCGACCACCGCGGCGTGAAGCTGGTTCTCGTCGCGCATCGGCGCGGTGCAGCCTTCCAGGTAGCTGACGTAGCTGCCCTTGTCGGCGACGATCAGCGTACGCTCGAACTGGCCGGTGTTCTCCGCATTGATGCGGAAATAGGTCGACAGCTCCATCGGGCAGCGGACGCCTTCGGGGATGTAGACGAAGGTACCGTCGGAAAAGACCGCGCTGTTGAGGCAGGCGAAGTAATTGTCGCGCTGCGGCACGACGCTGCCGAGATACTGGCGGACGAGGTCGGGAAATTCCTTCACCGCCTCGCTGATCGAGCGGAAAATAACGCCGGCCTTGTTGAGCTCCTCACGGAAGGTGGTGGCGACGGAGACGCTGTCGAACACCGCGTCCACCGCGACCTTGCGCGCGCCCTCGACGCCGGCGAGCACCTTCTGCTCCTCGATCGGGATGCCGAGCTTTTCGTAAGTGCGGCGAATTTCCGGATCGAGCTCGTCCAGCGAGGCGATGGTCGGGCGCTTCTTGGGCTCGGCGTAGTAGAAGGCGTCCTGGTAATCGATCTTGGGGATGTCGAGCTTGGCCCAGTCGACCTCCTCCATCTCCAGCCAGGCGCGATAGCCCTTCAACCGCCATTCGAGCAGCCACTCCGGCTCACCCTTCTTGGCGCTGATGAAGCGGACGGTGTCCTCCGTCAGCCCCTTGGGCGCGAAGTCGGACTCGATGTCGCTGGTGAAGCCCCACTCATAGGTGGCAAGCTTCTTCGCCGCCTCGTGCGCTTCGCGGTTCTTGAGGGTCGTTTCTTGGTTCATGCGACTTCCAGATGACGCTCACGCGCCAGTTGTTCGAGTGTCACCGCGGCCAGCGCCCCGCGAACAGCCTTGCTGACGATGCTCATGTGCGGCTTGACCCGGCACATGGCGTCCAGCGCGCAATCGCTTTCCTCGTCTGACCCGCTGCACTGGGTCATGGCGATTGGGCCTTCGACGGCTTCCACCATGTCGGCCAGGCTGATGTCGGCCGATAGGCGCGCCAGCACGAAGCCGCCGCCCGCGCCACGAATGCTGTTGAGCAGGCCAGCGGAGGCGAGCTTGCCCATCAGCTTCTGGGCGGTGGGAAGCGGCACTCCGGTCTCTTCCGCCAGGACCGACGCACTCAGCCGGGCGCCCGTGGGAGCACGGGCGGCAGCGGTCATGATCACGACCGCATAATCGGCGAGATGGGTCAGGCGCATCTAATCGGAGCTTTCCCGTCCGATTTAGGGCAAGGGCCGCGCAAAAACAACCGTCACCCCGGACTTGATCCGGGGTCTGCCTTCCTTTTGCCTGATAAAGAGAAAGGCGGATCCCGGCTCAAGGCCGGGATGACGACGTCAGATCAAGCTTTCGTCCGCGCGATCCAGTCGTCCACGCGCTTTTCCAGCATGTCGAGCGGCATGGAGCCGGACAGCAGGATGGTGTCGTGGAACTGCCGGTCGTCGTACCTGGCGCCAAGCTCGGTCTTGGCCTTGGCGCGCAGTTCCTCGATCTTCAGCTTGCCGATCATATAGGCGGTCGCCTGACCGGGATAGACGATGTAGCGCTCGATCGCCTTGACGATGCCGCCCTTCGCGTCCGCGCTATTGTCCTCGACGTACTTGATCGCCTGTTCGCGGGTCCAGCGCTTGTGATGGAGGCCTGAGTCCACCACCAGCCTGATGGCGCGGTGAAGCTCCAGCTGAAGGCGGCCGAAGTCGCGGTAGGGGTCCTGGTAGAGGCCCATCTCCGTGCACAGCTTTTCGGCGTAAAGGCCCCAGCCCTCGTCGGTCGCGGTATAGCCGCTGAACTGGCGGAAGGGCGGAACCTCGCCTTCGCCAAGCTCGGACAGCAGCGCCCCTTGCAGGTGGTGGCCGGGCAGGCCTTCGTGACAGTAGAGCGCCTCGACCTCGGTCGAAGGCATGTCGTTCATGTTGTAGAGGTTGACGTAGTAGATGCCGGGACGCGAGCCGTCGGGCGGCGGATCGTTGTAAAAGGCCTTGCCTGCGCTCTTCTCGCGGAACGGCTCGACGGCCTTGATCTGAAGTTCGGTCTTGGGGAGCCGGCCGAAGAAGCGCGGCAGGGCGGCGGCCACCTGCTGCTGCGCCTTCAGCGATGCATCGAGGTACATCTGCTTACCCGCCGCGGTGTTCGGGTAGTAGAACTGCTTCGAGGTCCGCATGTGCTCGAAGAAGTCCTGCAGCGAGCCGGTGAAACCGACCTTGTCCTTGATGGCGGTCATCTCGCCATGGATGCGCGCGACCTGGTCGAGGCCCAGCTGGTGGATCTCGTCGGGGGTCAGGTCGGTGGTCGTGTAGAACTTCGTCAGCGCGCGATATTGCTCGGCGCCGTTGGCGAAGCGCCAGATGCCGTCGTCGCGACCGGCCTTGGCCTGCTGCGCCTGCATCGCGGTGATGACGCGCTGGTAGGCGGGCTTGAGGTCGCGGACCATCGCCGTGCGGGCGGAGGCCAGCAGCCGGTCCTTGGTGGCCTGGTCCGTCTGAAGCTTGCCGACCTTGGTCTTGAAGTCAGCCCACAGGTCATTGTCCTTACCGCCGTCAAACGGAGCGCCCCGAATGATGTTGCGGCTGTCGGCGATGACGTAGGGATAGACCCAGCGCGGGGCGAGCACGCCCATCGCCTCCCGGGCCTTGGCTTCGGCAACGGCCTGGTCGAGATAGCGGGCGATGGCGCTGATGCGGGAGACATAGGCCTCCGCGTCCGAGACGTTGTCGACCTTGTGGATGTTGATCAGGAACGCCGGCCCGTCGCTCTGCGCGCCGTTCATCTGATCGAACACCAGGCCGTTCTTGCGGTACGGCCAGAGCGAGTCCGAGCGGGCGATGCGGTAGAGGAAGAGGTCGTAGCTCAGCTGGTCTTCCGGGCTCAGCGTGGCGCGCTGGAAGCGGCGCTGCAACTCGGCGGCGTAGCGCTGATCGAGGGCGCGGTTGGCCTCGGCCGCGGCGTCGGTCAATTCGTCCCACTTGCCGTAGTCCGCATCCTTGATGCCGCGATAGGCTTTCGACAGCGGCGACAAGTCGAGTTCGGCCTTGTCATATTCGTCGAAGAAGGCGGCAAGCTCCGCATTCTTGGCCGGGACGGGCGTGGGGGTCGTGGCCGCCGGAGCAGCGTCCGCAGCCGGGGGCGGCGCGACCAGAGTATTCGGCTGGGTCGTCGCGCAGGCGGCGAGCAGGGCGGTGGAAGCGAGCAGGAGGATATGCTTCAAGGAGCGGCCTTTCATTCAGCGTTGGCTTCTTTCAAGGGGAAGGCCGGGGCCGGATCAAGTCCGGCCTGACGAAAGTTTCGACAAACGACCGGAAGCGCGCTTGGTTTTTTACTCACTTTTCCGCCCGATCATGTTCCGGCTGGACGCTGAGCGGGCCCATGCCCTGACAATCGCAGGGCTCCGAAGCCTGCCGACACGGTTCACGACCGCGTTCCCGGCGTCCCTGGAGAGCGAGGTGGCCGGCTTGCGCTTTCCATCGCCGGTCGGACTTGCAGCGGGCTTCGACAAGGATGCCGAGGTGTTCGACGCGATGCTGGCGCTAGGCTTCGGCTCGGTGGAGGTCGGCACGATCACGCCGCGGCCGCAGCCCGGCAACCCGAAACCACGACTGTTCCGGCTGGTTGAGGACCGGGCGGTGATCAACCGCTTCGGCTTCAACAGCCGCGGGCAGGCAGACGCATTGAGTCGACTGTCGCGTCGCAAGCGGAGCAAGGGGATCGTCGGGGTCAACATCGGCGCCAACAAGGATTCGCCGGATCGCATCGCGGATTATGTCGCGGGCGTTCGGACCATGGCCCCGCACGCCGACTACCTGACGATCAATATCAGTTCGCCCAACACGCCGGGGCTGCGAGCGCTGCAGGATGAAGGCGCGCTGCGCGAACTCTTGTCCGCGACGCGGGGGGCACGGCCGCTGGGCGGTCCGCCGGTGTTTCTGAAGGTCGCGCCCGATCTGGGCGAGGGGGAGCCACGGCAGATCGTGCGGGCGGCGGTGGATCATGGGGTCGACGCCTTGATCGTGAGCAATACGACCGTTTCCCGGCCCGTGCTGCGATCGCGCCATGCCGGCGAGAGTGGCGGGCTGTCGGGCGCTCCCTTGAAGTCATTGGCGCTCGATGCCCTGCGGCGGTTCCGGTCCGAGACTGGCGGCGCGCTGCCCCTGATCGGCGTCGGGGGGATTGCCACCGCCGATGACGCGTGGGAGCGGATCCGGGCGGGAGCAAGCCTGGTCCAGCTGTACAGTGCGATGGTCTACGCAGGTCCGGGCATCGCCCTACGGATCGCACGGGGACTGGCCGACAAGCTGGCGCACTCGCCTTATGCCAGCATTGCCGAGGCGGTGGGGACGGAGTAGCCCGGCGCGATGCGTGCCCGTTTCCTGCCATTGCTAGCCGCCAGCCTCGTGCTCTCCGGCTGCGTTTCCACCCCCGCGACCAATCCGCCGCGATTGGCGTCGACCGTTCCCGGCATGGTTTCTGCGGCCGATCCTCGTGCCGCCGCAGCCGGCGCGGAAATGCTTCGGCAAGGGGGCAGCGCGGCGGATGCGGCGCTGGCGACCTTGCTGGCGTTGACGGTGGTCGAACCGCAATCGAGCGGGATCGGGGGCGGCGGGTTCCTGGTCTATGACGATGGAGGGCCCGATCCGACGACCTACGACGGTCGCGAAACCGCGCCCGCTGCCGCCAGCGAGACCTGGTTCTTTGTCGACGGCAAGCCGCTGAGCTTTCCGGCCGTGATACCCGGCGGCCGAAGCACAGGCGTTCCGGGCAATGTGCGAATGATGGCCGACGCCCACCAGGATCAGGGGCGGCTCGCATGGGCGCGGCTGTTCGGTCCGGCCATCCGGTTGGCCCGCGATGGGTTCCGGATCACGCCGCGACTGTTTGCGTCGCTTGAGCGGAGCAAGACCACCGCCGCGCTGACCCCTGCCGGCCGTGCGCTCTTCTACCAAGCCGATGGCTCGCCGAAGCCGGTCGGCAGCCTGGTTCGCAATCCCGAGCTGGCGATCTTTCTGGAACAGGTGGCGCGGCGCGGACCCGACCATTTCTACGCCGGGCAGAACGCAGCAGCGATTGCCTCCGCAGTCCGCAATGCGCCGACCAACCCGGCGCCGATGACCGCCGCCGATTTGGCGAGCTATCGCGCCAAGGAGCGGCCACCGGTCTGCGGCAGATATCGTGAGTATCGCATCTGCGGCATGGGGCCGCCCTCGTCGGGTGGCAGCACCGTTTTCGCGATCCTGAAGCAGCTGGAGCGCTTTCGCCTGGGCGACTTGGGCCCCCAAAACCCGCAAAGCTGGCACCTGATCGCAGACTCGATGCGCCTCGCCTTCGCGGATCGTGATCGATATGTCGCCGATCCGGACTTTGTGGCGGTGCCGACCGCTGGGCTGTTCGACCCGGCCTATCTGCAAGCACGGTCGGCGTTGATTCAGCCTGGCCGAGCGCTCGCCAAGGTCGAGGCGGGGGTTCCCCCTGGCGCGAGGCAGATGGCGGCAGGCCTGACCCCGGAGATCATCTCCACCTCCCATTTCGTCGCGGTCGACCGCTGGGGCGAGGTGGCGTCGCTGACCTCCACCATCGAAAGCGCCTTCGGGTCGGGTTTGATGGTCAACGGCTATTACCTCAACAATGAGCTGACCGACTTCAGCCTGGTGCCGACGGTCGACAATGACTGGGTCGCCAATCGGGTGCAGGCCGGCAAACGGCCGCGCAGTTCGATGGCGCCGACCATCGTCTATGGTCCGAACGGGCGGGTACGGCTGGCAGTGGGCGCGGCGGGTGGGCCGACGATCATCGCCCAGGTTGCAAAGGCGATTATCGGCGTGGTGGACTGGGGGATGAGTGCACAGCAGGCGCTGGCGGCGCCGGTACTCTATGCGCCGGGCGACACCGTGTTTCTGGAGCGGGGCAGCGCGTTGGAGGCCATGGCGCCGGCGCTGCGCAGCTACGGCCACAAGGTCCAATTGCGGGAAGCCAGCTTCAAGGCGAATGCAATCGAACGGGTGAACGGGCGCTGGGTGGGCGCAGCCGATCCTCGCAGCGAGGGGGCAGCGGTCAGCGAATGAGCAAGCGCACACAATTGGAGCATTTCCCAAATCTGGTTGCCATGTTCCTGGCGCGGGTGGCGGAGCGTGGCGACAAGCCGTTCCTGTGGGCGAAGCGGGACGGCCAGTGGCGCTCGATCAGCTATAACGAAGCGGCGCGCCAGGTGGCGGCTTTGTCGGCAAGCCTGCTGAAACTGGGGCTCAAGCCTGGGGACCGGGTGATGCTGGTTTCCGAAAATCGCCCGGAGTGGCTGATCGCGGACCTCGCCATCATGGGCGCGGGCTGCGTCACCGTCCCCACCTACACCACCAACACCACCCGCGATCACACCCATATCCTGGGCAACAGCGGAGCACGGGCGGTGATCGTGTCCAGCCAGAAGCTGGCCAGAACCCTGGTCCCCGCCGTGCTGTTCTCGTCAGACTGCCACGACGTCATCGGAATGGAGGATATTCGCACCGGGCAAGGATTGGAGGGCGCCAATTTCCATCACTGGGACGAACTCATCAAGGGGGGCGGCGACCTCGATGCGCTCAAGGCGCGGATCAGCGGCATTGGCCGGGAGGAGCTGGCCTGCCTCATCTACACGAGTGGCACCGGCGGCGCGCCGCGCGGTGTTTGCCAGCATCATGGGGCCATCCTGCACAATGTCGCGGCCTGCACCGACGTCATCGCCAATGATTTTGGCTGGGACGACGAGGTCTTCCTGTCGTTCCTGCCCGCCAGCCACGCTTATGAACATAGCGGTGGGCAGATGTTCCCGATCGGCCTTGGCGCGCAGATCTATTTCGCCGAAAGCCTGGAAAAGCTCGCGGCCAACATCGAGGAAGTGCGGCCGACCATTATGGTGGTGGTGCCGCGACTGTTCGAGATGCTCCGCCAGCGCATGCTGAAGACGATCGAGAAGTCGGGAGGCCTGTCGAAGAAGCTGCTCAGCCGCGCCCTGGAGATCGGCGCGGAGCGGTACGAGAAAGGTTCGATCAGCATGGCCGACAAGCCGATGGATCTGCTTCTGGGCATGACCGTCCGCAAGAAGGTCGCGGCGCGATTCGGCGGACGGATCAAGGCGATGGTATCGGGCGGAGCGCCGTTGAACCCGGAGGTCGGCGTATTCTTTCTTTCGCTCGGGCTCACCATGCTGCAGGGCTATGGCCAGACGGAAGCGGGACCGGTCATCAGTTGCAACCGGCCAAGGGCGGGAGTGCGGCTCGACACCGTCGGGCCGCCGTTGCTCAATACCGAGGTCCGCTTTGCCGATGACGGGGAGTTGCTGGTCCGCGGCGAACTGGTGATGCACGGTTACTGGAAGAACGAGGAAGAGACCGCCCGGGTCCTGAAGGACGGCTGGCTGCATACCGGAGATGTCGGCCATTTCGACGACAAGGGCCGGATTCGGATCACCGACCGCAAGAAGGACCTGATCGTCAACGACAAGGGCGACAATGTGTCTCCCCAGCGGGTCGAAGGCATGCTGACACTGCAGCCGGAAATTGCGCAGGCAATGGTGGTCGGCGACCGGCGACCGCACCTGGTCGGGCTGCTGGTGCCCGAAGCGGAGCTGGTCACCCAAATGAAGGGTGATCGGGCGGCGATCCGGGCGGCCTTGGGCAAGGCGGTCGACCGGGTGAACGCCGACCTGTCCGTGATCGAGAAGGTCCGGCGGTTCGCGATCGCCGACGATGCCTTCACCGTCGACAACGAAATGCTGACCCCGTCCATGAAGATCAGGCGGCACGTGATCCGCGCCCGCTACGGCGAGCGGCTGGACGCGCTTTACGGCAAAGGGGCCTGATCAGCCGCGGCGCGGCAGGCTGTAAGGCACGAACTCGCCGAAGCTGCACGACCCGACCGTGAAGCGGGAGCCGGTGTCGAAGACCTGGGCGATCTCGCCCCGGCACAAGCCCCCCGAGCCGAACTGACGCGTGACCAGCGCCGTCCCAGGCCGCCCAAGTCCCGGGCAACCGCCGAGCATTTCCGTCCGCCAGTAGCGATTGCCGTCGCGGAACAGGACCGTGTTGTCGTCGATCACGATCATGTCCTGGCTACGGAAGGTCGGCAGGCAACTTTGCGGAGTGCCCGCGACGCGGCCAGTCAGATACCGGTCGAGTTCCTGCTGGGCTTGTGGACTGCGCACCTGTTGTTGAGGCGTGGCCGCACAGGCGGCGGCGGCGAGCGCGGAGCAGAGGATGAGAGGAAGGCGCATGGCGTCACTCCGGATTTTCGAAAGTCGTTACGCTACAACGCACAAAGGAGTTGCTCCGCTCCGTCTTAACGGAAGCTGTCCTTACCCTCCCGCAGCGCGCGGAACTCATCGACCGACTTCGCCCGGAGGAACGGGTTGGTCGCGCGTTCCTGGGCAATGGTCGTCGGCAGCGTGATCCGGCCTTCCGAACGGAGCGCCTCGGTCTCGGTGAACCGCGCCCGGATCGCTTCGCTGGCCGGCTCGACATACGCCGCGAAGCGCGCGTTGGAGAGGGTGTACTCGTGCGCCGGATAGACGCGAGTGTCGCCGGGCAAGGCGGCCAGCCGTCGGAGCGACTGATGCATTTGTTGCGGCGTGCCCTCGAACAGGCGGCCACAGCCCATGGCGAACAGGGTATCGCCCACCAGTGCGGCCTTGTGATCGGGCAGGATGAAGGCGATGTGGCCGAGCGTGTGGCCGGGCACCTCCCAGATCTCGGCGCTGGCGCTGCCGATCTCGACCCGGTCGCCTTCACGAAGCCCATGATCGAGGCCGGCGAACTTGCCCCGCTCCGCTTCCGGCCCCCAGACCCGTGCGCCGGTGGCGGCGACGACGCGAGGAATGCCGGCGGTATGATCGGGATGCCAATGGGTGATCAGGACCTGCCCGATGGTCCAGCCGCGCTCGGCGACGCCCGCCAGCGCCGCCTCCCCGTCACCCGGATCGACCACCGCGGTGTGGCCCGTGTCGCCGTCGTGAAGCAGCCAGATGTAATTGTCCGACAACGCCGAGACGGCGACGATCTCCATCACCATTCGCCCGTGTTGGGCATGGATGCCCAGGGCTCGGCGGGCGCCTGGGCACCCCCCTTCTGCAGGAGCTCGATCGAGATGTTGTCGGGGGTGCGGACGAATGCCATGCGACCGTCGCGCGGCGGCCGATTGATGGTGACGCCGGCGTCCGACAGGCGCCGGCAGGTCTGATAGATATCGTCCACCTGATAGGCGAGATGGCCGAAGTTGCGGCCTCCGCGATAGTCTTCAGGGTCCCAATTGTAGGTCAGTTCGACCTCCCCGCCCTCGTCGCCCGGCACACCGAGGAAGATCAGGGTGAAACGGCCCGCCTCATTGTCCATTCGGCGACGCTCTTCGAGGCCGAGCAGGTTGAAGAAACGGACGGTGGCTTCCGGGTCGGTCACCCGGATCATGGTGTGGAGGAACTTCATGCCGCCTCACTTGGGCAGGCGCGGGGCGGCAAGCAAGCCCAACGCTTGCTTGGCGGCCTTGCCGGTCGGGCTGTTGGGCTCGGCCACGGAAGCTCGTGTCCAGTAATCGCGAGCCTTGGCCTCTTCGCCTTTCGCGTGCGCGACGTGGCCGGCCTGGAACAGCATCAGCGCTTCGTTCGGGGTCAATGCCAAGCCGCGATTGACCGCGATCTCGGCTGCAGGGAGATCGAGTTCGCGCAAGGCGAGGGCCGATGCGAAGTACCAGAGGAAGGGATCGCTCGCGATGGTCGACTCCGCTTCCTTGGCCTTTGCCCGGGCGAGCTTGAGGTCCCCTTGCGCTTCGGCGACCCGGGCACGGTCGAGCAGCGCTTCGCCGCGCTGTTCTGCCTGGAGACCGGCGCCGGCGAGCGCCCGGTCGAGCGCCAGCGCGGCCTTGCCCGGCTGCCCGGCGGCAAGCCACATGTTGCCGGCTGCCGACAGCGCACGATCCTTGACCGGACCGTTGGCGTTCGCGGCGACCGTTTCGAACTCCGCGGCGGCTTCGGCGAAACGGCTGGCGCTGCTGGCGGCGACGGCGCGGCACTGGGCGCCCGCGAGCCCGCTGGCACAGGACGGCTGGGCGGCGGCAAGGGCGGTCGAGGCAGCAAGGGCGAGGAGGATCATGCGGCAAGCTCCAGAAGGTCGGCGGCGGCGCGCAGGATCGTGCGGATCTCGTGCGGCGCGGACAGGCGATGCCCGCCGCCCTTGACCGTCCACAGCTGGACATCGGCTGAACGCAGCTGAGCAAGCAACCGCTCGGCAATGTCGAGCGGCACCTCTTCGTCGGCAGTGCCGTGGATCAAGCGGACCGGACAATCGATCGCGACCTGTTCGTCCAGCAGTTTCAACCGCTGGCCCGATTGCCAGAAGGCAAGCGTAGTCAACTCCGATTCGCCGCCATAGGAGTTGGGTCGTTCAAGGTGTCGGGCGCTGTCCAGGATCCGGCGATCATTCGCGTCATAACCCCAATCAGTAAAGTCGGGCGCGGCGGCGATACCGAGCAGGCCGCGAACGCGATCCGGTCGACGCAACGCCAGGTGCAGCGCGATCCAGCCCCCCATGGACGATCCGACCGGAATCAACGGGCCGTCGGTGACGTCGGCGACGGCCAGCGCCTCCGCCAGCCAGCGGTCCAGCGTTCCGTGCGTGAACTCTCCGGGCGACAGGCCGGTGCCGGAATAGTCGAACCGGGCCATCCCGACTCCGCGCTCGGCCGCCCAGGCGTCGAGCGACAGGGCCTTGGCGCCATCCATGTCGGATGCATAGCCAGGTAGGAACAACAAGGTGGCAGGGGCCGATTCCTGACGGATGCGGGTGGCGATTCGCCGGCCCTCGACCTCGATGAAGCCAACGTCCGCGTTCATCGGCCACGTTCAACTTTGACAAGATGGACACTACGTCCCCCATTGGTCCGCCTCCCGCGGGAGGTCGCGGGAGGCGGAATGGGGCAAGGCGCTGGAGGGGTCATCCGGTCGCCCTTACCCCAGTCGGGCCGGCGTAGGACAGCGGGTTCAGCGGGCCGCGAGCCGGTCCCGCGCGGCCAGTCCGGCGAGCGCTTCCTGCTGGCCGGCGCGGACGAGGTCGGCACGGCAGCGGCGCACGTCCCGCTTGCCGGCCGGGTCGGCCGACGATGCCTCGCCGCATGCCTCGGCAGCGGCATTGGCCAGCCGTTGGCGTAGCAGGGCCTGGCCGTCCCTGCTCCGAAGGTCGAGGTCGCGTGTCGCAACGCTGACGGACACGGTCGCACCGGGCATTGCGGCGACGGCGGGCACGGGCAGGGCGACAGTCAGAGCCGCGAGGCCGGCCGCCGCGGTGAACAGCGCCGACGCGAAAGTGGAACTGAGCTTGGTCACGGTAAGTCTCCCTGTCTTCGATCAGGGCGACCATATGAAGCATGTCGATGCCGACCGGGAGCAACGATGTTGCGTCTCCGTTCTGCAGATTTGCAGACCTAAGCGGCTCTCCTAGAACCCGAGGGTGAAGCGCATGGCAGCGCCGATGTCGGCCCGCGCGTCCGCGAAGTGGCCCGGCTGGCGACGGGCAAACAAGTTGCCGCCGATCCAGCCGGCGCCGTCCCACAGCCCGCGACTGTAGCTCAATTCCGCCGCGACCTCGCGGCCGCGCGGGGCGAGCGAGTAGTCGGTCCAGCTGAGCTGCGGCGTTTCGGTGGCGTAGCTGTAGGCGGTCGGCAGCAGGAGCTTCAGCCCGCCCTGCTCGATACGGAGCGGTTGGGACACGCGCAGGCCAAGCCGGTCGCCGCCGACGAACACGCCCGCCTTATCGAGTTCTACGGCATAGGCGCCGCTGCGGAAGTTGCCGCCGGCAAAGCTGGTCCAGCCCTGACGGGCCGAAAGCGCGGCCGAAACCCCGCCACCCAAGCTGCGGCGCGCCTCCAGATCGACGAAGCTGCTGCTGGCGCCGCTGCCCCCGCCAAGCGCGGAGACGAGTTCCCCGCCCAGCACCGTGCGCTTCTCCTCGAGCCGGCCAAAGCCCGCGGACAGGGCCGTCCCGCCGAGGCGGCGGTCGACGGTCAGGCTGGTCCAGCGGTAGGACGCGTCGCCACGGGCATTCTGGGGCCGGATGCCGTTCCAGATCTCACCGGTTTCGCCGGCGAAGGTCACGCCCGTTCCACCAAAGTCGTGGCGGACCGCGAGACTGTTGCCGCGGCTGGCGGTGAAGCCATGATCGCCGGCGACATCGCGGGCGATGAGGAAATTGCCGCCACTGACCCCAGCCAGCCGGCGCGACATGGACTTGGCCCCTTCCTTGAAGCCCAGCGCCATCGCGGTGCGATCGCTGATCTTGGCCACGATCGAGCCGGCCATGAGGCGTGACTTGCGCAAGTCTTCGGGGCCGATATCGGTCGCCTGCATGGCAAAGCTCTGGCGGCCGTCGCGGCGCTGGCTGACGGTCATGGCAACGCTGATCGGCCCGGCGGCCGAGCCGGCGGTACGGAAGTCGCCGACCAGCGCGCCGCCAAGCGGCTGCGCCTGCGGTGCGCTGCGAATGGAACGGGCAAGATCGACTGCGAAGGCGCGCGAATAGCCGTCGAGGACAATGGCCCCGATCGACTTTCCGCCCTGCCCGGCGTCGCCCGCCGGCGGCGGGGTGGTGCCTGTGGTATTGGCAATCGCAGTCTGCGTGCCGGCCAGCGTGGTGGTGCCGATCGGCTGGAACGCGCGGTCGATGTTTAGGCGGCCGCGGCCGTAAGTGCTGTCGATCCCGGGGGTGCCAAGGTCGTCGGCGCTTCGGAACAGGATGTCGACGATCTGCGCGCCGCTGAGGTTGGGGAACGCCTCCGCCAACAGCGCGACGGCACCGGAGATAGTCGGCGCCGCAAAGCTGGTTCCGTCGTAGAACACGCCCCGGCCGTCGAGATTGATCGAGCGCGCTCCTCCGCCCAATGCGGCAAGATAATTGCTGGCCGAGGTGCCGGCGCGATTGGAGAAGTCGGAGATCTGGTCGGTCGCGGAGGTGCCCTGGGGCGAGGCGATATAAGTGCCGACCGAGCCGGCGATGATGACCATGGTCGAGAAATTGCGAGCCGGAATGGCTGCGAACGCGTCGGGATTGGCGCCTTCCGGCTTGTCGCCGTCGTTGCCGGCCGAAATGACCAGGATCACGCCCTTGTTCACCGCATAGGAAAAGGCGCTCATGGCCGCCGGGCCCGGCCCACCGCCGCCGAGGGACAGGTTGATCACCTTCGCCCCGCCATCGACCGCAGCGCGCACCCCGGCGGCGATCGCCGTATCGCCGAAGCTGCAGCCGTCCTCTTCCGCGCAGCTGCCAGGAGTGTCGGCACGAAAATTCAGGATGGTCGCGTCGAAGGCCACGCCGTGCATGTCCACACCGTTCTTGTTCGCGGCAATAACAGCGCTCACCGCTGTGCCGTGACCGTCCTCGTCGCTGATTCCGCGGCTGCCAGCGACGTCGCGCGAGATGGACATGTCGATCCGGCCGGCGAATTCCGGCAGCGACGGCTTGATACCGCTATCGATGACGCCGACCTTGACGCCCAGACCGCTCCAGCCCTTGTCGTAGGCGGCAAGCGCGTTGGCCGCGACGGCCGTGTTGCTGCGGAAATATTCGCTGGTGTTGTACGGCCCGGGCGTGCCAGTCAAAGTGGGGGGTGGAGGCGTCGTCGGCGGCGGCGTCGGAGTCGGCGTGGGTGTGCTGGTCGTCGGCGGGGTCGAGATCGGTTGCGGGCGTGACGTTCCTCCACCACCACCGCCGCCGCCGCATGCCCCCAACGCCAGCGCAAGCGCGCAACTGCCGCTTGCCAGACCGATCTTCCTCATACCCACCCCGATGACAAGTCGCTGATTTCCTGCAGCTTTTGTTACGAAGCCATGGTTAACAAAAGCTTTCAATTTGCCCAAGCTCACAAAAAGGTTACGGGCGCGGCATGCCGGCCACACTGCCCCAGCCGTTCGACCGGGTGAGCGACTGGATCTTCGATTTGGACAATTGCCTGTATCCCGCGTCGACCGGGCTGTTCGGACTGATCGACGAGCGCATGGGCGCTTATATCCAGCAGTTGCTGGGCTGCGATCCACACGAAGCACGGCGGGTGCAGAAAGCGCATTTCCACGCCCATGGAACGACGCTTGCGGGGCTGATGGCCGAGCACGAGGTCGATCCGCACCATTTTCTGGCCGATGTGCACGACATCCCGCTGGACCGGGTTGCGCCCGACGAGCGGCTGGTTCGCGGGCTGGGCCGATTGCCGGGGCGCAAATTCGTCTTCACCAACGGCGATGCGCCTTACGCCAGGCGCGTACTGGAGCGGATCGGCGCGCACGACCAGTTCGAACATCTGCACGACATCCATGCGTCGCAGCTTCGGCCAAAGCCCGACCCGCACGGCTACCGGCTGCTGTGCGAAACCCATGGGATCGACCCTTCGAGCGCCTGCCTGGTGGAGGACATGGCGCAGAACCTGCGGCCGGCCAAAGCTTTGGGAATGATCACCGTGTGGGTGGACAATGGGTCGGAGCGCGGCAATCACGACGCCGATCCTGGCCATATCGACCTGACGATCGCCAACGTCGGCGAGTGGCTGCACGAGTTATTGGGAGACGAAAAGTGAGCGAGCTTGCATCCGTGATCGACGCCGCCTGGGACGACCGGGACAGCGTCGGGACCGAGACCAAGGGCGAGGTGCGGGCGGCAGTCGACAAGGCCATCGCGTTGCTCGATTCGGGCGAGGCGCGAATTGCCGAGAAGGTGAATGGCGAGTGGCAGGTCCACCAGTGGCTGAAGAAGGCCGTGCTGCTCAGCTTTCGTCTCAATCCGATGGAGCTGATCGGCGGCGGGCCGGGCGCGGCGCAGTGGTGGGACAAGGTGCCGAGCAAGTTCGCCGGCTGGACCGAGGCCGAGTTCAAGGCCGCCGCTTTTCGCGCCGTGCCGGGTGCGATCGTCCGCCGCGGCAGCTTCATCGCTCCGGGCGCTGTGCTGATGCCGAGCTTCGTCAATATTGGCGCGCGGGTCGGCGAGGGCACGATGGTCGATACCTGGGCGACGGTCGGCAGCTGCGCCCAGATCGGTCGCAACGTCCATATCTCGGGCGGCGCCGGCATCGGCGGTGTGCTCGAGCCGCTGCAGGCCGGGCCAGTGATCATCGAGGACGACTGCTTCATCGGTGCCCGTTCTGAAGTGGCCGAAGGGGTGGTGGTCGAGCAGGGCGCCGTGCTGTCGATGGGCGTTTTCCTTGGCGCGTCGACCAAGATCGTGGACCGGGCGAGCGGCGAAGTGATGTACGGCCGGGTGCCGGCTTATTCCGTGGTGGTGCCGGGCGTTCTGCCGGGCAAGGACGACGGCCCGGGCCTGGCGTGCGCGGTGATCGTCAAGCGGGTCGACGAACGGACGCGGAGCAAGACCAGCATCAACGAGTTGCTGCGGGATTGAGAATTCTCTTTATCTCCCGTCACCTTCGCTGACGGAGATAGTCGAGTTCTACTTGGCTTCGCTGAGCAGCTTCGCCGCCGCCGAACCAGTCCAGTCCATGTCGCCGGTGAAGCGCCAGATTTCCTTGCCGTCGGAGCCGTACAGCACGGTGGTCGGAAGGATGGACGCTCCGAGCGCGCTCGACAGGTCCATCTTGCTGTCCTGGAACGGCTCCAGCGAGACGTTGCGGTCGTCGAGGAAGGCGGTGACCTTGGCCTGATCGCCCATGTCCTGGCTGAGCGCGAGCACCTGCGGCGCGCCGGGGCGCTTGCTCAGCGCATCCAGCGTCGGCAGCTCCTTGACGCAGGGTGCGCACCACGTCGCCCACAGGTTCACCAGCAGCGGCTTGCCCCGAAAATCCGCAAGGCTGGCGGGTTGGCCGTCCTGATCGGCGAACTGCACGGCCGGCGCGGGCTTGCCCGCCTGGCTACGGTCGAGCCCGGCCACGGAGCCGGAGGGGGAACTGCCGTTCGCTTGGCTTGGCGCTTCGTTTTGCCTATCGCAGCCGGCAAGGACCATCAGGGCCAGGACGAGGATGAGCGCGCGCATGGGTTCGCCGATAGGGACGGCTGCGAAGCTTGGGAAGCTTGGCCTTTGGGCCGGGCTGGCGCTGGGCCTTGCCGCCTGCGGCCGGATCGGCGAATTGCAGCCGCCGCCGGGCCAGTCGCTGCCGATCAAGCCCAAGATGGCGCGCAGCACCCCGACGCCGGATGAGTTGCTGACGCCGCCCTCCTATGCGCGGCCGGAGCGCATCGATGAAATCCAGAGCCGCAACCGCCCGCGCGAAGCCGACCGCTTCGACCTGCCGCCGCCCGACGGAGGCGCGGCGCCGGTGGCCGAAACCAACACCCAGGCGGAAGACCGCGTGGACGATCCAGGACCAGCAACGCCCCAATGACCCACAGCTTCAAGCCCGTACGCAAGGCCGTTTTCCCCGTCGCCGGCCTCGGCACCCGTCTGCTTCCGGCAACCAAGACCATGCCCAAGGAGATGCTGACGGTGATCGACCGCCCGCTGATCCAATATGCGGTGGACGAAGCGCGCGAGGCGGGGATCGAGCAGCTGATCCTGGTCACCGGCCGCGGCAAATCGGCGCTGGTCGATTACTTCGACATGAGCTTCGAGCTGGAATCGACCATGCGGGCCAAGGGCAAGGACCTGTCGGTGCTGGACCGCAGTCGCGTGCCGTACGGCGAGCTGATCAGCGTTCGGCAGCAGGAACCGCTGGGCCTTGGCCATGCCGTTTGGTGCGCCCGGCACGTGGTCGGTGACGAGCCGTTCGCGGTGCTGCTGCCCGACGATTTGATGGCGGGGACGCCCGGTGCACTGAAGCAGATGGTCGATGCCTACAACGAGGTCGGCGGCAACATCGTCTGTGCCGAGGAAGTCGCGGCGGAGAAGACAGCCAGCTATGGCATCGTCACGCCGGGAGAGACTCGCGGCACGCTGACCGAAGTGCGCGGTCTGGTTGAAAAGCCGAAGCCCGAGGTCGCGCCCTCACTGCTGGGCGTGATCGGGCGTTATATCCTGCAGCCCGAAGTCATGGGTGTGCTGGACGCGCAAGAGCCTGGCGCGGGCGGGGAAATCCAGCTGACCGATGCGATGGCCAAGCTGATCGGCACGCAGCCGTTTCATGCGGTCAAGGTGGACGCGGTGCGACATGATTGCGGCGACCGGGCAGGCTATGTGCGGGCCACGATCCAACTGGCGTTGGGCCGCGAGGATCTGCGTGATGTTGTTCGACAGGCAGTGGCGGAAGGTTAAGCCGCCGCGACTGTGCGGGCCATCCGGTCCTTCAATTCGCCCACCTCGATCGCCCGCCGGGTGACCCTGGCGTCCATGGCGGCCATGTCGGCGCGAAGCTGACGCACGCCGTCGGCACGTTGCAGTTGACGGGCGATGCGTGCCGCCAGCACCTCAAAATGGAACGGCTTCACCACCACGTCGTCCGCGCCACCCTCCAGGGCGCGGACGACGCCGCCCGTTTCCGAGCGTCCGGTGATCAGAATGACGGGGATGTCGCGCCAGGCAGTCTGCCCGCGAATTGCGCCGGTCAGCGCGATTCCACTCATCGGCGCCATGGTGAGTTCGGCCAGGATGAGGTCGGCGGGCGACCGGTGCATGGCGGCGAGCGCGGCCAGACCGTCGATCGCGGTCGCGATGCGGTAGCCCTCACCGGTCAGCCGGCGGGCAAGAAGCGCCAGGTTGGACGGTTTGGGATCGACGATCAGGATGCGCGGGCTGCTGGCGGGGTCCATTCCCCGAAAATGAAGGGGAATGGTTAACGAAGTCCTAAGGCATCCCCGCGACTATGCCTCTAGCTCGACGTCCCAGTAGAGGTAGTCGCGCCAGCTTTCGTGCAGGTAGCCCGGTGGAAAGCTTTTGCCGTGGTCTTGCAATTGCCAGCTGGTCGGGCGGATCGGTTCGCGATGGATCGGCATGCCGGCCTGGCGCGGGGTGCGACCGCCTTTCTTGAGATTGCAGGGGGCGCAGGCCGTGGCGACATTTTCCCATGTGGTCCGCCCGCCCTGGGCGCGGGGAATGACATGGTCGAAGGTCAATTCGCGCCCCGACCCGCAGTACACGCAGCGGAAGCGGTCGCGGAGGAACAGGTTGAATCTCGTGAAAGCGGGGAATTCGTTGGGACGGACGAATTGCCGAAGCGCGATGACGCTGGGAAGCTTCAGCGTATGGGTCGGCGAATGGACCTCCCGCTCGTAGTGGGCGACAACGTCGACGCGCTCAAGGAACATCGACTTGACCGCCGTCTGCCAGGGCCACAGGCTCAAGGGATAATAGGACAGCGGGGTGTAGTCCGCGTTGAGGACGAGGGCGGGGCAACTGTCGGGATGGCGGATGAGGTCGGGATGGTACACGCGCGCTCCATTCGGTTCAGACCGAACCTGCGCTCTCCGGGCCCCGTCGCACGCAAGGAGGAGAGACCGTTTTCGATCGCTTCCCTTGTGACGCACCGGATGCCAGCCCGGTGTGACGGCGCCATGAATCGCAAGTTGCAGATTCGGGGTCAAGAGAGGTGTGCGTGACAACCTCAAGATTTGCGCCCTCCCCCACCGGACGGTTGCATCTGGGCCACGCCTATAGCGCCCTGTTGGGGCGGGCGTCCCAGCGGTGGCTGCTAAGGATCGAAGACCTGGATCCGGGCCGAAGTCGGCCGGAGTTCGTGGGCGCCATCCTGGATGACCTCGCCTGGCTGGGATTGCGGCATGACGGCGAATTGCTGGTCCAGTCGGAGCGGACGGAGCTCTATGCCGCGGCGCTGGACCAGCTGAAGGCACAGGGGCTGGTGTTTCCCTGCTTCTGCACGCGGGCGGACATCGCCGCCTCGCTGACGGCGCCGCACGGTGATGCTGGCAGCGGCTATCCGGGAACTTGCCGAGGTTTGCCGGACGATCCCGACCGGCGCGCGACGACGCCGCACAGTTGGCGGCTGGACAGCGGCAGGGCCATCGCACTGGCGGGCCTTCCGGGCTGGCGCGAAGCCGACAGGCGACGCTTCGACAGCGATCTTCACCAGATCGGAGATGCGGTGCTGGCGCGAAAGGATGCGCCGTCCTCCTATCACCTCGCCTGCGTAGTCGACGATGCGGCGACCGGCGTGAACCTGGTGGTGCGCGGGGCGGATCTGAGACCCTCGACGCCGGTGCAGCGGTTGCTGCAGGTTCTGCTGGGATTGCCGGAGCCGACCTATCTTCACCATCGGCTGATCACGCACGCCGATGGCCGCCGGCTGGCCAAGCGCGACAAGGCGCCGACGCTGCAGGCGTTGCGTGAGTCCGGTGTCGACGGTCGGGAACTGGCGGAAAAGCTGCGGGTGGACGTTCTGCCCTATGGCTTTCGGCTGGCCGATGCCTAGATACGAGGGGTCATGAATACCCTCCTCATCATCGCCCTCATCGTGGCCATGGGCGCCACGGCATATGTGCTGGTGCGCGGCGTCATCGCGATGGCATCGGGCAAGGTCGGTAACCAGGAACAGCAGCAACAGTGGATGCGCAAGCGCGTGCTGTACCAGGGCATCGCGATCCTGATCGCGGCGCTGATCCTGGTTTTGGCCGGCGCGGGTAGCTGAACCCTGGTCAAGCTCAACCAAATCTATACCCGCACGGGGGACGGCGGCAGCGCCGGGCTGGTCGACGGCAGTCGGGTTAGCAAGGCGTCGCTGCGCATGGCTGCAATCGGCGATGTGGACGAAGCCAATAGCGCGGTCGGCGTGGCCGAAGCCCTGCTGGACGGCGATGCGGCGACCTCGCTGCGGCGGATCCAGAACGAACTGTTCGATCTTGGCGCCGACCTCGCCACTCCGGACGGGATCGAAGGAGCGCTGCGGATCCTGCCCGAGCAGGTCACTCGGCTCGAGCGCGAGATCGACGAGATGAACGAAACGCTGACGCCGCTCACCAGCTTCATTCTGCCGGGCGGATCGCCCGCGGTCGCCGCGTTGCACTTGGCGCGCGCCGTGACCCGCCGGGCCGAGCGGTCGGCAGTCGCATTGCATGAGCAGGCCGCGGTGAATGCCGCAGCGCTGGCCTACCTCAATCGCCTGTCGGACCATCTGTTCGTCACGGCTCGCCATGTCGCTGCAACGCAGGGCGGCGACGTGCTGTGGGTGCCCGGCGCTACCCGGTCCTAAGCCGGTAGGGACCTTTACCAAGGCGAAGCGTTAGCCATGGCGACATCAAGGAGTGCGCCTGTGCCGCTGACCGCCATCGCCATCAATTGCACGCTGAAAGCCAGCGGCAAGGAGCTATCCTCCACCGACAAGATGATCGGGCTGATCGGGGATGCCCTCAAGAAGCATGACGTGACGCTGACCGAGACGATCCGGCTGGCCGATCACGACATCAAACCGGGCGTCGAATCCGACATGGGCAACGGCGATGCCTGGCCCGATATTCGCCGCCGGATCCTCGACGCGGACATCCTGATCTTCGGGACGCCGATCTGGCTGGGACAGATGTCGAGCATCGCCAAGCGCGCCTTGGAGCGCATGGACGCGTTCCTCAGCGAAACCGACGACAAGGGGCGGATGCCGAGCTTTGGCAAGCTGGCCGTCGCAGCCATCGTAGGCAACGAGGATGGGGCCCACAACACCACCGCCAGCCTGTTCCAGGGCCTGAACGACGTGGGCTGGACCATTCCGGCGGGCGGCGCGGCCTATTGGGTCGGCGAAGCGATGCACAAGACGGACTTCAAGGATCTGCCGCAGGTCCCGGATGAAGTGACGGAAACGGTCGAGATGCTGGCGTCCAATACCGCCCATCTTGCGAAACTGCTTGGGCAGGCAAGCTATCCGGGCGTAGAACAACAGGCATGAACGCTCCGGGCACTATCCGGATGGCGAGCCTCAGTGACCGGCTGAAGGCGACCCGCGCGCTTACGCTGGCGCTGGCTGACCCGCTGTCGGATGCCGACGCGACGATCCAGCCGCACCCCGACGCCTCTCCCGCCAAATGGCATCTGGCGCATACGACTTGGTTCTTCGAGACGTTCGTTCTGCGCGATCATGTGAGCGGCTACGCGCTGTACGACGAGCGCTGGCCTTATCTCTTTAACAGCTATTACGAAGGCGAGGGCGAGCGCCATGCCCGCCCAAGGCGCGGCATGATCAGCCGGCCAAGCCTGGACGAAGTGCGGAGTTGGCGCCGAGCGGTGGACGGCGCACTGGAGCGTGCCCTGCCCTCGCTGCCCGAGGCCGCACTGGAATTGGTTGAGCTTGGTATCAGCCACGAGCAGCAGCATCAGGAATTGTTCCTGACCGACATCCTTGCGACCTTCGCGGAGAACCCGTTGGAACCAGCCTATGGTGCGCTGCCGCCGGTAAGCTGCCATGCCATCGAGCCGCTGACCTGGCTGCCCGGACGGACCGGCGAGGTCGAGATCGGAGCGGCCCGGAACGAATGGGCGTTCGACAGCGAGCGGCCGCGCCATCGGACGCGGCTGCACCCGCACAGCATCGCGCATCGCCCGGTGACCAACGGCGAGTGGCAGGTGTTCATCGACGATGGCGGCTATCGCAACGCGGCCCTGTGGCTTGGCGAAGGCTGGGATTGGGTGCAGCGCGAAGAGATCCGCGCACCGCTTTACTGGCATGGGGACGGGAGCGTCTTCACGCTTGGCGGGCGGCGCGAGATTGAGGCCGCGGCCCCGGTGACCCACGTCAGTTTCTACGAGGCGGATGCCTTTGCGCGCTGGGCAGGAGCGCGGCTGCCGACCGAAGCCGAGTGGGAAGATTTCGCCGCCTCCGCCGATCCGTCGGGCGGGCATCAGCTGGATCGGGCCGGGCCGGTGATCCCACAGGCCGGCGGCGCGGTGTTCGGCGACGGATGGAACTGGACCGGTTCGGCCTTCCTGCCCTACCCCGGCTTCCGCCCGGCCGAGGGAACCGTCGGCGAATATAACGGCAAGTTCATGTGCGGCCAGTTCGTGCTGAAGGGCGCCAGCTGCGCGACTCCGCGCGGTCACAGTCGGGCGAGCTATCGCAATTTCTTTCCGCCGGCCGCGCGCTGGCAATTCACCGGAGTGCGCCTTGCTCGCGACAATTGATCCGGCATTCCGCAACGACGTGCTGAAGGGACTGCGCCAGGAGCCGCCGTCCATCCCCGCGCGCTGGCTGTACGACGAACGGGGCTCGCAGCTGTTCGACGATATCACGCGGCTGCCCGAATATTATCCGACGCGGACCGAAACGGCGCTCCTTCACCAGATCATGCCCGAAGTGGCGGAACGGGTCGGTCCGGGGCTGGCGGTCGTCGAATTCGGCGCCGGATCGCTGACCAAGACGCCGATCCTCCTGGAGGCGATCCAGCCGGCGCTCTACGTCCCGGTGGACATCAGCGGCGATTACCTAAGGGCCAGTGCGGCGCAGCTGCAGGAGCGGATGCCCGACCTGCCGATCCATCCGGTGGAAGCAAATTTCGGACTGGAGATGGATCTGCCGGATGCGGCGATGCAGCACCCACGGCTGGGCTTCTTTCCGGGATCGACGATCGGCAACTTCGTGCCCCGCACGGCCACCGACCTGCTACGCCATTTCCGGGCAACGCTCGGCACGGGCGCGCTGCTGCTGATTGGCATGGACCGGGTCAAGCCGGTCGAGCGGCTCGTTGCCGCATATGACGATGCGCAAGGGACGACGGCCGCCTTCAATCTCAATTTGCTGGAGCGGATCAACCGGGAGCTGGACGGTGACGTTCCGGCCGATGCCTTTCGGCACGAAGCGCGCTGGAACGACATCCTGAGCCGGATCGAAATGCATCTGGTCGCGAACCGGGACGTCGACTTCCGGATTGCCGGCGAACCGTTCCACTTTGCCGCCGGCCAGACCATCCACACGGAAAACAGCCACAAGTACGGGCCGCGCGGAGGCCGGATGCTGCTGCTGGCCGGGGGCTGGACCCCGCTGAAGGAATGGACCGATCCGGATCGCGACTTCGCCCTAGTGCTGGCGGAGGCCCAGCCAGAGCGATTTGCACCCTGATCGCCGTGTTGCTCCGGTGAGACGGCCCGGCTAAGCCCACCTCCATGTTGCTAGCACTGTTCAATATCGCCGACCTGCTGCTCCGGGCGCTCGGCTGGCTCGTCATCGGCCAGGTGATCCTGAGCTGGCTGATCGCCTTCAATGTCATCAATACCAGTTCGGACGGCGTTCGGCGGTTCGTGCAGGGGCTCGATCGGTTTCTCGACCCACTCTACCGGCCGATCCGCAAGATCCTGCCCGACTTCGGCGGGCTGGACCTGTCGCCGATCGTGCTGCTGATCGCGATCCAGATCGTCCGCATGCTGCTAGGCGGCTTGGCCACCGAGCTTGTCGTCGCGGGGACATGAGCGCGGCGATCATCGACGGGAAGGCGGCGGCGCAGCAGCTTCGCCAGCGCCTTGCCATCCATGCCGATTTCTTTCGCGCCGCCACTGGTCGGCCGGCCGGTCTGGCGACGGTTCTGGTCGGCGAAGATCCGGCAAGCGCCGTCTATGTCCGCTCCAAGATCAAGGCGACGCACGAAACGGGGATGCATGGCGTTCATCACCCGCTGTCGGCGGACACGCGCGAAGCCGACCTGCTGGCCCATGTGGCCGAACTCAATCGCGACCCGGCGGTGGACGGCATCCTGGTCCAGTTGCCGCTGCCCGCGCAAATCGACGCGGCACGGGTGATCGACGCGATCGACCCCGACAAGGATGTCGACGGCTTCCACGTGGTCAACAGCGGCCGGCTTGCCGTCGGCGACCCCCGCGCGCTGGTGCCCTGCACGCCCCTTGGCTGCCTGCGCCTGTTGAAGCAGCAGCTCGGCGACCTCAGCGGCGCGGAGGCGGTGGTGATCGGCCGATCCAATATCGTCGGCAAGCCGATGGCGCTGCTGCTGCTGGGTGAAAGCTGCACAGTGACGGTTGCGCACAGCCGCACCAGGGACTTGCCGGAGGTCTGCAGGCGGGCGGACATCCTGGTCGCCGCCGTCGGCCGTCCGGAGATGGTGCGCGGCGACTGGATAAAGCCGGGCGCGACCGTGATCGACGTGGGCATCAACCGCATTCCTGCGACTGAGGGCAAGACCCGCATCGTCGGCGACGTGGCCTTTGACGAAGCCCGCGAGGTCGCCGGCGCGATCACGCCGGTTCCCGGCGGAGTGGGTCCGATGACCATCGCCATGCTGCTTCGCAACACCCTGGTCGCGGCCCACCGCCGCGCCGGACTTCGTCCACCGGAAGGACTGTAGATGCTTGGTCTGCTGATTGCCGCCGCCCCCATCGTCACTGCGGTCGATGCCGAACGCGCCTTTGCCGCCGATGCCCAGCGGATGGGACAGTGGAGCGCGTTCCGGAAGTGGGCCGACCCGACCGCCGTGATGTTCGATCCGCAGGCGGTGTGGGCGCAGGACTATCTGAAGGACCGCAAGGACCCGCCGCGCTCGGTCGAATGGTCGGCGGCGCGCAGCTGGGTCTCGTGCGATCGGCGAACCGCGGTGAACACTGGTCCGTGGCGCAATCGCACGCAGCGGACCACCGGCTATTTCACGACGCTGTGGATGCGCCAGGCGAGCGGCGACTGGCGCTGGACGGTGGATGGGGGAGACACGCTGCGCACGCCGATCTCCTCGCCGCGCCAGCCGGTGGTGCGCCGGGCCTCCTGCGCCAACCCGCGCCTGCGAACGCGGCAGATAGAGGCGGAATATGCCCGTCCGCTCAACCGGGCCCAGCCCCCCGGTGACAGCGGCTTTTCCCGTTCGGCCGACGGAACCCTGCTGTACCAGTGGCGGGTCGAAGCCAGCGGTGCACGACAGACCCGCGTCCGGCTGTGGACCGGGCGGCAATTCGCCACCGTTCTGGAGCAGAAGGTGGCAGCACCAGCCAAATGATCGAGCTGTTCGTTTCTGCCTTTGTCACCTTGCTGGTGATCGTCGACCCGCCCGGCTGCGCGCCGATCTTCGCCGGGCTCACCAAGGGTGCCGATCCGGTGCATCGGCGGGCGATGGCGATTCGGTCGGTGCTGGTCGCCTGGTGCATCCTGGTCTTCTTCGCGCTGTTGGGCGAACCGTTGCTCAGTACGTTGGGAATCAGCCTGTCGGCCTTCCGCCTGGCGGGCGGCATCATGCTGTTCATGATTGCGCTCGACATGGTGTTCGAGAAGCGGACCGAGCGCCGCGAAGAGCGCGCACGGGAGATCGAAGGGACGCCGGAGGCAGAGGATATCTCCGTCTTCCCGATGGCTATCCCGATGATCGCAGGACCGGGATCGATCGCGTCGGTCATGCTGCTTTCGGCGCGGGCGGAGGGGACGGTGGAAGGAATCACCGTGTTCGCGGCCATGACTGCCGTGCTGCTGCTGACGCTGCTCGCGCTGTTGGCGGCCGGGCCGCTGATGCGGCTGATCGGGGCCAAGCTGGAAGCCATGATCACCCGCATCCTTGGCGTGATCCTGGCCGCGCTCGCGGTGCAGTTCGTGCTCGATGGTCTGGAACGCAGCCTGCCGGGCCTCGCCGGCTGACGGGTTTAGCGCACGACCCGCCACATCCGGAACGGGCTGTCCTTGGGCAAGGGCACCCGCTGTAGCCAGCCGGGCACCTGCCCGCGCTGCAACTGTCCGTAGAATCCCTCTGGCGCCGCGGCCATGAAGACCGTGGCCTGGCTCATGTTCGGGCAGATCAGCACATAATCGGCGCGGTGGCGGGTGATGATGGCGCGCGCGTTGTCGGCACTTCCCCGGAATGCCTTCATCGTGTCGGCGATCGCCGGGCCGTTGCGGTGATATGGCCCGGCGATGCTGTTGTGATGCGTGACAGTGATCAGTCGCGGCGCCAGGTCGACAAAGGTGAAGACGGTGCCCTTGGGCAGCATCGCGATCGGGCGCATCGCCGCCAGCGTCGGACACAGCGCATTGGCGCGATTGATCGTCTTCTCACGCTCGGACACTGCGTCCTTGCGGATCATGCTGACCGCGAGCGGCCCGACCGCGCCCAGGCCGACAAGGAATGTGATCGACACACCAAGCACCGACACCAGCGGGTTCTTCGACCGCCAGAAGATCGGGGCGAGCACCCATACCAGGCCGACTGC
Source organism: Sphingomonas sp. SP1 (assembly GCF_058313395.1). Lineage (NCBI taxonomy): Bacteria > Pseudomonadati > Pseudomonadota > Alphaproteobacteria > Sphingomonadales > Sphingomonadaceae > Sphingomonas > Sphingomonas sp. SP1. The sequence goes on along the minus strand of NZ_JBZFLC010000001.1, from coordinate 777,332 downwards.
CCCGGTCACGGCGAGGAACTGCGCAGCCGGGCTGGCGCGGGTCTGCCACAACAACAGTGCGGCGGAGGCGAACGCCAGTATCGCGACCGCCAGGGTCCGGCGAAATTGATCGCGCTCCCCGCCCCAGGCGCGCCAGATCAGCACGCCCCAACCGATCAGGCCGACGACGGGCAGCGTGGCGGCCGTGATGCTGACCCGCCAGGCGTGCTCATAGATCGGCTTCGCTTCGCGCACGTTGCTGAGCCACAGGCGCTCGACCTCCGGCGATACGCCTTCGAGCCGTGACAGGCACTGCGGCCAGGCCAGCGCGTGCCAGCCGGCCACGATCAGCCCCGCACCCGCAGCGAGCGCCACGCGCGCGCGCCAGTCGGCCGGAGACACCCAGGCGAGCAGCAGCAAGAGCGCGCCGCCGACCAGCGCATCGGACAACCACACCGGCGAAAGCGCGTCGCACACCGGCAGTCGATTGGCGTAGGAGGCGAACAACAAATAGCCGAGCGCAGTGCCGCCGGCGAGCGAAAGCGCATAGGTGGCCAGCCGCCCCCGCTGACCCCGGTCATCGATCCACATGAGCACCTGCGCCGCACCGCAGATGGCGAGGTAGATCAGCATTTCCAGGCCGATCGCCAGCGACAATGCGGTCGCCGCGCCGGTGATGAAACCGCCCCGCCGGGCTTTCGGATCGGTCAGGCCGAGCACCGCCAGCGCCAGCATCGCCAGCTGCCAGCCGTGGTGGTCGATGCGGGTGGGCATGAACATGCCGTTGGTGGCCGCCGCGAAGAACAGCGCCACAAAGGCGAGCGGATAGGCTTCCGGACTGACCAGCCGGCGGACGATCGTCGTCAGACACAGGGTGAGCGGAAGGTAGGGAATGAGCGGGGCGACGGCGACCGCGAAGCGCTCCGCATTCGCGCCGGTGGTGAACAGCTTGCCAAGGATGATCAGCGCGGCGAGCGGCAGGTCGACCAGCCGCGACCAGTGGATGTTGGCGCCCGTTGGCGGGTCAAGCTTGTACTGACGAAGGTCGAACCAGTCCTGTCCGGCGAGCAGGGCGCGAACCTGGCTCATGCGCATGTTGTCGTCGGTATCGTTGAGCTGGAAGATGTGGATTCCGGTCCAGCGCTGCCACAGCATGTACGCGGCGGCGATCAGCCACATCGCCAGGACCACGCGCACCCAGTGCCGCGAGGCCCAGTGAAGGCTGCTCGATTCCGTCTGCAACGCGACCCCTCCGCCCAAGAAACGCTGGCGCTGTAACTGCCCAGCGGTAAAGGGCAAGGAAAGACCATGATTGCAGCCCTTCCCCCACACCAGCGTGAAACGTTCGGTCAGATCATGCGCTTCGGCCTGGTCGGCATCGGGCTGACGATCCTGTATGCGGCGATCTACTGGCCGCTGGCGACCTATGTCATGTGGCCGGTGTTCGCGGTGGTGATCGCCTTTGCCGTGGCGGTCAGCGTCGGCTTCTTCCTTCACAGCCGATGGAGCTTTCGCGGGCACGGCAAGGTGGAGGACAGGCGGACCAAGCTGCAGTTCCTGACCGTCCAAACCTTTGGCTTCCTGCTCAATGCGGGTTTCACCTGGATCGCGACGGACGTGCTGGGCGGCCCGACCTGGTGGCCGCTGGTGCCGGCGGTGCTGGTCACGCCGTTCGCCACTTATCTTCTCAACCGCCTGTGGGTGTTCGGCTGATGGAACGCGTCGTCTACGATCGTATGGCGGAACTGGATCAGCGGCACTGGTGGTACCGGGCGCGGCGCGAGGTGCTGGCCGACCTCATTCGACGCAAGGTGCGTCCGCCGGCGAACGCGCGCGTGCTGGAAATCGGCTGCGGCACCGGCCACAATCTGGCGATGCTCGGCGAGTTCGGCGCTGTCGATGCGATCGAGGTCGATCCCGCGGCGCGAGCGATGGCGGAAAAGCGGCTCGGGCGGCCGATCGGGTCAGCGCCGCTTCCCGAACTCGACGGTGTCGACAAGGGGGCCTACGACCTCATCGGCAGCTTCGACGTGATCGAGCATATCGCCGACGACTCCGCCGCGCTGACAAGCATTGCCGAACGGCTGAAACCCGGCGGCAAGTTCGTCATGACCGTCCCCGCGCACCAGTGGATGTGGTCCGCGCACGACGTGGTGAACCACCACCAGCGGCGCTATTCCAAGGCCGGTCTCAAGCGGCTGATGGACGGATCGCCGTTGAGGCTGGAGGCGATCGGCTATTTCAACAGCCTGCTCTTTCCGCTCGCCGTCGCCGCGCGCCTCGCGGGCAAGCTCACCGGCAAGGACGACAGCGACGACGCGCTGCCGCCAAAGCTGCTCAACACGGTCCTGGAAAAGGCCTTCGCGGCCGAACGTCACCTGGTCGGCAGGGTCCCGCTGACGCCGGGGCTGTCGCTGTTCGCAGTCGCGTCGGCCCGCTGAGACGGCCGGAGTTCGGCAACCTGACCGAGCCGCCCGTGCCGCCGTTCGGTACGGCCGGCGATTTCCTGCACGATGTACAGGGGCCGTTCCTTGGCCTGACTGTAAAGCCGGCCGATATATTCGCCCATCATCGCCAGCACGAACATCTGCACCGCGCCAAGCACGACCACGACGAGCATCAGCGAGGTCCAGCCCTGGATGCTCTGGCCGGTGACGAACGCGTACAGGATATAGAGCACGATCAGCAGCGAACCGAAGCTGAGCAATAGCCCGAAGTGACTGGCAAGTTTCAGCGGCGCGGACGAGAATCCGGTCAGCGCATCGAGCGCGAAGCGGAGCATCTTGCGCAGCGGGTATTTGGTCTCGCCGGCCGCGCGCTCGGCCCGGTCGTAGAGGAACGGAACCTGGCGAAAGCCGATCCACGCGACCATCCCGCGAACGAAGCGGGCCTGCTCCGGCATGGCGAGCAATACGTCCAGCGCGCGACGGGTCATCAGTCGGAAATCGCCGGCATCCACCGGGATGTCGATTTCGGTCGCGTTGGCGAGCAGGCGGTAGAACGCATGAGCGGTCGCCTTTTTGAAGCGCGTCTCGCCGGCCCGGGTTCGGCGAACGCCGTAGACGACGTCGGCCCCCTCCGTCCGCATGGTTTCGAGCATCGGGCCGAGCAGTTCGGGCGGATCCTGCAGGTCGGCGTCGACGATCAGGATGAGGTCGCCCCGCGCAAGGTCCAGCCCGGCGGTGAGCGCCAGCTGGTGTCCGTGGTTGCGGGACAAGTCGAGACAGACGAGCCGGGGATCGGCGGCGGCCAGGCTTCGCATCAAAGACCAGCTGCCGTCGCGCGAGCCGTCGTTGATGAGGACGATCTCATAATCCTCGCCCACCGACCCGCGGGCGGCATCGGTCAGCCGGCGGTGAAGCAATTCCAGGCAGGCTTCCTCATTGAAGCAGGGAACGACGATGGACAGCAGGGTCATGGCCGCTGCGTAGCGTCTGCGCCCGGCAGGCGGTAGAGGGCCGACCCGTTTGGTCCCTGCCAGACCTTGCGCGCATCGCCGAGCAGCGCCGGGTCGAAGGGAGGCGGATCGATCATCCAAAGGTAATCGAACGCCTGCCGCGGAAAGCGCTGCAGCATCATGTCGACCGGAAAAGCGGACGGCAGGCCGCAACGCGGGTCACGGACCAGATTGGACGGGTCGTATTTCCAGAAGCCCGCCGGCTCGTAGGTGACGTCGAGCAGCTTGGCGCCAGGCGTCTGCCAATGGTCGTTGGAGAAGCCGTAGCGGCGCGCCACCACCATTCCGCCAAGGTGCGCATTTCGCCACATCGGCCAGCCGCCGTCCTTGCAGCTGAGCCCAACCATGCTGACCACCCGGGCCCCCATCGGCACGCGATCCAAGGCCGCAAGCTGCCGTTGCTGGTCGTTGGCGGCGATCGCCATGCTGACGGTGACGCTGGCGGTGCGCGCCAGCAGAAAGGCCAGGGCCAGCGCCGCGATCACCCGGGCGAAGCGCAGGGGTGTTTCCCCCTTGAAGCGGATCGCCAGCACCGCCACCGCGATGGCGAACGGCACCAGCCGCATGTCGGCATAGGCCGATCCGAAAATGATACGGGGCAGCAGCGCGAATGCCGCCGACAGCACGAGGAAGGTGAAGAACAGCATCCGCGAAAAGGTCAGCTTTGGAATGAGGACGGCCAGCGCCAGCACGGCCCCGACAATGCCGATCGAAACCTGGTCGAACAGCCGCCAGCGATCGCGCAACGCCATCTCGATCCAGCGGCCCTTGACCTCCCAATTGAACCAATCGGCCGTTTCTCCGCCCGCTCCTTCCCGCCAGGCGAGCATGAGCAGCATCGGCGGTGCCAGGCTGAGACAGTGAAAGGCCGCGCGCGGCGCCGACATGATCCAGCCGCGGCCCCGGTCGTGCTGCCGGACCGCTTCGGACGCGAACGCGAGAAGGCCGAGCAGCCCCCAGCCGAAGGCATGGGTCAGCCAGACGACGACGCTGATGGGAATGAACAACGCCGCGCGAAGCCGCGTCTTGCCGAGCCGCCCGAGCCGCAGCCAAAGACCGAACGCCAGGAACGCGAAGGCGACGGACAGGGCATAGTTGACGAAGCCGAACAGAAAATGGTGACCGTAGGCGAACGGCAGCGCGAACATCACGGTCGGTGGCAGGCGATAATGCACCTCGCGTGCGGCCCACAGCATGCCCGCGACGGTCATCGGCGGGATGGAGATGACGATCAGCTTCACCGCCGGCTCGAGCCCGACCAGCCTACCGAGTGGATACACCAGCAGGTCGACGCCCAGGTTACCGACGATTCCCCAGCGGAACTCGTAGAAGCGCTGCAGGCTGCTGCTGTCGGCAAGATCCAGCATGACCCGGTAGCGTCCGATATGACCGAACAAATCCACCAGCGGCGGAATCGGCGGATAGAGCAGCGGAACGGCCGACAGCAGGATCATGGCGACGACGAAGGTCCGGGTTTCCCACCATTCCTTCGGCCGGGTCACGGCAGCCACGTTCGGCGGAGAGGCGATCATCCAGTCCATGCGGAGCGACTCCCTAGCGCGCCGCGTGGCGTTTGCCATCCTTATGACAAGCGGTCCGGGTCGTCAGGCGACGGCGGCCTGTGGCGCAACTGTCTCGTGGGGCCGGTCCAGCGCATCGGCGATCCGGCCGCTCACCTTCCACAGGCCGATCGTCAGTGCGGCGGCGGCGAGGCCATCGACCGCATAATGCCACCCAAGATGGAAGGAGCCGATCCAGATCAGCACGGCATAGGCGGCAAAGACCGACCCGACGATCCGGTTCAGTCGGAAAGCCCCCAGCGCAAACAGCACGGCCAACCCGTTATGGACCGATGGCATCGCCGAGATGCCCGCGCCGGTTTCCAGCGAACTGCTGCCAAAAGTGTTGAGGAGCATGGCCTGGTTCTTGAGCGCGGCGAGCGGCGTACCGACCCCGGCCTGCGCCTCCATCAGCCGCTGGCGAAGCTGATCGAAGGACTGGTTGGGCTCGACGAAGTGCGAATAATAGCAGGGACCAGCAGCCGGAAGCAGGAAGGCGAGGATGCTGCCGATCCCGATCCACACGCCGATATAGGTCAGCATATATTGCGTGCGCAGCCGATAGCTGGAGGCCGGCAGATAAGCGCACACCGCAAGGCCCACCGCCATCGGCACGAACCAGCCGTGATAGGCGCTGTCGATCATCAGGGTCAGTTCGTCGGAGGCGAACAGCGCGTGACTGACGCGCCACGGATCCTGGCCGAAGAACAACGCCCGATCCATGGCCGCGAACAGCGGATCGAAGCGAAAGCCGGCGAGCGGCAAGACCATCTGCTTGTAGGCGTTGAACGAGGCCATCAGCAGCGCGAACAACAGCGGCGGCCACAACAGCGAGACGCAACGATCGCGCTCCCAGCGGGCACTTAGCACGGTGCGCAGGAATTGCGGCAGGAACGGTTCTCGACCGCTGCGAAGGGCAGCAACGCCGAGTCGGACGAAATTGAGAACCAGGCCGACGAAGACCCACAAGGCAAAGCTTGCGATCAGGTAGCGGGTCAGCATGCGGCCGAAGTCCATCGCATCGACGCGCCCGCCGGCCAGGACGAGAGTGAGATAGATCCCGACGATCGCGACGCCGAGCGATGCTGCCTTGATCTCACGCACTTGGAACATCGCCGCTGACGCTTTCCGCTTCCCTGCTCGAGCGGCAGCCGTAATCGACTTATGGTAAAGAATTGCTTGATGGGCAGCCGGCGCCAGCAGGCTGCACCGCGGCTGTCCAGGCCGTTCAACCCGGGGAAAGGCCATTCGTCGTACCGAAACTTGAACAAGGGTCCGAAGGAGTTTCCACCATGAATTTCAAGCTATTGGCCGGTGCCATCCTTGCTCTTGCAGCGACCGGTGCCGTTGCCCAGGCGCCGCAATGGGGCGCTGCTCCTGGCCTGCGCGATGGCGTGCAGACCCGGGCCGAGGTCGTACAGCGGGCGCAGCAGCGCTTCGTGCAGAGGGACGTGAATCGTGACGGATTCCTGACCCAGCAAGAGCTGCGGCAGGGCCGGCAGGCGATGCGACAACAGCGCCAGCGGACCGTCGACCCCGCGCGCCGGGCCCAGCGGACCGAGCGTGCCTTCGCCCGGCTCGACCTCAACCGCGATGGAATGATCAGCCGCCAGGAGTTCGCCCAGCGTCAGGCAATGCGCGGCGAGCATGGAATGCGCGGCCAGCGAATGGGAATGCGCGGCGGAATGGGTGGCCGAATGTTCGCGATGGCCGACCGCAACCGCGACAATCGCCTGTCCTTGCAGGAAGCGACCGGCGCGGCGCTGCAGCGGTTCGACCGGACTGACCTCAACCGCGACGGACGAGTGACGCGCGAGGAGCGGCTGCAATTCCGTCAGCAGTGGCGCGGGCAGCAGCGCGGCTGAGCCATTCTACCAACGACCAGAAGGGTCCGGCGAGCGTATCGCCGGACCCTTTTCTTTTGGCCGCGCGGCAAGCTACCACGCCGGCATCCTTTTCCTGTCCGAGGTGTTCGATGCGCTTTGTTTCCAGGCTTGCGGCCAGTGCCGCCGTGCTTTCCCTCATTCCCGCCGCCGCCCAGGCGGACGAGGGCATGTGGACCTTTGATGCCTTTCCTGCCGCCCGGATGAAGGCGGCCTATGGCTGGGCGCCGGATCAGGCCTGGCTGGATAAGGTCCGCGCCTCGGCGGTGCGCCTGACGGGCGGCTGTTCGGCCAGCTTCGTGTCCGATGCCGGCCTGATCCTCACCAACCACCATTGTGTCGTCAGCTGCCTGCAGGACCTTTCCACGGCGCAAAACGATATCGTCGCCAACGGCTTCACCGCCGCCAACCGCGCGGCCGAGCGCCAGTGCCCTGGTCAGCAGGCAGAAGTCGTGACCTCGATCAGCGACGTGACCCGCGACGTCCAGACCGCGATCGGCTCGGCCACCGGCGAAGCGGCCGTAAAGGCCCGCGACGCGCGCATCGCGGAGATCGAGAAAGCAGGCTGCACGGATACCGCGACCACCCGCTGCCAGGTCGTGCGGCTGTATGGCGGCGGCCAGTACAAGCTCTACCGGTATCGCAAGTACAGCGATGTCCGCATCGCCTGGGCGCCGGAATTCGCAGCGGCCTTTTTTGGTGGCGATCCCGACAATTTCAATTTCCCGCGCTACGCCATGGATGCGGCGTTCCTCCGGGCGTACGAGAACGGGCGGCCGGTCGCGACCCCGGCTCACCTGCAGTGGGCGCCCCGCGCCCCGCGGGACGGTGAGGCCACCTTTGTCGTCGGCAATCCCGGATCGACCCAGCGCCTGCTGACCAGCGAGCAGCTTGCCTTCCAGCGGGAGGTCGCGCTGCCGATCACTCTCGCCACGATGTCGGAACTGCGCGGCCGTTTGATCGCGGCGATGGATGCCAGCCCCGAGCGCAAGCGCGAGGGCGGCGATACGCTGTTCGGCGTCGAGAACAGCCTGAAGGTCATGATCGGGCGGGTGAAGGCGCTGAACGACCCGGCCTTCACCGCCAAGCTGGCGGCGGCCGAGGCCGACCTTAAGCAGCGCTCGGCCGGAAACGCCGCGATCGGCAATCCGTGGGCAGACATCGCCGGGGCCGTGCGCGCTTACCGTGACATCTACATTCCCTACCGGTTCAGCAGCCCGCAGAGCGACCTTTACGGCTATGCCGAGGCACTGGTCCGGGCCGCCGACGAGCGCGCCAAACCGAACAGCCAGCGGCTGCCGGGCTATACCGACAGCGCGCTGCCGCTGCTGGAAAAGCAGGTGACCGACGCCCGGCCGATTTATCCGTGGCTGGAACAACTGCAGCTGGAATGGAGCTTGTCGAAGGCGCGTGAGTATCTGGGCGCCGACGATCCGCAGACGCGCCTGTTGCTCGGTCGCGAGTCGCCGGAGCAGCTCTCGCGGCGGCTGGTGAGCGGCACCCGGCTGGCCGACCCGGCATTCCGCAAGCAGCTGTGGGAGGGCGGCAAGGCGGCGATCGATGCGTCCAACGATCCGCTGATCCAATATGCCCGCAAGCTGGACGTCCGGGACCGTGAGCTGACCCGCCTGTACAACGAACGGTACGATGGGCCGGTGACCGCTGCCCAGGCGCGGCTCGCGACCGCTCGGTTCGCAGCCTATGGCGACACCGTTTATCCGGATGCGACCTTCACCCTGCGCATCAGCTACGGCAAGGTCGCAGGCTGGACCGAGCGTGGCCAGCAAGTCCCGACCCGCACGACCCTGGGCGGTGCGTTCGAGCGGGCCACCGGCGCGGAGCCATTCAAGCTGCCCGAGGCCTTCGTGCGCAACGAGGCGCGGATCAACAAGACCACGACCTACGACTTCGTCACCACCAACGACATCATCGGCGGCAATTCCGGCTCACCGGTGATCGACCGGTCGGGGGCCGTGATCGGGGCCGCGTTCGATGGCAACATCCATTCGCTCGGGGGCAACTACGGCTACGATCCGAACCTCAACCGGACCGTGGTCGTTTCCACCGCCGCGGTCGACGAAGCATTGCGCAATATCTACCCGGCGCCGGCGCTGGTGGCCGAACTGCGCGGCCGGCGCCGCTAGGCGGGAACTGGCGGAGGGGTGGCGCGATACCGCTCCTCCGCCTGCTCCAGATAGTCGCGGGTAATCGGCAGCGCCCGGCGATCACGGACATATTGCACCTGGAAATTGTTCATCGCGCCATGTTCGAAGGCGACGATGCCGCCCGACAGGTAGAATTCCCACATGCGAAAAAAGCGTGGGTCGTATAACGCCTCGATCTCCGGCCGGTGGTTAACGCAGTTCGCCAGCCAGTGACGCAGCGTATAGGCATAGTGGAGCCGCAAGGTCTCGACGTCGGTCGTGATCAACCGCACGGACTCCGCCGCCTCGCTCATCTGGCTGAGGCTTGGCAGGTGATAGCCGGGGAAAATCCATTTGTCGGTGAATGGGTCCGGCCCGCCGGCCGAGCCGTACTTCCCGATGCTATGGAGCAGCATCACGCCATCGTTTGCCAGGAGATCCCGGCATTTGGCGAAGAACTCGCGGTAGTGCGCGGCGCCGACATGTTCGAACATGCCAACGGACACGATCCGGTCGAACCTGCCGGTGACCGCACGATAGTCGATCAGCTCGAACCGGACGCGGTCGGCCACGCCGGCCTGCTCGGCCCGTTGTCGCGCGACCGCGAGCTGTTCCTCCGATAACGTCACCCCGAGCACGTCAACATCGGCCGCGCGATTGAGGTAGAGCGCCATGCCGCCCCAGCCGCAGCCGATGTCGAGCACGCGCTGGCCCGGCTGCAGGTAGAGCTTGGCGGCGATATGCGCCTTCTTGTCGGCCTGCGCCTGCTCCAGGCTATTTGCCGGATCGCGGAAGTAGGCGCAGCTATACTGAAGGTCGGGGTCGAGGAAGAGCCGATACAGGCGGCCATCCAGATCGTAGTGATGGGCGACATTTCGCTTCGAGCGCACAGCCGGGTTGCGGCGCAGGAGCTGGCCGACCCGACCGAGCCGCTTTTTCCTGAGCTTCCCCTTGTGCCCGCCCGCTTCGAATGGGTTGGCGCCGACCACCAACTGGAGGAGATCGAGGATCGTGCCGTCCTCGACCGTCAGTCGGCCGTCCATGTACATCTCGCCGATGCCCAGCCGCGGGTTTCTGAGCACGGAAAGCAATGCCGCTCGGTCGTGAATCCGGACGGTGCGGTGATCGCCACCGCCCCTTCCGAAGGTTTCGCGGCGGCCATCGGGCATGATCAGCGTCAATTGCCCGACCGGCAGCATGCCATCCACAAAACGCCCGACCAGACTCATCGCTCAGAACCCCCGGTTTCTTTTGAAGCCTAGCGCGGGGACAGGGCCCAGCGCAAAGTGGAGGCCAGGCCATAGGTTGCAGCGCCAACGGCCGGTGCGCCGAAACCGGAGGTGCGCAGGCCATGCATCCGGCGAGCCCAGGACGGCAGCAGGTCGATGGCTGACTGCATCAGCAAGGCCTGGACCGGAAGCGCGCTGAGCTTCGCCGGCGGGGCGCGAGTGATGATGTCGCGCACGGTACGGCTGCGCTCGTCGGAACGCAGTTCGGGAATGAAGCTGTCGAGAAGCGCCTGCGCGTCATGGTCGGCGGCCGGCACGGGATCGGCACCGAGCATGAGTGCGACCGGGGCGACCTCGGCCCAATAGGCGTCTCGGTCGGACCGGCTCATGTTCGGCTTGCCGAAGCGGCGCCATCCCGCCAGGAACATGGCGGAGCCGGCCACGTGCACGAACGCCAGCAGGCGGGGATCGTTGGCATCGTAGGATGCGCCGTCGGGCAGCGAACCGTTCACAGACGAGTGAATGCGGCGAACCCGCGCGATCGCCGCTTCCGCCTCGTCGCGGGCGCCGTAGGTAGTCACGGCGATGAAGCGTGCGGTGTTGCGCAACCGGCCGTGCATGTTGCGCTGAAAGTCGCTGTGGTCCCACACCCCGGCCAGCGCCTTCGGGTGAAGCATCTGCAGCAGCAGGGCGGCGATTCCGCCGACCATCATGGCCGTCACATCCCCATGCACGCGCCAGGCAGCGCCGCCTGGCGGGCACAGCGCGTCGGGCGAGGATTTGATCGGCTCCTGCCCTTTGCCACGGTCATTGAAAAAGCTGACCACTTCGCCGGCGATGCGGCGGCGAATCAGTTCGGCGGGGGGCGCAAGCGAAGCCATATCGCGCCCAACGCGCGGCTCAAGCCGCCTGCTCCCGGTCGATGTCGGCCCGGCGGCGCTTTTCAGCGGCAGTCTTCAACTGACCGCATGCCGCATCGATGTCGCGGCCGCGGGGCGTGCGCACCGGCGCCGAGATGCCGGCTTCGAAGATGATGTTGCTGAACGCACGGATTCGCTCATCCGTCGAGCATTCGTACGGCGCCCCCGGCCAGGGATTGAAGGGAATCAAGTTGACCTTGGCCGGAAGCCGATAATGACGGATCAGGCGGACCAGTTCGCGCGCATGCTCGTCGCTGTCGTTCTTGTCCTTCAGCATCACATATTCGAAGGTGATGCGGCGGGCATTGTTGGCGCCCGGATAGTCGGCGCAGGCCCGCAGCAGCTCCTCGATGCCGTACTTCTTGTTCAGCGGCACGATCTCGTCGCGGATTTCCTTGGTCACCGCATGCAGCGATACCGCCAGGTTGACCCCGATCTCCTCGCCGGCCCGTTCCATCATCGGCGCCACGCCGGAGGTCGAAAGGGTGATGCGCCGCTTGCTGAGACCAAGCCCGTCGCCGTCCATGACGATCTTCAGCGCATCACGGACATTGTCGAAATTGTAGAGCGGCTCACCCATCCCCATCATGACGATGTTGGTCAGCATCCGGCCTTCCGGCTGGCTTGGCCATTCCCCCAATGCGTCGCGGGCCAGCATGACCTGTCCGACGATCTCGTGCGGCTCCAGATTGCGGACCAGCCGCATGGTGCCGGTATGGCAGAATCGGCAGTTAAGGGTGCAGCCGACCTGGCTCGACACGCACAGCGTGCCCCGATCCGCATCGGGAATGAACACCATCTCGAAATCATGGCCGTCGTCGGTCTTGAGCAGCCACTTGCGGGTCCCGTCGGTGGACACCTGCGCTTCCATGACGTCCGGACGGGCGATGTTGAATCGTTCCGCCAACCAGGGTTGCTGCGCCTTGGCGATGTCGGTCATCAGCGCGAAGTCGGTCACCCCGCGGTTGTAGATCCAGTGCCAAAGCTGCTTGGCCCGCAGCTTGGCTTGCCGCGCGTCCATGCCGGCGTCGGCCAACGCGGCGCGAATCGCGTCGCGTGAAAGTCCGACCAGCTCCCGCTTTCCATCGGCGCGTGCCGGCGCGGCGCGCGGCACGGGCACGGGATCGATCGGGCCGGGAATCGGCATCAAAATGGTATCGGCGCTCATGAGAGTGCCCGCATGTAGTGGCAAATGCGGCTTTTTTCTAGCGCCGCCGCGAACAGGCGAGCGCGGCGGCATCGATTGCGGTCGGAGCGCCGCCGAGCAGGTAACGATCGGTATGGCCGCCGGACGCGGATCGGAACCGTAGCCGCATGTCGCCCGCCTGGCGAATTGCGGCGATGATGGCCACCTCCTGCGAGGGTCCGCTGCTCCACGCATCGAAGCCCCGTGTGACCAACTGGAACGGCCGCCCACTGATCAGCAGCAGCGCCTGGCTGCCCGGACGCGACAGCCGGCTCAGCCGAAAGTGAAGTTCGCCCTGCCGCCGGCCGGTGTCGGGGCGGTCGAAGCTGATGCTTGCGGAGGCTTGCTGCCGCCCCTTGGGCGCGAGCAGTTCCGATCGTGCAACGGCGGCGCAGGTGCGTCCCCCGCCGCGCTCCAGCGCGCTCCAGTAAGGGCCGGCATAAAGCGTTCGCGCAGCAGCCGGCTGCTCGGTTGCCGCCATCAACGCGAGTGCGGCGATCAGTGGTCTTAGTGCCGGGTGTCGGCCGCGGCCTGCTCGGTGACGGCCTGCTGGATTGCGCCGTTGAGACCGATGGACGCCACGACCATTGCCGCCCCCGCCAGAGCCAGCCCCAGGGCGATCTCGGGAACGGCAGCCCCGGCAGTGTCGCGCAACAGCTTCTTCATGGCTTTTCGCCCCGCCTTGCGATCGTCCGCCCATCCGGACCAGCGAGCGTCGCCCCAACACCTCCGTTAACCATGAGTCAAGAGCAGTCGTTAATCGTAGCGGCTGCCGAAACGACCGCAGCGCAAGGCAAGCGGTTGAAGTTCTGATGAAAAGGCGGCGCGGCAATGATGGCACGGATTGTTCATGCCGCCCCGGACCGGACCGGCGCAAGGCCATCCGACCAATTGACTGTGGCCGAGTCGCACCGTTCTGAAGTTTCTTTTCTGAAATTAGCGGACCTTCTTGAGCCCATACCTTTGCTATGACACAGAGGCGCCGCTCGGTTGATCTGCTCTCGTGGAGCGCGTTTTGTCCCGAGCCTTTCGAAATCACTGCCTGGCATGACTGCCGTGCTGCTGGAGCGGCTGGCGTCCGAACTGGCCTTGTTCGCGGCGCTTGGCTTTCTGCTCTTCTCCCTCGATGATCTCGCCGTGGATCTGCTGTATCTCGCGCGGCGAATGACCGACGGGCGGGAGCGGCTGAGCCTGGCCGCCTTGCCTGACCCTCGTGAGCCGGGCTGGCTGGTCGTGACCATCCCGGCCTGGGACGAAGCCGCCGTCATCGCGCCCATGCTGCGCGCCACGCTTGAGCGCCTTGATCATCCCGATTTCACCTTGTTGGTGGGCCACTACCGCAACGACCCGGCAACGGCGGCGGCAATCCGAGGCGTCACCGATCCGCGCATTGTCCCGATCGAGGTACCGGTCGACGGCCCGACGACCAAGGCCGATTGCCTCAATCATCTCTACACCGCCCTTGGACGGCTGGAAGCGGAAGGCGGCCGCTCGGCGAAGGCGATCGTGCTCCACGATGCCGAAGACCTGGTGCACCCGCATGAACTTCGGGCGTTCGATGCCTTGATCGAGCGTGCCGCGCTGGTGCAGCTGCCGGTCGTTCCGCTGATCGATCCGGCGTCCAGCTGGGTCGCAGGTCATTATTGCGACGAGTTTGCGGAAAGTCACGGCAAGGACCTGGTGGTGCGGGAAGCCGTCGGCGCCGCGGTGCCGCTGGCCGGCGTCGGTTGCGCGATCGCTCGGCGGACCCTGGAGGCCCTGGCGACGGAGAACGACGGCAAGCCCTTTGCCGGCGGCAGCATGACCGAGGATTATGAGATGGGCCTGCGCGTAGGCGCGCTTGGTGGACGGACACTGTTCGCTCGGCTGGCGGATCCGGGCGGCCGCCCGGGCGTGGTCGCCAGCCGGGGCCACTTCCCGGCGACCCTGGGAGCCGCGGTACGACAAAAGGCACGCTGGGTCGGCGGCATCGCCTTTGCCGGATGGGATCGGCTCGGCTGGCGCGGCGGCTGGGGCGAGCGGTGGTTCCGGATGCGTGATCGCAAGGGCCCGCTGGCGGCAGTGCTGCTGTTGTCGGGTTATGTCGCTGCCCTGCTGTGGGGGCAGCTGGCGCTGGCCACCAGCCTGGGCGCACCTCCTCCGCCGGCGCCGTCGCCGCTGCTCATCCTCTTGTTGAAGGTCAACACCGTGCTGCTGCTCTGGCGTTTGTTCATGCGGGCGGTCTTCACCGCCCGAACCTACGGCCTGGTCGAGGGCCTGGTTTCCCTGCCTCGCGTCGTGGTTGGCAACCTGATCGCAATCCTGGCCGCATGGCGCGCCTTTTCCCTTCACCGGCGCGGTGGGCCCCGGCAATGGGACAAGACGGCGCACATCTTTCCGCAACTGGCGGTGCGGTCGTGAGCGCGCCCGTGCGTTTTCTTGCAGTGGCGGTGTTCGGCTGGATCACGGTGCGCGCCGCCGGCGAAGTGCTGATGGTCGAGCCGCTGCCGCTGGTGCCGCTCCCCGCACCCTCCAGCCCCGTGCCGCAGATGAGCGAGGTCGAGCCGCAAGCCGTGCCGATCGAGGTCGGCTATCAACCGGCATCGGCGATGCCGGCGACCGGCCCCTACCCCTATCCCCCGATGCAGCCGGCATTTGCGCAACCCTATGCGCGTCCAGTGCCCGTGCCCTTCTATTATCCGGTGGCAGCGCCCGTCAGCCACTATCCGGCAGCGATGCCGCACAGCGCACAAGGCGGACGAGACTGGGCAAATGGGACAATCGCGCCGGGTCCGGACTTCAGCGACATGCCGGCGGCCGGTGCGGCGGGCGACACCGAGTTGGCATTCGCGTCCCCCACCAGCGGCTTTACTCCGCGCCGCGCCGTTCCAAGCTTTGTCGGGACGAAGCCGGTGGAGGTGACTGGCCTGGCCAAGCTGGACCGACTGAGCCTGTCCGCCTGGGCGCTGGTGCGCCAGCCCAGCCGAACGGTGATCGACCCTCGCCTGCCGGTAACCACGCCGAGCGGACTTGCGGCCGGGGGGCAACTGGGCGGCAGCCAGGCCGGGGCACGGTTGACGTATCGCGTCAATCCGCGCCTCGCCGCCAATCTGCGGGTGTCGGCACCGATCAATCCGCAGACCCAGACCAGGATGGCCGGAGAGGCTGCCCTTGGCGTGTCGTGGCAACCGTTGAGTGCCTTGCCAGTTCGGGTCATGGCCGAGCGCCGACAGGCGTGGGGTGGCCCAGCCGGCGGCGGGCGCAACGCCTTTGCAGTCTTGGCCGAAGGCGGGACTTATGATCAGCGGCTGCCCTGGAACTTCCGGCTCGACGGCTATGGCCAGGCTGGCGTGGTGAGCGTTCGCGACAAGGCCTGGTTCGTGGACGGCGGCGCGACCGTATCGCGCCCGTTGTTCGGACGGTTTGCCTTGGGCGCCGGTGCCTGGGGCGGGGCCCAACAGGGGCTGACCCGCCTCGACGTCGGGCCGCGCATGTCCATGCAACTGTTCCCGGGGATCCGGACGCATCTCGACTACCGCTATCGGCTGGTCGGGAAGGCCGAGCCGGGCAGTGGCTGGGCGGTCACGATGGGGGCGGATTTCTGAGCCGACTCATGCCGGGCGGGCAGTGCCGCCTTCGACGCGAAAGCGGGTCGCCCGCCCAATCCCCTCGAACAATGCCGCCTCGGTCGCCGTCATCCATACCTGGCCACGTCCCTCGAGCCGGGCGAATAGCGCCTCGCGACGGGCCGGATCGAGATGGGCGGCAACCTCGTCGAGCAGCAGGATGGGCGACGCGCGGCGACGGTCGGCGACCAGTTCGGCGTGCGCCAGCACGAGGCCGAGCAACAGCGCCTTCTGCTCACCGGTCGAACTCCGCGCCGCTGCCTGACGCTTGGCGGCGTGAGTGACCGCAAGATCCTGACGATGCGGACCCTCGGTCGCCCGCCCGGCGGCTGCATCCCGTCCGCGATTGGCGCGAAGGGTCGCAGCGAGATCGCCTTCGTGCCAGCCCTCAAGTGTCATTGAGGCGCGGGCAAACCGATCGTCGGGTGCGTGCTCCAGCCGCTCCGCTAGCAGCGTCACGGTTCGTCCGCGGGCCTCGGCGAGGCTCGAGCCATGGTCGGCCATGCCGGCCTCCAGCGCGGCAAGCCATTGCGGATCGCCCCCTTCCGGCTCGGCCAACAGCTTGTTCCTGGCTCTCATGGCCGCCTCGTAGCGAGCGGCGTGATGAGCATGGGACGGCTCGAGCGCGAGCACCAGGCGATCGAGGAAGCGGCGGCGATCACCGGCACTCCCGCTAAACAGCCGGTCCATGGCCGGCGTCAGCCACAGAATAGACAGCCACTCGGCGAGGCTGTTGACGGACGCGGCCGCCCCGTTGACGCGCACCTGCCGCCGCTCCGGAGCGGCCGGCAGCGTCCCCGTCCCAAGGTCGGTGTCGTCGCTTCGGGCGGCAACAGCAAACCCGCCTGGCCCATCGCTCCGGGCCATTTCGCCCAAGGCAGCTCCGCGCAGGCCCCGTCCGGGTGCGAGCAGGGACACGGCTTCCAAGATGTTGGTCTTGCCGGCGCCATTCTCGCCGAACAGGCAATTGAAGCCTGCTCCCGGCGCGATCAGCAATTCGGGATAGTTACGGAAATTGGTGAGGCTAAGGCGGGCGAGCGCCACTTCAGCCGACGGCGGCCAGGCCGCCCCGTCCCCCTCGGGCCCATTTGATCGCCATCAAGACCAGGATCATCACGATTGGCAGGTCCAGAAAGGTTGTGTAGAACAGCCACGCGTCGGTGGAGACCAGCTTCACAACCACATAATTGGACCCGGCCATGAACACGCCGGTCAGCCCCATGCCGATAGCCAGACGCCTCTCGTCGATATCGTTATAGGCGATGTAGCGGTTCATGCCGTGGCCAAGACGACGGCCCTTCAGCACCAGCCCGTCGAACAGGAAGCAAGCTGCGCCGATCAGGCCGACGATGGTGGAGCGCTGCTTGATCAATTCATCGTCCTCGAACGCGATGGCGAAGCCTGCGGTGATTAGCAGCATCACCACTCCGAAGAGGGCCAGGCCACCGATCAGGTCGACCTTCACAAAGCGCTGCGCAACGACGAGGGCAAGCCCGACGCCCGCACCTATCAGCGCCGCAGTCCTGAGGTCGATCATTTTGGCGACGACGAAGAACAGCAGCCCGGTGGCAATGTCGACCAAGATCGGCACCTTGTTGCGCTTGAGCTTGTCCGGGTCATAGGCGGGGGATCCGCGCGAATTGGTCTGGGAAATCATCTTGGCCGCACGCTCGGGAAAGGCGATGCGCTTGCCGGGATGGCTCTCGTGCATCAGCCTTCCGTCGACGTGCACGGCGATGCCGACCCTGGTCCAGCTGTTGTACCCAGCCTCGACCTCGACCTTTTCGCCATCGGGGAGGGTTGCCGTCAGCCTATGGGTGCGAATTCCCTCCGGGCCCGAGGTCGGCGTGAAGTCGGCCGCGACCTGCTCGCCGTCGATCCACAGCGAGCTGTAATTGCCAGACAGCCGGGCATCGAACAGGACGATCGCCTCGTGCCACCCGATGCGAAACGGACGCTTATAGAGCCAAAGACGGGTGCCGCGATTCGTCGCGGCTTCGGGTTGGTCAGCCACCTGACCTTCGTGGCCATGGCTTGCCGAAGACCGTCAGGCTGATGGTCGGGCCGACTTTCTCGGTCGTGCTCACTGAGCGAACCACATCCGCCCTACCGTCCGGCAATGTTCCCGCACGACCGTAACTCGAGTATCGGTTCTGACACTGGGCGGAAGGTTCAAGCGTCGAAACGCGGTCAGAAGCGACGTCAGGCGCATTACACCCTCATCGGCATCAATACGTAAAGCGCGTTCGACTTGTCGTTCTCCCGCAGCAAAGTCGGTGCTGCAGCATCCGCCAAGTGAACCTCGACGCTGTCACCGTCGATCTCGTGCAGGATGTCGAGCAGGTACCGGGCGTTGAACCCGATCTCCAGCCCGTCGGCGCTATAGTCGGCTGGCAATTCTTCGGTGGCGACGCCGTTTTCGGGGCTGGTGACCGACAGGGTGACCCGATCGCGGTCCACGCCGATTTTCACCGCGCGGGTCTTTTCGCTGGCAATGGTCGACACCCGGTCGACGCCAGCCGCGAAAGTCTTGGGATCAAGCTTCAGCAGCTTGTCGTTCGCAGTCGGAATGACCCGGTTGTAATCGGGGAAGGTGCCGTCGATCAGCTTGCTAGTCAGCACGGCGTGACCCAGCACGAACCGGATCTTGGTGGCTGACAGCGACACCTCAACGGTGCCTTCGACCTCGTCGAGCAGCTTGCGCAGCTCGGCCACGCATTTGCGGGGCACAATCACGTCTGGCATCCCGTCGATTCCATCCGGCTTCGGCACCGTCACCCGGGCCAGCCGATGCCCATCGGTGGCCGCGGCTTTCAGCTGATCGTCGGCGATGTGGAGGAAGATGCCCATCAGATAATAGCGGGTCTCTTCGGACGAGATGGCAAAGCGCGTCTTGTCGATGATCTGGCGCAGGGTGGCGGCCGGCAGTTCGAACCGGGTTGGCAGGTCGCCTTCGGCGATAACCGGGAAGTCGTCGCGCGGGAGGGTCGAAAGGTTGAAGCGCGCCCGGCCGGCGACGACCTGCATCTTGCCTTCCGACGCCGACAGTTCGACCTGGCTTCCCTCAGGCAGCTTGCGGACGATATCGAAAAAAGTGTGGGCGGAGATGGTGGTGGCGCCCGGTTGCGACACGTTGGCGGGTACTGCTTCGTCCACCTGAAGGTCGAGGTCCGTCGCCATCAGCCGGATGGAACCATCCTCGCGCGCGTCGAGCATCACGTTCGACAGGATGGGAATGGTGTTGCGCCGTTCCACCACGGACTGCACGTGGCTGAGGCTCTTCAGAAGAGTGGCCCGTTCGATCGTCGCCTTCATCGCGCTGCTATGCCCTTTTGCCCCTTGGGGACCACACCCGTCCGACCGGATGCACCCGCTGTTGGAGTGCTGTTATAGCGAGCGGATTGTGCGGTGCCAGTGGCGTTTGCGAGGGAAAAAGGGCTTAGGCGGCAGGCGGGGCGAGCAGCTTGTCGATGGAGTGCAGGACGCCGTTGCCGACCACCCGTTCGTTACCGGTCATGGTGGCGCGGGTTCCAGCAGAATCGGTAATGACAATCGTGTCGCCCTGTTTGGTCGCGGTCAGCGTGCCGCCGCCAAGACTGGCCAGCATCGTCTTGCCGCCGCCGGCATCGATCGCCTTGCCGATGTCGGCTGCCAGCATCGTGCCGGGCAGGACGTGGAAGGTTAGTACGCGGGTCAATTCCTCCTTGCCGGCAGGACTGAGGAGCGTCTGCATGCGCGCTTGCGGGACCTCGGCGAATGCCTGGTCGGTGGGCGCCAGCACCGTGTACGGCCCGGCTCCGGAAAGGGTCGGCTTCAGGCCAGCCGCCTCGACCGCCTGGGCAAAGCGACCATTGCCGATCGCGTCGGCGATAGTCCCGCTCGGCCGCACCGGGCCCGCCACGTTCGCGGCGGCGTTGGCTCCCTCAGCGTTGCCGCCCCCGGCCTCGTTGCACCCCGCGATCGCCAGCGCCAGGGCGCCGGCAAGCAAGACACGCTTCATCTGTTTCTCCTGAAAAACGACGGGCGCGGAGCCGCTCGATCGAGAGCGGCCCCGCGCGCGCAAACGACCTAGACCAGCGCCTGGATAACCGCCTGGATCAGTCGGGTCTTCGGGTCGACCTGATAGATGTAGCCGTCCGAATAACGGTACCAATTATCGTCCGTGTCGTAATAGCGGTCCCGGTACGAATAGGGCACGTTGTAGACATCATACCCTACCGGGAGCGGCTGTCCGACCGCCAGGTCGCCGCCAAGCAGCGCAACGATCGCTTCGACCACGCCCGACGAGCGGTTCACCTGGTAAATGCCACCGTCGCCATAACGATACAGCCAGTCGTCATCGTCCCGATAATAGGGCTGATACGGCTCGGGCACGTTATAGAAGCTCACATAGTCGAGCGGATACCGCTCCCCGGCGTAATAATAGTCGGGGACGTAATCGACGCCGTAGCCCCACAAGGGCGAATAGCCGTCGATCCGATCCGAATTGCGCGAGATTCGATAGATAAGCCCGTCGCCTTCGCGGTAATAATAGTCGTCATTGTCCGGATACCAGTTGCGGTATGCGCCCGGCAGCAAGCTAGCCGCGAATGCCGCCGGCAGTGCCCGTCCGACCAGCTTCTTGGCCTGGCCCGGCGGCAGACAGCCGTTGTTCTTGGCTGCCAGACCCGGCGGGCAGCCATTCAAGTCGCGGCGGTCATAGTCCGCATAACGAAACGAATAACCGTCTCGCCGGTCGCGGTCGCGGGAAACGAAGCGGAGACCATCGTCCCGGCGCCGATCGAAACGATCCTCCCTCAAACGATCACGGACTCGTTCCAGGCGATTGTCGCGCTGACGCGCTTCGCGGATACGCTCGGCGCGGTTTTCCCGGATACGGGCCTCGCGGACGCGGTCGTTGCGGCGTTCGCGCAATTGCTCATCGCGACGGCGAACCTCGCGGACGCGGTCGTTGCCGCGAGCGGCGCGGATCCGTTCGCGATTCTGCCGCCGCTCGGCACGCGCTTCGCGCCGATCGGCTGGGCGCACCCGATCCTCCAGCCTAGCGCGCCGTTCGACACGCTCCGGCCGACGTTCCGCGCGAGCCTGTTGCTTTCCGCCGCGGCGTTCCGCCCGGGCCCGTTGCTCACCACCACCGCGACGCTCGGCACGAGCGGCCTTCTGGCCGCCGCCGCCGCGTTCGATCTTGGCGGGCTTGCCGCCACCACCCCCGCCGCCGCCCCTGTCGGGCTTCGAGGCAACTGGTGCAGCGAGAGCGAGGGCCGCAACACCGGCGGCCAAACTCAGCATACGCATGGAGATTCTCCTTTCAGTGAGCCTTAACGGCTTGTCGAAGCGCAGCGTTCCCGCACTCGACGGAGGGAACGGTCTATCTACCGCTTCCCAGGTGAACCCCGGATTTCCGCGTTTCCTTGCTTAGGTTCAGCTTACGTGGCCGGGTTCGTCCACCCAGTCACGCGTCAGCCAGCGGGAGGCCAGCAGCGCTAGGATCGACGCGATCAGGTAGAAGCCCAGTGCCCCCACCGCCGCGTAGCGCAGGCTGTCCGGACCATAGGTTTCGCGCAGGGCATCGGACACCGCACCGATTAGCAGCGGACCAACACCAAGCCCGATGAGATTGTTGATCAGCAGGAAAAAGGCGGAGGCGGTGGAGCGCATCGGCCGTTCCACGAGGTTCTGTACCGCCGTGGTCACCGGCCCGAGCCAGAGAATGTTGAGCGCGTTCGCGAACACCAGCGGCAGCCAGGCCAGCCACAGATTGTCGGTCGTCAGCCCGAACAGGAACAAGGGGGTGGTGATCAGCCAGGCGATGGCCGGCAGCCGTGCATACCAGCGCTTGTCGCCATGGCCGAGCCGGTCGGCCAGCACGCCGCCTGCGAAAACGCCGAGCACCCCGCCGATCAGCAGTAGGCTGCCCATGAACTGGCCCGCCTGGATCAGCGTCAGGTCATAGCTGCGGATCAGTACGGACGGAATCCAGGTAGCGAGCCCGTAGCCGACGAGGGAGCTGAGCGAGGCGGCGAAAGCCATCAGCCAGAAGCTGGGCTTGCGGGATACCACCGCCCAAACCTCACTAAGACGCACGGAAGTGGTCGCCTGAGCGGTTTTCCGAGGCGGATCGCGGACGACCCAGAGAAATGCGGGCACCAGGACCACACCCAGCACACCCATGATCAGGAATGCGGCGCGCCAGTTGATGTAGGTCGCAATGTACGCACCCACGAGCAGCCCGCTGCCCAGGCCAATCGGTACGCCGAGTGAGTAGATACCAAGCGCCTTGCCGCGCCGTTCGGGAGGGAAATAGTCGGCCAGCAACGCGTAGGACGGCGCGACACCGCCCGCCTCCCCAACTCCGACCCCCAGCCGGAACAGGAACAGCGACCAATAACCCTGCGCCGTGCCACACAAGGCCGTGAAGGCGCTCCATACCGCCAGGGATCCCGCGACGACGCGGCTGCGACTGGTGCGGTCGGCGAGGTAGGACAAGGGCACGCCAGCGACCGAATACAGCAGGGCGAACGCCAGGCCGGCGATGGCCCCGAACTCCGTATCGCTCAGCGACAGATCTTCCTTGATCGGCTGCGCCAGGATGCTGAGCAACTGCCGGTCGAGAAAATTCAGGATGTAGGCGAACAGGAGGAAGGTGAGAACGAGGTTGGGGCTGCGCGTCAGCGCCGGTGCACGGGATGCCATGATTTGTGGGTGGCACGGGGCGCCGGACATGCCAAGCGCCCCGTGCCCTCAACCGATCAGTAGCGGGCGGTCAGGCGCAAGCTGACGGTCCGCGGCGCACCGAAGTAGACGGTGCGGATATTTCCGATCGACGAGAATTCCTGACCATCGGTCTTGTACAACTTGTCGAACAGATTGTTGCCGTACAGCCCGACCGAAAACTGCTTGGTCGAGTTTTCCCACACCACCCGGGCATCGGCCAGCCAGTAGCTCTTCTGGAACAGGCCTTCGATCTCCGTCTCCGTGTTGGTGAACGTATTGTCGACCGACAGCGCATGACGCGAACGATATCGGGCCTGCCCGCCAAGGGTGATGCCGCCGGCGCCGCCGAGGTCGAAGGAATATTGCGACCCGAAGCGCATCGTCCACTTCGGCGAAAAGGCGGGCGTCTGAAATGCGCGGCTTCCGTCGAAGTCGGAGAAGCGACGGTCGTTGAATTCCTTGTACTCCGCATCGAGGTAGCCGATCTGGGCGTCGAGCAGCAGGTCGCGGATCGGGGTCCAGGCGGCCTCGAGTTCCGCGCCCCGAATACGCAACTTGCCCGCATTCAGCACCGACAGCAGTGGAGTGGGCGGGGTAGTGCTCTCGTCCAGTTCCGAGACCCGGGCCTGGAAATCCTTGTAGTTGTTATGGAACACCGCGAAGTTCAGGCGCAGCTGACGGGCAACGGTGGTCTTCAGGCCGGCCTCGAACGACTGGACGGTCTCGGGGTCATAGGCCGTTGCGGATCCAAGCTCGTTGGCGCGGCCGTTGAAACCGCCCGACTTGAAGCCCTTGGCATAGCGCAGATAGGCCATGGTCACCGGGCTGAAGCGATAATCGATGGACGCCATCGGGGAGACATCGGTCCAACTGTCCTTCCGGTCGAACACAAACGGCGCCACGCTGGTGAGCAGCGGTGAGCTCGAAAAGGTCGAGGTGGTGCGGAAGTAATCCTTTTCTTCGCGCGTCCAGCGAATTCCGGCCGACAGGCGCAAGGCGTCGGTCACCGCGTAGCTGGCGTTGGCGTAGGCGGCGTAGCTGTCCGTGCGCAGGTCGTCGTCGATGGTGCGCAGGAAGGTCGGGAAGTTGGACGGCCCAAGAAGGAAATCGGGGAGGATTCCCCGGAAGATCGTCAGGTTGACCAGGTCGTCGGCAAACGCCTCCTGATGCGAAACATTGTTTTCCCGCAGATAGTAGAGGCCCGCCACTCCGGACAAGCGCTCGCCCGAATAGGCCAGCTGAAATTCCTGGCTGAACTGGTTCTGGGCAACATCCACCAGTACGTCGCCGACCTCGGCGGCGGTCGCGTCGATGTCGATATAGTCCCTCGTCGACAGCTCGCGGTAGGCGGTGATCGAGCGGAAGGTCAGCGCATCGGTCAGATCGTAGGCAGCCGTGCCCGACAGGCCCCAATGCTTCAGCTTTGTCGAGTTGGGCAGGCCCGGCGTTGTTTCGACCGTGAAGTCATAATCGTCGGGATCACGCTCCAGCGGCACGATGACCGTCGGAGTAAAGAGGTTGACCAGGTCGTTGAGCGGCGCACCAGTGTTCAGCTTGGCGTCGTCCTTCGAATAGTCGGCCGTAAAATCGACGCGGAAGCGATTGCTGACGTCCAGCGCCAAAGTGCCGCGCAGGCCGAACGAATCGCGGTCGTTATACTCGCGGTCATCGTTCCGGTCCTCGACATAGCCGTCCCGCTTCGCCCGCATCACCGCGAGCCCGGCGGAGACACCCTCCACGACCGGACCCGAGATCGAGCCACGCAGCTCCACTTGGTCGTAGCTGCCAACCGTCAGCGAGCCGTTGGCACGCAAATCCTTCCCCGGGCGGCGGGATACGAACTTGATCGCGCCGCCGATGGTGTTCTTTCCATAAAGCGTGCCTTGCGGACCGCGCAGCACCTCGACCCGTTCCACGTCGAGCAGATCGAGCTGATTGCCGCGGATCCGGGACAGGTAGACGTCGTCCACGTACACGCCGACCGCGGGGTCGAACGTCTGCAAGGCGTCGGGCTGCCCGATGCCGCGGATGTAGATGTTGGTGGCGTTGGACGAGCCACGCCCCTGGACGATGTTGAGGTTGGGAACCGCACCCTGAAGCCCGCTCGTATCCGTCGCCTGAAGCCGGTCGAGGGTGCGTTCGTTGAACGCTGAAACGGACGCCGGGACGCGCTGCAGCGTCTCCTCGGTCCGGCGAGCGGTGACGATGATATCGCCGGTTGCAGTGTCCGTTTCCTCGTCGTTTTGGGCGCCAGTCGCTTCGGCGGCAGGCGGCTGGTCGGCCGCGTCGGCGCTGGTCTGCTCGGCAGACTGCGCCACTGCGGGAGTGGCAAGGCCCAGCAGGGCGGCCGAGCCAAGCAGGACACGCACGGTACGGAACGACATAAAGAAACTCCCCCATCTTGACGCGTGCCCGACTCCCGGGTTGCGCCGCCTTGCACCAACCGATACTGAAAGTTGAACCGTCTTTCAACTTGGTCCTATCACGATTGGCGGACGGCGGGGCAAAAGGGGGAATATGAGCGACGCCAGGGTGAAGGGGCGCGGCTCGGTCGGCACTGATTCGACGACGCGCGCCAAAGCCAGCGACGGCAAGGCCCCGCGAACGCCACGGGGCGAGCGCACGCTTCGCCGCATTCTCGATGCAGCTCTGCAGGAATTCGGCGACCGTGGCTTCGCTGAAAGCTCAATCGTCGGGATCACCGGGCGAGCGAAGGTCGCGTTGGGGACTTTCTACACCTACTTCGACAGCAAGGAGGCGGTGTTCCGCGCGCTGGTTGGGGACATGTCCGATCAAGTCCGGCTGGCGGTCGCTCCGGCCTTGGGCGAGTCGAGCGATTCACTGGATGGCGAGCGCCGGGCGCTGGCGGCCTTCCTGCGCTTCGTCCGCCGCAACAAGCAGGTGTACCGCATCATCGACGAAGCCGAATTCGTCGACCCCGAGGGATTTCAGCGCCATTATCGCAGCACGGCAGACCGGATCGCTAGCCGCCTCGAACAGGGTGAGCGGCGGGGTGAGTTTCGCCCGGTGCAGGATGAGTTCGAGAGAGAGGTGCAGGCATGGGCGCTGATGGGCGCCAACGTCTTTCTGGGCCTGCGCTTCGGCGTGTGGGGCGACGAGGATGAGGAGCGCGTGGCCGGCGCCGTCAATAGCCTGCTGAGCGAAGGGCTCGTGGCCCGCCGGTCATAGCTTGCGGGCGAGGTGCGCAAACCGCTCCACATCCGCCTCGTCATGGTAAAGCCCAAGCCCGATCCGCAGCACATCGCCGCGCACGTCCGTTACACAATGGTGGGTCGCCAGGGCCGCCTGCCACTTGGCGGCGCGAGGATCGCGCAACGCCAGGAACCGGGCATGCGGACCGCTACCAAGCGGGTTGAGCAAGTCCGCTGTGCCAAGTGGACTCGACGAGATCTCGGCGAGCAGCCGCGCCTGGAGGGTCGCGATCCGCCGACTGATGATCGCAGTGTTCAGCCCTTCTCCGGACAGCATTCGCCGAATTGCGTTAAACCGATACAGCGCGGAAGGGTCGAAGGTCGCTCCCATGAACCGCATCGCGTCGCGGGCGTAACCGACGTGACCCGGCGGCAAAGACAGATCCTCGAATTCGGCATACCAGCCGGTGACCGGTGGCCGCTCGCCAAAGCCGGGAGGGCAATGCATCAGGCCGATCCCTTCCCCCGCCATTGCGTATTTATACCCGCCGGCGAGGAAAAAGACGCGGTCGCCAAGGCCGCCTAGCGGCTCCGGCACCGCCATGAAGCTGTGATAGCCGTCGATCACCACCCACGGGCCGGCCGGATCGGCAAACGTCGCGAGTTCCTCCACGGCCGCGAAGACCTGCCCGCTGCCGAACAGTAGCTGGCTTACGAGAATCAGGTCAAAGCCGCCGCCGGACGCCTGCTCCACAAACCGCTCGGCAAGGGTATCGAAGGGTTCCGCCGCAATGATCGTCTGCTGGATTTCCCCGGCCTCGACCCACCGCGCGAACTGACGACGCGCGCTGTGAAATTCTCCGTCGGTGGTCAGGATCCGCAGTGGCTTGCCGGCCCGGCGCGGTGCGGCCGCGGCCAGTCGAACCAGGAAGTCATGGGTGTTGGCCGCGAACACGATCGCGTCGGGTCGCCCGGTCCCTAGCTCTTCCGCGACATGGCGCTGGGCTTCGGGCCACACTTCGCCCATGATGCGGTCCCATTTGGCGTCGGCCAGGCGGGCGGCGTCGTTCCAGCACTCGACCTGCCCGTCGAAGCTGACGTCGGGCCACAAATGGTGGCTGTGCGCCGCCATGTGCAGCCGCTCCGGCGCGGCCCCCAGGGAGCGGGAAAAAAGGTGCTTGAAGCTCACAATTCGGTGCGCAGCGACCAGAGTTCGGGAAAGGCGCGCTTGGTCAGGGTTGATTCCAGATATTTGACGCCCGCGGAACCGCCGGTCCCGGTCTTGCCGCCGATGATCCGCTCGACCGTCAGCACATGCTTGTGCCGCCAGCCCGCGAGCGCATCATCGATATCAACCAGCTTTTCCGCCAGCTGGTAAAGCTCAAACCACTTTTCGGCGTCGCGGTAGACGTGGAGCCAGCTGCTCGCTCCGGCCCGACGGCGGGCTGCGTCTGCCTCTTCCCACAGGCTGGGTTCGCTAAGCGCGAGCTCCAGCCGACGATGCCCTTCCGTACCTCCCTCGTAATAGTCGAGAAACCGAGGGTCCTTGATGCCAAGGCGATATTCCAGTTCGCGGAACTGAGCCGACTGAAAGCCGGACGATGTACCGAGCACGTCGCGAAAGCGACCGTAATCGACCGGGGTCAACGTCGCGAGCACGTCCCAGCTCAGGGTCATCACCGACTGGATGCGGCTGACCCGCGCCAGCGACTTGTAGGCCTCCGCAAATCGATCGGCCCGAACCTGCTGCACGGCAAGCTTCACTTCGTGCAGCATCTGCTTCAACCAGAGTTCCTTGGTCTGGTGAATGATGATGAACAGCATCTCGTCGTGCAGCGCGGATAGCGGCCGTTGCGCCGCCAGCAGCGAGTCGAGTTGCAGATAATCGGCATAGGTCATGCCGTCCGGGTGCGCCGTCATGCGAAGACGCTTAGGAGAAAAGCCGGGACGCGGGTAGCACCTTACTGGCGCGGCTGATTGCCCCCGGGCAGACCGGCGTTGTTGACCACGCCGATGTTGCCGAAGATTTCCTCAAAGAAACTCTTCTCGCGGCCCAGCGTCGGCGTTTCCTTGCCGTACGGATCGATCGACGCGATCAGCTCCTTACCAGTGCGATCGATCGAAGTGACGTTACCCGCCGCGTCGAACCGGATCCGCATCACTGTCTGATCCGTGACCCGAGGCAGCCGGAAGGCGATCGCCGTGGTGCCGCGGCTGACATAATACCATTCGTTGGGATCGAACTGGCCAGTGAAAGTCGGGCGGCCCAAAGTCCGCGTGACCGAATCCTTGTTGTCGACACCGACTTGAACGGCGGACGCAAGCTCCTGGTCCATGATGAAGCCCTTGCGGTCACGATATCCGGAGCAACCCGCGATAAGGGCGGCTGCAGCGGCGAGAACCGCGACCTGAGACAAACGAACGGCCATGAACCTTGATACTCCTGCCCTGCGCCCTTGCGCCGGTTCGTGCGCGGGTCAATATCCCGGGCAGCCCTCGGCGCGCAAGTGAGGCGCGGCATGACGCGGTTGTTCTGAACGGAGGATGAGTATGGGCTCGCTGATGCGACTGTTTCGGCGCGAGGAGCGGATGGCAGCGCCGCTGTATGCGCAGGTGGTCGCCCGCGCCCGTCAACCGCACTGGTATCTGGACGGTCAGGTGCCGGACACGCTGGAAGGCCGCTTCGCCATGCTTGCAACCCTGCTGGCACTGGTCGACCTGCGGCTTGAGAACGGCGGCGAAAATGCGCGGCTGGCCAGTGTCAGCCTGGCCGAATGTTTCGTCGAGAACATGGATGCCGAGCACCGCCAGCTTGGTACCGGCGATCCGGTCATGGGCAAAAAGGTCGGCAAGCTGATCGGTGCGCTGGGCGGCCGGGTCGGTGCGTGGCGCGGGGCGGTCGACGGCCGCGAAAGCTGGGAGGCGGTGACGGAACGAAGTGTCTACCGTGGCGCCAACGTCGCCGAGGCTGCGCAGCAGCATGTGGAACGGCAGCTGAGATTGTTCTGGGCAGGTCTCGAAAGCCGCAGCGACGAAGCCCTGTTGGAAGGAGCGCTGCCATGACCGGCTTTGCTCACCATCTGAACCTCATGCAGATCCGCGATGGCGAACGCCTGGACCTCAGCGCCGACGAGGCCGAACGCGACGCGATCGCCCAGCGGTTGCGGCTTCCTTCGCTCGGCCGATTCGATTGCCATGTGGTGCTCGAACGCGATGGAGAGCGGGTCACTGCAAAAGGGCGCATCAAGGCGCTGCTGGAACAAAGCTGCGTCGCGACGGGCGATCCTGTCCCGGCCAGCCTCGATGAACCCTTCGAGTTGCTGTTCCTGCCAGAGCCGACGCCCGAACCCGATGCCGACATCGAATTGTCCGAAGACGAGTGCGACGTGGCCTTCCACGATGGGCAGACGATCGATCTCGGCACCGCGCTGGCCGATACGCTTGCGCTTGCCCTCGACCCTTATCCGCGAAGCCCGGTTGCCGATTCGACGCTGCGCGAGGCGGGGGTGCTGACGGAAGAACAGGCCGGCCCCTTTGCGGCGCTGGCCGCGCTGAAGAGGAAGCTCGAATAGCTTAGAACGGAACGTCGTCGTCTAGGTCGTTGTCGAAGGTCGCAGGCTGAGGACGTGACTGGCCGCCCCGGCCTGCGCCACCGCCGCCGCTGTAGCCGCCAGAGCCGAACCCGCCGTCGTCATAGCTGCCGCCGCCGAACCCGCCGCCGCGACCACCGCCGCCGCCTTCGCCCCGGCCATCGAGCAGGACCATCGAACTATTGAAGTTCCGCAGCACCACCTCGGTCGTGTAGCGGTCGTTGCCGGACTGGTCCTGCCACTTGCGGGTTTCCAACTGGCCCTCGAGATACACCTTGCTGCCCTTCTTGAGGTACTGCTCGGCCACCCGGGCCAGGCCTTCGGAAAAGATCGACACATTGTGCCATTCGGTCTTTTCCTTGCGCTCGCCGGACGTGCGGTCCTTCCAATTTTCCGACGTGGCGACGCTGAAGCTCACCACCTTGCCGCCGTTGGCGAAGCTGCGCGATTCCGGGTCCTTGCCCAGGTTGCCGACCAAAATGACCTTGTTGACGCTGCCCGCCATTCAAATCTCCATGAATCTGGAGACCAGCTATAAGCCGAGCGCCACTGCCGTCCAGTAGGTTGCGCCCGCAGCGATGTAGGCCAGCGCAAACAGATAGCCGACCATGAATGCGGGCCATTTCCAGCTGTTGGTCTCACGCCGGGTGACGGCGATCGTGGAGATACACTGCGGGGCGAAGACGAACCAGGCGAGGAAGGCCAGCGCCGTCGGCAGCGGCCAGTTGCCGCCCAGCCGCTCCTCCAGGCTTTGGTTCATCTGCTCCTCGTCCGATTGATCGATCGCATAAACGGTGGCGATGGCCGACACCGCAACCTCACGCGCTGCCATCGCCGGAAGCAGCGCGAGCGCGATGTCGTGATTGAAGCCGATCGGCTTCACGACAACCTCGATGCCCGACGCGATCCGCCCGGCAATCGACACCTCGCTCTGCTTTTCGCCGGGTCCGGCCTGCGGGAAGCTCGCCAGCGCCCACAGCACGACCGTGGTCATGAGGATGATTCCGCCAGCCCGCTTCAGGAAGATGACCGTCCGTTGCCACAGGCCGAGCGCGACGTCCTTGACCGCCGGAAGCTGATACTTGGGCAGCTCCATCATGAAGAAACTGGAAGCGCCGCGCGCAACGGTCTTGCGCAGCAGCAGCGCGGCGCCGAGGGCGCCGACGATTCCGGCAAGGTAGAGTGCGAACATGACAACGCCCTGCAGGTTCACGCCGGGCGCCACGTTCCGGTCGGGAATGAAGGCAGCGATGATCAAAGTATAGACCGGCAGCCGGGCCGAGCAGGTCATCAGCGGCGCCACCAGGATGGTGGTGAGGCGATCCTTCTCGTTATCAATGGTGCGTGTGGCCATGATTCCCGGGACCGCACAGGCAAAGCTGGACAGCAGAGGAATGAACGCCCGGCCGGAAAGGCCCGCGCGGCTCATCAACCGGTCCATCAGGAAGGCCGCCCGAACCATGTAGCCGGTGCCTTCCAGCAACAGGATGAACAGGAACAGGATCAGGATCTGAGGCAGGAAGACCACCACGGCCCCGACGCCACCGATCACACCGTCGACCAGCAGGGATCGCAGCCACCCCTCCGGCAGCGCTTCGGTCACCGCTGCGCCCACGGCTTCCATGCCGCTTTCGATCCAGGCGATCGGCGCCTCGGACCAGGCGAATACCGCCTGGAACATGGTGAACATGACGACCGTCAGGATCAGCGGCCCGGCAAGGGGATGCAGCAGGACGCGATCGAGCCGATGGGTCCAGCGGCGCACGGGCGTCTCGCTGACCAGCGCGGCTTCCGCGATCGCCCGCGCCCGGCGGGCCGGATCGAGCGGCTGTGCGCGCGGCTGCGGCTTCGGCCCGAGCAACTGTTGGGCGAGCGCCTCACGCACCTCATCGGTACCGCGACGGCGAACGGCCACGGTCTCGATCACCGGCACGCCCAGTTCGGCCGACAGCCGATCCGCACTGATGTCCAGCCCGTCGCGGCGAGCCATATCGATCATGTTGAGCGCAACCACTGTCGGCAGGCCAAGGCCGATGAGTTGCAGGGCAAAGCGGAGGTGGTTGTCGAGGTTGGATGCGTCAACGACGATCAGCAGTCCGTCCGGCCGCCGCTCGCCCGCGAACTTGCCAAGCAAGACGTCACGCGTGACCGCCTCGTCCGGACTCGACGGGTCGAGCCCGTAAGCGCCGGGCAGATCGACCAGCTCGACCGGCCGCCCGTCCGGCAAGGCCGTTCGCCCGCTTTTCCGTTCGACCGTGACCCCGGGGTAATTGCCGACCTTCTGGCGCGCGCCGGTCAGCGCGTTGAAAAGGGCGCTTTTGCCGGCATTGGGATTGCCGACCACCGCAACGAGAGGTGCCGGGTTCACTTGGGTTTGGTTCCGTTCAGGCGGTCAGACTGACCTTGATCGCCCGGGCATGGCTGCGACGGATCGCCACCGTCATCCGGCCTACCCGAACGGCCAGAGGATCCTGACCAACCGGGCCATGATGCAGCGGTTCGACCATCACGCCCTCGTCGAACCCAAAGTGGCGAAGACGGCAGGCCTCGCCCGGGTCGAGCAGGTCCCAGTCGACATCGTGAATCTGCGCCCGACTACCGACGCCAAGTTGGTCGAGGGGCAATGCAAAATGCGAGGAGGGAGTCGCGACCGTCATTTCTGCGACTGATTATCAATAACGAAAGGCGCTGGCTAGTGGGTTTGTCCGCTCCGGTCAGCGCGGCGGGTAGCGCAGGCGAGCGACGAAGCGGGTGAAGCTCGGCCGCCGATCGCTGCCGGCCCGCCAGTCGGCCTTCCACTTTTCAAACCGCATGACCTCGTCGATGCGGCGATCGAGGAACGCGGCCGTGGCAGTAAAGGCTTCGCTCTCGTCATTGAGCCAATGCAGGAGAACAGAGCCGTAAACAGCCGACAGGGTCAGCCGCTTGGTGTAATGATTGTAATCGGTCGCCGTGTCCCCGGCGATACGCCACATCACGTCCGCACTGCGCCACGCCAACCTCGCCGCTGCGGACAGGTTCTGCGGCATGGCGAGGATCGCCAATGCCCGTCGGATCGACTCACGCGCTGGAGCCTGAACCTGAAGGCGCGTCCATAACAATTCCCGGATGCGCGCCCGGATCTTCATGGAGGCAATTCGCTCGGCCGGAAATGCTGCCTCCAGCTCGCGGTCGACGGCCTGGCCGTAAAGGTCGATCAAACCGACCGGATCCTTTGGGCAGGCGAGCCTGGCCTGCGCCCGTTCGACCCCGGCGGCATCGGCGGCGGCGTCCACGGCAGCGGGTGTCCAGCCATCGAACGCGGCGTTTTCGCCAATGGAAAGGGCAAGCTGGCGGCGGATGCGCTCCAGGGGGGTGACCAAGTCCATGCCGCTCAAGTGGTCCTTTCGGGCGGTTCGCGCAAGCGTACCAGCACCAAGGCGGCAGCGATTGCGAGCGCCCCGAGGAAATCGAGCGGGGTCAGCGTCTCACCATAGGCCAGCCAGCCAATCACCGCCGACAGGGCCGGCTGCGTCAGCAGTGCGAGCCCAACCACCAGCGGCGGCACGACCCCGAGCGCATAGACCAGCAGCCCCTGGCCAACCACCTGACTGCCCAACGCCAGCAGAACGACGCCGGTCCAGTCGGACGGAAACAATCTTTCCCCGGTCAGCAGCGCCCACGGAAGCAGCATGGCCGCACCGAACAGGCTCGCGAAGATCACCGTCGGAAGCGGCTGTAATTCGCCGCGCGCACGCTCGATCAGGATCAGGTAGCCAGCGTAAAGCAGTCCGGCGAGCAAGGACAGGAGGTCCCCCCTCAAATGGCGGGCGGAAAGCTCCGCACTGCCCCACATCAGCGCCGCGCAGCCCGCCGCCGCCAGCAAGAGCGCGCTGCCCTGACGCGCGCTTGGCCAACTTCTCACCAGCCACAGGCCATAGGCCGCGAACAGGAAGCTGGAGATGTTGCCGAACAAGGTCGCATTGGCGAGCTTGGTCAGCGGAATGCCCGCGTGCCATGCAATCAGATCAGCGGCGAAGAAGAGCGCAGCGAATGCGACGGCGACGATGATGCTCGGGCGGGGCAAGCGCAGCGGTTGCCCGGCGGCGACGGCAATCATTGCTAGAAACGGCAGGGCCAGCGCAAGGCGCCAAAAGCCCGCCGCCCCCGGGCCGACGTCCGACAGACGGACCAGCCATGGGCCGAGCGCAAGTGCTGCGTTGCCGACCAGCAGGGCGACGAAGGCGAGCGGGGAAGCGCGGGAAGAACTCACCCCCAGCCCCCTAGCCAAGCGCCGGTCTCGTGACCATCTGTGGCGCCATGCCAGACCTTTTCGACCCCATCACCATCGGCGACCTCCGTCTGCCGAACAGGATCATCATGGCTCCGCTCACGCGCGGCAGGGCCACTCGCGAGGGCGTGCCGACACCGCTCATGGCGGAATATTACGCCCAGCGCGCGGCCGCCGGGCTCATCATCTCCGAGGGCACGGGCACCAGCCCGGAGGCGCTCGGCTGGCCGTTCGCGCCCGGTCTGTGGACCGACGCCCAAGTGGAGGGCTGGAAGCCGGTGACCGAGGCTGTTCATCGTGCCGGCGGACGGATCGTGGCTCAGCTATGGCACATGGGGCGCCTCGTGCATCCCGATTTCCTGGCTGGGGAAGCGCCCCTTTCGGCCAGTGCCACGACCGCGCCGTTCAAGGCCCACACCTATGACGGCAAAAAGCCGTACGAGCTGGCTCGCGCCGCAACGCTTGATGATCTTCGCCGCACCATCGACGACTATGCCCATGCCGCGCGCAACGCGCTTGCGGCCGGGTTCGACGGGGTGCAGCTGCACGGCGCCAATGGTTATCTGATCGACCAATTCCTGCGCGACGGCACCAACCTGCGCGAAGACGATTACGGTGGTTCTGTCGAGAACCGGGTCCGGCTGTTGCGGGAGGTCACACAGGCCCTGGTGGCGGAGGCAGGCGCCGGGCGAACCCACGTCCGGCTTAGCCCCAATGGGGAGGTGCAGGGATGCAACGACAGCGACGCGCATACACTCTTCACGGCAGCCGGCGCTGAACTTGGCAAGCTCGGAATCGCCAGCCTCGAGCTGCGCGAGCCGGGCGATCAGTCGACCTTCCTGCCGACCGACGTCGCCCCGGTCAGTCCGGCGATCCGCAAGGTGTTCGGCGGAGCCTTGATCCTCAATTCGGACTATGTCGGTGATACCGCGCAGAGCCGGCTGGAGGAGGGCGTCGCCGACGCGATCAGCTTCGGCCGGCCGTTCCTGGCCAACCCCGACCTGGTCGATCGCCTGCGGACCGAGGCAGATCTCAACGAGCCTGACCCACGGACCTTCTACACACCCGGGCCGGAGGGCTACACCGACTATCCCAGTCTGCCGGAACAGCGCGCCGCCTGATTCATTCTCCTGCTGGAAAAGGAGTTTCGTAATGGGCAAGGATTGGCGGGTTGGAGCGTTGGCCGGTGGCGGCCTGCTACTGGGGTTGGGGATTGCCTACGTCCTGCGCGAAAAGGCCACTCCCGGTCCCGATTACCGGGTCCTGGTCAGTGACCGCGAGTTCGAAATTCGAAGCTATCCGGCGATCACCGTTGCCGAGACGGTCGTTCGTGGGCCGCGCAAGGACGCGCTCAATCAGGGTTTCCGGCGGCTGGCCGACTATATCTTCGCCAAGTCCCGCTCCGGCGAGGAACTGCCGATGACCGTGCCCGTCTTGCAGGACGCCGGCAACCCGATGAGCAGCGATCCGCCGAT
Organism: Sphingomonas sp. SP1; assembly: GCF_058313395.1. Taxonomy (NCBI): domain Bacteria; kingdom Pseudomonadati; phylum Pseudomonadota; class Alphaproteobacteria; order Sphingomonadales; family Sphingomonadaceae; genus Sphingomonas; species Sphingomonas sp. SP1. The sequence goes on along the minus strand of NZ_JBZFLC010000001.1, from coordinate 742,169 downwards.
GTTCGACGATGCTCTGGCGGAAGGCTGGCGGGTCCGCTTCGTCATGCCCGAAGGGCGCGATGCGCTTGATTTGCCGGAACCCCCCGAAGGCATCGAACTGGTCGAGGTTCCGGCCCGCCGGGTCGGGGTGGCCCGTTTCAACGGAGTGGCCGACGATCATCGGCTGATGGCGCATGAAGATGCGCTGCGGGGCTGGCTGGCCCGACACGGCGAGACTGCCGCTACTGCAGAACCGGAATATGCCTTTTACAATTCCCCGATGATCCCGCCGCCGCTTCGGCGCAACGAGGTGTTGCTGGCGCTCGGCTAGGCGAAGCGTTCCTGGACCTGTAGCAGGGTCAGCGCCGCACGGGCGGCATCGCCGCCCTTGTCGCCCTGCGTCGGGTCGGCCCGGACAAGCGCCTGTGCCTCGTTCTCGACCGTCAGGATCCCGTTGCCTACCGGCATGCCGTCCATGGTGAGCGCCATGATCCCGCGCGCGCTTTCGCCGGCGACGATTTCGAAATGATAGGTCTCGCCGCGGATCACGACCCCCAGCCCGACATATGCGTCGAATTCGCCCCCGTCCGCCGCCACCGCGATCGCCCCGGGGATCTCCAGCGCGCCCGGGACGGTGATGGTCTCATGGGCGTGACCAGCCGCCTCCAGGACCACTCGACAACCCTCCAGCAGCATGTCGTTCAGATGACCATAGAAGCGCGCTTCGACGATGAGGACCTTCGCCACTTAACTGTTCTCCGGGCAGGGAATGGAGCGCTCCTCGACGATTGCCAGGCCATAGCCGGCCAGCCCGACGGGCGAGTGGCGCGTATTGGTGAGCAGGATCATGTCGTGAATACCAAGGGCCGCCAAAATCTGCGCGCCAATGCCGTAGCTGCGGAGGGCTTCACCTTCCTCGACCTGCTTGCCGGCGCGGCGGTCGGCCGAGCGGGACAAGGAGCCCGGGGCGGCGGCATGCAGCGCCACGACCACGCCCGATCCTTCATTTTCGATCATCCGCATGGCGCCGTGCAACAGGCCCGACCGCGAGCAGCTTTCGCCAAGCACATCCGCAAACAGGTCGAGACTGTGCATGCGCACCAGAACCGGCTGCTCGCTGTTGATCGGACCTAGCACCAGGGCAAGTTGCTCGGCCCCGGTTGCCTTGTCCCGAAACACCTGCGCCTGCCAACTCTTGCCGCCCGCACTGACGAACGTCGTGTCGGCCACGCGCTCGACCATGTGGTCCTTCTTCAGCCGGTAGGCGATGAGGTCCCGAATGGTTCCGATCTTGAGGCCGTGGGCACGGGCGAAATCGACGAGGTCGTCGAGCCGGGCCATGGTCCCGTCCTCGCGCATGATTTCACAGATCACGCCAGAGGAGTTGAGTCCGGCCAAGCGTGATACGTCGACCGCGGCCTCCGTATGGCCAGCACGTACCAGTACGCCCCCCGGCCGGGCTACGAGCGGGAAGACATGCCCGGGGGACACCAGCGCATCGGCACCGTTGGCGGAATCGATCGCCACGGCGATCGTGCGGGCCCGGTCGGCGGCGCTGATCCCGGTCGTCACACCGGTTTTGGCCTCGATCGAAACGGTGAAAGCGGTTTCATGGCGCGTGCCGTTGGTGCGGGCCATCAGCGGCAGCTGCAGCTGCTCGACCCGCTCCTGCGTCAGCGCGAGGCAGATCAGTCCGCGGCCATGGCGGGCCATGAAATTGATGGCATCGGGAGTCGCCATTTGCGCCGGGATGACAAGGTCGCCCTCGTTCTCGCGGTCGTCATCGTCGACCAGAATGAACATCCGGCCGTTGCGCGCCTCGTCGATGATCTGTTCGGCTCCGACCAGGACCTCGGTCGTGCCTTTTTGCAGAAGTTTCTCAAGGCGCAGCAGGGTGTCGGCGGTCGGGTTCCAGTCCGCGGAGCCCAATTTGCGAAGGGAGTTTGGATGCAGCCCCGCCGCACGAGCAAGACCGGCCCGGCTGATCTCTCCCGTCTCGATGATCGCGTGCAGCCGATCGATGAGGTTGGTAGACATAACGCCGAACTTTAATCACACTGCGATGTGATGTCTAGCTGACGCGATGCACTTTCTGATGGTCTCGGGCAGGCAACATGCGCTGCAGATAGCGAGCCAGGATATCGACCTCCACATTCAGCTGTCGGCCAGCTCTGAGGTCGCCAAGCGTCGTCAGCGAACTTGTATGCGGGATGAGATTGATGGCGAAATGGGTACCGTCGTCGGCGTCGCTCACCTCATTGACGGTCAGAGACACGCCATCCAGCGTAATCGAGCCCTTGGCGCTGATCATTGGGCCAAGCTCCCGGGCGACACGAATTCCGACGCGGGTGGAGTCGCCCTCGGGGCAAAGGCCGATCACGTCCCCGAGACCGTCGACATGCCCGGTCACAAGGTGCCCGCCAAGCTCGTCGCCCATTCGCAGCGCGCGTTCCAGATTCAACCGCGCGCCCTCCGTCCACAAGCCCGGCGCCGTTCGCGACCGGGTCTCGCCCGAGACATCCACGGCAAACCAGTCGGAGCCCTTGTCCACCACCGTCAGGCACACGCCCGAACATGCGATCGAGGCGCCGAGGTCGACCCCGCCTAGGTCGTAGCCGCAGCCCACAATCAGACGCAGGTCGCCGCGTTGCTCGACAGATCGGACCGTGCCGATATCGGTGATGATGCCGGTGAACATTAGCGAACGCGCTCGTAGACCTCGAGCCGGTCGATGCCAAGCGCCTGCTCTGCTGCGACCCGCCAGCGCCCATGAGCGTCGCCGATCGCGTCGAGACCAATATAGCCAACCGACGACTTCCCTTCTCCGATGATGATCGGCGCGCGATAGAGCAAGATGCGATCGACCAGATCGGCGGCGAGGAAGGCCGTTGCCGTCGAGGACCCACCCTCGACCAGTAAGTCGTTGACGTCATGAAGTCGGAACACGTCTTCGGGCGCACGAAGAGTCGCCCAGCCGTCAACTGCCTCCCCGCGGGTCAGCAAAGCACGGCGCGGGGAGCGGTCCTCCAGGCCGGGCAGGCGAACGTCCAGTTTCGGCTGGTCGGCCAAAAAGGTACCACGGCCCACCAGAATCATGTCGGCGCGCGCCCGTTCCAGATGGACATGGGCGCGCGCATCTTCTCCGGTGATCCATTTGGATTCACCGGACGGAAGGGCGATCTTGCCGTCGATCGACAAGGCCAGCTTGAGGGTGACCAGCGGCCGCCCGAGCCTCAGCCTGGAAAACCAGCCCGACATCGATTGCCGGGCCGCCTCGGCTCCCAGTCCCACGTCGACCTGCACACCAGCAGCTTGCAGCCGCTCGAAGCCACCCCCGGCGGTCCGGTCATCGGGATCCTCGAGCGCGCCCACCACACGGGCGACGCCGGCGCTGGCGATAAGGTCGGCGCAGGTCGGGCCGCGCACGCTTCGGTGAGCGCAGGGTTCCAGGCTGGTGTAGAGGGTGGCTCCGCCGGCTGCCGCGCCCGCTTGGCTAAGCGCAGCGGCCTCCGCATGAGGCCGTCCGCCGGGCTGGGTAGCTCCCCGCCCCACAATGATGCCTGACTGGACGATCACGCAGCCGACATTGGGATTGGGAGCGGTCGTTCCACGTGCCGCAGCGCCAAGGGCGATCGCCTCGGCCATGAAGCCGGCGTCACTCAATGCCGAGCTGATCCTGCAGTTTGCGATACTCCTCCTGCCGCGCCTTCTGCGCCGCTTCTCGCTGCGCCTGCCGCTCCTTCTGGTCGGCAATGATGTCGGCGTCGGTCCGGTCCGGGCCGTAGCTTTCGACATAAACGACCTCGGCCGGCGGGGCCGTATTCACCGTCGCATCGAGGAAGAAGACGACGATGATGACTGCCGTGATCAGCAGTGCAAGCAGTGCTCCGATCGTCTGCTCACGGCTTCGCCGGGACAGGAATGCGCGCAGATCGGCCCAGGCGACGCGCGGGCTGGACGGGCGGGGAAAGACGGGCATCGCCTGAAGATAGGGCTGGCGAACGGCCGCCGCCAGCCCTTCACCTTTTCAGGCGTCGTCCAGTCGGAACCGGAGCGTAATCACAATCGAAGTCGCGATCGCCTTTCCGTCGGCCTGCGCCGGCTTGTATCGCCAGTGTCGGATCAGGTGAGTTCTGGCCGAAGCGAGAAACTCGGGATCTGCCGTGCCGACCGGATCGACCGAAATCACCCTGCCACGTTCATCGATGCCGAGGCGCAGACGAAGGCTCGCTTCTTCTTCCAGCCGGATCTTGCTTGCGGGGTATGGCGGGCGGAGCCGATCCCCGGAGGTGAGCAGGACGGCCTTGCTGCTCACACCCGGTACCGGCGTCGGGAGCGGCACCGGGACCGGGACTGGCACTGGAGTCGGCTCCGGATTTGTGCCGACAAGCGGTCCCGGATTCGGCGGTGCTGGAGTGAGGTCGATTAATGGTCCTGGCCGCGGGGGTACCGGCACCAGCGTCGGCGGGCTGTCGATTGCCGAACGAGGCGGTTGCGGCGACGGCTCGGGCGGGCGCGGCTGTATCTCGGGTTCGGGCGGCAGTGGTTCGGGCACGTTGAAGACATCGGTGATCACCGGCGGCAGACTGCGTGCCACGTCCATCCTCGCAGTCGCAAGCAAAGCAAGTGCGACAGCGTGAGCACCGACGATGAGAACCAAAGTGGGCGGGCTAACCTGGCGACGAGAGTGGCGGTGAGCAGCGTAAGCAAGCATGACAACCTCCTTCAACAAGGAGGCAATGTTACATCATAACATCTATCCCGCAAGGGCTGATAGTTACACCGCGTATCTCTCGAACTGGCGGATTTCAGCCGTTAGCGGCCGCGCGTAATCGCTCGATGCTCAGTGCGCGCCCGATTCGCTCCACAAGCGGCTTCATTTCCGGCCCCGAGTCGCGGCCGGTAAGTGCGCGTCGCAGTGGCAGGAATAACGCCTTGCCCTTGCGGCCTGTCCGCTCCTTAAGCACGCTGGTCAGTGCGTGCCAGGGATCGTCCGACCAATCGATGCCTTCCGCGACGTCGGCCGCCTCAGCGACGAAACGGCGGTCTGCCTCGTCGAGCGAGGCGGTTCCAATGTCGCCATCAAGAACGGGGAGCCACTCGCCGATCTCGTCAAGTCGATGCAGCGAAGACCGCAGAATTTCCCAATCTCGAGCGTCCAGCGGCGCCGGAAGTCGGTCGGCCACGGCGCTATAGGGTGATATGTGCAACAGCTTGGCGTTCAGCAGCGTCACGTCGGCAAAGTCGAAGTGCGCCGGCGCCCGTCCGAAATGGCCGAAATCAAATCCCTCGGCCAACGCATCGATGCTGGTGAGCGGCTCGACCGGAAGCGACGTTCCCAGCCGGCCGAGCAACGACAGTAACGCCATCGGCTCGAGTCCAGCTTCCCGTACTGCCGGTACCCCGACTGCTCCCAGCCGCTTGGACAACTTGCCCTCAGAGGCGACCAGCAGCGCTTCGTGAGCCAGCTGCGGCGGCTGGTGACCGAGCGCGGCGAACATCTGCAGCTGCACCGCGCTGTTGGACACATGGTCCTCGCCGCGCACGATGTGGGTGACCCCAAGGTCGATATCGTCGATGACGCTGGGCAACAGGTACAACCAGGAACCGTCCGCCCGACGGATGACCGGATCGCTAAGGAGGCTCGGGTCGAACCGCTGTTCCCCCCGAATAAGGTCTGTCCAGCCGATCGGCTGGTCATGGTCAAGGCGGAAGCGCCAATGCGGGGTGCGACCTTCGACGGGTTGGTTTTCGCCTATGGGGCGCTCATAAACCGGCGGCAGGCCTCGCCCGAGCAGGATCTTGCGGCGCAGCTCCAGCTCTTCGGTTGTTTCATAACAGGCGTAGACCCGCCCGCCCGCACGCAGCCGTTCGAATTCGCGCTCGTAAAGATCGAAGCGGTCCGATTGGCGGACGCCGTCATCGGGATGAAGGCCAAGCCACGCGAGGTCGTCGCGAATCTGTTCCTCGTTCTCGACCGTCGACCGCGCCCGGTCCGTATCGTCGATCCGCAGCAGAAACCTGCCGCCATGACGTCGCGCGAAGAGGAAGTTGTGCAGCGCCGTACGGATGTTGCCGACATGCAGGCGGCCGGTCGGGGATGGGGCGAAACGAGTGACAACGCTCATGATCGAGCGCCTAGGCGGCAGTCCGCACTCGGTCAAACCGCAGGGCAGTGCCTTGACTCATGCGCGTGCCGTCCGGAACGCGTTGGTGATGGGATAGCGCCGGTCACGGCCGAAGTTGCGGCCCCCGATCTTCACCCCAGGCGGCGCCTGCCGTCGCTTGTACTCGGCCCGCAGGACTAGCTTCTCCATCTCGGCGACGATCTTCAAGTCGGCACCGGTGCTTGCCGCCACCTCGGCAACCGAACGTTCCTCGTCGACCAGACCGACCAGGATCGGATCGAGCAGGTCGTAGGGCGGCAGGCTGTCTTCGTCCTTCTGGTTCGGGCGAAGCTCGGCGGAGGGCGGCTTGTCGATCACCCTTTGCGGCATCACCGGACCGGCCGGTCCAAGCGCACCTTCGGGGCCTATCCGATTGCGCCACCGTGACAAGGCGAACACGGTGGTCTTGTAGGCGTCTTTCAACACCGAATAGCCGCCGGCCATGTCGCCATACAGCGTCGCATAGCCGACGCTCATCTCGGACTTGTTGCCGGTGGTCAGCAGCATGTGTCCGAAACGGTTGCTCAAGGCCATCAGCGTGGCCATTCGCAGCCGCGACTGGATATTTTCCTCCGCAAGACCCGGCCGCGTTCCGGCAAAAGCTTCGGCCAGCATCGTTCCAAGGGCCTCCACGCCCGGGACGATCGGAATGACGTCATGGCGGCAGCCGAGCAGTCGTGCACATTCCTTGGCGTCCTCGACCGAGGCACTGCCGGTATAGACCGACGGCATCATCACGCCCCAGACCTTGTCCGGCCCGAGCGCGTCCACCGCCACCGCCGCCGACAAGGCGCTGTCGATGCCCCCAGAAAGGCCCAGGATCACGCCCGGAAAACCGTTGCGAACGACATAATCGCGCAGCGCCACGACCATCGCATGGTAGATATCGGCGGGATAATCGTCGAGCACATCGCGCTCCCGCGACAGACAGACCCAACGCCCGTCCGTGCCTCGCTCCCAATCGGTCAGCAGCAGACGTTCTTCCCAGTCGGGCATCTGGACCACCAGTCGGCCATCCGGATTGACCACGAACGATGAGCCGTCGAACGCCAGCTCGTCCTGCCCGCCGACCCGATTGAGGTAGACCATCGCCAATCCGGTACTGCGCACCCGTTCTTCGATCAGAGTGCGGCGGATATGATCCTTGTCGAGTTCGTACGGACTGCCGTTAGCGACCAGCAGCAGCTCCGCGCCCTCGGCCGCAAGGTGGGCACACACGTCGTCCAGCCAGATGTCCTCGCAGATCGGCAGGCCGATTTTCACCCCCCGGTATTCGAACACACTCGGCAGCGGACCGGCGGCAAACACCCGCTTTTCGTCGAAAGTACCGTAGTTGGGCAGCTCTCGCTTCAGCGTCACGAACAGTTCGCGCCCCTCGTCCGCGACGATCATCGCGTTATAGGCCTTGCCCTCGCGCACCACGATCGAGCCGAAAATCAGCGCCGGCCCCGGCTCGGCGGTCAGCGCGACGAGCCGGGCCGCCTCTTCGGCCGCGCGCGCGAGAAACTCGGGCTTCAACACCAGGTCCTCGGGGGGATAGCCGGTCAATTGGAGCTCCGGCACCAGCAGCACGTCGGCATCCGACGCCTCTCGCCGCAGCCGCAAGATCGCCTGGGCATTGCCGGCCAGATCACCGACCTTTTGATTCATCTGGGCGAGGGCGATGCGGAGGCGGGTCGTCATGGCGCTATCTCTAGCGGGCGGCACACTTTCGTCCAACGCCATCGCCCGCTAGAGGGGGCCAGCTTCCTGGGGGTGTGCAATGAAACTGCTGGCCGGCAACTCGAACCTTCCGCTTGCCAAGGCGATCTCCGACTATCTGGAAATCCCTCTCACCCAGGCCAGCGTGCGCCGGTTCGCGGATGAAGAAGTGTTTGTCGAGATCCACGAGAACGTCCGCGGGGAGGACGTTTTCCTGATCCAGTCGACCAGCTATCCCGCCAACGACAATCTGATGGAATTGCTGATCTGCATCGATGCGCTGCGCCGCGCGTCGGCCAAGCGAATCACGGCCGTCGTTCCATATTTCGGCTATGCCCGGCAGGACCGAAAGCCAGGCCCACGCACCCCGATCAGCGCCAAGCTGGTGGCCAATCTCATCACTACCGCCGGAGCCCATCGCGTCCTGTCGGTCGATCTGCATGCTGGACAGATCCAAGGCTTTTTCGACATTCCCACGGACAATCTGTTCGGCGCGCCCGTGATGAGCGCCGACATCCACGCCCGCTTTGCCGATCGCGAGATTACGGTGGTGTCGCCGGACGTCGGGGGCGTCGTCCGGGCCCGCAGCCTTGCCAAGCGACTCAACAATGCGCCGCTGGCGATCGTCGACAAACGCCGCGAACGCGCGGGCGAGTCGGAGGTCATGAACATCATCGGCGATGTGTCGGGCAAATTCTGCGTGCTGATCGACGATATCGTCGATTCGGCTGGCACCCTGTGCAACGCCGCCGCGGCCCTGCGCCAACAAGGTGCGACGGATGTGGTGGCGTACGTCACCCATGGGGTCTTGTCCGGTGGAGCGGCCGCTCGTGTAGCCGGCAGCGAACTGACCGAATTGGTGGTCACCGATTCGATCTTCTCCGGCGAGGTCGGGGAAGACTCTCCGAAAATCCGCCGCCTCACCATTGCGCCGCTGCTGGCCGAGGCGATCCGGAGAATTGCGGACGAGTCGAGCGTTTCCAGCCTGTTCGACTAATCACAACCGGAGCCCCTCCATGCCAACCGTTTTGATCACCGGCGCCAATCGCGGCCTCGGGCTGGAATTCGTGCGCCAGTATCGAGGCGAGGGCTGGGATGTGATCGCCACCGCGCGTCAGTCGTCGGTCGAGCTGGAGGCGGAGGGGATGGAGGTCCTTGACCTGGACATGAGCGATCTTCAGGCGGTCGCCAACTTGCGCCTTGAGCGTCCACTGGACCTGTTGATCGCCAATGCGGGCACCTACGGTCCGCGTGAAGCCACCAATGCCGCGGAAGCGCGCGAGTGGCTCGACACCTTCGCCGTCAACACCGTGGCGCCTTATTTGCTGGCTCAGGCCGTGCTGCCGCAGGTGCGTTCGGCGAATGGCAAGCTGATCGCCATCAGCACGCGGATGGGCTCGATCGCGGACAACATCAGCGGCGGCTTCCTGGCCTACCGCTCGTCCAAGACCGCGCTCAACATGGCCTGGCGCACGCTAGCCCTCGCCAACCCGGATCTCACCTGCGCGGTGCTTCATCCGGGTTGGGTCCAGACCCGCATGGGCGGCGCCAGTGCGCCGGTCACGCCTGGCGACAGCATCGCAGGCATGCGCCGCGTCATTGCGGGGCTTTCGCCCCGACAATCGGGCGACTTCCTCGACTATCAGGGTCAGCCGGTGCCCTGGTAGGGAATCACAGCTTCACCTCACCCTCGTCACCACCGTCCCAATAGTGCACCCGGGTGGCGCGGGCCTTGATCATGGCCAGGTTCGGCGTGTCGATGCCCTGTTCGAACCAGCGGTCGAGATCCTTGGTCCAGTGCTCGGCGAACTGCGCCTTGTCGCGAATGACTTCGGCCTCGGCTTCGACCGAGATGAAGATGCCCGGCTTGCCAAGGATGCTGCCCTTGCCCTGAAAGCCGAGGCCGATCTGCGGGTCTCGACCAATGTCCTCCACGGTGTGCGAATCCGCCCAAGTGAAGAAATAGCTGTCACCGTCATAGTCGACCTCGCGATTGTTGCTCATCGGGCGGGCGGCGATGGCGCCGTTGGCGGCGCGGGTGGAAAGCATGCAGAAGTCGATGTCGCGCATCGCTTCGCTCAAGTCGGACAAGCTATTGTCAGCCATGGCGGTGATCTCCAGTTCAACAGTCCGCCCCTAACGCGCAGGTCGCCGGTTTGGAGCCTGCCTCAGTCCTGCTTGAGCACGGCAGTCGACCCGATCGACCAGCGGAAGCCGAATGGGTCTTCGATCTGGCCGTACCGGTCGCCCCAGAACTGGTCGGCCAACGGCATTCGCTCCGTCGCGCCAGCCTCGAGCGCCTGATTCCACAGAGCGTCCGAATCATCGGCCTGAAGGTGCAGGGTGAAGCTTCCCGGTGAGGCGGCGGCACCGCCATATTCCGGAAAATCGTCGTTCAGCATCAGGCTGCCGCCGTTGACCTGAAGGTGCGCGTGCATGATGCGCTTGCCATCGTCCGCAAGATGCGGTTCGTCCCTCAGTTTCGCGCCAAAGGCCCGGCGGTAGAAGTCGATGGCTTCCGCGGCGCGTCCGTTACGGATGGTGAGGTGGGGCAAGACTCCGGCCCAGGATTGCTGTTCACCTGATTGTGTCACCGCGACTCTCCTTGCCTTGTGAGACGCAGCCCCTTATAGGCGCCCGCTTTCCAGCTTAGTGGAAAAACAAACGGCCCGGCCAGTGAGGGCTGCCGTGGCGGTTTGCATAACGTCGCCCCGCAAGGGGCAACAAGGAGACGAAAATGCCCAAGCTCAAGACCAAGAGCGGCGTGAAGAAGCGCTTCAAGCTCACGGCCACCGGCAAGGTGAAGCATGGCGTCGCCGGCAAGCGCCACCGGCTGATCAGCCACAACGCCAAGTACATCCGCCAGAACCGCGGCACCGAAGTTCTCGCCGACGCCGACACGGCGCGCGTGAAACTTTGGGCGCCCTACGGCCTTAAGTAAGGAGCGGATAAGACATGGCACGCGTCAAAAGGGGTGTAACCACCCGCGCCAAGCACAAGCGGATCCTGGAAAATGCGAAGGGCTATTATGGCCGTCGCAAGAACACCATCCGCATCGCCCGCCAGGCCGTCGAGAAGGCCGGGCAGTACGCCTATCGCGACCGCAAGGTAAAGAAGCGGAGCTTCCGCGCCCTGTGGATCCAGCGCATCAACGCCGCCGTCCGCGCCGAAGGCCTGACCTATGGCCAGTTCATGCACGCGCTGAAGGTCACCGGCGTCGATCTCGACCGGAAGGTGCTGGCCGACATGGCGATGCACGAGGGCGCGGCGTTCACCGCACTGATCGCCTCGGTCCGTGGCAACGTCGTGGATGCAGACAAGCAGCGTGAGCAGCAGCAGAGCGCTGCTTAAGCGTTCAAGCGTTTCACGTGAAATGACGAAGGCGCCGCGGGTAACCGGGGCGCCTTTTTCGTTTTAAACCGGGTGACGTGGGTCAGGGCGCAACCGGTGTCCGTTCCAGCGCAGCCCGATCCCACCCGGCGAGGGCCGCTGCCGCCTCGTACGTCGATTGCAGGAATGCCGTTAATTCGGCTTCCGGGGCGGCGGAACGCTGGACAGCGGCATAGGGGAGGACAAACTCCCCCATTCCTTCATCAAAGCGTGCCGCGGTTGGAGCGACCGTCGCCGTCCGGAACCCCGTGGGCTCCGGATAAGCATAGCTGTAGAAGATGGGTTCTGCCCCCGTCGCGCCGCCCGGCCAGAAACCCGCGCTCGACACCTCGTGGCTATAGGCTTCACGAGTGATCCTGTCGGGAAGACCGGGGACGCCGCCCGGGTGCTCCGGTGCAGACCGTCCGGAAAAGCGGGTCACTGCCAGGTCGAAGCTGCCCCAGAAAAAGTGCACCGGGCTGGCCTTCCCGCCGAAGCCGGCACGAAATTGTTCAAATACCGGGAGCACGAGGGCCAGCGCACGAAGCAGGCGCCGCGCCGCCTTCGGGTCATAGTCTCGCGGGGTATCGTCTTCAGTGAAAGGGACGGCGTTCTCGATCTCGTTCGGCCGATGGTGAAAGTCGCTCGGCAATCCGTGGCGCTTGAGCATGGCAATCACGCCTGCATGGATTTGGGCCACCGTGCGGCCCACCAGCGGCACCAGGTCGTGAGCGCCATCACTGACGACGAGTGTCACGGCATGGTGACAAAGGTCGAGCGTAAGGGTGAAGCTTCTTCCGCTGGCAGCAATTGGCGCGATCTGCAGCCCGTCGGCGCGCGGGTGAAGGGTCGCGTGCCAGCCGTGATTCGCCCAGGGTGCATGCGCCACACGCAGCTTGCCCAGCATCTGGCTGACCAGGTGAAGCACGGCCCAGGTCGGCGCATCGGTTGCTGGGTTCAGGTCCGGCCAACTATGCACGTGCTGCTCCGGCGATCCGCGTTTCGCAGTTACGACAGCAGCGGATAGGCCGGCAGAGTCAGGAACTCCTCACACTCGTCATCGAGCACCATTCGCCGAAATAGACCGGCCGCTTCGCCGATCCGCGGCACGTCGCCCAGGGCCACCAATTCCGCTTCGAACAGCCGTTCAAACAGGTCGCGGGTGAAAGTCTGCCCGTTATCCAGCGGGGCCTCGAACTTGAGCCACTGCCACAGTTGCGTCCGGCAGATTTCCGCCGTCGCGGCATCTTCCATCAGGTTGTAGAGGGGCACCGCCCCTTTGCCGCCGAGCCAGGCGGCGAGATATTGCACGCCGACGCGAATGTTTTCGCGGGCACCCTCCTCGGTGCGAGGACCCGTGTGCAGCTCCAGCATCTCGTCCCGCCCCGGCACCCGGTCGGGCATCCGGTCGAGCTGGTTGGGGCCGGTCATCTGCGCGAACGCGTCCATCGCCACGGGCACGAGTGCGGGGTGCGCGACCCAAGTGCCGTCATGGCCGTTGCCGACCTCGCGCAACTTGTCGGCGCGGACCTTGTCCATCGCCGCCTGATTGGCTGCCTCGTCGCCCTTCACGGGAATAAAGGCCGACATCCCGCCCATGGCGAACGCGCCGCGCCGGTGGCAAGTCGCGATCAGCCGCAGCGAGTAGGCGGCCAGGAACGCCTTATCCATGGTCATCGCCGAGCGGTCAGGCGTCAAACGCGACGGGTCTCGGCCGAACCGCTTGATGTAACTGAAGATATAATCCCACCGACCGCAGTTGAGCCCGACGATATTCTCCTTCAGCGCGAACAGGATCTCGTCCATTTCGAACGCCGCCGGCAGCGTCTCGATCAGCACCGTCGCCTTGATTGTTCCGCGCGGAAGGCCGAGCCATGCCTCCGCCACCGCGAACACTTCGCTCCACAGCTCTCCCTCGAACCGGCTTTCGAGCTTGGGCAGGTAGAAATATGGACCCGACCCCGCTTCCAAGGATGCCTTCGCGTTGTGGAAGAAATACAGGCCGAAGTCGAACAGGCCACCGGCGAGCGGGTCGCCATCGACGGTCAGGTGCCGCTCGTCGAGGTGCCAGCCCCGAGGACGGACCTTCAGCACTGCGGGCGTGTCGCCAAGCCGATATTCCTTGCCGGTCCCGGGATCGGTGAAACCAAGCGTTCCCGCCCAGCGCGCACGCAGGTTGAGCTGACCTTGCAACAGCTCGTCCCACGCGGGGGCGGTGGCGTCCTCGAAATCGGCCATGAACACCTTCGCGCCGCTGTTGAGCGCGTTGATGACCATTTTCGCGTTGGTCGGCCCGGTGATTTCGACCCGGCGATCCTGAAGGTCCTGAGGGATGGCGCCCACGCTCCACTCGCGGTCGCGTATGTCGCGCGTGGCTTCCGGGAAGTCGGGCAACTCCCCGGCATCGAATTTCTTCTGCCGTTCCGCCCGCGCAGCCAACAACGATCGCCGCCTGGGCTCAAACCGCCGATGAAGGTCGCTCAGGAATTGCAAAGCGTCGGGCGTGAGCAGCGAATCGGCGCCTTTGACCTCACTCGCGGCCGCGTTCACCTGCGACCGATCCATTACCGTACTCACGCGCGGGGCGCCTCCGGCTCGACGCAGATCGAGTAACGCTCGGTCGCTCCGCAGTGATCGCGGAAGGTCAGCCGCTGCCATTCCATCCGAGCTTTCACTTCATCGTTGAACGGCCCGCAGACGCGCTCCGTCCCCGGCTGAATCTGCTTGAATGCGCAGTCGGCATATTCGCCGCCGACGATCCAAAAACGCTGTCCCATCGGTTTTCTCCCTTTACTCGGCCGCGACGAACTGGGCGGTCTCGGTGGATTCACCAAGTGCGGTGGTGGAGGCCTGTCCGGCGCTGACCGCAGTGGCAATGGCGTCGAAATAACCGGTGCCGACCTCGCGCTGGTGGCGCGTGGCGGTGTAGCCGTCCTTTTCCGATGCGAACTCGGCCTGCTGGAGCTCGGAATAGGCCGACATGCCGTGATCCCGATAACCCGACGCCAATTCGAACATGCCGTGATTGAGGCTGTGAAAGCCGGCCAGTGTGACGAACTGGAACCTGTAGCCCATGGCGCCAAGCTCGCGCTGGAACTTGGCGATGGTGTCCTTATCGAGCTTGGCCGCCCAGTTGAACGATGGCGAGCAATTGTAGGCGAGGTGCTTGCCCGGATGCACCTTGTGCACTGCTTCGGCGAACTTGCGCGCGTCTTCCAGGTCGGGATGGCTCGTCTCCCACCACAGGAGGTCGGCATGCTCCGCGAAAGCCAGGCCGCGGGCGATGCAATGGTCGAGACCGCTGCCCTCGCGAAGCCGGAAAAAGCCTTCGGGCGTGCGCTCACCGGTAATGAACTGGCGATCGCGCTCATCGACGTCCGAAGTGATGAGCTTGGCGCTTTCTGCATCGGTGCGGGCGACCAGCACGGTGGGCACTCCGCAGATGTCGGCGGCCAGGCGTGCGGCATCCAGATTGCGGACCGCCGCCTGGGTCGGAATCAGCACCTTGCCGCCCAGATGGCCGCACTTCTTCTCTGACGCCAATTGGTCCTCGAAGTGCACGCCTGCCGCGCCGGCCTCGATATAGGCCTTCATGATTTCGAAGCAGTTCAGCGGTCCGCCGAAGCCAGCCTCGGCGTCGGCGACGATCGGCACGAACCAGTCGCGCTTGGCACCGCCTTCGAGATGCTCGATCTGGTCGGCGCGCTGCAGCGTGCGGTTGATACGCCGCGCAAGCTCCGGCCCGGCGTTGGCCGGATACAGCGACTGGTCGGGGTACATGGCGCCGGCGGTGTTCGCGTCGGCCGCGACCTGCCAGCCGGACAGATAGATCGCCTGAAGCCCGGCGCGGACCTGTTGCATGGCCTGGTTGCCGGTCACCGCACCAAGCGCGCGCACCGGTTCATCCTGGCCGTTCAACAATTCCCACAGCTTGAGGGCGCCCCTGCGTGCGAGCGTATAATCGATCGGAACCGATCCGCGCAGGCGCAGGACATCCTCGGCCGAATAAGGCCGATCAATGCCGTCGAAGCGGCCGGGAGGAGCAGAAACGACTTGGTCAAAACTTGCCACGGAACAACAACCCCTGATTAGCGAAGAATTGCCCCATGAACCCTGCTTGACCCGAGTCGGTATCGGCAAAAACTGCTTCGATGTCATAAGTTGACTTGTGATTCTGAGTGATCTTTGACAACCTGCCGGAATGATGACGGAGCAGAAGCTCTTCCTGGGCCATCGCCTGCGCCGCCTGCGCCGCGAGCGTGACCTGTCGCAGACCGCGATGGCGACGAGCCTTGGCATAAGCCCAAGCTATCTCAATCATCTGGAACGCAACCAGCGGCCGGTGACCGCGGGGCTGCTGCTGAAGCTGGCCAACGGCTTCGGCATCGACATCCTGTCGTTCGCATCCGCCAATGGTCACAAGACCGGTCCGGACACGTTGGCGGAGATCTTCGCCGACCCCCTGCTGTCCGACCTTGGCGTGCCCCGCTACGAGCTGGTGGAGCTGGCGCACAACTCACCATCCGTCGCCGACGCGGTGTCGCGACTGTACGGCGCCCTCAAGGAAAGCCAACGGCTCCCGGTCGTTGAAGATGTGGAGGATGTCCGCGCACTGGTGACGCCCGAGAACTGGGTGCGTGACTATATTCAGCAGCATCGCAATCATTATCCCGAGCTGGAGGAGGCCGCGGAAACGCTCGGCGGCGCGCTGAGCGATCCCCTGTCGGTGGCCGAACCGCTGCGCCGCCGGCTGAAGGAAGCCTGGGGCATAACCGCGCAAGTCATCCCCCAATCGCAGCTGGGCAACCTCAGCCAGAATTATGACGCGGACCGGCGATTGTTCGTCATCTCTTCGCAGCTTCGAGCCGAGAACCGGACTTTTGCACTCGCCTACCAGCTGGCCACCGCCGAGTTCGCCGGCCTGCTCGACCGGATGGTGCGCGAAGCCGCCCCGCCTGACGAGGGTATCGCGCAACTGCTGCGGATGAGCCTTGCCAACTACGCCGCTGGCGCAATCATGATGCCTTATGGCAAATTCCTCCGCTCAGCCGAGGAAATGCGCTATTCGATCGATCGGCTGTGCGGCGAATACGGCGCCAATGTCGAACAGGTGGCGCACCGGCTCACCACGCTCAATCGTCCAAACGCGCGCGGCGTGCCGTTCTTCATGCTGCGGGTCGACCCGGCCGGGAATATCTCCAAGCGCTATGCGGGGGACAAATTTCCCTTCTCCCGCTTTGGCGGCACCTGTCCACGCTGGAACCTCCACGCGGCCTTCCAGGCCGCGGGCCAGGTCGTGACGCAGCTGATCGAGACGCCGGACGGCCATCGCTACTTCACGGTGGCCCGCACCATCGAGCGGCCCATCAAGGCGGAGTTGGCAGGCGGACTACTGGCGATCGGTCTTGGCTGCGACATCGAATACGCACACAAGTTGCACTGCGCCGAAGGCATCGACCTGATGCACGCGCCGGTCACGCCGGTCGGGCCGGCCTGCAGCATCTGCCCGCGCATGGATTGCGCCTATCGCGCGACACCTCCCGCCGGCCGTAAGCTGGCAGTCCACGAAAACCGCAAGACGATCTCGCCTTACCCCTTCCTGGCCGCGTGACGAGCGCATACCGGTTCGCTAAGGCCGCGCGCCATGAGTGACGTCACACAAACGCTAAGCCGTATTGCCGCCGCCGGGGACCTCGCCGCGCTGGACGCTGTCCGGGTCGAGGCCTTGGGCAAGAGCGGGTGGGTGACCGCGCTATTGAAGACGCTGGGTCAGATGAGTCCGGAGGATCGCCAGGTCCGCGGGCCAGAGATTCAAGGTGTGCGCGCGCAGGTTGCCGACGCGATCGCCGAGCGCAGGGCCGCGCTCGAGGCCGGCGAACTCGAGCGCAAGCTGGCGACCGAAAAGATCGATCTTTCGCTTCCGGCTCCGCCCCGTCCACAAGGCAGCATCCACCCCGTCAGTCAGGTCATGGACGAACTGGCTGAGATTTTCGCCGACCTCGGCTTTGCCGTTGCCGAAGGGCCGGAGATCGAAACCGACTGGTACAATTTCACCGCCCTCAACATGCCCGAAAGCCATCCGGCCCGGGCGATGCACGACACCTTTTACGTCGCGCAGAGCGCTCCAGGCGAACCGCAGCGGGTGCTGCGGACCCACACCTCGCCCGTGCAGATCCGCGCCATGGAACAGCACGGAGCGCCGATCCGGGTCATCGCACCCGGCCGGGTGTACCGCTCCGACAGCGACGCGACCCATACGCCGATGTTCCATCAGATCGAAGGGCTGGTGATCGACAAGGCCATTCATCTCGGTCACCTGAAGTGGACGCTCGAGACATTCCTCAAGGCCTTCTTCGAGCGTGATGACGTCGCGATCCGCATGCGGCCGAGCTATTTTCCCTTCACCGAACCCTCCGCCGAAGTCGATGTCGGCTGGTCCACCGTGAAGGGACGTCGCGTCGTCGGGGGTCAGGAAGGCTGGATGGAAGTGCTTGGCAGCGGCATGGTCCACCCCAAGGTGATCGCTGCGGCCGGGCTCGACCCAGACGAATGGCAGGGCTTCGCCTTCGGCACCGGCGTCGACCGGCTGGCGATGCTGAAATATGGCATGGACGACCTCCGCGCATTCTTTGACGGCGATCTGCGGTGGCTCAGGCACTATGGCTTCAATGCCCTCGCCGTGCCCACGCTCAGCGCGGGAGTCGGCGCATGAAGTTCACCTTGTCCTGGTTGAAAGATCACCTGGACACCCGATCGGGCGTTCAGGAGATTGCGGACACTCTCACCCGGATCGGGTTGGAGGTCGAACAGGTTACCAACCCCGCCGAGGCGCTCGCGCCGTTCAAGGTCGCCCGGGTGCTGACCGCCGAGCCTCATCCTCAGGCCGACAAGCTGCAAGTGCTGACCGTGGACACCGGCGACAGCGCTCCGCTGCAGGTTGTGTGCGGTGCACCCAACGCGCGGGCCGGGCTGGTTGGTGTTTTCGGCGGGCCTGGCACCTATGTTCCGGGCTCCGGTTTTACGCTCAAGAAAGCAGCGATCCGGGGGGTCGAGTCCAACGGGATGATGTGCTCCAGCCGCGAACTGGAGATGGGTGACGATCATGCCGGCATCATCGAATTGCCGGGCGATGCTCCCGTTGGTGCAAGCTTCCCGGCTTATGCCGGCCTCGACGATCCCGTATTCGACGTCGCCTTGACGCCTAACCGCCCCGATTGCCTGGGCGTACACGGCATTGCCCGCGACCTTGCCGCGGCGGGGCTCGGCACCCTGCTCGACCGGCCGGTTCGACCGGTTGACGGCAAGTCTGCGAACCCGGTCTCGATCCAGGTTCAGGACGATAGCGGCTGCCACGCCTTCGCCGGACGACTTATTCGCGGCGTTCGCAACGGCCCTTCGCCCGACTGGCTTCAGCGCCGACTGACAGCGATCGGGCTGCGGCCGATTTCTCTGCTGGTCGACATCACCAATTTTTTCACAATCGATCAGGCTCGGCCGCTCCACGTCTACGATGCAGCCCGGCTTCAAGGGAGCATCACCGCTCGGCGCGGGCGCGCCGGTGAGCGGTTCCTTGCGCTCAACGACAGGGAATATGAGGTCACGTCGACCGACTGCGTCATCGCGGACGACGCCCGCGTGCTCGGACTCGGCGGGATCATCGGCGGCGCGGACACCGGCGTGACCGACAGCACGACCGACGTGCTGCTGGAATGCGCCTGGTTCGATCCGGAAACCATCGGCAAGAGCGGCCGGCATCATCAGGTCAGCACCGATGCCCGGGCGCGATTCGAGCGCGGCGTTGATCCCCTGGTACTCGAAGCGATGATCGAGTCGGCGACCGCCATGATCATCGACCTGTGCGGCGGCGAAGCATCCGACGTCACCGTTGCCACCACGACCGACTGGGTGGACATTCTCACCCCCCGCTTCGTCGCCCTAAGTCCCGAACGCGTCGAGAGCCTGGCTGGCCTGCATGTGCCGGCCGACGACCAAGCCGACATTCTCGAACGGCTCGGCTTCCGGTTGGAGACTGCCGGATGGGTGCCGCCCGGCTGGCGTCCGGACGTCGATGGCGAGGCCGACCTGGTGGAAGAGATCGCCCGCATCGTCGGCTTTGATCATGTCCCGGCAACGGCCCTTCCTCGCGACGATGGAGTGGCCAGGCCGACGGCCACCCATTCGCAGAAGCTCGAGCGGCGGGTCCGGCGGGCAGCGGCCGCGGCGGGACTAAACGAGACCATCACCTGGAGTTTCATCGGCGAATCCGAGGCGGAATCTTTCGGCGGGGGATCCTGGACCCTGGCCAATCCGATCAGCGAAGAGATGAAGGTCATGCGGCCTTCCCTGCTGCCCGGCTTGTTGTCCGCCGCCAGGCGAAACCTTGACCGCGGGGCATCGTCGGTGCGGCTGTTCGAACTTGGCCGTCGCTATCTTGCAGACGGAGAGCGGCCGACGTTGACATTGCTCCTGGCGGGTGACGCCCACCCCCGCGATTGGCAGGTTGGCAAGGCGCGGCCCTTCTCCGCCCTCGACGCCAAGGCTGAAGTTCTTGCCCTCCTCGAAGCAGCCGGCGCTCCGACCGCGAACCTGCAGGTGTTCGCCGACGCCGGCGCGGCCTATCATCCCGGTCGATCGGCGACCCTCAGACTGGGCCCGAAGACTGTGCTCGCCGCCTTTGGTGAACTGCACCCACGATTGGCGAAAAGCTTCGACGTGCCCGCCGGGACCCAGGTTGCGGAGCTGTTCATGGACGCGATCCCGCCATCACGGAACGCGGACCGTGCCCGGCCGGCTTTTACCCCGCCGACCCTGCAACCGGTTACCCGTGACTTCGCGTTCATCGTCCCGTCGGATCTCACCGCGGATGCCCTGGTTCGTGCCATTCGGGGCGCCGACAAGTCGCTGATTGCCGACGCAAGAGTTTTCGACCGCTATCTTCAGGAGAATGGAGAGCTGAGTCTGGCGATCGAGGTGACGCTGCAGCCGACGGACAAGACGTTGACGGAGAGCGAGATCGCGGGGGTGTCAGGAAGGATTGTCGCGGCCGCAGCAAAGCTCGGGGCGGCTCTTCGCAGCTAGACCTCGAGGTGGTTGATAGCGGCGTGGACCCGCCCTTCGACCTCGTCACGTTTCAGGCCAGCCGGAATGACATCGCCGATAAGAACCCGAATGGTCCCGGAACGCTTCAGCAAACCCCGGCCCCAGATCCGGCCACTATCGAGCGCCACTGGCACGACAGGCAGGCCCAGCGCGCGGTACAGTCCGGCAAAACCGGGCCGCAGCGGCGGCGATTGCCCGACGGGCACGCGCGTGCCTTCCGGGAAGATGACGACCGGACGCCCCGACGCGACCGCCTGTTTGGCGCGCACCATCATTTCCCGCAGCGCACTGGCACCGGCCTCTCGGTCCACGCCGATCACCCCGTAACGTCGGGTTACCCACCCGAACAATGGCATGGTCGTCAGCTCGCGCTTCATCACGACCACCGGCGTGTCGACCAACCGGAGAACCTCGACCGTTTCCACCATCCCCTGGTGCTTGAACGCGACCAGATAGGCTCCGGGGGGGATCGTGCCGCTTATCTCCCACCGAATGCCGAGCAGGCGCGTCACCAGAAAGTGATGAAAGTCGGCCCAGCCATGCACGATCGCCTGCACGGGCCGTTCGCCGAATGGGGCCGCGGCAAAGACGCTAAGCACGTAGACCAGCGTGCCCGGATAGAAGAGCAGGGTGAACAGCACCGAACGAACCCACTGCATCAGATATCCAGCCATACCGCGGCGCGCCGAAGCACGTACTTGTTGTATTCGAGGAACAGGGTCGGCAGCTGCGGACGGGTCGCCACTGCGTCCGCAACAATGACGTACTCTTCGCCAAGATGCCGCCGGAATTCATATTCCGCCCGCCGCATGTGCCAGTCGTTGGTGATCAGCCGCAGCGTCCGATAATCGCGCTGCTTCAGCCAGCGGCCCGCTTCCTCGGCGTTCGACCGCGTATCGACGCTCTCCGAACCTAGATCGACGCAGCAGCGCAGCGTGCGCGCCGCCGCCGGCCCAAGCCGAGCACGGAGATCACGTTGCCGCACGCTAGGGTCGGCACCGGCAATCAGCATGCGCTTCGCCTCGCCTTTCTTCATGAGTTCGATGCCGCGCTCGATGCGGTTGGGACCACCCGTCAAAACAACGATGGCGTCGGTTTTCTGAGCCGCCGCCGGCACGCCGAGGCTGACCGAAAACAGCACGAAGCCAAGCGCGTAGAGCAGCAGAAGGAAGGCAGACAGGCGGACGATCATAGGTTCGCGCGCAATGCCCGCAGGAGAGTGTATCTGGCAACCAGGGTCGCCAGCATCGCAGCGCCCAATGGAACCAGCATCAGCCACAAAAGATCGACCTGCCGCAGTATCGGACCGCCGGCGAAATCCCCCAGGAGTCCGCCTGGAGCGCTTCCCACAAGCAGGAGGACTCCTCCGGCCGCGACCGCTCCCGCCATCCCGCCCCCGAGGGCGTCAAGCGCAATCCTGCGCTGAAACAGCGCTGCCAGTTGCTCATCGGTAGCACCGATGCCGTGCATTACGTCGACCGTACCGCGATTGGCTTCGAGCGCGGCCCGGGTCGCCAGCACGACCGCGGCGGCGGTGGCAAGAATCATGAGCAGCACCAGTCCGGCTGCGAGCCATTGGAGGGCCCGCAAGGATTGCAGCAGTGGGCCAAGCTGTTCCCGGTAACTCAGCACCCGGGCGCCAGGCGCTGTCGTCCGCAACCGTGCTTCCAACCCGCGAACGTCGGCCCCCGGGGCGAGTTCGAGATCGATCAGACCGGGAACGGGCAGCGCGGCTCCGTTGGCGACGTCGGGGCCGAGCCAGCGCTCCAGAGTCGCACGAACCTCGGCTTCGGGAACCACGGCGGCGGCAGTGACGCCCGGCGCCCTTCGCGCGGCGGCCGCCGCTGCCTGGACCGTGCGCTCGCCGTCGGGAATCTGAACCGAATAGCGGGCTGCCACCCCCGCCTCGACCACGCGGGCGGCATTGGCGAGCGCCAGGCCCGCTGCTGCGACCACCAGCGTCACAAATGTCATGATCGCGATCACCCAAGGCGCCGGACGCCCGCGCTGATCGTGCAGCAATCGGCGCTGGTGCTGTGGTGGCGCGATCCAGCCGAGCATTTAACGTGCCTCTGCCACGCGCGGCGGATGGCGAAGCAGGCCGGTGGGATCGACCAGCCGGCCGCCTTCCAGCCGAAGCAGCTGCGAGCCAGGCTTGCCCGCGATCAGCGACAGGTCGTGCGTAGCGACCACGATCGTTGTCCCAAGCCGGTTGAGGCTATCGAAGAGGTGCAGCAGCCGCGCCGCCATCTCAGCATCGACGTTGCCGGTCGGTTCATCCGCAACCAGCATTTCGGGATGGCCGACCACCGCGCGAGCGATCGCTACGCGCTGCTGCTCGCCGCCGGACAGGGTCGCCGGCTTCGCACTGGCCCTGTCCGCCAATCCGACCCAGGCGAGCAGTTCGCGGACCGAATGTTCAACCTCGGCATCCGGCTGCCCGGCGATACGTAGCGGAAGCGCGACATTGTCGAAGGCGGACAGGTGCCGGATCAGGCGAAAATCCTGGAACACCACACCAATTCGGCGCCGAAAGGCGGGCATCGCATCGCGGGAGGCTTCGCCAAGCTCTTCGCCGAACAGCCGGATACGTCCGCGTGTGGGGCGCTGGGCTAGGTAGAGAAGTTTGAGGAGAGAGGTCTTGCCCGCGCCAGACGGACCGGTGAGAAAATAAAAGCCGCCGCGCTGCAACCGAAACTGCAAATCGCGCAGCACTTCGGCGCCGGTGCCGTAACGCAGGCCGACGCTGTCGAACTCGACAATGGCATTGGCCGACGCGCTCACCCCATTCCCCACCGCTTCCCAGCCCTTCATCTGTCGCATAATCGCGTCCGCCTTGCCAATGGCGCTCCGGTCGGGTTTACGAGAGGCGAGCAAAGCAAAAGGGGCGAAGAAAGCCATGATCCTCACCTGTCCGGCGTGCGGCACGCGTTACGCGGTGAAGGACGGCGCAATTCCACCCGGCGGACGACAGGTCCGCTGCGCCAGTTGCAAGCATAGCTGGCACCAGAACCCCGAAGGGGAAGGTGCGCCAGCGCGGCCGGTCGACTCCGGCGACGATCATGGCGCCAGCCTCGCCCCCCACACAGCGGTCCAGCCGACCGCCGTCTCGCATAACGATGAGGAGCAGACGTCATCGGAGACCGTGCTGACTGAACACGGTCACTCCAATGTTCGGACGGAGGAGGTTGCGCCGACCGAGGATTGGGATGCCCATCCGTTACCGGAGAACAGGGCCGCATACCCGCCCGTCGAGACGGCGCCTTCGCCACTTCCACAACCTGAAGCCGAGCCTCCGGTTGTGACCGAACCGTTGGCGGAACCGGAACCCGAACCGGTCTTGGCAGCGTCGGCGACTGGGTTGGATGCGGCTTCGGAACCCGACTGGCAGGCACAACAATCTGGGCCCGCGAGCGAGCCGGTCGATGATTTCGCCGACTATGGCTATGGCCAGCACGAGGTCGAGACTCCTCGCCGTCGCGGATTAGTCGGCCTGCTGCTGGCCATCGTCCTGATTGCAGCGTTGGTGGTCGCGTTCTGGTTCCTGGCGCCGGTCGCATGGAAGCAGCGCCTGGGCATCGCACAGAGCGACGCCAGTCCCCTGGTCGTTCAGCTGGATGAAACCAACCGCCGGACACTGGCGAGCGGCAATGAACTGCTGGAGGTGACCGGCAAGGTCATCAACCCGACCGACCAGCCGCAACGCGTCCCTCAGATCGAGGCGATGCTGCGCAGCCTTCAGCAGAAAGTCGTGTATCGCTGGACCATCCCGCCGCCGGCCCCGGTCCTCGCGCCGGGCGGAAGCGCGACGTTCAACAGCGCCGAGCTGCTGACGGTGCCCGCCGACGCGGCCTGCCTCAGCGTGTCGACGGTCTCGGCCGAGAAGGCTCCGCTCGAGCCCTGCACGGCGCAAAGCCAGCAGGTCGAAGTTCAGCCCAGCTGAGGCGGTTGCGCGGGGGCGGAGGCGCTGCTAGAGGCCCCGCCTTGCCAGCGGCGGTCCCACGGTCCGCCGACATCATGATGCGGTCGTGGCGGAACTGGTAGACGCGCAACGTTGAGGTCGTTGTGCCCGAAAGGGCGTGGAAGTTCGAGTCTTCTCGACCGCACCATGATCAGCAGGAAGGTTGCAAGCAGGTTTCAGCCCGGGCGCAAGCGCCGCAGCGCTTGCGATCACCGCAGTTCCGCTGCGGGGTCCTTGGATTCGGAAGTCAGCGCTGGCTTTGATGGGGCCTGGAAGAGTTCAGCCGCCTCCGGATACAGCCCGACCAGCAGTTGCTCGGCCATGCGGGTCAGCAGCGGCTGCACTGCCTCAATCACCGCCTCTCGGCCATCGCGCGCCCGGTCCCACGCCCGGCGCAGTGCCTTGGCCTCGCTAGCGACCACCCTCTCGACCGCTGCCTGCCAGTAGGTCGGATGTTCGCCCTCCTCCCATTCGCCACGTCCACGTCCGAAATGGGCCACCGCGAGGTAGCGGAGCAGCGCCGAGCGGGTCAGGCCGGCGAGGAAGTCCTCCGACCAGCGGATCGCGTTGAGTTCCTCGCCCCGCGCCATGTTGAAACCCCGCGCCGCAGTCTTCGCCCCGAAGGCGCCCAGGACCGACCCGACAAGCATCCCGGCCCCAAGCGTCATCCCGCCCGCGGCAAGGTCGGCCGCCAAACCTCCGGCCGCGCCGGACACCAGGCCCCCCAGCATGGTCGCGACGCCTTCGCGGGCCGGAGCACTTTCCCGATAATCGTCCTTCAACCGCTTAAGCACTTCGCGCGCGGCACGACCGGACAATTGGTGCAGCGCGATCAGTTCGTCCGTCGAGCGGCGGATGTCCGCATCCAGGCGCTCGGCCAGCGAGCCCATGGCTCGCCGGGCTTGGGGGGAGCTGTCGCCACTGACCGGGTTGAGGATCGCGCCCCGCACCCGGTCGGCAAGGTTGCGCTCCGGCAACTCTTCCCGGTCCATGGCGGCCGCGGTCAATTGCTCGGCGAGAACCTGCATCGACGCTCCGAAGCGTTGCAGATTGCGCTCCGCCCACGCGCCACGAAGGGCAGGCATGGCCGCTGCCTTGTCCGGCGGAAGCAGCGGCGTCACGACCCGCAACAGTTCGCCTTCCTGCACCCAGCAGCGCGCAAAGGCGTCCAAAGTCAGCGTGTCACGCACCAGACCGGTGTGGGCCAGGTGGCGACTCCAGCGCTGTTCGTCCTGCTCCCCCTTGTCCGACGGCGGCCCCGTTTGATTCAGCAACAGCACAATCGGCTTTCCGATCCAGCCGAGCACCTCCATCTCCAGTTCCACGTAGGCCGCACCGGCCGGGTCCTCGGCGGCGTTGACCAGATAGAGAATGACGTCCGCCTCTTCCCGCGCGTTGCGAACCGCCTGTTGCGAAGACCACAGGGGCCGGTCGCGAAAGCGGTCCCACACCTGGGTCAGGAACCAGCCGATGGGGTTGCCGGAGTTGCGCAGCCGGGTCACGAGGCGCTGGGTGTCGCCGAAACCGGGCGTGTCCCACAGCATCAGCGTGTCGTCGCCCGCCTGCAGCAGGACATAGCCGGTCGCGACATCCGTCACGTGCGCCGCGTCACGCACCTCCCCGACGTCGCGGCCCAGCAAGGTCCTGACCAGCGTCGTCTTGCCCGCGTTGGTATGGCTGATGAGGCTGAGGTTGACCGTAACGCTCATGCCGGCACCGGCGAGCGCTGCAGCGCCTTCTCCAATCGGTGGGCGCCGTCGACTGCGGCATCCTCGCCGAGGCCAATCACGACTGGCTCGGTTCCGGTCGGCAACAAAACTTGGCGCCAGGCCGCAATCCGTTCGTCCACGCGACGGTTGGCCGACGCCTGTCCGCCGAACCGCTCGCGCAGGCTGCTGTCATCCAGCAAAAAGGTGAGGCCGGTGCCCCCTCCACTCAGCCGGTCACGCACGGCCTGGGCAAAGGCACCGTGATTTTCCGCTTCCGGAGTGGACGCGAGATTGAACAACAGGAACAGCTGGTCGGCGTCACCCAACGCCTCCGTCTCCGCGGCAATCCAGTTGTCCTCGCCACCGTAGGGGACTGGCTCGTCGAAGCCGACGCGCATGCGTTCGCCCATCGCTGCTCCCAGCATTCGTTCCAGGCGCTCGCGGGCGATCGGTCCCGGATTGAAGCCATAAGGGACCACTCGCGCCCGCCCCGCTTCGCCGAGCGCGTTGCGAAGCAGGCTGCGAACATAGAAATCCTCGCGTCCCGGGACCGGGACCCGCCGTTCCAGCACACCGGCGCGGATCGCGCTCCACAGCGTCAGCACCAGGCGCGGAATGATTACGAACAAGGCGGCGGTGACCGACCACAGGATCAGCCAGTCCCCGGCATTCTCCGCACCGCCCCTCAGCTCGCGCAGCCGCTCCGCCCCTGGCAGGTCGATCCCGGTCAACCAGCTTGCGGGTCCGAATAGCAACGATAAAAAGGCGGCGACCTCGACCTCCGCACCCGCCCAGGTGCCCGCCCAGCCGGCCTGATACTCCGCCGTGTAGCGGGCCCGCACCAGCATCCCGCCGATGATCCCGATCGCGAACATCGCCGCCCCAAGGTGCAGCGTCCGGCCTGCGCGGTAACCGGTCAGCTTTCTCGCAGCGCGCGACCAGTCGCGGACGAAGCGGGCAACCCCCCGCTCCAGGCTCGGCTGCGCGGCCAGGCGACTGGCGGCCGGGCGTCCGATCCGCTCCACCAGGTTCAGCAGAGGATGACCTTTCGGCCCGCGCCTGAGGGCGGCGACGGCCAGCCACAGGTAAACCCCGAGATTCCAGGCCAGCATGCCAAGCAACGGAAAGGCGAGAATGTTGAGCCGCTCCCCGTCCAGCCGATGGCTTAGAAATCCCAGCACCAGCGCTGCCAGCGGAACCCCCCAGCCGACCCAGTGCGGCCAGCGCGACAATCCGCAAGCGCGCTTCAAGGCCGGAAAGCGCGACAGCAAACGTTCCAGCGCCAGGTTGGCGCGACGGTGAAGAAATCGGGCGGTGCTCGTCCGATCGTCGCCGGGCGGGCAATCCCGCAATGCGGCGGCGGTGGCGTAGTCCCGGTCTTCGCGGGTCAGCACCGCCCCTTGCGTATCCTCACTCTCGATCGCACGGAGTAGCAGCACCTCGCGCGCGGCGGGCTCAGGCAGTCGAAGTGGCCTCATCGCGCTTCACAACGGGCGAGACGGCGGCAGGATGCACCCTTTCACCCGACGGTTGGCATCCCCACATGAATTGCCATGACCGATCAACCCTCCACCGACCTCCCGCACAGCGAGGACGAATGGCGTCGCAAGCTTGGCCCCGCACGCTATCGGATCCTCCGCGAGGCGGGCACCGAAGCACCCTGGACCGGGGAGTTGCTGAGCAATAAGACGGCGGGCGAATATCGCTGTGCCGGCTGCGGAGCGCCCTTGTTCGAGAGTGACTGCAAATACGACAGCGGGTCCGGCTGGCCGAGC
The DNA here is from genome assembly GCF_058313395.1 of Sphingomonas sp. SP1. NCBI lineage: Bacteria > Pseudomonadati > Pseudomonadota > Alphaproteobacteria > Sphingomonadales > Sphingomonadaceae > Sphingomonas > Sphingomonas sp. SP1. Next base: position 714,409 of record NZ_JBZFLC010000001.1, on the reverse strand, counting down.
TTTACCGCCCCCGCGGACGAAGCGGCGGTGACGGAGATCACGGACAGCAGTCATGGCATGCAGCGGACCGAGGTTCGGTGCGCCCGGTGCGCGGGTCATCTGGGACACGTCTTCCCCGATGGCCCGGGCCCGGAGGGTCTGCGCTATTGCATCAATTCGGCCAGCCTCGACTTCGCGCCATCGACGGACGACAGGAAGCAGGCAGAGTAGTTCTTGCGGGGCCGGAAAGCTCCCCCTAGACCTTCGCTCACATGGCCGCTCCGCCCCGCCGACCCCCGCCCCGCGCCACTCCCGCCGCTGCCGCTGCTCCGAAGCGGGGCTGGTTCGGTCGTCTGGTGAAGTTGGGCCTGATCGCAATCATCGCCGGCCTGATCGCACTGGTGGTGGCGGTGGGCGTCGCGATGACCCAATTGCCGAGCTATGGGGAACTCGCCCGGCGGTCCGACCTCGGGCAGATGATCCGGGTTCGTTCGGCTGACGGCAAGCTGCTCGTCTCACTCGGTCCAAGCTTTGGCCAGTGGATTCCGTACGAGAATATTCCCGCGCCGATGCGCTCGGCGATGATTGCCGTGGAGGACAAGCGCTTCCGCATGCACCCGGGCGTCGACCCGATCGGTATTGCCCGGTCGGTCAAGGTCCGCGCGCAGACCGGCCGCTGGACGCAGGGCGGATCGACGATCACGCAGCAGCTCGCCCGGAACATCTTCCTCACCAACAGCCGCACCTTTGGCCGCAAGGTGAAGGAAGCGATCCTGGCCCTCGCGCTGGAAAGGAAGTTCAGCAAGGACCAGATCCTGGAGCTGTACCTGAACCGCGTCTATTTCGGCGGCGGCGCCTACGGCATCGATGCCGCCAGCCGAACCTTCTTCGGCCACCCGGCGACGCAGCTGAGCCTCGGCGAGGCGACGATCATCGCCGGCCTGGTCAAGGCCCCGTCAAACTATTCGCCGACGGCTGATGTCGAGGCCGCTCGGGGCCGGGCCGACGTCGTGCTGCAGACGATGGCGGACAACGGATTCATCAGCCAGGCCGCCGCCGCCAACGTGGACCCCGCGCGCATCGTGGTGACCCCGGCGCAGAAGCAGAACAGTGTCCGCTACTTCACCGACTGGGCCTTGCCGCAGCTCGACACGCTGATCGACGAAACAAGCGATCCCATCGATGTCTGGACCACGCTCGACACTCGGATGCAGGCGGCGGCCGACAGGGCGATCAACGCCAATACACCGTCCGGCGCGCAGGGGGCGTTGGTGGCGCTTGATCGGGACGGGGCCGTCCGGGCAATGATCGGCGGCAAGGATTACGTGAGCTCGTTGTATAACCGGGCGACGCAAGCACAGCGCCAGCCGGGTTCGGCCTTCAAGCTGTTCGTTTATCTCGCCGCGCTGGAATCGGGCATGAAGCCGACCACCACGCTGGTGGATGAGCCGGTGACCATCGATGGCTGGACCCCGCGCAATTCCACCCGAACCCATCTCGGCACCGTCACCCTGCGCGAGGCGTTCGCCCGTTCGATCAATACCATCAGCGCCAAGATCGGAGCAGAACTGGGCTTCTCGACCATCGCCGACATGGCGCATCGGTTCGGCATCTCCGGGAATATCTCGACCTACCCGTCCATGGTGCTGGGCACCTCGGACGTACGGCTGATCGACATGACCCGGGCCTATGCCGCCGTCGCCAACCGCGGGATCGGCGCCGTTCCCTATGCCATCACGCGGGTCGCCACCGCCGACGGGCGCCTGCTGTACCGCCATGAGCGTACCGAGGACCGGGTCCTCGTGGCTCCCTGGGTCGCTGCGGGCATGACCGATCTGCTCCAGACCGCCGTCCTGTCCGGGACCGGCCGAGCCGCCCAGATCGGGCGCCCGGTGGCAGGAAAGACCGGCACGACCAGTTCCAACAAGGACGGTTGGTTCATCGGCTTTTCGTCCGGCATCACCACCGGCGTGTGGATGGGCCGTGATAACGCTCGCCCGATCGCCGGCCTGCAGGGCGGTACGGCTCCGGCCCGCGCGTTCCACGATTTCATGGTCGTCGCTGTCGCCAATCGCCCGGTGGAGGAATTCGAGACGGAAGTGCCGATGCCCGATTGGCAACTGGACCCGGAAGAGCAGGTCTACGCTGGCGATGATCCGCTGGCAGCCGAGCAGCCTTTGGTCGATGCGAACGGCAATCCGATCGGCGTTCAGCCGGCCGAGCCCTTGTCGCCACAGCCCTATGGCGAGCAGCCCCCCGCCGGCCCACCCGACCAGACAGAACTCGACCGCATCTTCGGCGGTTCACCGCCTCCGCGCGAAGGCGCGCCGCAACCGATCGAGCGCTTTCCACCGACGCCATCAGCTCCGCCCGACCAGCCGCAGCGCCGGCCCGAGATCGCGCAATAAGGCGCGCGCATCGCGCACCGGCCCACCAAAGAGCCGTTCCTCCGCCCGTTTGAATGCCGCGGAGTGATCCATATGCAGTCGGTGGGCAACCTCATGTGCGACGACGAAACGAAGCGCCTCGGGCGGTGCCATGATCAGGCGCCAGCTGTAACGGATCGATCCGTTCGTCGAGCAGCTTCCCCAGCGCCTTGTCGGGTCGCCGACTGATACCCGGGTGACGGCCACGCCGGCTGGCGCCGCGATCCGAGCGGTTTCTTCGCTCAATACCTGCCGCGCCTGCCCTCGTAGCCATTGCTCGACGCGGCGCGGCACGCTCTCGGACGGTCCACCGACGATCAACTCGCCGCCAATCAGCCGAGGAGTGCGAGCATCCGCTTCGATCCACCGAATGATCAGGTCGTTGCCGTGGAAGGGTATCATCGCTCCGTCCGCCAGAGCGACTCCCGCGGGCGCACGGGCCAATTGCAGTTCGACCCACTCGCGCTGTTCGCTCGCCCACCGCAAGGCCGCTCGCGCCGACCCTCGTGCGGGCATGGTCAGCCGCAGCAGCTTGCGTTCATGATCCACGCGCAGGCGGAGCCGGCAGGCTCGGGCATGTCGCCGGACCGCTACCGCCAGCGGCAGGCCCGGAACATCAAAGGTCGCGGTCGACAAGGTGAAACTCAAGCTCTCCGGCGTCGACCTCGCTGACGGTCCAGCCGCGCGTCGACATGCCTGCCTCGTGGACCGTGTCGCGGCTACCGCTCACCAGATAATGCCAGTCCGGCAGAGGCTGTCCGTGCGCGCGCAGCCGATAGGCACAGCTTGATGGAAGCCAGTCCAGACCATCGACCTTGCCCGGCGACAGCTGCACGCAATCCAGCACATGTTTGGCCCGATTGGGATAATCGCCGCACTGACCGGTTCGGCGATCGAGCAGCTTGCAGGCGACGTTGGTCGGGTAAAGCTCGCCGGTTTCATCGTCCTCCAGCTTGTGGAGGCAGCAGCGGCCGCAGCCGTCGCACAGCGCCTCCCACTCACCGCGATCAAGATCGGTAAGCGGCTTGTTCCACCAGGGATCCGATGAGGCGCTGCCGTTCATAGCCATGCCAGCTGTGGTCTGCTAAGCGCCCGCTTTCAAGGGTTACGCAATCGGGCTGGGGCATAATGCTCAATCATGTGAAGTGCTTGACGCTGGCGGTCGCGCTGATGACCGTGCCAATCGCGGCAGATGCGCAATATGCAAGTACCGGGATCCAGTTCCTCCAGGCGGTCAAGGAACGCGACGGGGCCAAAGCCAACGAACTCCTGCGCGCCAACGGTTCGGCAATCATCAATTATCGCCCTGATGGCGGCGATGAGCCCGCCTTGCACACCCTTGTCGCCCGCCGCGACATCGAATGGCTAGGCTTCATGCTGTCGTCCGGTGGCGATCCTAATCTGCAAAGTACGAAAGGTGACACGGCCCTGCTGGTCGCCGCCAGGAACGGCTGGCTGGATGGCGTCAACCTGCTGCTCCGTGGCAAGGCGCGCGTCGATCTTGGCAACCGGATGGGCGAAACGCCGCTGATCGTCGCCGTCCAGCAACGCCAGACCGCAGTGGTCAAGCGATTGCTCGAAGCGGGGGCCAATCCGGACAAGACCGATAATGCCACTGGGCGGAGCGCACGCGACTATGCGAAAGAAGACCGCCGCTCGACCGAGCTGCTGCGCCTGATCGAGACCATCAAGCCGACCGGCGCAAGGCAGGTCGCCGGACCGAAGCTTTAAGCAACTACTGCCCGAAACCGATCGTCGGATCAATCTGGGCCGACAATCGCCGGGCAGCGCGTCGCGCGAAACGTAGCAATTCCGCCTTGCGTCGGGCGGGCGCAAGCGGCCGTTGCGCCGCCTCCCGGATCACGGCGGCGTCATAGCGGTCGGCCACGATCAGCCCTGCCGAACCTGGCAGGAAACGCTCCTCGCCACACACCGCCGCCAGCGGTGCCGGAACTGCCCAGAAGAAGCGGTCGCAATATTCGAGATAGTCGGTCCACTTCGAATCGCCGATCAGATCGGCCTTGCTGACCTTGATCTCGACGATGGTCAGCCCACCTTTCGGATCAATGGCCATCAGATCGGCCCGCCGGCCATTGGGCAACGGGACTTCGCAAATGGAAAACAAGTCCTGCCGGCAGAACAGCCGCGTAACCCCACGTGCGACCTCACCGGCGACGGGTGGCTGATCGGCGAAACAGCCGGGTTCCGGCAACAGGGGATCGGGCGCGCTACTCACGCCCTGTTACTAGAACAAAAGGAGGACGTGAGCTAGGCTTAGCGGTAGAAGACGTGATTGCCCACGGTCGCGACGCGGGTCAGCTTCCAACCCGGGCTGACGCGGCGGGCATGGAAGAACAAGGCGCGTGGAACCGGCCCGTCATGCAGCTCCTGGTCGACGATGCGAGCGATCGCGACCGCATTCTTCCACTGCGTTCCGCCCTTCGCGACGGCCGGCCAACGGCCACCGCGAACGAACGAGAATTGACCGCGCTGGAACAGCACGCCGCAGTAGGAGGACGGGAAACGGCCCTTGCTGTTGGCCCGGTTGGCGATCACCTGCCCAACGGCAAGCTGACCCGCCAGCGGCTCACTCTTCGATTCGAAGTAAATGCCGACCGCCAGGCACTCTAGCTCGCGGCTGCCCGGATCAGTCCCGCGCAATTCGGCGACCTTGGCCGCCAACGTCGCACCCTTGGGCGGAAGCGGCGCTTCGCTTTCGTCCGGCTCGGCAATCGGCGCAAGCGTATCAGGCTTGGCAGGCGAAACAGCTGGAATTGCAGACGCGGCAGGAACAACATCGTTGGTGTTCGTAGTGGGGACGACCGGCTCAACCGAATAGGGCGTCACCTGCGCGGGTGCCACCGACCCAGCGGTCAGAACAAGGCCCGCAACCAGAACAGCCAAACGATGAAACATTCTTGATCCATGCTCGTGCGGTGGACCGGCGTGGAGTGCGCAACAACAAGCTGTGAAAAGCTCGCGCAAACTGCTGATCCCCCGTCTCGCGCGGCTCCCGCGTTAGGCCTTTGCCTGCCCGCGGCGGAAGCTCTCCGCTAATACGAGTTCCTCCGTTCACCGCATTTAAGAGCGGATCAACCTTCGGCGGTCGTTTCAGCGACGAACTGTTCAGCGGATGGGATGTCCAGTTCTAAAATCCAGCAATCGGGGTCATTACGTCGGGCCCGCGCTAGATATTGTGCCACCTCGGTCGAATCGGCGGATTTCGGACCTGTCAGCCCCCACGCGTAGCGGCCGGTCAGGCCCAATCGGCGCTCCAGCAGGGCGTGATGCAGGCCCCGCTCCGTAACCGCGAGAATGATGGCTCCGCGTTCCGGGTCCCCCCGATTCAGCACGGTACCGAAGCCACCGAGCGTTTCGGCCCGGCGCAGCAAAGCGCTCGCCTCCACCCCAGCGGATAGACGGTCAGGCAGCGTCGCGCTCATCGACGCCGATCAATACGGCGGCCAGCGCATCGGCCGACCGGGCCCCGCGCAGCTTTTCCAATGTCGGGGCATGCCGCACCGTCCGGCTAATGGCCGCCAGCGCTTTCAGATGCTCGGCTCCCGCGTCGGGGGGCGACAACAGGAAAAACGCCAAATCCACCGGCTGGCCGTCCACGGCCTTGTAGTCGATCGGTTCCGACAGGCGGGCGACCTGGCAATAGATCCGGCCAAGATCGGCGAGTTTGCCGTGCGGGATCGCGACCCCGTTGCCGAACCCGGTCGAGCCAAGCCGCTCTCGCTCGGCCACTGCAGCGATCACATCGGCCGGATCCAGCCCGAGCCGCTGGCCAGCCATCTGTCCAAGAATATGGAACAAACCCCGCTTGTTGGTCGCCGGCAGGGCGGTCTTGACCGAGTCGAGATCGACGAAATCTGACAGATGCATACACGCACTCGCCAGGCGTCCTGCAATCGTGCAGCCGCCTGTCTAAAAGGGATGGGCTCGCCTCAGCCCCGAGGTTCGACCCAACCGATGGTCCCGTCATCCCGGCGATAGACCATGTTGAAATGGCCCGTGCCGGAATTGCGGAACATCAACGCATTGGTGTTGCGAAGGTCCATCATCATGACCGCGTCGCTGACGCTGGCCGCCGGGATGTCGACCCGGGTCTCCGCGACGATCGGGGGATGCTCCGGCGCGGGCTCCTCTTCCGCCATCGGCGCGGCGAACACGGTGTAGCCGGCATTCTCGTCCAGGGTCACGGCACCGTTCACGTCCCCCTTTCGTTCGCGCAAACGCGACACGTAGCGACGCAGCTGCCGCTCGATCTTGTCCGCGGCGCCTTCGAACGCGAGATGGGCGTCGGGCGCACGGTTGCTCGCCTTCAGGACCATGCCCTGGGCCACCGGTGCAACAATATCGCAGGTGAAGCCATTGTCATGCGGACCCTTGCCGAAGGTCACATTGGCGCCGATCGCGCGGGAGAAATACCGGTCGGCAAGCGCCGTTATCCGCTCCGACACATGACTTTGCAGCGCCCCACCCGTTTCGACCTGGTGACCAGCGACACGAACTTCCACGATCGTGTGTCCTTTCTATTCAGCCCTGTTTTCCGCGCTTTTTGCCTTGCACTCGGCAGCGCGGCCGCGTCAACTGGTCGCCGCGATCCCGAAGCTTGGGACCCTGGACCAGAGCGGTTCCTTCAGCTTGGCCACGAATTGGGCGTGGCGCGCCAGCTCTTCAAGCGATGCCGCATGCGGGCGCGCCGGACGGACAGGCCGATGCGCCGGACTGCTGACGCGGATCTCTTCGGCAGCGGTCCGTACCGGCTCGGCGACCAGGCCAAGACCGATCTGCCGCCCACCGCTCAACTCGACATAGACCTGAGCCAGCAGCTGTGCATCCAGCAACGCCCCGTGCTTCACCCGCTGGCTGCGGTCGACCCCGAAACGGGAACAAAGCGCGTCCAAGCTGTGCTTCGCTCCCGGGTGCCGCGCCCGGGCCATCATCAAGGTGCACACCATCCGGCTGAGGCAGACCGGATCGCGCCCGCACCGCTCAAGCTCGGCGTTGAGGAAGCCGAAGTCGAAGGTGGCATTATGGGCAACCAGCGGAGAGTCGCCGATGAAATCAAGCAATTCTTCGGTCTTGTCGCCGAAGAGAGGCTTGTCCGAAAGGAAAATGGCGGACAGCCCGTGGACGGCCTCCGCTTCGGACGGCATCGACCGTTCGGGATTGAAATAAGCATGAAAGGTGCGACCGGTCTCACACCGGTTGATCATCTCGACGCAGCCGATTTCCACCATCCGGTCGCCACCGGCCGGGTTGGTGCCGGTGGTTTCCGTATCGAATACGATCTCGCGCATGAAAAGGTTATGCGCCTGCCGCCAGCCCCAGTCCAGCAAGGATCGCATCGACCTGGCGCTCCGTCGCTGCCAGTGACCCGCCCGTGTCGATGACGAAGTCTGCCCGCGCACGCTTGTCTGCGTCGGGAAGCTGTCGTTCGAGCATGGCTCGGAACTTGCGGTCGGTCATCCCGGTCCGGCCAAGCACGCGCTGCCGCTGAAGCGCGGCCGGCGCCGACACGACGATCACGCGGTCGAACGCATCCTCTCCACCAGTCTCGAACAGCAAGGGAATGTCGAACAGCAAAGCCGGGGCATCGGAATGCTCGTCAATAAAGCGCTCCCGCGCATCCTGGACCGCCGGATGAACCAGGGCTTCCAGCTCGGCCAACTTTTCTGGCCGGCTCAGGACGACCATGGACAAGGCATCGCGGTCGACTGCCCCGTTCCTGGTCGTGCCGGGAAAACGGTGCTCGATCGCCGATACCAGTTCGCCGCCGTAGCCCTGCAACTGACGGACGACCGCGTCCGCGTCGAAGACCGGCACACCGCGCTTTGCGAATATGGCGGCGACGGTGGACTTGCCCATGCCGATCGAACCGGTGAGCGCCAGGCGCTTCATGCGCTCAACAACTTGCGCAATTCCCGGTCGAGGTGGCGCGGAGCCGCAGCCCCGAAGAATAAGTGGAAGGAGGGAGCGGCCTGCGCCACCAGGATCTGCAAACCGTCCACGATCCTCAGGCCCCGCCGCCGCGCGTCTGCCAGCAGTGGGGTTTCCAGCGGGTGATATCCCATCTCGAGCACGATACCGTTCTCCCGAACGCAACCGGCGTCATAAGGCAAGGGCCCTCGCCCTGCCATGCCGAGCGGGGTGGCGTTGACGAGCAGATCGCAGGTCGGCAGCGGCTCGCCCCACGGAATCGAACGTACGTGCCGTTGATCCGCCTTGGCCAGGAACGCATCCAGGGCTACCCGGTTACGGGCTGCGACCATGACGGGATCATAGCCTAGGCTCATCAACACCCACGCCGTCGAATAGAGCATTGCTCCGCTGCCTAGCACCACGGCGGTCCGCGTAATTCTTTGCGCGGTTTCACCAGCGGGATGGCGCCGCCCGCCATCGAGCGTCAATAGCGGCTCGATCAGCCCGTGAATGTCGAAATTAAAGCCTTCCAGCCGACCTGAGCGCACTGTCGCGACATTGACCGGCTCAGGCGGAAAGCTGGGGTCGTGATGCTTGTGAACATGCGCAAGCGCCGCAAGCTTGTGCGGCATCGTGATATTGCACCCACGCCAATCAACATCTCGACGTCGCGTCTCGAAATAGGCGGCAAGCTGGTCGCCCGTAACCCGAACGGCGCGATAGTCTCCGGCTAGCTTCAGCTTATCGAGCCAGAAACGATGGATCAGGGGCGACTTGCTATGAGCGATGGGGTCGCCGATCACCTCGGCATACGGAATCGATGACGTCATGACGGCAGCAATCTGCGCTGCCGTAGTGCGCCCAGTAGAGGCAGCAGTGGCAGGCCAAGCACCGTGAAGTGATCGCCGCCGATGCGCTCGAACAATTGCACGCCGGGCCCCTCCAGCCGGAACACCCCTACACAATAGCTGACCTCTGGCCAGTCTGCCGCAAGGTAGCCATCGATGAACGCCTCGCTAAGGGGGCGGACCTGCAATCTTGCGGTGTGCGCTTCGGCCCATTCTATCTTGCCGTCCTTGGTCAGTGCGACCGCGCTGGTGAGCAACATGTCCTTGCCGGAAAAGAACCGCAGGTGGTCGGCTGCCTCCTCCACATCTCGCGGCTTGGAGAAACGCTGGCCCGCGACCGACACGAGGCTGTCGCTTCCGATCACCATGGCGCCGGTTTCACGTTTGCTTACGGAAAGCGCCTTCGCACCGGCCAACGCGACCGCCAGCGTTTCGTCGTCGCCGCCGTGTCCGCGCTTGATCTGCTCCTCGTCGACGTCCGGGGCCACAACCCGGAATTGAACTCCGGCATTCCGCAGCAGAGTGCGGCGGATCGGCGAGGTCGATGCAAGGACAAGGTCCATATTTGTTCCTGTGGAAAAGCCGGTGGTTTGCCTTAGCGCGGGTCAGGGGGCGGACCAAAGAGCGGTTTTGTCCCAAACTGGCTGCTGTTCTGCGGCGGATTCTATCCACGGCCCTCGGAAAACATCCCCAAGCTGTGAATCATGGGGGACGACACAATCGACTCGGCATCGTTGCTCGTACGGCGATTCGTCCACCCTGTTGGCAAAAGTGGGACGTGCGCCTATTCCCCGGCTTCCGCGAGCCTTCAAACAACAACTCCCTTTTTAAGAATCTATAAGAAAGAGAAGAGAAGGGTGGCCGCTCTCCCCGCAACTGAACCGACCGATAAACCGCTTCTGGCCGTACTGCGGGGCGAACGCCGCGATCCGCCGCCCGTGTGGATGATGCGTCAGGCCGGTCGCTACCTGCCAGAGTATCGTGAGCTGAGGGCAGCCAAAGGCGGCTTCCTCTCCATGGTCTACGATCCGGAGGCGGCGGCCGAGATCACCTTGCAGCCGCTGCGCCGCTTTCCACTCGACGCGGCAATCCTGTTTTCCGACATCTTGATCGTGCCCCATGCGCTCGGCATGGAATTGAGCTTTGTCGCCGGCGAGGGCCCACGGCTTGCCCCTCCGCTTGCGAATGCGGTGCTGGACGGCCTCCAGGGCGCGCCACAGCACCTCGAAGCAATCTACGCTACCGTGCGTCGGGTAAGGGCCCAACTCGCGCCTGAGACGACCTTCCTGGGCTTTGCCGGGAGTCCGTGGACGGTCGCGACTTACATGGTTGCCGGCGAAGGCAGCCGCGACCAGGTCGAAGCCAGAACCATGGCCTATCAGGATCCAGGCCGATTCGGCGCCATCATCGCCGCGGTCGAAGAAGTGACGCTTACCTACCTCATCGGCCAGGCCGACGCCGGCGTCGATGCGGTGCAGTTCTTCGACAGTTGGTCTGGAAGTCTCGCTCCAATGGAGTTCGAGCGCTGGGTCATTGCCCCGACCGCCCGGATCGTCGAACGGCTGCGGGCGGCGCGGCCACAGCTGTCGATCATCGGCTTCCCCAAGGGAGCCGGCGGAAAGCTGTCCGCCTATGCTCGCGAAACCGGCATCGACGCGCTCGGCCTCGACGAAACGGTTGATCCGGTCTGGGCGCATTCCGTCCTGCCCGACGGCTTGCCGGTCCAGGGCAATCTCGACCCGCTGGCGCTGATTGCGGGTGGCGCTGCCCTCGAACAATCGGTTGAACGGATACTACGTTCGCTTGAGGACCGGCCGCACGTGTTCAACCTGGGGCACGGCATTCAGCAGACCACGCCCATTGCGCATGTGGAACAACTGCTGCGCCTGTTGGGCAAGACGCTATGAGCGGCCTGCTTGCTTATTCCGGCTGGCTTGGCGCGGCCTATCCGTGGGTCAAGGCGGCGCATGTCACCTTTGTGATCTTCTGGATCGCGGGCCTGTTCCTGCTGCCCCGCTTCTACGTCTATCATCATGCGACCACGCCTGGGTCGGCGGAGGACCGGGCCTGGATCGAGCGTGAGCAGCGCGCCCGATCGATCATTCTTACGCCGGCGATGGTCATCGTATGGCTGTTGGGGCTGGCGCTCGCTTTTCATCTCGGGGCATGGGGTCAGGTCTGGTTCTCAGCCAAGCTCGCCCTCGTAGTTGCGTTGACCGGCTATCAGGGGTGGATGGGTGCGTATGGGCGCAAGCTGGCCGCCGGAGCGCGACCCTTGGAGAACCGCACCCTTCGGATCATGAACGAGATACCGGGCATTGCGACTGCGATCATCGTGGTGCTGGTGATCGTAAAGCCCTTCTAAGCCAGTGAAAGAAATCCTCCTGCCGCTCTGGCTTGCGGTGGCTTGGATCGTGGTGATCTACCTAGCCGGTTTCGGACTTACGGGCATGATGCGGCCCCGCCTTGCAAGGAAGTTTCTTTTCGGCTTCGCCCAAAGCCGGAAGAGCAACGCGTTCGAAGCCGTTTGCCGCGGAACTGCGGGCTTGGCATTCGCGCAACTCGACGATTATCTTGACTGGCACGGGTGGGCGCGCCTGCTCGGGGGTTTTCTGATTTTGACCGCGGCGCTGATGCTGCTGTTCCCCGGATACCACCAGCGCTTGGCTCCACGCCTCGTGGGCTCTGTGGTCGGCTATATGCCCTTGGTCGGTCTTGCGTCGATTGTGTCGGCAGCGGTGCTGGCCTTTGCCCTTATCGCGGGGCTGGAATGAGGCATTGTTGACTTGCGCAACGCGGGGACATAGTCCCGCTCCTATACGGCCGCACCGGCCCGTATCCCCTTCGCCGGTGTGACCGCCTTCCTTGTTGCGGTCTTGTTTCAGCCGTCCGGCTATCCTTCCCGAGAAACTCCAGGTTCCCCATGCATCTCAAAGACTTGAAGCAAAAATCGCCCGCTGAGCTTGTGGCTCAGGCTGAAGAGATGGGGGTCGAGGGCGCCTCTACTCTGCGCAAGCAGGACCTGATGTTCTCGATCCTGAAGGTGCGGGCCGAAAGCGGCGCCGAAATCATCGGGACGGGCACCATCGAGGTGCTGAACGACGGCTTTGGTTTCCTTCGGTCGCCCGAGGCGAATTACCTGGCCGGCCCGGACGATATCTATGTCACGCCGCAGATTGTCCGCCGCTACGGCCTTAGGACCGGCGATACCGTCGAAGGTGAGATCCGCGCCCCCAAGGACGGCGAACGCTACTTCGCACTGACCAAGGTCAATCAGGTCAATTACGACGACCCCGATGCGGTACGCCATCGGGTCAATTTCGATAATCTGACGCCGCTCTACCCCGACAGCAAGTTGCGTCTCGACACGCTCGATCCGACCATCAAGGACAAGAGCGCGCGGGTGATCGACATCGTCGCTCCGCTCGGCAAGGGCCAGCGCGCGCTGATCGTCGCTCCGCCGCGGACCGGCAAGACCGTCTTGCTGCAGAATATCGCCCGAGCGATCACCGACAATAACCCCGAAGTGTTCCTGATCGTGCTGCTGATCGACGAGCGGCCCGAGGAAGTCACTGACATGCAGCGATCGGTGAAGGGTGAGGTAATTAGTTCGACCTTCGACGAGCCGGCCTCGCGCCACGTGCAAGTCGCGGAAATGGTGATCGAAAAGGCAAAGCGCCTGGTCGAGCACAAGAAGGACGTCGTTATCCTCCTCGACTCCATCACCCGCCTGGGGCGCGCCTACAATACGGTCGTGCCGAGCTCAGGCAAGGTGCTGACCGGCGGCGTCGACGCGAACGCCCTGCAAAGGCCGAAGCGCTTCTTTGGTGCCGCCCGCAACATCGAAGAGGGTGGCTCGCTGTCCATCATCGCCACCGCGCTGATCGATACCGGGTCCAAGATGGACGAGGTCATTTTCGAAGAGTTCAAGGGCACCGGCAACAGTGAGATCGTGCTCGACCGCAAGGTCTCGGACAAGCGCATCTTCCCGTCGCTGGACGTCGGCAAGTCCGGTACCCGCAAGGAAGAGTTGCTGGTCGACCAGGCCATCCTAACCAAGATGTGGGTGCTTCGCCGGATCCTCATGCAGATGGGCACGGTCGATGCGATGCAATTCCTTCTCGACAAGATGAAGGATGCGAAGTCGAATGAAGATTTCTTTGCGTCGATGAATCAATAATCTGGTCCGCGCCTTTGCTTTTTACTCACGAGTGGGAGCCAGGCGCGGCGTTGCCCGTTCCCGCTAGCTGCTCGTTATTCCATAAAGTCGGAGAAATCTGTTGCTTGATCTGATCCTTTCCAGCGCATCGGCGGCGGTGAGCGCGGTCCCTGCGGGGTTCGGCGGACCGGCCGACATCTGGGCGTCGATCATCAAGGATTTCTCCAACATCACGGAGCCGGCGGCGTTCTCCGCCTTCATCCAGGTGTTGATGATCGACCTCGTGCTGGCGGGCGATAACGCAATCGTCGTCGGCGCACTGGCCGCTGGTCTTCCGGCCGAGCAGCGCAAGAAGGTCATTCTGATCGGCGTACTTGCAGCACTGGTGTTGCGTATCCTGTTCGCGCTGATCGTTACTCAGCTCCTGCAGATTGTTGGCCTGATTCTGGTCGGCGGACTCCTCCTGTTGTGGGTCGCTTGGAAGATGTGGCGCGAGCTTCGCCACACCGGTGAAAGCGCGGGCTCACCGGAAGTCGCAGGTGACGAGCACAGCGGCCTCCGTCCCGCCAAGAGCTTCGCTGGTGCCGCCTGGGCGGTCGCTGTTGCCGACGTCAGCATGAGCCTGGACAATGTCCTGGCAGTGGCCGGCGCGGCGCGCGATCATCCCGGGATCCTGATCGTCGGCTTGATCTTTGCGGTTGCCTTGATGGGCCTCGCCGCGAACATCATCGCCCGGTACATCGAACGTTACCGCTGGATCGCCTACGTGGGCCTCGCAGTCATCCTGTGGGTTGCTGTAAAGATGATCTACGATGGCTGGATCGATCCGCAGGTCGGCCTCGGGCGCTTGTTCGCCTGAGCGGTATTCCGATTTCAAGTGAGCGGTTGATGGCCGACACCATCTTCGCTCGCTCCAGCGGATCGCCGCCGGCGGCCATTGCGGTCATTCGGATTAGTGGATCGAAAGCGCACGAAGCCGGCGCAGCCCTGTGCGACGGCCCCATCCCACCAGCGAGAAACTTTGCGCTTCGTGTCTTGCGCTCGCCCCAGGGTATCGTGCTGGATGAGGCGTTGGTGCTCCGGTTCGACGCCCCGGCCAGCGCGACGGGGGAGGACCTGATCGAACTCCATTGTCACGGCGGTCGAGCGGTGGTGGCCGCGGTGCTGAACGCGCTTGGGGAAATCACAGGCCTGCGGCAGGCGGAGCCAGGCGAGTTCACGCGCAGGGCGCTCGCCAACGGGCGGTTGGATCTCACGGAAGCGGAAGGACTGGCCGACCTTCTGCAGGCCGAAACCGAAGCGCAGCGCAGGGCGGCAGCCTCGATTGCCGGTGGGGCCGTTCGCCGCCAGATCATTGAATGGCGCCGCCAACTGGTCGAACTTTCTGCCCGCGCCGAGGCAGCGATCGATTATGTTGGGGACGAGGACGAAACGTCGCTCGACGTAGGTGGGCTGATTTCTGACGCACATCGTCTGGCCGATGAGATGCAGGAATGGCTTGACCGGCCACGGTCCGAGCCTCTCAATCATGGCCTCCGGGTCGTGCTGGCGGGACCTCCAAATGCGGGCAAGTCGAGCTTGCTCAATGCCCTGACCGGGAGCGACCGGGTCATCGTCAGCGCGGAGGCGGGGACGACCCGCGATGTGGTCGAGGTCCGCGTGTCGTTAGAGGGTTATCCCTTAATTCTTGTCGACACTGCCGGTCTTAGAGAGGTTGAGGCCGGCGTTGAAGCAGAAGGCATCCGGCGCGCACGGGATCAAACCGACATCGCGGACATGGTGCTTTGGTTGGGAACACCCGAGCAAGCCCCAGAACATAATCGACTTGTTCAGGTTCACCCACAGGCGGATCGACCTGGGCGGCAATCTCCACCGCCGGGTGCTTTGGCCGTGTCGGCTGTTACAGGATCTGGATTAAGTAAGCTAGCCGCCGAAATCATCGCTCATGCGCAGGTGATATTGCCCTCCGATGGCGAGATTCCGTTGAATGAGCGGCAAGCTCAACATGTTCGTGAGACGGTCGAAGACCTGCGGGTAGAGGCCCAGTCGAGCATTGTTTTGGTGGCAGAGCATCTTCGCGGAGCCAGAATGGCGCTTGATCGGGTGACGGGGTTGAGCTGCCTCGACGATATGTTAGACGCTCTCTTCTCCCGTTTCTGTCTAGGCAAATAATCTGGTCAGTAGCCTTTGTTTCACGTGGAACACTGCGGCTCAAAGCGCGAAAATGTATGACGTTGTTGTAATTGGCGCAGGACATGCGGGGTGCGAAGCCGCTTCAGCTGCGGCGCGCCGAGGCGCGCGTACCGCACTGCTGACATTCCGTGCATCGGACTTGGGCCAAATGAGCTGTAACCCATCAATTGGTGGGGTCGGAAAGGGCCATCTCGTTCGAGAGTTGGACGTATTCGACGGGCTGATGGCTCGGGCGGCGGACCAAGCAACCATCCATCGCCGCATGCTGAACCGCAGCAAAGGTCCCGCCGTGTGGGGTCCCAGGGTGCAGGCGGACCGGACATTGTACGCAGACGCGGTTCGCAAGCTGCTTCCAAGACCATATTTGGACCTGCTGGTCGGCGAAGCTGTCAGCCTCCAGGAAAAGAATGGGCGCGTCGAAGGCGTGGCGCTCGGCGACGGATCGCTGCTACCGTGCCGAGCGCTCGTCGTTGCCACCGGCACGTTCCTCGACGCCCGCATCTTCATCGGTGAGCGGAGCGAAGTTGCCGGGCGGCGAGGGGAGGGATCGGCCGTCGCGCTTGGCGCGCAACTCAGGGAGATTGGTCTTGGCAGCGGCAGGCTAAAAACCGGCACCCCGCCGCGGCTCGATGGGCGCACCATCGACTGGGGTCGGCTGGAAGAGCAGCCTAGCGATCGCGATCAGTGGCGCATGAGCAGCCATCCCGAAGAAAATGAGGCGCCTGCTCAACTCCGCTGCTCCATTACCCGCACAAACGCCCGCACCCATCAGACGATTGCCGAGGCCTTTGATCGCTCGCCCCTTTTCTCTGGCTCGATTGAGGGAAGGGGACCGCGCTATTGTCCGTCGATCGAGGACAAGATTCGCCGGTTCGAGGATCGGGACGGCCACCAGATTTTCCTTGAGCCGGAGGGTCTGCGGTCGCCGATCGTCTACCCTAATGGGATCTCGACCTCGCTGCCCGAGGACATACAGCGAGACTTCATCAAAACCATCAAAGGCTTGGAACGGGCGGAGATATTGCGGCCGGGCTACGCTGTCGAATACGAATATGTCGATCCGCGTAATCTCCGGAGCACTCTGCAAACGCGCCAATATGACGGGCTGTTTCTTGCCGGCCAGATTAATGGGACAACCGGTTATGAAGAAGCTGCCGCGCAAGGGTTGGTAAGCGGGCTCAACGCTGCTGCCTATGCGCTGGGTGAAGACGAAGTCCTCTTCGATCGGCGATCGAGCTATATCGGGGTAATGGTGGATGATCTGACCCTGCAAGGTGTCTCGGAACCATACCGGATGATGACGGCGCGGGCCGAGTATCGTTTGAGTCTTCGCGCGGACAATGCGGTGGCTCGTTTAGGATGCGCGGCGCTCCAGTCAGGCGCCGTCGGGCCCGAGAGAGCTAAGCAGATTGAAAAGCATCTCCACTTTCGGACCACGGAAGCGTTCCGAGCGAGCGAGGAAGGACAAGCTGATCTGCTTTATGCCCCATATGTGGAGCGGCAGCATCGGGAATGGGCGGCGATCGACAGAGACCGCTCGGTGATAATTCCGGACAGCTTTGAATATCGGTCGATTCCTGGCCTGTCGTCCGAGATGGTCGAACGACTGGAAGCGGCCTCGCCGGAGCGGTTAGACCAAGCGTCACGAGTTCCCGGGGTAACGCCGGCTGCGCTCTCTGCTCTGTACCTCGCCTTATCTCGCGCCGCCGCATGATCGATCGGTTAACGGCGCTGTCAGGACGAGATGTTTCACGTGAAACATTGGCAAAGCTTGAGAGGTTTACCGAGCTTCTGCTCTCTGAGAATGATGCGCAGAATTTGATCTCGACTTCCACCGTCGATGACATTTGGGACCGGCATATTGCAGATTCTGCCCAGCTCAGTTCGTTCGCGCCGAGCGATGGAACCTGGCTCGACATCGGGGCTGGCGCAGGTTTGCCGGGCGTGGTTCTTGCAATCCTGACTGCGCAGCCAATTGTGCTAGTCGAACCAAGGAAATTGAGGGCGGCCTTCCTGCAACGCTGCGTGACCGACCTGGGCCTGACCAACGCCCGCGTAGAATGTGCGAAAGCCGAGCGTGTTTCGGGCTCGTTCGATGTCGTAACGGCGAGAGCGGTAGCCTCCCTGGATCGACTGTTTGCGATGGGGCTTCACTTGTCCCATGAATGCACGCGATGGATCCTGCCAAAAGGGCGTAGCGGCGCAAAGGAACTGGCAGAGGCCAGGCAGAACTGGCAGGGTGAGTTCCGCATAGAGCGAAGCGCTACCGATCCCGACGCCGTGATCGTGGTTGCCGAACGTGTCAGGCCCAGACATGGGCGTAGGGGTGGGACATCCGCATGATCCGGATCGCGGTTGCAAATCAGAAGGGCGGCGTCGGCAAAACGACAACCGCAATCAATCTTGCCACTGCACTTGCTGCGACTGGATTGAAAGTTCTTCTTCTCGACCTCGATCCACAGGGAAATGCGTCGACCGGTCTAGGGCTGAACCATGCGGATCGTCAGCATAGTAGCTACGATCTGTTGCTGGGTGAGGCGACGCTGGACGCGGCAGTGGTGCCCAGTCGGGTGCCAAGACTGGACTTGTTGCCGGCGACCCAGGATCTGTCCGGCGCCGAGGTGGAATTGGTTGGTTACGACCGCCGCACCCATCGACTGGCCGATGCGCTGGATGCCGCAACAGACGGCAGGTGGGACGTTTGCCTGATGGATTGCCCGCCATCGCTTGGTCTTTTGACGGTCAACGCGCTGGTGGCAGCGCGTAAATTGCTGGTCCCGTTACAATGTGAATTCTTTGCCTTGGAGGGGTTGAGCCAATTGCTGCAGACAGTGGAGCGCGTCCGCGCGGGCTTCAATCCTGAACTCTCGATCCTTGGGGTGGCGCTGACCATGTTCGACCGGCGCAACAGTCTTTCGCGCCAGGTCGCGGAAGATGTCCGCGCATGCCTTGGCAGCGCGGTGTTCGATACCGTGATCCCACGTAACGTCCGGCTATCGGAAGCGCCGAGCCATGGGTTGCCGGCGCTGATCTACGATCTTCGTTGTTCGGGCAGCGAAGCCTATGTTCGACTGGCGCGAGAGGTCATTGCCAGGCTTCCCAGGTCGACACCCACCGCGGAGGCGGCATGAGCGAGCAGCGCGCACGCGGACTTGGGCGTGGGCTATCGGCCCTGCTGGGCGACGCCCCCGATAGCGGGGAAGGGGCGGGCCGGGGGGGCATCCGCGAAATCGATGTGGCTTCCATCGTCCCGAACCCGCAGCAGCCGCGCCGGCATTTCGCCGAGGAAGCGATTGCCGAACTGGCGGACTCGATCTCGCGCCGCGGCGTCCTGCAGCCGATCCTGGTGCGGGATAGGGGGAACGGCACTTACGAGCTAATCGCCGGGGAGCGGCGTTGGCGGGCGTCGCAACGCGCGCAACTCCACCGTATTCCCGCGATCATTCGGGAATTTGACGCAGGAACCACCGCCGAAGTTGCGCTAATCGAGAACATTCAGCGCGAAAACCTTAACGCGCTGGAAGAGGCAGATGCCTACGCCCAGCTGATCAGCAGTTACGGTCATACGCAGGACGCCCTTGCCAATCTGGTCGGAAAATCCCGCAGTCACGTCGCTAACCTATTGAGATTGCGGGATCTTCCCGAGTTCGTTCGAGACTCCCTGCGTCGGGGCGATATCAACATGGGGCACGCCCGGGCGGTCGCTGCTGCGGAGGATCCGGAGGCGCTAACCCGGCGCATCATTGCCGACGGCCTATCCGTCCGGCAGGCGGAGCAGCTGACCAAGTCAGCACGGCCAGGGGGACGGCAAGAGAAGGGTGCGGGGACGCGCCAATCTGCGGACGGAGATGCCGACATCCAGGCTCTTGAACGGCAGCTGGGCGACCTGCTGGGCCTCAAAGTGAAGATCATTGCGAAAGGTGGAGCAGGCACGGTGGGCCTGCACTTCTCGAACCTCGATCAGCTGGATCTGATCTGCCAGCGTCTTTCCGGCGAACCGATCTAATCTAGCGGCGCGAAGAGCGCGCGATCCTGACCAGCTCTTCGCCCAACGCTGCGCGTTCCGGAGGTGAGCGAAGGAGGAGTTCGCGCTCAAGTTGAGCAATCTGCTCTAGCAAACGCGAGAGGCGTTCACTTGACCATCGCGGTAGGGCTGTGGCGGCAACCGTCTTGTCCCTCTTCCACGCTGACGCCATGACGGCATCGACGCGCTGACCGGAATCGATCTTCGACTGCAACCCCGCCAGCATCAGCGCGCGTCGCTGGAGCGCGCGCATGACGGGAATTGCGTCGGCGGAACCAGCAGCGATCTGATCGAGCTCCTGAACCAGCCGCGCGACGTCGCCCGAAAGGGCAAGGTCACCGGCACGACCGTTATCTGCTTCGGACGCATCCGCGCCGAGCACTTCCACCACATCTTCTGTCAGGTCGCCGGGCGCGTTCGTATCAACATTCAGATAGAGCGCAAACTTGGCCAACTCCTGAGTGATGATTGCGCGATCGTTCGCCGCCTGGGACGCGATCCGCGATGCCAGGGGCGGGTCAATTCGCAGGCCGAATTGCCGACCGATCTCCGCGACAAGGCGGTCGGCATCGCGACCCTCGGGCATGAAGGACTGATGCGCAATCGCATGTTTATGGCCTTCGACCAGCTTTAACAGGCCAGAGGTCTTCTTCAGCGCCCCAGCAACGATCACCACAATGTGATCGGTTTGCGCCGCGTCCAGCACCGCTTCAACGGCAGGAAGGACCTCTTCTCCCGCCGGTTCGACCCACAATAATTGCGCCGAACCAAACATCGAGATGGCACATGCCTCGGAAGCGAGTGCGCCAGCATCACTCCGCAGCGAGGCGCCCGTAAGGCTGCGCTTCTCCGCTCCAAGGCTGCGCAGCAATTGTGATGCTAACGCGCGGGAACCGGCCTCGTCCGGACCGTAGAACAGGTAAAGCCGCAGGCGTGGATCGGGACGCTCGGCCGCGCCGGGGAATTGACCGCGCGCCGACTTCACCGCGACCGAGGCGCGCGGGTCGCGAACAGTGCCAGACGGGCAACGATCTGGTCGGCGATGATCTGACTCAGCCGTTCGGCAGCCGTCTGCTCGGCGGCGACAGTCGCATATTCCGATCCGACCACGTCGATCCCCGCGTCGGATCCAGCGGTCGCGTCAAGCACAACTTGCCCCGTGGCCGCATCAATCAAGCGGTAACGCGCCCGCAGCGTTCGACGCTCTCGCGTAGCGCCGGAATCGCCGCGGATACCGAAGCCGGTGATGTCGTCGTCCAGCTCCGCCTCGAGACGGTAGCGAGCAGCGCCGCTTTCCGGCTCACCCAGACGATCGACCAAAGCGGTCCGCACCAACCATCCGACCTGGCCCTCGATCGGCGCGACAGAGATGGTTCGCAATGACGTTGCGACCACGCCCTGCGAACCGTCGGCATACAGAGGGCGAAGGCCGCAACCCGACAGGCCTACTGCCAACAACAGGAGGGGAAGGGGGCGGATCACAGGACGATGTTCACAAGCTTGTCGGGAACCACGATCACTTTCCTGGGCTCAGCGCCTTCCACCAGCCGCAGGATTTTCTCGGTTCCAAGCGCCAATTCCTGCAACCTGCCGCGGTCCAGTCCGCGCGGGGCGACAAGGGTGTCGCGCAGCTTGCCGTTCACCTGGATCGCGACCGTGACTTCATCGTCGACCAGCAGGGCGGGGTCGTGCGCCGGCCAAGCCTGATCGACGATGAGATCGCTGTTGCCGAGCACCGCCCAGGCTTCCTCCGCCAGGTGGGGCGCCATGGGCGCAACGAGCAGTATCAGCGTGCGGACGGCTTCGCTGCGGGTCGCACTCGACTTGGCCTTCTCGATCGCATTGGTGAGCTCGTAAAGGGCCGCCACCGCCTTGTTGAACTGCAACGCTTCGATCGCCTGGCCGACCGCCGCGATTGCCTTGTGGAGGCGGCGGGCAAGATCGCGGTCGTCGCCGCTGCCAATGCTTTGGGTCGTTGCCAGGCGCCACACGCGCTGAACGAAACGGGCGGCACCCTCAATGCCGCCGATCGACCATTCAAGATCGCGCTCGGGCGGCGAGTCCGATAGCATGAACCACCGCACTGCATCCGCGCCGTAGCGGTCGACGATGGGTTCCGGATCGACCGTATTCTTCTTCGACTTGGACATCTTCTCGACCCGGCCGGCCGTAACCGGGAGACCGCTTTCGATGTGGATCCAGTCATCCCCCTCGCGCCGAACCTGATCGGGACTCAACCAGCTTCCGTCGCCAGCCTTGTATGTTTCGTGGGTCACCATCCCCTGGGTGAAAAGGCCCTTGAACGGCTCGGCCATGCCTATCTGGCCGATCTTCTGCAGGGCCCGGGTCCAGAACCGGGCGTAAAGCAGGTGCAAAATCGCATGCTCGACCCCGCCGATATATTGCGCAACCGGCAACCAGGCCTCGGCCTCGGCCCGGTCGAACGGCCTGTCGCCGGGCTGGCTTGCGAAGCGGATGAAATACCAGCTGGAATCGACGAAGGTGTCGAGCGTATCGGTTTCGCGCGACGCCTGGCCGCCGCAGCCGGGGCAGGTCACGCGGCGCCACCCGTCATGGCGGTCTAGCGGATTGCCCGGGACGTCGAAGCTGACGTCTTCGGGCAGGACGACCGGCAACTGCTTACGCGGCACGGGCACGGCGCCGCAGCGATCGCAATGGATGATGGGGATCGGCGTTCCCCAATAGCGCTGGCGGCTGACCCCCCAATCGCGCAGTCGATATTGCGTGGAGCCCTTGCCCCAACCGGCGCTTTCGGCCTGACGGATAATCTCGGCCGTGGCCGCGTCGGTGGTCATGCCGTCGAGGAAACGAGAGTTGACTGCAACGCCTGAACCGGTTTCGGCCTCGGTGACTGAAAGGCCCGCATCATTGACGCTGGCGGCGACGACTCGGCGGATGGGCAGCTTGTACTTGGTCGCGAATTCGAAGTCGCGGGCGTCGTGGCCCGGCACCCCGAACAGTGCGCCGGTCCCGTAATCCATCAACACGAAGTTCGCGATCCACACCGGGAGGCGCCAGCTGGGATCGAGCGGGTGGACGACCTCCAGCCCGGTGTCGAAACCCAGCTTCTCGGCCGTTTCGATCTCGGCGGCGGTGGTCCCGCCCAACCGGCATTGCGCGATGAATTCCGCGACATCGGGCCGCTGGGTTGCAAGCTGCTCCGCGATCGGATGTCCGGGTGAGATCGCCACGAAACTGGACCCGAAGATCGTATCCGGGCGAGTGGTGAAAACGTCGATGTCGCCGGCGCCGTCCGCGCGTTGGAACGCGAACCGGAGGCCGCGGCTCTTGCCGATCCAGTTTTCCTGCATCAGCCGAACCTTGTCGGGCCACTGATCGAGGTCGCCCAGGCCCTGCAGCAGATCTTCGGCGAAATCGGTGATCCTGAGGAACCACTGGCTGAGCTTGCGCCGCTCGACGGGTGCTCCGGAGCGCCAGCCGCGCCCGTCGATCACCTGTTCGTTCGCAAGCACGGTCATGTCGACCGGATCCCAGTTGACCTCCGATTCCTTGCGATAGACCAGCCCGGCCTGGAACAGGTCGAGGAACAGCGCCTGTTCATGCCCATAATAGTCGGGCTCGCAGGTCGCGAGTTCGCGGCTCCAATCCAGCGCGAAGCCGAGCCGCTTCAATTGTGCGCGCATGGTGGCGATGTTCTGGCGGGTCCAATCGCCGGGATGGACCTGCCGCTCCATTGCCGCATTTTCAGCCGGCATGCCGAAGGCGTCCCACCCCATCGGATGGAGGACTTCCATACCCTGCATCCGGCGAAAACGGGCCAGCACGTCGCCCATGGTGTAGTTGCGCACGTGACCCATGTGGATCCGCCCCGACGGATAGGGGAACATCTCAAGCACATAGCTTTTGGGCTTGGGACTGGCGCTGTTGGCGCGGAAACAGCCCGCCGATTCCCACCGCTCCTGCCAGCGGGAGTCGCTCGCCGCCGGATCGAAACGGTCGGTCATGAAGTCTCCGTGTGAGTTAGCCGGCGATGGTCGCGCGGCGGATGTCGCGGGCGCGGGTCAGGATCACGTCCTCAAGCTTCTGGACTGTGGCGGCGCTGACCGGGGCGTCCACCCACTGGCCGCCCTGATTAACCTGGCGGCTGGCAGCGACGCGCAAGGCATCGGCGCGCAGTTCTTGGTCGAGGATGGAGACGGTCAGCTTGACCCGCTCGCCCGGGCTGTTCGGATTCGCGTACCAGTCGGTGACGATTACGCCGCCGTTGCTGTCGGCGGTAATCAGCGGTGCGAAGCTCAATGTGTCGATCGCTGCGCGCCACAAATAGGTGTTCACGCCGATCGACGTCAGCCGCGACGGCGCAAGGTCGACCGGAGCCGAACGATTGCGCGCACAGCCCGCGGAGAGCAGCGCCAAGGGAATCAGCGCGGCGGAAAGGAAACGGGTGCGGTTCATCGACGATCCTGCTTCGTGGCAAAAGGGATTGGCGGCGTTTATAGGCGCTGGGCGGAGCGCCGCAAGGGAGAGCGCGTCCACGCCGGGTTGTGGATTCAATGTCACATTGCGGTACGATTCCGGGAAGTGTCGTGGAACATTCATATGGCCGGGGCT
Organism: Sphingomonas sp. SP1; assembly: GCF_058313395.1. Lineage (NCBI taxonomy): Bacteria > Pseudomonadati > Pseudomonadota > Alphaproteobacteria > Sphingomonadales > Sphingomonadaceae > Sphingomonas > Sphingomonas sp. SP1. The sequence goes on along the minus strand of NZ_JBZFLC010000001.1, from coordinate 690,256 downwards.
ATATGAACTTCACAGGGAGTGAATGGACTCGATGATCAGGGGCCGGATCAGCAAGGGAAAATTGGCGGTGGCACTTGCCACGGCCAGCCTTCTGCTGCCTGCGACCGTGGTCATCGCGGCGCCGTCCAAGAGCGGCGACAAGCCCCCCGCCGTGGCCTTGAGCTTCGAGCGGAGCTTCACACCTGCCCAGGCCGATCCCCGCCTTGCGGCCGCATTGGCAAGCCGGCCGGCTTTGGCCAGCGACTTCGGATTCACGCCGGCGGCGTCCAAGCGGCGTCCAAGCCAGGTTCGCGTGGCAATTCGTGCGCGTGCAGCGACTCCTGCCCAGGCGCGGGACGTGGCGGTCCGTTCGACGGCGGAAGGCGTGTCGCTTACTCCGGCCAGCTACAATCTTGGCGTTGCGGTCGGTTGGCGGCGGTTCGCCGTCTCCGGCGACGTCGCCAAGGGTTCGGCTGCCAACCCGGCACTCGGCAGCCGCGAAGGCGCAGCTGTTGGCGTGAGCTATAATTTGAAGCGGTTCACCGGCCGCGTAGCCGCCAGCGCGGATCGCCCGGACGGCCGCGCCTCGACCGCGCTCGCGAACAACAGCACCTACGCACTCGACGTGGGCGGTGCCTATAATCTGTCGAGCAAGGTCGCGGTCACGGGTGGTGTTCGCTACAAGATCGAACGCGAGAAGATCGCCACCTTCTCCGACCAGCGGCGTGACAGCCAGGCGGTCTACGTCGGCACCGCCATAAAATTCTAAGGCTGAGCCGCCGAGCCGCACGAGCGGATCCGCAGCGATCTAGCCTGGCGTGAGACACGACGAAGCCGGGCCTTTGTAAGACAGCCAGCAGTCAATGCCCGCATAGCCGTGGAAACCCGGCCCAAGCTCACTTATTCGCTGCCGATCCATCCCGCCCAGTGCAACGGCGGGACAGCCTGCAAGTCGAGCGAACCTCAGCGCTTCTGCTTTGCCCAAGGCCGACGCGCCGACATGGGAGCGGGTGGGGAACACAGGCGACACGAACACCAGCGCCGCTCCATCCTGCCTGGCCCGAAGTGCCTCGGCCTCAGTGTGCACGGCGCGGGAGAAGGGCAGCGTCCCCGGCCGGTCGGGGTTATGGACCAAGCGTGCGCCTAGCCGCAGAGCAAGTTGTTCGTCCCGCGCCACGGCCAGCAGCGCTTCCCTCTCGCTGGCGGCCTGAGCCACCTGGCGGCCAAGCGCCGACCGTTGTGCCGATCCCAGCGAATAGTGCCGAAACACCACGCCTCCATGCCGCGGCAGCCGCGCGATCGCCGACCACAGCCGGTCGCCCATCCGCTCATCCGTCATCAGCCATTCACGCGGCCAGCGTTGCGTGCTCATGCGCCGCCCTATAGCAGCGCGCGGTGACCAACGCCGCCACTCGACTGGAAATCGTTCGCCAGGGCATCGAGCAAGGCTGCCGGATTGCGGGCCGCCCCCGCGGCTCCGTCCAGCTGATCGCCGTGTCCAAGACCCGTTCCCGCGAAGAGATCGAAGCCCTGATCGACGCCGGGCAGCGCGATTTCGGTGAAAGCCGCGTGCAGGAAGCACGGGAAAAGTGGATCGAGCTTCGGGCGCGCCATCCCGACGTGCGATTGCACTGCATTGGCCGCCTTCAATCGAACAAGGCCGACGAAGCCGTGGCGTTGTTCGATACGATCCATTCGCTCGACCGCGCGAGCCTGCTCGACGCCCTGGTCCGGGCGGCCGAACGATCCGGCCGCCATCCGCAGGTCTACATTCAGGTCAATGTCGGGGAGGAAGAGCAGAAGGGCGGCGTCGCGCTGGCGGAGCTGCCGGCCTTCGTCGAGCGAGTCCGGGCTTCGCCTTTACCGTTGGTCGGCCTGATGGCGATTCCACCGCTCGGTCCGGAACCGGCGCCTTATTTCGCGCTTCTGGCCAAGCTGGCCGCGCGGCATGAACTGGTCGGGCTGAGCATGGGAATGAGCGGGGATTACCGGACCGCGGCCATGCTGGGCGCCACGGCCGTGCGGGTCGGCTCCGCCCTGTTCGAAGATTAGGGCAGGTGCCCGCTCCGTGCCCGCTTGACCGCCAGATAGTCGGCATTGTGCGGATTGGCGGGCATGTGGTGGGCGACGCGTTCGACGACGCTGATGCCGGCCTGCTCCAGCCCTGAAACCTTCGCCGGATTGTTGGTCAGCAGCCGAACCTTGTCCAGGCCGAGCGCCTTTAGCATCGCGGCGGCCAGGCCGTAGTCGCGTTCGTCGTCGGCAAAACCAAGGCGGCGGTTAGCGTCCACCGTGTCGAGTCCGCGATCCTGCAGCTGATAGGCGCGGATCTTGTTGGCAAGGCCGATGCCCCGGCCCTCGTCCCGCAGATAGAGAAGAACCCCCGCGCCTTCCACCGCAATCAGCTTCAACGCCTGCCGCAGCTGAGGCCCGCAGTCGCACTTGAGGCTGCCGAACACGTCCCCGGTCAGGCACTCGCTGTGCAGGCGGACCAGGGGCGGCCGGCCGGCCGGCGCGCCGACAATGACGGCGACGTGCTCGCTGCCGTCCTCGGTAGCGCGAAAGACGGCGATCTGCGCCTCGACGGCGAGATCCTCGATGGGCAGCCGCGCACGGGCTGCCAGCGTGACAGTCGACCGGCGTTCGGCCGCGAATACGCTGGCGGGGTCCACCGTCACCGCCGCCTCGCCGCCGGACACCCATGCCGCCGGCAGCAGTCCCGCCAGCCGGCACAGCAGCATGGCCGCCGCAGCCGCTGGCGGATCGGTGAGTTCGCATGGCGTCAACGGGCCGAGTGGGGCGCGGCTGAAGTCCCCCGCCGGGTCGGCCAGCGAGCGCATGGCGGCTTCATCGAGCCATTGTTCGCGCTGCAGGAGCACGGGACGCGCCGGATCGGTGGAAGCGATCCGGTTGCCAAGTTGAAGAGCCGCTGCCCGCTCGCCGCTCAGCAACAGCTTGGCGCCGATCGGAGCGGCTCCGGTCTCGACCGACACGATGGTAAGGCGCCCTAACTGGACGGCCTCGCCTTTGCGCAGCGCGTCGAGAGCGTTGCGCACCTCGCTCAAAGCGAAAGCTCGAGCACCAGCGGCACATGGTCCGACGGCCGCTCCCAGCTGCGGCAGGGCTCCAGCACCCGGTGGCCGGTGGCCTGCGCCGCAAGCGAGGGAGAACACCACATGTGATCGAGTCGGCGCCCTCGGTCGCTCGCTGCCCAATCCTTGGCGCGGTAGCTCCACCAGGTGAAATTGCGGCCCGGCGCAGGCACGAACCGGCGGCCCAGGTCGACCCAGCCATGCGCCTGCTGCAGCCGATCCAGCTTCTCGACCTCGATCGGCGTGTGGCTCACGACATCCAGTAACGCCTTGTGATTCCACACATCGCATTCCAGCGGGGCAACGTTGAAGTCGCCAACGATGATCGTCGGCTCCTTGAGGCCTTCCGACCACCGGGTCATCCGCGCGAGGAAATCGAGCTTCTGGCCGAATTTAGGATTGAGCGCGCGGTCGGGAATGTCGCCGCCGGCCGGCACGTAGACATTTTCCAGCCGAATGCCGCCGGGCAGCCGGGCACCGACGTGTCGGGCCTCGCCATTGTCCTGCCAGTCGTGTGCGCCTGGCTCTTCCAGTGGCAGGCGAGACAGGATGGCGACGCCGTGATGCATCCGCTGACCGTTCAGCTGGTGGTGCACATAGCCAAGGCGAGTGAAGAGTTCGCTCGGAAAGACATCGTTATGCGCCTTGGTTTCCTGCAGGCATAGCACGTCGGGCTGCTCTTCCTGCAGGAAGCGCTCGACGATGCCCGCACGGGCGCGAACCGAGTTGATGTTCCAGCTGGCAATTTTGAGGGTCGTCACGGCGCCACCGCTTAAGGGACTCGGTCCGGATAGGCAAAGGCCCCCGCTCCGGGGGCATGGAGCGAGGGCCGACCAAGCGTTCGTCACGCGAGGTGGTCGAGCCGGCCCGGGTAACAGGGGGAAACCCCAAGCCAATGCCACGACCAATGTCGCTAATATGTCATGCGGCCTGTCGGAAACATGAACGGTAGCAAATTAAATACTGGTTTTCCCTCGTTTATTTCCGCTTGGACGGTTCGGCATAGGTGAAGGCGCTTTCCGGCACCGCGACGTTGTAGCGCTGGTTGTCCAGCTTCACCGTGGTGCGCTTGTTCTGTGCGTCGATCGCCGTCCAGCCTTCCAGCAGCAGACCGCCGGGCGCGCTGGGGGACTTCACGAACGCTAGAATAAGCGTCCCGAATTCGGCCCGGCGATTGTCGCGGGCACGCACCAGCACCACGCGCGGATCGCTGGTCGGCAGCAACCGGGCGATGCGCGACAGGTCGGGCTGGGGCGACAGGAGCACGCTCAAGGGTGAGCGAGCGATCGGCCAGCTCGATTTCTGCCCGACGTCATAGTCGATGAAGGTCAGGTTACGGCCGTTGGCGACCATCAGCATGCTCGCGCCGCTGCCGTAGGAGAAGCGGATCTTGCCCGGGCGCTTCAGCTGCAGATTCCCGCGAACCGACCGATTGCGCTGGTCGGTCTGGACGAAGCTGGCCGTCATCGACTGGGTGGCGGCCAGCGATCGCTCGACCTGGGCCAGACCGCTGGTCTGCGCCACGGCCGCGCCGGCGCCGCCGATGGTCGCGGCGATCGCGACGGGCGCAAGCAGACGCGCGGAGAAAGTGGCAAACTTCATGGAATAACTCCTGATGCAAAAACCTTGGCCTGCCCCATGCCGCCGAGCCGTTGAATGCCCTCTGAACCCAGCGGTTCCCGTAGGTTCAGGGAACGCGCCGATCAGAGCGGATGGCCGTCCATGTCCATCAGCACTTCGCGCCGGCCGACATGGTCGGGCTGGCCGACCCGACCGTCCTTTTCCATGCGCTCGATCAGGCGCGCGGCCGAATTGTAGCCGATGCGCAGCTGCCGCTGCAGGTAGGAGGTGGAGGCCTTCTGGCTTTCGGCCACGATCTGGATCGCCTTGCGGTACAATGCGGTCTCCGCATCCTCCTCGCCGTCGGGGGCGCCGTCCAGCTGGTAACCGCCGTCCTCAGGCTCCTCCGTGACCGCGGAAATATAGTCCGGCACGCCCTGACGCCGCCAATGCTCGGCCACCGCGCGGACCTCCTCGTCGCTGACGAAGGGCCCGTGCACGCGCAGGATCTGCTTGCCGCCGGGCATGTATAGCATGTCGCCCTTGCCCAGCAGCTGCTCGGCCCCCTGTTCGCCCAGGATGGTGCGCGAATCGATCTTGCTCGTCACCTGGAAGGAGATGCGGGTTGGCAGATTGGCCTTGATGACGCCGGTGATGACGTCAACCGAAGGGCGCTGCGTCGCCATGATGAGGTGAATGCCCGCCGCCCGCGCCTTTTGCGCCAGCCGCTGGATCAGGAACTCGACCTCCTTGCCGGCCGTCATCATCAGGTCGGCAAGCTCGTCCACCACCACCACGATCTGCGGCAGCACCTCGTATTCCAGCTCCTCCGTTTCATAGATCGGCTGGCCGGAATCGGCGTCATAGCCGGTCTGCACCCGCCGCCCGAGCTTGGTCCCACGCGCCTTGGCGTCGAGCACCTTTTCGTTGAAGCTTTTCAGCGCCCGGACGCCCAGGCTCGCCATCATGCGATAGCGCTCCTCCATCTGCTCCACTGCCCATTTGAGCGCGCGGATGGCCTTTGCCGGTTCGGTAACAACGGGCGAGAGGAGGTGCGGGATGTCGTCGTAGACGCTGAGTTCCAGCATCTTGGGATCGATCATGATCATCCGGCACTCGTCCGGCCCCATCCGGTAGAGCAAGGACAGGATCATGCAGTTGAGACCGACCGACTTGCCCGACCCGGTGGTTCCGGCGACCAGCAGGTGGGGCATCGGCGCCAGGTCGGCGATGACCGGATCGCCGGAGATGTTCTTGCCCAAGATCAGCGGCAGGCTCATCGACTGATCCTCGAACGCCTGCGACGCGATGAGCTCGCGCAGAGCGACGGTTTCGCGCTTCGGGTTGGGCAGCTCGATGCCGATGACGCTGCGGCCCGGGATGGTCGCGACGCGGGCCGACAGAGCTGACATGTTGCGCGCGATGTCGTCGGCCAACTGGATGACGCGGCTGGCCTTGATCCCGCTGGCGGGCTCCAGCTCGTACATGGTGACGACCGGTCCCGGGCGGACCTCGACGATGTCACCACGGACATGGAAATCCTCGAGGACCGATTCGAGCAGGCGAGCATTGCGCTCCAGCCCGGCGCGGTCGACCGGGTTGCGGCCACTTTCAGGCGGCTGGGCGAGCAGTTCGATCGGCGGCAGGGAATAATTGTCGCCCAACGCCAGGCTCTGCTGCTGGGACCGGGCGACGCCCTTTGCGCCCTTCTTTGCCGCCGGAGCGAGCGCGCTGGCGGGTTCGGTCACGGCAACTGCCGGACGCGAGCGCGGGGGAGCCGCAGGCGGCGACTCGTCCCGCTCCTTGCGTTCGCGGACGGCAGTACGCCGCGGCGCGGGCGCGCGTTCACCCGGGGTGCGGCGCATCACGCCCGCCATCCAGCCCCGCTCTTCTGAGCGAAGCCCAAGCGCAAGGAACGCGAGTGCGAGTCCGCCCAGGCCAAGCATGACGATCAGCGCGAGCCGCACCGGCCCTGCGATCGCCGGATCGCCGATCCGGTCGATTCCGAACTCCATACCGTTCGCGCCACCAAGCCCGAGCGCCCCGCCCCATCCCCCCGGCAGACCGGACACCGCAGATCCCGCGGTCAGGCCGAGCGCAATCCCGACCAGCAGCGCCCCCAAGGCGCTGATCGACAGCATCCGGCCGATCCGGCCAGCGTCCTGTCCACGCAGCAGGCGAATGCCCGACAAGGCCAGCACCGGCAGCAACAGGACGGAGCCAAGGCCGAACAGGGTCAGCAGCAGGTCACTGGCATAGGCGCCGGGGGTGCCGAGCCAGTTGCTCGGTGGCCCGGCGGCGGCGGTCATCCAGCTGGGGTCGGTCGTCGAATGCGTCAGCAGCGCGACCGCCAAGGCAATCCCCAGGGCGAGCAGCAGTGCGCCCGCCGTCCGCAGGGCAAAGACCCGCAGGCTTTCGCTCAGCTTGTCGCGCCAATCGGGCTCAAGTTCGCGCCGTTGCGCCCGCCCCGCCGCCGTCGCCATAATACCCTGATCCCACCCTTCGAAATACCGTGACGTCATTGTGCCTTCCGCCGGACTCTTCGGTCAAGGATGACGCGCGGCGAGGAACCTCCTACATTGCAAATATGCAACGTGCCGATGTGATCATCCTGGGTGGCGGACTGGTTGGCCTTGCGCTCGCCGCCGCGCTCGACAGCAGCGGATTGTCGTCGATCGTGATCGATCCGGCCGACCCCGACCAGCGCCGCGACGCCGCTTTCGACGGGCGTACCAGCGCGGTCAGTTCGTCCAGCATGCGAATGCTCCGAACGGTCGGCGTGGCCGATCATCTGCCGGCGCCCGGCCATCCGATCCGCGCGATCCGGGTGGCCGACGGGCTCGACCCCGGCGGCCTGACGTTCGAACCCGGGGACGATGGCGAACCGCTTGGCCACATGCATGAGAACCGCCACCTGCGGGCGGCCCTTCGCTCGCGGGCCGAGGCGGGCGAGGGCGTCACGCTGCGGTGGCAGAGCGCCGCCGCCGCCATCGACCGCGGCGATGCCGGGGTGACCGTGACCCTCACCGACGGGACCGAGCTGGCCGCGCCACTGCTGATCGTGGCGGAAGGGCGCAATTCGCCGACTCGCGAAGCCGCCGGCATTCGGATGGCAAAATGGCGCTACGACCACGCCGCGGTCGTTTCCACGCTCGCCCATCAATATCCTCACGAGGACGTCGCCTACGAGATCTTCTATCCCGGCGGCCCCTTTGCGCTGCTGCCGATGAGCGATCTGCCCGACGGCAGCCATCGCTCGGCCATCGTCTGGACGGTCCCGGCGAGCGACGCGCAAGGTTGGATGAGCCTGCCGGACGAGGATTTTGCTGCCGAGGCCGAGGCGGCGATGGGCGGGTTCCTCGGGCAGGTACGGATGATCGCACCCCGGTCCACCTACCCGCTCGGCTTTCATCACGCCGCGCGAATCACCGACAAGCGGATCGCGCTGATTGGCGACGCCGCGCACGCCGTTCACCCGATCGCGGGCCAGGGCCTCAACCTCGGGTTCCGCGACGCCGCCGCTCTGGCCGAAGTGCTGGTCGACGGCGCGCGGCTGGGCCTCGACCTCGGCGATGCCCAGTTGCTCGCCCGGTATCAACGCTGGCGGAGCCTCGACATACTGTCGGTAGCGCTGGCCACCGACAGTCTGACGCGTTTATATTCGATTCCCGGGCGCACGGCCTCGGCCGTCCGACGGCTGGGCATGAGCCTGGTCGACCGGGTCGGGCCGCTGAAGGACCGGCTCAACGCGGAAGCACGGGGCACCAGCGGCGATCTGCCCCTGCTGCTTCGCGGCCTGCCGATCTGACCGGTTATTGAAGCCGGGCGGGTCCGCCCGTCCCGCCCTGCGCCGCGCGCAGGAACTGCATCAGCTGGACCAGCAGGTCGGCCCGTCCGTTCAGCGTTTCCGCTTCGAGCAAGGCCTGCTTGGCGCCGACATCGAACGGCGCGACCTGGGCGATCGCGTTGACCAGCATCTCGTCGTCCAACCGGTTCACCGCCGACCAGTCGACCGTCAGGCCCATCGCATCGCCCAACCGCCGGGCCTCCCGCTCCACCTCCGAGCGCTGGGCCAGGCCGAGTGGCTCTGGCTCTTCGTCGGGAAATGCTGCGGCATCGACGTCGGCCTGACGATAGGCGGTGCCGGCGTCTGCTTCGGCGATCAGGCGGAAACGGGTGGAGCCCTGGAGGACAATGTTGAAGCGGCCGTCGTCCAGTTCCTCGAGCCCGACAATCTCGCCGACGCATCCCACCCGGTAGAGCTGCGGATGCGACGGGTCGTCCCCCGGACCCTGCGGCTGGATCATGCCGATCCGGGCCACGCCGGCTGCCGCGTCTTCCACCATCGACCGGTAGCGCGGCTCGAAGATGTGCAGCGGCAGTTGGCTGCGCGGGAACAGGATCGCGCCGGCCAGCGGAAACAGGGGCAGGCGGATGGTCCCGCTCATGTGAACAGCAGGGCCGACAGCCGTCGCCGCTGGCCGCGCGCCCATGCGTCCTCGAGGCCGGCCGCCTCCAGCAGCTGAAGGAAGCGGGTCCGTGCAGCGCCCTCGTTCCATTCGCGATCGCGGCCGATGATCTCGAGCAGGGCTTCGGCCGCGCCCTCGCGATCGCCATTCGCCATTCGCGCACCGGCGAGGTCGTAGCGCGCCTGGTGGTCGTCGGGGTTCGCGGCCACCTGCGCCTCAAGCTCGGCGGTCGGACTCGCCGGGGCGGCGGTCGCCAACGACCAGGCGGCGCGGGCGCGCGCAATCGCGGGATCCTTGGCGTCGGCCTCGTCAACCGTATCGAGCAGGCTGGCGGCGTCGTCCACACGGCCCTGGGCCAGCATCGCTCGGGCCAAGCCGCCGATCACTTCCGGGTGGCCGGGCGCCATGTCGCGGATCTGGCCGAAGATGTTTTCCGCACGCGCCGCATCGCCGCCGTCCAGCACCTCCTCGGCCATGGCGATCAGCGGCTCGATTTCCGCTTCCAGCGCCTGCTCCTCGCCACGGACCTGCAACTGGCCAAGCAACTGGTCGAGCGCCCGCTTCAACTGGCCTTCGCTGCGGTATTGCGTGAGGTCGGCCACCGGCTGCCCGCCGAACAGCGCATACACGGTCGGGATCGACCGGATCTGGAACTGGGCGGCAATCACCTTGTCCTTGTCGACGTCGATCTTGACCAGTTTCACGCCTTTGGAGGCGTAATCGGCGGCGACCTTGTCCAGGACCGGACCCAGTTGCTTGCACGGCCCGCACCATTCCGCCCAGAAATCCAGGATGACCAGGTTGGTCATCGACGGTTGGAGGACGTTCTCCTGAAAGGTGCGGACCGCCTCCCGCTCTTCCGGACTGAGACCAAGAGTCGCCACGCATGCACCTTTCTCGTTGGAACGAGGCGCATATGAGCGCAGGGGCGGGCCGTCGCAAGGCTGGCGGATGAGGGGCTTGCGCCGCGCGGAGGCCCCCGCTATCTGCGCCGCCTCACCCGGCCGGTATCTTACCGGTCCAGTCGCCAGAGCGGGCGTAGCTCAGGGGTAGAGCACAACCTTGCCAAGGTTGGGGTCGAGGGTTCGAATCCCTTCGCCCGCTCCAGCGATTTCAAGGACTTACATCGAAAAGCTATCTTAGTGGCTCATTATTGGGGTCACTTTGGGGTTCATTTTACTGTTTAAGCCTCAGAGGTATGCGCCCCCTCCAAAAAGGGGCCGGCACGTCCAGTTGCCTCTTTGATCTGCTTCGCGCCTATCCAAGGTACTTAAGGACTCAGCAGACTGCCTGAAGCGGACCTTCGCTCAATCTCGACTTACGACTGCTCGTGGTGGGAAGCGGAACGGCGGCTTTCGGGTCTGCACCGGTAGATAACAGACGTTCGCCCGTGCGAAGCTCCGGCGACGGCTTAGCGCCCATTCCAGTCGCTCTGGGTCGATTCTGCGCAACCCGAAAGCAGCCGCTTGTTCAGCTGAGGTCCCAATCTTAATCTCGACCTTGGCGGATTGCTTCCGGCGCAAGCTGCTGAGGGTCAAGTCAGATCGGCACCTGACGGCCGGAGCTATCTCGCAGAGGCGCGACCTTCAAAGAAGTTAAAGCGGGTGCGGCTTGCACAACGGAGTTGCCAAGCCATGGACCGTGATTCCTATCTGGAAGAACGACTCGATCTTGATCTTCGGCACTCACAGTTTTAAGAGGAGCAGGCGGACCGGGCCCCTCTGGCGTGGCGCTCCTCTGGCGAGATGAAGCCAGGCGGCGCCTGCGTGATGTCGGACCGCATCGGAATATCCGATGTGTGGCCCCTCGCGTGACCCCTCGAACCCGTGCGTGGCGGCTCCCTCGGCTCTTCCGATCGGTTCATCAGCTGAACGAGGAGGAACTGACCAATGACAGCACGAATGTCCCGCCTTCTGGAAACGCACCAGCGGATCGACCAGGCCCTGCGCGAGGAGCAGCGTCGCCGCCGGCCCGATCCTACCCGGACCAGCCAACTCAAGAAGCTGAAGCTGCGGGTCAAGGACATTCTCTACCGGATGGCCCGGACCAGCGCGCAGGTCTGACCTAAGAATAAACACGGGAAGGGGCCGGGGGCACCGCCCTCAGCCCCTTCTACTTGCCAACAGGGATGGATGAACGATGCCCGAATTTCTGATGTATGAATGGCTGACCAAGCCCTTGTGGCTATGGTTCAGCTTCCTTGCCATCGTGATAGTGCTGCTGGCGTTTGACCTTGGCGTGCTGCACCGCAAGACCAAGGAGATCGAGGTTCGCGAGAGCCTGATCCTGTCGGCGCTCTACATCGGCCTCGGAGTGCTTTTCTCGGGCTTCGTCTGGTGGGCCTTTGAAGGCGAGCGCGCGGGGGCGAGCGCGGCCGAAGCGGCTACCATGCTGAGCGGCTGGGAAGCGGCCAAGCTCTACCTCACCGGCTTCGTCGTGGAGAAGAGTTTGGCGATGGACAACGTCTTCGTCATCGCGATGATCTTCACCTATTTCGCGGTGCCGCGCATGTATCAGCACCGCGTGCTCTTCTGGGGCATCCTTGGCGTGATCGTGCTGCGCGGCATCATGATCGGCCTCGGCGCGACTCTGATCAGCCAATATGGCTGGGTGCTCTATATCTTTGCGGTGTTCCTGATCCTGACGGGCATCAAGATGTGGATGACGGCCGAGCAGGAGTATGACGTATCCTCCAGTCCGGTGCTGAAGTTCATCCGCCGCCGCTTCAACGTCACGGACGAGCTTCACGGCGAGAAGTTCTGGGTGAAGAAGCCGGATCCCAAGACCGGCAAGCTGGCCTGGTTCATGACCCCGCTGTTCCTGGCTCTGATCATGGTCGAGATCGTCGACGTCGTGTTTGCGGTCGACTCGGTGCCGGCGATCTTTGCGATCACCACTGACCCGTTCATCGTCTACACGTCGAACATCTTTGCCATCCTTGGCCTTCGCGCGTTGTATTTCGCGCTGGCGGCGCTGGTGCACCGATTCCATTATCTGAAATACGCGCTGGCCCTGCTGCTGGTGTTCATTGGCTCCAAGATCTTCCTCGCCGACCTGCTTGGCATGGAAGGCGGCAAGTTCCCAGCCAACTGGAGCCTCGGGATCACCTTCGCCATCCTTTTTGGTGGCATTGCTTACTCGCTTTGGAAGACCCGACACGAAGGTGCTTCTATGCGCGATGTGAGCGATCCGATGTAAACTACGCTAGCGTCCGAAGAGGTCGCAAGACGATGACTGAGCTTATGCCCGGAGTGACTCGCTTCCAGGCATAAGCTCGGCGCTCGCTGAATGTCCGCTCGCGAGAATTGAGCCCTTGAACCAGACCTTCCGCTTGCGGCCACAAGCAGCCGTTGAGCAGGGAAGGTCCGCTTAGCGCCCATGCAGGTCGTTGATAGAATCGCTAAGGGCACCCGATAGCAGACCCTGCAATCCTCGCCGCTAAGATTGGAGGGGCCGGATTGAGGGCATGCACACTGCCGCTGAAGGGCGCTCAATCCGCGTGCTGCCGAGAAAAAAGCGTTCACAATTTGTCGTGCCTACACCGCCGCACGACGCCACAGGCAAGATTATCTTCGTTCTAATCTGTCAGCTTTCTCGCCAAGGTCTTGCACCGGTTTACGGATATCTTGGATGTCCCGTTCTACCCCATCGGCTTGTTCGTCGAGTCGGCGGACCGAACTGCGCTGCTGCTGGACTGCTTGTCCTACTTGATCGGCCTGATTGCCGGCGTTGCGGATCGAGCGCCTGACATTTGCGATGTCGTCACGGCTCGAGACCACGTCGCGCTCAAGCTTTTCGGCGCTGCGAGCAAAGCTGTTGATACCCTCGCTTGCTCCGCGCACCTGCTCAGGGCGCACGCTACCCAACAGCCGCTCTACACTCTGCTGCCATTCTGCTGTCGAACGCCGGGTCTGGTCCAGCTTCCTTGCCGCGTCAGCCTGGCCCGTCTGATCAAGCGCCCGAACCGCACGGTCGAGCGTCTGCGACACCTGCACTGCTTTCGCGGCAGGATCGGTGGCGGTCCCGCCCTGGACGGCGGCAATCGTGCCGACGATGTCCTCATCAGGCGGGTTGATCAACGGTCCGTCGGTTGATGGCAGGAGCACCAGGACTGCGGAGCCATCGAGCAGTGACCGGCTGATGTCCGCTCGAAAGCCGGCGTGCACCGGCAGATCAGTGTCGAGCGCTACTTCGACGGTGGGCCCGCCAACTTCGCCGGCCGACAGATAGATCTTATCTACCCGGCCGACCCGAACCCCGGACATGGTCACCGGCCCTCCGACTGCCAAGCCCGAAACACTTTGGTTGAAGGAGATCCTGTACTTCGCACCATAGGTGCTTGTCCCGGCACCGATGTACCAGGCGAAGAAAACCAGTCCGACAACCAACAGCCCGCAAACGATGGCGACGAGCAAACGGTTGGACCGTGTTTCCATCAGTTGCCAAGTCTCGCGGGCACCACCGGAGGTGCCCAGCCTAGTCCAAGCGACTTCTGCACGGCGATGTAACTGCCGGTGAGCGCCGCTGTGGCGCCTCGCAGGTTCTGCTCAGCAAGGGTCAACTGGCGCTCTGCTTCCAGTAGTTCGGCACGGGCCGTGGTTCCGGCGTTGAACCGCTGCCGGGTCAGCCTGGCCTGGCGCTCCGCGGAAGCTCGGACGTCCGCGAGCGCTGCCACCTGGCGTCGCTGCTGTCCGAAGCGGGCAAGGGAATTTTCCGCATCCTGAAGGGCACCGAGCACTGCCTGCCGGTAGCGCGCCTCGGCTTCCTCGAGACCGCTCCTTGCCTGCCTCACACGAGACGCATTGCGACCGAAATCGAGAAATTGCCACTGTATCTGCGGAATGGCGATGGCGCTGATGTTGCCGAGATCGAACAAGTCACCCGGCTTGGTGCCACCAAGCCCAAGGATCCCCATGAAGCTGATCCGGGGGAAGCGCAGGGCTTCGGCGACCCCGATCCGCGCTGTCGCTGCGGCAAGGTTGCGCTCGGCGGCGCGCACGTCTGGGCGACGCTGAAGCAATTCGGCAGGATTTCCGACCGACACGACCGCCGGCGGAAGCGGCACTTCGGCCGGAGCAGCCAATAGCCCGTCGACACTGCCGGGGGCGCTGCCGGTCAGGGTCGCCAAGGCGTTGAGATACACGTCCCTTTCGGCTTCGGCGGCTGCGACTTCGGCCTCAGTGCTCCGGAGGGCGACCTGCGCACGCTCGACCTCGTAGGCAGCGGTGGTCCCACGCTGGAACCGTTGCCGGGCGGTCGCAACGGCTTGCTCTTGAAGCGCCCGAGCGCGGCCCAGAGTGTCGATCCGGTTCTGCCGTTCGCGCAGATTGACATAGGCCTGACCAACCTCCGCTGTCAGCTGCACCTGAGCGTCGATCGCGTTTGCCTCGGCCGCTCCGAGCTGGGCGTTTAGGCTCTCGATCTGGCGGCGCGAGGCGCCGGCGAACTCCAGCTCCCAGTTGGCGTTCAGGCCAAGATTGAAGAAGTTGAGGGACGAGATGTCGTCTGATCCGCCCTCCGCTGGCGGAGCGCCGGCAGAGCTGCCGTTGTTGTCCGTGCCAAGGTCGACGCCCGGCAACTCGGCGCGCACGTAGGTGCCCTGCGCCGCGACGGTAGGATAGCGGTTCGCCTGTTCCTGACGCACCGACTCGCGAGCTTGGCCAATCCGCGCCCGCGCGATTTCGAGCGACGGATTGCTGCTGAGCGCCCGCGTCTGCAACTCGGTAAGGACTGGGTCGCCGAGCTGCGTCCACCACGAAGACAGTCTGGGCGACTCTGGGGTGACCAAGCCCCCTCCCCGGACGAAGTTTGCGGAAGGTGTTGCCGCACCAAGAGTTCCCGGACCCTTGTAGTCAGGTCCCGAGGTGCAGCCGGCGAGCAGAAGGGCGGCAGTAAGGGCAATCAGCGGGAAGCGCATCTCGATCCTTTGGGCATCAATGCATTGACAGCGACATCCCCTTGGGAAGGGGTCGCAGGAACAGGACAAGGGGAACCGACAGCGTGGTAATGATGGTCATGCCGAAGAAGATGTCGTTGTAGGACATGACAAAGGCCTCGCGCTGAATGGTACCGGCAAGAGTCCGAAAGGCGGCCTCGAGACTGCCGAGCGACTGCTGGAGCCCGCCGAGGTAGGACTGGACGTCCCAACCGTTGGCATTCAGCGACTCCTCCATCCGCCGGCTGTGCAGCCAGCTGCGCTGGTCCTGCACGGTCGCCAGCCCTGCAAGCGCGAAAGACCCTCCCAGATTGCGCGCGGCGTTGAAGATTCCGGAAGCATCACCGGCATCTTCCTTGGTGACCGATGCTACGGTCGCCTGGTTCAGGAACAGCATGCAGAAGACGATGCCCACGCCCCGCATCAGCTGGCCCGGGATGAAGTGAGAGCCGGCGGTCTCGGCCGTCAGGCCGGCGCTGATCCAGCCGCTCCATGCAATGATGGCCAGGCCGCCACCCACTGCAATGCGGATGTCGAGCCTGGGAATGAGGAAGGGGACGATCGGCATCAGCAGAAGCGCTGGAAGCCCCATGTAGAAGATGATCCACCCGGTCTGAAGCGCATTGTAGTCGGCAATGATCGCGAGAAACTGCGGAATGACATAAGTCGTGCCGTACAGCACCATGCCGAGCACGAGACCCATCACCACCACGCTGCCGAACTGCCGGTTGAAGATAAGGCTGAGCTTCAGCACCGGCTTGCGGGCAGTCAGTTGGCCCCAGGCCAGCATGGCGAAGCCAAGCAGGGTCATGATAGTCAACTGAACGATCAGGGTGGATTCGAACCACTCCTCGCGATGTCCTTCTTCTAGCACGACGGTCAGGCCGCCCAAACCCAGGATCATCCCGGCAATGCCGAACCAGTCGGCGAAGCGCAGATAATCCCAGTCAGGCTTTTGGTGCGGCAGGCCGAGCAGCAGCAGCAGCACCAGCACGGCACAAACCGGCACGTTGACGAAGAATGCATAATGCCAGCTGAGGTTCTCGGTCAGCCAGCCGCCCAACAGCGGGCCCACCACCGGACCCAGGATGACGGTGACTCCGAACAAGGCCATGCCGATTGGCTGCTGCCGGGCAGGCAGACGGGTGGCGACGATAGTCATGGCGGTTGGGATCAGCGCGCCACCCATCAGTCCCTGGCCGGCCCGGCCAATGATCATGGTGGTGAGGTCAGTGGCAATTCCGCACAGCATCGAAAAGGCGGTGAACATCACGACGGCGATCAGCAGCAGCGTGCGCAAGCCCAGCAATCGCTCCAGCCAGGCGCTCAGCGGGATGATGATGATCTCCGCGACCAGGAATGACGTCGCGATCCAGGTGCCCTCCGAGCCGGACGCCCCGATCTCGCCCTGAATGGTGGGCAGCGCGGAATTGACAATCGACACGTCGAGGGTGGCGAGCAGCGCGCCGAGGCTGCCTGCCGCAACGGCGAGCCAGGCAGATAGGTCGGCCCGTTCCTCTCCCCGTCGGGCAGGAATGGAGGCGGCGGCGGCGGTCGCCATCGGGTCTAGCGACGCCCTTCCTGCGCCTGACGCACGCGTTCCAGCTCGCCCTTCGCGCCGCGCGTATCCACCGTCACGTGGACCGACATGCCCGGTATCAGCAGCCGGCGGACTTCCGGCCCGGCCTGGATCGCGATCCGCACCGGAATTCGCTGCACGATCTTGGTGAAGTTGCCGGTCGCATTCTGCGGCGGAAGCACGGAGAATTGCGCGCCTGTCCCGGGCGCGAAGCTGGCAACCCGGCCGGTCAGCTCTAGGTCCGGAAGGGCGTCCACTTCAACGCGGACCGGCTGGCCCGCCCGCATTAGCCCGACCTGCGTTTCCTTGAAGTTCGCCTCGATGTAGAGCTGCTGCGTCGGAACGATGGTCATCAGCCGCGTTCCAGGCTGCACGAATTGACCGACGCGGACCGCCAGATCTCCGACTCGGCCCGCGATGCTTGAGCGCAAGACTGTCGATTCCAGGGTCACGTTGGCCGCTTCGAGCTGAGCCTCAGCGGCGCGGCCCTGCGAGCGGGCTTGCTCGACTTGGGTGCGCAGGGTGCCGAAACGGCGCTGCGCCGCCAGCAGGTCGGCCTGTCGGGTCGCCAGCTGTGCACGAGCCTGCTGCTGCTGCTGAATTAGCTGGTCCAAACGCTCGCGCGGCTCCGCGCCGGAGGCCGCGAGGGGGCGGTAGCGCGCGACTTCACGACTGGCGAACGCGAGGTCAGCCTGCGCTGCCGCCAATTGGGCCTGAGCCCGCTCCGCCGATGCCTGTTGCTCGGCAATCTGCGCCTGGACGGTGTTCGCGCTCGCCCGTGCCGCCTCGATTTGAGCCTGCAACTGCGAGGTCTGAGCGCGGTAATCACGATTGTCGAGAAGAGCGAGCTGCTGGCCCTGACGGACTTCCGCATTCTCCTGGACAAACACCCGCTCGACGTAACCGCCGACCCGGGGCGCAACGATCACGCTGTCGGCCTGAACAAAGGCGTCGTTCGTGCTCTGTTGGTATTTGCCGTAGCTTTCGTTCTGCAGATACCACCACAGGACGCCGCCCGCCACGATGACAGCCAAAATCAGCAGGCCGAGACGCACCTTGGGATTCGACAAGGGCGAGCTGCGCTTCTCCTCCCCAGTGTCGGCCGCAACGTCACCCGACTGGGTCACCATGTCCATTTGGGTCCTCGATCAAGACTCGTTCGTTTGAAGCGGCGCATTGCACCAAACTATATTCTGCCGCAATACCATTTCATATGGCACCTCAGCATCGCCCCATTATCGAAATCTCGAAGCAGCTCGCCTGGACCTACCTGCGGCTGCAGCGGATGCTGGATCGCTGTCTCGCCGGATCGGAGGCGTCGGTCGCGCGGGTGCGGCTGCTCGCCTACGTCGCCGACGGACCCAAGCGTTCCACCGACATTGCATCCTTCTTCGGTCATGCGCCGCGCACCGTCACCGAGGCGATAGATGCGCTCGAAGCGGCAGGACATTTAAGACGCCGAGTTGTTCCCGAAGACCGCCGGGTCAAGCTGGTGGAATTGACCTCTGCCGGCCGCGAGGTGCTTGACCGAGCCCAGCCGGAATATGAGCGCCTGCTCGCCGAAACCGTGGGAACGCTGGAAAAGTCCGAACTGGCCGGACTGGATGCCGCCTTGTGCAAACTGTCTCAGCGGATCGAAGCCGTGGAAGCCGAGCTCACCCGCGCCAGCAATTGCGTAGGGTCGGGCAGGGAGTGAGCATGAACGAGCGAACCCCCTCCGAGACCAGTCTTGGCCGGACGATGGGCGAACGGGAGCGTTTCGCCCAGATCGTCGGGATCTTCGGACGGCACGGGCTGAGAGGCTTGGCATCCCGTCTCGGCTTGGGCGGTGCTCGCGACGAGGAGATGGAAACAGCCCGCCCTGAAGCGGTAGTCGCCGTGCTTCGCGACCTCGGCCCGGTGGCGGTCAAGTTCGGCCAGATCCTTGCGATGCGCAGCGATCTTCTCGGCCCCGACTGGATCCGCGCACTCTCGACCCTGCAGGACCGGGTTCCCGCACTGCCATTTGATCGCATCCGACCCGCAGTCGAGGAGGCGATCGGCGGGCCGCTCGACAGCTATTTTGCAAGCTTCAATCCCGAACCCATTGCCGCCGCTTCGATCGCGCAGGTCCATGCTGCGACCCTGCCGTCTGGAGAGCGCGTGATCGTCAAGGTCCGCCGACCGGGGATCGAGCGAACGGTCGATGCCGACCTGCGGCTGCTCCGCCGCCTGGCGCGCACCGCCGAAAAGCGCATTCCCGAAATCGCCCGGATGAAGCCCGACGAACTGCTGCGCTATTTCGCCGAAAGCCTCGACCGGGAAATGGACCTGTCCGCCGAAGGCCGGGCAAGCGATTCGATCGGCGCCTTCCTCGCCGGCCTCGGAGTGCGGACGGCGCGGTTCGAGTGGGAGCTGACCGGGCGCCGGGTCAACGTCCAGGGACGGCTGGAGGCGATCCCCGCCACCGACCTTGCCACCGCGCGAGAGCGGGGAATCGACCTCACAAAAGTCGCCCGCACCTACGCCCAAGCCGTGCTTCGGATGATCATCTTCAACGGTCAGTTCCATGCCGACCCGCACCCCGGCAATGTGCTGATATTTCCGGACGGAAGCATCGGGTTCATCGACTTCGGAGCGGTCGGCACCCTGCTTCCCCGCCGGCGGGAGGAACTGGTCCGGCTGGCCCTCGCCATCGCGGCCGACGATCCGGCCGGAGTGATCGACGTGCTGATGGTCTGGGCCGGCGATCCCCCAGTCGACCGCATCCGGCTGGAATTCGAGCTGGCGGCGCTGATCGACGAATTTCGCAACGTGGTTCTGGAGCAGGTCGACCTCGCCCGCATCTTCAACCAGGTGTTCGGCCTGCTGAGGGACTTCGAACTGGCGCTTCCGCCCGACCTTGCGCTTGTGCTTCGGACCCTGCTCACCGCCGAGGGCTTCGTCCGTCGTATCGACCCAGCCTTCGACATTGGTGGCGAGCTGGCGCCGATCGCCCGCCAATTGGTGAGCCAGCGCACCAGCCCCGCCCGGCTAGCCAGGGAGGGGCGCAAGCTGGCGGCTGCGCTCGGCCGGGCGGCGCTCAGCGCGCCCGAGCTTATCGGACAGGTGGAGAAGGTGGCCCGCACCGGCAGTCTGCCGGTCAGCCTCGATCCGCGAACGATTGAACAGCTTGGTCAGCGACGCTCCTCGCACGTGCGGTCCGATCCCCAACTGCTGCCCGCCGCCTTGATCGTCGCCGGAGCCATTCTGGCAGGAACCGAACCGCTGCTGGGCTTGGTAAGCGGTAGCCTGGCAGTCGGCCTGCTCGTCTTCGGGCGCGTGCGCAAGTCGTAAGGACGCGCGGGCGCAGCGGGGCGTGCTCAACATAGTTTCTGCCAGCACTCATTTCGAGCAACTCCGCATGTGCTATTTAGGCACGATGATTTTGCTAGGATCGCTCTCGCAATCGCCCGCAAGCCCAAGCACTGGCAGCGATAACGGTTTCGAGTCAGTGCAGGCTTATGGACTCCGTCTTCGCCAAGCGGCAGCAAGCGCAGTAAGCGTCCGCATGTGACTGCTAGCTCCTCATAAGCAGACGGTCTTCTGTCGGCCAGGTGCGGACGCACAAGCTGCGAGTGGTGGGCTGGCGCACCAGCCCACCTCAAGCTCACACTTCAGTCGCCTCGGCCAGCGCCAAGGCGTCTTCCACTTCGACGCCTAGGTAGCGGACAGTTGTCTCGATCTTTGTATGCCCGAGAAGGATCTGCACGGCGCGCAGATTCCCTGTTTGCTTGTAGATCAGGGCTGCCTTTGTGCGCCGGAGCGAGTGGGTGCCGTAATCCTCCCGCCGTAAACCAATCGCAGTCACCCATTCGTCGACCAGGCGTGCATATTGTCGAGTGCTCAGATGAGCGAGCCGGTCAGTGCGGCTGGGAAAGACATACTCTTCAAGAGAGCCTCCTCTCCGTTCGAGCCACTGGAGCAGGCTTGTGCGGGCTGGCTCTAGAAGCTCGAACTGCACTGGGCGGCCCGTCTTTTGTTGAACGATGAGCGCTCGTTCACGGATGCGGGCACCACTTACGAGCTCCTCGATCCTGATCTTCACGAGATCGCAACCCCGAAGCTTGCTGTCGATCGCGAGGTCGAAAAGCGCACGATCGCGGAGGCGGTGCTCCTGCTCCAGGAAGAAGCGCACGGCCCAAACCTGCTTGGGCAGCAGCGGCCGCTTGGCACCAAGCTTACGGCCAACATTCCACGCAGGACGGTCTTCCTGACCGGGATCGTAGATTGCATGTCCCATGCTTCATCTCCTCAGGCCAACAGCGGCCGAGAAGAAAACGCGGGCACCGGCTGGGCTTGGGTCGTCCCAGCGACCGGCGGTAAGGACCGTTAGAGACGGTCGATGCGCGATATCTAATCAGTGGCTCGCGCTTCAATGTCAGCCTTACGAGCCTAAATTAATGCCGGCACCAATTTCGAGAAACTAGGGCCCGAATCCGTGCGCTTCCGGCGCAGCCATCGAAGGGACGACCCATGGACGAATTTGCCCGGTTGATGAGCATGGAGGGTGTGCGTCCTCTTGATCAACCGAAAGAAAAATCCCGCAGTCTGACTGAAGGGTCAGGCCCAGTCTCTGGCGAAGGCGCCGTGACCACGCCGGAATTGATCCCCGGTGGCCACGCGTGGGTTAGAGGTCCCCGCGCGCGCACTGCGCTGGAGACGGCGCTTGAGCGCCTCGCCACTGAGGTCCGCGATGGCCAACGTGGCTGGGCGACCGGCATTCGTCAGGATGGTAAGACTGTCACGTTGCCTGCCTCGTCAGGAGCGGCGGCGCTGCTTGGCACCGCAGATCGCCAGTCGCTGCGCCTTATGATCGTCGGTGGCGACGGCTGGACGTTCGTCATGCATCCGCTGATGGGCGTCGCGACCCTGGATGAGGACCCCGCCTAGATCCCGTGAACGTACGTCCGGTTGCGGGGCGTGGCAGAGCTGCACTGAACGTCGGCTTGTGGGTCTTTCCAGACATCGCGGCTCGGTGAATGAATGTCTGCTTCCTAACCCTAAGTGCCTTGAAGCTGCCAATCCGCGGCGGGCCGCAAGCTGACAAGAAGAGCCATCGGAATAGCGCCTGAGGCCGCTTCGTCGAAGCCTCTCTGGCGCGCCCGTAAGATCGACCTGTAGGCTCCGGTCACCCGACAGCAGTGCGGGCTGCAACGCTAAAGGAGTTCGCGGTGCAACCCCGAAGAGGCGTTCGACGGTCCATCTATATAGTAGCCCATGACCAAAGAGGGCTACATGCCAAACCCAGAACTGCTCACCATTCCCGAGTTTATCCGTTGGGCGCGCATCGGACGCACCCGCGTATACGAGGAAATCGCCGGAGGCGCCCTTCGCGCCCTGAAAGTCGGAAGGCGGACCCTCATCAAGCACGAAGACGCAATCGCGTGGCTCAACAGCAAGCCAGCACTTACGGCGAGGGCGGACCGATGAGCGCGGCCGATCGAAGCACCGCTGACCCCTTTATCCTGTTGAGTGAGCTAGCACGACTGCCAGGCGTTAATCGGACGGCGATTGAACTGGCCATCCGCGTCCGCAAGCTCACCGTGATCTCTCGCCACGGCAGATACTGGGTCCACCGACTAGACGCCAAGGACTGGCTGGCATGGCGCGCTTCTTTGGCCGCTCAGCCCACCCCGCTCCACCAACTAGAACTTTGAGACGCCACATGGCCAAGAAAACCCCGTTGCCTCTTCGTCGTCAAACAGACCCCATCCACTTTGTCGCCGCAATCAATTGGTGCCAGCAGCTCGGCCTGCCAGTGGTTCGCTGCTCGGACTACCAGATCAAGGTCGGACCCTGGTCCTTCTACACCCGAGGCTCTTTCCACCACGACGGGGACCACCGGCGCCGTGGCATGGGATTTCCATCGTTCAAATTCGCGGTGGAGGGCTGGCTTGAGGAAGAAGGGCTCAGCGAGGCGATTAATCGCTAGGGGAGTTAGCCAGGAATGCTGCAAAAGCAGCAAAAACTGCATTGCAAAAGCCTTGCACAACTACAATTTCGAAGAAGCTCCCTTGCAGGTCAAATCGAAGATCTCCTCTTCGAACAAGACCTTGGACGCCTTTCCATCAATACTATTCTCACCCCCTTTCCGGGGGAGGATTATTTTTTAGGTTTTAAATCATGAATGTTTTTGCCGCTGCCTGCTCGAAACCTCTGCCGCTGCCGCTGCCAATGCCACCTGCCGGCTTCGATGTCTGTGTTGATGTGTTGAAGCCATCTCGCGCCGCTGCCCTGGCCCGTGCCGTTCATGAGGGCCCATTGGAGGGTCACTACCTTAACGGACAACTTTGGATGCGCCGCGCTGACATTCATAACCTGCTGCCGCCTGGCCACTGCACCTATGACGAGCTGGACGACTGCTGCTTCATTCCTGCCGCGGAGACGCCTCGCTCGGACGGGGCCGGAGCCGGGGCAGCTTAGAAGCCCCGGCCCGCTTAATGGAACTACGTCGAATGAATGGATTGCGCTGTAACAAAAGTCACTTGCTTTACCCTTTATGTTCAAAGCCTTACCGACTGCCGATTCCGAAGCTTCGACAAAAAGCGGCGAACTTGGTGAACGCTTAAATGTCGAGTTTGCGCAGCATCTCGGTTAGTTCATCTGATCGGAGGGCAGCCTGGAAATGCCGGAGGAATGTCCCGTTCAAAACCTCCTCGGCATAAGGAGCGCCCCAGAAGCAGCTTTTCATCTGAGCGAGTTCGGAGATGTTCTCCGAGCTTGCCGCAACTCGGTTGACGCGCGCGCAGTAGCTCCGATCCCCCTTCCACTTACGAGAGTGCGACTTGAACAAGGTCAGCAAACTGGTTGGTTCTCCAGCTCGGGTACGGACGGGTCGCTCGGCGCTGCTCTTTAAAACATAGCTGACCAACCCGGCCTGCTGCCGCACTCGTTCATCTAAGTCCCTAGGGTATTCTCCCTTGAAGTTGGTCGCTCTGCTGTCGACTGCCTGCCCGAAGTTGCGACGAGCCCAGCCCTTGAGCCAGGCGTCCAGGTTCACGCCGAGGCCTCGGGGGACGACCACAAGCTGATGTGCATGGTGGCCGTGTGACGTCTTCGCGTCCTCATGTGCGTAGAGGAAGTAGTGCGGTAACTCGTAGCCCCAGTACTTGCCATAGCGATGAATCTTGTCGGTCAGGGCCTCGTTCAGTTTGGTCAGGGTGCTGGCAGCCTCGCGTTCGCCGGATATGCCCAGCTGAGCGAAGTTGATCGTGATCATGCCATTAAAAGCAACCCCATCCTGATCGTTCATGAAAGCAACGCTGCGCAGCAACTTAGTGGTCTTTTTACTAGGGATCTTCAGCTTCATCGGACAGCTCCAAAATCAGCCTCACCCGACGCAAGGCCCTATATGGAGCAAAATATAACGTCTCTTATTCGTTTCGAGTTCGCAACGAGGGTTTGAAGGTCTGTAAGCAGCGCGATGCGTCAGCTGAATTCTCCTGGTTAATAGGAGAGCTTCCTTGCCCCGCACCTATCTTCCGATTGTCCCAACCAATGCCCTTCGCCGTCATCGGGTCCACGAACCATATGACACTAGGTTTCGCTCCGCCGCCCGCCTTCTGCAAAGCCTGTGGCGTGCTGAAGAGGGACTGCCGATCGGTAGCTATCTCCGATCGAGTGGTGACAGCTCGCGCCTCGGATCGATGATCACCGAGAAAGCAGGCGAGCGCGGCAGCAACTTCCTTCTGCCCGAAATCGCGCGGCTGGCTCGTCGTGAGGTCTCTTACCGGCAACCGGGTGCGCTGATCGAGGAACGTCGGCTGTGGTGCAACCTGCTTTCGTCGATGCCGATGACCCTGAACCTGATCGGGCCGCTTAGGCTGGACCTGAAGCTGGCGACCAGAATGTTGCGGGTGATGTTTGGCGATCTTGCCGAGGCCGTCGTGGACGGCGTGTTGTTCGAGCATAGTCCCGGTCGCGGCTCGGCTGACCTCACCCACGACGCGACAGCCTTCGATGCGGTGCTTACCTATTCACGGGCAGACGGTTCGCGCGGCTTCGTAGCAATCGAAACCAAGTACAGCGAGAGCCTCGGTCAGCCTGTGCGGCCGCTCAACTCCCGGTACCGCGAACTGGCCCAATTAGCGGATCTCTACCGAGACCCGGACATCGACGAGCTGATCAGTGGCCCCTTGAACCAGTTCATCCGCCAACACCTGTTGGCGCAGGCTACGCTCCTGCGCGGCGACTTCAGCGAAGGGCGATTCATCGTCATTGCGCCCGAGCTAAACTCACCAGTGCAGGCCGGCATTCGCAGTTATGCCGGCACGTTGGCCTCGCCGAGTGCAGGGCAGGTCGGCTTTTCCTCGATCACTCTGGAGCAGATGATCGAACTTCTGCGCCAGTGCGGCGAGCGCGGCTATGCCCGTCGGCTGCATGCACGCTATTGTGACTGGTCGCGTGTCGACGAGGTAATCGAGGCGGAAATCGCCATGATGGGCCGGCCGATCCAAGTCGGGAATGACAATGCGTCGGATGAGGCAGTCTTGGCCTCGAGCAATGCTGCCTGAAGCAAGCTAAGCCACCATGTCCGCCACTGACCACTTCGCCAGGATAACGCAGCAAATTGCCCAGGCCGTGGAAGCCGGAGCGGCTAACTTCGAAATGCCGTGGCATCGCTGGGGGGAAGGTTTAGCCCAGCCGATCAACGCCGTGTCCGGTCGGCAATATCGAGGTATCAATGTCCTCTTGCTGTGGGCCACTGCCGAGCGGGAAGGCTTTCGCACCGGACGTTGGGCAACCTTCCGGCAATGGACGGAAGCAGGCGCCAAGGTCCAGAAAGGTCAACGAGGAACGGCTGTCTTCTTCTGGAAGAACGCAGCCTTCCAGGAAGACGAAAAGGCAACTCAGAGCAACCGTCCACGGGCGCACTACATTGCGAAGGTCTACTGGGTCTTCAACGAAGCTCAGGTCGATGGCGTCGAGCCCGTGTCAGCGCCAACGCGCCGGTCACCAGCCGAGCGGATTGCGGTGGCCGACGCCTTCGTCGCCGCGACTGGAGCTGCGATCTACCACGGGGGCGACCAAGCCTGCTTCGTGCCCTCCGCTGACCAGATCCGGCTGCCCAACTTTGAGCGATTTAGGAGTGCCGACGCCTTCTACGGGGTCGCGCTCCATGAGCTTGTTCACTGGACAGGAGCCAAGCACCGGCTTGCGCGCGACCTAACAGGACGGTTCGGCTGCGAGGCTTACGCGATGGAGGAGCTGGTGGCTGAACTCGGCTCCGCGTTTCTGTCGGCGCATCTTGGCCTGTCGATCGAGCCCCGCCCAGACCATGCCAGTTACGTCGCGTCCTGGTTGAGGGTCCTGAAGGGTGACAGCCGGGCTATACTGACTGCTTCCTCCAGGGCACAGGAAGCAGTCGACTATCTCATTGAGTTGTGTGGGTCGGCGCATGATGCCGGTGGGCTCGTACACAAGCGGGCAGCCTGATGGGGCAAGCATCCAAAACAGCTGCACCGATCACGTCCTGGCAGGCATATGCGCAATCGCATGTCGGACTGGTTCGCGATGGCAATGAAGACGCTTGCGCCGTGTCAGCCACCGATCAGCGTGTGACAAGCTGGACCGGCAGACTTTCAGGTCAGGACGGCTGGGCCTTGATCGCGGACGGAGTTGGCGGACACGTCGCCGGTGAGACGGCGAGCGCACTTGCCGTTGAGTTAATGCGGCCGATGATGTCGACGCTGCAGACGGACGAGGATATCCAGGAAGCAGTGAATGTCGCTGATGAAGGCCTGTTCATGGCCATGGAAATGCGGCGCGAGCTTCGCGGTATGGGAACGACGATTGCAGGCGTACTGCTGCGGCCGGGCGGATTTGTTGCCTTCAATGCCGGTGACAGCCGGGTTTACGTTTTCGACGATGTTGTACTCACCCAGCTCAGCGTCGACGACGCAACGAAGCGAGGCCAGCTGCTGCAATGCCTCGGCGGTTTTCAGGAGCCAGTCCCGCTCTTTGTTCACACGCGCCAGCGCCGGCTGGAATGCAACGCCACAATCATAATCTGCACGGACGGGCTGACCGACCTTCTTGCTGACGTCGAGATTGCGGAGATTTTAGCGAGTCGGCCGACAGATCCAGCGATCGCACTTGTCGACGCAGCGCTGCAGGCAGGAGGGCATGACAATGTGTCCGTCATCGTGGTCCAGGGCACCTGACGGTGTCGGCTGCTGTTCGGATCTGATCCTTTGCGATGAACCTCAAGCCAATCGGCCCAGCTTAGGACCTAACATTGCGACAGTGCCAATCCTCGGGTGTCAGTCCTATCGAAGCAGCGGTGCGGCTCAGCAAAAGCAAAGTTGCCGCTTACGAAATCTGCCCTCGCCGGCTTTGGCTGCAGGTCCATCACCCTTCACTAGCTAATTACGATAGAGATACGCTCAAGGTCTTCGCGGCCGGCCACATGGTTGGGGAGCTAGCTCGTGCTCGCTACCCCAATGGTGTGTTGGTTACGCCAGGCCACAGGGAGGTCGACGAGGCATTGGCCCGTACGGCTGAGCTTATTCGTGCCCCTGTGCAGCACCCAATATTCGAAGGTGCGTTCATGCGGGACGACGTGGTCATCCGTGCCGACATCCTCGAGCCAGACGGCTGGGGCGGGTGGAAGTTAGCCGAGGTCAAGAATTCAAGATCGGTGAAAAGATATCAGTTGCATGATGCTGCAACTCAAAGCTGGGTCATCCAAGGCAACAACATCTGTCTATCATCGGTCACCATCCGACACGTACAGCGGCCCGTTAGGTCGGCAAACAACATCAGTCGCACGCGTTTTATCGATGCCGACGTTACCGCCAATATCCGATCGCTCGTTGCGGGCCGACAGCGGGTCGTAGAGTTGGCCAAGGACGTCGTGCGGTCACCAGAGCCGACAACCAAGCCCGGCCCGCAATGCGTTCGGCCCTTCCGATGCGAGTATCGTACTCACTGCGGCACTTGAGTTAGGCATAAGCTCAGCATCTGCTTCCAAGGGCTGCTTAGGGCCGTCAGGACAACGTCCGGCTGCGCGGCTGAGATGGGGAAAGCGCCCGCTCGAGAGCAAAGCAATCCATACTGTATTCTCATTCGCTGCGGACGTAGCCTCATCTGGAAGAGTGGGAGCCATCCTCGGAGCGTAGCGTTGGTTGTGCCATGACCCGCCCCGTCTTGCTGCTACTCCCACTGTCTCTCACCGCTTGTGCCAACGTTCCGGAGGTAATTTCAGCCAGTCCGAAGTCCCGCGCATGCGACCCAGTCGCGCATAGTCCGGGCGAGCTCGACATCAGCCCGGATTTCGTAAGGCTCGAGCCGTTCGTCTACCCGTTCATCGAGAGGGTGACTCCCGTCGCCGGTTTTAGCCACCTCTGGATAGAGCACCAGCCGCACTACCATGTTGTGGCCACTTTCACTCGGCCGCCGCCGCTTAGCGAGGTGCAGCGCCTTGCACCGCCCGAGATCCGAAACCGTATTGAGGTTCGCACTGCCAAGCGCAGCCGCTATGAAATAGCTTTCCTCCGAGACACAATTGCCAAGAGTCCGGGCAGCCGGACTCACCGGCTGGAGCAGCGGGTACAATCCGAAGACCCAATGTTTTGAGATCAGCGTCGCGTCGGCTGAGACGATTGCGCGGGTGCGCTCCTCATTAACACCTGAGGAGCTGTTAGATGCGGATTTGCGAGTCGGCCCAGTCCCGAACCCGCTCTAGGGCGATCAGGGAAGATGCAAACGGAATGCGGACGGCTCCCTTTCGCCGCCAAGAGAACGTCAGGTCTTCGAGTCATGAACACGTAAGCAGACACTCGTTCAGGTCAGCTGTGCTCTGCCTCGCAGAGTTGGTGGTCCGCCAACGAACGCATGATGTTGCAGCTGCGTATCTGACCGCCACGGCACTCCGTGATCATCCGTCTAAGCTCGCTTTGCAGCTGCCGAAGCTGAGCAATCTTGCCCTCGACCGCGCTCAAATGACCGCTGGCGATCCGATCTGCCTCGCTACAGTCCCCGCCTGGTTGGTCCGCTAAGTCGAGCAGCGAACGAATGTCTGCAATATCGAAGCCGAGCCCGCGGCAGTGTCGCACGAAGCTCAAGCGCTCCACGTGTTCTAGCCCGTAGTCGCGGTAGTTGCCGTCGGTCCGCAACGGTTCTGGCAGCAATTCAATGCGCTCGTAGTAGCGGATTGTCTCAGCGTTGGTGCCAGTCGCCCGTGCGAGTTCTCCGATCTTCATCGTTCTGACAGCCTTGACCCTGTAGCCACTACAGGGACCATATGACGGTTATGTCGAGTCGGTCGAGGTGACAAATGGTATGTAACAGCTGCGTGTCGGACACTCCAAGTGTCACTGTTGATCCGCGATGGCGACAAGCCCTGTGGATCGCCCTGATCGTCAACGCCGGGATGTTCGCCGTTGAGTTATATGCCGGCTCGGCCGCGGACAGCCACGCGCTCAAGGCCGACGCGCTCGACTTCTTCAGTGATGCCGCGAACTACGCCATTTCGCTGCTGGTTGCCGGCATGGCGCTGGCATGGCGGGCTCGTGCAGCCTTCTTCAAGGGCGCGACCCTGGCGCTGCTCGGCGCCTACATCCTTGTCAGTGCCAGCTGGGCAGCCTGGAACGGGTCAAGCCCGCAGCCAGAAACGATGGGAGTCATCGGCTCGCTCGCGCTGTTGGCGAACATCGGCGTCGCCCTGATGCTGTTCCGCTTTCGCTCCGGCGACTCCAACATGCGCTCCGTGTGGATCTGCTCGCGCAACGACGCAATCGGCAACGTGGCGGTCATCGCCGCCGCAGCCGGGGTCTTCGGCACGGGCACTGCCTGGCCGGATTTGATCGTCGCCGGCATCATGGCGACACTGGGCATTTGGGGTGGAATCCAAATCATGGCTCATGCGAGGGCCGAACTCTCTGCGCGGCCTGTTCATGCGTCCTGATCGCCCTGCTTTAGGCGCGCTTGTCTGGGGTGCTTTGGGCTTTCTGCTGGCAGGTTTGCTGCTGGCTGCTTACTTCCGGCTGGCGGCGCCTGCAGCCCAGCTCGACGACCATGAGCTCGACGAGCGGGCCCGAACGGGGAAGACCAGGTGAGCCAACCTCAAGCGGACGGCGATGCACAGGGTCCTTCCGTGAAGGCGGACAGCCCCCGCGTTCTCGTGCCGCCTCCGCTGATCTTTGCTGGTATGGTTTCAGCTGGCCTCGCGATTGACATGCACCTTCATGAGTTCGGGCTTCCTCAGGGCTTTGCCACCCTGCTGCTGGTGGCGGCGCTTGGCCTGATTGGCGCGGCATTGAACCTCTTCCGGCGGCGCCAGACACGCCCCGAGCCCTGGCAGCCCGCGTCCGCCCTGGTGGTGACCGGCATTTACCGGTTCACGCGCAATCCGATGTATCTGGGAATGGCAATGTTGTCCCTGGCCGTCGCCATCTTCTGCCAGAGCCTCGGTGCGGTCTTCTTGTCTCTCCTTGCAACTGCCTTGATCGACCGCTTCGTCATCAGCCGAGAAGAAGCCTATCTTCAGCGCCGCTTCGGGGGTGAATATCTGGCCTACAAGCAGCAGGTGCGGCGATGGCTGTAGCTGCGCGTTCCCATTCCCGGTCGCGGCTGCTAAGGCGCCGAGCAATGCCTCGCCTAACCGCCATCGTCAGCGCCCTCCTGCTTGTCCTCATGTTGTGGACGGGAACGACGGCGCACGCGGCCGAGCGGCTCGACTGCATCACGATCGGGGCGGAATCGACCGGGCACTACGACGGCGACCCGGACCAGACTCCGAGCAGCTCGGACAAAGGCGTTGCTCATCATCATACATCCTGTGGCGGTCATCAGCTTGCCGCCCCTGGCGATGTCCCCAACACGACCTTGGCCCCGGTTAAGTCACCCTCCCTGTTCGGCGACCTCGCTGCCGGAGTGCCCGGGCGGGAGCCCGATGGTCGGCTGAGGCCCCCCATCGCCTGACACTGACCCAAGCCCGTCGACACGGGCTCGATCGCAGTTGTCAGGAGTGATCCATCATGAAGTTTGTAGCAGCCGCGACTTGCGTCGCGGCGGCGGTAGCGGCGGCGTCTGCTTCCGCTCAGGTTGGTAATCCCGCCAGCCCGGCCGTTGGCCGTCCTCTGTCCACGGCACCAGCCGGCCCGCCGTCACCAGTCTTAGCGCTGCCGGTGGCGCCGCGCACTGGCCCCCTTCCGCGTAGCCTCAGCCTCGCTCAGGCGCTGGACGAGGCAGCCGCGCGCTCACCCGCGATCGTCGCCGCTCAGGCCGAACTGGCGGCAGCCGAGGCCCGAGCCCGTCAGGCCGGAGTCCGCAGCAATCCTGAGCTCAGCTTCGAGGTCGAGAACTTCGCCGGAACCGGTGAATTGCGCGGTCTCCGTTCGACGGAGGCCACTCTGGCCGTCAACCAGCGCCTCGACCTTGGCGGCCGCCGCTCCGCGCGGGTCCGCGCAGCCCAGGCGGATATGACGGTTCAGCAATTGCGCCTTGCGGTCGCGAAAGCTGACCTGTCACAGCAGGTTCGGGAACAGTTCGCCCGATCCGTGACCGCCCGCGAACGGCTGGCCCAAGCGACGGAGAATGTAGAGCGGGCTCAGCGGTTTGCTCGGGTGGCGCAAATTCTGGTGGATGCGGGCCGCGATCCGCCGCTCCGGGCGCTTCGAGCCCGGTCCGCTCTCGCTCAGGCCGAGGCGGAGCGGGAAGTCGCCGAGGCTGACGAGCTGACAGCCCGATCCTCACTTGGCGCGCTGTTCGGCGTGCGTGAACCAGTTGCGGAGGTCACCGGACAATTATTGGATCTCAAACCGCAGACGATCAATGCGGAAGCCAGCCTGGAGGTGCGCCTTGCCGACGCCGAGCGCATGGCTTCCGAAGCGGCCCTCCGTCAGCAGCTCGCAGAGCAGCGGCTTGATCCGGCTGTGGGATTGGGCGTCCGCCACGTCCGCGAAACCGGCGACTTCGGGTTGGTGGCCGGAGTCTCGATGCCGCTGCAGGTGTTCGATCGCAATCGCGGCAACATCGACGCGGCGCGGGCCGGCGTCGCCGCAGCCGAGGCCCGTCGAGCGACCGCGATATCGGGCGCGACCGCCCGAGCAAGGAACGCCATCGCCAACGTGCAGGCGGCGCAACGGCGCGTTCTAGCACTCGACGTGACAGCCGTTCCGGAGGCGGCGGAAGCGTTGCGCTTGACGGAGCGCTCCTATGCTGAAGGCCGAGCCACCCTGCTCGAGCTCCTAGATGCTCAGAACGCCTACACCTCAGCGCGAACCGCACTCACCGATGCCCGGCTCGCCCTCGCGCTGGCGACGGCCGAACTCGGCCGCATCGCTGCTCAATAGGAACCCCACATGCAGACCCTTCGCGATTTGAAGATTATCCAGCTGTCCGACAGGAACCGCCTGCTCGCCGGAATTGCCGCTGCAGCTCTGGTGGCGGGTGTGGGAGGAGTGCTGATCGGCCGCTCGATAAGCGACCCGGCGCCAGCTGTTGCAACCAGTGCCGAGCCGGCTGAAGAGGCCGAAGAGGAGCATGGGCCGGAGGGCTTCATCCCGATGACCCCCGAGCGGCTCGCGTCTAGTGGTATCGCCGTGGAGCGGGTTCAGCCGGGCTCGCTGCTCAGCGAAATCATCGCGCAGGCCACGGTTGCCGCTCCGCCCGAAGGTCAGGCGCTGCTGACCGCCCGCGCCGATGGTGCGGTCATCCGGATCAATAAACGCCTCGGAGATCCGGTCGGGGCAGGCGAAACGGTAGCTCTTCTGGAGAGCCGCGAGGCAGCTGCCTTCGTCGCGGAGCGCAACGCGGCAGCGGCCCGGGCCCAAGCTGCGCGGGCCGCAGCCGCCCGTGAGCAGCGATTGTTTGATGCCAAGATCACCGCTCGGCAGGACCTGGAGGCAGCGGTAGCCGCCCGGCGTACGGCCGAGGCCGAATTGCAGCGGGCAGAGGCGGCGGTCAGCGCTGCCGGTGTGACTGGCGGCGGGCGCTACCTTGCCGTTCGCAGTCCAATCGGCGGCCGGATTACCAAGGTCGACACTCAGCTTGGCGCCTACGTCTCAGCGGGAGCCGAGCTGTTCAACGTCTCGGATCCGCGCCGAATCCAAGTGGATGCGTCCGTTCCGGTCAGCGACGCCCAGCGCATCCAGCCCGGCGACAGAGCCCAAGTCGAATTGCCGAACGGCGGGCTCGTGGAAGCCCGGGTCCGGTCGGTCACCCCGGCGCTCAATCCGGAAAGCCGCGCAGCCACTGTGGTCCTCCAGCTTAACGGAGCTCCCGGCGGACTGACCCAGGGTCAGGCCGTCCGAGCTCGAATTACGCCGCGCGGCAGCCAGGAAAGCGGCATCATCCTGCCGGAAGAAGCGGTCCAGCAGATCGAAGGCCGCGACATGGTGTTCGTCCAGAGCAAGACCGGCTTCCAGGCGGTGCCGGTCTCGGTCGGTTCCCGTAGCGGCGGCCGGATCGAGATCCTTGACGGCCTCAAGGCCGGTCAGGTGGTCGTCACCCGCGGTGCCTTTGTTCTGAAGTCGCAGCTCGGCGCCAGCGAAGCGGAGCATTGATGTTTACGCCCTTCCGCTCCGCGCCTCCTCCTTTTGCAGGATCAACCGACCGATGATCGCTCGCCTTATCGACGCCGCTATCCGCTTCCGCTGGGCAGTGCTGGCGTTGACCGCGCTGGTCGCTGCCTATGGTGCCATTCAGCTATTCCGCCTCCCGATTGATGCGGTGCCGGACATCACCAACAAGCAGGTGCAGGTGAATGTGTCGGCTCCGCAGTTCAGCCCGCTCGACATGGAGCGGCTGGTAACCTTCCCGGTCGAAACGGCGCTCGCCGGTATCCCTGGCCTCGACTACACTCGTTCGATTTCTCGCAACGGCTTCGCCCAGGTCACGGCCGTGTTCGACGAGGACGTGGACCTGTACTTCGCCCGGCAGCAAGTGGCCGAGCGGCTGGGTCAGGCTGGAGAAGCCCTGCCCGACGGCGTGCAACCGCAGATGGGTCCGGTTTCGACCGGCCTAGGCGAAGTGCTGATGTGGTCAGTCAGCTACCTGCCAACTGCCACGACGCAATCGCCGAAGGTTCCCGGACGGCCCGGCTTCCAACCGGATGGCTCCTACCTCACCCAAGAGGGCGAACGGCTGACGGACGAGACGTCTAGGCTCGCGTACCTCCGCACGATTCAGGATTGGATCGTCCGGCCACAGATCCGCAGCGTCGACGGGCTTGCCGGCGTTGACAGCATCGGCGGCTATGAAAAGCAGTTCGTGGTCCAGCCTGATCCAAATCGGCTGGCCGCCTATGGCGTTTCCTTCACAGACCTCGCCGAGGCGCTGGAGAAAGCCAACATCTCGGTCGGTGCTAACTTCATCCAACGAGGCGGCGAAGCCTTTCTGGTTCGAGCCGACGCCCGTATCCGTCACATAGACGAGATCGGGCGCACGGTGATTGTCACCCGGAACGGCGTGCCCGTCACGGTCGACAATGTTGCTGCTGTGAAGCTTGGCGGCGAGCTGCGCACCGGTGGCGCTACCCTCAACGGCAAGGAAGTGGTGATCGGCACGGCCTTGATGCTGGCCGGCGAGAATAGCCGAATCGTTGCGCAGGGCGTCGCCGAACGGCTGGATGAAGTGGCGAAGTCGATGCCGCCCGGGATCAAGGTAACCCCGCTTTATGACCGTTCGTCGCTTGTCGATGCGACCATCTCCACCGTCGAGAAGAACCTGCTGGAAGGCGCGTTGCTGGTGATCGCGGCCCTGTTCTGGCTACTTGGCAATATCCGGGCGGCGATCATCGCCGCCCTGGTAATCCCCTTGTCGTTCCTGATGATGGCGATCGGGATGAACCGGCTCGGAGTCTCAGGCAACTTGATGAGCCTTGGCGCGCTCGACTTCGGCCTGATCGTGGATGGCTCAATCATCATCATCGAAAACGCCCTAAGGCGCCTGGCCGAGCGGCAGCATGCCGAGGGCCGTCTACTCAACCTTGGGGAGCGCTTACACGAGGTGTTCGAGGCGTCACGCGAGATGGTCCGGCCGACCATCTTCGGACAGATCATCATCTTGCTCGTGTTCGTGCCGCTGCTGACCTTCACGGGGGTTGAAGGCAAGATGTTCACTCCGATGGCGATCACCGTCATCCTCGCGCTGCTCGGTGCCTTCATCCTCTCCCTGACCTTTGTCCCGGCGATGATCGCCGTGCTGATCCGGGGCAAGGTATCGGAAGAGGACGTCGGCTTCATCCGCTGGGTCAAGCGACGTTACGAGCCGCAGCTTGCCAGGGTGTTAGCGGCTCCCCGCAAGTGGGTGCTGGCTGGCGTTGGCACCTTTGCGGTTGCCGGCCTGCTGTTCACGACGTTGGGACAAGAGTTCATCCCGCAGCTCGATGAGGGTGATGTCGCGATGCAGGCGATCCGCATTCCATCCACTTCGCTCGACCAATCGCTCGAAATGCAGAAGCGGGTCGAGATGGCGATCGCCAGCTTGCCGGAGGTTGCGTTCATCTACTCCAAGACCGGCACGGCCGAGGTTGCTACCGATCCGATGCCTCAGAATGCCTCGGATGCCTTCATCATCCTCAAGCCTGAAGACCAGTGGCCGGATGGCGTGGACAGCAAGGATGACATTGTCGAGCGGGTCGAGACCAAAATGGCTACCCTGGTCGGCAACGGCTTCGAGGTCAGCCAGCCAATTGAGATGCGTTTCAATGAGCTCATAGCGGGCGTGCGCGGAGACGTTGCAATTAAGTTGTTCGGGGACGACCTGGACCAGCTCGAACGGCTTGCAGGCCAGGTCGCCGCCACCATCAGCAAGGTTGAGGGCACTGCCGACCTCAGGGCGGAGCAGACTGGCGGCTTCCCGACTTTAGAGGTGCAGTTCAACCGGGATGCCATCGCCCGCTACGGCCTTTCGACCGAGGAGGTCGCCAACACGGTTGCGGCTGGCCTAGGCGGCCGTGAAGCCGGGCTGGTGTTCGAAGGCGATCGGCGGTTCGATATCGTCGTTCGGCTCGACAACCTAACCCGCGACAACCTCGATGCGATCGGCGCCCTGCCAGTGATGCTGGAGGCAAGCGGGTCCGGGCCACGGTCCTCAGTCCCGCTGCGAGAACTGGCCACCTTCCAGTTCACCGAAGGCGTCAATCAGGTCAGCCGGGAAAACGGCCAGCGGCGAATCGTCGTTCAGGCAAACGTCCGTGGCCGTGACCTCGGCTCCTATGTTGAGGCGGCGCGGTCAGCGGTGGAGCAGGAAATCAAGCTGCCGCCGGGTGTGTTCATCCAGTGGGGCGGCCAATACGAGAATCTGCAAGCGGCCTCCCGGCGCCTGTCGATCGTCATTCCGGCGGTGTTCGCGCTGATCTTTGGCATCTTGTTCGTGGCCCTGC
The DNA here is from genome assembly GCF_058313395.1 of Sphingomonas sp. SP1. Taxonomy (NCBI): domain Bacteria; kingdom Pseudomonadati; phylum Pseudomonadota; class Alphaproteobacteria; order Sphingomonadales; family Sphingomonadaceae; genus Sphingomonas; species Sphingomonas sp. SP1. The sequence continues at coordinate 654,291 of NZ_JBZFLC010000001.1, read as the reverse complement.
GCAGCGTGACGGCCTCGCTCGCCGTCTACTCGGCAGTGCCTCTCGGGCTTGCCGGCGGGGTGTTCGGCCTCATGCTGGCCGGCTTGCCCTTTTCCATCTCGGCAGCAGTCGGGTTCATCGTGCTGTCTGGTGTCACCGTGCTCAACGGCCTGGTGGTGATGACCGGCATTAAGGAACGGATTGATGGCGGCATGCCGATTACCGAGGCGATCTCTTCGGGGATGATGGAGAAGGTCCGGGCCGTCCTGATCACCGGCATCGTCCCGGCAATCGGCTTTGTTCCGATGGCGATCGCCTCGGGGCGGGGTGCCGAGGTGCAGAAGCCGCTGGCGGTTGTGGTCATTGCCGGCTTGATCATTGCCACCCTGCTGACCCTGTTCGTCCTGCCCGCAATCAGTCAGCTGCTGCTGCATCGCTCCCGGAAGAAGCATGTCGGGGGCGAATACTCCGATGAAGACGCGCTCGGGCGCGAGCCGACAGCAGAGCCGGCGTAAGAGGAGGTCAGAGTGATCAATCGTCGCACGATGATGGGCATGTTGTTGGCTTCGTTGCCGGCCGCTGCTTGCGCTCAACCAGCCAAAACTGCCTCTATAACTGTCTACAAGTCCCCCTACTGCGGGTGCTGCGGGGCTTGGGTCGATCATCTAAGATCAAATGGGTTCAAACCTGACGTTCGCGAGATGGAAGATGTGAGTCCCATCGCAAACAAGCTTGGGGTTCCAGCGAAGCTCCGGTCCTGTCACACCGCATCGATCGACGGCTACTTTGTTGAGGGACATGTACCCGCAGTTGACATCCGCAGGCTGCTTCGGGAGCGGCCAAGCGCCCGAGGCATTGCCGTTCCCGGGATGCCCATTGGCTCCCCGGGTATGGACCAAGGTGGCCGCCGAGAGACCTTCATCACGGTTCTCGTCAGACGGGATGCCACTCCGATACCTTTTGCCCGACATTCAGCCCGGGAAGCTCAGTGATGGCACATGATCACGCGGGACATGCTCACAGCCATGCTGCCGGAGCGAACAGCCGAATGCTGGCGATCGCCCTAGCACTGACGACGTTGTTCCTGGTTGCTGAATTAGTAGGCGCTTACCTTTTCAACAGTCTCGCCCTGCTTTCCGACGCAGCGCACATGTTTACCGACAGTGCCGCGCTGGCCATCGCGCTGGCTGCGGTGAAGATCGGCCAACGCCCCCCCGATGACGTCCGCACCTTCGGGTACCGGCGTTTTGAAATTTTAGCAGCGGCCTTTAACGCCCTTCTGCTCTTCGCTGTGGCTGGTTACGTTCTGTACGAAGGCATTCGGCGCTTCTTCGAGCCTGCCGAGGTTCAGTCCACCGGGATGTTGATCGTTGCCAGCATCGGTCTCGTCATCAACATCATCGCCATGCGGCTACTAGCTGCTGGCAAGGATCAGAGCCTTAACATCAAGGGCGCCTACCTGGAGGTCTGGGCAGATATGCTCGGCTCACTGGGCGTAATAGCGGGCGCAGCGATCATCATGTTCACAGGCTGGAGCTGGGTGGATCCGCTGGTGGCGATCGCCATTGGGCTGTGGGTTCTTCCGCGCACCTGGATCTTGCTAAAGGACACAACGCGCATCCTGCTGGAGGGGGTGCCTCGCAGCATCCACCTTAGGGAGCTGCGAGCTGCTCTTGCCAGTACGCCGGGCGTAGCTGGGGTTCACGACTTGCACGTCTGGTCACTCACCAGCGATGATCACAGCCTGTCGGCGCACGTCGAACTCAGCGACGGAGCTGACTTCGAAGATGTTCGGACAGCTGTCGCGCAAATGTTGGACCAAACCTACGAGATCACGCACGTCACTCTCCAGCTCGAACGGGAGCCCTGCGGAGATAAGGACGCGCTGCACCCTTGAGGTTCTACGTGCATGGTTAAGCAAGCACCGAAGGCTGGCCGAGTTGGTCCCCCAACGAAGGGCGTTCCAGGGACCCTCTATGACTTCGTCCGTCGTCATCTTGGTCAGTGCGGGGCAAGCTGCACGCGCGACGAGCTGCTGAAGGCGATCAGAGCGTCGCCAGACCTCAGTCAGCGACTCGATGCTGGCCGTGGGTACGGAGCTCTCCTACGCAACATGTACCACAGCGGGGACGTCCTGCTTGAGGGCCACACTGTCCGCGCTTCAGCAAGAGCGCTTCGAAGATTGAAGACCACGCCGTGAGCGTTGTTGTATGTAGCGATGGTATGCTCGCTGACAATGAAGAGCCGACACTGGCGGCGCGCACCCCTGAATGGCCGCTTGCGGACCATCTACTTCTAAGTTTCGGATATGCTGAACCTGGACCTACAAGGACGTCAGCTGATTCCCTAAGCATGGTTAGTCGGCCTCGCGGCCCTTGCCCACCTGAGATCGTGTCGCCACATTGTTCGGAACAGCAGCCAAAAGCCTGTTGCCGCCAGCCATGCCACGCTTGTCACCTTTTACGGCGCTGACCCGGCTTGTGCTTTCCGCTGTCGCTTAGCTGCCATCGCAGCCCTCTCATCGCGAGCGTTTTGCGCTAAGAGCCAGACGGGGAGGGATCAGCTCCGGAGCTACGGTCACGGCCTATCTGACGGCATTTGGGCGCACCCCAAGCGCGACTGCCTTGGCATCCGCTAAGCTAGTCCTCGTTCCACTCGGCAATGAGCTCGATCACGCGGCACTGCGACGCGCGACCACCTAAACAGGAGGTCGCCACCTTCTCCAGTTCGGCTTTGAGCACTTCAAGCCGCGAAATGCGCTTCTTGACATCGAGCAGGTGCCGCTGGGCGATGTCGCCCGCCTCAGCGCAATCCTGGCTGGGCTCGTCCGAAAGCCGCATCAGAGAACGAATTTCGTCTGTGGCAAACCCTAGTGATCTACCGTGCCGGATGAATCTCAAACGTTGGAGATCGCCCTCCCGATATACCCGACGCCCTGACTCGGTGCGTTCCGCAGGCGGCATTAACCCAATGCTCTCGTAGAATCGGATTGTGTTCACCTTGGTTCCGGTTCGCCTCCCAAGGTCACCGATCATGTAAGTCTTAGCCACTACTTGATCCTCCAGTCCCTGGAGGATTTAAAGATTTCGGGTGCCAACTCAAGGAGCCCCTCATGCAGAACAGCTTCACGCCTGCATTAGGCCGAGCAAGTCTCACCAAGGTTTACGACACGGCCATTCGGCTTCTGACGCGTGAACAGGTTTGGCGGGGCCGGCTGGTGCGTGAAATCGCACCCAAGCCGAATGATACGATCCTCGATGTAGGGTGCGGGACCGGGTCGCTCGCGATCCTGCTGAAACAACTTGAGCCGTCCGCCAGAGTGATCGGGCTGGATCCCGACACAGAAGCGCTAGGGCTGGCGTCCGAGAAGGCACGTCGAGCGGGCGTCATCATTGAATGGCAGCAGGGTTTCGCACGGGATGCGGCACGTCGCCCGGGCAGCCTAGATAAGGTCGTCTCGAGTCTGGTCTTCCACCAGGTTCCCCTCAGAGAGAAACAGGCCGGCATTTCTGCGATGCTGTCCGGCCTAAGATCGCAGGGTTGCGCTTTTATCGCTGATTATGCGCATCAGCCTGATCCAATCATGAGAGCTCTGTTCCGGACGACAGTGCAGTTGCTCGATGGAAAGGAAGATACCCAGCCCAATGCTGATGGCTTGCTAGAAACACTGATCAGGGAAGCGGCCAATGCGGCGATCCGCCCTGAAGCTATCATCCGGACTTGGACCGGGGCGATCAGTATCTTCAAATTCGTCAAACACGAAAGTGTTGAGAATGCCTCTCAATAGGCTTGCTCCTCCAGCCACTGGAGGTTGTATCAGGCTGCCATGTCCACGAACGAATCAGACAGCTGTGGCTGCACCGGTGATGTAGCGCGCGCGAGCACTGATGATGCATATCGTCGAGCCCTTTGGCTCGTTGTCATCTTAAACGTTGGCTTCGGCTTATGCGAAATCGTAGGTGGTTTCATCGCCGACAGTCAGGCCCTCAAGGCCGATGCCTTGGATTTCCTAGGTGACGGCTCGATCACCTTTGTCGGACTGCTAGCGCTAAGCTGGAAAGAGAGAACTCGAGCAAGGGTCGCCTTAGCTCAGGGCATTTTCCTCGGAGCACTGGGTGTGTGGGTGCTTGGCATGGCTGCTTGGCGCTTCGCGACGGCGACCCCGCCAGAAGCGGAACTCATGGGTGGCTTAGGTGTCGTCGCCCTCATCGTGAACGTCGCGGCCGCCGTGATCTTGGGTCGATTCCGTGAGAGCGGGGATGCCCAAGCGCGTGCTATTTGGCTGTTCTCACGCAACGATGCTCTGGCCAACATCGCGGTGATCATCGCTGCCATTTTGGTCTTTGCGCTCAACAGCGCGCTGCCGGACATCTTGGTCGCCGTCGGTATCGCCGGATTGTTCCTCCACTCTGCGTGGGAGATCATCGCCGACGCCCGAAAGGAGCTTCGGGAGCGTCCATGAGCCTTCTAAGATCCACCTGGGCTGCAATCTTAGCGATTGTTCTTGCGGTAGGCTTCACCCTACCTGCGCATGCGGAAACCGCCCCTGCGCAGACGATCTGGCGACTGCTCGACTATGTAGCCGTCGACTATTCCGGTGCGGTCGCCAACGGTCGTGTTATCAATCAGGCTGAATACGTGGAGATGGAGGAGTTCTCCAGCAGCATCCAAGCACGGATCGCTGAGCTTCCCCCCCACGCGGCCCGCGCAGAGCTCCTTCGCGAAGCAAAGGGGCTCAAAGCTTCCGTGACGTCGAAGGCAGAGCCTGCGCTGATCGCAACCAGCGCAAGGCAACTTGGCCGGAAGCTACTTGCGGCTTACCCAGTCCCTCTTGCACCGAGCAGCCTGCCAGACCTTGGTCGCGGCGCGGCTCTTTACGCGGAGAATTGTTCTAGTTGCCATGGCGCAAGCGGCAACGGGCGAGGCCCCGCCGCCAAGGGCATGGACCCTGCTCCCATTGATTTTACTGACCGTGCGCGTGCTCGGGAGCGAAGTCTGTTCGGTCTCTACCAAGTGATTGAGCAGGGGCTTGAAGGTACGGCAATGCCATCGTTCGCCCACCTTTCGCCAGAAGACCGTTGGGCGCTCGCCTTTCACGTAGGGCAGTATGCCAATCCGAAAGCGCTGACGGATGCCGGGCGACACGCGCTGGACAAGAGCAAGACCGCGCGTGGGAAGCTTTCTGACATTGAGGCTCTTGTGGCGATGACTCCTGCGCAGCTGGAGCAAACCCTGGGTGCTGATGCACCCGCGATCATGGCCTTTTTGCGGGCAAACCCTGAAGCTCTTACGCCTGATACAGCTGGGTCGCTGACGCTCGCAAAGGATCGGCTGAACCAATCCGTTGCAGCCTACCGGCGGGGTGATCGCGATGCGGCGACCGACCTTGCCCTCTCTGCATACCTCGACGGCTTTGAGCCTGTTGAACCGCTCCTCCGAGTTCGGGACGCCGCTCTCATGACCCGGATAGAAGCCGCCATGGCAGAGCTACGGGCTGGCATCGATCGCGGCGCCTCAGTGAACGAGGTTGCCGCCCAAGTTGGAGCAGTTCACGCGCTTTTCAATGACGCGGAAACTCAGTTGAGCCCGGAGCGCGCCAGCACTGCATCAAGCTTCCTGGGTGCCTTCACGATATTGCTTCGCGAGGGGTTGGAAGCCCTGCTTCTCGTCATCGCAATCATCGCTTTTCTGAAGAAAGCCGATCGGCAGGACGTGATGGGCTATGTCCATGGTGGATGGGTCACTGCGCTTGTAGCCGGCTTCGCAACTTGGGCGGCCGCGACCTTTGTCATTGGCGTGAGCGGGGCAAGTCGTGAGCTAACCGAAGGCTTCGGCTCGATCTTTGCAGCTATTATCTTGCTGTCCGTGGGCGTCTGGATGCACGGTAAATCGCAAGCTGGAGCTTGGCAGCGCTACATAGCGGAACGGCTTAGCAAGGCCCTTTCGAAGCGTTCTGCATGGTTTCTGTTTGGGCTCACCTTCCTTGTCGTTTACCGCGAGGTCTTCGAGACAGTCCTCTTCTACGCAACACTCTGGAGCCAAGGGAATGGCGGCGCCATCGCAGGGGGAGCGCTGTCAGCTCTCGCACTACTTGCTGTTATTGCGGTCGCCATGCTGCGCTTCAGCCGTAAGCTCCCGATCGCCAAGTTCTTCTCCTACAGTTCCGCTCTGATTGCGGTCCTCGCCGTTGTTCTTGCCGGCAAGGGTGTAGCAGCCCTCCAGGAAGCTGGGATGATCGACGTACGACCCGTCGCTTGGGTGCCTCGTATCGATCTCGTTGGCCTTGCCCCCACCGTTCAGTCGATGCTGGCCCAGGTGGTTATGCTGACGGCGGTTCTATTCGGCTTCTGGTACAATCGCTGGGTGGCCCGGCAACGCAGCACGCAGGCACTCCCAGACGGGCAACCCGCATGATCGGGTTACAAGAGGAAAGGGACGTGCTCTGTGCCAGATGGTGAATAAATGACGCGAGGGTTTGGGGGCCCTTGGCCTGGTCGCACGGCCACAGGAGCGGTCATGGTGATCGTTGCTACCTTCGCACTCGATCAATTCACCAAGGCGGAAGCGTTTGCCTATGTGGCGCGCTTTGGCGATCTTGAACTGGTCTCGTTTCTAACCATTACGGCCGGAACGAATTCCGGCGTCGCTTTCGGTATGGCGACAGCAGCGCACCCGTTGCTTCTGACTGGCATCGCCGCTGTGATCTCGGTCGCCGTCGTGCTCCTGATGCGCAACGCGCACGGCGGGGTACGGAAGGCGGCGCTTGGTGCTATTCTCGGGGGCGCGCTCGGCAACATCGTCGACCGCGTAATGTTCGGCGCCGTACGTGACACGATAGACCTCCATTGGAATGGTTGGCACTGGCCTACCTTCAACTTGGCCGACGCCTTCATCTTCATCGGCGTGCTGGTACTTGTCTTCAGGCCAGAGCGAGCACAGTCGAAGAGCGAGAGCAGCCTAATCGATGGATCCTCTAAGCGGGACAAGTCGGCCTAATGAACGAGCGACGGCCGGTCCCGTCGCCGCGACTCCCGCTTTCGGATCACCAGAGCCGTCGCTGGTTGTCCGAAAAAAGCGCTAAGCTGACGTTAGCTCATCCCTCTGCGGATCGAAGCCAAGTGGCCGTCTAACCTACGCGAATCTCAGGCGCCGTAAGTTCCCTGGCCCACTTCTCCAGAGCCTCGCGCTTCTCCTGAGCGAAGCCATAGATATTGTAGCGGGCCTGAAGCCCTTTCAGCGCATGGCCAAGCACGAGCTCGGCTACAACCTCGCCAACCTCAAGGCGGCTGAGATGCGTCCGGACCGTTCGCCTTAAGTCGTGCAAGGAGAACCTTTTCATCGGCACTCCCAAGATCTTCTCCGCCTTCACGTGCAGGAGGTTCATCGTCTTTCGCGCGACTCCGGCGATGGGCTTCTCGCCGTTGGTCGTGGTGAGCATGAAGTCGCCACCGTTGAAGCAAGTAAGCCCGTCGAAGGTTGCTACGGCAGCATCCGGTAGAGCCACAAGGAAGTCCTTGCCGCTTTTATAGTGCTCAGGTGGGATCAGGAGCGTTGCAGCCTTGGCGTCATACCAAGTCCAACGCGCCGAGCAGATTTCGCTTTCTCGGCAGCCCGTCAGCATCAGAAGCCGGATAGCTTCACCCCAGGGATGAGCGAGCTGATGGCTCGCCGCCCACACCGCCTTCGCCTCCTTCATGGTCAGGAAGCGCTGACGCTTTTCCAGCTTAGGAGCGGGCACGTCTCGAAAGGGGTTCTCCTTCACCCGGCCAGACCGACGACCCCACTCGAACAGCATGGAGCCCCACTTTCGTACCTCAGCAGCCGCACCGTTCTTGAGCTTTTCGGCTTCCTGACTGTCGGCATCGCCCTGCCGAACGTCGGCGATCAGCTTGCGAGCATCGCGCTCCTTAACGGTGCCTGCTGGCATGTTCCCCCAGGTGGCACGCATGTGCCTGTCGAGAATCCACCTGGCGTTCCGGGCCGAACGCATGGTCTGCTCAGCATGGGTGAGGTAATCATCGATGAGTGCTTCCACCGTGTCCCTGCGATCGATGGCGTTCTCTTCGAAGGTGTCGATAGGATTTTCGCCTCGTTCGACCGCCTCAGCGTAAAGGCTGGCCTTTGCTCTCGCTGCCTTGATGCTGACCGCCGGATAGGTGCCCAAGCTCGCCCGGAGATAGCTTGCGCCGTTCAGCTGCGTGCCCCGCGCAGTCGTCCCGCCCGCTCCGCGCACCCGGAATCGGTAGGCCCAGGTCGGCCGGCCCCTCGGACCTACCCGCAAGCTCAACCCGTTGACCTTGTCGTCCTTCAGCTCGATCCTAGTAGGAGGCGGTTTATTCAGCAAAGCCTTCAACTGAACGTCTGATAGGCCCTTGGGCATGAATTGGGGTCCAAATTGGGGTGCAAAATACAGCGGCTCTGGCCGAACTGGACCGGACGGAACCGGACAGTCCTGAATACATCTTCCTTGTAGCGTCAAAGGCTTACCGGACAAGCAAAATCACTGCCGAACCTCGCCGGATGCAAGAACCCAAAGTTGCCAAGGTTGGGGTCGAGGGTTCGAATCCCTTCGCCCGCTCCAGCACTTGCGGCACTGATCCGGGTTGCCTTTCTTCCCTGGACCTTTCGGCGCCCTATTCGGGCGCGACGATCAGAGTGACGTTTTGTGCGGAGGTTTTCCCTACGCTGAGCGAGGCAAGTTCGTCGATCCGGCAAGAGGGACGCGTCGGCGCCTCGAACACGGCCGACACCGCACCGGGCCGAAGTTTGGCGGAGCGGGAGCCGACCTGCCAGCGTAGCTCCGTCTCCTGTCCCTCGCGGGGCAACGCGGTCAACCGATACTGGCCCGTGCCGCTGTTCAGCCACAGGCAGACAGGCGCTCCCGCTTCGGGCCGCAGCGCCGGGCGATGAACGAAGTTCAGCTTGCCCGTCGCGGCCACGCTGGCGGTGATCCGGATGGATCCGGTGGAGGTCGCGCCGGCCACGCCGTCCTGGCCGGCCGCGCTCGCCTGAACGCCGAGATCCAGCACGGCAGCACCGACCCCGGCAAGGATGGCTCGCGCGACCAGACCGTTCGACATTGTTTGGCCTCCGCCAGGAACGACACCGGTTAAACGACCGGTAACCCATTTATGTTCTTGTCGGACAGGGTGCTGCGGCGATCGTGCCAGAATCTTGCAGAAATCACCGTTTACGACCGATTCGGCCCGCCTGGTGATGCCCGGATTCACCGCTTCCGCTCTGGCACCGCGCCGCGATTGACCAAAATTTAACAGTTATCGGGTCCATTACGGAGGAGATCAGCTGGCGAGTCTGGCGGGTCTTCAACATTGGTGTGGGGATTTTCCAACATGACTTCATTCGTTTTCGGTCGTCGTCTGGCGGCTGTCTTGCTTGCGGGGGCCGGTCTTGCCGGCACGGCGCAGGCCGCGACCCAGGGCAACCTGGGCGCCACCTCGACCGGTACGGTCGTGATCAATGCCTCGGTTCCGGCCCAGGTCCGGATCAGCGGGCTGGAAGACGTGAACTTCACCGCGGTCGACCCGACCAACGACGTTGCCGCCGCCCAGAACGTTTGCGTCTGGAGCAACAACGCCAACAAGCGCTACCGGATCACGGCATCGGGCAGCGGAGCGAGCAGCGCCTTCACGCTGGGCAGCGGTGCGCTTCCCGCCATTCCCTATTCGGTCCAGTGGGACGACGTGTCGGGCGCCACCAGCGGTGATGCGCTGGCCACCGGCACTGCGCTCGGCAGCCAGACGTCGGTCGCCACCAATCCTTCCTGCACCGGGCTGAGCAACGAAAGCGCCAGCCTGATCGTCCGCATGGCCGCGGCCGACCTGCAGGCGATGCAGGCGCAGACCAGCTATACCGGCACGCTGACCCTGACGGTCGCGCCCGAGTAAGCAAGGCTCCAGGTGGCGCTCCAACCGACAGCCACCGGGACGACCAGAAAGCGGGGCGGTCACCTGCCGTCCCGCTTTTTTGGGGCCGTTGCCGGAATATGGTTACTGGCGGGTTCACACCCGGCAGGGGCGCAAGAGCGATTCGTTCGCATCTCGAAGCTGAGCGACGTAAACTTCGGATTGCTGGCCGACTTCAATAGCGATGCCGTACGCCGCCAGGATCTTTGCGTGTTCAGCGGGCGTCCCAATCTCGGGTACAATGTGCGGGCGACCGGCACCGGGGCAGGCGGAGCCTTCTCGCTCAGTAACGGGATCGACGCCCTTCCCTACCAAGTACAATGGGCTGCCAGCCCCGGCCAGACCAGCGGTTTCAACCTCATCCCCAATGTGACCCGCACCGGCCTCGTTAGCAGCGCGGCCCAGCAGACCTGCAGCAACGGCCCACCGACCACCGCCACCCTGATCGTGCTGATCCGCGCGGCGGCGCTGCAGGCGTCAGCCGGCGGCGCCTACAGCGGCACGCTGACGTTGGTGATCGCACCCGAATGAGCGCGGGCGCTTCCCGATCGCGTACACCGCGCTACGCGTCGCTGCTGGCGAGCTGTGCGCTGGCCGTGCCGCTGCCGGCACTGGCCGCGAGCACGAGCGCGTCCAACACCCGGGCAGGGGGAGCGGCGTTCGAAGCGAAAGTCGAGGCGCCCGAAGGCTTCGGGGACCTGACCTCCGCGCGCGACTTCCTGGCGGACCTTTACGTCGGCGGACGCCGCATGGGCGAGGTGCGGCTGACCAGCACGGGGTCCGCCATCCGTTTCCAAGACCCGCGATCGGTCGCAGCGCTGGTCCCCAACCTCGCCGATCCCCAGACCCTGGTCGCGGCCATCAGCACGGAGCTGGCGGCCAACGCGGGCAAGATCTGCTCCGCGCTGAACGGCACCGATTGCGGCCGGCTGCAACCGGAGGTCGCAGGCGTGATCTTCGATGAGGACCGGTTCCGCGTCGACCTCTTCCTGGCGCCCGGCCTGCTCACCACCGTGTCCGCGGTGCAGCAGGGCTATCTCGACGCTCCAGAGGCCGGCCTGTCGCTCGCCAGCTCCTTCGGCTTCACCCTGGCCGGTGCAGGCGATCAGCGAAGCTATCAATTGCAGGCGCGCAACATCGTGGGGCTGCGCAACGGTCGGCTGCGCAGCAACGCGGTGCTGGCCAGCCGACAGGGCTTGCTGGTCGATGACCTGGTGGCGGAAATCGACCGCCCGGGCTGGCGCTACTCGGGCGGCCTGTTCTGGGCGCCCGGTTCCGACTTTACGGGCCGTCGCCGAATGCTGGGGATTGGCGTTTCGACGCAGCTCGACACGCGGATCGACAAGGACTCGTTGCAAGGAACGCCGTTATTCCTGTTCCTTCAACAATCTGCGCGGGTGGACGTGCTGATCGACGGTCGCCTGGTGACCTCGCAATTCTACGACGCCGGCAACAACCTGCTCGACACCAGCATGTTGCCGACCGGGTCCTACCCGGTGGTGCTCAAGGTCTACGAAGCGGGCACGTCCCCGCGTGTGGAGCAGCGCTTCTTCGTGCGCACGCCCGCAATGGCTCCGCTCGGAAGAGCGCAATATTTCGCCTATGCGGGGATGATGGCCGACACCCGCAAGGGCCGACCGATCAGCCTGACCGACGCTTTCTATGCGCGCGCCGGAACTGCCCGCCGCCTTAGCCGCGACCTTGGCATCGAGGTCGCCGTCAGCGGCACCAACGGCAAGGCGATCGCCGAAGCGGGCGCCGTGCTCGCCACCCGCTTCGCCACCGTTCGCGCGCTCGGTCTTTTCTCCAGCAAGGGCGACCGCGGGGCCCTGGCACAAGTCAGTTCCGGCGACCTCGGTCCCGTCAGCTTCACCTTCGATCTGCGCCGCATCGATTCTGCTGAAGGTGGCCCGATCCTGCCGGTGCCGGCCAGTCCGGACAGCTTCTCCGGCAGTGTACCGACGCCGGCCCAAGCTATCGGCGGCCGTTACACGCAACTGACCGGCACGGCGGGCCTGTCGCTGGGCAACATCAACCTGCAGCTGCTGGGTTTCTTGCGCAAGGATCGCGGGACCGCGGCGACCTACAGTGTCGGACCGAGCATCAACTGGCGGCTGGTCGGCCTGCCCGGCATGCAGTTGACGCTTACCGCCGATGCCCAGAAGACCCAGTCCACGACCGCCGCCTTCATCGGTGCCCGGATGCTTGTCTCGCGCGGCGGCTTCTCGGTGGCAAGTGCGGCCGGCAGCTCCTGGCAGGGCGGCTCGACGGGCCACGGAGCACGACCGGTCGGCGGCGTGTCGGGACAATGGTACCGCCAGATCGACGAGCAGACGGAGGTCAACGCCCTCGCGGGGTTCGACCGGACCGGCCAGGAAACGACGGCCAGCGCCGGAGCGGCGCTGCACAGCCGGTTCGGGGTCGCGCGCGCCGATGTCCGCCACCGCTTCGACGCCGGCGAGCGCCCGGCCACCGAATATATCGTCAACCTCCAGTCGGGCGGCGCGCTGACCGCGGGCGCACTTCAACTGGGCGGCCGCAACCTTGACGAGAGCGCCATCATCGCCAGTGTCGAGGGCACCGGTGGCCCGTTCGAACTGCTCATCGACGAGGTCTCCCAGGGCCGCATTGCCGGCAACGGCTCGCTGCCTCTGTTCCTGCGGCCGTACCGTACTTACCAGCTGCGCCTGCGCGCCGTTGGCGGCCAGGCCAGCGATTATGATTCGGGCACCCGCAGCATCACGCTGTACCCCGGAAACGTGGTGCAGGCGGTGTGGCGCGCGGTGCCGGTCGTGACCCTGTTCGGGCGGGCGCTCGATACGTCGGGCCAGCCGGTCGGCAGCGCTCTGGTCGAAGCACGGCGGGGGTCGGGGCAAACGGACGAGGAAGGCTGGTTCCAGGTCGACGTGAGCGATGACGCGCAGCTTGGTTTCACCCGCGACGACGGCAGCAGCTGCAAGGTGACGCTCGGCCGGATCGATCGCAGCAAGGATTATATCAGAGTGGGAGACGTGACGTGCCGATGAAGTCGTTCCTGGTTCGGGCCGCTGCGGGAATGCTGCTGACGGCAGCGGCGATCCCCGCCTCAGCGGAGATCGTGTTGAGCCAGCTGATCGTCGAGCTCGGGTCCGGCAAGGACCAGCGCGGCGACATCGAAGTTCGCAATCTCGACAAGGAGCGGGCTTATGTCCTGGTCGAACCGCAGGAAGTGGTCAGCCCCGGCCTGCCCGGCGAGCAGCGATCACGCGAGCGCGATCCGGAAAAGCTCGGGTTGCTGGTCTCGCCCGCCCGCATGGTGCTGGAACCCGGCCAGACCCGGCTTCTGCGCGTGGCGCTGGCAGGTCCCGCACCGGCCCGCGAGCGCGTGTATCGAATCACGGTCAAGCCGACCACGGGCAAGGTCAGCGCCGACGTCTCCGGGCTGAAGATCCTGATCGGATACGAGGTGCTGGTGCTGGTCCGCGCAGGGGAAAAGAAGCCGCAACTCGTCGCCACGCGCACCGGCCGGACGCTTGCCATCCGCAACACCGGGACCGGCAGCGTCGAACTCGCAGACGGCAAGCAGTGCGCCGCGAAGGACCGCTGTCAGCCGCTGGCCGGCAAGCGACTTTACGCCGGTGCGCAATGGCAATGGACCTTGCCGGGCGAAGGACCAGCCGATTTCATGGTCATGAGTCCTGCGGGCAACGTTCGGCAGAGTTTCTGATCGTTCGTCCGCTTGCGCTTGTGTCGGGGGGGTGACCTGTTAAGCCGAGCCAATGCTGATCGACTTGGGGCAGGGGGCACCCCAGACCTTCCAGGCGGATGTTGCGGTGATCGGGGCTGGCGCGGCTGGCCTTACGCTTGCCCGGCGGCTGCTGAGCCACGGTCGGTCGGTCATGCTGATCGAAAGCGGTGGGTTCGATCATGAGCCGGCCGCGGCCGACCTCAATCGCGGCGAAGCGGTCGGTCAGCCGTACTACGATCTCGTCGATACCAGGCTGCGCTTCTTCGGCGGCACTACTGCCATCTGGGGCGGCCGCGCGGCCGAGATGGACCCGATCGACTTCGAGCAGCGCGATTGGGTCCCCTGGTCGGGCTGGCCGTTCCGCCATGCGGAGATCGCGCCCTACTATCGCGAGGCCCGGGCACTGCTCGACTTGCCCGAAGTCGATCCCGCGACTGGCTCGCCCTTGCTCGATCGGCTCGACCCCGGCCGGCTGTCGGTGCGGCACTGGTTGATCGACCTCCAGTTCGATCGCTTCGGCCGCCGGCGCAATGCCGACCTGCTGGCCGACCCCCGCCTGACGCTGCTGACTCACGCCACTGTCACCAACATCCGATTGGCTGCCGACGGCCATGCCGTCGATGGCCTCGACGTCCGGGGGCGAGGTGGCTCCGCGCACCGGGTCACCGCCAAGGAATATGTGCTGGCGGCGGGCGGGTTCGAGAATCCTCGGCTGCTGCTGGCCTCCAACTCGGTCCAGAAGGCGGGCGTCGGCAACGACCGCGACCTCGTGGGCCGTTTCTTCATGGAGCATCCGCATGGGCGCGGCGGCCGCATCCATGGTGCTCCCGCCTGGCAGCTGCTGCGAGCCTTCCAGAAACGCCGGCTGGGGCATCAGGAAACCGCCGCGCTGCTGACGCTCTCGCCTCAGTTGCAGGCGAAGCATCGCATCTTGAATAGTGCCATCACCATTGCCGCCAGACCCCCGGCCAGCGGCAGCCAGCCGCTGCTGACCGCCACCTATCTGGCGGCCAAGCACCGGTTCGAACCGACGGAACGCGGCCGGGCGTTCTGGAAAGGCTACAAGACGGTCGGCCGTTACCTGCGCCAGGGGCTGGGACCCGTGTATGGTTGGGCTCGCCACCGCCTGCGCTCGGACGAGCTGGTTCTGGTGCTGCGCGGCGAGCAGGCGCCCAACCCCGATAGCCGGGTCACCCTGTTGCCGGACCAGCGTGACGCCACGGGGGTTCCGCGCATCAGGCTGGATTGGCAGTTGCTGCCGCAGGATCGGGAAAGCGTCGCTGCCTTGGTGGACGTGCTGGCGAGCGAGGCCGAACGGCTCGGCCTGGGCAAGGTCGAGGCAGCCCGGTGGCTGGCCGACGATTCGGTCAATTGGGTCAGCGATCCGCTGGTCAGCGTCCACCCGCTTGGCGGCTATCATCACATGGGCACGACCCGGATGGCGGACGACCCCTCACGCGGCGTCGCCGACGGTTGGGGACAACTTCATGGCGTCAGCAATCTGCATATCGCCGGATCGTCGCTGTTTCCGACCGGGGGCTGGGCCAATCCGACGTTGACGGTTCTGGCACTGGCCCTGCGCACCGCCGACCGGATCGCCGGAAAGGCCTAAAGGCTGACCATCGAGCCGTAGCTTGCCTCGTGCTGGTCGATCACGGCCCGCACCACGTCGTTCATCAAGTTCATGCGGGTGATGAGCGGCGTCGAGGTTCGCTTGATCATCACCGCGACGGAATAGCTGCGGCCGTTGGGTGCAGTGACGATCCCGATGTCGTTGTAACCCGCCTGTACTCCGCCAAGCACCTGGCCGGTGCCGGTCTTGTGACTGAGCGTCCAACCCGGCTTCAACCCGCCGCGAAGCCGGTTCTTGCCGGTCCGGGTATTGCCCATGATCGTTAGAAGGCGCGCGGTGGACGATGGTGACAGCAGCTCGCCGCGCTTCAGCCGAGCCAGCGTGTCGACCAGGGCGTAAGGCGCCGCGCCGTCGTAGGGGTCCTCGATATAACGATTGAACAGCGACTGGCGCACGCTCATCGGCAAGGCGTTTCGCGCCTTGTAGAAGGCATCGCCGATCGAATAGCTCTGGCTCCAGGTCAGGCCGGCAATGCGCGACTGAAGGGCGCGTTCACCATCGTAGAAGCGAATATCCCCCAGTCGGCGACTGGCGATAAAGGCCCGCACGGTGTCCGGCCCTCCGGCGACGCGCATCAGCTTGTCGTTGGCGGTGTTGTCGCTCTTGGTGATCGCGTCGACCAGCAGCGCTTCCACGGTGGTGGTGTAGCTGCCCCCGCCGATGACCCGCTGGGCAATCGGTTGGTTGAACAAGGTGAGGTCGCTGCGGGTCAAGGTCACGGGCTGATTCAATCGCAGCCGGCCGCGATCCACCTGATCCATTGCGGTAAGGGCCACCATGAACTTGCTGACACTTTGCTGGGGGAACAGCTCTTCACCGCGCCAACCGGTCCGCCAGCCGGTATCCACCGACTGGACGGCAATTCCGACGCGTCCATTGAAACCCCGGGCCAGCGCATCGATGCGGTTTGCCAGCGCTGCCGGCGCCGGGCTTGCCGTGGCCCGAAGTGATGGGACGCCTTGCGCGCTGACGCTCGCCGGGCCGGCAATGGTTGCCAGCACTACCGCCAGTCCCTTCATCAGACGAAGTGACGTCATGAAGTCGAACCCCCTGCAGATCACCCGATTGATCTTGCGCAACTATTCGCCGGCGAGGCTGAACAAAGGCTGTTCAACGCCGCCTTCGGTCCAGGAATCGCAAAAGCGGGAGTCCGTGGCAAGCCTTTAGCGGCCGAGCAGCGCGGCGCTCTCGATCTCGTCCAGTGCCCGATGCGCGACCACATAGGTTCGCGCGCGGCCGACCCAAGCGCCGGCCTTGCCGATGCCGGGCAGGCGCATCGCCTCGGCGAGTGCCTGGTCCACCTGTCCCGCCGCCAGCCGTTGCCGGGCGCGTTCGGCGGTCGCCGAGGGGCGTTGGCTCGGCCGGTCGGCACGGCGGATCATGATCAATGAGCCGAGCTCGCGTTTGGTCGCTTCCCACACACTTTCGTCGGTGCCACCCCGGCTGAGTTCGGGGGCGAGCGCGTCGAATTCGGCGGTCAGCTGGTCGAGCCGGACCGGCGTCCGCGACGCGGTGATGACCGCGGCCACGGCCTGCCGGTGAGACGCCCCGAACCGGTCCGCCAACAGCGGCTCGAGATAACCCAGCGCCACACCGCGATCGATCGCCCGGCGCGCGGCGAAGGCGACCAGCAGCGCGTCCGCCCGCCCGGCCGATCCGGCCACTTGCTGCGTTGCGCTTTCCAGCCGGGCCAGCCGCAACTCGAGTGCCGTTACGCGGGCGGCATCATCGGGATTGCCGAGCGCGGCGGGGTTTCCGCCCGGGCCCAATCTCAAGGCCGGCGACACCGTTGGTCCTGGCAAGATTGGCGCCGGCGCGGCCACCCCGAAGAAGCGCGCGGCCGGCTCGTAGCGGGCAAGTCCCCACACCGCCGCCCCAGCCCCGGCCAGCAGAAGAAGCAGAACAAGGAGCAGCCAGGCGGCGATGCCAAGGCCCCGTCGAGGCGCAGTTGAAGTCATTCCGGCGGCGATTCTTGGCACAGGCGCGCGGCCAGGGAAAGCAGCGCCGCGTCATTGGGCCGGTCGGCGACGGCAACCTCTAGCCAGCCTGCGCCACACGCCTCGGCCGTTGCGCCACTGATCGCCACAAGGCTGATCGCGGCGCGGTCCGCCACCAGCTCCGCCAACTGGGCTCCGGCGCGGGGCGAATGGACCAGCACGACCGCGCCGTCGAGGACTTGCAAGGGCGGTGGCGGATCGGCCGTGACCGAACGATAGACCGCGAGCGAACTGATCTGCTGGCGGGGCGACGACGGGGCGCGCCGATCTTCTCCGCACAGATGCAGCAAACGGAGATCCGCAGGCAGTGACGCCAGCAGTTCGTCCACGCCGCCGCTGCCGATGCTCGCCACGACGAAACCGGCTTGGGAAGCCGCTGCCGCGGTCTCCTGCCCCACGGCATGGACCGGCAGGTCGATGAGCTTGGCTAGCGGCGGCCCGGCGTGACGAACGGCATTGGCGCTGGTCAGGAGCAGACCGTCGAACGCTTCGGGCGCGGGCATCCGCCAAGCCATTCCCTCAATTCGGAACAAGGGCAGCGCAACGGCGTCCAGCCCATGATCCTGTGCGCGGCGAATGGTTGCCGCTGCGCCGGGCTCCGGGCGGAGCACCACCAGCCGCTTCATGTAAACAGCATTCGGATCGCCGGGGGCGCCCGACCGAGCAGATCGGATGCCAGCAGCGCCGGGGCATCGTCGCCGGTAGCGAACCGCACCTCGCCCGCGACCCGCTCCTGCCCCTCGGTGCTGAGCAGTTCGGCGCGTAGCCACAAGCGCCCGTCGGCACCTTCGATGGCAAGTGCGGCTACGGGCGAGTGACACGACCCGCCGATGGCTCGCGCGAATTGCCGCTCCGCCGTGACCGCGGAGGAGGTGGGCGAGTGGTCGATCGCCGCCAGGAGACCGCGCATCTCGTCATCGTCCCGGCGGCACTCCGCGCCGATGGCGGCCTGCGCTGGGGCGGGCAACATGACGTCGGTTTCGATCGCGCAGCCTTCATCGATTCCAAGGCGGTCCAGTCCCGCCGCAGCAAGGAACGACGCATCGAACTCGCCCGCTTCGATCTTCAGCAAACGCGTGGCGACGTTGCCGCGAATGGGCGCCACCGACAGGTCCGGCCGCTGCCGCAGCAGCTGGGCGGCGCGTCTGGGCGAAGAGGTGCCGACCCGGGCGCCCTGGCTCAGCGCATCGATCGACGGCGCCCCGATCAGCCGGTCCCGCACGTCGGCCCGGGGCAGCATCGCGGCCACGCACAGCGCTGCCGGCCGCTCGCTTTCAACGTCCTTCATCGAATGGACGGACAGGTCCGTTTCGCCATTCAGCACGTAGGCATCCAATTCCTTGGTCCACAGCGCCTTGCCGCCGACCTCCGCCAACGGCCGATCCTGGATCCGGTCGCCACTGGTCTTCACCGCCTTGATGAGAACGGTGCCGGCTTCCCAGCCATGGGCCGCCTCCAGCGCCGCCGCGACCATGCGGGCCTGCGCCAGGGCGAGCGGGGAGGCGCGGGTGCCGAGAACAGGAGGTCGCTGCATCTTGACCTCCCCCTAGTGCATGTCGCCGCCTTCGGGCAAAGGGCATTCCCAACCCATGTCATTCATCCTCGGCCTTGAATCTTCCTGCGACGACAGCGCCGCCGCGCTCGTCACCAGCGACCGGCGCATCCTGGCGCAGGCCGTAATCGGCCAGAATAGCGCACATCAGCCCTTTGGTGGGGTCGTCCCGGAAATTGCCGCCCGCGCCCATGTCGAGGTCTTGCCGGGCCTGATCCGGCAAGTGCTGAAGGACGCGAACGTGCAGGCGGGCGAGGTCGACGCGATCGCGGCCACCGCCGGGCCCGGCCTGATCGGCGGCGTCATGGTCGGCCTGCTGGCCGGCAAGGGGCTTTCGCTGGCGCTCGGCAAACCCCTCCTCGCGGTCAATCATCTGGAAGGCCACGCCCTGTCGCCGCGGCTGACCGACCCCAGCCTCGGCTTCCCCTATCTGCTGCTGCTTGCCAGCGGCGGGCACTGCCAGCTGCTGGAGGTCCGCGGCGTCGGCGACTATCGCCGGCTCGCCACGACGATCGACGATGCGGCGGGCGAGGCGTTCGACAAGGCCGCCAAGCTGCTTGGCCTGCCCTATCCCGGCGGCCCCGCGATCGAGGCGCTGGCCGCGGGCGGCGACCCCCACGCTGTCCGTCTGCCACGACCGCTGGTCGGATCCGGCGAGCCGCATTTTTCCTTCGCCGGGCTCAAGAGCGCGGTCCAGCGTGCCGTGCAGAGCGGGAGCCATCGGCCGGAGGATATTGCCGCCTCGTTCCAGCAGGCCGTAATCGATTGCCTGGTCGACCGCACCCGATTGGCACTCGAACAAAGCGATGCGCCGGCCTTGGTCGTGGCCGGCGGCGTGGCGGCAAACCATCGGATACGCTCGGCGCTGGCGGACCTGGCGCAGGCGCAGGGCCGGCAATTCTCAGTCCCGCCCGGCTGGCTGTGCACGGACAATGCGGCGATGATCGCCTGGGCCGGAGCGGAGCGGCTCGCGGCCGGGCTGACGGACGACCTAGACGCCCCGGCCCGGGCTCGCTGGCCGCTCGATAGCGCGGCGGAGTCGGTCAGGGGAGCGGGGGTGAAGGCATGACGATCACACGTATCGGCGTCATCGGCGGCGGTGCCTGGGGGACGGCGCTGGCACAGGTCGCGGCGGGGAAGGGGCACGAAACCCTCTTGTGGGCGCGCGAGCCGGAGGTAATCGACGCGGTCAATGCTCGGCACGAGAACACGGCGTTCCTCGCCGGGGTCCCGCTCAGCCCCGCGATCCGCGCCACGAACGACGCGGCGGAACTGGACGGCTGTGACGCCTGGCTGGTCGTGACCCCGGCCCAGCACATGCGCAGCGTGCTGTCGTCGGCGCCGGCCTGCGGCCGACCGCTGCTGCTGTGCTCCAAGGGCATTGAAGGGGCCAGCGGAGCACTGCTGCACCAGGTCGCGCATGAGGTTTGCCCCGATGCCGACGTCATGGTCCTGTCCGGCCCGACGTTCGCCCATGAAGTGGCGGCAGGCCTTCCCACCGCCCTGACCCTCGCCGCCGCCGACCTCGGCAAGGCCGAGCAGGTCCGTGAGCGGCTCGCGCTGCCGGGCTTTCGCATTTACCTGAGCGACGATGTCGCCGGGGCCGAGGTCGGCGGAGCGGTCAAGAACGTGCTGGCGATCGCCTGCGGGGTCGTCGAGGGCAAGGGCCTCGGCCAGAATGCCCGCGCCGCATTGATCGCCCGCGGCTTCGCGGAGATGAGCCGGTTCGGCGGCGCCTACGGGGCCCGGCGCAAAACCCTGGCGGGGCTATGCGGGCTTGGCGATTTGGTGCTCACCTGCTCCTCGACCAGCAGCCGCAATTTCTCCCTCGGCAAGGGTATCGGCGAAGGCCTGAGCGCGGCCGAACTGCTGGCCGATCGCAAGACGGTGGCGGAGGGCGCGTTCACCGCCCCGGTGCTTCATCGGCTGGCACAGGAACGCGGGATCGACATGCCGATCGTGGCGGCAGTGAACGCGCTGCTGAGCGGCGCCGTCGGGGTCGACGAGGTGCTGGAGCAGCTGCTGAGCCGGCCACCGCGCGTGGAAGCCCATTAGATGACGTCAGAAGTCCCAGGCGATCCCGTTCTTTTCCCAATCGCCGTAGCGGGTCGGCTCCGGTCGCGGCTTGTCGCCGCGCGGGGGCTCGGCCGGCTCGACGGCCTGCGGCGTCGGCACCGGCGGCGACCTCGACAAATAGGCGGGCGGATCGAGATGCTTCGGGCGTTTCATGACGGGAGAGATGGGCGTTGAAACCGGCAAAGCCAAGCGCTCCCGAGGGACTCGGATCCCGGCGTGCAGCGCTGCAGTTGCTGGACGCCGTGCTGCGCCGCGGCCAAACGCTTGAATCGGCCGCGCAAAATGTCGCGGCGGACGACAAGCCGCTGGCACTCGCCATCGCCGGCGAGGCGCTCAGGCGCTTGCCGGATCTCGACGCACTGATCGACTCCGCGACGAGGCAGAATCTACCGGATGACGCCAAGGCGCGCGCTGTTCTGCGGATTGCGCTCGCTCAGAAGATGGCGCTCAACGTACCGGATCACGCCTTGGTGGCCACGGCGCTTCCACTGGTGGACGGTGGCCCTCGGCGACTGGTGCACGGGGTCCTTGGCACATTGCTGAGGCGGGGGATCGAGCGGGCCGACGAAGCTGCTCTGCCAGAGGATGTCGAGAAGCGCTGGCGGTCGGCCTGGGGCGATGACGTCGTGGCGGCGGCACGGCGGATGATCGTCCAGCGCCCGCCGCTGGACTTGAGCTTCGCCGACCCGGATGCAGCCTCTGCCTTTGCCGAAGCGCATGGGGCCGAGCAGCTTGCTCCCGGTCACGTCCGCCTGCACGGCGGCGCGTCGGTCACCAATCTGCCGGGTTTCGGGGCGGGTGGCTGGTGGGTGCAGGACCTGGCGGCCTCGCTCCCGGGCCGGCTGATGCCGGCCGGCCCGAGCCGGGTGCTGGATCTCTGCGCCGCTCCAGGCGGCAAGACGATGCAATTGGCGGCCGCCGGCCATCGGGTCACCGCCCTTGACCGATCGGCAAGTCGTCTCAGGCGACTTGCCGAGAATCTGGCCCGCACCGGCCTCCAGGCGGACACCGTCGTTGCCGATGCTCTGGACTGGCCAGGTGGCGAGTTCGACGCCGTGCTGCTCGATGCGCCCTGCTCCGCCACCGGCACCTTTCGCCGCCATCCGGAAGTCATTTACCGGGCGCGCCGATCGATCATTGAGGAAGGCGCCGCCCTCCAGACCCGCCTCCTTGCCCATGCCGCAACGCTGGTCCGTCCCGGGGGCGTCCTCGTCTACGCTGTCTGCTCGCTGGAGCCGGAGGAGGGCGAACAGGTCGTCACCGCGCACGATCAGCTTCGGCTCGACCCGATCCGGCCGGACGAACTGCCGGCGGGGATCGCACCGACTGAGCGGGGCTGGCTGCGGGTGTTGCCCGGCATGCTGGAGGACAAGGGCGGTCTCGATGGCTTCTTTGTCGCCCGGCTTGTCCGCCCGCCCGCTTAGCGTCTAATCGACCCCATGGTCCTGATCGCTCCCTCCATCCTGTCCGCCGACTTCGCGAAACTCGGGGAGGAGGTCCGGGCGATCGACGCCGCGGGCGCCGACTGGATCCATATCGACGTCATGGACGGTCATTTCGTGCCCAATCTCACCATCGGCCCGGCGGTGGTGAAGGCGCTTCGTCCGCACTCGGCCAAGCCGTTCGACGTGCACCTGATGATCTCGCCGATCGACCCGTTCCTTGATGCCTTTGCCGAGGCCGGTGCCGATGTCATCACCGTGCATCCGGAGGCCGGGCCGCACCTCCACCGGACCATCCAGCGCATCAAGGGACTCGGCAGGAAGGCGGGCGTTTCGCTCAACCCCGCGACCCCGGCGAAGATGCTCGACTATGTGCTCGAGGAGATCGACCTCGTGCTGGTGATGAGCGTCAATCCCGGCTTCGGCGGCCAGAAGTTCATCTCCAGCCAGCTGCGCAAGATCGAAGCGATCGCCAAGCGGATCGCCAAGGAAGGGCTGGACGTTCAGTTGGAGGTGGATGGTGGTGTCGATGCGGCGACCGCGCGTCAGTGCAGCGACGCGGGCGCCACGGTGCTGGTGGCCGGAACGGCGGCCTTCCGCGGTGGGCCCGGCGCCTACGCGACGAACATCTCCGCGCTGAAGGGGGCCGAGTGAGCGCAGACGCGGCGAGTCGGGCCGCCGTCCAGAAACTGGGCCGACGCCCCTTGCTGTCGCGCCTGTTCGGACGCGGCAAGCAGGCGCTGCGCCTGACCGCCGTCCCGCGCGATCACGTGCAGGGCGATCGCGCGCGGGGCGATCAGCTGCTGGCCGGCAAGCTGATTCACGGCTCGGCCATGCTGGCCCTGCCGGAAATCGACTTCGCGGACATCGGCTCTGAAACGGGTATCGCGCGCGAGCTCCAGGGTTTCTCCTGGTTGCGCGATCTCGCGGCGGCGGCATCGCGCGACCGTGGCGCGCGCCTCGCTGAGGCGGTGGCCGGGCGGTGGCTGCTGGCCCATGGCCGGAAGGTGGACGCGGCCTGGGCGCCGGCTTTGTGGGGGGAGCGGCTGCTGTTCTGGACTGCCTACGCGCCCTATCTTCTGTCCAGCAACGACGCCAACTACCGCTCCGCCTTGCTGAACACGGTCTCCCGCGGGGTCCGGCATCTTGCCGCCAACGCCGATAGTGCCGCGCCCGGGCTCCCGCGCATTACCGCATGGGCCGGACTGACCGCCGCAAGCCTGTTGCTTGAGGGTGGTGTGCATCGCGTGGCGCGGGCTGAAGCCGGCCTTCTTCGGGCGCTGGCCACCGGGCAGGCCGAGGACGGCGGCCTCCTGTCGCGCAACCCCGCGGATCAGGCGCTGCTGGTTGATCGCCTCGGCCTGCTTCGCGCCGCCTACCACGCGGCCAAGCAAAGCATGCCCGAAGGCCTGGAAAGTGCGGCCACTGCGGCCCTCGCCGCGCTGCATGGCGTCACCATGGGCGATGGTGCGCTCGGCAGCTGGCAGGGGGGCAATCCCGGCGAAGTGGCGCGGATCGCGGCGCTGATCGAAGGCTGCGGTCTGCGCGCGCGCCCACTGCGCCAGGCCCGCAGCTGGGGCTACCAGCGGCTGACCGCGCTCGGCACGGTAATCGTGGTCGACGCGGCCCCGCCGCCCCCGACCCGCGTCGCGCGGATCGGCTCCGCCTCGACCCTTGCCTTCGAGCTGAGCGACGGGCCGCAGCGGCTGGTGGTCAACTGCGGCGGGCCGGGCAACCTGCCCACCGACATCCCCCCGGAACTTGCCCTCGCCCTGCGCACCACCGCGGCCCACAGCACGCTGACGCTGGGGGACACCAATTCCACCGCCCTTCTGGCCGACGGTTCGCTCGGCAAGGGTGTTGAGGAGGTGACGCTCGACCGGCGCGAGGACGACGAGTTCAGCCGGCTGGAGGCAGGGCATGATGGCTACCTGCGCGGCTTCGGTCTGCTACATACCCGCGGCCTCGCCCTCGCCAATGACGGCAAGGAAGTGCGCGGGCAGGACAAGTTGGCGCCACGCGGCCGCAAGAAGATCAAGGACGCCGCCCCCTATGCCATCCGATTTCACCTTGCTCCCGGGGTCGAGGCCGTGCCGACTGCCGACGGCATGGGCGCGATCCTTCGCTCGCCCGGTGCACCGCCATGGAACTTCCGCTGTCGCGGCGCGCAGCTTGAAGTGGAAGAAAGCGTGTGGGTCGACGGCAGCGGTCGGCTGACCGGTACCACCCAACTTGCCATTGTCGGGGAAGTGTCGGCATTGGGGGCCGAAATCGGCTGGCAGTTCCGCCGGTCGTCCTGACGCACAGCCAAGGAGCACCCATGACCGATCTCGCGCCCGTCCGCCGGGCCCTCCTGTCCCTGTCGGACAAAGCCGGCATCGAGGAACTGGCCGCGGGGCTTGCGGCAAAGGGCGTCGAGTTGGTGTCCACCGGGGGCACGGCCCTCCGGCTGCGCGAACTCGGGCACCGGGTGCGCGACGTCAGCGAACTGACCGGCTTTCCCGAGATGATGGACGGCCGGGTGAAAACGCTTCACCCCAAGGTCCACGGCGGCCTGCTCGCGGTGCGGGACAATCCGGAGCACCAGGCCGCGGCCGAGCAACACGATATCGCGCCGATCGACCTCGTCGTCGTCAACCTTTACCCCTTCGAGCAGACCGTGGCCCGCGGCGCGGCTCGTGACGAGGTGATCGAGAACATCGACATCGGCGGGCCGTCGATGGTTCGCTCCGCCGCCAAGAACCATGCTCATGTCGCCATCCTCACGGACCCGGTCGATTATCCGGCGCTCTTGGCCGAGCTCAATGAACATGGCGGCATGACGTCGCTTGCGCTGCGCCGTCGATTGGCGGCCAAGGCCTTTGCGCTCACCCAGGCCTACGACAGCGCCATCGCCAGCTGGTTCGCTTTCGCCGACCAGCGGGAGCAATTGCCCGACGTGCTGCCGCTCGCCCTGCGCAAGGGACCGGCGCTGCGCTATGGAGAAAACCCGCACCAGTCGGCCGCACTGTACCTGCCGCAAGCGTCGTCGGCCGGTGGCGTGGCCCGGGCCCGCCAGGTGCAGGGCAAGGAATTGAGCTACAACAACCTCAACGACGCCGACGCCGCCCTCGAACTGGTCGCCGAATTTCGTGACGGTCCGCCGGCTTGCGTGATCGTCAAACACGCCAACCCGTGCGGAGTCGCCTCAGACGACTCCTTGCTCGGTGCCTACACAGCCGCGCTGCAGTGTGATTCGGTTTCGGCGTTCGGCGGCATCGTGGCCCTCAATCGTGGGCTCGACGGAGCGACCGCCCGGGCGATCACCGACATCTTTACCGAGGTTGTGATCGCGCCCGCCGCCGACGAGGAGGCGATCGCCGCCTTCGCGGCAAAGAAGAACTTGCGCCTGTTGCTGACCGGCGAGCTGCCCGACGCACGGCGCCCGGGCCTGATGCTCAAGAGCATCGCCGGCGGGATGCTGGTCCAAAGTCGGGACAACGGCGTGGTCCTGGGCAGCGAATTGAAGGTGGTCACCCGCCGCCAACCGACGGCCGAGGAAGTGGCGGACTGCCGCTTTGCCTGGACGGTCGCCAAGCACGTCAAATCCAACGCCATCGTCTATGCCCGGGACGGCGCCACCGCCGGAATCGGGGCCGGCCAGATGAACCGCCGCGATTCCGCGCGTATCGCAGCCGCCAAGGCGATCGAAGCGGCTGAAACGCACGGCTGGGCCGAGCCGCGCACCGTCGGCTCGGCGGTGGCGAGTGATGCCTTCTTCCCATTCGCCGACGGGCTGATGGCTGCCGTGGAGGCCGGGGCGACGGCCGTGATCCAGCCGGGTGGGTCGATCCGTGATGACGAGGTGATCGCCGCCGCCGACGAAGCAGGCCTCGCGATGATCTTCACCGGAATGCGCCACTTCCGTCACTAAACAAGCTCCGCGCCGATCCCTCGGCCTAGCGCGCCGGCTCCGACGTCGTCCCCGGCGCCGGCAGGTTCGCCTGCAATTCGGCGATATCGGCCTTGCGCATACGAAATAATTCGCGGTCCTCAGGGCCGAAACCCTTGCGCCAGATCACGACTCCAAACGCTGCCAGGATCGCCGGGATGCCAAGCAGCAGCTCGATCCACTCCGGAAGCCAGGTCGCCAGCTGCCCGACTAGCGCAGCGGCCGCCGTGGCCCAGACGATCGGCCACCGCCAGCCGCTGACCGGCGCACCGAGCAATCGTGACAGCAGCCGGGCCTTGGTCACGGCCGCTACGCCCAGCGCAAGCATCAGGGCGATCGCAGGCGCGGTCGCCTGCCAGGTCTCGGGCCATTCGAGCCGGCGCATTCCCAGGATGAGGGCCACCGTCAGCACTGCCTGCAGGCCGATCATCAGCAGCGACAGCACCATGTTGCGGTGCCGCGCGATATAGATCAGCGCCGCTTCGCTGGTGGTCGCCGTCGCCGCGACCACTTCCGCGGCCAGCAGAAAGGCCAACGCCGCGGTCCCGGCTACGAACGCCGGGCCGACCAGGCCCATCACGCCCTCACCCGGAATTCCAAGCGCCAGCGCCACCGCGGCTTGCGCTGCGATGACCCAGAAACCGACCTGCCGGACCTGACGGGCCACCGCCTTGCGATCCCCCTTTTCCAGGTTGCCGGCGATGACCGGGCCCAGGATCGGGTCGAAGCTGGTCTTCAGCTTGGACGGCAAAGACGCGACGTTCTGGGCGACGTAATAGATCCCGACCAGCGCGGGCGACGCGAACAGGCCAAGGATCGCGATGTCCAACCGGCGGCTGCCCCATTCCACCATGTCGGCCGCAGCAACCGGCAGATAGCGGCGGGCCATCTGCCACGATGTGGCCGGCTCGGGCCGCCAGCCGTGGGCCATGCCATAGGTCCGGAAGAACGGGATCGCCGAAGCGACCAGCGCTCCGACCATCGACAGCGCATAGGCCAGGATCAACCCGTCGCGCTTGGATATGAAGGCGAAGGCAAAGGCCGCGATGCTGATCGTCCACGGTTCAACGATGGCTCGCGCGCGGACCGTCGCGCCGACGTCGTGGCGATACGCGAGCGCGGCCAGCATGACGTCTGACCAGGCCAGCGCGATCACCGCCACCGGCAGCAACCATTCGAGACCGTGAATCTCGGAATTTGGGAACATCGCCTGCGGAAAGACGAACAGGACCGTCATTCCGATTGCCGAGCCGACGGCCGCGACCAGTAGCGCGTCCCAACAGGTGCACACGTCGGGCTTGCCGCCCTGGGCCAACTGCTGCGCCAGGCCGCGCTTCAGGCCCAGCGTGGCAAGTTGGGCGGCAAGCTCGACGATGAGGACGGCATAGGCGAAGCGGCCGAGCGCTTCGGCGCCGTACATCCGCCCGGCGATGAACAGGAACGGCAAGCGCGCCGCGAGGCGAAGGACGAACCCAAAGAAATTGATACGGCCGCCTCGCGCCAAGGCTGCCAGGTCGGCGGACGGGGCTGCCTTCGTTTCGGGCTCGCTCAATGCGCCTCGCCCCAGTGCGCGCCCCAGCCGACTTCCACGTCGAGCGGTACCGTCAGCTTGACCAGCGGCTCGGCGGCCTCCGCCATGACCTTGCGGACGACTGCGGCGGCCTCTTCTTCTTTTCCGTTGGGGACTTCGAACACCAGTTCGTCGTGAACCTGCAACAGCATTCGCACGTCGGGCAAACCGGCCTGGCTGAGCGCTCCGTTCATCCGGGTCATCGCGCGCTTGATGATGTCGGCGCTGGTGCCCTGGATTGGGGCGTTGATCGCCGCCCGCTCGGCCCCGGCGCGAAAGCTCGGGTTTGACGCACGGATGTTGGGAAAGTGGGTCTTCCGGCCGAACAAGGTCTGGCTGAAGCCATGTTCGCGCACGAAGCTCAGCGTCCCGTCGATATAGCCGCGGATTCCGGGGAAGCGCTCGAAGTAGCGGTCGATGATCCCCTTGCCCTCCTCCTTCGAAATGCCCAGCCGACCCGCCAGGCCCCAGGAAGAGATGCCGTAAAGGATTGCGAAGTTGACCGTTTTCGCCTTGTTGCGGGTATCGCGATCGACGTGACCGAACAATTCCTCGGCCGTCATGTTGTGGATGTCCTCGCGGGCGGCGAACGCTTCCTTTAGCTGCGGTACGTCGGCCATGTGCGCGGCCAGCCGAAGTTCGATCTGGCTATAGTCCGCGCTCATCAGAACATGGCCGGGCTCCGCCACGAAGGCGTCGCGGATCTTGCGGCCGATCTCCGTGCGGATGGGGATATTCTGCAGGTTCGGATCGGTCGAGCTCAGCCGCCCGGTCTGCGCCTGGGCCAGCCCGAAGCTGGTGTGAACCCGGCCGCTGTCGGGATTGATCTGTGCCTGCAGGGCGTCGGTGTAGGTGCTCTTGAGCTTGGTCAGCTGGCGCCATTCCAGGACCAGCCGGGCGACGTCCACGCCTTCGCCCGCCAGCCGCTCCAGCTCATTCTGGTCGGTCGAATAAGCCCCGCTCTTGCCCTTGCGCCCGCCCGGCAAGCCCAGCCGATCGTAAAGCACCTGACCAAGCTGCTGCGTCGATCCGATCTGGAACGGTCCGCTTGCGGCTTCGAACACCCGCTCCTCAAGGCTTGCGATTTCGGTCGAGAACTCGCCCGAAAGCCGCGCCAGATAGTCGCGGTCGACCTTGACGCCATGCCGTTCCATGCAGGCGATCACCGGGACCAGCGGGCGATCGACCAGTTCGTAGACGCGGGTGACGTTCTCGGCTGCCAGCCGTGGCTTCAGCCGGTGCCAAAGGCGCAGCGTGATGTCCGCGTCCTCCGCCGCATATTCGGTCGCCTGCGGCAGCGGGACCTTGTCGAAGGTGATCTGGCTCTTGCCCGTGCCGCAGACCGATTTGAACGGCAGGCATTCATGTTCGAAATGCTGCTTGGCAAGCTCGTCCATGCCGTGCCCGCCCACCCCGCGGCCGGCGTCCAGGGCAAAGCTCATCAACATGGTGTCGTCGACCGGGGCGACCGCCACGCCATGTTTGAAGAAGATCGTTTCGTCGTATTTCAAATTGTGGCCGATCTTGAGGACGGCCGGGTCTTCCAGCAGCGGCTTCATCCGGGAAATGACCAGTTCGAGCGGCAGCTGCTGCGGCGCCTCGGCGAACATGTCGACGCCGCTGTGTCCCACCGGGATGTAGCAGGCCCGGTTCGGCTGCGTCGCCAGGCTGATCCCGGCCAGCTTGGCGACTACGCAGTCGATGCAATCGGTTTCCGTATCGATCGCGACGAACCCCTGCCGCTGAGCCTCGTCGATCCAGCGGTCGAGTGCGTCCTCGCT
This sequence comes from Sphingomonas sp. SP1, assembly GCF_058313395.1. NCBI lineage: Bacteria > Pseudomonadati > Pseudomonadota > Alphaproteobacteria > Sphingomonadales > Sphingomonadaceae > Sphingomonas > Sphingomonas sp. SP1. The sequence continues at coordinate 624,680 of NZ_JBZFLC010000001.1, read as the reverse complement.
CACCACCGTTTCATAACCGGACCGGTCGACGCTGATCTGCTCGGAGGGCGGCGGTGCGGCGGTCAGCGTGGCCGTCGCCGACATCACCGTCCCGCCACCGCTGGAGCTGCGCGATCCGGCGCCCTCTCCGACCATCCGGTTGAGCAGCGTCTTGAACCCCTGTTCCTCAAGAAAGGCCTTCAACGGTTCCTTGGGGATGCCGGTCAGCGCCAGCGCGTCCAGCGGTTCGGGCAGATTGGCGTCGCATACCAGCCGCACCAGCTCACGAGAAAGGCGAGCGTTATCGGCATGATCGATCAGCGACTGTTTGAGTTTGGGCTTGGTGATCTGATCGGTGCTTGCCAGCACCGTGTCGAGATCGCCGAACTGCTGGATCAACTGGGTCGCGGTCTTCGGCCCGATGCCGGGGACGCCGGGCACATTATCGACACTGTCGCCCATCAACGCCAGCACATCGCCGACCTTGCCGGGAGGTACGCCGAACTTCTCGATCACTTCCGCCTCGCCGATCCGGCGATCGTTCATGGTGTCGAGCATGTCCACATCACCATCGACAAGCTGCATCAGGTCCTTGTCGGAACTGACGATCGTGACCTTCCACCCGGCCCGGCGCGCTTCCGTCACATAACAGGCAATGATGTCGTCCGCTTCCAGCCCGTTCTGCTCGATGCAAGGGATCGAAAAGGCGCGGGTTGCGACCCTGATCAGCGGGAACTGCGGCACCAGGTCCTCAGGCGGCGGCGGCCTGTGGGCCTTATACTGATCGTACATCTCGTTGCGGTGCGTGGATTCGGACGCGTCCAGGATGACCGCCATGTGCGTCGGTCCGTCCGACTTGTTGAGCCCGTCCGCCAGCTTCCACAGCATGGCGGTATAGCCGTACACGGCGCCGGCCGGCTGCCCATGCCGGTTCGTCAGCGGCGGCAACCGGTGATAGGCGCGGAAGATATAGCTGGACCCGTCGACGAGGTAGAGGTGGTTCTGTGTCGGCATGAACGGGCGGGTTTAGCAGGGTGCGGCGGAGAGGAAAGGGCGAGGAGGCACTGTCGGAAAACGGTCTTCGTTCGGTCGTTAAAGTTTCTTAACCTTTTCGTACGAAGATCGGGCGACCGGAGCGTAGTTTATGCCGTTGCCTGCATTGTTGACACCCATTGCCGAGAACCCGGAGCTTCGCTTGTCGGAGCGGCGGACGCTCAAGCTGCTGGTCGATGGACAGGCGGCCGAGGGCTCCGGCAAGCAGACCGCGCTATTGCATGACGTGTCGGCTGGCGGTTTCCTGATCGAAAGTCTGGAGCCGCTGATGATCGGCGATCATCTGCAGGTCGACCTGCCGGAGATCGGGACGGTTGGCGGAACCGTGGTCTGGTCGAGCGGCGGGCTGTTCGGTTGCCGCTTCGACAGCCGGCTCAGCAAGGGAGCAGTCAGCGCATTGCTGCTGCGGGCTTCGCCGGCCAGGGAAACGCCGCAGTTGCTGGCGCAGTGGGAAGCTTCGTTCGCCGATGCGCTACCGGTTGACCCGGTGTCGGCGGGTTCAGCCACTAATCTGGCCATCGCCGAACAGAAGCTCGCTCCTGGCCTCAGGCTCGCGGTGATCGGCGGCGCCTCGCTCGGCCTATGGTTGCTGATCTTTTCCAGCGTTGGACTGATCTAGCAGCGGCCCCCGCGCTAAGGGACGAGAACCGTGTCCCGGGGCTCGGCCAGCAGCCGCGGATAATCCAAGTTATAGTGCAGCCCGCGGCTTTCCTTGCGGTGCAGCGCGGAGCGGATGATGAGGTCCGCGACTTCAACCAGATTGCGCAGTTCGATGAGGTCGGGCGTCACCCGGAAGTTGGCATAATATTCCGTGACTTCCTGGCGCAGCATGTCGATCCGCCGCTTGGCCCGTTGGAGCCGTTTGGTTGTCCGGACGATCCCGACATAATTCCACATGAAGCGGCGGATCTCGCCCCAGGTCTGGGCGATCACCACTTCTTCATCGGAATTGGTCACCCGGCTTTCGTCCCAGTCACGAATGGCGGCGGGGGCCGGGAGCACGTCCCAATGATCTAGGATGTGCCGCGCCGCGGCCTGGCCGAACACCAGGCATTCGAGCAGCGAGTTCGAGGCGAGCCGATTGGCCCCGTGCAATCCGCTTTCCGTCACCTCGCCGGCGGCATACAGGCCCGGCGCATCGGTTCGGCCGTCGAGGTCCACCACCACCCCGCCGCAGGTGTAATGCTGCGCGGGCACGACCGGGATCGGTTCCCGGGTGATGTTGATCCCCAGGCCCAGCAGCTTCTCGTAGATATTCGGGAAGTGCCCCTTCACGAACTCGGGTTCGCGGTGACTGATGTCGAGGTGGACGAAATCGAGACCCAGCCGCTTTATCTCATGATCGATCGCCCGAGCGACCACATCTCGCGGTGCAAGCTCGGCGCGTTCGTCGAAGCGGGGCATGAAACGTTCGCCGGTCGTGGGGAGCTTTAAGTGCCCACCCTCCCCGCGCACCGCCTCGGTAATCAGGAAATTCTTGACCTGGAGATTGTAGAGACAGGTCGGGTGGAACTGCATCATCTCCATGTTCGACACCCGGCACCCGGCGCGCCAAGCCATCGCGATGCCGTCACCCGTCGCGCCGCGCGGCGCAGTAGAGTAAAGATAGGTGCGCCCGGCCCCACCGGTGGCCAGCACCGTCGCCCGGGCAGTGACGGTTTCCACCCGCTTGTTCTTGCGATTGTAGGCATACAGCCCGCGCACCGCGCCGTCGCTGCTGAACCGGTCGGCATGGCGCCCGGTCACCAGGTCCAGCGCCATCATGTCGGGCAGCAGCGTGATGTTGGGTTGCGCCGCCGCCGCCTTCTCCAGGGCCTGTTGAACGGCCCAGCCGGTAGCATCGGCGACATGGACGATCCGCCGATGGCTGTGGCCGCCCTCCCGCGTCAGGTGGAGCGCGCCCCCTTCTTGGGCGAACGGCACGCCAAGGTCGATCAGCTGGGCGATGGCAGCCGGGGCCGCCCCCACGACATGTTCGACCACCGCCCGATCGTTGAGCCCGGCGCCGGCGACCATCGTGTCCTCGACATGCGCCTCGAAGCTGTCACCCTCCTCCAGCACCGCAGCGATCCCGCCTTGCGCCCAGCCGGTGGCCCCCTCGCCCAGCGCCCCCTTGGCGATCACCGCCACCTTGCGATGCGGCGCCAGGTTCAGCGCCGCGGTCAGGCCTGCCGCGCCCGAACCGACAATCAGAACGTCGTAGGCCGGCGTGCTCAAGAGACCGTCCGGCCGTTCATGACCTGAAGCTCATCGCCGTCAGGCGCTTCCCATTCGCCTTCCATGAAGTCGAACATGCCGCGGTCCACTGGCATCCGATAAGTGTCGCCCCGTTCAAGGTTGCGAGCGTTCACACGTTCCCAGCGGACATCGGTTGGAATGTCGAGGTGGTGAAGGACCGCCCGAGCGCCCAGCTTTTCGACAAAACCGGCAAATGCGCGGCGATGGTCGGCCTTGGTGAACCCGAGGTCCAGAACTGACGGCACTGCAATCCTGGTCAAGGCGGCGACCTCGTCCCGGATCTGAGCCTCGCACCGGTCGATCCGAGCCAGCGTCCATTCGAATTCGATCGGTTCCGGACTGTCCATCCAGAACAGGGTCGTCATCCATTCATCGATGGAAAATCGTACGGCGCCGATCTCTTCTGCGAGTTTGCGGGCATAGGTCGTCTTGCCGGCGCCCGTCCCTCCGGCAATTAGGTGAACTTCAACCATTGTCGCGCACCAGCTGCAGGAACACATCCTCCAGGTCCGGGTCGCGCGTGGTCACGTCGACGATTCCATAGCCGTCACGGCCCAGCGCCGCGAGCACTTCACCCGCATTCACCTGGTCCTTGCGATACGTGATCGTCAGCTGCCGCTCGCCGGACACCGCGATCTGCTGGAAGCAGGGCGCGTCAGGCGCCGCCATGACGTCACGATCGACCGTGACCACGACATTCTTTTCTTGCGCGCGTCCGACCAGTTCGCGGGTCGGCTCATTGGCAACGACCCGACCGTGATTGATGATGGCGATGCGGTCGCACAGCTGTTCGGCTTCCTCGAGGTAGTGGGTCGTCAGCACCACGGTCACGCCCTCGCCGTTCAGCTCCTTGACGTAGCTCCACAGCTGCTGGCGAAGCTCGATGTCCACCCCCGCCGTCGGCTCGTCCAGCACCAGAATGGGCGGCGAGTGAACCATTGCCTTGGCCACCAGCAGCCGCCGCTTCATGCCGCCACTCAGGGTCCGGGCATAGGCATTCGCCTTGTCGGTCAGGCGCATGGCGGCGAGCAGCTGGTCGGTGCGCCGTTCCGCCCTGGGCACGCCGTACAGCCCGGCCTGGATCTCCAGCGCCTCCCTAGGCGTGAAAAAGGGATCGAACAGGATTTCCTGCGGCACGATGCCGATCGACAACTTCGCGTTGCGCGGGTGCTCGTCGATGTCGAAGCCCCAGATTTCCGCCCGGCCTTCGCTTTTGACCACCAGCCCGGCAAGGATGTTGATCAGCGTGGACTTTCCCGCGCCGTTGGGCCCGAGCAGTCCGAAGATCTGCCCCCGAGGCACTTCCAGGCTGACGCCGTCGAGCGCCCGCTTGCCGCCTGCATAGGTCTTTCCCAGGCCTTCGATCCGGATTGCCGCGTCGCTCATGGCCGAGGGGCATAGCGGCCACATCCCGCTTATTGAAGGGAGCGGGCCGAAGGGCTACCTCGCGAGACATGGATGTCCAGCCTTCTTCAACGCTTCCGCCGCCCGAGGTCTTCCGGGTGAAGACCACCGCTGTCTCCTGCGACGGGGGTGGTGAGATCGAACCCTCACTTGGCCACCCGCGGGTTTACCTGCGGATCGACGAGAAGGGCTTTGTGGAATGCGGCTATTGCGACCGCCGCTTCGTGCTGGAGGGCGGCCCCGCCGACACGCCCGAGTGACTCTGCACGATCCTCGCCGGTTCATCTATCGCGACACTCTCGACCCCGGGGAAGCCCAGCGGCTGGTCGCCCGGCACCTGGCGGGGTGCGATGATGGCGAACTCTATCTCCAGTATCGCTCGGCGGAGATGTTCGGCTTCGACGACGGCCGGCTGAAGACCGCCGATTATCATACTGAAACCGGCTTCGGCCTGCGCGGCGTGTCCGGCGAGATGACCGGTTTCGCCCATGCCAATGAAATCAGTACGGCTGCGATCGACCGGGCTGCCCAGACGCTGCAATTGCTCGATCCCGCCAAGGGCAAGATGGCCGCGCCTCCTCCGCGGACCAATCGCGCCATGTATGGTCCGGACAACCCGCTGAGCCTCATTCCCTTTGCGGACAAGGTCGCGCTGTGCCAGCGGATCGATGCGGCGGCGCGCGCGCGTGACCCCCGGGTGGCGCAGGTCAGCGTGCATCTGCAGGGCAGCTGGTCGGTGGTCGAAATTGTCCGCGCCGACGGGTTCGTCGCCACCGACGTGCGCCCGCTGGTCCGCCTCAACGTCAGCATCGTCGCCAAGTCGGGCGAGCGGCGCGAGACCGGTTCGCACGGGCTTGGCGGGCGCTACCTTTACGACCGGCTGTTCGACGAAGCGGTCTGGGGTCGCGCCATCGACAAGGCGCTGGCCCAGGCCTTGGTCAATCTGGAGAGCGTTGCTGCCCCCGCAGGCGAGATGACGGTGGTCTGCGGACCCGGCTGGCCAGGCGTGCTGCTTCACGAAGCCGTCGGCCACGGCCTGGAAGGCGACTTCAACCGCAAGGGCACCAGCGCCTTTTCCGGGCGCATCGGCGAGCGGGTCGCCGCCCCCGGGGTCACGGTGGTGGACGAAGGCGCGATCGAGAACCGTCGTGGCTCGCTGTCCATCGACGACGAAGGCACGCCGACCGGTCGTACAGTTCTGATCGAGGACGGCATCCTCAAGGGCTATATGCAGGACCGCCACAACGCCCGGCTGATGGGCGTCGAGCCGACCGGCAACGGCCGTCGCGAAAGCTTCGCCCACGCGCCCATGCCGCGCATGACCAATACCTTCATGCTCGGCGGGCAGGACGATCCCGACGAGCTGGTCGGGCGGGTCAAGCAGGGTATCTACGCCAAGAGCTTCGGTGGCGGGCAGGTGGATATCACCTCCGGGAAGTTCGTTTTCTCCTGCACCGAGGCTTACCTGATCGAGAACGGCAGATTGGGCGCGCCGATCAAGGGCGCGACGCTGATCGGCGACGGTCCCAGCGTGCTCACCCGGGTCAAGGGCATCGGCAACGACATGGCGCTGGACGAGGGCGTCGGTGTTTGCGGCAAGGGCGGGCAGTCGGTTCCCGCCGGAGTCGGGCAGCCCACGCTGCTGATCGATGGCTTGACGGTCGGCGGCACGGCCTGATGGCCTGGCAGGATGAAGTCCTCGATTTCTGGTTCGGCCTCTCCGACGAACAATGGTTCAAGGCGGATGACGCCCTCGACGCGGAGGTCCGTAAGCGGTTCGAAGAATTGTACGAAGAACAGCGGCAGTTCCCGGCGAACGCGTTCCTGAGCGACCCGCGCACTGCCCTTGCCGCGGTCGTTCTGTTCGACCAGTTCCCCCGCAACATGTTCCGCGGGCATGCCGACCAGTTCGGAACCGACCTGCTTGCCCTCCAGATTGCCAAGGGGGCGATCGCGCGGGAGCTGGATCAGGCGCTCTCGCCGCGCGAACGCGGCGTCCTCTACATGCCGTTCCAGCATAGCGAGGACCTCGACGACCAGCGCCAGTCGCTGCTGCTGTTCACCGACCTCGACTATGGCAATCAGCTGGAATTCGCGCAGAAGCACCATGACGTGATCGCCCGCTTCGGCCGCTTTCCGCATCGCAACGCCGTGCTCGGTCGGCAGCCGCGGCCCGAGGAGATTGCCGCGGGCGACGTGTCTCCTTTCTGACGTGAGCCTGGTCGAGCTTGCCCGCTTCAACACCCGGGTCGAAGCCGATGTCGCGCGCATGACGCTGGAAAGCCACCAGATCGATGCCGTCCTGTTCGATGCCGAGATGCACAGCTATCTGGGCGTCGGCTTCCTGATGCCCGTGCGGCTGATGGTGCTGGACGACGACCGCGCCGACGCGGCCGACATTCTCACAAAAGGTGGCTTACTGCCGCCAGGCTGAACCCGGCCTCGCCCGCGCGCCGCTCCAGCTCGTCCCGGGGCACGCCCTCCTCGCGACACGCGACCGCCCAGGCCAGGGTGGAGCGCATGCCCGACCGGCAGTAGGCCAAGAGCTTGCCCTCACCGGTCAGCGCCAGCGCTTCCCGCATCGCCTCGATATGCGCCGGTCCCATGCCGCGCGCGATCGGGACATGGCGATACTCCAGCCCGGCCTCGCGGGCGGCGGCTTCGATCTGGTCGCTGGTCGGCTGTCCCGGGTCTTCGCCATCCGGCCGATTGTTGACCACGATGGTGACGCCCTGGGCCTTGGCTTCGGCCAACTGCTCCGGCGCGATCTGGCCCGAAACCAGCGTTCTGTCGTCAAGCTGCCGGAACATGACCGTTCGTCGCCTCCTGTGAATTGACGCTCGCTTTGACAGGCTCTTGGGTCCGACGCCAGCGCGCCCGGATCGTCTCGCTGGTCTCTCGGCTTTCGTCATGGCTCCAGCCCGGCTCCCGCAACAGGTAGCGCAGCTTGTTGCGCCATCCCGGCGCCCGCCACATATCCTGCGCGATCCCGGCCCACTCATGCACCGCCGCCCACAGGATGTTGAAGCTGCCCAATTGCTTCATGATGCCATAGCGGGGCCGGTCCTCGTCCACTTCCGGCTCATACGTCCCGAACAGCTTGTCCCAGACAATGAATACGCCGGCATAGTTACGATCGAGATAGCGTGGGTTGACCGCATGATGGACCCGGTGGTGCGACGGCGTGTTCATCACCGCCTCGAACCAGCGCGGGCAGCGCCCGATCACCTCCGTGTGGATCCAGAACTGATAGATCAGGTTCAGGCCCGCACAAAAGAACACCATTGTCGGCGGAAAGCCGATAAGGAACAAGGGCAGCCGGAACAGGAAGTTCAGGCTGAAGAAGCCCGTCCAGGTCTGCCGCAGCGCGGTGCTGAGATTATAATGCTGGCTCGAATGATGGATGACGTGGCTGGCCCAGAACCACCGCACCCGGTGGGCCGAACGGTGAAACAGGTAATAGGCCAGATCGTCGAGCACGAAGCACAGCGCGAACGCCCACCAGGTCCAGGGCACATCGACCAGCCGCCATTGCCAGACCCAGCCTGCCAGCGCGAAGACCGCACCGCCGGTCAGCGCTCCGGCGACCAGGCTGCCGGTACCCAGTCCCAGCGAGGTCAGCGTGTCCTTGCCGTGAAAATAGGCCTGCCGCCGCGACCGCGCCACCAGCCACTCCGCCGCCAGCAGCAGCACGAAGCCGGGTATTGCCCAGTGCACGGGGTCGGGCAGGTTCATTTCGGCCTGCTTATCGCAGGTTGAGCAGGTTCACGCAAAGGCCTGCACGACCTTCAGGAACGCGTCGCCATAGCGCTCCAGCTTGGCCGCGCCGACGCCGCCGACCTCGCCGAGCGCGTGGCGGTTGAGTGGCCGGGCGGCGGCGATCTCCCGCAGGGTGCTGTCATGGAAGATGACATAAGGCGGTACCCCCGCCTCCGCCGCCAGCGTCCGCCGCGCCGCCCGCAACGCGTCGAACAGCGGGTCGGCCGGACCTTCCTCACGATCACGACGGCGACGCGCCTTGCGGGGCGGCGGAACCGCGATCGCCAGCGCCTGCTCCCCCTTCAGGATCGGCTTGGCCCCGGGCCCGAAGCTCAGTCCCCCATAGGCATCCGCCCGTAAGGCATCGCGCGCAATCAGCGCCCGCGCGACCGGCCGCACCAATGCCAGTTCATCCGCCGAACAGATGCCGAACACGCTCAGCTTGTGATGCCCCAGCGTGCGCACCTTCTCATTGTCGTTCCCCGCCAGCACGTCCGCCAGATGCCCGACGCCGTAGCGCATCTCGGTCCGGAAGGCGGCGGATAGCAGCTTGCGGGCGACGTCCGTGGCGTCGCGCGTTGCCGGCGGGTCGAGGCAATTGTCGCAATTGCCGCAATGCTCGGGCGGATCCTCGCCGAAATGGCGCAGCAGGATCGCCCGGCGGCAGCCCGGCGCCTCGACCAGCGCCGCCAGCGCGTTCAGCCGCTCGCGCTCGCCAGCCTGCCGCTCGGCCGGCGTGTCCCGCTCGATCCGCAGCCGCGCGCGGGCGAAATCCTCCGCGCCCCAGAACAGCCACGCCTCCGCCGGCTCCCCGTCGCGCCCCGCCCGGCCGGTCTCCTGATAATAGCTTTCGATCGACTTGGGGATACCGGCATGGGCGACGAACCGCACGTCCGGCTTGTCGATCCCCATGCCGAAGGCGACGGTTGCCGCCATCACCATCTCTTCGGACCGCACGAACGCTTCCTGGTTGCGCGCCCGCACCGGCGCCTCCAGCCCGGCATGGTAGGGCAGTGCCGGCCGCCCCGTCGCGCCCAGCTGCTCTGCCAGCTTTTCGGTCGCATCGCGGCTGGTGGCATAGACGATCCCCGGTCCCGGCACCCGCCCGAGCAGCTCCTTCAGCTGCCGCCCGATGCCATCGCGCGGCACCACATGATAGCGGATATTGGGCCGGTCGAAGCCGGCGACGATCAGCCCTTCCTCGGGGATTCCGAGCTGCTGCAGGATATCGCTGCGCGTCCGCCGGTCCGCCGTCGCGGTCAGCGCCAGCCGCGGCGCCTCCGGCCGGTCCTCCAGCAAGCCGCGCAGCAAGCGATAGTCGGGGCGGAAATCATGCCCCCATTCCGACACGCAATGCGCCTCGTCGATGGCGATCAGCGAAAGGTCGACCCGATCAATCAGCCGCCGGAACCCCTCGCCCGTGGCCCGTTCCGGTGCCACGTAAAGCAGGTCGAGCTCGCCGCCGAGCAGCCGCCCGACCACCGCTTCCCGGTCATCGGCCGAGGTCAGCGACGCCGCCTTGATCCCAACCGCATCGGCGGCGCGGATCTGGTCGTGCATCAGTGCGATCAGCGGACTGATTACCAGCGCCGTTCCCGGTCGCGCCAGCGCCGGCAGTTGATAGCACAGCGACTTGCCCGCCCCCGTCGGCATGACCGCCAGCGTACTGTCCCCACGGAGTACGCGGCCGACCACCTCTTCCTGCACCCCGCGGAAATGGTCGAAGCCCCAGACGGATTTGAGCAGCTGATGCGGATCGGTCACGGCCACGCCTTTGCGGACCCGAACGCGCCTGCGCAACCTTGCTCCGCCTGCCTGCAGCGTCCACACGGCGCATAATGACCGTAAGCGTGGACATGGGGCTGGACCCGGGGGGCAGTTCCGCAACCATCGACCTGGAAGAATTGCTCGCCACCCGCCTGCTGGTGCAGGGCAATTCGGGTTCGGGAAAATCGCACCTGCTGCGCCGCCTGCTCGAACAGAGCGCGGGCCAGGTGCAGCAGGTGGTGATCGATCCCGAAGGCGATTTCGTCACCCTGTCCGACCGCTACGGCCATGTCGCGGTGGAAGCCGCCGAACTCCACGAAAAGGACATCGCCCGCCTCGCCGGCCGCATCCGCGAGCATCGCGCCTCGGTCGTGCTCAGCCTCGAAGGGCTGGAGGCGGAAGGCCAGATGCGCTGCGCCGCCGCCTTCCTGTCCGGCCTGTTCGATGCCCCGCGCGACCATTGGTATCCCGCGCTGGTGGTGGTGGACGAAGCGCAGCTGTTCGCGCCTTCAGGCGGCGGCGAGGTCGCGGAGGACGTCCGCCGCGCCAGCCTGTCGGCCATGACCAACCTCATGTGCCGCGGCCGCAAGCGCGGCCTGGCCGGCATCATCGCCACCCAGCGCCTCGCCAAGCTCGCCAAGAATGTCGCGGCGGAGGCGTCCAACTTCCTCATGGGCCGGACCTTCCTCGACATCGACATGGCCCGCGCCGCCGACCTCCTCGGCATGGAGCGCCGCCAGGCCGAAGCCATCCGCGACCTGCCGCGCGGCACCTTTCTCGCGCTCGGCCCCGCCATCTCCCGCCGCCCGGTGTCGGTGGCGATCGGCCCGGTCGAGACTCAGGCCCGGTCGATGAGTCCCAAGCTGGTCCCGCTGCCAGCGGCCAGCGCGGAAGGAGAGATGCAGGGCCTCCTGTTCGCGCCAACGGAGCAACAAACAACCGTCACCCCGGACCTGATCCGGGGTCCGCCTGCCTCCGCCCCATCAGAAACCCTCCTTGAGAAACTAGCAGCGTCGGTCGCCACACCTGCTCAAGCCGCACCCGACAGATCGGACGAAGAAACCGCCACCATCACCGCCGAGACCCTCCGCGCCCTCACCGCCGATCCCGACAGCGCCGGCCGCTCGGCGAGCGTCCTCTACCAAGACTTCACCATCCGCTGCCGCATGGCCGGCCTCGGCCGTGCGCCGCTAGACCTCCCCGCCTTCACCCGCCGCCTGTCCATGGCCCGCGCCGGCCTGTTCGACGAAGACGACAGCTGGGCCCCCGCCCTGGAAGCCGCCAACGACCTCCCCGACGACATGCTCGGCCCCTTCCTGCTGCTGGCCCGAGCCGCCCGCGAGTCCCGGCCTTGCCCAAGCGACGAGGAGATCGCCGCCAGCTACGGCACTGCCAGCCTCGGCCGAGCCCGCCGTCTGCTGACCTACATCGAAAGCCGCGAGTTGATCGTCACCCGAGTGGACCTGAGCGGCAAGCGGTCGATTGCGATTCCGCGGCTGGGGTGGACGACGGCGGCGGCGTGAGCAGCGGATGTTTGCTTTCGACCCATTGCGGTCATCTATGTGCCCCTGCGCAGGCAGGGGCCCAGACAGGCTCCGCAGGAGCCTTCATAGCAGTGTCGGATAAAGATCCATCCCAGTCCGGGTTCATCGACTCGATCGAGCTGAGCTTCCACTGGCGCTTCCATTTCTTCTTCTGTAGCTCGCGCCGTCGGGCCTCCTGCAGATCGCTGTGAATCTCGCACCACACGAGCCGCTTGCACCCGTGCTTGGCCGAGGACTTTGGCTTCTCGCCCTTGCCGCTTCGCCGAAGATAAGGCGGACCACGGCTCAAGGCCGGGGTGACGGTGGTGCTTGAACAATAGGATTTCGCCTGCTTGGCTCCTTCGGGGCAGTGCTGCCGCCCGGCTCTTTCTCAACCTGAATAGCTTGATCGTTACGGGTGCGACGATCCGACTCCGACAACTCCGACAACCCCCGTTTAGAATCCCGACAGGTGTCGGAGTCGCTTAAATCAGTGGGTGTTTCAGCCGCTAATCGCTTGGAGGGAGGCGTCCTATCGCCGCGGCAGTAGCTTCTCGCAAACCGCGCCGCGCTCCCAGGCTTAGATTAGCGTCCGGGCGCAAACCGCCGGGAACCGCTTATTCCGCCGCTTCCTGCATCTCGCGCTCGGCCTGCTGGCGCGCCCACATATCCGCATACAGCCCACGCCGACGCAGCAGCTCGGCATGGGTGCCCTGCTCGGCGACCCGGCCGTCGTCCAGCACCACGATCTGGTCCGCCCCGACCACCGTCGACAGCCGATGGGCGATGGTGATGGTGGTGCGGTTCTCGGCGATGGCGTTGAGCGTATCGAGGATCGCCTCCTCCGTCCGGCTGTCGAGCGCGCTGGTCGCCTCGTCCAGGATCAGGATCGGCGGATTCTTGAGCAGAGTGCGGGCGATCGCCACCCGCTGCTTCTCGCCGCCGGACAGCTTGAGGCCCCGCTCGCCGACCATCGCCTCATAGCTGTCGGGCAGCATGGCGATGAAGCGGTCGATCGCCGCTCCCTTCGCCGCGCCCTCGATCTCGTCCTGACTCGCGCCGTCCCGGCCGTAGCCGATGTTGTAGCCGATGGTATCGTTGAACAGCACCGTGTCCTGCGGCACGATCCCGATCGCGGCGCGAAGGGATGACTGCTGCACCTCGCGGATGTCCTGCCCGTCGATGGTGATGCGCCCGCCTTGCGGATCGTAGAAGCGGTACAGCAGCCGGGCGAGCGTCGACTTGCCCGCCCCGGACGGCCCGACCACCGCCACGCTGGTCCCCGGCGGCACCTCCAGCGTCACGCCCTTCAGGATTTCGCGCTCCGGCTCATAGCCAAAGTGGACGTCCTCCAGCCGGACATGGCCGCGTGCGACCTGCAGCAGCGGTGCACCGGGCTGGTCGATCACCTCGGCCGGCGTATCGGTCAGCTCGAACATCGCCTCCATGTCAATCAGGCCCTGGCGGATCGAGCGGTACACCCAGCCGAGCATGTCCAGCGGCCGGAACAGCTGCATCAGCAGGCTGTTGACCAGCACCACGTCGCCGGGCGTGAACCGTCCCTGCGCCCACCCCCAGACGGTAAAGCCCATCGCTCCGGCCATCATCAGGTTGGTGATGAAGCTCTGCCCAATGTTGAGCCAGGCGAGCGAGGTCTCGTTCCTGACCGCGGCGTGCGTGTAGGCGGCGATCGCGCCGTCGTAACGCTTGGCCTCACGCTCCTCCGCGCCGAAATACTTTACTGTCTCGTAGTTCAAGAGGCTGTCGACGGCCCGGCCGATCGCCTTGTTATCGACCTCGTTCATCTCGCGCTGGATCTTGGATCGCCACTCGGTCACCCAGCGGGTGAAGCCGATGTAGACGGCCACGATCGCTAGCGTCGCGACAACCATGCCCGCGCCGAACTTCAGGCCGAAGATGATGCAGATGGCGGTGAGTTCGATGATCGTCGGGGCGATGTTGAACAGCAGGAAATAGAGCATCATGTCGATGCTCTTGGTCCCGCGCTCGACGATCTTGGTCAGGCTGCCGGTGCGCCGCTCCAGGTGAAAGCGCAGCGACAGGTTGTGGATGTGGCGGAACACCCGCGCCGACAGCCGCCGCGCCGCGCTCTGCCCGACCTTCTCGAACAACCCGTTGCGGAAATTGTCCGCCAGCACTCCGCCGAACCGGGCCACTGCATAGGCGACGACCAGTGCAATGATGACGCCCGCGGCCTGGGCCGGCCCGCTCATCCGGTCGATCACCGCCTTGTACAGGAAGGGCATGCCGAGCGTCGCGGCCTTGCCAAGCAGGACCAGGAACACGGCGGCCACCACCCGCAGCTTCAATTCCCGTTCGCCCGCCGGCCACAGCATCGGCAGAAAGCGGACGAGTGTGCGCCACCCCTTCGTCTTGGGGACCGCCCCCTCTGCTGCCGCTGTTGCCATGCTGCATCAGGTAGGCAGCAGCGTGAGCCGCCGCAATCGGCTCGGGCGAAATGATTGGAACTGCCTGCTTATTTCCCGGGTTGTGCCGGCAAGTTCATCGGAAATGAGTATTGGTTATGGGTCCTGCAGCTTACGTCATCGCCATCCTGGGTTGTGCCGACGGTTCAGCCGCTTGCCAGCCGGTCGCTACCGTCCCAACCCGTTATGAGAGCCAGGCCGCCTGCTCGGCCGCGACGGGAGCCGCCCTAGCGAGCAACGCGGACTTCGACTTCCCCACAATCATTGCCGAATGCCGCGCCGTGTCGCCCGTCCCCGCCGCCCAGTCGAAGGAGCGGCCCGTGGCGAAGGGCGTTGTCTCCCGCGAAGGCTGAGCCATTCCGTTGCTCGGCCGCATGACGGAGCACATGATGGCCGAGACGATCGATCCCCCCACTCGCGAAGAGACGAAACTGCCGGGTAACGAGCATGAACTCGACCCGAAGCCCGATTGGCAGCCCCGCTATCCAGGCTCAAACCGCCTCAAGGGCAAGGTGGCGATCGTCACCGGCGGGGACAGTGGTATCGGCCGGGCCGTCGCCGTGTTGTTCGCCCGCGAAGGCGCCGATGTCGCCATCCTGTATTTGAACGAGCATCAGGACGCCGCCGACACCAAGAATTTCGTCGAAGCGGAGGGGCGCCGCGCCATCTGCATTCCCGGGGATCTCGGTTCCAAGCAGTTCTGCGAAGAGGCTGTGCAACAGGTCGTCGACACATTCGGTAGACTCGACATCCTGATTAACAATGCCGGCGAGCAGCATCCGGACGAGAAGATCGAGGACATCACCGAAGAGCAGCTTCGCCGCACGTTTCAGACGAACATTTTCTCCATGTTCTTCCTCACCCAGGCCGCCATGCCGCACCTGAAGGAAGGCGCCCGGATCGTGAATTGCACGTCGGAAACGATGTACAAGGGTGCGCCGATCCTGCTCGACTACAGCGCGACCAAGGGTGCCATCACCGCTTTCACCCGTTCGCTCGCCAAGAACCTGGTCGAAAAGAAGATCCTCGTGAACGCCGTCGCCCCCGGTCCGATTTGGACGCCGCTAAACCCGTTCGGCGGACAGCCGCCAGAAAAAATGCCGGAGTTCGGCAAGAACACACCGATGGGCCGGCCAGGCCAGCCGAATGAGGTCGCGCCGTGCTTCCTGTTCCTGGCTTGCGAGGATTCCAGCTACATGACTGGCCAAGTGCTGCACCCGGACGGCGGAGACACGATGTCGAGTTGAGTTGGGAAATTGCGCTACCTTTCGGGCTGACTCACTGCGGCCTTGCCAGCCCCGGTATGCCTTATCACTGATATATAAGAAAGAATACTTTTGGCACGCCCCATGCATATGTAGCGAGGTGGGCCCGGCGGTCGGGTCTACGTCAGTTCAAAAGGGGAGTGCCAATCATGTTCGTTTCATCGTCGCCCATCCGCCAGGTTGCTGTCAGCTTCGCCGGTGCTTTCGTGGCCGCCTTGCTCTTCGTGTCCGCCGCCGTCGGACCGATCCCCATCGCCTGAGCCGAACAGAGAGGAGGGTGGTACAATGAACGGAAAATTCTTGCTCAACCGGCATGACGCAAAGCTGATGGGCGTCGCTGCCGGCCTGGCGGACTATACCGGGACAGACCCTTTGCTGGTTCGCCTCGGAATGATCGTGGCGGCGTTGATCACCGGTCCCGCCGCCGTCATTCTTTATGTCGCAACCGGTTGGCTCGCCTCGGATCGTTGAGGCGAGCCTCCCTTTACGTAAAGCGACTGTTCTTCGCCGCGACAGCCTGCTAGCCCCGCGGTCGTGCCGAGGGAGGGAATGTTCAAATGTCCACCCTGGCCGCGCTGTGGCTGCTTGCCGCCAGCCCATCCGCCACGCTGGTGATCTATCGCGATACCGCGGAGCCGCTTCTTTTCAGGCCGACACTGCTCATCAATGGACAGGAGATCGGCGGCCTCGGCGAGAAGCGATTCCTTGCATTCGAGCTTCCACCCGGGAAATACCGTATCGAGGCTCGTTGGCCGAAACTTTCCGGACATAAGTCCGCAACCGCGGTCGTCATGGCCCGCGGCGGCGCCGAGACTTACGTCGAACTGACCGGGAGGGCAGCATTCTGGCGTACGCCCGCGCTGACCATGTTGGTCGAGCGACCTCCGGCCGACGGGGCGGCCCGGGCTGCGGCGTGTTGCAAGCCCGCCAATTAGATGGACCAATGGCCCGCTACGCATGACGGCCGATCTGCGCTATGACGATCGACCCTGATAGTGGGAGTGCGGTCATGGACGACGGTGAGCGGCACTATTCTGACGAGCAGGTAACCGGCGCCAGCAAGGAAGGGGTGGTCCGCTATGTGCTGGGCTTTTCCCTGCTGTTCATCGTGATCGCCATGTCGGCAGTCTGGATCATTCCTTCGCTGATCGATTGAGCGGCGGCGATCTCCGGCGGTCTGGCCATGAGCAGCGGACTTGCCCATAGATCCGCCGATGAACAGCGCAGCGGCAGGGGAGGCGCGGCGGCGGATGTCGCCGCTTGCCGGATTGGTGAAACGGGCCCTGCTGACCGGCTTCGACCGGGCCGGATGGGACGTCGAAGGCAATCTGCCACTGCCGCCCAAGGTGGTGATCATGGGGGCGCCGCACACCAGCAACTGGGACTTCATCGTTTTCATGAGTGCGATGGAGAAACTGGGGCTGGAGGCGCATTTCATCGGCAAGCATAGCCTGTTCCGCTGGCCGGTCGGCGACTTCATGCTGGGCATGGGCGGCATTCCGGTCGATCGCACGGCCCGCAACGACCTGACCGAACAGGTCGCGGCGCGGATCCGGGCGGCGGAGCGGTACGCATTGGTGATCGCCCCGGAAGGAACCCGCGAGCCGACGGCCAGATGGCGCACCGGCTTTTACCGGATCGCGATGGCGGCCGGGGTGCCGATCCAGTGCGCCGGACCGGACTATCCGCGCCGCCGCGGCGTGTTCGGGCCGGTGATCCACCCCACCGGAGACTTCGAGCAGGACATGGTCGCGGCCTGGGCCTTTTTCCGGACCCTGAAACCGCAACATCCGGAACGCGCGCTGTTCCCGGACGGCTTCGGCATGGACGGGCCGCCCGCCGCGCCGTAGCTTCGCCCCGCTCAACCGGAGAGTTTCGCCCATGCGCCGACTGCTGCTCGCCTCCGTCCTGGCCCTTGGCCTGTCCGCCCCGTCCTCCGCTGCGCTTCCGGTCGGGGCCAAGGCGCCCGATTTCCGAACCGCCGGGGCGCTGGCCGGAAAAGCGTTCCGGCTGCATTTGGCCGAGCAGCTGACGCACGGGCCGGTGGTGCTGTATTTCTATCCCAAGGCCTTCACCCAGGGCTGTACGTTGGAGGCCAAGGCGTTCAGCGACGCCATGCCGCAGTTCCGGGCCGCCGGCGCCCGGGTGATCGGGATGAGCGCGGACGATTTGCCGACCCTGCAGAAATTCAGCGTGGAGGGCTGCCGCGGCAAATTCCCAGTCGCCACCGCCAGCCCGGCGGTGATCGAGGCCTATGACGTCAAGCTGCCGCTGGTCCGGATGACCAGCCGCACCAGCTACGTCATCGCGCCCGACGGCCGGATCGTGATGGTCCACAGCGACATGAGCTGGAAGGAGCATGTCGCCAGGACGCTGGCTGCGGTGCAGGCCCTGAAGCGCTAGCGCAACCCAGCGGCAGCAAACCGCAAGAGGCGATGGGTCTACACGGGGGCGAGGCATGGACGCGTTCTCATATCTGTCGGTATTGCTGTCGATCATCCTGGGCTTGGCGATCACCGAGGTTCTGCAGAAATATCGGAGCCTGATCCTGTCGCGCGCCCGCGTGCGCCTCGCGTGGCTGCCGATATTGTGGTCGGTGCTTGTCCTGCTGCTGGTGGTGCAGCACTGGTGGGCGAGCTTCGGCCTGGCCGAACGGACTCAATGGACCTTCGCGGACTTCCTGGTCACGCTTGTGCTCACCGGCCTCATCTACATGATGGCGGCGGTCGTCCTGCCCGACATTCCCGCCGACGAGCCGGTCGACTTGCAGGCCCATTACTGGCGCGAGCGGCGCGCTTTTTTTGGACTGTTCGTGGTGGCCGTCACCTGGAGTATCCTGCGCGAGTGGCAGCTGGAAGGGCGGCTGCCCAGATTTGAGAATTTGGTGTTCCACGGGCTGTTTATCGCGGTCGGCCTGATCGGCCTGATCACTCGGCGCGAGCGCGTTCACCAGGCCCTTACCCTGCTGATGACCGGCGTGTTCGCAGCCTACGTCGTCCTGCTGTTCGCTCGCCTCGACGGGTGAGTCAGCCGCAGCATCCGACGGCTCAATGGGCGGGGCGAAGAAGGCGTCGCGTTCGGCGTCTTCCTCCGTGCGCTGGTCGGCGAGTTCGCGATCCCGGCGGGCGTCGAGGATCGCGCTTTCCGCGTCCGTGCAGTCGCGCTGATAATCGGGATCGGACCAATGGCCGTCCTCAACGCCGTCGAAATCGGCCGGCGGCGGAAAGTTGGTGCGCCAGCCGCCGTCTTCTTCCCAGACCCGATCGGACGGATCGGACGGCCCGCCGACAGCATCATTCGGGGGGTTGTCGGAGTTGTCGGAGTCGCCGTTTTCCGCCGTTCCAGAGGGGCCGAATATGGCCAGGGCGGCGCACAGATCTTCTTCCGAGCCGGTGCGAAGCGCCTTCAGCGCCGCGCGGTAATCGGCCTTGGTCGCGGCGCGGGGGGTGGCGTCGGCGAGGGCGGCAGCGACCGCCGGCGGTTCGGCCTCGGCCTCCTTGTCGAGGCGGCGGAGCATCGCATAGGCCAGGCGATTGTCGAAGTAGCGCCGCTCCCCGACCAGATCACCGTCGCGATAGATGTAGTCGACCGACCCGTTCAACGAGCGTTCCAGCAGCGCGTCGGCCAGCCGGGTGCGCGCGTGGCTGAGCGCGCCCGCCCAGGCGGCGGCGAACAAAGGATTGCAGCGGCGGTGCTGGTAGCAGGTGTCGCGATGCCGGCCGACCGCGCGCGCGGCCTGGGTGACCATGCCGGTTTCGGCCAGCACCTCGCAGAAGCGAGCCATCAATTCGCCGGTGAAGACATCGTGCCGCTCGGCCGGGGCGCCCGGCGCGGCAGGTTCCGGCTCATGGGCCGAGGCGGGCAGTTGCGGCAGCAGGACGCCGTTGGACGTCACGTCGTAGAAGACGAAGTCGTCGCGCAGGTCGACGGCGCCGGGCTGAGATTCGTGCGGATGCGTCATCCGGCAGGATGGAGCACAAACGACTGGCTGTAGGACAGAATTTTCTGCCGGGGAGGCAGATGGTCGGCCGTCGCGCCTTGTGCGGCCGCGCGCGCATTCTACCTTGGGCAGGACGCAACGGAGAGAAAACGCCATGCAATGCCCAACGGACGGAACGACGCTGCAAATGAGTGAGCGGGCCGGGATCGAGATCGATTATTGCCCGCAATGCCGGGGCGTGTGGCTGGACCGGGGCGAGTTGGACAAGATCATCGAGCGGTCGGACCAGGCCGAGGCGGCCGCCGCCCCGCCGCCGCAACCGCAGGCGCCCCCGCAACAGCAGCAGCAAGGCGGGCCGTGGGGCCAACCGGCCTATCCGCCGCAGGGTTATGACCCGCGCTATGGCCACAAGCCCTACAAGCGCAAGAAAAGCTTCCTGCACGAACTGTTCGACTGAGCGGCGAGGACCGCGCCGATGGGTGCGGAGCGCGTGAACCGGGCCGAGGCGCGGGCGGCGGTGCTGGCGCTGCTGGACGAGCGGGCCGCGGGCGCGACCATCTGCCCGAGCGAGGCGGCGCGGGAGCTGGCGGCGGCGGATGGAGCCGAGGACTGGCGGGCGGAGATGGGGGCGGTGCATGCGGCGGTGGACGCGCTGGTGGCCGAGGGTTCGGTGCGGCTGAGCTGGAAGGGCGCGGCGCTGACGACGCGTGACGGGCCGTATCGCATCGCCCGGGCGGACGAGAAGTGAGCGAGGGCGACCCGTTCGGGCTTGAGCGGTTCGTCGCGGCGCAGGCGGATGGGGTGTACGAGGGCGCGCTGAACGAACTGCGGGCGGGCGCCAAGCGGGGGCACTGGATCTGGTTCATCCTGCCGCAGCTGCGCGGGCTGGGGCGGAGCGCGATGGCCGAAGGTTACGGGATCGCCGGGCTCAAAGAAGCGCAGGCCTATCTGGCGCACCCGTTGCTGGGGGCGCGCCTGAACAAATGCGTGATGGCGGTGCTGGGCCATGCGGGCACGCGGACGGCCGAAGAGATGCTGGGCGCGGTGGATGCGGCCAAGCTGCGGTCCTGCCTGACGCTGTTCGAAGCGGCGGGCGGCGGGGGGACGTTCGCGCAGGCGCTGGATGCGCTATATGGCGGCGAGCGGGACCCCGCGACGTTGCGGCTCGTTCGATAGCACAAACCCATCACAGGAGAGTTTCATGGCCAAGGGTCAGATGAAGTCGAACAAGGAAGCGCGCAAGCCGAAGGCGAAAAAGGAAAAGACCATCGCCGCCAATCCGTCGACCAAGGGCGGCGGCGGGCTGGAGCAATTGGAGCATCTGAAGAACCGGTAGGCGGGCGGTGAGCGAGAACTGGCACGAGGAACGGCACCGGCTGGAGCGGCTGCTGGCCGCGATCGAGGCGGGGACGGTGAGCGATGCCGACCAGCAGGAGTTGAGCCAGCTGCAGGCGACCACGCCGGAGAACATCGCGGCGCTGAAGGCCCGGCTGGCGCTGCTGAACGGGCGGATCGGCGAGGAGTGAGCGGCAGTGGCGCGCCCGCGCCGGCCCCGCGCATCCTGGTCGATGCCGACGCCTGCCCGGTGAAGGACGAAATCTATCGCGTCGCCTGGCGGCGCGAGGTGCCGGTGGCGGTGGTCAGCAACCAATGGCTGCGCGTGCCGGACCATCCGCTGGTGGAGCGGGTGGTGGTGTCGGACGCGTTCGACGCCGCCGACGACTGGATCGCGGAGGCGGCGAGCGGCGGCACGGTGGTGATCACCGGCGACATATTGCTGGCCGACCGTTGCCTGAAGAAGGGGGCTTGCGTGATCGGCCACAATGGCAAGCCGTTCACGGACGCGAGCATCGGCGGAGCGCTGGCGACGCGGGCGATCATGGCGGACCTGCGGGCGGGCGGCGATGTGGTGGGCGGGCCGGCGCCGTTCACCAAGGCGGATCGGTCGCGGTTTTTGCAGGCGTTGGATGAGGTGTTGGTGCGGGTGGGAGTAGGTGACGAGCTTTCTACGACCAGCAAGCACGCGTCAGCCCCTTGACATTTGTGCTTGCAGAAAGGCTTGGCAGCAAGCATAAGCACTCACTTACGGCGTTCAGTGAGGGCCCTATGAATTTGAATCCGCAGCGACTTGGTGGACAGGCTAGGGCTCAGGCTCTTAGTTCGGAGGAGCGCCGACGCATCGCTTCTGAGGGAGGACGTGCAAGGGCGCAAGCCTTAGCCACGTTGCCGCGTGTGGAGTTCTCGGGCGTACTTGCCTTAGGTGAGTCGTCTATACCATGCGCAGTGCTGAGCGATGGTCGGCGAGTCTTGTCCGAGACGGGCATTACCGAAGCAATCCTCGGCAGCCGGAGCGGAGCCTCAAAACGACTCAAGCAAGCGCAGAAAGGGACGGGGACCCACCTCCCAATTTTCATCGCGCCAGGGCAACTCGCACCATTTATCGACCAAGCGCTGTCGGACGGCCCTCTTCAACCGATTGCCTATCAGGACGGCCGTCGGACCGTTGTGGGCTTTGATCCGCGCGTATTACGTGCTGTTTGCGAGGTTTGGCTGAGAGCGCGAGAAGCCGGCGCTCTCCAGAAGCAGCAACTGGATAAAGCTCAACGGGCCGAAACACTGATGCGTGCGCTCGCCGATGTCGGCCTCATTGCACTGGTCGACGAGGCTACAGGCTATCAGCGCTTTCGAGCGCGAGACGAACTTCAGCAGATACTGGCCGCATATATTGCACCCGAGTTGCTGCCTTGGTCCAAACGTTTTCCGGACGCTTTTTATGAAGAGCTACATCGCGTGCGGGGCTGGAAATATGAACCCGGCAGTCACGCCCGTACCGCCTATATTGGCAAGCTAACGAACTCATTAATTTACGAACAACTACCGCCAGGCGTCCTAGAAGAGTTGAAAGCGAAGAACCCAGTGAACCCTGCGACAAAGCGCAGAAAGCACACCCACCATCAACTGCTGACGGTCGAAATCGGTCATTCTCATTTAGAGAAGCAGATAGTGTCGGTGACGACCCTCCTCCGCATCTCTGACAGTTGGAAGGAGTTCACGCGCTTGTTTGGAAGGGCTTTCCCGCCCGGCCCCGGTGACCTGTTTTCGCTTCCCGCGCCCGAGGAGCCCAACGACTCCTGCTCTGCGGGGAACTGACCGGTGGCATTCCCAATCGAGAAGAAGCTTGTGGTAGCTGTCACCTCGACGGCGTTGTTCGACTTTTCTAAAGAACACGCTATTTTCATCAACGAGGGACTCGAAGCCTTTCGGGCATACCAGAGCGAACACCGCCACGATGTGCCATCTCCTGGCTCGGCTTTTCCATTCATTAAACGACTACTGCACCTAAACGAGGTGTTTCCAGAGCAGTCTCCTGTCGAGGTTGTTATCTTATCTCGAAATGATCCGGAGGCGGGGCTGCGGATGATGGATGCAATGCCCCACTATAGGCTTAACATCACCCGCGCATCTTTCCTTTCTGGAAAAGCACCGTACCCGTTCATGGCTGCAGTCAATGCCTGCTTATACCTCAGCACTAATGAGCATGAGGTTAAGGAAGCGGTGGCCGCAGGTCATCCGGCGGGGTACGTTTTACCATGCGCGGCGAGCGACGATGACGGAGACACACAGCTCCGCATAGCATTCGATTTCGACGGGGTACTGGTGGACGATGAAGCCGAAGCAAAATACGCCGACGGTGGATTGCCGCTGTTTCATCATTACGAAGTTGAGAATAAGGATCGGCCGCTCCGTGACGGGCCGTTGATGCCATTGATGAAGCGGTTATCGGCGATACAGTCGCTCCAGGATGAACAATCAAACCGGGTCAACAACCCAGAGAAGGCGATCCGAATTTCGATTGTTACCGCCCGCAACGCTCCAGCCCACGAGCGCCTCATCAACACCATGAAGCATTTGGGACTTGAGGCGGATGAACTGTTTCTTACCGGTGGCATCGAGAAAAAGGGTTTTCTTGAGGTCATCAAGCCGCAAATCTTCTTCGATGATCAAATTGGCCACCTCAAGCCAGCGGCAGCGAATACCCCGTGTGTGCACATTCCGTTTGGCATACGAAATCAGGCGCCTCCTCAGGCAGCAACGGAAACGAAGAACCAAAAAGTTCGCAGTCGAACTCTTTAGCCTCCTGAGGGACCAGCCGGAAAAGGCTCCTCCCGACCCCGCTTCACCTTATGCTCGGCGATCGCCTGGTCGATGGCGGCGATGCGTTGGCGTTCGGGGGTGTCCTTGGGCAGGCCCTTGAGGCGGCAGGTGGCCCAGAGGGTCTTGCGCTCGGACTCGAGCTTCTTGAGGTAAAGGTCGGCCATCGGGGTCCTCGCTGCGCTGCTGCTCTTCCGTCGTTCGTGCCGGCTGGTGCTTCGCTCATCGCCAGCTCGGCCGGCGAGTGTCCTCTTTCCGGGGACCAAGCTTTATGGCCTCCCTCTCCGGGTCAGCGGAAGACGCAACTGACCCCCGCCCACATATGCGCGATCTTTGCGTTCCGGCCGGCCCCGTCAAGCAGGCCGTGAAGATCGCCGGCGCTGAACTCGGTGCCGAGCGTCGTTTCGCTGAAGGTGGCGGCAAGCGCCTCGGTCAACTGGGTGCGGGTGCTGCCCGGACCGATGCCGGCGGCGGTGGCGACGGCCGGGCCGGCCGGCGTCGCGGCGCGGCCGTCGAGGGCCCAGCCGGCGAACTTGCCGCCCTGATAATAGAGCTTCAGCCCATCGGGCCAGGCGGCATAAGCGAGCGGGCCGGCGCCGCATTCGCCCTGGGTGCCGGTGCCGGGCGAACCGCGAAAGGCGAGCACCGATTCTACCTGGGCGCGCGGGGTTCCGAAAGGCAACGGGCGGGCCGAGCCGGTCTTGCGATCGAACAGGCGCAATCCCTCGCCATCCACCGCCAGCGCCGGATCCTGCCTGGCGGCGGGCGCGGCGGAGGTGTCTGGCTGAACGGCGTTGGCCGGGGAGGGGGAAGGAGCCGGTGGGACCGCGGCGGGCTGCTGGGCGACGGGCGGGGCGGCGGCCGCGTTATCGGCGGGGTCCTGCCGGGTGCAGGCGCCCAGCAGCAGTGCGGCGAGTATGGCGCTGCGGCTCATTCGGCTGCCGGAAGATAGAGGTCCCCGCCTTCGCGGTAGCGGGCGGACATTTCGGCCATGCCGGCTTCGGGGTCATCGGGGGAGCGCCCTTCGACAGGCTCGGGACGAGGGGGCGTCGAATTGATCAGCCCTTCTTCCTGGAGCCGGGCAAAGTCGCGGACTTCTTGCGTGATCTTCATGCTGCAGAACTTCGGCCCGCACATGGAGCAGAAGTGGGCGGTCTTGGCGCCTTCCGCGGGGAGGGTCTGGTCGTGATATTGCTCGGCCGTGTCGGGGTCGAGCGACAAGTTGAACTGGTCGCGCCAGCGGAACTCGAAGCGGGCGCGGGAGAGGGCGTCGTCGCGCAGCTTAGCGGCCGGGTGGCCCTTGGCGAGGTCGGCGGCGTGGGCGGCGAGCTTGTAGGTGACGACGCCAACCTTGACGTCGTCGCGGTCGGGCAGGCCGAGATGCTCCTTGGGCGTGACGTAGCAGAGCATGGCGGTGCCGAACCAGCCGATCATCGCCGCGCCGATGCCGCTGGTGATGTGGTCGTAGCCGGGCGCGATGTCGGTGGTGAGCGGCCCGAGCGTATAGAAGGGCGCCTCGCCGCACACCTCGAGCTGCTTGGTCATGTTCTCGCGGATCTTGTGCATCGGCACGTGCCCGGGGCCTTCGATCATGACCTGGCAGTCATGCTCCCACGCCTTGTTGGTGAGCTCGCCAAGGGTGTAGAGCTCGGCGAACTGGGCTTCGTCATTGGCGTCGGCGATGCTGCCGGGGCGGAGGCCGTCGCCAAGGCTGAAGGCGATGTCATAGGCCTTCATGATCTCGCAGATCTCGTCGAAGCGTTCGTAAAGGAAGCTCTCGCGATGGTGGGCGAGGCACCATTTGGCCATGATCGAGCCGCCGCGGCTGACGATGCCGGTGACGCGCTTGGCGGTCAGGGGGACATAGGGCAGGCGGACGCCGGCGTGGATGGTGAAATAGTCGACGCCCTGCTCGGCCTGCTCGATCAGCGTGTCGCGGTAGATCTCCCAGGTCAGGTCCTCGGCGATGCCGCCGACTTTCTCCAGCGCCTGGTAGATGGGGACGGTGCCGATGGGGACGGGTGAGTTGCGGATGATCCATTCGCGCGTGTCGTGAATGTTGCGGCCGGTGGAGAGGTCCATGACCGTGTCCGCGCCCCAGCGGGTCGCCCAGACCATCTTGTCGACCTCGGCCGCGACTTCGCTGGCGACGGCGGAATTGCCGATGTTGGCGTTGATCTTGACCAGGAAATTGCGGCCGATCGCCATCGGCTCGGATTCGGGGTGGTTGATGTTGTTGGGGATAATCGCGCGGCCGCGGGCGATCTCGTCGCGGACGAATTCGGGGGTGACGTGGTCGGGAATGGCGGCGCCGAAGCTTTCGCCGTCGCGCTGTGTGGCGAGAGCGGCTTCGCGGCCGAGGTTCTCGCGGACGGCGACATATTCCATTTCCGGAGTGATGATGCCCCGGCGGGCGTAATGCATCTGGGTGACGTTGTGGCCCGGTTTTGCCCGCAACACCGTCTTGCGGACGTTGGGGAAGGGCTGGACGCCGCCGGAGCGGTCGGGGCCGAGCTGGCCGTTGTCTTCGGGTCGGACCTCGCGCTGGTCGACTTCCTCAACGTCGCCGCGGGCGCGGATCCACTCGCGGCGAAGTTCGGGCAGGCCGGCCATGATGTCGATGCGGGCATTGGGGTCGGTGTAGGGGCCGGACGGATCGTAGACGGTGACGGGCGGCTCGCCGCTGGAAGGCTCCAGCACCACTTCGCGCATCGCGACCCGCAAGGGGCCGACGTGAATCTTGCGCGACCCGCGGATGGGGCCGGTGGTGACTTTCAGTTCGGTGCGTGCGGGTACGTCGGCCATATGTCGTCCTCTCCAATGGAGGGACGACGGGTGAAGCGCCGCTCCCTCCCTACGCCGGGAGCCATCTGCCTATGGCATTTGGGCCGGATCAGGTTCAGCGGGTCGGGCGGAGTTGCACCGCCCCTCTCAGCCATACGGCTCCCCGGGGATTGGACGCTATTAGGCGCAAGCCGAGGGCCGCGCCAGAGGCGTTAGCGGCTGGGCGCGGCGGTGCGCAGCTCGGCCTGGGTAATGACGCCGTCCTTGTTGCTGTCGAGGCGGGCGAAGCGCGCTTCCATGCCGGTCCTGAACTCGGCGCTGGTGACCTTGCCGTCCTTGTTGCCGTCCATCGCCAGCACGGGGGCCGGGCCGGGTTCACGGCTGGGCTTGAGGCCGCGGACCAGCTCGGCCCGGCTGAGCGAACCGTTCTTGTCCGCGTCGAGCTCGGCCATCATCTCGTCGGCCCGGCGGTCAACCGCTGCGGCGAGCGCCTTGGCCCGGGCGGCGTCGATCTCGGCCGCGGCGAGCGTGCCGTCCTTGTTGGTGTCGATCGTGCCGAATTCGCTTTGCACGTTGGCGAGATACTGGGTCTTGCTGAGCGACTGCGGCGCGGCCGGCTGGGCCTGCGCGTGAAGCACGGCCGGGGCGCCGAGCAGCGCGGCGGCGAGAAGGGGGGCAGCGATACGCATGATGCGGTGATCTCCGTTGAATTTCCGCTCGCTGTGTAGAAGGTCGCGCCATACAGCAATATGAACGCTTCCAAACGTGGCGCTAACCGGCCAAATGGCACGCCCATGGCGCTGACCCACCTCGATCGGCTGGAAGCCGAAAGCATCCACATCATGCGCGAGGTCGCGGCCAGCGCGCAGCGGCCGGTGATGCTGTATTCGATCGGGAAGGATTCGGCGGCGATGCTGCACCTTGCCCGCAAGGCGTTCGCGCCGGGGCCGTTGCCGTTTCCGCTGCTGCATGTCGATACGACCTGGAAATTCCGCGACATGTATGCGCTGCGCGACCGGGTCGCGGCGGAGCACCGGCTGATCGTGCATCGCAATCCTGAAGCCGAACACCGAGGCATCAACCCGTTCGATCATGGTCCGTTGCACACCGACATGTGGAAGACCGAAGGATTGAAGCAGGCGCTTGTCGCGGGCGGGTTCGACGCCGCATTCGGCGGGGCGCGGCGGGACGAGGAGAAAAGCCGGGCCAAGGAGCGGATCGTGTCTTTCCGCTCGGCCAGCCATCGCTGGGACCCGAAAAGCCAGCGGCCGGAGCTTTGGAACCTTTACAATCTTCGGCTGGGCAAGGGGGAAAGCGTTCGCGTCTTTCCCTTGTCCAATTGGACCGAGATGGACGTATGGGAATATGTCCGTCGGGAGGGCATCGAGGTCGTGCCGCTTTACTTCGCGGCGGAGCGCCCGACGGTGGAACGCGACGGCGCACTGCTGATGGTGGATGACGAGCGCTTCCGGCTGGAGCCGGGCGAGCAGCCGGTGATGCGCAAGGTGCGGTTCCGGACGCTGGGCTGTTACCCCTTAAGCGGCGGGATCGAGAGCGAGGCGGAAACGCTGGACGACATCATCGCCGAGATGCGCGCCAGCTCCACCTCCGAGCGGCAGGGCCGGATGATCGATCGCGACGCGGGTGATGCCAGCATGGAAAAGAAGAAGCGGGAGGGCTATTTCTGATGGCTAACGTCATTCCCGCAGAGATGGACATCCCGCTTCCGGAAGACTGGTGCCGGTTGGCGTTTCGGGAGATGGATCCCCGCCTTCGCGGGGATGACGGGCGTATTCGCTGATGGATCTCTTGCGCTTCATCACCTGCGGCAGCGTGGACGATGGCAAGTCGACCCTGATCGGGCGGTTGCTGTATGACAGCAAGCTGATCCTGGACGATCAGCTGGTCGCGCTGGAGGCGGACAGCCGGCGCGTCGGCACGCAGGGACAGGACATCGATTTCGCGCTGCTGGTCGACGGGCTGTCGGCCGAGCGCGAGCAGGGCATCACCATTGACGTCGCCTACCGTTTCTTCGCGAGCGCAAAACGAAAGTTCATCGTCGCCGACACGCCGGGGCATGAGCAATACACCCGCAACATGGTGACCGGCGCGTCGACCGCGGATGCGGCGGTGATCCTGGTCGATGCGCGCAAAGGGGTGCTGACGCAGACCCGGCGGCACAGCTTTCTCGCGAAACTGGTCGGCGTGCGCCACTATATCCTGGCGGTGAACAAGATGGACCTGGTCGATCATGACCAGGCCGCCTTCGACACCATCGTGGCCGATTATCGCGAATTCGCCGCGGCCGCGGGCGTTCCCACCTTTGCCGCCATTCCGCTGTCCGGCCTCAAAGGCGACAATGTCATGGTGCGCTCACCAGCCATGCCGTGGTACGATGGGCCAAGCCTGCTGGAGCTGCTGGAGAGCCTGCCGGTCGATGAAGCGGCGGGCGCGGAGGCGGCGTTCCGCCTGCCGGTGCAATGGGTCAGCCGGCCAAGCCACGATTTTCGCGGGTTCGCCGGACTGGTCGCGTCCGGCCGGATCAGGCCTGGCGATCCGGTCCGCATCCTGCCCGCCGGGACCAGCAGCCGGATCGAGCGGATCGTGACCTTCGACGGCGACCTCAACCAGGCGGAAGCGGGACAATCGATCACGCTGACGCTGGCCGACGAGGTCGATTGTTCGCGCGGAAGCGTGATCGCAGCGGCCGAGCGTCCGCCGCAGGTCGCCGACCAGTTCGAGGCGGATCTCGTGTGGTTGTCGGAGGAACCGCTGCTGCCGGGGCGCGGCTATTGGCTGCAGCTGGCGACGCAGAGCGTCACCGCGACGGTGCAGGCGCCCAAATATGAAGTGAACGTCAACACGCAGGAACATCTGGCGGCCAAGACGCTGGAGCTGAACGGCATCGGCGTGGTGGAGCTGGCGACGGACGCGCCGATCGTGTTCGAGCCTTATGCCGACAATCGCGCGCTGGGCGGCTTCATCCTGATCGACAAGCTGACCAACGCGACCGTGGCGGCGGGAATGATCCATTTCGCGCTGCGGCGGGCGAGCAACATCCATTGGCAGGCGCTGGAGATCAGCCGGGAAGCGCACGCCCGGCAGAAGGGGCAGAAGCCGTGCGTCGTATGGCTGACGGGCCTGAGCGGCGCGGGCAAGTCGACCGTTGCCAATCTGGTCGAAAAGAAGCTGCACGCGCTGGGGCGGCACAGTTTCCTGCTGGATGGCGACAATCTGCGCCACGGCCTCAACCGCGACCTCGGCTTCACCGACGCCGACCGGATCGAGAATATCCGGCGGGTCGGCGAAGTGGCGAAGCTGATGGCCGATGCGGGCCTGATCGTGATCACCGCCTTCATTTCCCCGTTCCGGGCGGAGCGCGAGATGGTCCGGCACATGCTGCCGGACGGCGAATTCGTCGAAGTGTTCGTCGACGCGCCGCTGGCCGAAGCGGAAAAGCGCGATCCCAAGGGTCTTTATGCCAAGGCACGGGCCGGGGAGCTCAAGAACTTCACCGGCATCGACAGCCCCTATGAACCGCCGGCCGCGCCAGATCTGCGAATCGACACAACCGAAGTGAGCGCGGAGCAGGCGGCCGAGCGGATCGTGAGCCTGCTGGAGCGGATGGGGCGGATTTAGCGGGTCAGGCCGCCGGCCTTCATTTCCGCCGGTGAGACATAGCCGTCCTTGTCGGCGTCGAGCCGATCGAAATTGACCAACGTCGCTGCGCGATGTTCGACCAGGCTGACCTTGCCATCGCGATTGGCGTCCATCCGAATGAGGGTCGCGGGCAGCGCGCCAGTTGGTGGCGGGGGCGGCGACATGGCGGCGAACTCGCCGGGGCTGATCGCGCCGTTGCGATCGACGTCCAAACGAAGAAACAGCGCGCGGTTGCGGGCCTGCGCCTCGGCAGCGATCCGTGCCCGCTCCGACTGCTCAAGCTCCTTGCGGCTGAGAACCCCGTCACGATCGGCGTCGCCAAGCCGGAATTGCGCGTCCATGTCCTGCAGGAATCGGGCACGCGCCAGCGGCTGTTGCCTAGCAGGTGCTTGCGTGGCTGGCTGTACCGCCTTGCCCGATAGCGCAGGCTTGCCCGGTGCAGCCGGCCGGGTCTGAGACAGGGCTGGCGAGGCGCCAAGAACAACAAACGCCAAACCGAAACGCAACGCGACAGACATGAAAACTCCTGCAGGCAGAACGGAACCCCAAAAAAAAGGGTTGCAAGTTCAAGGTCAAGTAAAACCGAAACCAATCGTCAAGAATGGTTTGGAATTAGAACATCCGGACCACCTTAATACCGGCTGGTACTTCGCTTGCGCATATGTCCACAATGGATCGAATATATCTATGTTGACAGTCGCAGCGTTCTTACACTCTTTTATCTTCAGCTCGAAGTAAGAGCAGCGGGCCCGCTTGGACCCGCCAGTAACGAGAGGGGTATTCATGAATTCGGTAAAGTTTCTCGGCTCGAGCGCGATCGCGCTCGGCATCGCTATGGCTGCGGCCGCACCTGCCCAGGCGCAGGAAGTCTGCCTGACCAGCAACGACGGCGGCGTAACGTCCGCTCCGTCGGGTACCGCTACCGGTACGGATTCGCTCGCCTGCGGTGAGGGTTCGACCACCGGCACCAACGTCAACTCGGTGGCGCTCGGCGCCGGTTCGGCGACGACTGCTGACAATCAGGTCAATGTCGGCAACCGCACGGTCGGTGGCGTCGCCAACGGCAGCATTGCCGATGGTTCGACCGATGCCGTCACCGGCGACCAGCTGTTCGATACCAATTCGCGCGTCACGGCGGTGGAAGACGTCAACGCCACCCAGAACCTGGCCATCGCCAACAACACCAACGACATCGCAGCGCTGGAGACGGATGTCAGCGATCTCGACACCAGGGTCAGCGCCGCCGAGGCTGATATCACGGATCTCGACACGCGCGTCACGGCCAACGAAGCCGACATTACGGCTCTCGATACGCGCGTCACCGCTAACGAGGCGGATATCACGGATCTCGACACCAGGGTCACCGCCGCCGAGGCCGACATCACGGCCCTCGACACGCGTGTCACGACCAACGAGACCGACATCGCCGATCTGCGGACGGACGTCGACGCCAACACGGCCGACATCGCCGATCTGGATACCCGGGTCGACGGCGTCGAGACGGACGTGGCCGCGATCCAGGCCAGCGATACGACGCAGAACGCCGCCATCGCCGATCTGGACGATCGCGTGACGACCAACGAAACCGCCATCGCCGCCAACAGCACGGCCATTGCCGATCTCGACACGCGGGTGACCACGAACGAGAGCGACATCGCCGATCTGCAGATCAGCGATGCCGCGCAGAGCGCCGCCATTGCCGCCATCAATGCCAACAGCGACAACAGCGCATTCATCGCCTTCAACAGCGGTGTCGGCACGCCGGCCTCGGCCACGGGCGCCAATGCGATCGCGCTCGGCAGCGGCGCCTCGGCCGCCGGCGCCAACTCGGTCGCGCTGGGCACCAATGCATCCACCGGCACCTTCACCAATTCGGTGGCGCTCGGAGCAGGAAGCGTCGCGACCGCGAACAACCAGGTCAACGTCGGCGGCCGCACCATCTCCGGCGTCACTGCCGGTGCGCTGTCCGCGACCTCCACGGACGCGGTCAACGGGTCGCAGTTGTTCGCCACCAACAATCGCGTGTCGGCCCTTGAAGCGCTGGCGCTCGATTTCGCGGGCGACGTCGATCGGCTGGACAGCCGCGTCGATCAGGCCAACGACCGCGCCGCTTCCGGCACGGCCGTCGCCATCGCTCTGGGCGGTGTCAGCATGATCCCGGGCAAGAGCTTCAGCCTGAGCGGCAGCGTCGGCACCTATCGCGGTGCGCAGGCTGCGGCGCTGAATCTCGGCGCGATGATCAGCGAGAGCGCCTCGGTGAACGCCGGCATCGCGACCGGTTTCAACAAGGGCGGCAAGGTCGGCGCGCGCGTCGGCTTCAGCGTCGGCTTCTAAGCCGGACCGGCCTGGCCGGGCTTGCGCCCGGTCCGACCGTTACTGACGGACGGGCGGCTTTCCCCGGCGGGGAGGGCCGCCCGTTCTGTTGCTGGCAGCGCCGCAGCGTAGCGCGTGGGCAAGCGGATCGAAGCGGATGGCGCGGCCGATCCGGGCGGAGTAAGCTTGGCCGATCATTCGGAGCATCGAACCGATGGCGTTCCGCCTCGTCCTGCTGACTGCGCTGGTGCTGGCACCTGCGGCCCTTCGGGCCGACAGCTCCGCACAGCCGGCCATCGCGCGACCACAGCCGGTACCGACGCCGCAGCTTCGACCGCCCTCGCCGGCGACGATCGACGATGCATTGGCGATCGGCGGGGAGGACATCGCGGCGCGGAAGGCGAGTAGCCGGATGACAGTGGATGTTCACCTGAACGGCGCGGGCCCCTTCCGCTTCCTGGTCGATAGCGGGGCCGACACGTCCGTGGTCGGGCGCAAACTGGCCGAGCAGCTGGCGCTTCCGCTGACGACCCCGGTGACGGTGCACGGCATGACGGGCAGTGCCCTGGTGGACCGGGTCAAGGTCGACGAACTGCGCATGGGGCCGATCAGCACGCGCGACCTGCAGCTGCCGGCCTTGAGCGAAACCGATCTGGGCGGGACCGGCCTGATCGGCATCGATGCACTGGCGCAGCAGCGGCTGATGATGGACTTCGAGGCGCGGATCATCAGGGCCGAGGACGCGCGCGAGAAAGCCCGGTTCGTGAATGGGGAGATCGTCGTCGTGGCGCGGCGTCGGCGCGGTCAGCTGATCCTGACCCAGGTGCGCGCAGCGGGCCTGCCCGTGCAGGCGGTGGTGGACACGGGATCGGAGATCACCATTGGCAATCACGCGCTGCGCGACCGCCTGATCCGCGGCAATCGCGACAAGTTCGTGCCGGTCAATGCGATCGGCGTAACGGGGGAAAGCCGCGAGCTCCAGGTCGCCCGGATCGGCGAGCTGCGGCTGGGGTCGGTTACGCTTCGCAACGTTCCGATCGCCTTTGCCGACCTGCCGCCGTTCACCCTGTTCGGCCTGAATGAGGAACCGGCGCTGCTATTGGGCACCGACCTGCTGCAGACGTTTCGCCGGGTGTCGCTGGATTTCCGTGCGCGCAAGGTGCGCTTCCAGTTGCGGCGGTGCGGGCCAAGCGGGGTGGTGGTCAGCACGTCGCCGGAGTTCCGGCTGACACGGCTGTCGACCGACAACGAGGCGGTCTGCCGGCGCTAGGGCGGGACCTCTTGCCACTTGCCAAACCGAACCCATGCGGGACCGGGGCCGCGGCTTGCTTGCGATTGAATACCAGTTAAGTGTCTTGCGCTGAACAGATGGGGTGCCATTCCAAGTGCAGAGCAAGCATTATCTGACGCTTGACGCGATGCGTGGCGTGGCCGCGATTGTGGTCGTCATCTATCATCTTCGGCGGACCGTACCGGGACTGGAATTTCATGGCGGACTGGCCGTGGACTTCTTCTTCATCCTGAGCGGTTTCGTGATCGCGCACGCTTACGATGACCGGCTCCGCGCCGGGATGACCAAAGTCTCGTTCTTCGAGCGGCGAATGATCCGGTTGTACCCGATGTATCTGCTCGGCGCGCTGTTCGCGGCCGCCGCGGCATTGAGCGGGCTGGAGGGGCCGCCCGGTGCGGCGCTGCCGCCCGGGGAACTGGCCGCTGCGATCACCCTGTCACTGCTATTCCTGCCCAACCCGTTTTCTTCTTCGATGTATCTGAACGGACCCGCCTGGTCGCTGTGGTACGAACTTCTGGCCAATCTGGGCTATGGCTTCTTCCACTGGCTGACCCGGTTATGGGTCCTGGCCGCTGCCGCCGCGCTGTGCTTCGCTTTTCTGGCCTGGAGCGCGCTTGCGAAGGATGAGTTCGATCTCGGCTTCAAGTTGCGAGACTGGCCCTGGGGTTGTGCGCGCGTCGGTTTCGGATTTCTGACCGGCGTGATCATCTATCGCTGCCGCCAGCTTTTCGAGCGGGTTCCGCGCCTGCCGCCAACGCTGCTGCTGCTGCTGGTGGCCGCCTGTCTGAGCATGCCCAATGTTGAAGGACTTTCGGGTCCCTACGCGCTGCTGTTCGTCGCGGTGCTTGCGCCGGCGCTGGTGATCGCCGGAACGCGCTCGGAGCCCAGCGCCAGGGAGGCCGGCGCGTATGTGTGGCTGGGTCGAATCTCCTACCCGCTCTATGCCATCCACCGGCCGCTACAGTGGATGCTGTTCGCGGCGGTGCCGACGGCGGGGATTTATCAGTCCGTCGGGCTGGCCGCGGCATTCCTGGTTGCAGTGCTGATCCTCTCGGCCACCCTGGAGCAGTGGTACGAGCGGCCGGCGCGGGCCTGGCTGACCCGGTGGAGCAAACGGCGGCTGTCGACGTCCGAGCTTGCGGCCGCGCCCTGACCTACCAGCTGTAGCCCACGCCGAGGGCGCCGAACCATTGCGTCCGGCTGCCGCGATCGGCGACAATCGGACTGTCGGCGATGTCGCCGAGGAGGCGCTTGTAGCTGCCGCTGCCAAACAGGCCCCAGCCCTTGCGCGGGTCGCCGGAAAGGGAGTGGGCGACGAGCAGTCCGGCCTGCCAGCTTTTCATCCCGCCGTCCGAGAAACGGTAGGCGGGCAAGCCGCTGTCGAACGAGCCTTCGGCGTCAATACCGAAATAATAGTCGGCGAAGCGGCGGCTGACGAAATCGGCCGACCAGGAGAGGCCGACGAAGGTCGTACGGCTGACCGGCGTGCCGAAGTCGATCGAGGGGCTGAGCACCCAGCTTTCGTGCGCGTTGCCGAGATCCTTGACCGCATCCAGGCGGACGCTGAGCGAGTCGTAGGGATTGGTCAGGCCCTTGTAGGTCAGGCCGGCGAAGCCGCCCGCCTCGATCGCCACCCTGCGATCGCCCAGCGCATCGACGGCATCGTCCTTGACCTTGCCGGTGCGATTGAGGCGGACGCCGACAATGGGGCCGGCATCCAAACTCAAGCCCTGCCGGTCGGGAACGAGATCGGCATAAAGATAGGTGCCGCGCGAGAAGATCGAGATGCCGCCGACCTTTGCCCGGACGATCCCGCCGGGGATGACGCGGTAATTGTCCGAGCCTTCATAGTCAGGGACGAAAGCGACTCCGAGGCCGAGCTGGAAGCTGTCGCTTTGGTCGTTGGGATCAGGCAGCGGCTGTTCGGTCGCGGGGCCGACATCCTGCGCGACGGCGGGCACGGTAGGCAGCAACACCGCCGCAGCGGCAAGCAGGATGCGCTTCATGGCTAGTCCCCTGTCAAAGTCCGGATCAGTCGCCGTGACCGGGCTCCGGCGAGAAATATTTGTCGTACTTGCCGTCCTCGCCCTTGTGCTGGTCGGCGTCGGCCGGCGTCTGATCGTTCTTGCGCGTGACGTTGGGCCATTGGGCCGAGAAGGTGGCGTTCAGTTCCAGCCACTTCTCGTTGCCGCCTTCGGTGTCGGGCAGGATCGCCTCCGCCGGACATTCCGGCTCACACACGCCGCAGTCGATGCATTCGTTGGGATTGATGACGAGCATGTTCTCGCCCTCGTAGAAGCAATCCACCGGACAGACCTCAACGCAGTCCATGTACTTGCAGCGGATGCAGGCGTCGGTGACGACGTAGGTCATGTGCTTGTCTAGCTCCCTTGTTGCCAAGAGCGCTATTGCGGGCGGTCGGTTCCGTCAACGGGGGGCCGTTCGGGTAACTCTTCGTAGAACGTCCGCGCTTCGCTGGCGGGGCCACGGCGTTCGGGCAGGCCGAGGACCCGCAGGACCCGGATTTGACCCCTCAGCGGAAAGGCCAGGGTGCTTCCAATGCGGACCGTGTCGCTGACCTTTTCGACGCGCCTGCCATCGATGCGGGTGCGGCACTGCTCCAGCAACGCCTGCGCCTGGGTCCGGCTTTTAATCAGCCGGACCATGTAGAGATATTTGTCGATGCGCATGGTCGTCATTGCGGGCGCAGCTTGGTCGCTTTGCTCATCGCAAGGACGCAGGCCGAATGGCTCACCGCTTCAGACCCGCAAGGGCGGCAAAGGCGTTGCCGGGCCGGTGCGGGGCCGGGCGTTCGGGGCGGCCGTGCTGACCGCGCCATTTCCAACTGTCGCCGGAAGGACGGAAGCCGACGTCCGCCATCAGCCGGGTCAGCGCCGTCTCGTCGAGACCGAGCGACGTCGCGAGCTGGCGATCGATCGGGTCTTCGCCTTTCGCCGCACGAACCTTGTGGGCGTGGGCGGCGAGCCGATCGGCAAGGTCGATGCGGAGCCACTGCCGTCCCAGCCGGCGATAGGCGAGCGCCGCGCCGCGCGGGTCGGCATCGCCATCGAGCAGGGCCGCGCCGGCCGCGGGGAGGCGGGGCATGGGATCGTTGCCGCGCACCGCCATCAGCGCTGCCCGCCAGCGCTGCGCCTCCGGCTTCAAGAGCGAAGGAACGAACACGTCGAGTGCGCCAAGCCGCACGCGCAGCTTATAAAGGGCGGCGCGGTCGTCCTTCGTCAGCTGGCCAATCGGTGCGGCCAAGACCTTGCGCGGAAGGACCCCGCCGGCGTCCGCAAGCATGGCGGTCAAGGCGCGGATCGCAGGGGTCTGGTGCGGATCGGACGAGGCGCGGGCCAGCCGATGGAGGTCGCCGAGATGACGGGCGACCTGCTGTTCCACCCAGCGTTCCATCCGGGCCCGAAGCGCGGCGCGGATCGGTGCGGAGAGGCGGTCGAGCGGACGGGCGGTGCGCAGCGCCGGTTCGGTCAGCGAGCGGCCGGGCGAGAGGCGCGCGAGGGTCTGGCCCTGCCAGCCGACGGCAAGCTCGCTCCCGGCCTCGCCCAGCAGGGCGAACTTGTCATCGTCTCCGTCGGCCAATTCGCGTGCGCGGCGGTCGAGTTCCTCGCCCAGGCGACGCTCGGCGGCGGCAAGAAGCAGGCGCTTGTCGGCCAGGCGAGCCGCCGGATCGACCTTGAAGTCGAACCCGGTCAGGTGGCCAATGGGTTCGGGCCCGACGCTGACCTCCCCATCGGCGGCGACGGTGACCGGCAGCGCGTCCGCCCCGCGCGCGCCGATGTCGCGGACCAGTACGGCGGTGCGGCGATCGACGAAGCGCTGCGTGAGCCGTTCATGCAGGGCATCGGACAGGCGAGCCTCGACCGCGCGGGTGCGTTCGGCCCATTTCGCCGGTTCCTTCAACCAGTCGGCGCGATGCGCGATGTAGGCCCAACTGCGCACCCCGGCGAGACGGTCGGCCAACGCCTCGATGTCGCCCTGGACATTGTCGAGCCGGGCAACCTCGGCGGCGAACCAGTCGTGCGCGATGTGGCCGCCTTCGCCGATGTAGCTGAACACGCGGCGGACCATCCGGGCGTGGTGCATCGGCCCGACCTTGCGGAAATCGGGCAGTCCGCATGCGGCCCACAGCTTGCGCGCCTTGATCCCGCGGGCGGCGGCGATGGCCGGGTCCTCGGCGATCAGCTTCAGCACGGCGAGGTCGATCGCCAGCGGCGCCGGGCGGAGCAACGGATCGTCGCTGCGCATCTCGAGACTGGCGATGAGCGCCCGCACGTCGGCGAAGTCGAGATCGGGATTGCGCCAGTAAAGATGGTCGAGCGGGCGGAAACGATGCTCCTCGATGGCGAGGATCTCTTCTTGGGTGAAGGCGGGGCCGCCTTCGCCGCCGAGGCCCAGCGTGCCGAAGGTGCCGTCGCGCTGGTGCCGCCCGGCGCGGCCGGCGATTTGCGCCATTTCGGGGATGGTCAGGCGGCGATCGCGGCGGCCGTCGAACTTCTCGAGGCCGGCGAAGGCGACATGGCTGACGTCCATGTTGAGGCCCATGCCGACCGCGTCGGTGGCGACGAGATAATCGACCTCCCCGCGCTGGAACATGGCGACCTGCGCGTTGCGCGTGGCCGGGGAAAGGGCGCCCATTACCACCGCGGCCCCGCCCTTGAAGCGGCGCAGCATCTCGGCCAGCGCATAGACCTGCTCGGCCGAGAAGGCGACGATCGCACTGCGCGGCGGGAGGCGGGACAGCTTGGCCGAACCGGCATAGCGCAAGGTGGAGAAGCGCGGCCGGCTGACGATCTCCGCCTCGGGCACGAGCTTGCGGACCAGCGGCTTCAGCGTGGCGGAGCCGAGGATCAGGGTTTCCTCGCGGCCCCGGGCGCGGAGCAGGCGGTCGGTGAACACATGGCCGCGCTCCGGATCCGTCCCGAGCTGGGCTTCGTCCACCGCGCAGAAGGCGACGTCGCTGGCGACCGGCATCGATTCGACCGTGCTCAGCCAATAGCGGGCGGTGGGCGGCGCGATGCGTTCCTCACCGGTCAGCAGGGCGACGGAGGCCTCGCCTTTCAGCGCCACCACCCGGTCGTAGACTTCGCGCGCCAGAAGCCGCAGCGGAAAGCCGATCACGCCGGAGGAATGGGCGCACATCCGCTCGATCGCCAAGTAGGTCTTGCCGGTGTTGGTGGGGCCAAGGATTGCCCGGACGGAGCCGTCGCCGCGAGTGGCCATGCGGCGAATGTGGGGTGAGCGGGCCCGAAAGCGCAAGCGCTAAAGATGCTTTGCGGCACGGCTTAGCGCCGCGTTAACCCTATTGCCCGAAAACGGCCGGCGATGTTCCACGGGCGGATAGTGGCGGAGGCGGGCGCGCCGGTATCGATGACGGTGCCGGTGTTCGGCTTGCGTGCGCCACCGCGGCCGGGCTGGCGCGAGCGCGGTCTGGTGGTCGACCTGGCGATCGATCCGTTCAGCCGGCGCTGGTGGCAGGGCCTGCTGACCTTGGCGGGTTTGACCCTGTCGGTCGCATTGCTGGCGCCGGGACTGGAGCCGCTGGCGGGGGGCCGCGCGGCCGAGGTGCTGGAAGGGGCCGAGGCCGAGCAGGTGGCGGCGATGGGCATTGGTCCGTTGTCGGCGGGCTCGCGCACCGGGTTGCCGATGACGGAGACGGCAGCGGTGGAACCCCTGGCCGAAGCGCCCGCACGCACCACGCTGACGCTGTTCGCGACGCTGACGCCGGGCGACACGATTTCGCGGATGCTGATCCGCAGCAACGCCGCGGCCGGCGATGCCGTCCGAGCCGAGCAGCTGATCCGATCGGCGGGCCGGCCGGTGGTCCCGGGCACCGCAGTGCAGTTCACCCTGGGCGCCGCGACCGGCGGGCGGCGGAGCGTGGAGGCCGTCAGCCTGCGGCCGGCGCTGGACCTCAAGCTGGACTTGCGGCGCAGCGGCGGGGTGCTGACGCTGCGGCGGACGGCGATCCCGCTGGACCTCAGGCCGCTGCGACTGCGCGGAAAGGTCGGGGCGGGGCTGTACTGGTCGCTGCGGTCGGCCGGGGCGTCGCCGGCCATCGCCAGCGCCTATTTGCAGGCGCTGGCGACGCAGATCGAGGTCGGGAGCGAAATCGGGGCCGAGGACCATTTCGACCTGGTGCTTGCCAATCGGCGGGCGGCGACGGGCGAAAGCCGGACCGGCCCGCTGCTTTATGCCGGGCTGGATCGGGCCACAGCGCGCGACCTCAAGCTGCTGCGCTGGCCGGTCGGCGGACGGCCGACCTGGATCGACGCGGCGACGGCGGGCGAGACTCCGCAGGCGTCATCGAGCGGAATGCGCTGGCCGGTGCAGGCGCGCATCACTTCCGGCTTCGGCTGGCGGGTCCATCCGATCCTGCGCTTCGGGCGGATGCACAAGGGAATCGACTTCGGCGCGCGCTGGGGAACGCCAATCGTGGCGGCCGGAGACGGGCAGGTCGTTCGCGCCGGCTGGTCCGGAGGCTATGGGCAGCAGGTCCGGATCGCCCATGCCGGCGGCCTCGTCACCAGCTATTCGCACATGAGCCGGATCGTTGCGCCGAGCGGAACGCCCGTGCGTCAGGGGCAGCTGATCGGCTATGTCGGGTCGACCGGGCTGTCGACCGGGCCGCATCTTCATTTCGAGACGCTGCGCAATGGCGTGGCGGTCAACCCGATGGGCGTCCGCTTCGTCAGCGCCGCACCGGTCGATCCGCGGGCGGCGCAGGCGATCAAGGCCCGGCTGCGGGAATTGCTGGGAAGCTAGTCGAGCTGCGGCGGCTCCAGAAACAGGCCGCCGGCTTCGCTGCCCAGCGCCCAGCGGATCTGGGCCGGAACCGCCCCGTGGCGCCCGGCCTTGAGCCAGACCCGATCGCCGGCCAGCAGCTCACCGGCGTGCTCGATCCGAAACCCGCTGCCCGACAGGTCGCGAATCTTCACCGGCAGTTCCCTCCCATCGTGGGTGGTGAGGGTCGCGCGCATGTTCACGTCGGTGCGTGGTGCGCGGGTCGGGGTAGGCTGCGCCATCATGGCCGCGCTCGCGCACCGGCGGCGGAGAGATTTCGTCCGCGCCTGTCCAGCGACCCTCCGCCATGCCCGACAATCACCGCGATCCCCATCGATGCCCCGCTTCCAAAGGAGCAATCGCTTTAGCGCATGCGGAAAATCGGCCGTTCTGGACCAGTTTCGATCCGCTTACGGGATTGCTCGGTCTCATTAAGTCGTTGATGAAGGCGTCAATCTCAATCCGGATTTTACCCGGATTGTTGATCGGGGTTGGCTGGGGCTGGTTGTGCGGGGGCGTAACGGGGCATGGCAGAGGGGGCATCGCAGGACGCGCGGGGGGTTCGCGGCTGGATAAGGCGCGACGACGTGCCCCTGCTGCTAGCCTATGCGCTGCTGTTTCATGGGGCGCACAGTCTGGCAGCCTGGTGGGGCGGCCCCGGCTTCTATTCGCTGTGGTTTCCGGCAGCAGGCATTCGCTTTGCGCTGTTGTGGGTATTCGGCGCTCGGCTGACGCTGGCGGTGACGCTTACGGAACTGGTCGTGCAGATGCTGGCCGACGTCTTGCGGATCGGGGCGCCCGACTGGATCCCGATGGCGATTTCCATCGCTCGGCCGGCCATCGCCTACGGCCTGGCGATCGCCGCAGTGCGCTGGCTGACCCGTCACCGCCGAAGCCCCCTGTCCACCCCGCCGATGCCGATCGGCTTCGCCGCAGTGCTGGCACCGGTGGCAGCCGCGCTGTTCGCGCTGCCCTGGTCGCTGCTGCGGCCCGATCTAACGGGAGTCGCAAGCGCGCGCGACATCGTGGCGTCGCTGGCCACCTTTGCCACGGGCGACTTGCTGGGCGTGCTGCTGGTCGCGCCGCCACTGATCGCCGGGGCCGAATACTGGCTTGGCCGCGATCGGTTGCGCTGGCGCTGGCCACAGCCGGGGGCGGTGCTGGAAGGCGGCGGCGTGCTGTTGGTGGCGCTGCTTAGCGTATGGATGCTCATTTCCTTGCAGATCGGCTATTCGGGCATGCCGCTGGTCCTTGCCGCCTGCTGGATTGGGCTGCGGTTCGGGCGGGTCGCGGCGTGGGGCACCAACGTGGTCGTGGCGGGCCTGGTATTTCCACTGACGTCCCGAGTTGCCGACATGAACAGCCGGCTGGACCTGCACATGGCGGTCGCCGCGGTCGCGGTGGCGGGATATGTCGCGGCAAGCTTCGCCACCGCCACACGCAAGAGCCGGGCGGAAATCGCGCGGCGGGACCGGCTGTTGTTCCATGCGGAGCGGCTGCGAACGCTTCGCGCCATGTCGGTCGCGGTGATCCACGAGGTCAGCCAGCCGCTGTCGACCCTGGTCCTGGAAACGCGGCACCTGCGCCAATCCGTGGAACGCGGCGGTAACCCGGAACTGGTCGATACGGCCCGGCTGGTCGAGGCCAAGACCAGTGCGCTGGCGGACATGACCCGGCGGCTGCGCGACTTCGGATCGCGTGGGGAGGATGGGCAATGCTCCTTTCCGGTCGGACGCTGTGTCGACGATGCCCTGGCACTGCTGGAACATGAGGGCCGCCGGGCGCGGGTGACGGTCCGGATGGACGAGCCTTCTGCGGCAGCGCGCATACGGGGCAACGGGGTGGAGCTGACTCAGAGCCTGGTGAACCTGCTGCGTAATGCCGTGCAGGCCGGCCGCGAAGGTGGGGAAGTCTTGCTGACGGTCCGCGGAACGCGGGCAGAGGTGCAGATCAGCCTGGAAAATGAAATCCATACCCCGCCGCCGCCGGGCGGAATGGGTGTCGGCAGCATCATCGCCCGGGCGATCATCCAGGCGGCCGGCGGCCGCATCCGCCAGCGCGAAATGCGGCTCGGCACGATGGTGACCGAGGTGTTCCTGCCGGTGGAGCCGGGCAAGTGAGCGCGGAGGTCCGGGTCCTGGACGACGATCTGGATCTGGCGGCCAGTGTCGCGCGCCTGCTTGGCCGCGCCGGATATCGCGCGCGGGCGTCCTCGAGTCCGGCCGACCTATTGGCGGAGATGGCAAGCGTACCGCTGGCCTGCGTCGTGACCGATATCTCCATGCCCGACATGAGCGGCTTCGACTTCGCGGAAGCCGTGCGCCGGGCCGATCCGGGGGTCGCCATCGTCTTCATGACGGGATGGCCGACCACCCAGGATGCGGTGGATGCGATCCGGCGGCACGGCGGGGTCGATTATCTGGACAAGCCGCTCAGCGAGGCGCGCCTTCTTGCGTCGGTTGCGGAAGGGGTCGGCTGGTCGGATGAACGGCGACGGGTGCTGGCCCGGCTGGCGCCCCTGTCGCGGCGTGAGCGCGATGTGCTTGGCCTGCTTGCGCGCGGTTATTCTAACAAGCTGGTGGCGGCCGAACTGTCGCTGTCGGTGCGCACGGTGGAGGACCATCGCGCAGCAATCATGCGCAAAACGGGCGCGGGGACGATATCGGAGTTGATCGGGCTGGTGGCTGTGTTGCGGTAAGAGGGGGTGCAGAGCGTGCTTTCGACCCATTGCGGTCATCTATGTGCCCCTGCGCAGGCAGGGGCCCAGACAGGCTCCGCAGGAGCCTTCATAGCAGTGTCGGATACAGGTCATTCCAGTCCGGGTTCATCGACTCGATCGAGCTGAGCTTCCACTGGCGCTTCCATTTCTTCATCTGTAGCTCGCGCCGTCGGGCATCCTGCGAATCGCTGTGAATCTCGTACCAGACGAGCCGCTTGCACCCGTGCTTGCGGGTGAAGCCGGCAACAACGCCCTCTCGGTGCTCCCAAGCACGCTTTACCAGATCGCCGGTCACGCCGATGTAGAGCGTGCCATTGGGCCCACTGGCCATGATGTAGACGTAACCCGACCTCATTCGCCGCGACTGACCGTGCTTCCGCTAAAGCTCCAGCACGGGTCTGGACCCCTGCCTTCGCAGGGCTACTGCTAGCGTCTGGCCTCCACCAGAAGCAGCTGTCATGGGAGGTAATTCCATGACGTCGGTCCTGTCGCGCCGGCGCGCTTATGCTTGTTACTACCGCCCGTGACCCCGCCACCTTTTGATGGTGCGGCCGATGATCTCCTGCTCGCCGCCGACCTCGCGCCACAGTGCGGCGAAGCTGGGGTCGGAGGAGGCTGGGCGCTTTTCCGGGTCGAGATCGTCGAAGCGGACCCGGATGGGGATGGCGACGCCCTCACCGCAGACGATGCATTCGCGATTGCGCAGTGCGGGGATGGCGTCGAGGAAGCCGCGCGCGCCTTCCGGCATGGCAGCGCGGACGCAGGCCTGGTCGCGGTCGTTGTTGAGGCGCATTGAGATGATGGTGCCGCACTGCGACAGCACGCCTTCGGCAAGATCGGACGGGCGCTGC
This sequence comes from Sphingomonas sp. SP1, assembly GCF_058313395.1. Taxonomy (NCBI): domain Bacteria; kingdom Pseudomonadati; phylum Pseudomonadota; class Alphaproteobacteria; order Sphingomonadales; family Sphingomonadaceae; genus Sphingomonas; species Sphingomonas sp. SP1. The sequence continues at coordinate 580,734 of NZ_JBZFLC010000001.1, read as the reverse complement.
GTGATCAGCCCCAGCGACACGCCATACTTACGGCCTTCCTTGGCGATGCGTTCCAGGATCTTGCGGACCGCCTGGGCACCACCGTTTTCGTCCTTGGGGACGTAGCGGTGGGCTTCCTCGCAGACCAGCAGGATCGGGCGCTGCGCCTCCGTGCGCGACCAGATGGCATAGTCGAACACCATCCGGGCAAGCACGGACACGACCACGCTGGTGATGTCGGACGGCACGCCTGACACGTCGACGATGGAGATCGGCCGGCCGTTGGCGGGCAGGCGGAACAGCTTGGCGAGGAAGCTGCCCATCGTGTCGCTGACCAGCATGCCGGAGAACATGAAGGTGTAGCGCGGGTCGGCGCGCAGCTCGTCCAGCTTGTTCTTGAGGCGCTGATAGGGCGTGGTGTCGCCGGCGCGGTCGAGCTTGCCCATTTCGGCGACGAGGATCTGATTGAGATCGGTCAGCAAGTAGGGAATGGGCGAATCCACCGTGACCTTGCCCGCGCTTTCCGCGGCCTTGGTCTTCATCCGCGCGGCCAACAGGCACTTGGCGAGGATGTCGGCGTCGCGCTGCCGCTCGGCCCCGTCGGTGGTCAGGAACACCTCGCAATGCTCCTCGAAATTGAGGAGCCAGTACGGCAGCTGCAGATTGTCGACGTTGAACAGTTCGCCGCAATTCTTGAACGCGGCGCTATATTCGCCGTGCGGGTCGATCATCACGATGTGACCTTCGGGCGACAGCTGTGAAATGCGATGAAGCACCAGCGCGACGCTGGTCGACTTGCCGGTACCGGTGGATCCGAGCACGGCGAAGTGCTTGGACAGCATCGGATCGACGTAAAGCGCGCCGCGGATGTCGTCGGTCGGGTAAACGGTGCCGATCTCGATATGCGGTTCGTCGCTGGCGGCGAAGATCGAGCGGAGGTCCTCGGTGGTGACCGGGTGAACCGCGCTGCCGGGAATGGGGTAGCGCGTGACGCCGCGACGGAAGCTGTTCATCCGGCCGGAGGATTCGCGGCTGCCTTCGCCGAGGAAGTCGATCATGGCGGTGATGGTGCCGTCGTCGTCGCGCTTCATGGTGCGGACGTTGGCGATCAGCCAGCTGGTGCCGACCGCCATCTTCACCTGACTGCCCACCTGACCCGACATGGCGACAGACGGGTCGGTATGGGTCTGGAGGCTGGTCAGCCGTTCGGTGTCCATCCGGATCTTGGAGCCCGACCCGGCGATCTCCAGCACTTGGCCGATCGGCGCCTGGTTCTGGTGGGGCGAGGGCACGTGGCCGCCCGTGGTCTCCTCGTCGGTGTAGCTCGACAGCTCACTGAGGAACTGCGTCAGGCTGACATCGTCGGTCATCGAAATCCCGCTTCCCATCTCGTGAATTGAACGAGACTGCGGTTAACGCCGCGGCAGTTAAGATTTCGCTTAGGCGCCCCGGCGGCGGAAAGCGGCGGCGGCGGCCCAGCCGAGCAGCAGCGGTAGCAAGACCGCGGCGAGGCCGTAGAGCAGTTCGTTGCGAACAGCGGCCATGGCGACGAACCGTTCGAAGCCGGACTGGCCGACCTCGATTTCCTTGGTCGCGGCGGCGATGACCTTGCCGCGGTCGATCAGAAAGGTTTCGGCGGTGTAGGTGCCGAGCGGGACCTGGCTGGGGATGGTGATCCGGGCGCGGTACAGCACCCCTTCGCTGATCTCGACCCCGTCCGGATCCTCATAATACAGGCCCTCCCGCTGGCGCAGGTCGAGCAGCCCGGCCTCGAACCGGCGCTCCTTTTCCGGCTGCGCGCCGCCGCCGGGCGACAATTGGAGGTTCTGGAGGCCAAGCTCATAGATTGCCGCAGTGCGCTCATCGACCAGCTCGCCGATCGGGGCGGAGGAGGCGACGGCGTAGAAGCCGGGGGCCGAGCGGAAGCGGTTGCTGTCGGCGTTGGTCCAGATTCCGGCGATCTTCTGCTTTTCGCGGACGATGATCGGCTGCGACGGCCCGCGCAGCACCACCACCACATCGGCTTCGCGCGTGGGCGTGCGGCCGCCGGGGTAAAGGATGGCGCCGAACAGCAGCAGCTGGGCGCCGGTGAAGCTGTACTGAATCCGGATGGACCGGGCCGAGATATCGGGCACCAGTCGGGGCCCGGATTGCGCCATCGCGAGCGGCACCAGGAGGAACAGGACAAAGGCCCGCCAGCGCCGCATCACAAATACTCGATCGAGAAGATCTCGTCGGGCCGGTAGGTGAGGCCCAGCGCCATGCGCAGCGTCACGAGCAGGATGATGATGGCCAGCGTGAGCCGCAGCAGGTCCGGTTTGACCCGGGTGGTGAGCAGCGCGCCATATTGCGCGCCGACCACACCGCCGACGAGCAGCAATGCTGCAAGCACGATGTCGACCGACTGAGTGGTGAGCGCGTGGATCATGGTGGTGGCGGCGCTGACCGCCAGGATCATGACCAGGCTGGTCCCGACCACCACGCGCGCGGCCATCCCGAGCAGGTAGATCATGGCCGGGACGAGGATGAAGCCGCCGCCGACGCCGAGCAGAACGGTGAGGATTCCGGCGACGAAGCCCAGGGCCAGCGGGGCGATCGGCGAAAGATACAGGCCCGAGGCATAGAAACGCCACCGGCCGGGAAGCCCCGCCACCCACTTGTTGTGGCGGGCGCGAGGCTTGTCCGGCTCATTGGGGGAAATCCAGCCAAGGGCGAGCGCCGCGTCGCGCAGCATCAGCAGGCCGATCGAGCCTAGGAGCAGCACGTACATGAGGCCGATCACCGTATCGATCTGCCCGGTCGCCTGGAGCAACCGGAAGATGCCCGCGCCGACCAGGCTGCCGACCAGTCCGCCCGCGATCATCACGGCCGCCATGCGCATGTCGACGCCGCCGCGCCGCATGTGGGCAAGCGCGCCCGACACGCTGGCGCCGGTGATCTGGGTCGTGGCGGAAGCGACGGCGACGCTGGGCGGGATGCCGTAGAAGATGAGCAAGGGCGTGGTCAAAAACCCGCCGCCGACCCCGAACATGCCGGACAGGACGCCCACCAGCCCACCCAACGCCACGATAAACACGGCGTTGACCGACATTCCGGCGATCGGGAGGTAGATGTCCATGCCTTGTCGATCGGCCTAGCGGCAAAGTGCGGCGGGGCAAAGGCGGCGAGTGGCCCCAAGGCCGGCATTAGTGGACTATTCATCAACAAGGCCCTATGTGGACCTCCGCGAGACGCCCTTAACAAGCGGCGTGATCGGCTCAACGAAAGCCGGCCTGCGTCTCGAACTGTCCGAAGTTCTCCACATCACGCGGGGTTCTTTAATCACCCCGACCCGAGCGCTGCTGGCGCCTGGGCGATTTGCTTGTGGAAATCAGATGACTTTTGAACAACTCGGCCTGTCCCAGGCCCTGCTTGGTGCGCTTTCGGCCAAGAATTACAGCAAGCCGACGCCGATCCAGGCGCAGGCTATCCCGACCGTGCTGACGGGCCGCGACCTGCTGGGCATCGCCCAGACCGGCACCGGCAAGACCGCCGCCTTCATGCTGCCGTCGCTCGACCGGCTGGCCAAGAACCGGCCGCAGTTCCTGAAGCCGGGACAGATCCGCATGCTGGTGCTGGCGCCGACGCGTGAGCTCGCCTCGCAGATCGCGGCCAGCGCCGAGGCCTATGGCGCGCAGATGAAGGCGAGCGTCGGCGTGATCTTCGGCGGCGTCGCCAACCAGAAGAGCGTCCGCACCGTCAGTCGTGGGCTGGACGTGCTGGTGGCCACTCCCGGCCGGCTGCTCGACCTCGTCGACCAGCGCGCGCTCAGCCTGCGCGATCTTGAAATCCTGGTGCTGGACGAGGCCGACCAGATGCTCGACCTCGGCTTCATTCACGCGCTGAAGCGGATCGTGCAGCTGATCCCGGCCAAGCGGCAGACGCTGTTCTTCTCGGCGACCATGCCAAGGACGATCAAGAGCCTGGCCGACACCTACCTCACCAACCCGGCGGAAGTCGCGGTCACGCCGGTGGCGACCACGGCCGAGCGGGTCGAGCAGCAGGTGACCTTCGTCAACCAGGCCGAGAAGACCGCCTTGCTGACCCTGTTCCTGCAGACGCAGAAGATCGACCGGGCGCTGGTGTTCAGCCGGACCAAGCATGGCGCGGACAAGGTCGTTCGACTGCTGGCGGCGGCGGGGATCGCCAGCAACGCGATCCATGGCAACAAGAGCCAGCCGCAGCGCGAGCGGGCGCTGTCGCTGTTCCGGTCGGGCGAGGTGCCGATCCTGGTCGCAACCGACATTGCCGCGCGCGGGATCGACATCCCGGGCGTCAGCCATGTGATCAATTTCGATCTGCCCAACGTGCCGGAGCAATATGTCCACCGCATCGGTCGTACGGCGCGGGCCGGCGCGGACGGCATCGCCGTGGCGTTCTGCGCCGATGACGAGCGGGCGTATCTGCGCGACATCGAGAAACTGACCCGGCAGAAGGTCGACGTGGTGCCGCTGCCCGCCGGCTTCACCCAGGCGGTCGAGGCGATCAAGCGTCTGAAGCCGGAGCCCAAGCGCGCTCCCCAGCCGTCGCGCAACAACACCAAGCTGCGTCAGGGCCGCGGCCGCGACGCCGATCCGCGCCGTGACCAGCTTCCCCGCCACGACCCGCGGGCCGACATGCCGCGCGGCGACGAGCGGGTACATGGCCAGTCCCAGCCCCGCCATCCGCGCCCGGCCAAGGCGCACCCGCACGCCTATGGACGCCCGCAGGGCGAAGGGCGGACGGTGGCCAACCCGGCGCGGGCCGCGCAGGGAGGCCGCCCGTCGAGCGCCGGCCCGGGCCGGCCCGCCCAGGGTGGACGACCGGGCGGCAACGGCGGCGGTCGCGGCCGCGGCGGCCCGTCGCGGCAACGCTCCGCCTGAGGCTGGCCTAAAGCCGGTAGCAACGGGCAACCGAGCCGTATGTTCTTCCTCCTGCCTTCAAGAGGAGTAAGACCATGCGCTTCACCATCGTGGCTGCCGCCCTGTTGCTGTCCGCCTGCGGCTCGCAACCGGCCGAGACGAACAACGAGATCCTGACCGACGAGACCGCCATGAACGATCCCGCCACCAATCTGGGCATGGGGACGAACATGGCGGCCGGCGGCGCTGGGACCGTAACTGTCAACGTCAGCGGCGTTCGCGCCAACGGCGGGCCGGTGCTGGTCGCGCTGCAGCGCGAGGGCGATTTCGCCAAGCAGGCCGCCGCCTACACGGCCAAGGTCGACCCCACCGGCACCAGCGTGACGGCCACCATTTCGGGCGTGACGCCCGGAAGCTATGCCGCCGCCGTGGTTCAGGACACCAACAATGATGGCACCTTCACCATCGGCGAAACCGGACCGACCGAGCCGTTCGGGTTCAGCGGATCGGGCCAGAGCGGAGCGCCGACCTTCGGCCCGGCCGCGTTCGACGTGGCGGAGAATGGCGGATCGGCGACGGTGACGCTGTCGGGCGGCCAGTAACCCGCTAGCCGGCCGAACAGGATAAGCGGCAAGGCCTTCGCGTACGCGCGCATGCGCGTGACATCCGGGGCTTTGCCGCTATATCCTCTATATGGCCAGCGATCCCAATCAGAACAGTTACGGCGCCGACAGCATCAAGGTCCTCAAGGGGCTGGATGCGGTGCGCAAACGGCCGGGCATGTACATCGGTGACACCGACGACGGCTCGGGCCTGCATCACATGGTGTTCGAGGTGTCGGACAACGCCATCGACGAGGCGTTGGCGGGCCATTGCGACCGGATCCTCATCCAGCTTAATCCCGATGGCTCGGTCACGGTCGAGGACAACGGCCGCGGTATTCCGACGGGCATCCACGCGGAAGAGGGCGTGTCGGCAGCCGAGGTCATCATGACCCAGCTCCACGCCGGCGGTAAGTTCGAGAACACGTCCGACGACAACGCCTACAAAGTGTCGGGGGGCCTCCACGGCGTCGGCGTGTCGGTGGTGAACGCGCTGTCCGAGTGGCTGGACCTCACCATCTGGCGGGACGGCGAGGAGCACACCATGCGCTTCCGCCACGGCGATGCCGAAGCGCCGCTGCGCGTTGTCGGTCCCGCGCCCGAGGGCAAGAAGGGCACGCAGGTCACCTTCCTGCCCAGCCCGGCCACCTTCAAGATCACCGAATTCGACTTCGAGAAGCTGGAGCACCGCTACCGCGAGCTCGCCTTCCTCAATTCGGGCGTGCGGCTGGTGCTGGTCGACGCGCGCCATGAGGAGCGGGTCGAGCATGAGCTTTATTATGAGGGCGGGATCGCCGCGTTCGTGAAATATCTCGACCGGGCCAAGAACCCGCTGTTCCCCGATCCGATCGCCATTTCGGCGGTGCGCGACGGCATCGGCATCGACGTCGCGCTGGAATGGAACGACAGCTATTACGAGAACGTCCTCACCTTCACCAACAACATCCCGCAGCGTGACGGCGGCACCCACCTGGCGGCGTTCCGCGCGGCGCTGACCCGCACGCTCAACAATTATGCCGACCGATCGGGCCTGCTGAAGAAGGAAAAGGTCGGCCTGACCGGCGAGGACATGCGCGAGGGCCTGACCGCGATCGTCTCGGTCAAGCTGCCCGACCCGAAATTCGGCAGCCAGACCAAGGACAAGCTGGTCAGTTCGGAAGTCCGGCAGCCGCTGGAAAGCCTGATGGCCGACAAGCTGGCCGAATGGCTGGAGGAAAATCCGCAGCACGCCCGTTCGATCGTGCAGAAAGTGATCGACGCCGCGGCGGCTCGCGAAGCGGCCCGCAAGGCGCGCGAGGCGACCCGCAAGTCGGTGATGAGCGTTGCCTCCCTGCCGGGCAAGCTGGCCGACTGCCAGGAGAAGGATCCGGCCAAGTGCGAGCTGTTTCTGGTCGAGGGTGACTCGGCCGGTGGATCCGCCAAGCAGGGCCGCAACCGCCACAACCAGGCGATCCTTCCATTGAAGGGCAAGATCCTGAACGTCGAGCGGGCGCGGATGGACCGGATGTTGTCGTCCAAGGAAGTCGGCACGGTGATCCAGGCGCTCGGCACCGGCATCGCGACCGGGCTCGACCGCAGCGGCTTCGACCTCGACAAACTGCGTTATCACAAGATCGTGATCATGACGGACGCCGACGTCGACGGGGCGCACATCCGCACGTTGCTGCTGACCTTCTTCTACCGGCAGATGCCCGAGCTGATCGAGGCCGGGCACCTCTACATCGCCCAGCCGCCGCTCTACAAAGTCGCGCGGGGCCGGTCGGAAGTATATCTGAAGGACGATTCGCAGCTCGACGAATATCTCGTCGATGCGGGGCTCGACGGGCTGCAGCTGGAGACCGCCAGCGACGTTCGGCAGGGCGCCGACCTGCGCGCGCTGGTCGATCATGCCCGCCGGGTCCGCACGCTGATGCGCTATGCCCCCAAAAAGTATGATTCGACCCTGCTCGAGGCGCTGGCGCTGGCCGGCGCGCTCGATCCGGAACTGCCGCAGGACGGTCGTCGCGTCGCGATCGAACAGGTCGCGAGCTGGCTTCAGCAGGGCGATTCGGAAGGACAATGGTCCGGCGAGCTGGCGACCGAGGGCGGCTATCTGCTCAAGCGGTTGTGGCGCGGGGTCACCGACGTGACCATCGTCGAGCCGAGCTTCATCGCGTCGGCGGAGGCGCGCAAGCTTCACGCCCTGATGAAGGAACAGGTCGAGACCTACGCCCGGCCGTCCACGTTGCGCACGCTCAAGAAGGGTGCGCAGGCCGAAGCGGAGCCGACCGTCGGTCCAGGCGAGGGTGAAGAGGCGGTCGAGGTCGCTGCGGCCGACACCAAGGGCAAGCCGATTGCGATCACCCGGCCGAGCGAATTGCTGGACGCCGTGCTTGCCGCCGGCCGCAAGGGGTTGAGCATTCAGCGCTACAAGGGGCTGGGCGAGATGAACGCCGAGCAGCTGTGGGAAACCACGCTCGACCCCGCCAATCGCTCGCTGCTGCGGGTCGAGGTGGCGCAGGCCGATGTCGCGGACGAGATCTTCACCCGCCTGATGGGCGACGTGGTCGAACCCCGCCGCGAGTTCATTCAGGAGAATGCGCTTAGCGTCGCGAACCTGGACGTTTGAGGAACGCAGCCGAAGCGCTGGCGGTTAGCGAGCCGTGAGTTCTCACCCCATCACCGTTGCGTCCTACAACATGCGCAAGGCGCTGGGCACCGACCGGCGGCGCAATCCGCAGCGCGTGCTGGACGTGCTGCACGAGATCGATGCCGACGTGGTGGCCCTGCAGGAGGCGGACCGGCGGACCGGTGGGCGCGCGTCGGCGGTGCCGCATGAACTGATCGACACGCACGCCCGCTACAAGCCGGTGCCACTTGGCGTGAAGAACCGGCGAATCCTGGACCGCATGCCGAAGGTCGGCGCGCGGGTGGACGAGCTGCTGAACGTCGATACCCGCAACATCGGCTGGCACGGCAACGCACTGCTGGTGAAGCCGCATGTCGAGGTCATGGACGTGGCCGCGCTGGAGCTGCCGACGCTGGAGCCGCGCGGAGCGGTTCTTGCCGAGTTGCTGATCGGCGACCGGCCGCTGCGCGTCGTGGGATTGCATCTCGACCTGTCGGGGCTGTGGCGTCGGCGGCAGATGCGCGCGATCCTGAACGAGATCGCGGCCCGCCCGAACAAGATGCCGAGCGTGCTGATGGGCGATACCAACGAATGGCGTTCGGCCGCCGGCTGCCTGCGGGATCTGGACGGTCATTTCCGGATCGCGCCCACCGGCCCAAGCTTCCATTCGCGCCGGCCCGTGGCGGCGCTCGACCGGATCATCGTCGACAAGGAATTGCGGATCGAAGCTGCGGGGGTCCATCACAGCGCCTCGGCGCGGTTGGCCAGCGACCACCTACCGATCTGGGCGCGCCTGTCCTTCTAGGCCGCCTTGCCGGCAATCGCGCGCTGCCGGCGCCGCTGGATGCTGGAACCGATCCCGATCGCCTCGCGGTACTTGGCGACCGTTCGCCGGGCGAGATCGAAGCCCTGCGCTTTGAGCAGTTCCACCAGCGTATCGTCGGACAAGATGTCGGTTTCTGCCGCGATCAGCTTGCCGATCGCGGCCTTGACCGCCTCCGCCGACGCGCCTTCGCCACTGTCGGCTGCGACGCCTGAGCGGAAGAACCATTTCAGCTCGTAGAGGCCGCGGTCGCAAAGCAGATATTTGTTGCTGGTGACCCGGCTGACTGTGGATTCGTGCATTCCGATCGCCTCGGCCACCTTGGCGAGCGTCAGCGGCTTCAGCGCCGCTACGCCGTCGCGGAAGAAGCCGTCCTGCTGGGTCACGATCTCGCTTGCGACCTTGACGATGGTCCGCGCCCGCTGGTCGAGCGCGCGCACCAGCCAGTTGGCGCTTTGCAGCGATTCCGACAGCCAGGCGCGGCTTTCCTTGCTTTGGGGGCCGCTCTTGAGTTCGGCATAGTAGCGCCGGTTGACCAGCACGCGGGGCAGGTTGGCGCTGTTGAGTTCAACCGTGAAACCCTTGCCGACGGCGCGAATGATGACATCCGGTTCCGGAGCGCTGTCCGGCTCCGGCGCGAACCGGCAGCCGGGCTTGGGATCGTAGGCGCGCAGTTCGCGCACCATGTCGGTGAGGTCGTCGTCATCGACCCCGCAGATGCGCTTCAGTGCGGCCATCTGACCGCGCGCGAGCAGGTCGAGATTGTCGATCAATCGCGCCATGGCGGGATCGTAGCGATCGACGGCCTTGGCCTGGAGCGCCAGGCATTCGGCGAGCGAGCGGGCGCCGACCCCGGGGGGATCGAAGGATTGCACGAGGTTGAGCCCGCGCTCCGCGTCGGCCAGCGACACGTCCGCCGAGCGGGCAATGTCGTGAAGCGAGGTCTGCAGCCAGCCGGTCTCCTCCAGTTCATGGATGATGGCTTCGGCCGCGCGCGCCGCCGCGCCGCCTTCGCCGGCGAGTTGCGCCATCAGATGTTCGCACAGACCGCTTTCGCACGAAGCCAGGCGATCGAAGTCGAAGGCCTCTTCCGCCTCTCCGCCAGTGACTTCATAGGCGCTGTCACTATCAAGTGCGGCCTCGGTCCAGTCGGCATCGAGCGCTTCCTCGCCGCGCGAAGCGAGTTCGTCCGCGCCCTGTGGGTCGGGCGCATCGTCGCCGACCTCCCGGTCCTCACGGACAACCACGGACTCGTCGCTGCGCGCGACTTCGAGCAGGGGATTCTTGGCGACCTCCTCGGCGATCACCGCTTCGATCTCGAGATTGCTGAGCTGGAGAAGCTTGATCGCCTGCTGCAGCTGCGGCGTCAGGACCAGCGACTGGGAGGCTCGAAGGTGCAGGCCGGGCGCGAGGCTCATGCCCTCGATATCCTAGAGCGCGAAGCTCTCGCCGAGGTAGAGCCGGCGGACGTCCGGGTCCGCCACCAACGCCTCGGGGCTGCCTTGGAAGAGGACCTGGCCGTCGTAGATGATGCAGGCGCGGTCAACGATATCGAGTGTTTCGCGGACATTATGGTCGGTGATCAGCACCCCGATGTCGCGGCTCTTGAGGTCTTTGACCAGATCGCGAATGTCCGAAATGGAGATAGGATCGATGCCGGCGAACGGTTCGTCCAGCAGCATGATCTTGGGTTCGGCAGCAAGCGCGCGGGCGATCTCGCAGCGGCGCCGCTCGCCACCGGACAGGGCCATGGCGGGCGCATCGCGCAGGGCGGTCAATCCGAACTCGGACAGCAGCTGCTCCAGCCGGTCTCGCCGCGCCTGCTTGTCGGGCTCGGCCACTTCCAACACGGCAACGATGTTTTGCGCCACAGTCATTCCGCGAAAGATGCTGGTTTCCTGCGGCAGGTAGCCGAGCCCCAGGATCGCGCGGCGGTACATGGGAAGGCCGGTGATGTCGCGCCCGTCGAGCAGGATGCGCCCCGCGTCGGGCTTCACCAGGCCCATGACCGAATAGAAGCAGGTCGTCTTGCCCGCCCCGTTCGGTCCGAGCAGGCCGACCACTTCGCCCCGGTGCACGGAAAGCGAGACATCGTGCAGCACCTGGCGCTTGTCATAGGCCTTGGCGATCGAGTGAACCTCGAGGCCGCGCACCTCCGTGGCCGCGGGAATCGCGGCGTCGGTCGAGATGCGGGTGTCGAGCATTGGTCCGCGCTCAGCTTCCGCGCTGAGGCACGGTGAAGCGGCCAGTCACCCGTCCGCCGCTCTGGCCCACGCCTGCCGGGCCGCCGTCGATCACCGCGCGGCCGCTATTGAGGTCGATCACCAGCCGGTTGCCGTTGACCACGCTGTCGCCGCGGTTGAGCTGGACGTCGCCGATGAGGGTGATGAGCTTGCGGTTGAGGTCGTAGACCCCGAAGCTGCCACGCGCGGTTTCACTCGGCGAGCGGACGGTTACTCCACCGGCCGCGTCCAGGCGATCGATCTCGATCCCACCGGCACTGCTGTAGTTGATGGTCAGGCGCGCCGTTTCCAGGGTCAGCTCTTCCTGCCGGACGCGCACGTTGCCCGACATGATCGCCCGGTCGGCGCGGTCCTGCACCTCAATCCGATCGGCCGCCACATCCACCGGTGCATTGCTGTTGTGCCCCTTGAGCGCCGATACGGGCTCGCGCGCCTGCTGCGCCAGCGCGGCAGACCCTAGCCCGGCCGAAGCGAGCGCGAACGCAACGAGAAAAGCTTGCCCCATGGACCTCATCTGACCGCCCCTTGCCGGATTTTCAACCGTGCACCGCCATCAAGCACGATGGTCCGGGCGCCGAGGTCGGCGCGCACCCGGGCCGCCTGGAACTCGCCGAGCTCGATCCGGCCGCTCACCCCGCCGTCGAGGCCGAGCCGCTGCGCGCGCAGGTCGCCGGCGACACCGCCCGCCGCAACGCCGCCTTCGTCCCCCGATCCCGTGGCGGAACCGCCGGTAACCGTGCGTTTCTTGAGATCGACCAGGACGTTCTGGCTGACCAGTTGCTCCCCGTCCGGACCGTTGACGCGGACCGGCCCGACGATCTGCACCTGTTGCCGGTCGAGGTTGTAGCGGCCCTGATCGGCCCGGATGGTCGCGGGGCCGTTCTCCAGCCCGAGCCGCGCAAACATGCCCCGGATGTCGACGATCGGCGCATCCGACGAACGCTGCAGCGCCCGGTCGGCCTGGATGATGAACGGCTGTCCCTTGTCGTCCCGCCCGGAGTAGCGCGCGGATTCGACGCGCATCCGTTCCGGCGCGCTGTCGACTTCGTTCTTGTCGAGAATGAAGCTGACCTCCTGTTGCTTGGTCAGCGGCGCCATCAGCAGAAAGGCGGCGAGCACCCCCACCGCGCTCGGCAGGCCGACCTTGAGCAGGCGCACCAGCCGGTCGTGCCGGCTGCCGGGCTCGGCCCAATGTTCCTGTTCCTCACGCTGATGGATGGCGGCTTCAGACATGGGCGAAGATGTCCTGTTCCGGCCAGCCGGCAAGGTCCAGCAGCGCCCGGTGCGGCAGGAAGTCGAAGCAGCCCTGGGCCAGCGCGGTGCGGCCTTCGCGGGCCAGCCGCTCGTCGAGCTTTTCCTTCAAGGCATGAAGATAGCGAACGTCGCTGGCAGCATAGTCGCGCTGCGCGTCGTTGATGTCCGGCGCACCCCAGTCGCTGGTCTGTTGCTGCTTGTTGAGATCCTGGCCGAGCAGTTCCTTGACCAGTTCCTTCAGGCCATGGCGATCGGTGTAGGTCCGGACCAGCCGCGACGCCGTGCGGGTGCAATAAAGGGGGGCGGCCATGATCCCGAGATAATGCTGCATGATGGCAATGTCGAAGCGGGCGAAATGATAAAGCTTCAGCCGGGCCGGATCGCCGAGCAGAGCCTTGAGGTTGGGCGCGCGATAATCGCTGCCGGGCGAGAAGCGGACCAGATGCTCGTCACCGTTTCCGTCCGACAGCTGCACGAGACACAGCCGGTCGCGGCCCGGGTGAAGGCCCATCGCCTCGGTGTCGACCGCGATCGGGCCGGGCCCGAACAGGTCGGTGCCGGGCAGGTCTTCTTCGTGGAAATGGATGGCCATGATGCTCCTATTGGGGTGCGGACGCCCCGCGCTCAACCCGCCTCTGTGCGGAGCCCGCTTAACCCGCCCTTGCTCGGCATGCCAGGAATCGGCTGGAGCAAGGGTGGTTTTTCGGCTAAGTGATTCGAATGGTGCGTGTGTCTCCTTGGCGCGCGCCCGTGACCGGTTGCGCCGTTGAGCCCAGCGCGTTGGTTTGAATCGTTTAGGGCGACAGGAAGTACGGACTGCATGGGTTACGATCGAGGGCGCAAGGGTGATCGCGGTGGGCGCGGTCGCGACAAGGGTGGTGATTTCGGCGGCGGTGGCGGCGGTGATTTCTACGGCGGCGGAGACCGGGGCGGTTTCGGCGGCGGCGGCGACCGCTTCGGCGGTGGCGGCGGTGGTTTCGGCGGCGGTGATCGCTTCGGCGGCGGCGGCGGCGGCGGTTATCGCGGCGGTGGCGGCGGCGGCTTCGGCGGCGGCGATCGTTTCGGCGGTGGCGGCGGTGGTGGTCGCTTTGGCGGCGGCGGCGGCGGCGGGTTCCGCGGCGGCGGCGGCGGCGGCGGGGGAATGCCTCCGCAGGTCGTCGGCGAAGGCAAGGGCGTGGTCAAATTCTTCAATCCCCAGAAGGGCTTCGGCTTCATCGTACGCGATGACGGCGGCGAAGATGTGTTCGTCCACATCTCGGCGGTCGAGCAGGCCGGTCTCACCGATTTGGCCGACGGTCAGCCGCTTGAGTTCACGCTGGTCGATCGTGGCGGCCGGGTTTCGGCCACCAACCTCAAGATCGACGGCGAGCCGATGGCGGTGGAACGCAGTGGCGGAGGCGATCGCGACTCGGCCGGCGGTGGTGCCGGCGGTCCGCAGCGCCAGCTGACGGGCGAAAAGGCCAGCGGCACGGTCAAGTTCTTCAACGCCATGAAGGGCTTCGGCTTCATCCAGCGCGATGACGGCCAGCCGGATGCATTCGTCCACATTTCGGCCGTCGAGCGCGCGGGCATGCCGTCGCTCAACGAAGGCGACCGGCTGGAGTTCGAGTTGGAGGTCGACCGGCGCGGCAAGACCGCGGCGGTGAACCTGCATCCGCTGCAGCCGGAGTAGGCTTTCTCGCGAACGCGAGGGCGGAAGGGCCTGTCGGAGTGATCCGGCAGGCCTTTTCCGTTTGGGCGCAGGTGGTTCTCAGCGAGCCGGGGAGATTACGCCCCATGCGGCTTGCAGGGCATCATGCGTTGCGGCAGCAAGCGTCAATGCGGCGAAAAAGGTCCTAAAGGTTGCGCACGGTGGGGACGGAAGCCCGGGCAAGTCTGCTGACGCGCGGGCGGAGGGCCGCCCGACGGCTGCTCGGTCGTGGACGGCCGGGCGTCGGCCAAGTGCGGTGGGGCGACCTGGGGCGGGCCACTCCGATCGATCGAAACTTCGGCTATGATCGCGGCGGGCCGATCGACCGCTTCTACATCGAGGCGTTCCTGAAGCGACATGCGGCCGATGTGCAGGGCCATGTGCTGGAGGTGAAGGACAGCGGCTATACGCGGCTGCTGGGCGGAGAGCGCGTGACCAGGGGCGACGTGCTCGACATCGACGACGCGAACCCCGAGGCCACCATCGTCATCGACCTCAACGACGCCGCAGCACTGCCGAGCGATGTGTTCGACTGCATCATCCTGACCCAGACGCTGCAATTGATCTTCGACTTCGACAAGGCGTTGGCGGACTTGCAGCGGAGCCTGAGGCCGGGCGGCGTGTTGTTGCTGACGGTTCCGGGGCTGACGCCCGTGCGCACCCGGACGATGACCTGGTATTGGAGCTTCACCGAACTGTCGATCGCGCGCCTGCTGGAGAAGCATTTTCCTGCCCGTGTCACGGACCTCGTGACGTTCGGCAACCTGCGGTCGGTCACCGCTTTCCTATATGGGCTTGGAGCAAGCGAGCTTCCCGCCGAAGAGCTGGAACGACAGGACCTCGACTATCCCATGATCATCGGCGCGCGCGCGGTGAAGTCGGGGACATGATCGGGCCAGGCCGGATTGTGAAGCGTGCCGCGCAGGTCGCCCGGAGGGTCAGGTCACGCGCTGTGATCCTGATCTATCATCGGATCGCCCCGATGCAGAACGACCCGTGGCGGCTGATCGTCACGCCCGCGAATTTTGCCGACCAGTTGAACATGCTGCGGGCATCGGGCGCGCGGATCGTCCATATCTCGCAATTGGCGCGCGAAGTGGCGGAGCGGCGGACGGTCAAGGGAACGGTGGCCGTCAGCTTTGACGATGGATATGCCGACAACCTGCACGAAGCGCGCCCGTTGCTGGAGCGATTTTCGATCCCGGCGACGCTGTTTGCTACCTCCGGTTACATCGACGGCATCGATGAATTCTGGTGGGACACGCTTGAACGGGTGTTCCTGACGCCGGGCGAGTTGCCCGCCAGCCTCCGGATCGATGCGCCAGAGGGCCAGCGCGAGTTCCATCTCGGCAAGGATGCCCGGCTGACCCCGGACGGTGCGGAGCGGCACGCGAAATGGCAACCGTTCGCCTCGCCGCCGACCGCGCGTCATCGGGTGCATGATGAGCTCTGGACACTGCTCGTCTCCCTGGAACCGGTGCAGCGATCACGGATTGTCGCGCAGTTGCAGGCGTGGGCCGGGGTGGATCGGCAAGCCAGACCGTCGCACCGGGTCCTGACCAGCAGCGAACTGCGCCAGCTGGCCGGGGACGATCTGATCGAGATCGGGGCGCATAGCGTCACGCATCCCGGGCTTGGCATGATGCCTGCCCATATTCGCCGACAGGAGCTGGAGGGCAGCAAGTCCCAGCTCGAGGCGATGCTGGGGCGGCCGGTCCGAGGAATGTCATTCCCGCAGGGCCGATCGTCGCCCGAGGTTCAGCGTGAGGCCCTAGCGGCAGGCTTTGCGTTCGCCTGCGGGTCGATGAACGAGGCGGTCACCGTCCGATCGAGCATCACCCATCTGCCGCGGCTGTCGGCGCGGAACTGCAACGGCGAAAAGCTGAAAAGGTTGATCGGACAGCATCTCCCGATTTGACGCGGCGGGGACGTGCCTGCGCTGGGGCGTCAGTCCGGGCGCCGGAAGGGAAGCTCGTCACGAAGTGCTTCCAGTTCGAACGCAACCGCTGTGCGTTCCTCCTCCACGAAGCGCTCAACCGCTTCCCGGAAAGCGGGGTGGGGGATGAAGTGGGCCGAGCGAGTGACGACCGGCTCGTAGCCCCGGGCCAGCTTATGCTCGCCCTGCGCGCCTGCCTGCACGCTGGCGAGGCCATGAGCGCAGGCCCACTCGATCGCCTGATAGTAACAGAGTTCGAAGTGGAGAAAGGGCACGTCCTCGGTGCAGCCCCAATAACGGCCGTAAAGCGTGTCGGCGCCGATCCAGTTGAGGGTGCCGGCGATCGGATGGCCGTCGCGCAGGGCGAGCAGCAGCAGGATCCGGTCACCCATGCTGTCCCCCGCCAGGTCGAAGAAGGCGCGGGTGAGGTAGGGGCGGCCCCATTTGCGGCTGCCGGTGTCCTGGTAGAAACGCCACATGGCGTCCCAATGCTCGGGACGGATTTCCGCGCCGCGCAAAGCGACAAACTCAAGGCCGGCCCTTGCTGTTGCCCGCTCCTTCCTTACCGCCTTGCGCTTGCGGCTGCTGAGGGCGGCGAGGAAGTCGTCGAAGCTGCCGTAGCCACGATTGAACCAGTGATATTGGAGGCCCTCGCGGATCAGCCACTGCCGATCCGAGAACAGCGGCACCTCGTCTTCGGCAATGAAC
Source organism: Sphingomonas sp. SP1 (assembly GCF_058313395.1). NCBI lineage: Bacteria > Pseudomonadati > Pseudomonadota > Alphaproteobacteria > Sphingomonadales > Sphingomonadaceae > Sphingomonas > Sphingomonas sp. SP1. The sequence continues at coordinate 564,011 of NZ_JBZFLC010000001.1, read as the reverse complement.
GTGGCATGGGCTGAGGACAGCCCGTTCTGGCGCACGATCGTTTCGACTGCCGCCAGCAGGGCTTGCGGCCGATCGCCCAATAGCCGTCGACCAGGGACAGGCGTGAAGGGGATGGCGATCTGCAACTTCGGATAATATTCGCCCCCCGCCCGGCGCCATGCATCGGCCCAGCCGTGATCGAACACATATTCACCCTGGCTATGGCTCTTGAGATAGGCGGGCGCGGCCGCCGCCAGCTCCGCGCTGTCCTCGATCAGGATCGGCAAGGGGGTCCAGCCGCTACGCTCTCCGACGCTGTTCGAGCCTTCGAGCGCGGACAGGAAGGCGTGGCTCAGGAACGGATCGCCTGATCCCGCCAGCCGATCCCAATGGGCGGCCTCGATGGAGGATATGTCGCTGCCGATCCGGGCGGTTACGGTCTCACGGTCGGCCATCGCCCTCCCAGATAAGTACGTCGGCGGCGTTTGCCAGCGCCTGGCGTTGGCAGCCGTCGATGATCGTCCAGGCCGCAACCGGCATGCCCGCGGCGCGCTCGGCCTGCACCCAGGATGCGATCGCGTCGTCCTGACGCAGGGCAAGGAAGGTCGGATCGGCGCGCTCCACCCACCACGCGGGGCGGTTTTCGCCGATGTTCTCCAGCAGCAGTCCCCGTGGCAGGTCGGGACGGTGTTGGCCGAACCAATGCCCCACCTCCGGCGAGAAGCTCATCACGCCGATCAGACCAGTGTAACCCGCGATGTGATTGGCGACCGTCTCGCTGAGGGTGTCGATATTTGGCACTGGCTTTAGTTCGAGCAGGAGCGGGACCCGGCCGCCCACCAGCGTGAGCAGGTCGCGCAGGGTCGGAATGCATTCTTCGCTGTCACCAAGCCGCTGGCCGCGAAGCTCGTCCGAGTGGAGAGTCGCGGTGTCGCTGGGCTGGCCGCACATGCGCGCGAGGTCGGGGTCATGGAACAGCACGACTTCCCCATCGCTCGACAGCCGGAGGTCGCATTCGATCCCGGCGCCAAGCTCCAGCGCCGCACGGAATGCCGCCATGCTGTTTTCGGGAACGCCGGCGCCGTGGAGCCCGCGATGGGCGAAGCCAAGCGGGTCGGCGAGCAGGAGGTCAGTCGCGGATGGCGACGACCGCATCCACTTCGACCGCGACGCCGAGCGGCAGCACCGGAACGCCGACCGCCGAGCGGGCGTGTCGCCCGGCCTCGCCAAACACGTCCTGCATCAGCTCGGACGCGCCGTTGGCAACCTTGGGCTGGTCGGTGAAATGGCCGGCCGAATTGACGAACACGCCGAGCTTGACGATCCGCTCCACCCGGTCGAGCGAGCCCAGCGCGGCCCTGATCTGGGCCAGCAGCATGATTCCGCAGCGGCGAGCGGCGGCCTGCCCGGCAGCGAGGTCAACGTCTTCGCCGAGCCGTCCGGTGATCAGGCTGCCGTCCTCGGCAAAGCTGATCTGGCCGGATATGTGAAGAAGCCCATTCGCCTCCACCGCCGGAACGTAGGACGCAACCGGAGCCGCTGGCTCCGGCAGGGTGATGCCGAGTTCGGCGAGACGGGTATCGATGCTCATGAAACTTTCGGTGGCCTTTGCCTTCCCGGCGGTCAAGAGCTCGTTCGTCCTAAGGGCACGCCCGCCAGTGTCGAGGTCGAAGGGCGTTGCCCAAGAACGCCCTTTGACTTCGCTGCGCTACGCTCAGGACGAACGGAGCTCCTCCTTCCTGGTGACGCTGAAGCCGGCAAAGCTTTGACTGGTCGGCATCAATTCGAGCGTGTTGATGTTGAGATGCGGGGGCAGGGTGGCGACCCACCAGATGGTCTGGGCAAGGTCGTCGGCCGTCATCGGATCCATGTCGGCATAAAGCTGGTCCGAAGCCGCTTGGTCGCCTCCGGTTCGGACCAGGGTGAATTCGGTTTCGGCCATGCCGGGCTCAATCGACGTCACGCGAACGCCGGTTCCGGCAAGATCGCAGCGCAGGTCGAGGCTGAACTGGCGCACAAAGGCCTTGGTCCCCGCGTAAACGGCGCCGCCCCGGTACGGATAGGTCGCTGCGACGGAGGACAGGTTGATGACAGCGCCCTTGCGCTCGATCAGTTTGGGGAGCAGCGCGCGGGTGAGCGCCACCAGGCCGGTGATGTTCGTTTCAATGACCTGGTCGAGCCGGTCCCATTCCTGCTCGTGCAGCGGATTCGCCGGCGGAGCGAGACCCGCGTTGTTGAGGAGGAGATCAAGCTCGCCCCACTCGCCGCTCAGCTGATTGAGCGAGTCGAGGCCAGCCAGGTCGCGCATGTCGATCTCCAGCGGCAGGAAGCTGCTGCCCAGTTCGTCCTGAAGCGCGCGAAGACGATCGCCCCGCCGGCCGGTGCCGATCACTCGCCAGCCATTGCCGGCAAACAGCCGGGCACTGGCCGCGCCGATGCCGGCGGTCGCCCCGGTGATGAGGATGGTCTTTGTCATGCGGCGTCCTGCAGGCGGTCGAGGATCCAGGGTGTAGCGGTCGCCCAGTCGTCGATTCGGGCATGTGCGTGTTCGGCCGTTTCCGTGACTGCGGCCAGGCGCGGCTCAGCGATCATGTGCAGGCGGTACGTATCGGGAGAATATTTGGCGACGGACGTGTGGTGAACGGCAAGGTCGTCGACGAACAGGCTGCGCTGGGCGCCGTGCCGTTCGACCAATCGCCGCAACGGCTGGCCCTTGCCACCCTGATTGCACACCACTTCATGACGGATGCCATGGGTCGCCAGCTGGTCGACCCGCCAGGGCTGGGCGACGTCCGGCAGGTTCGTCAGAATGACGATGTCCGCAACTTCGCCCACTGCGCCAAGGGCTTCGATCGCGCCCGGGACGAGCGTCTGCCGATGCATTTCCGTCCGGAAGAAGCCGCCGAGATGTTCCCACACCTGATCCTTGGGGACCGGTTCGCCATTGGTCCGGTATCTGAGGGCCGTGGCGAGGTCGCCATGTTCGGGTTGGAAGTCGATTGCGTGCGCTTCTCCGAGCCAGTCGGAGAAATGGGACACCATGTGCAGGAGGACTTCGTCGCAATCGGTGACGAGCAGGGGCCGGGTCATGCCTCGAGAGCGCTCCGCGCCGCGACCAGTTCCTCGGGCTTCAGGGCGAGTTCGTCGGCGACGGCCACAAGGTCGGGTTCGTGGGCTTCCAGGAAGCGCAACACTTCTGCCAGCATGAGCGGATCGGCGGCGCCCGCGCGAAGCTCGTCCGCGGTCAGGCCCGACAGCGCGAGCAACCGCTCGGCCCTTGCCGAGTCCCGAAGCGTGACAGCAAGAGCCTGCAAGGCAACGATTGCCGGTTCTGGCACGTTTGTGGCGGTTCTGATCATGGCGTATGCTATGGTTGCGGCTTGATGGGAGCGGATTGCTTGGCCAGGATCCTGGTTGTCGAGGACAATGCGCTGAACATCAAGCTGTTCTGCGACCTCCTTGCTGCGCATGGCCATGAGCCGCATGCGGTGACCGACAGCCGTGAGGCGTTGGAACGAGCGCAGGCGGTCGCGCCCGAACTCATTATCACCGACATTCAGTTACCGCACGTCAGCGGACTGGAGCTGATCGGTCACTTTCGCGCCGATCCGGACCTGCAGCAGGTGCCAATCATGGCGGTGACCGCTTATGCCGGCGCAGGCGATGAAGACCGGGTCCGTGCAGCCGGAGCGTCGGCCTATGTGTCGAAGCCAATTTCGGTGATGCGGTTCGTCGAAGAGGTGACCGCGCTGCTGGCGACGAACGGCGAGCCGGTCCCGGCAAACTAGAGCCGCACAAGAAAGGGCGCCAATGGCGCCCTGAGCCGCTGCCGCGGCATTTCCTGCTGGGTCCCGGATCAGAGTCCGGGATGACGAGCTGAGAGGGTCGTTACTTAATCTTCGCTTCCTTGAACTCGACGTGCTTGCGCACGACCGGGTCGTACTTGCGGAAGCTCATCTTCTCGGTCTGGTTGCGCGGGTTCTTCTTGGTTACATAGAAGAAGCCGGTGTCGGCCGTGCTGACGAGCTTGATCTTGACGGTTGCCGGCTTGGCCATCGTTCCAGTCCCGATTGTGTCACAAAAAACAAAGAGCGGCGAAAGCCGCCGCTCGGTCCGGCGCTCCATGACGCCCCGGCTCCGCCTTGTCAAGAAGTTGCGGCCGTCTTCCCTTTGTCACCGGGACTTAGGAGGGCCTTAACCTTCGTTGCTCATCCTGCCGGAGATAACGGAGGGTGAGTGCATGGCCGAATCGGTGAAGGGATTGAGCCGCGATCTCAGCCATTGCCTGCGCGAAATCAACGGCCGCGCCGATCGCCTGTCCCCGCTCGATATCCACGCTCGCATGGACGCCATCCGTGAGCTTGCTGCACGGGACGGCTTGAGCGGACTGGAGGCGCTGGCGAGGCAGTCGGCCCAGCTTGCCCTGCTGCCCGGGTGCAGGGTGGCCACCGCCGAATGCCTTGCGCACCTGGACGATGCGCTGGCGGCCGCGACGCCGCAGCAGCGCCAGGCGGTGCTGGCAGCGGTGGCCGTACGGCTGCACTAGGTTCGGAAACGAAACGGCCGCTCCGCGCATTGAGCGGCCATGCGCGCCTTTTCCCAGCTTCTCGACGCGCTGGTCTATACCCGCAGCCGCCTCGCCAAGCTGAAGCTGATCGGCGACTATCTGAAGCGGACGCCGGACCCGGACCGGGGTTACGCGCTGGCGGCGCTGACCGGCACGCTCGACATCCCAGCGGTCAAGAGCGCAGTCATCCGCGGCCTTGCCGAAAGCCGGGTCGATCCGCTGCTGCTCCGGATGAGCCACAATTATGTCGGGGATCTGGCCGAGACGGTGTCGCTGCTGTGGCCCTCGCCCGAGGGTGAGCTGGACGACGGCACGATCACCATCACCGAAGCCATTACCCGGCTGCGTTCCGCGAGCCGGTCGGACGCGCCGGCCGAGCTGGCGCGGATGCTCGATCACCTGGACGCGTCCGGCCGTTTTGCCCTACTCAAGCTGGCGACCGGCGAGCTGCGCGTCGGTGTCAGCGCGCGCAATTCGAAGCAGGCATTCGCCGACGCGTTCGGCCTGGATGTCGAGGCCGTCGAGGAGGTCTGGCACGGGCTGTCGCCGCCGTATCTGGAACTGTTTGCCTGGGGTGAAGGGCGGGGCGAGCAGCCGTCGGTGCACGACGTGCCGGTGTTCCGCCCGTTCATGCTGGCCCACCCGCTGGAGGAGGGGAAGGTCGAGTTCAAGGACTATGTCGCCGAGTGGAAATGGGACGGCATCCGCGTGCAACTGGTCCATGCCGGCGGGCAGACCCGGCTGTACAGCCGGACCGGCGACGACATCACCGGCAGCTTTCCCGAGGTGGCGGCGGCATTCCAGACCCCCGGCGTCTTGGATGGCGAGCTGCTGGTGCGGGGGGCCGGCCAGGGGGCCGACGAGCATGGCGGCACGGCGGCGAGCTTCAACGCGCTGCAGCAACGGCTGGGGCGCAAGATCGTCAGCGCGAAGACGCAAAGTGAATATCCGGCGTTCGTCCGGCTGTACGATTTGCTGTTCGACGGCGCCGAGGATCTTCGCGAGCGGCCGTGGGAAGACCGGCGGGCGCGGCTGGAGGCGTTCGTGCCGCGGCTGGATGCCGAACGGTTCGACCTGTCGCAGCTGATCGCGGCCGCGAGCTTCGAGGAACTGGCCGAAATCCGATCGGGCGCGCGCGACGCCAGCATCGAGGGCATGATGCTGAAGCGACGCGATTCGCCCTATGTCGCCGGCCGCCGCGTGGGCCTGTGGTACAAATGGAAGCGCGATCCGCTGACCGCCGATTGCGTGGTGATGTATGCCCAGCGGGGATCAGGCAAGCGGTCCAGCTTTTACAGCGATTACACCTTCGGCTGCTGGGCCGAAGACGGGGAGCTTTTGCCCGTGGGTAAGGCCTATATGGGCTTCACCGATGAGGAGCTGAAATGGCTCGACCGGTTCGTGCGGCAGAACACGGTCAACCGCTTCGGGCCGGTGCGGGAGGTCGAGAAGACACTGGTGTTCGAGGTTGCGTTCGATTCGGTGCATTTGAGCAAGCGCCATCGCAGCGGGCTGGCGATGCGTTTTCCCCGGATCAGCCGAATCCGCCGGGACAAGCCGGCGCACGAGGCGGACCGGGTGGAAACGCTGCTGGGCATGGTGACTTAAAGCGTCTTCTCCAGCACGACGAATTCGAGGTCGTCGCGGATGGGTAGGCCGAAGCGCGGGTCGCCATACGGAAAGGGGCGACGCTCCCCGGTAAGCCGATAGCCGCGGCGCTCGTACCAGGCGATGAGTTCCGGGCGCTGCGCGATGACGGTCATCTCGATGCGTTGCGCAGCTAGAAGGTCACGGCCCCAGTTCTCAGCGGCGGAGAGGAGTTGCTTGCCGATGCCGCCGGCCTGTCGCGCCGGATCGACGGTCAGCATGCCGAGATAGCAAAGCCCGGCGCCCTTGTCGGTCAGGGCCACGCAAGCTGCGGGGCCGCTCCCATCCCGCCACATCAAAAGATGCTGCGAATCATCGGCAATCATCGCGGCAAGCGTCTCGAGATCGGTGCGCTGACCGCCGAGCAGGTCCGCCTCATGAGTCCAGCCTTGCTTGGCCGGGTCGCCGCGATAGGCGCGCTCGATCAGGGCGTGCAGCGCCGGGAGATCGGCCGGTGTCGCAGGTTCAAGCCTCATGCACCGCGACCTCGTGGCCCGCGGCACTGGCCTTGCCGCGATACATGCCGCGCGTGGTGAACCCCCACGCCGCTTCGCCGCGCGGCGACACGGCGATCAAACCGCCCGAGCCGCCCAGGGCGGTAATTTCGGCCAGCACGGCGTCGAGAGCGGTCTGCAGATCCTCACCCAGCATGCGCATTCGGGCCGTGATCTCGTGCGCGGCGGCGACGCGGATGAAATATTCGCCCGAGCCGGTCGCACTGATCGCCGCCGCACGGTCGTCGGCATAGGTGCCAGCGCCGATCAGCGGCGAGTCGCCGATCCGGCCCCAACGCTTGGCGGTCAGTCCGCCGGTCGAAGTGGCGGCGGCGACATGGCCGAACGAGTCCACCGCGACCGCGCCGATGGTGCCGTATTTGACGTCAGCGTCGAAGCCGCCGCCGCTGGCGAGGACCTTGTCAAGCTGGGCGCGCCGTTCGGGCGTCTGGAACCAGCTGGGGTCGACGGTTTCCAGCCCTTGTTCGCGGGCAAATTCTTCGGCACCGTCGAAGCTCAGCAGAACATGGGGGCTGTGCTCCATCACCGCGCGGGCGGCGCCGATCGGGGAGCGGATGGTGCGCAAGCCAGCGACTGCGCCGGCCGACCGCGTGCGGCCGTCCATGATCGCGGCGTCCAGTTCGATACGCCCGTCATGCGCAAGCACGCTGCCGCGGCCAGCGTTGAACGCCGGGTCGTCCTCCAGCACCCGCGCGGCGGCTTCGACCGCGTCCAGCGCGGCGCCGCCGGCGGCGAGAATGCGCTCACCGGCGAGAAGCGCTTGCCGCAGTCCCGCAAGGCCCGCCGCCTCTTCCGCACCGCTCAACTGCATGGCGCCGCAGCCGCCGTGGATCACCAATTGCCAATTTGTCATGCTTCCCGCCCTAGCCCGGACGATTCCGCTTGCGCAATCGGCTGCATGCATATTAAAATGATATCACTTAGATATGGGAGGAACAGGGGATATGATCCATCTCGACGCAAGCAAGGAGCGGCCGGCCTCGACCTCGAGCGGCTACCTGATGCTGCTGATCATGCTGCTGGCGCTCGCGCTGCAGATTTATGGCATCATCAATCTGGCGAACGACAATGCCAATGCCCTCACCATCACGGCGACGGCGGTTGCGCCCGTGCTGCTGATCTTCATCCTGAGCGGCTTCTATATGCTTCAGCCCAACCAGGCGGCGGCAATCACCTTGTTTGGCGACTATCGCGGAACAGACCGCACGACCGGTCTGCGCTGGGTGCTGCCGTGGTTGATGCGGCAGAAAGTATCGGTGCGCGCCAACAACTTCATCTCCGACCGGATCAAGGTCAACGATCAGCGCGGTAACCCGATCGAGATGGCAGCGCAGATCGTGTGGCGGGTGGTCGATACCGCGCAGGCGCTGTTCGATGTCGACGACTACAAGGCGTTCGTGACGGTGCAGGCGGAAGCCGCGATCCGGACCATCGGCTCGCGCTATCCCTATGACGATTTCGAGCATCTGGAAGTGACGCTGCGAGGCAATCAGGACAAGGTCGGCGATGAACTGCGGTCCGAGCTCAACGAACGGCTCAAGGTCGCCGGAATCTCGGTCGACGAGTGCGGCTTTACCCACCTTGCCTATGCGCAGGAAATTGCGGGCGCGATGCTCCGGCGGCAGCAGGCGCAAGCGGTGGTCGCAGCGCGACAGACGCTGGTCCATGGTGCGGTCGGCATGGTCGAAATGGCGCTGAAGCAGCTGTCGGCCAAGAACGTCGTTGAACTGGACGACGAACGCCGGGCGGCGATGGTTTCCAATCTTATGGTGGTGCTGTGCGGCGAGCGGGACACGCAGCCAGTCGTCAATACCGGGACGCTGTACCAGTAAGCGCCATGGCGGAGCGCAAAGCCTTTCCGCTGCGGGTGGACGCCGGGCTGTGGGCGGCGGTGGAGCGCTGCGCCACAGCCAACCTGCGCTCCGCCAACGCCGAGGCCGAGTGCCTGTTGCGGGAAGCGCTGAAGGCCCGAGGCGTGCGGCTTGAACCGCCTCAGCCGGTCAAACGGGGCCGGCCAATGAGGGAGCAGAAGTGATGAGCGAAGGTCCGGAATGGTTCGCGCCGAAGCGCTTTGGGCTGGGTGCCGGCCTGCCGATCGCCTGGCAGGGTTGGGCGTTGTTGATCGGCTACCTCGGCGCGCTGGCGCTCAGCATCTGGATGTGGGGCGAAGATGGCGCGGTAACCCTGGCGATCGTGCTGCCGCTCACCGCCGTGCTGATCGTCGTTAGCTGGAAAACCACCCGCGGTGGCTGGCGCTGGCGTTGGGGCGAGGACGACTAGTCGCGTCGCCGCTCGGGGGCCTTCCCCTCCAGCAATGCCTCGTCGAGCATGCGCCCAAGCCTGAGGCCCCCCGCGAGAACCTGGCGACGGACGGGTGCGAGCAGCGCCTGGACGTCCGCCTCGTCGAGCACCGGGCGCTCTTTTGGAGGGGGACCACAGGGATCGGCCAGCAACGAGCCGTAAGCATAGGTCCGGGCGTTGCTCCAGCCCTCACGACTCCAATCCTCGGCCGTGCCGCCGGCAAGCGTCCTGCGTTCCTCGGTCGATAGCGCCTCCACGAAGCCGCGAGCGCGGGTGCGAAGGGGCAGGTCGTTGGTGCCGTTCGCGGGGGTGACCGGGGTCGTGATCGCCCGCTCGGGGAGCCAGCCGTCCCACATCGAGTGAAGATTGGTGCGGCCGGCGATTACGCCGTAGCTCGTCCGCACATCGTTGCCGCCACGGTCATCGCGGTCGCCGGCGTGCATCGGCTGGGCGAGATCGCCGACGAAGTGGGTGAGATAGGCCAACGCCATGACCCGGTCCCGAACCGGTAGCTTGCGGTCGGCGAGGAGGCGGGCGTTACGCTCGATCTGCGCCGAGACGCAATTGCCGTCCTTGCATGCCTCCTTGAGGTCGAACGGCTTGCAGATGTCGACATTCTGGTAATGCCAGCTGTTCTGATAGCTGAAGCGGTCGCCCATCGGCTTGATGCAATCGGCCCAGACGCTGGCGTCCTCGATGCTGGTGATTGGACAGTCGGGGGTTTCGAGATGCCAGCTGGCGCGGACAAGTCGACTGATCTCCGCCCGCGTTTGCGGCTTCATCGATTCCCATGCGATCGCCGCGACAAAGCGGTGACCATAGTCCCAGTAAGCAGCGGCAGGCGCGGCGGCGAACAGCGTGCAGAGCACGGCGAGAAGACGGAGAATCGGCACCCCGACGCTATAGGAAGCGCCTAGGCCAACGACAATTCGTGCAATTCATTGACCAGCCGCCACTCGCCGAGGTCTGCCAGCATGATACGGCCGGCCTGCTCGGTCAGGTCGGCGATTCGCGGGAGGCCGCTGGCCACGCGAAGGTCCGCGGCGACGCGTTCCAGCTGGCCCGCCGTCGAGCGCGATCGGGCCGCAAGTGCGCCGTAGTCGCCCTGAACCCTGATACCGAAGATGGCCGCTCCCAAGGCCGGCAGGCCGGCCGACAAGGCGGTGATCCAATTGCCATGGTCACGCACCAGTTCAGGCGCGAACTCCAGGCCGAGGATAACACAAAAGGTCACGGCAATGGTCGCCAGAAACAGCAGGAGCGCGAGCTTCTCCAGTCGGCCGTCGAAAGCCTGGACCTGCTGGGCATTGCGCACGTTGTAGGCGATCTGCGGTTGCAGTTCGCGCGCTGCGATCGCCTCCGCCAGGCTGGGCAGGTCGGCGGGGCTCAACCGGCCGGCGGGACATCCCGTGGTGCGCCAGAAGGCGGCGGCGTACCAGTCGATCCACCGCCGCGCGACGGGCTCCGCGGCGGAGCCCGGCGGGTCGGGTGCGGCAATGCCGAGCAGCTTCAGGCTGCGCATCGGTCGCAAGCGTTCCGCGATTTGCCGATAATCGAGCCAACGCTGGTGCCAGCAGCGACGGGAACCCACCACCGTGTTGAACACCACCGCCAGGATGACCAGAAATTCGGCGATGGCGAGCAGCAGGGGGTTGGCCGGCGCCACCAGCCCGGACAGCCCGATCCAGGCACCGAGGGCCGCGAGCAGGAAATTGAAGATGTGGCTCGACCGATAGGTCTGCGCAAAATGGGTGGCGAGCCGGTCGCTCCACTCATAAGCGGCCTGCAATTGGTCGAGGGGCGTTTCCACCCCGAGTTTCTCGACGCACGATCGGCGGTATTCGGTCCATTCTGCGCGGGTGGCCGTCACCTTTGGCCGTGCGGCGAGGTCGCGGGCCGACAGCCGGTGGGTGCCGGCGAGGGTCATCAGCAGGGGGTATTCCAGGCGAAGGCTGAACCGGCGCGGACTTTCGGTCAGGAAGCGGCGCACGAACGAACGCTCGATGGGAGCCGGCGGAGGCGCTAGCAGCGCGCGCATGACGCCAAGCAAAGCGGTGTCGTCGGCTGGCCGCCCGCAATTCCGGTCGCCCGGTGCGGTCACCACCACCGGATCGAACGCGCTCCACAGGAGGTCGCCGATCGCGTCCTGATCAGGCGATAGATGAAGGATCGGCGTGCCTCGCAGCAGCGCGGCGTCGACCGTCTCCGCAGTGCCGCCGCGCCCCCGTGCGGGCAACCCGTCCCATACCGCGAGCAGAACGTCGCAGTGGGCCACCGTTGCGCGGCCGGCCATGGTGAAGGCCTCCGGCAACGCCTGGTCGTCGCCGGGCAGTTCCAGCACGCAGCGGCTTTGCCGAAGCAGGGTCGCCAAGCCGTCGGCTTCGCTGGGCGACATCGACGCGGCGTAGCGGTCGCGGGCCATCGGCAGGACGGCCTGGATTTCCCAGCCCCGTCTAAGCGCTTCATTAGCAGCCAGCTGGTCGGCACCGCCGGCCAAAGGCGTGACCAAGGTCAAGACCGGTGGCTCGTCCGAGAAAATCTCGCGCTCCTCCGCCCAGACCTGCAAGGCGGCCGTCTCAAGCGCTTCGAGAGCGCCGGCGATCCGCTGGGTCACGGCTTCCAACCGATCTCCAAGCGCCTCGATCCGGTGGCCGGTCACGCCCAGCGTGAAGCCGAACGATGGCCGCGGCGGCGAGTCCACGCCTAGGGGCGCTCGCCGAGCTGAAGCCGCTGAAGGCTCTTCAAGGTCAGCGCCGGCCTGACCCGCGGCCTTTCGAGAACAGCCAGAGGATGCCCGCGACGGCAGCCGCCCCAAGTACCGCTACGCCGACCGCTTGTTCGGGGGTGAGGGCGCGGTTCAAGGTCACCCCACTGTTGCGATTGCTCCACCCGGGATCGAATGGGATGTATGTGGACGGGTCCGAGCCGTCGTCGCCGTCTTCGAGCAAATTGATGGTGAAACGATAGTCCTCGACGGTCTTATTGTCGTTCTGGACGATGAGCAGGCATTTATCGGACCATTTCGCCTCGATGCCGGCGACCGTGGACGGGCAATCCGGACAATCCTCGCTCTTGTCGCCCGGCTTGATCCAGAACACCTGGCTGCAGTCCGAATGGAAGCGCAGCGTCGCGCCGGAGAGATTCTGCAGGTGGATCTGCACCCAATGGACCTGGTCGTGCTTCATCCCCAGGTCTTTCTTGTTGAACTTGAGCCGTGATAGCGGAAAATCCAGCGGTCCCGGCATCCAGATCTTGTAACCGCCGCTGGAACGCTTCTTCGCCTTCAGGCGGACATCGTAGGGTACGGCGTTGGCGGGTGCGACTGGCTGAGATGGCATGCTGCTTCCTTCCTTCTGGCGTACGATGAAGCGCTAAACACTGCCGTTTCCGTTCTTCACGCCCGGATCGTGATAATCGATGATCGTAGGATCCGAGCTTGGATCTCCGACGCGTGAGAAATTCAGGCGAAAGGACAGCAGACACTCGGTTTCGTTCGTGTTGTGCACGATCAGTCGCCGGCCGTCCCGGCTGACGTCGACGCCTTTGAATTCGCCCAGCGGATCCTGCGACGGATTGGGCGGGCATTCCGGTTCGGTCGTGATGTCGCCGCGAGCGACCCAGATGGCCTGCCTCGGGTCCGGGTGGAAGCGGCGCGTGCCGCCGGGATCGTCGAGTTCGAACACGACCTCGTGCCAATCCTCCTTCTTAAGATTGTCCTGCTTCTTGTAGAATTCGAGCCGCTTCTTGGGCTGCTTCGCTTCGAGCATCTCGAAACCACCTCCGGCCAAGGCCTTGATGGTGACGGGCCGTTCCTTTCCATGTCCCATTGTCCTGCTCCCCTTGGAATTGCGATCAGTCTGCCCGGTAACCCATGCCCGCCAACTGTCGCTGGAGCTCAGCAGCACCAGCGGTATCTCCGAGGCTGGCGAAAAGCTTGGCACGTTCACTCAATTCGCGGGGCGTTTCCCCGATGTCGCGGGGCCAAAGCGACAGGCTTTCGGTCCAGCGTTGGCGTGCGCCCTGCCGGTCACCGGAGGCCGCCTGAATGTCGCCGGCGAGCTTGGTCAACATTGCGAGTTGAAGGCGGTCCTCGACCCAGTTGCTGTTATGCGCGCGGGCGGCGGCGAGACTTTGGCCAACCTGTAGCAAGGCCTCGCCCGGACGCCCCTGGGCGAGAGCCAGGCGGGCTTGTTGCGCGCGGCAGCGGGCCAGCCGGGTCTGCCAGCGAGCCACCGCCGGATCGCGCCTGGTCAGCGTTTCCGCGAGGCTGCACGCCATGTCGATGTGGCGACCGGCCTCCGGCAGTCGGCCCAGTCGCAGCATGAGATCGCCAGCGACCTGCTGGGCGCCCGTGCTGCGATCCATCCACTCGGCGCTGGAAGGCTCCGTCGCCCGAAGGGCCATGCTGATCCTGACGGCCTCACGCGCGTGCGCCTCGGCGGACCCGTTCTCACCCAAGGCAAAGCGAAGCAGGGCGGCGGCCTGATGAGCGACCATTGCCTTGTCCTGCAAGCCGGTGTCGCGCGGGTCCGCGGCGCTGTTGCGAGCCAGAATGGCAAGCTGGGCATCGCGAAAGGCGACTGCGCGTTTCAAGCCGCCGGAGCGTTCCAGCGCATCGGCCAGAAACGCCAGCGTTTCGCCCTTCTGATCCAGATAGGCCCGATTGCCGGGATCGGCGGCGAGCAGCCGGTCGGTCCGCGCGAGGGAACGGGCAAACAGCTGCGCCGCGTCCCTCGCCTTGCGCTCCTCCAGCAAGACGGCGCCGACGTTCTGATCAGCATAAGCGCCTTCGAGTTGCCAGCGCGATTCACGAGGTTGAAGGGCGATCATTCGATCGGCCAGAGACTGATATTCGCGAAAATACCGCAACGCTTCATCCCGCTGGCTGCGCTGCATCGCGATGCTGCCGACGTAGAAGACGTTCTGGGCGTGATCGAACAAGCGCTGCGGATTATCGGGATCACGGCGAAGAGCCTCGGCGGTGCCGGCCAGGCCTTCGCGGTAGCGGCGGAGCGCGCCTTCGAGGTCCCCCCGCCGCTGGGCGATGTCGCCCATCAGGGTGAGCGCCCTGGAGCGCTGGGCCAAGGCCTCGTCCGACAAGTCGCCCTTGTTCTGGCGCTCGTAAAAGGCGAGCACCCGGCTGCCGACCGCGTCGAGTGCATCAAGGCGGCCGACCGGCTCCAGCTTGTCTTTCAGATCACCGATCATGAAACCGACCAGGCTTTCGGCCTCGCGCCGCTGGTCGCGGGCGGCGTCGCGGGCCTGGATGGCGGTAACGGCGAGCGTGCTGGTCAAAGCCATGCCCGCGATGGAAGCGGCGGTCACCAGGACCATCTTGCGGCTGCGGCGCACTTCCTCGCGATGAACAAGCTCGTCGAGGCGGCAATCGAGCATTCCGGCGACGATCTTGAGCAGGCCGGCCTGGCGACCATCTGCGCTCTCGCGAAAGTCGGCGGCGACGGGCTCGGCCGCTTCTCCAGTCGGACGGCCGCGCGCATCGTAGCGCTCCCGCAGCGCCGGGGGGAAGCATTCCTCCGCCTCGCGGCCCGGGATGGCGCTGGCGTTGGGCAGGCCGGCGAAGATGGCAGCCAGCACCTGCCCGTCCGGACGCATCCGCCGGAAGCTGCGGATCTCCTCGTCGACCCAGCGGCTTTGCGCGGCGGCGGGGGAGCAGAGCACGATCAGGTGGCGCGAACATTCGATCGCTTCCCTGATTTCCTGCGTCAGGTCGGTGGATGCGGCCAACTCACTCCGGTCTCGAAAGATCGGGGCGAGGCTCCTGGGAATCAGGAACCGCTTGGTTCGCCGCCCGACGAGCGCTGCTGGCACCCGGAATTTCTCGAGCGCTCCGTGCAGCCAGGCGGCTTCGGCGGCATCGGCGTGGCTGTAGGAAAGGAACGCCCAGTAGCGCTGGACGAAGGGCGCGCGCTTCGCCGTCCGCCGGGGTCGGGCGGCACTGCGACGCGACAGGACGGCCGATCCTTCCACCCTTTTGATTTCCCCGAGTCTTAACGGGGCGCATTAACAGAAAATCAGGGAATTCTCCACGCTTTGCCGGTTGCCTTGGTTCTGTAGCGCCGGTCCTCTATATCCCCGTCATGTCCATTCGTCCGTGGCGCGATATCCAGCGCCGACCCTCCCGGCAGATCATGGTCGGTAACGTGCCGGTCGGCGGCGATGCGCCGATCACCGTTCAGACCATGACCAATACGCCAACTTCCGACGCGGCGGCGACCATCGACCAGATCCGGCGGTGCGAAGAGGCGGGGGTCGATATCATCCGCGTGTCGTGCCCGGATGTGGAAAGCACCGCCGCGCTGAAGGAAATCGTGCGCGCGGCCAACGTTCCGATCGTTGCGGACATCCACTTTCACTACAAGCGCGCACTGGAAGCCGCCGACGCGGGCGCGGCTTGCCTGCGGATCAACCCGGGCAATATCGGCTCGAACGAGCGGGTGGCGGAAGTGGTGCGCGCGGCCAAGGCCAATGGCTGTTCGATGCGGATCGGAGTCAACGCCGGCAGCCTCGAGAAGCACCTGCTCGAGAAATATGGCGAGCCCTGCCCGGACGCGCTGGTCGAAAGCGCGCTCGACCATGTTCGCCTGCTCGAGGACAATGACTTTCGCGAGTACAAGATCAGCGTGAAGGCGTCGGACGTCTTCCTCGCGGTCGCGGCCTATTCGCAGTTGGCCAGCGAGCTCGATTGCCCGCTGCATCTCGGCATCACCGAAGCGGGCGGGCTGATCGGCGGCACGGTGAAGAGCTCGGTCGGCCTCGGAATGCTGCTGTGGAGCGGGATCGGCGATACCATCCGCGTGTCACTGTCGGCAGAGCCGGAGGAAGAGGTTCGCGTAGGGTACGAGATCTTGAAGAGTCTGGGCCTGCGCCATCGCGGGGTGCGGGTCATCTCCTGCCCGAGTTGTGCGCGGCAGGGCTTCGACGTGATCCGCACGGTCGAGAAGCTGGAACAGCGCCTGCAGCACATCCGGACGCCCATGAGCCTGTCGGTGCTCGGCTGTGTGGTGAACGGGCCCGGCGAAGCGCGCGAAACGGATATCGGTGTGACCGGCGGCGGAAATGGCAAGCACATGGTCTATCTGTCGGGCGTCACCGACCACCATGTTTCTGACGAAGGCATGGTCGACCACATCGTGCGGCTGGTCGAGCAGAAGGCGGCTGAAATCGAGGCGGCCAACGCCGTTGCGCCTACGCCGGAACTGCACGCGGCCGAATAGCCTAGATCGGGTCGGCGAACTCCACGCGCCAGAAGGCGGTGGCGACGTCCTCGATCCCGAAATCATTGTCGTTGACCAGCAGCAGTGTCCGGTCGTCGAGCAGGACCATGCCTTCCAGGTCGGCGTTGACCTCCGGGTGGTCGTCGGTCGATAGCAGGACCCGCTTGCGCAGCACCGGCAGGTCGAGCGTCCCTGCGGCGCTGAGTTCCTCGACGGTGGGCCGGGTTTCCGCGAGCGCATATTCGTCCGGCAAGGCGCAGCCGGGGTCGAGTTCGATCAGATACAGCTTGGTCGTCTCCGACCCTCGCTCCAGCAAGAGCAGCCGGTTGCTGCCGACGCACAAAAGCTCGCTGACCTTGATGTCGGAGCGTTGGAGATCCCCCTTGGCGACATCGCGGCGGAAACTCGCGGGCTCATCGAGCGGCACCAGATATTGCGCCAGCAGCGCGCCCGACTCTGTATCGAGGGTCCAGAGCCGCACGTGCCGGGCGGCGGCGTGGGCTTGCTCATCGGGATGCGCGAGCGGGCTCTGGAACAGGAGGTGGAGGCGAGCGCCATCTTCCGACAAGGCGATAGCCTCGAAGCCGCGATTGACCTGGCGAGCGGCGGCGAGCACGGGCAGAACGCCTTCGACCGGATAGGGTGCGCCGGCGAAGCTGGCTTCGCTGCCTTTCGGCACCCAGCGAACACGGACTCGTCCATCCGGCGTAACCCGCAAGAGCGATGGACCATATTCTTCCCCAATCCAGAAATCGCCGTCCGGGTCGACGGCAATGCCCTCGCTGTCCACGCCGCCGGGGTCGGGCCGAAGGGGGGAGCCGTCAGGGCGCAGAGCGGGCTCCATGCGGCTGTTTGCGCTTCCTGGCGTCGGCAGGCCGCTAAGTGGTTCGCCGTCTTCACCGGTGATCGGAAAAGCGCGGACCAAATGTATCGCGTCGTGATCGATGCGAAGTTCGGCGATGGTCGGCCCAATGTCGAGCGCCGGCATGATCTTGGCGCCGCGTTTGGCATGGGCGACGCCGTCCATGCCGTAGGTTTCCACCGCCAGGTCGATCTTGAGATTCGGTCCCCGATCGCCGACCGCGAACAGCCGCCCGTCCGCCGTTCGAGCAAGGCCCGAACCCAGGCCCCGAAGGACCCTCATGGCGCGGCGGGGAAATGGCATGGTAGCGAGCAGTTCGTCTGCAAAGTGGAGGCGAGTGAATTTCGGAGTGCCCATCGCTTGGCAACGAGCGCGGCAGGGGAGGGTTGCGCAGCGCCGGCAATCGCGTAGCGGCAGCGGATGCCGTCGCGCCGTCATTCTCCAGCTATAGCCTTTCTGGTCGGGACCCTTGGCATTGCCCTGTTCTCATTGATGGACGCGGTGATGAAAGGGCTGGTGCTGGCAATCGGCGTCTATGCGACCATGCTGTGGCGCAGCTTTGCAAGCGTGGGTCTGTCGGGGGCGATGTACCTGCCCGGACGTTCCGGGTGGCCGGCGCGGGCGGTGCTGCGGTTGCATGTGACCCGCGGGGTGTTGACCACGGTGATGGGGCTGCTGTTCTTCTGGGGCATTGGACGCGTGCCGCTGGCTCAGGCGATCGCCCTTGCCTTCATCGCGCCGCTGATCGCGCTTTATCTTGCGTCGGTCTGGCTGCACGAGAAAATCGGCCCGCGCACCTTGAGTGCCTCGCTGATTGCATTTGCCGGAGTGCTGGTGATCTTCGTTGGCCAGGCGCAGGCCGATCTCGGCCGGGAGGCGTTGCTGGGCAGCCTGGCCATATTGCTGTCGGCGGTCTGTTATGCCGTCAACATCATCCTGATGCGGCGGCAAAGCCTGGCAGCCAAGCCGCTGGAGATCGCCTTTTTTCAGAACCTGACAGTGGGCGTGACACTGCTGCTTGCGCTGCCGCTGGTCGGAACGGCGATACCGCCTGCGGATCAGTGGAGCTGGATCCTGCTGGCGGCCATCCTTTCCACCTTGTCGCTGCTGCTATTGAGCTGGGCCTATGCCCGGGCCGAAGCCAGCTATCTGGCCGCGACCGAATATACCGCCTTCCTGTGGGCGGCCCTGTTCGGCTGGCTGGTGTTCTCCGAGCCCTTGTCGCCGTTCACGCTGGCCGGCGCGCTGCTGATCGTTGCCGGCTGTTTGCTGGCGGCGCGCAAGCCGAAGCAGGCCAACCCCCACCTCGAAGTCGCAGCCTAGGAGAGCCGTTCGATGGCCTGGTTCCTACTCATCCTCGGTGGCCTGTTCGAGGTCGGCTTCACGACCGCGCTGCGATTCGTAGACGGCTTTCGCAACCTGCCGTGGACATTGGCTTTCCTGGGTGCGGTGACGATGTCGATGGGCCTGCTGGAATATGCCGCGCGGACGATCCCGATGGGGACGGCCTATGCGGTGTGGACCGGCATTGGTGCGGTCGGCACGGTGGTCGTCGGCATGGCCTTCTTCGATGAGCCGGCGAGCACGGTAAGGGTCCTGCTGATCCTGCTGATCATTGCCGCCATCGCGGCCCTGAAGCTTACCGCTTGAGGTAAGGCGCGATTGCCGGGCTTTGCTCGATCGAGCGGAAGAACAGGGGTGGCGGTAAAGGCCCGCGCGCTTGCTCATAGGCGTAGCCAAGGTTCAGCAGGTCGCCATCCGCCCACTTCGGCCCGATGAAGCTAAGGCCGACAGGCAGTCCTTTGACCGAGCCCATTGGCACGGTGAGGTGAGGGTAACCGGCCACCGCGGCAAGTCCGCCGGCACCGCCGCCGCTGATCTGGTCGCCATTGACCGCGTCGATCTTCCAGGCCGGTGGCATGGTCGGGCCGACGAGCGCAACGACATTGTATTGCTTCAAAAGCCGGTCGATGCCGTTGGGCCCGGCCGCGCGGAAACTCGACGCGCGCGCGCGCCGGTAAGCCGGGTCGCTTGTCCCGCGCGTCTTTTCCGCCTGCTCAAAGGTTTCTTGCCCAAACAGAGCCAGTTCGGTGCGAGCGTTGGCCGTGTTGAAGGCGATGACGTCCGCCAGGTTCCTGACCGGGATCGGCGCCGGGCTGGAGCGAAGGTAGTCGGCCATGCCCGTCTTCAGCTCGGCCAGCAGGACGGTGAATTCATCGCGTCCGATGGCGCCACGGTCGCCGCCGAACTCCTTTATCTCGACCAGGGTTGCGCCCTGCGCCTTAAGGACTGCAAGCGCGGCCTCGAACGGCTGGTCGGTCCCGAAGCCCGAGGCGAAACGCATGACTCCGATCCGCTTGCCGCGAAGCGCGCCTCCATCGAGCAGATATTGGGAACGCTTGTAGCGGTCGGCCTCGCGAGTGGCGGGGTCGGCCGGGTCGCTGCCGGCCATCGCGGCCAGCAGCAGGGCCGCCTCGGCCACGCTGGCGGTCATGGGCCCCGCCGTGTCCTGCGAGACGCTGATCGGCACGATGTGGGTCCGGCTGACAAGCCCGACGGTCGGCTTCATGCCGACAATACCATTGATCGCCGCCGGACAGGTGATGGAGCCATCGGTTTCGGTGCCGATCGCCATCCGGACGAGGCCCGCGCCGACGGCCGCGCCGCTGCCGCTCGACGAGCCGCACGGGTTGCGGTCGAGCGCGAACGGGTTGCGGGTCTGCCCACCGACTGCGCTCCAGCCCGAAATCGAGTTGTTGGAACGAATGTTCGCCCACTCGCTCAAATTGGTCTTGCCGAGGATCACCAGACCCGCCGCGCGAAGGCGTGCGACCAGCGGCGCGTCGCGGTTGGTGACGTTGCCGAGAAGCGCCAAGCTGCCTGCGGTCGTGGGTAGCGGACCGGCGACCTCGATATTATCCTTGATCAGGATCGGCTGACCGACCAGCGGCCCGCCCTTGCCCGATGCGTCGATCTGCCGAGCCTGCGCCAGCGCCGTCGGATCGAGCGCCAGGACCGAGCCGACTTGCGGATCGATCCGCCGCACCCGTTCGATGGCGGCCCCGGTCTGGTATTCGGCAAAGCCGGGGCGCTGCGCGTGCGCCGGGCTGGCGAGGGCTGCTGCGACAATCGCAGCGCCGGCAAACAGGTGAAGATTCAAGCGGTTGCCTCCGGCAGATGGGAAGAACGCTTCATTCCATCCCCTTCTGCCGGACACAAGCGCGTAAAGTCAGTCCTGGACTTCGCGGCCTTCACCGATGGCTTCGTCACGGTCCTGGAAGCTGACGTTCCTGGCACGCTCAAGGCCGTCGCGGATGACCTGCAGCGCCTCGTCGCGCCCGCCCCAGCGACCGACGCGAGTCCACTTTTCGGGCTCCAGGTCCTTATAGTGGGTGAAGAAGTGGGCGATCTGCTCCATGACGATGGGGGGCAGGTGCTCGCCTTCATGCACGTCCTGATAGTATGGCGAGGTCTTCACCTCCGGCACTGCCAGCACCTTCTCGTCACCGCCCGCTTCGTCCTCCAGGAAGAGCACCGCGATCGGGCGCACCCGGACCACGCAGCCTGGCATGAAGGGCGAGCGCGCAACGACCAGGCAGTCGAGCGGATCGCCGTCGTCGCCCAGCGTGTGCGGAATGAAGCCGTAGTTGGCGGGATAGCGCATCGAGGTGTGGAGGATGCGGTCGACGAAGATGGCGCCGGACTTCTTGTCCAGCTCATACTTCACCGGTTCGCCACCGATCGGCACTTCGATCAAGACGTTGACGGACTCAGGCGGGTTGTCTCCCGCCGGCACGAGATCAAGGTTCACTTTGGCTCCAGAAGGATGTCGAGGGCGCCCCGCCCACTGCCGACTTTGGTGAAGCGCGGATAGCGCAGGCCGCCGTTCCAGGAAAGGGGCACGCTGCGCACCTCTTCGCCGCGCTTCACGGTCAGCGTGATCGGGGTCGTTCCGCCCTTGGCTGCGGTGATCCGCTCCTTGATCGCGGCTTCGCTGAAGGCGCGGCCGTCGACCGCAATGATGCTTTGACCAACGGTCAGCCCGGCGCGGAAGGCGGGACTGCCCCACTGAACGCCGGTTATCTTCCCGTCCTTGTCCAGCGACAAGCCAAGCGAATAGCTGAGATCGGTCGACTTGCCCGATCGCATGGAGGCAGCGTGCGCCGGCGTCGGCTCCTCCCCGAAGTCGAGCCGGTATCCCGAGCGTGTAAAGCCGGCGAGCGGTGCGCGTTCGCTGGGGCGATTGACCCGCTCGTCCAGGAAGCGCGCCCAGTCGTAACGGTATACGCCGTTCAGGGTGCTCACCACCTCGGCGAAATCATAGGGGAGGACGCCCCAGTCGCCGTTTCGCATGCCGAAGAACGCCTTGGCGAAATCGTCCATGCCGCGGCGGTTGCCGGTGCCCTGGCGGATGATGGCGTCGGCCTCCGTCCAGATCAGCAGTCCTTCGTTATAATAGTCTTCGCTACGCTGCCAGCTGGTCCACGCCTTGGGTCGCCGGGCGGAGATGATGGGATCGTTGGTCGTGTCACCAAGCGGCCGCCACGTGCGCCCTTCGCGAGCGTCCAGCGAGGCGGCGATCACCGCCAGCTTGTCGAGCACCTGTTGCTTGGTCGACAGACCTGAGCGGGCCTCGAGCACATAGCCCCAGAATTGGGTCTGTCCTTCATAGACCCACAGCATGGAGTTGCGCATCGGGGTGCGGAAGTCTGGCGTGAACAGGTCCGCGCCGCGACGGAATTTGCCGTTCCAGCTGTGCACGAATTCGTGCGGCAGCAAATTGTGATCGGGGAGGCTCGCTTCCCAGTCGATGAAATAGCCGGGATCGTTCTGGTTCTCGCTGCTGCGATGATGCTCCAGCCCGATGCCGCCCAAGCGGTCGGTGATCGCATGGAGGAAATCATAATGGTCGTAGTGACGCGCCCCGAACAGCTTCAACGACTGGCTGACGAGGTTGCGGTGTTTGGCGAGCACATCGGCGGATACGGCCAGCTCGCGCGGGTGGTCGGCAACGGTATTGAGCGTGACTCCGTGACCGAGGTCGTCGGCGCGGAAATACCTGCCTGCGAAGACCGGCGAGTCCTGCAGCGTTTCGTAGCTGACGGTGCCGTAGCTGATCCGGCTGCCCGCGCTCGCGCTCGCGCGCAGCGCGGTCGCGGCCCGCCAGCCCGCCGGGTAGGTGACGGTGGCACTGACCGGGATGCGGCGGGTGAAATAGCCGGCCGGATAAAGGGACACGTCCTCGAACTGCAGGTTCAGCATTTCGCGCGTGACGAGGATTCGACCCTGGTCGGAGGACGTCGGGGTCAGATACTGGAAACGGGCTTCGATCTCGGTCGTGCCGGCCGGCACGTCGAGGTGGAAGGCGTAGATGTCGACCGGATCGCGGATCCAGGGGATGACCTGCCCGCCGGCCCGAAAGGTCAGGCCGGCGAGCTTGTCGAGCTCGCCGCGCGGCGCATGGTTGCCGGGGATCCACTGCGGGAACAGCAGGGTCATGCGTCCGGGCGCAGCCACCGGAATGGTCTGCCGCACCTGCCAGATGCCTTGCTGGATGTCGGTCACGTCCACCTCCAGCCGCATCGTGCCGGGATAATCCACGTCGCGGGCGGCGGGCACGGTGCTGACGATCGGCACCGGCTGCGGGGCGCTGTTCTGGGCGGTGGCGGGAAGTGCGGCGAACAGGGCCGCGAGGAGAACGGGAATGCGCATGGCGCCCTGCTAGCCATGCTCCCGCGCAGCCGCTAGGGGCGCAACCCACATTATGGCGCAAATCCAGACCCCCCAGCCGGTTCGCGGCACCCAAAGCATGCTTGGCGAAGAGGCCGACCGGTTTCACGCGGTGGTCGGCGCCTTCGATCGCGTGCGCCGTTTGTTCGGCTTCAAGCGCGTCGAATTGCCGGTGATCGAGGCGACCGCGGTGTTCGCCCGCTCGCTCGGCGAGACCACGGACGTGGTGTCGAAGGAGATGTACACGTTCGAGGATCGCGGCGGCGATTCGATCACTCTGCGGCCCGAGTTCACGGCGGGGATCGCGCGGGCCTATCTGACCGAAGGCTGGCAGCAGTTCGCGCCGCTGAAGGTGGCGACCCACGGCCCCGCCTTCCGCTACGAGCGGCCGCAGAAGGGACGATTCCGCCAGTTCCACCAACTCGACGCGGAGATCCTGGGTGCGGGTGAGCCGCAGGCGGATGTCGAGGTGCTGCTGTTCGCCGACCAGTTGCTCAAGGAACTGGGGCTGGGCGAGACGGCGGTGCTGAAGCTCAATACGCTGGGCGACCCGGCGACGCGGCAGGCCTGGCGCGACGCCTTGTACGATCATTTCAAGGCGCACGCCGCAGAGCTAAGCGACGACAGCCGCGACCGGCTGCAGCGTAATCCGGTGCGGATCTTGGACAGCAAGGCCCATGGCGACTGGCCGATCGTCGACAGCGCGCCGGCAATCGACGCCTTCCTGACGGGCGAGGCCGCAGATTTCTTTGCGGCCGTGACGGATGGCCTCGATGCCGCCGGAGTGCAGTGGGAGCGGGCGCCGCGGCTGGTTCGCGGGCTCGATTATTATCGGCATACGGCGTTCGAGTTCATGACCGACACGCTGGGCGCGCAAGGAACGGTGCTGGCCGGCGGCCGCTATGACGGCTTGATCGAAACGCTCGGTGGGCCGCACACGCCGGCAATCGGCTGGGCGGCGGGGATCGAGCGGCTGGCGATGATGATCGGTGCGCCGGCGGCCGAGCGGCCGGCGGCGGTGCTGGTGCCGATGGGCGCGGCGGCCGAGCGTGCGGCGGTGACGTTGCTCGCCGATCTGAGGCGGCAGGGCATTGCGGCGGACATGGCGTATCGCGGCAACATGAAGAAGCGGATGCAGCGCGCCGCGGCGAGCGGTGCTGCCCATGCCGTGATCCTGGGCGACGCGGAGCTGAAACAGGGCGTGGCGCAGGTCAAGGATCTGGCTACGGGTGAACAGCGGGCGATGGCGCTCGACCAGGTGGGAACGGCCATCCGCGCATGAGCCAGATCAGTTCGGAACGAATCGCCCAGATCGAGGCGAAGAAGCATGAGCTGAGCCAAGCGATGGCGTCTGGCACGCTGGCCCCGGACGAGTTCGTGCGGCTGTCCAAGGAATATGCGCAGGTCGAGCCGGTGGCCGCCGCCGCGCGCGAGGTTCGCCGGCTGCGCGCTGAGCTCGACGTGCTGACCGGAATGGCGGCCGACGCCAGCGCCGAGGCGGAGTTGCGCGAGATGGCGGAAGCCGAGATCGAGGATATCCGGGCTAAGCTGCCCGAGGCCGAGCGCAGCCTGGCCGTGCAACTACTGCCCAAGGACTCGGCGGACGAGCGCGCTGCGATGCTGGAGGTTCGCGCCGGCACCGGCGGCGACGAAGCCGCGCTGTTCGCCGGTGACCTGCTGCGCATGTACCAGCGCTTTGCCGAGGAGCAGGGCTGGAAGTTCGAGCTCATCTCCGCATCCTCCGCGGATGTCGGCGGCTACAAGGAAGCGGTGGCATCCATCAACGGGGCCGGGGTGTTTGCCAGGCTGAAGTTCGAAAGCGGCGTCCACCGGGTCCAGCGCGTTCCAGCGACGGAAAGCGGCGGGCGCATCCACACCTCCGCAGCGACGGTGGCCGTGCTGCCCGAAGCGGAGGAAGTCGATGTCCACATCGACGACAAGGACCTGAGGATCGACGTCTACCGCTCGTCGGGGCCCGGCGGCCAGTCGGTCAATACGACCGACAGCGCGGTCCGGATCACGCACTTGCCGACCGGTCTGGTCGTTATCCAGCAGGACGAAAAAAGCCAGCACAAGAACAAGGCCAAGGCGCTGAAGGTGCTCCGGACCCGATTGTTCGAACTCGAACGCGAGCGGTTAGCGAACGAGCGGGCGGGCGCGCGCAAGTCGATGGTCGGATCGGGCGACCGGTCGGAGCGCATCCGGACGTATAATTTCCCGCAGGGGCGAGTGACGGACCACCGGATCAATCTGACGCTGCACAAGCTGCCGGAAATCCTGGAAGGGCCGGGGCTGAAGGAACTGACCGATGCGCTGATCGCCGAGGACGAGGCGCAGCGGCTGGCTGGCCTGGAAGAGGCGTGAAGCAGGTCAGTCGGGCGCTGAGCGAGGCAGCGCTCCGATTGAAGCCGGTCAGCGATACGCCGCGGCTCGATGCCGAACTGCTGATGGCCTGCGCCCTGGGAATCGAGCGCGACGCCCTGTTGCTCGATCCGCCGGCGCGCCCCGTTCCCGCCATCTTCGCGGACTTCGTCGAACGGCGGCTGGCAGGTGAGCCGATCGCCTACATCACCGGCCGTCGGGCCTTCTGGAACATCGAACTGGAAGTCGGCCCGGGCGCGCTTATTCCTCGCCCGGACAGCGAAACCCTGATCGCCGCCGCGGCCGAGCATTTCGCGGGCACGGAGGGTCCGCGCCGGATCCTCGACCTCGGTACGGGGCCAGGCACGCTGCTGCTCGCCGCGCTCGACCAATGGCCGCGGGCGACCGGCCTTGGCGTCGACCAGTCGGCCGAGGCGCTCGCCTATGCCCGCCGCAACGCCGAGCGGCTGGGGTTGGCGCACCGGGCCTATTTTCGTCTGGGCGACTGGGCGCGCGGGATCCACGAGCGGTTCGACCTGATCCTGTGCAACCCGCCCTATGTGGCGAGCGACGCGGAGCTTGGCCGGGGGGTCCGGGAACATGAGCCGGCCGAGGCACTGTTCGCCGGCAAGGAAGGCCTCGACGATTATCGTCGCCTCGCACCCGAGATTGGCCGGTTGATCGAGCCGGGCGGCCTGGCCTCGATCGAGATCGGGTTCGACCAGGCCGATTCGGCAACGAAGGTTTTTCGTTCCGAAGGGCTCGAGCCGCGCCTGGCCCATGACCTCGGCGGGCGTCCCCGCGCGCTCCTGATTCGGGGCGCGGCCACAAATCGCTTGGAAAAGGGCAAAAGCCGCATTACATCTACGCGCAGGGACGGGGCCGCCTCACGCTAAATCAACAGCCTGACGCCTCCCGTTGCTACCCCCGATGCAATCGGTCGTGACAGCGCGCAGGCATTGCGCGCAGCCATGACGACAAGGGGCACCGCGGCGCTTTAATCCGGCGCCGTGCGGCTGCCGCTCGCATCAGGGGTCGGTTGTCACGCGCTGTTGGAGAATGACAAGCGCCAGTGCGACGGGGAACAAGGATTTGATGAACAATCGCCAGGGCGGCCGCAGGCGCGGTCGCGGTGGGCAGTCTCCCAGAGGCATGTCCGGCAGTGCCGGGGGGAATGCCCGGGACAATCGGCAGCGTGGCAATGCCGCGCAGCTGCTCGAGAAATACAAGGCGCTTGCGCGCGATTCGCAGCTCGCCGGGGACCGGGTCCAGACCGAATATTACCTGCAATTCGCCGACCATTATTTCCGCGTTCTCAGCGAAACCCGCTCCCGTTTCGAGGACCAGCGTCCGCGTCGTGACGACGACGACGATGGCGAAGAAATCGACGACGAGATCATGGAGGGCGAAAGCGACGACGAGCCGCGCCAGGATCGTCGTCGCGAGCGCGACCGACCGGAACGCGACCGGCCAGACCGGGGTGAGCGGTACGAGCGGGGAGACCGTCCGGAGCGAGCGGAGCGGCCGGAGCGTTCCGATCGACCCGAGCGTTCCGAGCGCTCCAATCCGGGCGAGGCTGAGGGTGGCGAGCGCCGCGAGCGCTCGAGCCGCGATCGCGACGACCGGGGCGAGCGTCGCCCACGCCGCGAGCGTCTCAATGGCCGCGATCGCGACGAAGGCGAGGCTGCGGAAGAGGCCGCGCCCAGGATCGCACAGGACATCCTTCCGCCCGCCATCGGGGTCGCGTCCGAACAGCCGGACGCGGGCACCCGCGGTGATGATGACGAGGCCCCCCGCCCGCGCCGCCGAACCCGGCGGGTGCGTCCGGTCGAGGACGAGGGCGAGATCGCTCCGGCAGCCTGAGTGCATCGGGCTTGAAACGCACAGGGCGGCAGGCTTCGGCTTGTCGCCCTTTTTCTTGTAACTTTACCGTCATACTCTCGTCACTCGACAGACGCGCAGCGCACCTAGGCGGGTCATTGAGCGAGTCAGAGGGTCAGGGGGTTTTGCGATGAAGGCACCGATCGTGAGTGCGCTGTTGTGCGGGACGGCAATGATGCCCGCGGCGCCGGCATGGGCCCAGGACAATTCACCTGCGATTTCCGCGCCCATCCCGGAGGACTCCCAGGCCAAGATCGATCGCCTGGAGGAGCAGGTCCAAGCGCTGCAGAAGTCCATCGACGAGCTGAAAGGCGCGATGGTCAAGGCAACGCCCAGCTGGAAGGGCGCGCCGCAATATGAGGACAAGGAAGCCGGCTGGTCCTTCAAGCCGCGCGGTCGACTGATGTACGATGTCGGCTATGTCTCGAACCCCGACGACGACAATATCCTGACCCGCAATCTCGGCTTCAACAGCCGCTTCCGCCGAATCCGCCTCGGTGCGGAGGGGACCATTCCAGGCGGTTTCGGCTACAAGGCGGAAATGGATTTCGCCAACGGCTCGGTCGGCTTCGGCGACGTGATCCTGACCTATTCGCCAAAGGACCGACCGTACAGCCTGACGCTGGGCAACCATGAGACGCTGAACGGCCTCGAGCAGATCAGCAGCTCCCGCTACATCAGCTTCCTCGAGCGCTCGGCTTTCAACGAGGCGTTCATCAACACTCGCCGGCTGGGATTGTCGTCGACGCTGGCGAACAAGGCCGGGGACCTGCGGCTGAGCGCGGGGCTGTTCGCAGCCCATTCGATCGACAGTTCGGTCGACAACGACGGCTGGATCGGTGCGGCTCGCGCAGTCTATTCGCCGAAGCTTGGCGACAATCAGCTGCACCTCGGATTGAACTACCAGTACCGCAATTTTCAGTCGAACAACGGAACGACCGTGAATAGCGGCGGTGCAGGGTTGCCGTCCACCAATCAGCAGGCCCGCTATCGGGCGCGGCCGTTCAGCCAGACCACCGACGTCCGTTTCGTGGACACCGGCAATTTTGCGGCCAAGAGCGACCAGATCGTCGGGGTCGAGGCTGCCGGCATCTTCAAGTCGCTCCATGTCGCGGGCGAAGCGCAGTACCTGAAGACCAACGCCTACGGCCGCGGCGCGACCTTCGATGACGCCAACGATTTCTTCCCCACCCCGAGCTTTCTCGTCGCGGACGGCGACCCCTCCTTCTGGGGCGGCTATGTCGAGGTCGGTTATTTCCTCACGGGTGAGACCCGTGGTTATCGCAATGGCCTGTGGGACCGGACCAAGGTGCTGAAGCCGTTCAGCAAGGGCGGTTGGGGCGCATTCCAGGTGAATGGCCGCGTCGACTATCTCGATCTCGACTCGAACAAGCTCAAGCGCGGCTTCACCAACGACTTCGCGACGGGCGGGTCGCTGTCGTCGATCAATCTGACCCGCGGCGGCAAGCAGCTAGGCCTGCTGGGCAGCCTGGTGTGGATCCCGGAAGACTATTTCCGGATGTATTTCCAGTATGCCCGGGCAAACATCACCGGAGGTCCGTTCAGCGACGATATCGACGAGGATGCCGGCAAGCCGTTCGACAAGCGTGACTTCATCGTCGATGTCTTTTCCGCCCGAGCGTCCATCGATTTCTAAGCCGTTGGACGAACGCGACATTTGCGCAACAGCGGACAAACGGTAACAATCGGCTGTCTGCTGTTCGTTTGACGTTCATGTAACAAGATATCAACATGGCCTCCGTTCGAAGGGAGTGCCCATGCGTTCAATTATCAGCCTTTGCCTCGCGGTCGCCGCAGTGCCCCTGGGCGCTCAGACCATCCCCATGCCCGAGGCGAGCGCGCAGGGCGACGTCGCAGTCACCATTTACAACAACAATCTGGCGTTGGTGCAGGACCGGCGCGAGATCAACCTCCCGGCCGGTCGCTCGCGGCAGGAATTTCCCGATGTTTCGGCGCAGATCCGCCCCCAGACGGTGACCCTGACTGGGAACGGCCTCGGCATCGTCGAGCAAAATTTCGACTATGACCTGCTGTCGCCCGCCGCCCTGATGCAGAAGGCGGTGGGCGAGACGATCACGCTGGTGCGGGTCAATCCGGCGACCGGGGCCGAGACAAGGGAGCGTGCGCGGGTGCTGGCTGCGAATGGCGGCGTGGTGCTGCAGATCGGCGAGCGGATTGAGGTGCTGCGTGATGACGGTCTGCCCGTCCGGGTGGTATTCGACAAGGTGCCGGAAGGCCTGCGGCCGCGGCCCACTCTGTCGGTAACGTTGACCGCGCCGCGCGGCGGGCGTCAGCCGGTGACCCTGACATACCTGACCCCCGGGCTCGGCTGGCAGGCAGATTATGTCGCGCTGTTCGACGAGCGTGCCGGCATGCTGGACGTGCAGGGCTGGATCACGCTCAACAACGAGAGCGGTACGGCTTATCGCAACGCCAATACGGTGCTGGTCGCCGGCGCGGTTGGGCAGGAGCCCGGCGGCTATGCGCGAGGAGGGGTGTATTATCCGCCGCCACCGCCGCCGCCCGCGCCGGACGGGCCGCTGCGCCGTCCCGGTACGGAAACCAGCGGGCGTGAACGCCTGGGTGATTTCTACCTATACCCACTGCCAGAACGGACCACGATCGCCCAGCGGCAGCAGAAGCAGGTGAGCTTCCTGGACGTCAGCGGAACGCCCGCATCGCGGGGTTACGAGTTCCGCAATCCCTGGCTGGGAACGCTGCAACAAGCGTCCAGCGCAGCCACCGTGTTGCGCTTTTCCAGTTCACGCCAGCAGGGCTTGGGCGATGCGCTCCCGGCCGGGACGATCCGAGTCTATCAGCGCGATGCCCGCGGCAATCCCCAATTCGTCGGCGAACACCGGATCAATCATACACCGATGGGCTCGGCCATCGCCCTGCCGACAGGTGAAGCCTTCGACGTCAAGGTCCAGCCAGTGGTCGAGAGCCGTGAGCGGCTGGCCAACGACCGCTGGCGCACGACCATGCGTTATACGCTGAGCAATGCCCGACCCGACCCGGTCACCGTCAATCTTCTGCAGTCCGGACTGTATGGCGACACGAGGGTGGTCAGCCAGACCCTCAACGGAGACCGCCGCTCGGCCGACGAGATCATGTGGCGGGTAACGGTTCCGGGCAACGGCCGGACCGAGGTCCGCGCCGTGTTCGAAACCGGCTATTGATCGGGTCGATCGTGCGGCGCCTGCTGCTCGGCCTGTCACTCGTGGCCGGAGTGCCCGCGAGCGCGGGGGTCGTCACCTCGCCCGCGCCGGAGCGGGTCGCGGTGACGCTGTACCGCGACCCCGGCCGCGCGCCCGAGGCCGCCCTGAACCTGGAGTGGTTAAACGGTTTTGCGCTGGTCAGCGAGGTTCGCCGGGTACGCTTGCCCGCCGGCGAATCGGATCTTCGCTTCGAAGGTGTCGCAGGTGGCATCCTGCCGCAGAGCGCCATTGTCACCGGCCTGCCGGGCGAAGTGGTCGAGAAGAATCGCGACGCCTACCTGCTGTCAGCCGCCAGCCTGGTCGAGCGCTCGCTGGGGCGGCGCGTTCATCTGCGCCGTACCGACCGGGCGACCGGACGAGTGCGCGAGCAGGAAGCGGTGATCCGGTCTGGAGCGGAAGGAGCGCTGGTGCTGCGGACCGGTGACGGCTTCGAGGCCCTGCGCTGCAGCGGCCTGGGCGAAACCCTGGTCTACGACGGCGTGCCCGAAGGCCTGTCGGCCAAGCCGACCCTGTCCATCCGCACCCGCTCGACACGACCGGTTGAGGCAACCGTGACCCTGTCCTATCTCAGCTACGGCTTCGACTGGCAGGCCAACTATGTCGCGACCTTGAATCCGGCCGGCGACAAGCTTGATCTGTTTGCTTGGCTGACGCTGGCCAACGGCGACGAGACCAGCTTCCGTGATGCCAGCACCCAGGCCGTTGCGGGGCGGGTCAATCAGGAGCGGGTGTGGCAGGGCCGGCCCGCAAGTGAGCGGCTAACGCTGCGCTGCTGGCCCGGACAGACCACCAGCGACATCCCGCTGGATGCGGCCGAAGAGATCGTGGTCACCGGCAGCCGCATTTCGTCCTACGCTCTTGCGCCCCCGCCACCCCCGCCACCTCCGCCGGCGGCCGAACGGGGCGGCGACATGGAGGCGGCCCAGGAGGAGCTGGGCGATCTGAAGCTTTATCGCATTCCGGAACTGGTAACCGTCGCGGCGAACAGCCAGAAGCAGGTGCGCTTCCTGCAGCGGAGTTCGGTTCCGGTCGAGTTCGTCTATCGCGCCAGTGCTGCCAGCGAAGGCCAGGGATGGGGTTCGATGACCCGGGTTGCGATCATCAGGAATCGGCGGGGCGGTCCGCTAGGCGTACCGCTGCCGGGCGGTGAGTTCCTGCTGTTTGCATCCGGGGCGGCCCGCCCGCTGTTGCTTG